>CAWICT010000006.1:0-462630 GCA_963834735.1 uncultured Acidimicrobiaceae bacterium | reverse complement strand
CTATGGGCACCCCGGAGATCATGTGGTAACCCTTGCCCTCCCATTGCTGGAGCATCCACTGGTCACTGTCGAGGGCAGCCCAAGACGCATACGGGAAGTAGTCAGAGCCGTACTGCGGCGCCCGGCCGAGGTAGGCACCCAGGGCGTTTAGAGCAGTGACCGAGCTCGGGCCTACGTACGCGCCGAACCCAGTGGCCGTCGGCTGCGGGCTCGTTGCTGTAGTCGGGCCCTGGTAGTAGTTGTGGTGACAGGGCGCGTGGTTGTAGTCGTCGGGGCCGAGGGGTGGTCTTCGTCGCTGGTTTTGCGTCCAAGGTTTCCAGCCGGAGGCGCGGGTCCTGCCGCACAAGCAAGGTGCACGGCGCTGGAACGTTGCAGGGAACAGGTATGAGCAGTGCCAGTCGTAGCTGGACTAGCCGTGGGTTGCAACGGGCCAACGTGCCCATTAGTGCCGCGACGGCTGATGTCAGCCGTATCATGCGGTATCCTTCGGAAGCATATGACCCTCCCTTGAGAGTTGGTGACCTCAGAGAGGCCACCGCCTAACCTAAACCGACAAAACGTGCGAAACCGGAAAAAATGGCAGTGCCTGGTGCGCAGTCAGCGCGGGGTCAGGGCATGTCTGGTGCCAGCGCCGTTTCGAGGCCCCGGACAGGAAGCTGATGTCGCTGGCAGTGGCGTCGAGAGCTTCTAGACCGGTGATCATGACGAGAGCGGCGGCTACGGCCAGGACGGCTCGGCGTGGGTTGCAGTACCTCTTCATTTCTCCTTCCCCTTCATTTCCTTCGTTACTGGTTCGGGTTTGGGGCTCTAGGTGCGTTTAGTGGTTCCCTATCCTCCAGCGGCGGGAACGGCGTGTGGCCGGGCGGGCATGTAAACCGCCTCGTGGACAGCACCGCCGGAGGCGGATACCAGGGAGGCTGATATGTGCTCGGTCTCGGTCAGGTAAAAGGTGTGCTGCCAGGTGTGGCCCGGTGTCAAAGTGAACTTCCAGGTCCCGACGTAGTTGCCTGTTACCCGGACGACCAACTGCTTTCGGTAGGTGTCGCTCGTGACCCCGAGCACAACTGTGGTGCCGGACTCCCGGACCAGGAAGAGCTGGGCCGTTGGGCCGGACGTATAACGGGCCGTGCTCCAACTAGCAACCGCTATGGCTCCGCCAGCGAGAACTGCGCTCAGGGCCACGGCGGCTACGAGCCCTCGAGGGAGCGCCATGGCCAACCGGCGGGGCCGCCCGATCGGTGGGGCGGCGACGACAACGCGAACAGCTCCAGCTAGGTAGCACACCAGGATCTCGACGCCCCACAACACGACCCAGGACCGGCGGGTCAACCCGCCGGCTTCGTTGAGCACGAGACCGCCCAATATGGAAAGTGCGATGCCCGCGCCCACGCACCAAACCACCCGTTCGAGGGTGCGGAACGTGCGTGACGGGAACAGGGCCAGGATTAGGGCGTCCCCGGTGAAGAACATGCCTAGAGCCACGCCCGCCGGGATAGTGACGAACTGCGTGGGCCGGGCACACCAACAGCACCGTCAGGGCGACTGCTGGCAGCCGCCATAAGCTCATGTCGCGTAAGTGAAGCCCGAGGTTCCTCACCGGTCCCCCTGGCCTACCTGAGGACTGACCATTTGACGTCGTAGACTTGGATGGTGCCGTCATCGTAAATACGGGCTGTCCCCGGGATGTTGGCGAACTTGCTCAGGTCGCCCTCAGGCAGGGGGCTCAGGTAGTGGTTGGCTAGCGGGTCATTGTCGAAGTAAGACCCCCCGTTGGGGAGCATGGTCGCCAACCGGTCGTCGACCACGACGTAATGAACGTGAAAGCCCGAGAGGAAGACCACCTGTGCGCTCGAGAGGGGCGTATCCCAGAGGAAGAAATAGGCGGCGTTAGCCGTGGGCTCCTGGAGCCCGATGCCTGAGAGAAGGGACGACTGCGCGCCGTCGGCCGCTACCCGGTTGTAGGGGTCGAGCCATTTCGGGAACCACTCGGCGACGTCGGTTTCGTGCGCATCGACCGAGCGCTCCCACAGCCCAGGCGCGAAGGGCCCGGGTAGCCGCTCGTAATAAGGGGGCCAGCCGCTGGCGATGTCGCCGACCGCAATGGCTAGCACGGCGATGACCGTCAGCCGCGACAGCGGCAAGTGGGGGATGACGGGCGGGCGGAAACGACGCCCCGAGCTCAATAGGGAGGTTGTCCGGCGGGCGAACTGGTCGAGTAGCCAACCCAGGACCAACGCCACGGGCACGAATGGTACTCAAACGCCCGCCCCGCCAGCTGGCTCCCCCCGGGGCTGACTAAGCGGACCGCCACGATAACAGGCACGCTCAGGGACAGAAGCCACAAAGAGTAGCCGCCAAAGGCCAGGAATGGGCGGTTCCTGAGGAAAACAAAGATGGCCGTCATGATCAGGCTCAGGGTGAGCCCGGCCGCCAGATAGGTCACAAGCTGGTCGGGGAGCGGCGTCCCCACCGCCTTGAGCGAAAGCCGGATGGGCCCGAAGGCCACGCTCGTTTCATGAGCCGCGTGCAGCTTATGGGCGGTGCCGAAGGCGAGGAGGCGGGCGGCGTTCTCGAATAGGTAGCCGTAAGTGCCGGTAGCAACGAAGGACACCCAGCTTAGGAGTATGGCCACCGCGGCCCCTAGAGCGGCCCACGCGTGACGTGGGTTGAGGCCTCGAAGGTGGGCCTCGACGGTGAAGGCCAGCAAGAAGCCGACCATGACTACGGCCGAGAGGTGATGGCTCACCGTCGTGCCGGCGGCGAAGGCGACGGCCAATAGTCCCCAGCCCCAGCTCTTGCGCTGGACGAAGCGCCGAAAGGCGAGCAGGGTAAGCAGGAGCATGGGTAGCCCCATCGTGCCGTAGACGAAGTACGAGTCAAAAGACTGATAATGCAAGGTCGTGGCGTACACCAATGCGGCCAGGCCTGCAACGCGTGGGGAGTCTGTCATGTCCGCCACGAGGTGGAAAAGGGCCATGCAGGCGACGACATGGCAGATCCCGACCACGATTGTCCCAGCGGTGTATACCGAAGCGCCCGAGACCATCATCACACCGCTGGTCACGATCTCCAGGCCAGGGAAATAGGGGCTTATAGGCAGCGACGGGTTGGAAGCGAACAAATGGTGGGAGGTGACAATGGAGTGCAGCGTTATGAGGTGCTGCATCTCGTCCTGAAAGTGGAAGGCGTCAGGGGAATAGCACTCGCGGATGACGTACGCAAGGACCGGCAAAGCCAACGCGATAATGGTGGACTCGCGGACGGTTATCTTGCGGCTGGCCAAGAGGAACAACGCCGGAGGGAGGAAGTAGAGGATCTCGCCCGCCCAATAGAGCTGGTCACCGCCCGGCTCGGAGGCGCGGCCCAGAGCAAAAGCGACGGAGATGAGCAAGGTGCCCACCGATGTGGCTACGAGTACTAAAGGTAGTCGTGAGGCGCGAAGACGGGGCTCAGCCGGGGCCGGGACCGGACGGGAAAGGTCAGGCGTGGCCCGGACCGCGGAGCGTTGGCCGTATCCGGGGCGACTAGCGGTTAGGGAACCAACGCCGGTCATAGCCCGCGCTTCCGACCGAAGCAGTCGTAGCGAGCCGATAGGGCGAAGGTACCACATCGGGTGATAGGCCTTCGCGCAGGAGCGTTGAACGAGCCGACCATTTCATCGTAAGCGTTGCCCTAGGGAAGGGACCCGTCGTTTAGGTGTCGTCAGGAGGGCTCGCGTCAACAGGCGGTAAGGATAATGCGGGGTCAAGGTTTGATCCGCTCCGAGATGATGGTCCTGAGCACCGGAATCCCGTCACGGCGGGCGTCGAGGTTACTTATGCCATGGCGCCGGTGATGCTCGAAGCTGGGCACCTCGTGAATAGCGAGATGGGCGCGAGCGGCGCGAATGTTCATCAACGTCTCGACCTCGAAGCCCCCGCAGTCGGGCATGACGAAGCGGAGGCACCGCGTCCAAAAAGCATTGAACCCGTAGCAGAGGTCGCTGTACTGGCCGCCCCAGATATAGTTGACGGTCTTTGCCAGCATCCAGTTACCTATTCGGCGCATACGCGTTATGTCAGCGCTGCCCCCGCCGGCGATGAAGCGAGAGCCCTTGGCAAAGTCCGCTCCGGCCAACAGTGTGGCCACAAAGCGGGGAATTTCGGCAGGGTCAGTCGAACCGTCGGCGTCAAGCATGACGATTATGTCCCCGGTGGCTCGGCTGAACCCGCATGCGAGAGCATCACCTTTGCCTACCCCTGTTTGAGTTATGGTGATGATATTCGGCCACAGTTGCTTGGCCGCTTCGACAGTACCGTCAGTCGACCTTCCGTCGACCAGGATGACCTCGGCGACCTCTCTAGGCATGCGCTCGAACACGTGCGGCAAATTATCGACTTCGTTGAGCGTCGGGAGGATGACACTAACGCGGACCACCGACAAAAGTACGTCCGCTATGACCTCGACGCCCCCGGGTTGGCCTGCGAGGGGCTCGCGTGCAATGCTTCCGACGGGGGCACGCTGGGTAAGGCGATCGATCGGATGGGTCCCGTCGTGGGCGAGTGTACGGGCGGACGCGTGCCCGCCACGACTGGCCGGGGCCGGATCGACGAGGTTTATAACATCGTGTTCTGACACGTCCAAGGGGTCTTCAGTGGGTAACATTGCCATCGGAAGTAAATTGACCAGAAAGAGGCGGACAGGCGGACAAATGCACACGCCTAAACCGTGCCACCGTGCACCTTGGCATAGGCTTGCGGCAATTTCCCCTGAGTGTACCAGGGTCGTCGAACATGGCGAGCCCACCTTCGCTAGGTCTGCCAGCACTGTAGCGCTCGGCCGGCCTAATGAGCGAGACGGACGGGCCACGCCGCGGGATTCTGCGACTACCTGCGGTGAGCAAGCCGCTAAGAGTGACGATCCAGGGGTTCGAAAAGTTGCGGTACGGCCATGTTGAGGATCATGTTGACGTACTGGTCAGCTCCCGTGGGCCCGGTCCACTACCTGCTGCACAACGCCGACCTGCGAACGGGCACGTACACTATCGCCGGCACTCCAAGTCGAGTTCCTTATCCGAACGCTTGGGACGGGTCGCTTTGGACGCTGGCCTTGCGTTCTACTGTTACTTGACTATGGCCGTGCTGGCCATCACGACTGTTATCCGCCACCGAGAGGTCGTGGGCGCTCTTTTGGGCCGCAGCTATCGGTGGCGCATTCATCCCTGGCCTCCCCACGTTCATAGACGGTTTACCGTTCTCAATCACGGCGATGGTGCGGTTCATACCGATTTTCTATGCTGGCGCCGTCCTGTGGTTCTACCGCGCCTGGTGCCCGACTCGAGGCCCTCCTATTGGCTAGCGTGGCCTTGCTCGTGATATGAACATTTCTCAACAACCTCGACGGGTGCCTCGTCGGGCCCGCCCACTCGCCTACATGTGCATATGAGTTGGTGTGCATTTGCCGGGAAAGGGTATCGGAGCCACCGCGGCGTAGCCCGGAGGCCGCATACGCGGTGACGTCCTTGTGTGTCGAGCTCGTGCCGGCTTGGGCGGAAGCCGCACACCCGGTGACGTGCCGGCCCAAGGTAGCGGTGCCGTCTGGGGGCACGTCCCGGCCTATCTGCGGCCTAGCGGGCCTTGCATACGCCAATTGCGCGTGCTTCGCTAAGCGCTAGTCTCCGTTGACAGCGCGGACGTGGCTCAGCTGGTAGAGCATCAGCTTGCCAAGGCGAGGGTCACGGGTTCGAACCCCGTCGTCACTGTGATGTGGGAGAGACAGGGAGGGGAAGGCCGGGGCGACGGCCGACGGGGACGCGGGACGAAGGCGACGGCGGCGGGAGCCGCCCCGAGACCTGAGTGCCCAACTTGAACAGGTTTCAAGTCTTGTGACAGGGCGAACGTATGTTGGCACGGACGGGGAAGCCCGCCTCGATGCGGCCTTAGCGCCGGGAGGCTCAGAGGTCACCTGGCCGGGTAGGCAGGGGACGGTAACGTCCCAGGAGCGCCGCCAGCAAAGGGGAAAAGGGGGGTCTGGGCTCGGGGCGGGTAGTGATAGCCGGCGTGAGAAGTGCCAGGGCGCTGAACAGGGAGTTTGTGCGGGTGCTCGAAGGGTTCGGGGAGCGGCACGCCACCAGGCTGCAACCCGGACGCAGTCTCGGGGGCGCTGAATCGACGCAGCCGACGGTCCTTCGCGGCCAACCGAAGGGACACACCACCATGAGCAACGCACGATCACCCTGACCAGCCGCCCGTCGGACAGAGGAGTGCGGGCGGCGCGTAGGCGCCTCAGCCAAAAACACGACCCGCCAGCCGCACCTCACACCCCGGCCAGCCGCACTCGGGCCTCTACGTGCACCAACACGACGAGGGGCGGAACGTTGTCGACGGCATCAACCCACCGCCTTTTCGAGGGCGAGCACAACTGCCGCGGCGGCCGGAATCCTCCGCCTGGGGAAGCCATGTTCGCAACGGGGACATCCCTAGGCCAGGCGGTGGCATACTCATGCGATGCCGAGACACTGCGGGAGATCATGCATGATGCCACCAGTTTCCGACGGTTCCGAGGAGCGAACTGCGGTTGGAGTACCTGGCGAAACGGGTGGCGGCCGGTCTGGGTAAGCAACCCGCAGGTCACCTTTGACATAGCCAAGGACGTCCGAGCAGACGTGCTCGCGCCCGCCCGAAGCGTTATCGGCGACGGGGTGGCCTCCGTCGTCCTTCGAACTAGGGCTCGATACGCCATGCACGACCTCATGACAATGGCCCAGGTGGCCCAGGATTACTTCCGGATAGAGGCCGCTCACGTGACGGCCGGGGGTGTCGTCGTGGATGGCGGTGCCAACGTCGGCATGTACGCGGTCCTAGTCGCCCTCGCCGAGCCGTCCGCTGTGGTGCACACGTCGAGCCCTTGGCCGCTGCCTTTGAGGCGGCCGGGGCTAACGCGGCGGCCAACGGGGTGGCAGGGAGTTCGGGTGCACATGAACCAACTGGCTCTAGGTAACGAAGTCGCGGCCCAGAACCTCGCCCTGACGCTGGGCGGCCGGCAGGGCACGCTCTGCGCTGACATCCTCAACAATTCCAAAACTGGAGCCACGGAGCCCGTCTCGGTTGTTCGCCTCGACGACTACTGCCAAAGTGTGGGCGTCGACCGGGTCGACGTGCTAAGCTTGATGTCGAAGGCTGGGAGGTCAATGTGCTCGAAGGGGCAGCGCCCCCAAACCCTCGCCCACACCCGAACAGCCGTCATGGAGTGGCACTCCGCCGATCGCGCCCAGCGTGCTGATCGCCTCCTCGTGCAGGCAGGCCTCACATTTGTGGCCTCATGCAGCGACGATCCTCAACATGCCATTGGGATCGGTTACTGGGTGCGGCAGTGATAGGAGCGGACCCAGCACTCTTGGCATGGTGGGGTAGTTTGAAGCTACCGGTCGGGAGCGAGCATGGCTGGGATATCGCGCCCAGGACACGGCCCTGGTCACAGGCTCCAGGGCCCCAAACGGCGACCAAAGGGCGCTCAATCGTCGGCTCGGTAGCGAGGGCGCACGTTATCATTTGCGGCCAGCCTTCTCCAGAAAATTGGACTGTCGCTTTCGGCTTAGTGGTCACGGAATAGGGCGCCGGCATCTTCCGGATAGTCTTTGATGGGCCTCCGCTCATCCCCCTCCAGCGAGCACGACCTAACCGGCAACGACCACTACCGCCGGCGGCCCGCAACCACTGTTCTACCGGCAGCGACGACCACACGTCGCTAACGAACTTGTGGGTAATCCGACGGTGATTTGAGGCCCCAGGTAGTTACTTATCACACAACAGCTCTATGAAGAACGTCGGTGTAATCCGACCGCAGGGAGGCCTTATGTTGACGATCCGGGGGCCGGCTCTGGGCTGGGAAGCTACTCCAGAACCTCTGTGCAAGCTAGCCATGCCGGGCCCGTTCGTATATTCTGCTCTAGCCGGTCACGCGCCAGGTCGGTGTGAAACTTGGAACCTCGATCTGCGCCAGAGCGCCGGCGCTCCACGCCTGATAGTCGGACCGTTTCTCCCAGCACTGCTGGAGTTGCTCGGCCAAAGCCGACGCCAGATCTATCGATGGTCGACCAATATGCCTCGATATAGCCAGGCCGTTTCTGGCCGTGAATCCAATCCACTTTCCAATCTTCAGTCATTGTCGAATTCAAGCAGGAAGCCGAAGCGACCCGGATCGACAATCTCCTTCTGAGCACAGGTCGCGGTGGCAATTACCGGCGTCCCGGCCGCCATCGCCTCTAGTGAGACGTAACCGAACGTGTCGTGAAACGTCGGCAAGATGAGAAAATCGGTCTCTGCCATAAGACGACGGACCTCATCGTTCGGTAGCGAACGATGGAGTGATATTTCCTCGGCCGATAGTTCCTTTGCTGCCGCCTTACACCTTTGGCGTCCGGGGCCGATGTAATCATCGACCGACCAGTTCAACGAGGAAACGATGATTGTCCGTACCGGTACCCCCGCGGCGCGTAATGTTTTGTGAGCTCGAACCAGTGCGGGACCGCCCTTGCGATAGAAGTCGCCGCCGACGAAAAGTAGCTTAAGCTCACTTCCCGCCGATTTGGGTGCGGACCGGGCCGGTCGCACACTCGGGTAGAGAACTTCGCATTTAGCGAGTAAACGGCCGAGCCCAGGCCGGTCGCGGTGTTGATGTTTCATTTGGCGCAACGCATATTGAGACATTGCGAGAATGGCGATACATTGGGGGTCGAGTAGGCGACGGACAAGGTATCTCTCAAGCCAAGGGATCGGACGGTCGTCTGGCATGCGGGGCACATAGTCCTCGAAGGTTACCATCAATGGGCACTTCGTTAGAATCGGCACCGCGTTGATGCTGTGGATCAAGTCATAACCGGGCCTTATCAAGTGAAGGCGTCGAAACGCCTATTAACGCGCACCAACGGGGTAAGTGGGCCAGCGATCAGCTCCGCGTTGTTCTGGCCATGGAGGCTATTGAACCGCGCATTGCGACCTTGACCTACACGAACCCGAAGCTGAAAATCACTCATCTTTCCATTCATAATGGCTCTTCCTATTTATGCAGGTCCTATAATAGCCCGAGAGAGACAGTAGAACCAGTGATATTTGCCGACCGGCCCTGGTAGCTGCCGCCCCAACGCTTATTCGACGCTCCCCAGGCTCGCGGCGGGCCTCGAGCTTCCCGCTGAACGATGAGCGCCTGCCGGCGAGCACTGCATCGCGGCAGGCACTCTGGTGTCTTCCGGCCTCGGCGCGCATCTCGGCCCACTGACACTCCAGCTGGCGGTCGACGAACGGGCTACGCACGCTGGCAGCATAACCCCTGAGCGTGGATGAGATTTAACCAGATCCGTCAACTGGCGACGAAGATGCTCCGTCTGCACGCGAAACAAATGTCTGAGGACCAGAAGGGAGCGATCGTAATTAGGTTGACGAGTGCGGTGTATTCGCACCAGCACACGATCGTTCGAGAGGAAGCCAAGGAGATCGGTCTCCCACTTGTGGCACCCATCGGGGTCGTCGACGCAGCTTCTTACAGAGCTACTACCACGAACTTTCGCGGACCTCCAGTTATTGGAGAAGTTGGATGCCGCCGACTATTGCGTGCCGCACTTGCAGCTAGCCCAACCGACCCCGTCGCGCCCGAGACAGCCGTTGCCGTTCCCGATCCTACCGCTACTCTGTCGTCGACACCGCTGACTGTAACAACCACCCCAGGGACCGCGGCAACTATGTGTATCCGCGTCCGGGTGGAGCGTGCCTAGATCGAGACGTCTGGGACGTGCGAGGCTTACGTGACGGAAGGCGAGGTCTATCAGCAACCGAGCCTGACGTCGGTGAGGGTCGTTTTTTCGCGTGACGATCGCCCCGGGATCCCCAGCAGAAGTGCCTGTTCCCGCAGGCAGGAGCGACCGCTGTCACAGGGGTCCCACAACACGAGGGCGTCGAGGCGCAATTCCTCGGCCACCGATGCTGCAAGAGCGGCGCCCATCCGTAACCGGACCAGGGACACGTGACGGGCGCCGTCGACGCGCGTAAGGTCTGCTGCTGCTGCTCCCGTACCGGGCTGCCCAGCTCTATTGGTCCCTCACCCATGGCGCTCACCGGCCTCGCTCAAGCGGCGGTGGGCTCGGCTGCGTCATTGCGGAAACCTTGGATCGGCATGCCGGTCACCTTGAAGCGGGTCCGGGCAAGGAGCCGAGAAAATCGGAAATGGCAGCGCCGGACCGCACCCGCCATTGCCACTACGGTTTCGGCCGGGAGCTGAGCCGTACTAATCTCGTCCCGCCGCCGGCAATGTCAACACGGCGGTAACGGGCCGGTGATCGCTGCCACGAGCCCGGCCGGCGCGGCTGGTGCGGACCGAGATGCCTGGTCCCGTCAGGATGTGATCGATCCGGAACAGAGGGGGCCGCCACCACCGGTTCGCTGGCCATGTCCCCCGCCACCCGCCGAAGCAAAGGGCGCCGGCATCGCTCCATCCCGTCCCCACGAGCCGGTCGAAGCTGCGGTGTTGGCGAGTGGCGTTGAAGTCGCCGACCATCACGACGGGTAAATTGTCGCCCGACGAGGACGCACTTTGAGCGCGGTCAGCGATCTCAGCCAGTTGAGCACGCCACCATCCGATCTTGCGGCGGCCAACAGGCCCCCACGTGTGGATGACCAGAAGGCGAAAGGGGAGCGACCCGGGCGCACGGACCGTTACTTCCAGCTGCGGGTGGCCTTGGCTCATCCATTTCGTGACCTCGTCCAAGGGAACTCGGCTCATCAGGGCCAGGCCCTGGGACCCCCCGGGGACGCACCACCGCCACGGGTAGGTGGCGGTGGGGAAAAGGGCATCGATCTCGATCAAATGGGCTTCGGTGACCTCGGCTAGGCCCACTATGTCGTGCTCGCCGGCAGCCAGTTCGCTCAGGATCCCCCTGACATCGCGGTTGCGGTACAAAAGGTTGGCGAAGGCCACTCGGACCACAGGCCCCTCGGCCAGCTCGCCACGATCCCCAGCGGGCCGGGACTGGGGCCGGATGCAGGTAGCGTGATAGACGGCCAGGGCCGAGGCTAAAAGCACTAGGCGACGTCGACGAGCTGCGACCGCGCCGGCGAGAAGAGCCCAGGATGGGGCCAGCAACCACGGGGTGGCCGCTGTAACGGCGACGTCGACTGTCGAGCGTTCGGGGCGCCACGCTCGGACCCAGGCGACCCCGCTAAGCGCTATGGCAAGACCGTACCCGACCGGAGCCCAAGCAACATTACGAGCGAGCCGTGGCATCAGATCGTTGTACCAGAGGGTTCTCCTCCGTATTGGGGTGGACGAGGGTGCGGGGTGTCGCGATGGGAGGTCTCGGTGGAGGACCACCCGTCCGCGACATGGTAGGAGTACACTCCATCTGATAGTAGGATAGGTCATGACCAAGGTGAAGGTATCGGCCACGGTCGATCCAGACCGCCTCGAAAGGGCGAAGAAGCTCACCGGCTGCGAAAGTACCTCTGAAGTGCTCGACAGGGGGCTCAGGGCACTGATCGAGGACCAGCTCGAACGGGCTCAGGCCGATGGCTATGCTCGTCCCCCTCAGGGGGACGACGTGGTCCGACAGGTTGACCCCAACGTATGGGCCGACCTTCCCTGGGACGCGGAATGAGCGTCGAACCCCGACGAGGCGAGGTCTGGTTCGCAGACATCCCCGGTGACAAACGCCGACCGGTCGTAGTCCTGACCCGAGACTCGGTCATGCCTCGCCTGACCACGGTCCTGGTGGCGCCGGTCACCACCCGTATACGCGACATCCCGACCGAGGTCCCGCTGAGCCGTGCCCAGGGCCTGCCAAGGCCGTGCGTAGCCAACTTCGACAACATCATGCCGTTGCCGAAACAACGGCTTGTCCAAAAGGTCGGGCGGCTTGGAATGGACGAACTGCGCCAGGCTTGTGCTGCTGCTCGCTTCGCTATCCAGTGCTAGGACGCTAGCTTTACCGCCGGGGCACGGCCTCGCCGAGGAATCTGAGAAGTACGCCGCCACCGCGTTAAGCCTACGTGTCGCCCGCGAAGCTGACGTGCAGCGGCGTCCTGGCCCTGACGACACTTCAGGAGGTCTCGCTCCGTGTGGCCGGGAGCTTGCCGTATGGCACCTCCAAAAGGCAGCGTCACGCGGTCGGACCCTCTGCCGCAACCTGGTCGGCGCCCCCAAGCCCGGCCGCCCCGGGTACCTCGGGCTTTGCCGGGTGACCCACGACCTTGCACACCCCGTCCAGCCTGGGCTAGACATCCAGCTTCTGTCCCTCCGACGCATGGGCCGAGATACGGGTGAAGAACTTCTCGTGGTCAGAGATTGTCCATCTACACGCCCGAAGGGTGCTGGCGTCGAGGGCCAGGCTGTCGGCCTACGCCCTGCTCATCATCGTTGGCATTAGCCGGCGACCTCCGGGTTGCTTCCCTCATGCTAAGCGGTGGGACGCGACTCTGACCGTGACGGGCGTGGCGTCGCTACCCGTAACGTACTGTTCACCAGGTACTTAACGCGAACACATAGAGAAAATGTAAGAAGGAGCAGCGGTTCCTAAGGAGGCAGATGGTGCAAAGCACTGTGCAGGACGTCCAGCCGACGGCGGAGGTCGGAGAAGAGCACTGCGCTTCGCTGCCCGTGAAGTGGTAAAACTCCAAGAAGGCCTGGCTGAGTTGGCCGCTCCCGCCTATATCTCCGCAATGGCGGAGACTGCGCCGGCCATAGTCAGTTGCATGCAATGTAGGGGCAAGGCACTGTTTTGCGGCAACGGTGGTTCGGCGGCCGATGCCCAGCACCTCGCAGCAGAACTGGTCGGCAGGCAGAATTATGACCATGCCCCTGCCGCAGATGTTGCCCGCGGCGTCGACAAGTTAGTGCTCGCCGCCCTCGCCAACGACTACGGCTATGACACGGTGTTTGCCCGCCAGGTCCAGGCGATCGGCCGTGAGGGTGACGTCCTGGTTGGCCTACTCGACTTCGGGTCGGTCGCGAAACGTCGTACAGGCCCTGCTCGCCACGCGCACCGCAGGCATCCTGACGGTAGCTTTCACGGGCAGGGAACCTCGCGACATGGGGATTGCAGACCTCGTGCTAGCCGTGCCTGCGGATGAGACTGCAAAATCCAAAAGCTTCAGCTTGTAGCCGGGCACATCGTTTTCGCCCTAGTTGAGAGAGCACTTTTCCCGCGCGAGGGTTAGTTTTGTGCGCTCGTGGGTTCGCCGCCTGCGTGCGTCCCCCGCCACGAAGCGGAAGCTGCAGCGATCCCGGTCGTTTCCAATGACAGGCGGGGCCGTTTGCCCCCGGAGAGGCTCGGTTTCCCGAAAGGTTACTCCGTTTTCCGGTTTTGCTGGTTTGGGCCTAGGAGAGACCAGGTGAAACTACAACCCGCCGCGACTCGCCTTAAGACCTGGCAGCGATCGCTCGACAATTAACCCAATGAGTAACTTATGAGTGGTCTTTGCGGGAGACCTGTTCCCTTGTACGTTGACGGCGAGCGGCCTATAATCAACAGTTTTCTTTCAGGTTGGACGCCGTTCCGCTCGTGGGGCTTCTGGTCGATCGTCGTTTCGGTTGCTACTACCCTGGTCGCATTTGCCGGGATGACCCCGGTTTTGGCTGGCGGAACGCGGGGTGCCACCGCCATCACGGGCGGTATGGTCCCGGGCGGCATCGTCTTTGGCAGCGGCTACGAGAACCAGACCCTTGCGGATCTCGCGCCTGCACAACAGTCAGCTGTAATGGCAGCCGTTGCAGCGACTGGGGCTTCTTGGGTGCGGCTCGACTATGACGACGAGCCAGGGCCTGGGAGCTTCAGTTGGAACTGGGACAGCGCCGTTGAGGCGGCTGTTGACCAGGACCTCAACGTCGACGCGGTCCTACAGGCCCCGCCCTGGGCCTTCAACAGTGCTGGAACCCTTCAAGTCAACACCCTGAGTACTTACTTCATCCAAGAGGCCGAGCACCTCAGCGGCCTGGGTGTTCATGTGTTCGAGATCCTCAACGAGCCCAACCTGAACATAAGCCCAGCAGGAGGGGTACCGATCGCCGACTACGCGCAGTTGCTGCGCGACGTTTATCCAGCTATCCATGCCAATGTCCCGAACGCCGTCGTGCTCGCCGGCGGGTCGGGGCTCGCCTCCTCGTCGGCGTCTCAGCTCTCTCCCATTGGCTACCTGACCCAGATGTACAAGGACGGAGCGGCTGGGTACTTCGACGCCTTGTCATTTCACCCCTATATATATCCATCGCTGCCTGAGGAGGCGGCCAGTTGGAACCCATGGACGTATTTGCCCCAACTTCACAGTCTGATGGCGTCGAACGGCGACGGCTCCAAGCTGATCTGGTACACGGAGTTCGGCGCACCGACCTCGGGTAACGGCGGGGCCGTCTCGCTTCCGGTGCAGGCCCTGTCCTATTCGCAGGCTTTCTTGATGGCAAGGACCTGGAGCTGGTCAGGGCCACTGTTCGCCTTCGACTGGGAAGACTCGAGTGACGGCGCCTTCGGGCTGAACACCGCGTCGGGCCAACCCAAGCCGGCATTGCAAGCTTTTGAGCAAGCGATCGGCGTTCAAGTGGGCGACGACGCAGCACCCGCCCTCGGGGGGACAATTGCGTTCACTTCACCGGCAACGCTGGTTTTGCAGGAAGGCACGATCGAGACGTTCACGGTGACGGTCGGTGGGGAGGTGGCCCCGACGATTGCCGAGTCGGGGACGCTTCCCGCAGGCATGAACTTCAGCGACGGCGTGATCTGGGGTATCCCGACGTCCACTTCGGGCGGAACGTACAACTTAACGTTGACAGCGTCCAACGGAAGTGCCGCAAGCGTGTCTCAGCCGATGACGCTAATCGTCGACCAGGCCCCGTCGTTTATCTCGCCGGCCACTGCAACGTTCGTTACCGGTACCACAGGAGCCTTCACCCCAACGGCGAGCGGGAGCCCGGCACCGGCCATTGCCGAGGTGGGAGACCTTCCGTCCGGGCTGTCATTTTCGGACGGGACACTTTCGGGTACGCCGGCGGTCGGCACGAATGGCTTCTATCCTGTTACGTTCACTGCCTCAAACGGGGTCTCTCCAGCCGCCAGTCAGAGCGCAACCCTGATCGTAGCTAGCACCCTCCCGACCGTGGCGGCCTTGTCGCCTTCGAGCGGGCCGTCGGAGGGCGGGACCACCGTCACCATCACCGGGACAGGTTTCCTAGGCGCAACGGCTGTCACCTTCGGTCCCACCGAGGCCACCAGCTTCCAGGTGGTTAGCGCGACGCAGATAACTGCGGTGGTACCAGCAGGCATCCAAGGCACACACAACGTCCAAGTGGTTACCCCGGGTGGGCCGAGCCCGCTGAGCTCCGCAGACGTCTTCAGCTACCTCGTGCCGACAATCACCTCGCTGTCGCCTTCGAGCGGGCCGTCTTCGGGGGGCACTACCGTCACCGTCAAAGGCACGGACTTCACGGGGGCAACGGCGGTCACCTTCGGTCCCCATGAGGCCACCAGCTTCCAGGTGGTTAGCGCGACGCAGATAACTGCGGTGGCACCAGCAGGGTCGGGCACGCCCAACGTGCAGGTCATCGTCCCCGGCGGGAGCTCGGTCCTGGCGGCCGGCGACAACTTCAGCTACCTCGGCCCGACCGTGGCGTCCTTGTCGCCTTCGAGCGGGCCGTCGGAGGGCGGGACCACCGTCACCATCACCGGGACAGGTTTCCTAGGCGCAACGGCTGTCACCTTCGGTCCCACCGAGGCCACCAGCTTCCAGGTGGTTAGCGCGACGCAGATAACTGCGGTGGCACCAGCAGGGTCGGGCACGCCCAACGTCCAGGTCGTCGGCCCCGGCGGGAGCTCCGCCCTGATAACCGGGGACAATTTCAGCTACCTCGTGCCGACGATCACCTCGCTGTCGCCTTCGAGCGGGCCGTCTTCGGGGGGCACTACCGTCACCGTCAAAGGCACGGACTTCACGGGGGCAACGGCGGTCACCTTCGGTCCCCATGAGGCCACCAGCTTCCAGGTGGTTAGCCGCGACGCAGATAACTGCGGTGGCACCAGCAGGGTCGGGCACGCCCAACGTGCAGGTCATCGTCCCCGGCGGGAGCTCGGTCCTGGCGGCCGGCGACAACTTCAGCTACCTCGGCCCGACCGTGGCGTCCTTGTCGCCTTCGAGCGGGCCGTCGGAGGGCGGGACCACCGTCACCATCACCGGGACAGGTTTCCTAGGCGCAACGGCTGTCACCTTCGGTCCCACCGAGGCCACCAGCTTCCAGGTGGTTAGCGCGACGCAGATAACTGCGGTGGCACCAGCAGGGTCGGGCACGCCCAACGTCCAGGTCGTCGGCCCCGGCGGGAGCTCCGCCCTGATAACCGGGGACAATTTCAGCTACCTCGTGCCGACGATCACCTCGCTGTCGCCTTCGAGCGGGCCGTCTTCGGGGGGCACTACCGTCACCGTCAAAGGCACGGACTTCACGGGGGCAACGGCGGTCACCTTCGGTCCCCATGAGGCCACCAGCTTCCAGGTAGTGAGCCCGACTCAGATAACGGCGGTGGCACCAGCAGGGTCGGGCACGCCCAACGTGCAGGTCATCGTCCCCGGCGGGAGCTCGGTCCTGGCGGCCGGCGACAACTTCAGCTACCTCGGCCCGACCGTGGCGTCCTTGTCGCCTTCGAGCGGGCCGTCGGAGGGCGGGACCACCGTCACCATCACCGGGACAGGTTTCCTAGGCGCAACGGCTGTCACCTTCGGTCCCACCGAGGCCACCAGCTTCCAGGTGGTTAGCGCGACGCAGATAACTGCGGTGGTACCAGCAGGCATCCAAGGCACACACAACGTCCAAGTGGTTACCCCGGGTGGGCCGAGCCCGCTGAGCTCCGCAGACGTCTTCAGCTACCTCGTGCCGACAATCACCTCGCTGTCGCCTTCGAGCGGGCCGTCTTCGGGGGGCACTACCGTCACCGTCAAAGGCACGGACTTCACGGGGGCAACGGCGGTCACCTTCGGTCCCCATGAGGCCACCAGCTTCCAGGTAGTGAGCCCGACTCAGATAACGGCGGTGGCACCAGCAGGGTCGGGCACGCCCAACGTGCAGGTCATCGTCCCCGGCGGGAGCTCGGTCCTGGCGGCCGGCGACAACTTCAGCTACCTCGACTAGGAAACCTATCGTTCCGCGGGCGGTCCGTTTCGTGGCTAGCGACTGGCCCAACTAGCCCACAGGAACTTGCCTAGGTCGGAACCGGCCACCTAACGGGTAATTTCAGTAGATGAGGCTGCCAGTAGATTGTCGATCGTTTCGGCGCTGGGGCTACTGGCGACTAGCGTTGGTCGGTGTGCACCGGCGAGGCATGGCTCACCACGAGATCAGCAGACGGGACCCCCCTACCAGCCGAGTTCATAGTCATCGGGCCGGCGGGTTCTCGTAAATGACACGAGCCCACAGTCAGGACCGCTCGGTCCGTCGCGTGCTCATAGTCCATAACTACCCCACGCCCTACAGGCTCCCATTGTTTGCGCGGCTGGGCACCTTGTGGGAGGTGGAGGTCTGGTTCTGTTCGCCCGGCAGCCGAGCGCGCAAATGGGCGACCGAATCGGGGGACGTCGACGGCGCCAAGGTTGTCGTTCTACCGCACTTTAACATTGGTCAGCTTCTTGTGAACTATACAGCCATCTGGAGATCAGCGCTTTCGAGAGCCGACGCTGTCGTAATCTGTGAAAGCCCTGACAATGTACTGACATCGATAGTCACGGCCCTCGCGTGCCACTTTCGCCGGGTCCCCGTAGTGCTTTGGACGGAGCACGTGCTGGGGTCAACCGAATTCCAGAGGAAAAGGGTTGTGTCGGGAGCAATTCTTCGAAGGGCCTATAGGTCGGCTCGCAAGCTCATCCTGGCAAACGCCGACGTTGTTGTCTGCATGAGTGGCAACGCCAGCGTCAGGGAGATCGCGCGGCTCAGTTCATCCTTGCCTCCAGTCATCATGGGTACCCAGGTAATGCCCCAGAAGCTGCTTCCAAGTCGGCGTGGGCGTGGCCGCGCCAGCGCCATAAACTCCCACTTCCTCTTCCTCGGCTATTTCCGACCCGAGAAGGATATCCGTGTTCTCATAGAGGCATTCAAGGACGCCTGCACATCCGACGACGTGTTGACCATAGCGGGCGATGGGCCACTTCGCAGCCAACTCGAAGATGCCGTGGCCGGTTGTCCCAATATCACCCTGCTCAACTACGTGATCGGTGAGCAAAAGGGGAGCCTCCTTGAATCAGTCGACGCCCTAGTGTTACCTAGCACCTATGAGCCGTGGGGCCTGGTTGTCAATGAGAGCTTGTATTTCGGGACTCCAGTGATCGCTTGCGAGGACATTGGTGCCGCTGAGCTCATTGAAGATGGGAAGAATGGGTTGCTCTTCAAGTGGGACCCCGACGGTGCTGGCCTGCGTATGACCTTGAAGCGTTTCTGTGATGACTCGGACTTGCGCAAGCACCTCTCAGAAGGTGCCGGTTCCATGTCCTCGGAGGTGCTTTGCGATGTAGCAGTGGGGACGGCTGCTTTGGAGCAGGCAATTGCCAGTTTGGAACCAACCAGCGACGCCGTGTCGACGTGATAACCATTTCGCTCGATCCCAGGGGCGCTGACCCGCGACCGCGTCGGGATCAGGGCTAACGGGGCACAGCCCGCCCAGGAAGCAGCGTGCTCCGCTGTAACGCGTTGAAGCGCTCAGCTAGGGCTCGCGGGAGCATAAGGTCCGAGTGACTTTCGCTTCGAGATGGAGGGGATCGAATTAGCGAGACTGCGTCTCGCAACCAGCTATTATCAGGCACCAATCGCATATGGTCGGCGATACGCCGCAAGACGTCCTCCGGGTTCGCCAAGAGGTCCGCGTAACGTACCTCGCAAAGTCGATGACCGAGGTGGTTCTTGGCACGCGCTATCTCGCTGACGGTTACGAGCCACTCATATGCTCCACGCTGCTCACTTGACTCAAGCTCGTCGAGATTGCAGATGTCGTAGCCTGCGATCCTCGCGTCACGAGCCAGGAGCGACCACTTGACATCATTAATTCCCCACCAGCTGTTAAGCATCCGACCGCCTGGGTAGTAGACGGTCTGAGCGGCCAGGGTACTAATCGATCGAGCGACATCAACCCCATCCCGGAGGATATGGACGTAAAGGGCTCCTGGCGCGAGTTCCTCAAGATAGTCAACGCGGAGGGAGTTCGTCGGGCTCTTGTCGACAAGGACCTTCCTCCCATAGGGTCGAAACGTCGCCTGGAAGCGCGCCCGAGTTGAGGCCGAAACCAACTCGGCGCCCATCATGACTCGTGCCGGTCCTGGAACATACAGCTGCAAAAAATCGGTGCGCGGATCGACTACAGCCCAACGTGCATTGGGTTCAAAGAGGTAGCGCACTGTTGGATGACGGGAAATCATTCGGCCGAGGACGGTCGTCCCTGATCGGCCGCATCCTATGAGGTACGTCGGGGCACGGTACCCGGACACCGGTGGAAGGCTGCCGGCGAGCCGGTACGCGTGAGCTCGCAGGAGTTCAACGGTCCGGAAGGACTGCCGAAGGTACGCGGCGACACGGTCTTGGTCGCGTTGACGCCGCCGCAGGTTACCCCCAGCGTGCGGCTCCTCATGCACGTGGGCGCTGACAGGGGCTCGACCGGAGTGCGACTCGCCATGTACCGACGCTCGTTTCATCCGATCGATCATTTTACCCTTCCGTGGAGGGACGCTTTCCCGCTATTGGAGTTCTGGAAGTCCGTGCATCGATCGAACGATGCCCTTGACAGAAGTATAATGTTGTCGGTCTCTCGAGCGGCGCTTCTATCGCCGATTGCCGGCCCACCCTACCAAGCCCGAAGAGTGCGCATCACGCGCCTAAAGCCCTTATCGGACGAGCCGGAACGCCTCCGTATAGGTGATGTGCCTCACAGTCCCTGTTGACGACCGCGCCCGCCGCAATAATGCACCCGTTACCAATCCGCACACCGGCCAAGATGATGGCGCCGCTCCCAATCCAGACGCCGTCTCCGATCGTCACTGGCGCCCAGACACCGTCGCCGGCGCGAACGGCTGGGTTCGAAGCATCGTGGCTGGTCGTGATGATCTGGACACCAATGCCGATGCCGCATTTCCGGCCAATCGTGACACGGTCCGCGTTCTCGATCACACATTGCCGGTTGATGCTGGATCCGTCCCCGATGGACAACTTCGGAGAGCGCACGTACACATGCCCCTGAACAAGAACATTCAACGCTGTGTCAATGCCAGCCAATCTGTAGAGCATCACTCGAAGAATCGACGGGGTAAGCATCGAAGCGGAAACGACATTGACCAGGGCATCGAAGGGAAAACTCCGGACATCCCCTGCGATCGATCGCCAGCCGCTCGTAAGTTTATTCATTAGCGTCACCCTCTCGCGGCGACAAGGTCTCGTCGCCCGGGACCTCAGGTTGTACCGGCCGCCGGGGCCGGTAGTGGCTCCCCTGGCGTGCCTCCGGTGGCCGAATGCGACCCCCGGTCCAGAGGTGTCCTAGCGCTTCGACGGTCCATCCGTTAGCATGTACGAGCAGTCGGCCCCCGGGCAGCCAAGGGAAAGAGCGAAAAAGGGCCTGGGGTATCGCGCCGATCAACAAAGACGTTATCAGGTACAAGCCGCCTAGCAAGAACGTTCCGATGAATGGGTTGAGCACGATGTTCCCGCTGTGCCAAGCGACGCCGAGCAGGTTCGCACAGACCAGAAGTGGGGCGGCCGCAATAACGGCACGAAAGGCTACCCACCAACGGATGACTATACGCGACTTCCACCAGAAGATGCCGCCCGTAAGCAAAAGCGACAGGCACTGCGTGATCAGCTGCGCGGTGGCGGCTCCAGTCGGGCCCTTAGGCGGGATTAAAAGAAGGTTGGTTGCTAGGTTGACCAACGCAGTCACGATCACAGCAGGAAGAAGCCACTTATACTCGTTGACGGCGAGGCATCCCCAGACAAAGACTACTTGTGGAAAGGACACTACGATGCTGAAGATCATTATTGCCATAGGGGCATCGGAGGCGCGGAACCCTGGCCCGGCAACCAGAAGGACGATTTGCGAGCGCAACTCGAAACCTCCGACCGCGATGGGCGCGGCAAGCCACACGATGATGTCAAAGACAACCTGAAGCTTTGTGCGAAGCTCCTCGCGACTCGATGTTCTTACCAAAGCGGGAAGCACCGACCCCATCACGTAGACGGGGAGGTTGCTCAGGGCATCAGTGAAGTTGAACGCAATACCGTAGATCCCAACGTCCGATGGGCCCCGCATAATCGAAAGGAGCACGCTGTCCAGGCGAGAGTAGATGCGATTTACAACCTGCATCGCTCCCAACGGTACGGACACGACGACGAGAGCCCACCATTCCCTCGGCACGATTAGAATGCGAATTGGGACACGTCGCCGCACTAGATAGAGGCTGGTAGCAGCCGTAATGGCGTCTGCCGTAACGTATGCGGTGATGAAAACCACGACTGAATGCGTTGTAATGACGGCAATAACGGTGCCTGAAAAATAGAGCAGCTTGGTAATGACGAGCAGCAATGACGGAACGTCGTTGCGAACGCGAGCCGTGTAGTAGGCCTGAACGATCGCCTGCACTGAGACAAAAAACAGATCCGCTGACATGATCAGCACACCGAGGCCAACGGTGTTTCTTTCAGCAGGATATATAAAGTAGGCTGCGCCAGCAAGGCTGGGAGCGATTACGACGCAAAGGAGCAGCCGGAACCCGAGCGCCTTGCTGATGATCAAGGCAGCGTTGTGTGGCTCCCTCGCAATGTCCCTTGCGGTTACTGTCGTAACGCCAAGGTCCGCCAGAAGAGCGAAAAAAAAGATGAAGGAGGTGACGGTGGCGAGCTGACCGTAGCCCTTGGCGCCGAGGTGTTGAGCAGACAGGTGGAGCGTGCCGACAGCAAGAACGGCCACGAATAGGTTGCTAGCGACCAACGAGGCGGTACTAAGGAGGATTCGTGAAGTTTCGGAAAGGTTGTCGATTCTGCCGTCGCCCATGCTGCTCTTAGTATGCACCTAGGAGTGGCCCGCCCATCATTAATGGTAGACCTGGGCACCGGGACTCGAATAAATGAGCGATTTGCGCCAAGTTAGCATTTGTGAGGGATAGTGGTAAACGATCTGGCCATTCGCCGGGTCGGCACCGGACTGTACCGTTGTCGTGCCGAGTAAGAGCCAGGAGTGTTGCCGGACGGTATCGGGGAAGTCGTCGTCGATGATGGGCACCGTGAGGAAGAGTTGAAGCTGGTCGGTCAAGTACTCGTTCATTTGGACGGGCTGTAGCCGGCGAGTATTTAGCCAATTGGCAGCGAGAACGTCGGGAGTGGTCGTGTAGTACTCCGCGTAGAATATGCCCTGGTTATTGAGATCGAGTTGGGCTGTGTAACCGCCGGTAACCTGTGGGAGCAGGCCGGTCAGCGAGATTACGGCAAGCATCGAAGCGCCACCTGCGACGATGTTGTTGGCTGGGATTCGTAGCAAGGCCAGCCCGCGAACGAGTGCTACGGCGACGCAGGGCCCGAGTACGAAAAGTGCCTGTTGGAAGCCGCGGCCGGCGCCGTAGTTCTGCGTGAGCGCCGGGATCAGGAGGATACCGGCTACGGCGGCTAGGTTTGCGACGGCGAGGTAAACGAATTCGGTGGGATCGCGCCGGCTGCGCCAATAGAACCAAGCACAACCAAGGGTTGCCAGCGCCTCGAGAGCGAGGGCGATCCCCGACCGTAGGAGCGAGTTCAGCGAGGTTGAGCTGATGCCGATTTCGGCTAAGAGGTGACCGGCGTCGCGCTGGGGGACATTGTTGACGTACGCGCTCGTGATCGTGTACGCATTAAGACCGCTTTGGGAGTAGTAGCCGTGGGTGACGGGGTCACGCGGGAGGAAATACTGCTCGTAGGCGGCGTACGATGCCAGAGAGAGCGTACCTTTGACTCGAACTCCGTGATTGGGGAAAGGCAGCTCGTCACGGACCTGCACGCTGTTGGGCGTCGTTACGTTCTCTAGTGCGCTGTCGGTGACCTGCACAAGGTGTGCTGTGACCCCGTTGATGAGGCCGTACCAGACGGCTACCGACATGACCACGGAGAAGACGATGCGTGGAGTTAAGGCCAGGAAGGTCGGCGGCGATGACCCAAGAAAGTGGAGACCGCGCGTGTAGGGGCGGCCGCCCTCTGCCCGGGGGAGAGGGCGCGTTGCCAAACGGCGCACGGCGGGTAGAAGTAACCGGAGGGCAAAAGCGCCAACCAGGGTGGCGGCTAAATAGTAAGCCGTTGAGTAGTGGCAAAGCACTACCCCGATCAGAGAGGCGTAGATAAGAAACGATGTTGCGCGGGTGCGGGGCGTGAAGGCAATAAGTGTAAAGCAACCCACAAAGATGAACGCAATCTCCTGGCGTGCCGCGAACGCGAGACTGTAAACGAACGCCGGAAAGGTCATGTACGCGACGGCGGATAAGGCCGCGAGCCGTTGGGAGACGAACAATCGGGCCGTAAGAAATACGAAAACGGTAGTCACGCTCGACAGGACGGGAAAAATCATCTTCCAGACGTAAACACTGCTTATCCCCGTTACCCGGACGAGTAGCTGTGGGAGGATGGTTATGTCTAAGCAGGAGTTGTAGGCGCCGGGTCCTCCGGACCAACGGGCGGCAGTGGCTACGCCCCGATAGACCGCGTACTCGCCGAGGCTGTCCGGTCCGTTGATGAACCAGCCTCGCATGGCAGTGAGGAGGACCAGACCTGCAGAGGCGCCGGCCAGGGTCAGGCAGATGTTCGCAGCGGAGAGCCGCGATGGTGGCCCGAAGATCAGGGCGACGGCGAGGCACACACAGCAAAGGGCGAGAAGCCCCACTGAGTCGCCGGCGCCATTGTTTAGCCGTATTGCGCCAGCGACGGCGAAAAGGCAGCTGAGGCCAGCGCATAGTAAGGCTAATGTCTCGTATGCGGAGCGGCGAGAGTGAACTGTGGCCTGGACGCGGTCGGGTAGGACGCGCCGTTGTACAATGCCTCCCAGGCCTAGGAGGAGGAGGTTGTAAGCGTCCACACCCGCCGTCAGCGGTGTTGTGGACAGAGGGCGGGTGTCGCCGAATAACGGAAGAACCAGGTCGAGGATTAACCCGATCAGAATGAGCGCGAGGACGGCTAGAACGACTCCCACGGCTACTCGGGCGGGAGGTTCAAGGTAACGCCGTAATAGGGGTTGGGCTAGCAGAGTGGGGGAGACCAGGCAGAGGACCACACCGGGCACCGGTCCAATGGGCCCGAAACTACCCCCAGCAAAGGCAACGATGCTGGCCACGACGTCCACGACGACCAGGAGGACGACAAGGAAGGTGGTACTACGGACTTGGGGTCGCGTCTCGCCAAGCGGGTCGTTCTGGGTTACGGATGAGTATTGCGAGGGGCGGGAGGGCGCTAAGAAGGTCATGGGCTCTTGCGCGAGAGCTTGGGTGCCGCGGCGTCTTGGGCACAGCGGTGTGGCAGGGCCGTCTGTCGGCACGGACTTATCATGTCAGGCGCGTTTAGGGGTGCGGGCATACTTGAAGCTCAGGTGATGGTGAGTAGGAAGTAGATGCTCTGACGCTGCCGAGGCAGAAGAACCTCGAGCCGAGAAGGGCCTGACGCCACCTCTGGGACCGTTATGTTGACCTGCTCTCGGGCCGGGGCAGTGTTCCGGCTGAGCATGGGATGAGCCCAAAGGGTCGTCAGCGCGCCGAGGTTGCACGAGCAGGATTTCCGATACGATCGCTTCTGAGTCCGGGGCTCCTTGTCTCACAATCCAGAACGAAACAGGGAGCACCGATCCGCTTGCTGCCTGGGTTGGGAGCCCGACAGGGTTCGCGAAATACAGCTGAATGAGAGGTTGGGTCTCCTGGGTGAAGGAGAGACGCCATTGGCGCGCGAGCGCATTTGGCCCGACCGTGAAGACGATACAGGCGGCGAGCACCAAGGTCACAAAGATCAAGAACAACGTGCGAGATGCCGCGTTCATGCCAGACAGACCGGAATACCGGTGTCCGGTCATGACTGCGCAATCCCGGCCGAGTGATCGCACACCCTTTCAGACAGTTCAGGTCTCTTGGACAACACAGACCTGAACACAGCGATCGTCTCGCGGGCCAGGACGTTCCAGGCCAGCTCACGGTGGACCCAGGCATGCCCCGTTTGTCCAAAACGCCGTATGGTGCCCGGGTCGGAAAGCAACCTGAGAAGCGCTTCGCTCAGAGCGGGAACATCGTCCGGCGGCACCAAGAGGCCGGTTTCACCCTCGCGGAGCGCTTCCGGAATTCCGCCCACTCTACTTCCGATAACGGGGGTACCGCAGGCTTGCGCCTCGGTGAGGACCATGCCGAAACCCTCGGCTGGGTTCAAGGAGGGGAGCACTGCGACATCCGATGACGAGTACACAGCTCGGAGCTCATCATTGGATATAGCGCCCAGAAAATCGGTTTCCTCACCCACGCCCAGCTCCTCGCAAAGCGCGTGGTAATCCGACTCGGCGTCACCAGCTCCGACGATGCGCAGCCGGCACGGGAGCGTCTTCCGTACCTGACTGAACGCTCGCAAGAGGATGTTAAGACCCTTGTGACGATGGCTCCTTTTCAAGGACCCTACAAAGACTATCTCGGCTGTAGCGGGTTCTGCCCTTGCACGCCTTTCTGGGTAAAAAACTGCGGTGTCTACTCCGGGCCTCACGATGTGCACCTTGTGACCGATTGCCTCTAGGGACTTGGACGTTCGAGCGTAAAGTTGGGACGTCGCAATGACGCCATCGCAGCGCGCAAGAGTTCGTGGCAGAACCGCGTGATTATAGAATTGTGACCGCGGTACTGCCGACGAACGATCCCTTGACCAAGTCATTGTGATAGGTAAGAACGCAGGGAATGTCGCCACGAAGGAAAACCGCGATGTCAGCGATGCCCGGAACTGGGAGGTGAACGTTTATGATGTCAGGTCGTATTCTGCCTACCGTCGACCGCACATCCAGCAGCCACCGAACACCGATGGGTGTATTAGAAACAACAAAACTCCTACGAAGGCGGTTGACCTTTATATCGCCTACCTCGTCCACCGCGCTTTGGCTCCGGTCGCCGGAGGTTACCACTTCTACAACGCACTCCTCATGTGCGACGAGCGCGCGTCCCACGCCCAGAGCGTAGTTCTCCAATCCACCGATACGGGGATAGAAGTAGGGAGTCACCATAGCTATTTTCATGTCTGGTGCCGATCAAGGTGAGAGGGTTGTTCCGGCCTGCCTGCGGCCATAAACCGAGCAATGACGTCACGGGACCAATGAGCACGCCTGCGCAGAGCGCTATGTTCCTTGGGCATTGATACCTCGAGGAAATCGTGCGACGGGGCCAAGACACCGCCTAGGTAGAGGAGAGCCCGTGACGGCGGCAGTCGCAGCACTTGACTGAGAAGGTGGCGTGAGCCGATGTGAGGTGGTAGAAGCATGGTCAGACGGCGGAAATGCGGAATGTACTGGTTCAGGGACGTGATTTCGTTGACCAGGTCGACCGCTAGCGTTCCCTGAGGCATGTTAGCGAAGACCCATGCCACCCACCCCCCAAGACCGAGCTCGCCCACAATGGCGGCGAAGCGCCTGCGGTCGATGCTCGCGGCCAGCATGGCAATATCTCGCCAAATGATAAGAGTGGCTCCAGGGCTGTTGTGATCGCTGACGACGTGGAGGCATGCGATAACCAAGTTGTCCTCTGGAGATGCCACGCGAACGTCGAAACCGGAGAAAGTCCTGGCAACTGACCGCCGATAGATGTCCGCAAATCGAATCGGGCGCCCCCACAGCCACGGCGGTATCGTGTGGTGCAAGTCGATGCTGCCACCCGACGGGCTACGCAGGTTGACCGCCTCTCGGGTCGCCCACTGCAACGCCTGCCACGGTTGGCGTGATGCGACGCCCTCGCTGTAACCGTCGGCCGCCAAAATGGCCATGGCCGACTTGAAGTCCTCTTTGCGCACGAAGACGTCAAGATCGCAGTAAGGTCGCTCCGCGGGGTGTGGGTATTGCTCTGCGATGCCCGGTCCCTTGAGGATCACCGAGGGGACGTTAGCGGCGGCAAGCGACGCGATCGCCTCGACAGATGCGGTGCGGGCGCCGGCAGTGGCAGAGCTCGAGCGGAAGGAAGCATTTCGGAGCTGCGTGACGCTCTCGGCGGAGATGTTAGTTGGAAAGCCGCGGCAGATCCGTAGTGCTGTACCTGCCAAACGGTGTGCTGCAAGGACGCTCGCGGCCTGGTTCCACCCGGTAGTCGGAGGGAGCGCGGCGTAGTGTGTGTCCCAGAACATTGTCGTCAATACGGGCGCGGGCATGTCGGGGAACAGTTTCGTAGCGCCGACAAATTGCGTAGCAGTCGGCGGATTAGGCCAGCTCACGACGTTCTACTTAATTCGCGCGCGCCGACATAGAGGCACGTAGCGCTAGCGGCAACAAGGAAGCATAATAAGGCAAAGGTGCGCTCGGTGGGCCAACGGAAAACGTGTGTCAGCGGCTCGTAGAGCGTCCCTCGGTGTGAGATGCTGTTCGCCGAGACATACGCCCATCCGAGCCAACCGTGAATGGCCAGTGACCGGGAACCGGAGAGTACCAATCGCAACGCAGTGCCGCGACCATGAGCTTGCGAACATGACAACCCGACCAGGACCGCGAGCGGGATGCTTATGAGAAATGCGAGTATTCCGACTGTGTCAGTGCGTACGTCGAGAACGCCATCGAAAGGGAGAGACAGATATTGGGGCGAGGTGACGCCAACGACCGCGACGTAGAGCCAACATGCGAGCACGCTACATTGGGCTCCGAACGTGATACCCAGCAAGATCGCCCGGACGGGAGTCGTCGCCCTCCGAGTGGTCGTTGAAGATCCGGCCGGGCGATCTGGTACCTGAGAGTGCGTACCCGTCAGGGAATGCGAGAGGAAAGTGGGCGAGAAGAGGGGCCTGGCGTCACGCTGCATGATAAGCCCGCTCTTTCGGTGCTGCGATCGAGCGGTAGAGCGCCTCGACCTCAATGGCGCGCTCGCTCCACGAGCGGACGTAGGTCGGGCCCACCCGCCCGCACTGGCGCCAAAGAGCGGCGTCCTTCCCGATACGAGTTATTCCGGCTGCTAGGGAGCCTGCGGTCGGGTCTGTCAAAACGCCAGCTTCCCCCAGCACCTCAGCCGAACCGGGGACCGCGGTTGCCACGATTGGCAAGCCCATGGCCATGGCTTCTAGGAATACAAGTGGCATACCCTCTCGGTCAGAGGACGACACGAGGACGTCTGCCCAGGAGTACCATTGGCTCAGCTCGGGCAGGCCGACGCGCCCGGTAAAGGTGACCCGACGGTGAGCAAGAACGACGCGGCGGCTAACAAGCGCAGTTCCGTAAGGTCGGTACCATCGCCGCATAGCGTGAGCTCTACTGGGAGGTCCACCTGTGCCACCGCTTCGAGGAGACGGGGGATATTTTTCTGGCGTGTCATCCGGCCCACGAAAAGCAGGCGCAGTGGGGAGTGCGGCAACGCCCCACGTGGTGTACCCAGCTTTAACGCAGTCGTGACGCCGTTGGGTATTACCACTATCGCGCCCTCGGGGACACCATATCGATCTATGACAAATGAAACCTGCTCCTCAGTTAGCACAATGACTTTATGAGATGACCGAAGTACACGCCTCAAGAATAATTGCTTGTATGAATTGAAGAGATACGGGAAGCGGGTCGCATCGACATCCATGTGGAAATGGCAGACTACCCGGGCGCGCCGGGCTCTGGCTGCTAGCAGTGCTATCTCCGGAGTAAGAGCCTGAGAAATGTGGATGTGGAAGATGTCGGGACGCTGTCCAAACAACAGCTTCGGCAACATCCCCGGAGCCACCGGGGTGCGAGCCACGTCGATCGCGCGGCACCTGACGACCCGTCCTTCGCTCGGGGGCGCTCCGGTACGTCCTGGTGGCTCGCCGTACGCCGCCGCCACTTGGTCCGAAGCCCTACCCGACCTGCCACCTAGGGTGCTTGTTACTGTGGTCACGTTGTGACCGAGGGCGACAAGCTCACGACCCAAGCTCTCGGCAACGATCTCCACCCCACCCAGGTGTGGCTTATAATATGGGGTTACTTGGACGATCGTCAAGCCTGTGCCGCTGGTCACGCACGTTACCAATCTCGGTCGCGACTATCGACTGCAGGTCGGTCGCCTCTTGTAACGGGCTGAGTCGATAGCTGTCGATCCTCTATCACCGAGCAGGCCATAGTCCCGAGCGCCACATTAGCGCCGTCCGTGCGCGGTTGCGTGAACATCCTGGTCCATCGTCATTGCTGCGATGTATCGACGCGCCACATTCTGCCAGTCATAGAGGTCAGCGTTGTCTTCAACCCAGGAGCGGGCGTGGTAAGTCGAGGCCTTCGAGACCATCTTAGAGAGCTCTGCGGCAAAGGCATGTGCCGAGTTGTCGACGGCTTCTCCGTTGCGTCCCGGCACAATAAGATCAGCAGCTGCATTGTTAGGATGGGTAATCGTCAGAACCGGGGTATCACACGCGTTTGCCTCGAGGACTACAAGCCCAAACCCTTCTCTGAGGGAGGGCAACGCGAACACAGAAGCCGCCTTCATTTTCGAAAACAGCGAGGACGGATCGGGGTCAAAAGGCTCGAAATCAACTCGTTCCAGGCCGAGGGACTTCCTCATCGAAATCAGACGCGGGCGCTCAGGCCCATCGCCCACAATCAGGCAGGAGAGCTCAATGCCGGACCGATTCAGTTGCGACAACGCCTCGAGGAGGAGATCTACCTGCTTGTGCGGCAGGAGGCGGCCTGCGTACATGACGTCGTAGCGCTCAGGCGCAGCCTCGGCCGAGCCGAGCGCAGCCACGTCAACGCCCAAGGGAACGCAAACCACCCCAACGTCTGCGCGCAAGGGAGCGAGCCGCGCTGCTGTCGACGGTGAGTCGGCAATGACCCGCTCGGGGCAACGTATGGCGGCCAGCTCCACTAGCGTGGCGAGGCGACCTAGTACAGGGCCTAGTACTCTATCCAGTACTCTTTGCCCCACACTTCGTGCCACGAAGAGACGAAGCTACTGCGGCGGACTAGGCAGATCAACTTGGCTGCGAGAACCGGAAAAAAGGGCATGGAGTCAACGTCCATGGCGGCAAAATCGCAACGGAACAGCCGAAGTACAGCAACACCGAAGAGGCATCCTTGGCTGATAGAGCGGCGCGAGCCCCTATAGAGCGGACGTTTCTTCATGAGTGCGTGGTACGTGATGCCATTAAGGGTTACAGTGTTGTCGGGCTCCTCCCACCAATGCATGGTGTAGACGTGGACGTCAAATCCCTGGGTCTGTGCCCACTCCGTCAACTTGCTAATGCGTGTCTCTTTACCGCCAGTGTTCCAAGGTGAAACTGCGTCCGACACAAACGCGAGCTCCGACGCGCTACCCCGGGGGCCGTGCGATGCCAAACTCCCTCGTTCCTTTAGCGGGCACGGAGATCAGGTGTGGAATCGAAGACTATCTCGCTCGCGGGGGGACCGGCATGGAGCGGAGGTCCAGTTGTCCAGTGCGCAGGTTGCCCCGGAGCCGAACACGCACAAGGATAACGGGACATTTAACGCCGTCCTTCCAGGTGATCTTCTTACCTTCGCTCCTTGATCGAGCGACATAGCTGATTGGTACCTCGAACGGGCGAATGCCGCGTCGCAACAACTCTGCGGTGATCTGGGTGTCGAGCCCGAAGCCGCTTTCAGTAAGTTCAAGCTCGTTCAGAAAGTGTGTAGGGACCAACTTGAGGCACGTATGCAGATCGGTTATCACGGAGTCGAACAGCAAGTTGGCAACGAAGGTGAGACCGACGTTACCCAAGGCATATCGAAACGAGTCGTAGGAGGTGTAGTGGCCAAACCGCCTTGAGCCGAACACGACGCTACATCGGTCGCGGAGGAGCGGTCCGAGAAGTGCGGTAATGTCCGCTGGCTCATATTCTGCGTCGGCGTCGAAAATGAGGACGTGGCTGCCAGTGGCGGCCCGAAGACCTGTTAGCACGGCGGCGCCCTTACCCCGGTTGTCGTCGTGCTGGATAACCGAGAGCCGAGGGTGTTTCATGCTCCTCAGGATGACCTGGGTATCGTCTGTACTCCCATCATCAACCACGATGATCTCGTGTGGACAAGGAAGAGATAGAGCAAGGAGGGAGGAAACGGTGCGAAAGAGAGTGGATTGCTCGTTGTGGGCCGGGACGATCACCGTTAAATTAATAGGTAACGGGTTCCCCGCCGCCCGCAATCCCAAATATGTCCCCTGTCGCAGGTGTTGCGCGCTTTGAGTGCCTGGTTCTATGAGCCCGCTGTCGAGCTCATTGGTAATCACCGTCGGACCATCGTGGTTGGTATAGGGAGTATCGGATGTGAGGTCGAGTTGATGACGGTCTTCGTCTGCCAAAGACGGACTGGAAGCTGGACCCAGCAATATGTGTGTGGGCTCGGAGGAAGATGATGGACCGGTGCGGGCTACGGAAGTCTCCACGAGACGGCTCCTTCCGACACGAAATCGGCTGACCGCACATCGTCGCAGGGAAAGGCGCATAAGGCGTGTACTAGTTGCGGTCGGCGGATAGGTTCCACGGTAAACAGGATGTACGCGCCTGCTCCAGCGCCGGAAACGTTGCCCGCTAGGGCCTGGGCGGGCATCAGGACAGCTCCGGAGCGGTACGACGCGAGGAGGCTCGTAGGCCCCGAAAACTTCTTGAGATCGCGACAGGAGACGCCGAGTTGAAGCGGAACGTCGTCGCAGGCCAACGAAGTGCTTTAGCAGCGCCTACATCGGCTCCCTGTTGAGCAGAGTGGCACCTAATCACAAGGGACCGGGGGAGAAGCGAGGCTGTGCTGTGGACGCGGTGGCAGCGTGTTACATGCTCGGTTTGGCTCACGGTAAGTGCTCCTCGAAAACTCGTCATTAGCTCGGAGTTGTGTCATACGCCAGTGTTGGGATAACCGTGCTCTTCCGTGAGCTTAGGCGCGGCTTCTTCCAATACTGTGTGTTCAGGAGGGGCTTCTCGGGGAAGCAACAGACCTTTCACACGCAGTTAACTCACTTGTCATTACGGGTTCACGACTGAGGCTAACCGCGCCCTCCGCGTAGCGGTAGGGTGTTTGACTCATGAGTAAGCGGGGTAAAGTGGCGGCTATTGATTTTGCGGCCACGTAGAGGGCGGGAGCGGCGCTAAGAGCGAAACAGGCTGTGAGGAGGACGTGTGCCCGTAGCGGGTTGGTGTGGTGTCGGAACAACGGTGCGAAGCGAGCTCGAAAAATAGGTTATTGCAGAAAAAATAGAACCTTGGTTCATGGTGTCAACAGACCGCGGTAGATGAGGATGTTGAGCTCCGCAGCGGTTACGGCCAGGGATGTGGAAGCAGGTGTCCTGCCTTCTAATCCAGGCGTAAATCCTGGCTGATGAGGCCAGGCTAGCTGGGTTGGCGCAGGTTCAAGGGCGGAAGACGGTGAAGCTCCAGATAGTTTGCTGCGGATACAGCATCAGTACCGTCGACCCATGCGTGGGCGGGGTTAGATTTCATGCCATCAGGCGGGATTCCAATCACCACGTCACGGGGAGTCCCTTGTGCCATGAGCCAAGCCTGTAGCACCAAGGCGCGCTCTAGGCACGTGGGTCTGAGCCGAGTGAGGGCTCCCATGACGCCCGGCGCTGCTCTTCGGTCTAGTCTCGGAGGGCGAGGCGCGAGCATCGACGCCGTCTCTTCTCAATCGTCGCCGTACGAGGAACGCAGCAAGCGTTGCCCACAGGGCTCCCAGCAGGACGACCGGCCGCAGCCTCCACATTTGTGGCGGTACCTTACCTGTTGGTGGGAACGACTGCGAGTCGGATGAACGAATTGGGCTCAGCGGGCGGGAGTGGACAATCCCAGAGAGTCACGACGATCGCCTTTCCTGCCGTCCTTTTGGTTTGTGCAAGGAACGCTATAACCGCGCACAGTGTATGTCGGACAGCCACGACGGCGAGGCTTAGACGGCGATTATTTCTGCTTTGCTCACTGCGAAAGGAGGCACTGGCCGGCAAGGGCTGCAAGAAAAGGACCGGTAACTGCGAGTTATCCGCTTGTGAAAGGCCCCACGGACCCCTTTCTTTACAGGGCTCTCGGAGCCGACGTCATTCCGACGGCGGCGACGATCTCGTGAGCTAATGTCTCTCGAAACGGGGGTCCCCAAGGGACATGGATTTCGAGCACCGGCACTGACCCTGCGACGGCTGCCACCGCCTCGAACTGGGCTCTCAACAAGGTTGGCGAGGTCCAACCTTCGATTCTTTGGTACCGCGCGAGCACCATCGCAGCTTCTCCAGCTGGCAGCCGGCGGACTTTGACTACGTTCGACTCCCTATCCGGTAGTGGCACCGCCACGGCTCCGAGCACGAGCCGGTCGGCAAGGGTCGGGGCAGGTCTGACTGCGTGGCGTGCATCGGCAGTGAGGCGCCTGGTGGCGTCAGGCGTGAACCTCTCAAGTAGGTCCTCGACCGTCTCCCGCACCCGGAGCTCGGTGCCACCGGGGACACATGTCACTTCACCGCCGCGAACGTCGAGCGGCAGGACGTCGTCTGTCACTAAGGCGTACCCGTCCGCACATAGCAATGTCGCTACGGTCGTCTTTCCCTGCCCGCTGTAGCCCACGAAGGCCAGCGCCTCGCCGTCGACCTCGACTGCGCTCGCGTGTAGTACGAGCCGGCCGCCTGCCGACAATAGATAGGACACGACGGACCCCGCGATCAGGATGGCGACAAACTCAGAAGAGATCGACGGGTCCCGGTGGACGGTGACGTGCGCCCCGGTGGAGTTGATCTCGAAGTCGGCGACGCGGTAAAAGCGGGCTACGACGTCATTGCCGCACCGCGCGAAGGTATACCACGGTACGCCGTTGACGACGCGTTCTGCCAGCACACTCATCGATGGCCGTTCGTACGGTACCGGGCGAACGTCACCTTCGATCACCTCAACGTCAACCAGTCCAGCTACGACTGGTGCCGCCAAGGGAATGGGCGAGCGAATGGATAACCCTGCGCACCGGTAAACATTGCTCAGCATCTCTTTTGTATTTAGCAGGTTCGTAGCGCAATCTGCTCGATGTTGCTATGTGGTGTCAGTGTCCTGCGCAACCTTCGTTGGTAGCTACGCCGCCAATAGCTTGATCGAGGTGGCCGGTCCGCCGGACCGGCCAATCCTCGATGGGCAGCAATTGCCCCGCCTGGCGGAGTTAGCTCGGAGGAGTCGGTGCGGGGTCGGACGCAAACGTGTAGTCGAAGTAAATGCCCGTACTTCCCTGAGTGAGGTCTGATACCTCACCGAGCACTTTGATTGTGGGTGCTTCGTAGGTGTCGTCGGTCATGTTGTTCTCCTCTGTAGTGGGTGGAACGAAATGAGCTTACGGGGCTTTGGCGGCCAGCTATGGGGGAGGAACCCCCCTAGGGGTGTCAAAAGCGGGCCTTACAGCCCGTATGTGGCAAGCCACGCCGCCTGCAACGGTAGGGCGCTTCCGTACACCGGCGTCTCTTGGGACCAGGCGGAGCGGAGTGCCGCACTATCAACCCAACGGGCGTCGAGACCGGTGCCGTCCCACTCTTCCCCAAACTGGCGGCACGCCGGCCCCCAGAAGGCGCCGGCGAACGTGGCCTTGGACGCACGGCTCAAGACGGCTTCGGTGAGCAGCGGAGAGAAGACGGCCCGCATGGCGGAGGTGCGGTCTCCCAGTCCGAGGCGCCCGCCGCGCCGAGCCATCGCGGCCAGGAAATGGGGTTCCAGGAGAGGTGTAGCAAAGGAAGCCCCTCGGCTCGCGGAGACGGCCCTGTGCGCCCGGGTATAGAGGGCCAACCCCCTGTCCGAGGCGACTTGCCGGAGGTAATCAGGCCACCACAATGGTGACATAGCAACTGTCTCGGTGGCCCGGGCGTCTCGGTACACCGCTTGCGCTTCAGCCGTTAACCACGTCTGATAGGGACGGGTGAGAGCGCGGACCCGAGAGCGGCGCAACGGGCCGGGCAAAGCCGCTCCTGCCAGTGGCCGCAGCGTCGAGCGGAGACGTCGTCTTCGCCGCACCTTGTCCCATACTCGGGCCATGCTCCATGTTCCGAACACCTCGTCGCCACCTTGACCGGTGATAAGTACCCCTCCAGCCGCGGCATCGAGCATTGGTAGGAACGCCACCATTGGAGGGGGCCAGAGCAGCCCGTATTGGCGGAGCAGGGCCGTGCCGAGCGGTCCGAGCAGGTCGAGGTCTGTCCCGGGTGTGATGATCTCCCAACGGCGCAGCTCGAGGTGTTGCGCCACGTGCTCTTGCCACGCGGTTTGTCTGCGGCTGCGTCACCGGGCCATCTAGCCGTGATAGCTATCGGGTCTTCGAAGCCGTCCCGACGGGCGACGTGCAGCAGGGCTGCCAATAGGGCGGACGAATCCCGTCCACCCGAGAAAGCAAGCACGCATTTTCCTCGCTCCAGCAGCCGACGTAGCTCGTCGAACAACGCGTCGAGTGGGTCTATCGCATCATTGGACCAGGCTGGGGCATGGACACTGCCCATGACGACTCCACTCGCGACCTCGAGCTCGGTGAGCTTGAGTGGGTTGGCTCCGCCGCCCCAGGTCCCGTCTGACGCCCCATGCCTCATCCCACGTCAGATATTAACGAATGCTCCTGTAGAGCCCCTAGGAACCCCTCAACGTCGGTAGCCGCCCGATCGTCGGTGATGCCGTAAGCGGATACAAGCTCGGCCGCCAGCTCGACAGAGGTGGCGCCCGCGTCGAGCCTCTTCCAGAGCACTCGAGCTGACCCGTTTAGGTTTAGGTAGGTTGCCGTCGGTACGTCCAGGATGATCACTTCGTTGCCGACTTCGCGCCACACAGCGCGGTTGGCGTCGAGGGTTAGGACTTGGTCGGGTGCGAACATCAAGGCTGGCCCTTCTGAGTCAAGGCATGCACTAGCAGGGATGCTATTCCCTGGTCGGCATGTCAGCAGTCAAAGATGAGATGACGCGGGAAAATGCAGCACCTCTCAGGGTTCAACGGGTCCCCAGTCGTCCGGTTCCGGCCGTAAGGGGCTCTGACCAGGGCGGCCCCTAGCCTTTTCGGCAACGAGGTGTGCCTGGTTGCGCACCCCCAGCTTGGCGAAGACCCGCGTGTCTTGTGGTTTTCCACTGTCTTCACGGCTAACCCAAGCAGGCGCGCGGTGGCCTTGGTAGAGAGCCCGTCTGTCATAGCGTTCAGCACTTCCGTCTCTCGTAACGTGAGCTGTTCGTCCGAACTCGTCCCACCCCTGTGCCAGTCAGAACGCCATTGCGCGACCACGCTCGCTACGAGCAGGGAAGGTAGGACTACTCCGCCCGCCGCGATGTCGAGCACAGTGTTCGCCACGTCGGTTAGGGCTTCGTCGCTTGAGCAGACTGCGGAGAGGCCGCGACGCACCAGGTCGATCACCCGGTCAGCGTGGATTCTCGTCGACCAGCAACAGCACTCGTGTGCCGGCGCGGACCAAATCGGGGAGGAAATGGTCGATTACCCCATCACCTAGGAGCTCACCGGCGACAACCACGGTGGGGGTGAGCATATCGACGAGCTGCAAGGCGGCTGCGGCGTAAGCAGTATCGCCGACTACCTCCGCCCGGCCGGCGAGAGCACCGACTAGAGCGGGGCCTACGAACCGGTGTTCGTGGACCGTCAACACTTTGGGCAGGTCTCGGCGGTATACGTGGCCCTGCACGACGGGCCCCTGTAGGCCTTGCTCGTCAGGCCCGTCACGGTCGCGCTGCCGGCCCTAGCAGGCCCATAGCGAGGGCGGTGGCGACGGCTTGGGACTGGCTCTGAACGCCTAGCTTGGCGAAGATTGCCGCCTTGGACTTGTTCACACCGCGTTCGCTCATCCCGAGCCGGTTCGCGACGTCCGCGGCCGTAAGCCCTAGGCCGAGCAGTGTGAGAACCCGCAACTGCTGGCTATTCAGGACGCGGTTGCCATTGCTGGAAGCGGCGGTAAGGACAAACGGCTCAGTCCGCTCGTGGCCAGGCTGCACAAGCTCTGCGAGCTGTTCAGGGCTAGCGGAACGAGGCAGGAGCATTACGCCCGAGCAAGGACTGGGTCGAGCCGCCGTTGTCAGCCCGATCACCCGCACGTCGGGGTGTCGTTGGCGCAGGGCCGAGGCCAGTTGGGAGACGTCCCATGGGACATCGTCTGCTTCGATCACGGCGTGGGCGAGAGTGAGCCGATCTGCTACCTCGAGTAGTGGGACAGGGTCAGGGACACCGTCCAAAACCTGTACCCCGTCGAGGAAGCGGCGAAGGCAGGCCGTAATTGATTCTCGGTAGAGGCGCCGGCGCTCCTGCACGACCACGACCGCGGTCAAGTGGCCAATAACCCCTCGAGCAAGACCGGCCGTTCCGAGCCGGTGGCAAGCTCTCCGCGCGTAATCCGGAGGTCGACGCTGGTCGTCGAGGCCATTGTCCCAGGCTACCAGGCCTTCCGGCGGCCACAGGGACTGGTTGGCGGGCCACAATGAGGTGTGGCTTCATTGCAACGGCGATGCTATGAACGCTGCCGCTGGTCGGGTAGGACCTAGGTACCCTGAGGCATGGCTGACGACGGAGAACCCACCAAAGCCTCCCGGTTCGACCTCGAAGAGCTCTACCACCCAAGGGTGGAACGGAACCTCAGGTACCTGCCTCGCTTGCTGGCGGGCGCCTTACGATTGGTCTGGTCTGCTGCTCGCCCCCAGCTTGTCCTCAACGTGGTCCTCCAAGCGGTAGGCAGCGCCTCGCTGGCGGCGCAGGTGCTGGTGGGCAAGGAGCTGCTGACAAAGCTGCTTGCAGACAACAACACTAAGGACTTCTCGTCCGCGGTCCCGTCAGTGGTGCTTCTGGCCGCGGTGCTGGCGGTGGCGTCGGTCACTACAATCGTGCGCACTGAGCTGCAGCGCCTGCTGTCAGAGCTGGTGTCCCGCTCGGCGATGCAGCAGGTGGTCGATGCTGCGTGCCGAGCCGACCTGGCCCGCTTCGAGGATCCTGAAGTTTCACGACCGCCTTCAGAGGGCGATCGTCAACGCCAACATACGGCCGCTGCAGATGACCGTCGGCTTGCTTGCGGTCGCGAGTTCGGCGCTGGGAGTGGTGGCGGTCGGGATCGCGTTGTTGACCATCGAACCACTATTTTTCGTGCTCGGAGTAGTTGCAGCGGTGCCCATTACGCTAACCAGCTTGCGCGTCGGGCGTGCTCTTTACCGCTTTGCTGTCGAACAAACCCCGACCGACCGGGAACGTACATACATCCAGAACCTGCTGGTGGACAAGGACCCGGCCAAGGAGATTCCGTGCATATGAGCTCGGTGGGTTCCTGAGGGGACGCTTCGCCAACCTCTATAACCGCCGCATCCAGGCCTTGCGGCGTCTTGTCCGCAAGCGTGCACTTCAGGGCGTTCTTGGAGGGACCATTACGGCGGCAGCGTCCGGGGGGGTCCTCGGCCTGCTGATTCTTTTCGTCTCGGACGGCCGAGTGTCCCTCGCCGGTGCCGGCGCGTCGGCCGCGGCACTGATCTTGCTCGGGACGCAGCTGCAAGGCCTCGCTGCTGGGCTCGGCCAGCTCTACGAGAGCGCCCTGTTCATCCAGGACTTCAACAAATTCGTGCACCTTGCCCCAGGGACGAGCCACTTCTCGGGTGTCGCACTACCACCAGAGCGCCTTGGCGACGTTAGCGTGCGTGATCTCACGTTTACATACCCAAGCCGCGCTGACTCCGAGCCTGGCCGGCATCAATATTGACATCCGTGCCGGCCAGGTTGTGGCTTTGGTGGGGGAGAACGGTTCCGGTAAGACCACCCTCGCGAAGCTTCTTGCGGGCCTCTACCTGCCGCAAGATGGCCGAATAACATGGGCCGGCCAAGACGTTGCCACAATGGAGATCGCCCGGGTGCGAAGCCGGGTCGCCGTGCTTTTCCAAGATTTTGTTCACTACTTTCTGTCAGCGCGCGAAAACATCGCCATGGGCCGTTGGGAGAGGGCCGACGACGAAGCCGGTATACGCAGAGCCGCCGCATGCTCAGGCGCGCAGTCGTTACTGGAAGCCCTCCCGCACGGCTACGATACTTACCTGGGCCCCCAATTCTTCGGGGGCAGTGATCTCTCCGGTGGGCAGTGGCAGCGGGTGGCTCTGGCTCGAGCCTTCTTCCGTGACGCCGAGTTGGTGATCCTCGACGAGCCCACGGCAGCTTTAGACCCGCGCGCCGAGGCAGCCCTGTTCGCCGCCGTGCGTGAACTGTTCGCGGGCCGATCGGTTGTGCTTATCTCCCATCGCTTTGCCACCGTTCGCCTGGCCGACCACATCTACGTTCTCGACCAAGGCCGGATGGTCGAAGACGGGGACCACGAACAACTAATGGCCCGAAATGGGCTTTACGCCGAGTTGTTCACCCTGCAGGCCTCAGCGTTCGGGCTTCACGAGCCACCCTCTCCGGAGCTCGCCTGAGACGCCACGCCCTCTGTGGCTAGAGGAGCCCGTGGTCCGCAAGAGGGCCGACCGTTAGCCCGGCAGCTTCCCAGTGTTCTGCGAGGAGCGGGAGCGAGGCGAGGGTGGCTTTCCAGCTGCCAGCTGTAGACGTGCAGTCGGAGTCGTGGAGCAACACGGTGGCCCCGCGCACCAGGGTCCGCTGGACGTCGTCGACTATTGACTCTGGTGTGGCGGCGTCGCGCCAGTCGCGGCCCCAGCTGGTCCACAACACTGTCTTCAGTCCGACCCGCCTGGCTCCCATAAACGTCGACGCCGAAAGGGCGCCGTAAGGCGGGCGCACCCACACTGGGGCGACACCGGTGAGCTGCGCCAGCTTATCCCGCGTCGTCAGGAGCTCTCTTTCCACCCAGCGTGGCCCGTGGCGTAGGTGACTTGAATGGGTATAGCCGTGCACCGCGACCTCGTGCCCGCGTTGCGCCACTTCGGTGACGAGTTCGGGGCACGCGGACGCCATGCCACCCAGCATGAAAAAAGTCGCCTTCCAGCCCAGAGAGTCGAGGGTTTCCAGGAAGGCCGGCGTCGAGGTCGGATCTGGCCCGTCGTCGAAGGTGAGCGCTACATGGCCCGCCGTGCCTACTCCGGAGAGGCCCGGCGCCAGCCGATTGCGCACCTGGCGCCAGCCGGACGTCGCAGGCCCTAGCTGAGCCAGCGCGGTAGTTATTACTGAAGCGGCGACAATTTCCGCCAGTGTTCGCCCAACGACCCTCTTCAACGGCGGTCTTCAGCCGCGCCCTGGAGCCGAAGGAATCGCTACGCTCACGCCGATCAGCGAGTGAGGAGCGAGCAAGCTCGGGGCATGACGTTCATCTAGCGGTGAGATGTCCACGATCTCCGCGTCGATCGGTTCGACCCCTTCGTCTTCCCCGAAGAAACCGAAGACGCGTATCCTCTCCCAATCGTCCACACTAAAGTCTTGCCAGTTCGGTGCCGCGATGGCCATGCCGAGCAATGATACCGGTGCTCAGTACCCCCCGATCCCGTGAAGGAGCACTGCTCTAACTTCATGGTGAGCCGGGCAAACGCGAGAGGTCATCGCCAAGTCGAAGACAGCCGCCCGTCGCGAGATGCTGAGGGCGAGATCCAGGAGACAATGCAACCCAGCCAGAGGTTCAAGTCCGAGGCGAGCCTCGACGGGAGGCTCGTCGATGGTCGGGCTGTACATGGGGCCGCCCGGACGGGCCCACCGTACTCCGTCTGGGCGACAAGTCCCAGATCCGGCCCTCGACCGCACCCAGCCGACGTTGCCCGATGGCTGACGCCTCCAGTTTGATCGGGGCTGAGCCATTCAGAGACTGACGAACGAACAACTGCGTGCAACCCAGGTTTCCATTTTGAACGAGGTAGCCCGGTTTTGCACTCAGCATGGAATTATATTCTATCTCTACGCTGGAACTCTGTTAGGTGCAGTTCGTCACAAGGGCTATATACCCTGGGACGACGATATCGATTTAGCAATGCCAAGGCGGGACTACGAGAGGTTTTGTCGGATCGCTTCTGGAGCGGGGGCCGTCAACGGCTACTCCACCTACGGCACAGCCACACGTTCGGACTTCCCATGGCCATTTACCAAAGTCGCTGACGACACAACCCTGCAAATAGAGCACACGCGCATAGAACTGGCGATCGGAGTTAATATCGACCTGTTCCCGCTGGATCACTGGCCCGACGGCAGGGTGCGCGCTGAGGCTCACCACGCCAAACTTCGAGTGTATCAGGCGATACTTAGCTCACACCACCTACCGTTGGGTTCTCGGACCACGATAAAAAGACTGCCGGTCCTTATGGTGAGATGCATTCTGAGGCTAGTTCCTTCCGGTTATACCGTTAGGCAGCTGACTCGATGTGCCACCAAGTACCTGTCACGAGAGACGCATTCCCTCGGTGTTTCAGTTTGGGGTCCTCCTGCACGCGTCTCGGCGGAGGCCTATGCCCGGTCATTGGAGATGCAATTCGAAGATAGGACTTATCCTGTGCCTCAAGGGTATGACGAGGTCCTCACGGCCATGTACGGTGACTACATGCGTCCACCGCCTCCTGCTCACCAGAAATCACCGCACTTTCTCGAAGCTTACCGTCTCCCCTAGTGCTCGCCGTAACGTCCGTTACCAATAGGACGCCGGGTACGGAGGCTAACCGAGACTCTCGACCACGCTCTCGGTTGATGCCTATGCCGTGGACCACGATCCGGTTCGCACAAGTCTCTCTGCCAGCAGAAGGTCATTTTGATCATCGACCTCAATCCAGTCTGAACAACCAGTCGGGGTTGCGCTCACAAGCGGGGACCTGCCAGCGGCTAAGTCTTCCGCTATTAGGTCGGCGAGCGCGTTTTGATACCATAGTTGCTCGCACCCCTGGCGCTGTGCAAATTGTTGCAGCACTCCGCGTAGGCGAGCCCATCCCGGAGGAGCCAGCCTCCACATCCCGATGTCTTCAGCAACGGGGTACTCGAGCCCGGTCTTGCCAATGCCGTCAACCCGCGGGTCGTCGCCCCATTGGCAAGAGATCTTCATGGCTTCATCCGTCAGCTTCCTTTCGAAGTCAACCAAGAGTTCAATGTCACCGCGCACAACGTCACCATCGCCTAGCGATTGTTGAATTTCGCTGAAGAACGGCGCCACCACAGGCGCGGTGAAGAGCAAATCGCTATTGAGCAATACGATATTGCCGTCGAACCGGGCAGCCGCGAGATTATCGAGCGCTATGAGCAACGAGTACCAATTGTTGAACTCGCGCCAACGTTCGTTGAGGAGCAACTTGAAAGGAGTGACCAGGCCCTTCACGAACTCCTGCACCGCTTCAGCGGCGAAGCCTACAACCACGATACGTTCGACAAAACCACCCAAAACCTCGCCGGGAAAAGCCGAAAGCTGCCTCTCTGCGATCGGTCGTCCACAGACCGGCAATAGCCATTTGGGTACGGCCACAGGCCCCAACCGAGATCCTTGCCCTGCTGCCAGGACAACTAACGTGTCGTTTGTTGTGGCCATGCAACTCCCTAATCCGGCCACGGTAGACCGACATGCGGTGGCCAGCTTCGACCGTGGGCTCTCGGGGCTGGATCGCCTGTCACACCGGCTGCAGTTCAGCTAAGTGTAACTTTCCGTTAACTGGAATGGCATTCTTTTCTCATTTCAGTAGCAGGCCCAACTCGGAGCGTGGACTGAACGGTTGGGGTGGGCAGATGGCAGCCGGTACCAACCCCTCACGCAGTAGTAGCCCTGAGAGCGGCGCCGACAGGCTCTTTGGGGCGCTGGATGGCCCGGGTGCGGCTCGGCCTGCGCTACCACATGGACCGGCCCGGCCCGTGCCGGTCGGTGGTTCTGCCTTTAGCCGGATCTCGGCTTAGCTGCGCGCCTTGACCGGGGGCCCGCTCACTGGAGCCTGCTGAAGGGGGCGCTGGCCAGGCCATCGCTGGAGAGCTGCGCCCGAAGGTTGCCAAGCAGGTCGAGGAGGTCTTGCGGCGTGACCTTGAGTCCCTCGACGACGTAGATTTGCCCTGCCTGGAGCTTCGGGACGGCCAATACCTGCCGGGGGAACGGGCCACCCGGCGCGATGGGCAATGTAGCGTCCGGGATCACCATCATCAGGTGGGCTGAACTGGTGTCGACCAGGTCAAAGATGCTGATACTGCGGTCTGGGACCAGGACTCCGATCGTCCGGTCGCAGATATCGGAGAGTTGCTCGGCGGAGCGCGTGTCTGAAAGAGCTAGCGCCCAGGGGGTACTGGGCATGCTGCGGCCTCCCGCGGCGCCACCCAGGCCACCGCTTTCCACGTCCAAGCCCTTGGCCGAGAGCGCACGCACCGCTTTGCGGTCAGCCTCCGCGCTGTTCGCGTCCACTACAGCGGTGCTGTGGAGCTCTAGGAGCGCCGACTGCACCTCCCGGCTCGCAAGTTCCTGCGGGCTCAAGCGGACGCCAAGGTAGATCACGTTGCCGGCGCCTGGCGGCGGGTGGGCCACTCCTGCGCCGGCGGCGGCCGCAACGCCCACCCCGGTTGTCAGGCCAACCCAGGCGAGCGCCCCTGCCAGGGCCGTGGCCGATGCTGCGCGGGCCAGCCGTGCGACGGGTCGGAGTCGCGGTTGCGGCGGTTCGCCGGACACCGCCAGTTCGCTGACCGCTGCAGCGGCGTCCGCGGAGAACAGTTCGGCCGCCGATGAAAGCTGGCGGTACCGGGCTAACCCGGGCCGGCCAAGGAGCACGAGGTTTTCGAGGAGCTCGTCGCTGCCGCCCGCCAGGGAACTGACGCCTGCCGCGGACATGGCGGCGGCACTGTTGCGGCCGTGGCCGGGGATGGGCCGGAAGCTGACGAGCGGGAGCCCGGCGGACATCGCCTCGAGGGACGTGAGCCCGCCCGCGTTCTCAACCAGGACGTCGCACGCTGCCATTACTCCTGCCATGTCGTCGCTCCAGCCCAGCACGACAACGCGGTAGCCCTTGGCTTTCGCGAGGTCCTCGAGCTGCCTGCGGAGGCCGTCGTTATGGCCGCAAGCCACGACTGGGACCAGGCCGGGCCGCGTTGCGACAAGCTCGAAGGTTTCTCGGACAGCCCCGACGCCCCACGAGCCTGAAGAGATAAGGATGGCCAGCTCACTCTTGTGCAGGCCAAGCCTGGCACGCTGCCCGGCGCGCCGTGCCCGGGCCGATGCGAACTCGGGGCCGACGAGTGGGCTGCAGGTGGCGCTCGGCTGGCCGGTCCGGCGGCCCACCTCCTGCACGGTCCTCGGATGGACCGCAAGGTTGAGGTCTATGCCTCGGTGCGCCCAGAACGGGTGGAAGCCGAAATCCGTGATCACGTTGACGGCCGGCACCCTGAGCGCCGCCCGCTTTCGCAGGTTCAGCCGGGTACGGGTCTTGGCGCGGCAGCGCATGTCCCCGAGCACCTGGGTGGCCACAGGGTAGGTCGATACGACCACGTCGGCACGTACCTGCCTCACCCAGCGGAGGATCCCCCTGCGGGTGCCGAAACTGAGCAACCGGGCGAGGGGCCCAGAAGGAACGGGAACCAGAACCAGACCCGGAAGGCCAGTTCATAGGCCCATGGGGCGTGGCGGAGCTCGGCTTCGTACCCTCTGGTCAGCACCTTGCCCATTCGGAACGGCGTGGCATCGAGGAAGTCCTTGACTTCGACCTGGTGACCGAGGATCCCTAGGCGCCGTGCTAGTTCGCGCGCGTTCCCTGCGTCTCCTGCTCCCACGGTCGCCGACACGATGAGGACGCGGAGCGGCCGGGTAGAGCCATGCCAACTCACACCGGAGCACTCTAATTCAACGAGAATTGACCGATCGAGGCTGATTTGACCAGCGTCGCCAGCCCCGGTGACGTCGGGTAGCTTGGAGCGATGACATTGGCTCGGCGGTGGACCTTCCGGTTGGCTTGTCCCAAGTTCGCGGCGCGCCGGGGGCGCGCACAGGCGTGAAGGCCGTAGTACTGGTCGGCGGAGTTGGCACAAGGCTCCGGCCGCTCACGTTTTCCACTCCCAAGCAGATGTTGCCGGTGGCCGGCCGGCCGGTCATAGAGAGAGTTGTCGAACACCTTGCTGGGCACGGCGTGGACGAGGTGGTCCTATCGCTTGGGTACCGGCCGGACGCGTTCCTCGCCGCTTACCCCGGGGGTCGCTGTGGGGATGTCAAGTTGCACTATGCAGTTGAGAGCTTTCCCCTTGACACCGCCGGTGCTATCGCCTTCGCCGCCGGCGAGGCAGGTATCGGCGACGAGACGTTCGTGGTCGTAAACGGGGACGTGCTAACCGATATAGACCTCACAGCACTAATAGAGTTCCACCGCGAACGCGGCGGGGAAGGGACGATAGCTCTGACACCGGTAGATGACCCGTCGCGCTTCGGGGTTGTCCCGGTGGACAGCAGCGGCAGGGTGGAGGCGTTTATCGAAAAACCGCCTGCGGCAGAGGCTCCCACCAACATGATCAACGCGGGCATCTATGTGTTGGAGCCGTCGTTCCTCGAGCGGGTGCCTGGCGGAAGGCGTGTATCAATCGAACGCGAGGTTTTCCCGCGCCTTGTTGAGGCCCGCACGCTCTACGCGTTGGGTTCAGATGCGCTCTGGACCGACATGGGTACCCCGGAAAAGTACCTGGAAGCCAACTTGACCTGGGCACAGCGTGAGCGCCGTCTGGCCGACGGGGGCCAAACGGGGCACCCTGGGGCCGTCATTGCGAATAGCGTCCTGCACGACGACGTCCGGATCGAGGAGGGTGCAGTGGTCCGCGACGCTGTCGTGCTCGAAGGAGGCTACGTCCGAGCTGGCGCCGTGGTGCGCCATTCCGTCCTCGGCCGCAACGTCGTTGTGGGCCTGGGGGCAGTCGTAGAAGCCCTCTCCGTCCTAGGCGATGGTTGGGTTGTAGCCGCCGGGGACGTCCTGAGCGGCGCCCGGCTCCCGGCCGCCTGAGCGGGCCTGGCTGGTCAGTCTACTCGCCGGCGGGCTCGTCCAGAGCGCGCCCTGCGATCAGGTGGATGACGAGGCCGGTCCAGCCCGTCTGGTGGGACGCGCCGAGGCCGGCGCCGGTGTCCCCATGGAAGTACTCGTGGAACCATATGAGGTCGCGCCAACGCGGGTCTTCCTGCAGCAGACGGTTGGCGCCGTGCGCAGGCCGGTGCCCTTCGCTTCCTTTAAGGAACAGTGAGATGAGCCGCCGTGAAAGATCGTTGCCCACATCGCGCAGGTTCAACTGGTTGCCCGAACCCACCGGGTGCTCGACCTTGAGCGTGTCGCCGAAGTACCTCCAGTAGCGGTAGAGGGCCTCGATGATAAGGAAGTTCATGGGGAACCAAACCGGCCCGCGCCAGTTGGAATTGCCGCCGAAGAGGGGCGTGGTCGACTCCGCTGGTTCGTAGTCGATGCTCGACGAAAAGCTCCCGATCACGCATGGTGAAAGGGTGCTCCAGGTGGTAACGCGACAAGCTGCGGATCCCGTAAGGCGAGAGCATCTCGTCCGGGTCGAGGACCCGCCGTAGCACCCGCTGCAGGGACTCGGACGTCCCCACCGACAACAGGCGGCGGTCGGCCATCCCGGGCACCCGGGTGTGGGCTATGTACACGGCAAGGACGGGTTTGTTTTGCTCGAACCACTCGGTGCGCTCCATGAAGTCCGGGAGTTTGGCCGCGAGTGCGGGGTGCAGTGTCGTGACCGCCAGAAGGGGTACGACGCCCACCAACGAACGCACCTTCATCGGGAGCGAGCTCCCGTCCGGGAACCTGATCACGTCGTAGAAGAAACCGTCGTCGACGTTCCAGAGGCCCTGGCTGTGCATTGCCTCTGCGATGTAGGCGAAGTGCTCGTAGAACTTGATGGCGACGTCCTCGTACGTCTGCTCGTGGTCGGCCAGGCGCAGCGCCATCTCGAGCATCGAGATGCAGTACATGGCCATCCAAGCCGTACCGTCGGATTGCTCGAGGACGCCGGGGACCGGTAGCGGGCGGGAACGGTCGAACAGCCCGATGTTGTCGAGCCCGAGGAACCCGCCCTGAAAAACGTTGTTCCCTTCGGCGTCCTCTTGGTTGACCCACCACGTGAAGTTGATGAGCATCTTGTGGAACACGCGCTCCAGGAAGTCGTAGTCCGGTGGCAAGCCTTGGATGGCCCTGCGATGGGTATCGGTACGCCACACGGTCATCGCCGCCCACGCTTGGACGGGAGGGTTCACGTCGCCAAAGTCCCATTCGTAGGCGGGAAGCTGGCCGTTGGGGTGCATGAACCACTCGCGACCGAGGAGTATGAGCTGTGATTTGGCGTACTCCGGGTCGAGGTGAGCCAGCGCCACGGCGTGGAAAGCGAGGTCCCACGAGGCGTACCAAGGGTACTCCCACGAGTCGGGCATCGAGATCACCTCGCGGTTCGAAAGGTGCGTCCAACGGGAGTTCCTCCCCTCCAGCCTTTGCGCAGGAGGTGGCGGTTGAGTCGGGTCCCCGTGAAGCCAGCGTTCGACGTCGTAGTGGTAGTACTGCTTGCACCAGAGCATCCCGGCTGACGCCTGCCGCAAGACCGTTGATTCGTCCGGGGTGATGTCGACGGGCGAGATGCTGGCGAAGTACTCGTCCGCTTCCGCTTTACGCTCGGTGAGCACAGCGTCAAAACCTTCACCCAGGTCTCCGGGTTCTTCCGCGAAGCGCAACCGGAGCCGAGCGGTGGCACCCGGCGCAAGTTCCAAGTGGTACCGAAGCGAAGCCTTGGTACCGCTGAGCGCGGGGTTCACCGTTTCGGTCCCGTAGACGACGTGATCGGAGATGCCGTCTTTGGGGTAGTCGGGGCCCGCGCTGCCCCAAAGCTTTCGCGCGTTGGTGTCGTTGTCACAGAACAACGGCTCGGGCAGCCGGCCGTCCGGGCCCGGCCCCCCGGCGAGGATCCGCAGTCCCGTGCCCTCGCAGTGAAGGGCCAAGTTTTGCACCGTGCCCTGGGCAACAGTGCCCGTCTCGGGCCGGACCACGATGGTAGGGCGGGTGACGCCGAAGTCCCAGCTCCATCTGTTACGGAACCAGACCGTCGGAAGGACGTCGAGCGGGGCCGGGTCCGGGCCTACGTTTTCTACTTCGATTTGCCACAGGATGTCTTCAGGCATGTGCTTGGCCCACGTCACAGTAACGACGAAGTAGCGGCCGGCGTCGAAGATCCCGGTGTCCACGAGCTCGTACTCCGGGTCTTTGCGGCCCCTGCGGGCGTTCTCGGCCACGAGATCCTCGTACGGGAACCTCGCTTGAGGGTAGTGGTAGCGCCACTGCAGCCAACTTGAAGTCGGCGTCGCGTCGAGGTACCACCAACATTCCTTCACGTCTTCGCCGTGGTTGCCCTGAGAGTTCGTAAGCCCGAAGAGGCGTTCTTTGAGGAACGGATCCTGCCCGTTCCAAAGGCTGAGACCGAGGCAGACGGCCTGCTCGTCGTCGCAGATGCCGGCCATACCGTCCTCGTTCCAGCGATAGGCCCGTGAAATGGCGTGCTCCCAAGGGAAGTACGACCAGGCGCTGCCGTCCGGCGAGTAGTCTTCACGGACGGTGCCCCAGGCCCTGTCAGCAAGGTAGGGCCCCCATCTTCGCCAAGGGACACCGGAAACATCGGCCTCTTGCAGCCGTCCCCACTCGGCTCCTATAGCTGCAACTGGCTCGTTCGGTCGGGGCTGGCCCGGGTGAGAAGCGTCCGGTCGAGCAGCCCTTGGTTGGCCTCCTGCGGTGCTCATACGTGGCCATCTTGCCAGATCTGAGCAGGTTGCAAGGGAAAGGAGCAGGTTGATGCCACCTCGCGGTGCCATTTGTTGCTCCAGTTCTGCCTCGGAGATGCCGAAGTTACGAGCTTGTACGGGGTAATACTTGACTTAGCGCGCGATACCGTCTCTAATGATGTGTTTAGACAGTGCGAAATCTTCCCAACTTCCCCCGCACGCCTAGGAGGCAGCAATGAACAGATCTCAGCTCGTAGAGGAGATAGCAAGTACTACAGGGCTTACGAAGCGCCAGGCCGAAGAGGCCGTCGACGCTTTCGTAGGGACAATCGGTGACCAAGTCAGGTCCGGGACCAAGGTGACGATTTACGGTTTCGGAAGCTTCAACCCGACGGCACGCAAGGCACGTACAGGCCGCAACCCGCGGACCGGCCAGCCCGTCAAGATCGCCGCATCCAAAGGCATTCGTTTCAGCCCGGCCACTGGCTTCAAGGCCGATCTCAACAGCAAGAAGGCCGCTCCCAAGAAGGCGGCACCCGCCAAGAAGGCAGTAGCCGTGAGGGCGGCAGCCAAAGCACCTGCCGCCAGGTCGACCACCCGCGCCACAGCGACCAGAGCGGTCAAGGCCGCCCCGGCAGGCAGGGCTTCCAAGGCCGCTGCGGCCAAAACGAGCGGCCGTAAGGCCGTCGCCGCGAAGGCTCCCGGACGGCCGGTTGGCCGCCCCCCCAAGAAAGTCGCTGCAGCAGTGAAGGTTGTCAAGAGAGCGGCTCCGGCCAAGGCAGCTGTCAAGAAGGCTGTCGCTAAGAAGGTCGTAGCCAAGAAGGTCGTTGCGAAGAAGGCTGCCGTCAAGAAGGTTGTCGCCAAGAAGGTTGCGCCGGCCAAAGCAGCAGTCAAGAAGGTCGTTGCGAAGGCCAGCAAGGCAACCAAATCCGCGAAGTCGACCAAGGCTCCTGCAAAGTCGGCCAGGGCCGCCAAGCGATAGTCCCCTCAGTCGGTTGGTACCGGCTGGCAGATGTTGGGCCAGCCGGGGCCAATCGCTAGCGTTTTCCAAGGTGCCTGTCCTGTAAGGGAACAGGCACCTTTTGGTTTAATGGACTGACCAGTTCACAGCCTTGCGCACGGTCTTGTTCAGCGGGCGGGCGCCACGTATGCCCTGCGCTTTAGGATCACGTAGCCGGCGGAATGTACCGTGCGGAAGTCGTTGCGTACGTAGTTCTGCAGAGGCGGCGCGTCCCATGGGATCCGGCGCTCCTGGTACCCGAGGGCAAGGACCACGTAATCGGCGTGCTCGAGGGCGTTGAGCCAGATCTTGACCGAGGCTGGAGATCGTGCCTCGGGCGAAATAGCGGGGTAACCGCCGTCCGAACTGATCGTTGTGCCGAAGGCGTCGGTTACCGCCGTGCAGCCCGGCACGGCAGCACTGAAGCGGTCGGCCAGTAGCAACGTGGGGGCGTCATCGCCCAATACGCAGGCTCCGGCGGGCACGAAACGGTGGATAAGGGCCACGTCGGGCAGGCCACCGCGGCTGGACCGGACGACCTGGACGGCGTGGACAGCGCCGGCGAGCAGTACGGCGGCCGTAAGGACGGCGGCCGTTGCCGGAGCAAGCAAGGCGATACGGCCCGCGGCCAACCCCAGCATCAGGGCCAGGAAGGGCCCGAAGAACGCCGCGTAGTGGTAGTAGTACGCGGCGGGAGTAGCCAACGCCGTGCCGGTGAGCACGACTATGGCGACGGCGACGGTATCGAGGCGCGTGAACCATCCGGCCGGGAGCGCGCCGGTTGAGTGACGGCGGGCTCGCATGCGCTCTGCGACGTAACCGCCCACGACGAGCATGACCACCACGACGGCAAGGAGAACGGCCAGGGTGCGCTCGTTGGGATCGGGCAACGGGGTCGGTACTTCCGACGGCGGGGAGCCAATGAGCGAGGTGAGGCGGTCATAGATCGAGGGTTCGACACTGGCCGTGCGTGAGAGCTGGGTGACGACCACGTCGTGGACGAAGGCACTAGGGGCGAGAACGAAGAACGGCCCGCACACCACGGCGAGGGCTCCCGCTGTGCCCGCCAGGAAAGGGACGAGGCGCCGGCGCGCCGGCGAGGCCAGGAGTGCGGCCGCCACCACAACAAAAGGAAGGACCGCGAAGGCCTTGCACGAGCAGGCAAGACCGAAGAAGGCGCCGCCTACCACCAGCGCGCCGGTGCGCCCGCTCAGCCTGTCCCCCTCGAAGACAGCCGCCAGCCCGAGCACGCACAAAGTGGCACAGAAGGGCTCCAGCATCACGGTGCGCTGGTCGATCAGGCACACCGGGTACACGGCCATGGCACCGCACGCGACGGCAACGGTAAGCACACCGCGGTGGCGCAACATCCAACCGAGCGCCACTACGCCAACCGTCTCGACGAGCGGCACGACAACCCGGGCGGCGGCAAAAGCCGTCGCAGTGCCCACGGAACGGGACCACAGAGCAAACGGGAGCATGGCGACGGGCACGCCCGGCGGCTGGTCGTCTACGAAGTTACGGTACGGGAAAATCCCATGAGCGAGGCGGACCGAGGTCCCGAACCACACGCCGTCGTCGTACTCGAGGTACTGGTGCAACTCCCGCAGCCCGAACAGCTGGTACCAGCCCATAGCAAGGCTGAAAGCAGCGGCCACACCCACGACCAGAGCAGTGACCGAAAGGCGACGAGCCTGCAACCCGGCAGGGACGCGGCCCCTCGAGCCTTCCATGGACAGAGGACCGCCGTAATGGGCCAAGATGCTTAGGGAGTAACCGCCGCCATGTCCGCCGGGAAATCGACGTCCCACGCCAAGCCTGGGTCGTGGATGACCCGCCAAGGTACCCCCGTCCGCCGGGCCTCATCTTGATGGCGTAAGAACGAGCCCGGCCCGTACGAAAAGGAGAACCCGCACTGAGCCGGCAGGCTGATCACGTTGGTGCCGTCGAGGTGACGGTCCGGGACGAGCGCGATGCCGTCGATGTCCGCTAGCCATTCGAGCTCTGTTGCGAGAGGGAGGTCAGCGTGCGCGACGACCAATCGCTCGAAACCTTCGGCACCGAGTTGCGCGACAGCCGTCCCGACGGCGCCATTGAGACCGAGCCCCGGCTCGAGTAGGGCACGGGCGCCGAGGTTTTCAGCCCAAGCCGCAACTTCGAGGTCGTCACAGACGACTATTACCGGCAGGGGCCGCGAGGCGTTTATTACGTGCTCGGCCATTTCGCGCGCAAGGGCAGCCCGTTGTTCAGGGCGCAGGACCGAGGCCAGCCGCATCTTTGCGTTGGAAAAAGCTTTCACAGGGATGACAACAGCACCTTTGCCCTGGGCCCCGGAGCTCACCGCGGCCATCATATAGGGGGCACCGGGAATGGCGGTCGCCGAGCTTGGGCCCGGTGGGGATGGGGAAGATCGCCGTAACCGGGCCTCGTTGGCCCCGATGTTGCTAGCGTGAAGCCATGCGAGTGGCGTTCGGGACCGACGAAACCACGCCGGTGACCGAGGAGCTGAAGGACGACCTCGTTCACCTTGGCTACGAAGTCGTGGTGGTCGCCGACCCGCTCCGCTGGGCCGAGGCTGGCCGGGCGGTCGGGGAGGCTGTGGCAAGTGGGACGGCCGACGTGGGCGTTGTTTGTTGTTTCACCGGCGCCGGCGTGGCCATGGCGGCCAACAAGGTCCCTGGAGTGCGGGCGGCGGTTTGCACCGACGCCGAAACGGCGCGAGGCGCACGCCAATGGAACGACGCCAACGTCCTGGCGCTCAGCCTCCGGCTCACCACGGCAGAACTCGGCCACGAAGTGATAGATGCTTTCTTCAGGAGCGGCCCTGATGGTTCGGAAGCCGACCAGATAGCGCTCCTGGCGTAAGGTAGTAGCGGATGGCGAGCAGCGGGGCCCGCTACGGGACGCCGCCAACGTTGGCTTTCGAAAGCGACGCTTGGGCGGCTGGCCACGAAACGGTCGTAGGTGTCGACGAAGTTGGGCGCGGTGCGTGGGCCGGGCCGCTGATGGTGGGCGCTGCGGTCCTACCGCGGGGCCGGCGGGTCTATGGGGTGCGGGATTCGAAAATGCTCCCCGAAGACCGTCGCGAAGCCCTTTTCGACCGGGTCGCCGGCTGGTGTTCGGCATGGGCCGTCGGGGCTGCGACCCAGGTGGAGTGCGACACCCTGGGTATGGCCGAAGCGCAGCGGGTGGCGGCTCGGCGCGCTTTGGAGGGCCTGGGCGCGGTGCCCGACCTGGTGTTGATCGACGGGAAATGGGACTTTGTCGGGACCGGCAACACGGTGAGGATCGTGCGCGGAGATGCTCGTTGCCTTTCTATAGCGGCCGCCTCCATGCTCGCCAAGGTCACCCGCGACCGCCATATGAGAGCCGTCGCGCCCCACTACCCGCACTACGAGTTCCAGGACAACAAGGGGTACCCGTGCTGGCGTCACAAGATGGCGCTCCAGGCCTATGGGCCATGCACCATCCACAGGCGCACGTGGGTGTTCATGGACGGCCTCAGCTGGGATATGCGTACCCACCGGGAGGGCGATGCTGACGATGAGCTCGCCGAGGGCGAAGAGATGGAGCGAGACGAGTGATCATCCAGGTTGAGGGACTACGCAAGTCCTTCGGTTCGGTCGAGGCGTTGCGGGGCGTGGACTTCTCTGTCCCCGAGGGAAAAGTGCTCGGCCTTCTCGGTCCCAATGGTGCCGGCAAGACCACAGCGGTTCGAATCCTGACCACCCTGCTGGAGCCCAGCAGTGGCCGGGCGACGGTTTGCGGTTACGACGTTTCGCACCAGGCGGCGGCCGTGAGGCGCGTGATCGGCCTTGCCGGGCAGGCGACGGCGATCACGCCCGACCTGACCGGCTTTGAGAACCTGGAAATGGCCGGGCGCCTGTACCACCTGGGCAAGCAGACCTCCCGACGCCGTGCCGGCGAGCTTTTGGAACGTCTCGACCTGGCCGACGCCGCCACGCGGCCGGCCAAGACGTACTCAGGCGGGATGCTGCGGCGCCTCGACCTGGCCGCGAGCCTTATCGGCCAGCCGAGGGTCCTTTTCCTGGACGAACCAACGACCGGTCTCGACCCCCGCAGCCGTGTGGGGATGTGGGCGATTATCCGTGAGCTTGTTGCCGGCGGGACGACCCTTTTGCTCTGTACCCAGTACCTCGACGAAGCGGACGAGCTAGCCGACGACATTGTGGTCATCGACCACGGGCTGGTAATTGCATCGGGCACGTCGGGGGAGCTGAAGGACCGCATCGGCGGTGACGTCGTCGAGTTCTCGGTGACAGACCGCGCCAAGCTGCAGGCTGCCGTCGAGGCCGTGTCCGCCCTCGGCGAGGGGGCGCCGGTCGTGGACAACGAGGAGCGCCGTGTCCAGGTCCGAGCCGGCGGGCGAGGTTCGCAGGTACTGGTGGAGGTCGTACGGTCCCTGGACGTCTGCCGCGGTGGCAACAGCCGGGCTGGCTCTGCGCCGGCCATCCCTTGACGACGTGTTCATGTCCCTGACGGGCCACGCCGCCGAGGAGGCCGACGGCGACGGTGCGGGGCCGGGCAGCGGTAAGGGTCGCAAAGGCGGGGGCGCAAAGCGCGCTCCACGAGGAGGGCAGTGATGGCGAGCACCGGTCTCACCGCGGATGTCGGCACGACGTTCGAGCTCACCGATCCCGGGCTTGCGCAACGGGCCCGCTGGGTGATCGAAGATTCGCTTGTCATGACAAAGCGAAATTTGATCGTCTGGTGGCGTGTACCCGCGTACATCTTCTTTACCGTCGTACAGCCGGTCATGTTCACCCTGCTGTTCCGCTACGTCTTCGGCGGAGCGATAAAGGTCCCCGTCCCAGGCGGGTACGTCGACTATCTGATCCCCGGCATCATCGCCCAAACCGCGGGTTTCGCTTCCTTCAGTACCGCTATCGGCCTTGCCCGGGAGCTCCAACGAGGCGGGATCGACCGGATAAGGAGCATGCCCACGGCGCGCTCGGCGTTCCTCATCGGGCGGCTGACCGCAGACACGCTCCGCTTGCTGTTGACCATCCTGGTGATGGTCGCGGTCGGTTATGCGGTCGGCTTCCGCTTCAGCGGCGGGTTCGGTGGTGCTATCGGGATGATCGCGTTGTCGGCCTTGCTGGGTCTCGCTGTGTGTTGCGTTTCTGCGTATATCGGCCTCGCCGTTAAGGACGAGGAAGCCGTGCAGGCCTTCGGGCTCATCTGGGTCTTCCCTTTGACGTTCATCTCGTCTGCGTTCGTCCAAATCCAGACGATGCCGTCGTGGTTGCAGGGCTTTGCTCGCAACCAGCCCTTCACCGAAGTCATCGACGCGCTCCGGCTCCTCGCGCTCGGCCACCGCGTACAACCGGTGATCGGCCAGAGCCTGACCTCGTCCGTGTTGCAAAGCGTCGCCTGGCTCCTAGGAGCGATCATCATTTTCGTGCCTCTCGCGACGCGGGCCTACAGGCGGGCGTAAAGCTCTCTGGTGCCGCCGCCCGATGCCATAGCGCAGGCGCTCGCCCGTGCGGCGGAGGGCCTCCCAAATCGCGAGGACCGGCCTGAACAACTGGCCATGGCGCGAAGCGGTCGGCGAGGCTATCGAGGGACATCGCCATCTCGTCGTCCAGGCTGGCACCGGGACCGGGAAGAGCCTCGCCTACCTCGTGCCCGCTCTCGCTCTCGGCGCAAGGGTAGTTGTCTCTACAGCCACTAAGGCGTTGCAGGACCAGCTGGCGGGGCGAGACCTGCCGCAGCTGAGCCGTTCGCTCGGCGTGCGTTTCACCTTTGCCGTCTTGAAAGGCCGTTCCAACTACGTCTGCCTCCAGCGGGTAGCAGAGCTCACCGGTGGCGACACGGGCGAGAGGTCGGCGCGAGGCGAGCAGATGCAGCTCGGCGACGTGGGTTCGCCTCCGCAAGCAGGCCTGGGGGCGCTCGGCCGTGAGGTGCTCCGGCTCGCCGCCTGGGCGACCGGCAATAAGAACGCCACTGGCGACAAGGAGGCCACTGGGGACAAGAATGTCGCCGGGGACAAGAAAGCCGGTCCCGGGCCGCTCGTTTCCGGGGATAGGGCGGAGCTTGCTTGGGAACCGAGCGAGGCCGCTTGGGCACAGGTGAGCACGGGTTGGCGCGAGTGCCCTGGCGCGGCGCAGTGCCCGTCGGGAGGGGAGTGCTTTGCCGAGGCCGCCCGCCGGCGTGCCGGAGAGGCCGATGTCGTCGTGGTCAACACGCACCTTTACGCAACCTCGCTCTCGATCAAGGAGGCCGAACTGCTGCCCCCTCACGATCTGGTCGTGTTCGACGAGGCCCACGAGCTCGAAGACATCGTTTCCGCCGCCTTCGGTTTCGACCTCAGCCAGGCACGCCTGGTCGCGTTGGCACGTTCGGCGCGTGCTCTGGTCGCAGACGCCTCGGTTGCTAGCGACGTTGAAGATGGCGCAACGCTGCTGGGCGGTGCCCTTCGCCCACACCGCGACCTGGCTCTCGTGCGGCCGATCGACGACGACGTCGCGCAGGCCCTCGGCCTCGTGAGGGAGCGCGCCAGCCGGTTGCTCGAGGAACTTCGCAAGGCGGGCCGTGCTTCTGACGGAGCCCCGGAACCACGACGTTTGCGGGCGCAAAAGGCTGTGTCCCACTTAATTGATGACGTCAGCGAAATTTTGGAGCTGCCCGACAGCGACATCGCCTGGGTGGAAGGCCCCGAGCATGCGCCGGTGTTGCGGGTGGCACCGATCGACGTGGGCGGGGCCCTCACCGAGCGGCTCTGGAAGGGAGAAGGCGCACCTACAGCCGTCCTCGCCAGCGCCACCATCCCGCCGCATCTCGGCGAGCGGCTCGGGCTTTCGCCCGGTTCCTACGACGAGATCGACGTGGGCAGCCCTTTTTCCTACAAGGACCAGGCGTTGCTTTATTGCCCTGTGCACCTGCCCGACCCGAGGGCGGCCAATTTCGAAGCTGCGATGCACGAAGAACTGGTCGCGCTTATCGAGGCATCCCAGGGCCGGGCACTTGCGCTGTTCACCAGTTGGCGGGCCATGCAAGCGGCCGCCGAAGTGGTGCGCGGGCGTACCCCGTGGAAAATTTTCACGCAGTCCGACCTACCCAAGCCCAAGCTGGTAGCGGAGTTCACCTCCGACGAGCATTCGTGCCTTTTCGCGACCATGGGTTTTTGGCAGGGCGTCGACGTCCCGGGGCCTTCCTTGTCCTTGGTGACCATTGACCGGATCCCGTTCCCGCGGCCCGATGACCCCCTGTTGCGGGCGCGTCGGGCTGCTCTGGGAGCGCGTGCGTTCGAGCTGATAGATGTGCCCCGCGCGGCCACGCTGCTGGCTCAGGGCGTCGGTCGCCTCGTGCGGTCAAGGGAGGACCGCGGCGTCGTCGCCGTCTTGGACAGAAGGCTTGGGAAGGCGCCCTACCGTTGGCACCTGGTCCACGCTCTGCCACCCATGCGGCGGACCCGGTCAAGGGCTGAGGTTGAGGCCTTCCTCGTTTCGTTGCGCCCGGGTGCCGCGAGCCTCTGAGATCTGGGTTTTCTGCGCGTTTCCGGGATCACCGATCGATCGCCAGCCGTGGCCTAGGCTTCTGACCACGTCAGTTCTGCGCCGAAAAACGGCTTGGTGCCTAAAACGGGCGCTCCTGCAAATTCCTTCGTGCTTATAACTCTGGGCACTGGCGGCGTGCTTGGCATTGTCGCTTTGCTCGACGAAAGGTGGGCTCAATGACCGGTCCCAGAAATGCTGCTAGGCGCTTGGCAATTCCGAGCATTGCCATCGTCTGCGCGGCCTCGTTGCTCGCTGGTATAGGCGGCTCCACGGAGGCCTTGAGCGCAAGCACGAAACCGGCGGTCAGCGCCGAGCCGGGCACGGCTGCCAAGACGACCTCGACCACTAGCCCGTCCAAGTCATCAGGTGGCTCCTCGAGTGGCAGCACCGCGCTGCCGGTGGGAGTGGGCGACCCACATGCTACGTCGAGCGCGAGCGTGACCTTCACGCCGAACACGGTCGTCATCAGTCCCAGTCAGGTCAGCAGCAGCCTTCGCTCGGTTTCGGCCGACGGCTCGACGTACACCTTCTCTAATAGTTCTGGGAAGCTGGGCGAGCTCGCGAAAGGCAAGGTCATGTTGCTCGAGGGCTTCGATGCTGCCGTCGTGACGGGCGTGCAACATGCCGGGAGCTCGCTCGTCGTTTCCACGGCCCCTGCCGAACTGTCCGACATTGTCCAGTCGGGGAGCATTCACGTCGATGCCCCGCCCGATTACAGCGACGCCTTCGGGACCGCGACTAACGACGCTTCGGCTGGCACGTCGGACTCCACGGCGGCTTGGTCGCCCACTGCCGGCGGGGGACCAGTTGAGATCGCCCGGGCAGTACCCGACGCTCCTCGCCTTGGCGCTGCAGGGCGCATCGAAAATGCTCCTCGCCTTGGCGCTGCAGGGCATATCGAAGCTGCAGGGCGCATCGAAGCTGCAGGGCGCATCGAAGCCGCAGGGGGCATCGGAGCGGTGCCCGACGGCTTCAGCGGTCACGGTTGGCAGTACACCGGCCACGACCCGACAGGCAAGTTCACGTACTCGATCTCCCTCGTCGCTTCGGCCGCGGGGCTCCAGGCATACGGTGGTTTCTGCTATTCGAGCGACGGATCCGGGAACGTCTCGGGGACCTGCGGCGGGCCGCTATCTCTCAGTGGACAGATCAATGGTACGGTCAGCTGGTCGAACGCGGTCTCGGTTATCGACGTGACCAAGGGCCAGCCCCCCAAGGGGAACTTCTCCCTGTCAGGGCTGACTTTCAAGCTGCATGTCACGTACACTGCGCTTCGCAAGACCGGTACCCAGATCGGCGCCAAACTGCCGCCGTTCAACTTGCCTTTCTCCTTCGAGATGCCGGTCTGCCCGCCGCCGGCCTTCTGTGGGGGCGTGCCGCTTTACACCAAGAACGAGCTGAGCCTGCTGCTCACGCTTGGGATCTCCTCGAAGGACGCTGTTATACGGGGCGGTTTCACGATGCTCGTCTCGGGGCCGGGTTCCGTCGTGGACCAGTCCGGGTTCAAGGTGCTCGCCGGCTCTTCTTCATCGTTCCACCTGAGCGGGATGTTCGACCCGGGGACCTCGGTCACTCTCGGTGCATCGGCTGTGGAGGTCGCGCTTCAAGACAAGGTGTCGCTCGGCCTCGGCGTCAAATGGTTGAACGCGATGTTCTACATCGCGCTTATTGCAGCAATCGGGCAGGTGACCGGATCCGAGGTGGCGAGTGAGTTCTGCCAGAACTTCTATGCGACCTTTACGATCAAAGGCGGGGCCGAAGTCCAGCTCTGGATCTTCAAGGTCCCGTTAGTGGCAGTGACTCTATGGACTAAGTCCGAAAAGATGACTCAGTCGCCGTGTTAGTCGCGCCCGCGCGCGGGCGGAGAAGGTTTGGTGCCACATCGGCCGCCATTTCTGTCATCGCCGGCGCAACGCTCGTGGCCGGCCCGGCTCCGAACGCCACCGCAGCCAGCATGCCTGCCGCCAGCGCAGCCAGCGTGGCTGCCGCCATCGTGCCTACCGCCGGCATGCCTGCCGCGCCCCTGGTCGTCGCCAGCACAACCATTGCGAGCGCCGGCAACCCGACCGGTACGGGGGCGCTGACCGTTATCAATACCTCCACAAACGTAGCCAGCACGCCCATAAAGGTCGACGCCGACCCTGTTGCCCTCGGAGTGTCTTCGAACGGTGCCACGGCGTACGTCGTGGGCGCGTCCAACGACGACACCGGGGCCCCGGGGACCCTCATCCCGGTCAGCACATCGACGCATGCGGTCGGCAAAACCGTGAAGGTTCCCAACCCGATAGGGGTTGCCGTCCCTCCGAGCGGCAACACGGTTTACGTCCTCGGTGGCTTCGACGCTGCCTCCCAGCCGGTGGGTACCCCGTCCGACCTCTATCCCGTCGATACGGCCACGGGTGCTATCGGCAAGGTCATCAAGGTTGCGAGTAACCCATCGGAGATCGCAGTCACGCCGAATGGCCGGGACCTCTACGTGCTCGGTGCCAACGAGGTCACGCCTGTTGTCACTGCCACCTTTGCTGCCGCAGCGGCGGTCAAGCTCACGGCCACCGGGATTGCCATCTCGCCGAATAGCAATACGGCATACCTCCTCGACCCGAGCAACCTTGAAGTCGTCCCGCTCGCCACCGCCAGCAATACCCGCGGGAAACCGATCGGGACCGGCCCCTATGTACCGGGTGCCCTTGCGGTCTCACCGAACGGCCAGGATCTCTACGTCGTGGGCACCCCCGACGCGGCGCTCGGGCAGGGACTGCACGACGCCGCGCTGCTGATCTTCAACACCGCCACGGGTACCCTCCACAAAACCGTGAACCTTGGCCCGTCTTCGGAGGCGAGCGGTTGGGCCATGACGCTCACGCCAAACGGCCAAATGGCCTATGCCCTGGGGTATGCCAAGACGTCTTCCCAGGCGCTGGTCGTCCCGGTCAACACGGCGACCGGTGTGGCTGGTGCCCCCATCCACGTCGGCTTCAACTCTTCGACGATCATCGCCTCGCCCAGCGGGGCTTGGGCCTACGTCCTCGACGACGGCACACCGCCCGGCAGTTCGGGCCCGAAGAGCGCGGGGAGCGTCGTGCCGATCGACGTCGCTACCGGCAAGGCCGGCAAACCCATTCCCCTCGTTCCCTACGCCCAGGTGATGGCAACCAGTTAAGGCGCCGTGAGGCTGTGTTGAGACCGTAACGGGTTGGTCGTCACAGCCCGGGTGTTTTCTGGGCTTCGTGGACAAGACAACACGTCTCGCGCTCGGCCGTCTCGCCGCCAGCCAACGCGGGCTTTTTTCGGTTGCCCAGGCGAGCGATATCGGCGTCAACAACGTCCAACTGCTACGAGCAGAGTCTTCCGGCGCTCTTCGCCGAGTGCGGCGGGGCGTCTATGCGATGGCCGGGATTGCCCTCTCGCCATGGGAGCAGATCGTTGCAGCGGCCTTGGCAGCCGGACCGGACGCGGTCGTTTCTCACGCCAGCGCCGCCGCCGTGCACCGGTTCGAGTACGGGCCGCTCGGAATAGTCGAGTTGACGTTGCCGCGCCAGGGTCGCTTCCGACCGCCGGGCGTCACAGTGCACAGGAGCACCGATCTGGCGGCGGAAGACATCGTCGAAAAGAACGGCGTGCTTGTTACCTCTGCTCCCGCGGACGCTCGTCGACCTCGCGGGGCGGCTCGGGCCTGCTCTCACAGAGAAGCTTCTCGACGAGGGGCTCATAGAGCGGCGCTGGACTGTGGAGCAGCTGCAGGATTGCCTGAACCGTGCTCGACCTAATGTCCCTGGGAAGGCAACGCTCCGGGCTCTCCTGGCGCTACGAGCCGAGGAGCCGAACGCAGACAGCGTGTTGGAAATCCGTGTTTTCCGGGCGCTCCAACCCCTCATGCCGTTCGAAGTGCACTTCAGTACCGTGCTTGGCGGACGTGTCTACGTGATCGACGCTGCGTGGCCGGAGTACAGGGTGGGGGCGGAGGTTGTAGGGCGGGCGCACAGGGTCGCCTCTCGTTCTGCGTTTGACCGTGAAAGACGAAAGCTCAACGAACTCGCAGCTTTTGGCTGGAAAATAGCCCATTTGACGGCCGGCATGTCGCCGCCAGAGATGATCGCTGCGGTCCGCTCGCTCCTAGGGCCCACTGGCTCCGCGTCTGGTCCATCTCTATTCGAAAAACGCGTAAGACTCGCGCCAGGCGGAGGGCGAAAGTAGAAAAATGGACCAGACGGTGCCTTGAATCCATGCGTCTGGCGCGAGTTTTATGCGATAGGGCCGCGACAGCGGCGGCAGGAGCGCTGTGGCGGGCGTGGGAGGCAGTGACGCGTGGGTGGAGCCGCCCGGCTGCTCAGCTCGCGCTGGTGGCGGTGCCGGAAGCGCCGGTGTCGCTGGAAACACCCGTCCCGCTCGCGCCGCTCCCGCCGCTCGTGACGCCGGTCGCGCCGGTCGCGCCGGTCGCGCCGGTCCCCGTCCCGCCGGTTACAGGGGTAGTCGCCGTGGGTGTACCCACCCAGACGGCGAGTTGGCCGTCGACCGTGCCGGCCACCACGGGTTCCTGGTTCACGTAGGTAGCTGCGTCGGTCTGGGCGTAGACGGTCCCCGTGAACGCAGGCGTAAGGGTGCCCAGTTGTTGCCAAGTGTTGCCTGCATTGTCGGAGGTCCAAAGGCCGGCGGACGTGAACTGCGCCCCGGCTGCTCCGCCGACGGGGGCGGGCCAAACTTCTGAGGGCGCGTCCCGGTCCCCGCTCAGGCCCAGCCAAGTGGTCGTCCCGTAGGCGATGTCATCGAGGGGGGCCGATTCTGGTCCGCTCGGCCCGCCCCCGCTGGGCCCGGTGAACGCCGCCGATTGTTGCTGCCAAACCGTGCCGTCGCTCGACGCCCACAACTGCGGTCGCTCGACCTGGCCACCTCCGGTGGATTCCCCGTAAGCGAGGAACCCCCCGCCGGTCCACAGGCACCCGTCGATCGTTGTCGATGAGCCGATCGGCGGGGTGGGCGTGAAGGTGGCGGGGCCCAGGACGAACCGTCGGTGCTGACCCACGCGACGGGCAGGCTGCCGCGTCCCGTCGAGGTGACAGAACCAACGACCACGGCGCTGCTCCCGCTGACGCAGGTCGCAATGGCCCGCTCGGTCCCGAGCTCAGGGCTGGAGTCGAGCGGCTGGGAGGCTTCCCAGGTCTTCCCGTCGGGGCTGTACCAGGCGACTGCGTCGGGCCCCGCCTGCCCCACGACGTACTGGCTGTTGCCCAACCTCCCCGCCGCGGTCGCGGCCATGGGGCCGGCCAGCGTCGCCGGGCTGATCACCTCGCTGGGCCAGGTGGACCCATCGTCGCTGGACAAGCGGGCGACGGCGCCGGTAACGGTCTCGTCGTCCGTCCCGCCGACTTGTGTCCCAGCCGCGCCGACTTGCGATCCCGCCCCGCCTCCTTGTGTGCCCGCCAGGGGGGCCGAACCGACGGCAAGCAAACCGTCCGGGACAGCCAGGAGCTGGTTGACGGTTACGCCGTCGAAGGCGTGCAGGTTTTTGGTGTGCCACGAGCTGCCGTCGACCGAGGTGAGCACGGCAACCGAGCTGGGCGCGTTCCCCAGGCTCTGGCCCGGTTTGGAGAGCTCGACGCTCATGACCAGAGTGCCGTTGTTGTCCGCGATCAGGCTGGTCGGCACGGCGTCCGCCACTGGGCTGCCGAAGATCCCTTTGGCGCTCGGTTGGCGCCAGCGGCCGTCCTGGTCGACCAGGACGTAGGGCTGGCCGGGGAGGTTGTCGGCGAGGACCGTTGTGTGCCCGTTCGCGGCCACGAGACCGAGGTGCCACCCGGTGTCGTTAGCGGCGGCAGCCGGAAGCCGCACCTCGCTCCAGGAAAGGCCGTCGGGCGACTGCCAGAGGCGCTGGCGGCCCGGGCTCCCGCCGACCGCGTACAGGGCCCCATCGGCGCCGGATGCCGCGTACGCGATGGCTCCCGGGCTCGCAGGGGGCTCGGCGTCGAGCGGAAAGCTCTCCGAGGTCTGGCTCCAGGAAAAGCCGTTCGGGGAGATCCAGGAGGCCGGCTGCCAGCTAGAGCCGATCCGTACGCCGCCGACTGCCAGCAGGCCAGTCGGGCCAGGGGCGCCCAGCTCAGCGTTGCCCGTCCCCCCGATGTCGAGGACTGACGTTATGACGTGGTCGCCGTTGCCGAAGAAGGTGCTCACCGCGCTGCGGACGGTCGACCAGTGGATGCCATCGGAGGAGTACCACAACGCCGCGGACAGCCTGTTGCCGTTGACCGACGACCCCGCGGCGAAGACGCCGTTCGGCGTGGACAGGATGTCGTTGACCACCGCCCCCGGGTCGCGGTTGATGACGTTGTCGGCGCCGGTCAGCTCCTGCCAATGCTCGCCGTCGGTCGAGTACCACACGGTCGCACGGCCGTCGACGGTACCCCCTGCGAACAGCCCGAGCGCCCCCGCCGCCACCGTGTCCATCACGGCCCCACCCTGGTTGGAGCCGGACGTAGGGGCGTCGAAGACGGGGTTGTCCGGTATCGGGAGGAAAGGTTGGCCCGGGTTTTCCGACACCCATACAGCGGCCCTCATGCTTGGGCCGGTGCCAGCCGAGCCGACCACGACTTCACGGCTTCCCCAGTCGGTTGCCGCGTTGGCGGTGGCGGAACCTTCTCCGGTTGGGGTCGGCAGTGCCGTCTTGGACCACCGGGTTGCGTTGGGCGAGGTCCACACGGTCGCCACGGCCGGGGCCCCGGAGTTGAACTGCGTCCCGGCTATGAGCCAGTCGCCGCTGGCACCCGGTGCGACTATCGCCGACAAGGTGCTGGTAGCGCCGCCGCCGAGGTCGAGCGCGACGCTGCGTTCCCGCTGCCACGTGTACGGCTGGAGGGAGGCCGGTGGCGCTGTCGTCGAGGTGGTCACCTGCGCGGCGGTCGTGGTGGTCGACGGCGGTGTTTGGGAGCTGCTGGCCGTGCAGCCAGTGAGGGCACCGCCCAGGAGCGCGAGGGCGGAAGCAGCGCTTAGGACGCGGTGTGGCTGGCTTGCGGCGGCGGCCTGCTGGGACGCTTCGGTAGCTCAGCGGGCGCTCAAGTCGAAGCCGCCGCCTTCCTTCTTCTTCCAAACCTTCCACCAGGGCCGGGCCTGCCGCTCGCTCTCGATCTCTGCGACGATCTCGGGCCTCGCGGCAGTCACGATGAGATCTGCGGCGTCCAGCACGCTGGCCACATCGCCCTCCGGCATGTCGGGCTCGTCCTCGACCTTGGGGCGGACGAGGGAGCCGACCACGAACGACCCGTCGATGATGTCGTGTTGGTAGCGCGAGCAGTCGGCCGGGCAGCGCCAAGGCGCTTCGGGCGCGAGGTTGAGCACGCAGAAGCGCGCCACCTCGCCCGTCGTGTAGGTCCTGCTCTGAAAGTGCCGGCAATCTTCACGCATCGCCATTAGCCCAGTTTGGCACGGCCCGGCCTGTGCCATACTAAAAAACGCCTAGATAGTTAGCGTTGCTAACCGATATTCTGGGGCCATGTCTATCGCCCAGGAAGCTGCCGAGCCCGGCCCTGGGGCGAGCGCAGAGCCGAGCGTCGCAAGCCGCCTCGGGATGAGCGTGATGAGGTTGGAACGCAAGCTCCGGCAACGTTCCGCAGGAGGTGTCACGGCGTCCCAGTACGCCGCGCTGGTCACCATTTCCAAAAAGGGTGAGCTGACGCTCGGTGAGCTGGCAGCTGCCGAAGGGGTCGCCCCACCTTCGATGACCCGGATCGCCGCCCGCCTCGAACAGGCCGGCCTTTTGGAGCGACGGCCGGACCCGGTCGACCGCCGTGTCGCCCGGGTGGCCGTCTCGGAGAAGGGAGCCGAGCTCTTGGCCGAGGCCCGCAGCCTGCGTGCTCTCTACCTGAGCGAGCGCCTGGGTGAACTTGCTGCCGAGGAGGTAGAGGTCCTGGGGCAAGCGGCTGAGCTGCTCAACCGTTTGGCCTCTGACCCTCGATGAGCTCGCAGGGGATGTTCAGGTCGCTCCGCCGGCGCAACTTCCGGCTGTTCCTTGCGGGCCAGCTCGTTTCCAACCTCGGCACTTGGATGCAGAACGTGGCCCTGGCGTGGCTCGTGCTGCAGATCTCGCACAGCCCGCTCGACGTCGGGGTCGTGAGCGCGGTCCAGTTCGTCCCATCGCTCGCGTTCAGTGCCTACGGCGGCGTCGTGGCGGACCGTTTCCCCAAGCGCAACCTGCTCCTCATCACCCAGAGCGGGTTGGCCGTCGCCGCTGCGGCGCTGGCCGCTCTCGACCTCTCGGGGTTCAGGCCGCTTTGGGCGCTGTACATCGTCACCTTCGCATCGGGGATGTTCGGGGCGCTCGACATGCCGGCCCGGCAGGCTTTCGTCTCGGAGATGGTCGGCCTGGAGGACCTGCCGAACGCGGTCGGCCTGAACAGCGCCATGTTCAACCTGACCCGGGTAGGGGCCCAGCACTCGGCGCTCTGGTGATCGATGTGGCGGGCGTCGGCGATTGCTTCGCGCTGAACGCCCTCTCGTACCTGGCGGTCATCGGGGCGTTGATCGCCATGCGACCGGGCGAGCTGTTCGCCGGGCGGCGTGCCCAGCACGCCAAGGGCCAGGTCCGCGAGGGTTTCAGGTACATAATGGGCACGCCGAGGCTGCGCCAGACCCTTGCCTTGCTGGCCGTACTGGGCACGCTCGGCTTCAATTTCAACACCGTGCTGCCTGTGCTGGCGAAAGTCGACTTCCGGGGAGGCGCCGGCACCTACGCCCTCATGCTCGTGGCCATCGGCTTCGGGTCCGTGCTCGGCGCCCTCACCACCGCATACCGCCAGCGCACGCGTCTGCTGGTCGTCGTCGGGTCCGCCGGGGCAATGGGTGTTGCGATGCTGGCAGCCGCGTTAGAGCGGGACCTGGCAATCGAAGTCGTGTTGCTGGTCCTGCTCGGGTTCGCTTCGATGCTCTACCTGGCGACGAGCAATGCGACCTGCCAGCTGGCAAGCGCCCCCGAGATGCGAGGCCGGGTGATGGGCGTCTACGCCATGATCTTCGTGGGCTCGACGCCCGTGGGGGCCATGCTCGTCGGCTTGGTAGACCAGGAACTGGGTGCCCGGTGGGGACTGGCCGTGGGCGGCGCACCCGCACTCGTTGCGGCTGTGGTCCTGGGGGTGTCGCTGGCACGTCATCGGGACCTCGGCGTCTGGTTGAAGGCGCCAGCGCGGTTTTCGGGCCGCCGTTCCCGTGCCGGCACTTAATTAGTTAGCCGCCATAAAAAAAGTCGCTGCCTGCGGCATCCATGGGCAGGGCCGCGCCGTACCCTTGGTTAAACTTGAGCCCGTCGCCTGCCTCTCTAGCCGGGGACAACCCGGTGGGCCACGGCCGCGGCCGCATCGCCGCAGCCATGGTGGGGTTCGGCGTGCTGCTCACCGGGCTTTTGAGCGGGTGTACGACCTCGGTGACCTACGTGGGCAGTTCTACCCAGGACATGTACTTCAAAATCCCGAACACCTGGAAGGTCTTCAACCAATCGACCCTGCAGGAGAACGGCTGGATCGACCCTGCGGCGAGCAATCAAGCAGCTCTCGCGGGCCAGAGCCACCCGGTGTACGAAACGGTTGCGGGTGCCAACCCGAAGGTCGCCCGGTCGGTCGACACCCAGTCCGGCCCTTACCCCTGGGCGATGGCCCAAGTGGTGGCCCTCGACGGAGAAGACCAGGCCAATACGTCCCTCGCAGCTCTTGCTGACGAGAACTACCCTATTGACCAGCTCAACCAGGATGGAGACCGCGTACAGCAGCTGTCGCCGACCAGGTTGCTCGTGGACGGCGCCTTGCGGGGAAGTCGGGTCGCCTACCAGATCGCCAGCCAGCAGACAGGCGCCATCTCATTCGAGCAGGTCGCTTTCTTGAACAGCGCCACAGACAAGGTTTGGCTACTCGACGTCGGCTGCTCACCGGCGTGCTTCCGGGACCACCGGGCCGTGTTGGACAGGATCGTGAACAGTTTCATCGTGACCGGGCAGGGGCGTTGACGGCGTGCACCGGTCGCACGCCGGGCGAGACCGGCCCGTGACGTCTGCTGGGGGGGTACCCGTGACGTCTGCTCGGGGGACAAGGGCCGCAGCCCTCGTGGCCCGTCCCGTGTTGCTTGCCGCATTGCTCGCCGGCTTGTTGACGGCCTGCGCGGGTACCCAGGCGGTAGTCAGCGCTTCACAGCATCTCTACGTCAGCCTGCCGGCCAGTTGGAAGGTCTATAACGAGAGCCAACTAGCGCAGACCCAGGCCTTCCAATCGCTCGGAGTGAGTGCCCCGCCGCCGTTCTTGGCTGGCGCCTCCGGCAGCCCCAGGCCGCACGCCGCCGACGTCTTCACCCAGTCGTCGTACCCATGGGCCGTTGTCTTGGCCGAGCCTCTCTCGGCCAACCAGCGGTCTTCGATGTCGCTGCTGGGCTTGAACGACGTCTTGGTCCCCGTCGACCAGTTGTCCAGCGAGGGCATCCAGGTACAGACCCTGGCGCAGCCAGAGCTATTGGTCAACGGCGCCATGAGAGGCACCCTTTACTCGATCGAGATCGGGTTGCCCTCCCCGATCGGTGAGGTCGATTACGACCAGGAAACCTGGGCGAACAGCGCCACCAACAAGGTATGGCTCTTGATGGTCGGCTGCTCCCCGAGATGTTTCCAAGCCCAACATTCGGCCATCACCCACATCGTGAGCAGTTTCTACGTCCCAGACAGGGGAAATCAATGACATCCAAACCCAAGCCGACGGAGCCCGACGGGCCTGCGCTGGAAGTTGTCTCTGGATGGGAGAGAAGGAAGCCCCGCTCGCTGTGGATGCGGTCGCGCCTGCTCATCCTCATGGCAGCCGTTTGGGGGATCCTTTTCTGGTACAACCTTTCTTCGGACCCCCTGATCAGTGCCCGGGACGGGCTCATACTTACCTGGAACGCAAAGTGGTGGCTGACAGTTCTTTTTTGCGCTGAACTGGTCCGCCAGGCCCACTACATCGTTAGCGAGCACTGGGGCGCGTGGGACCACTTCTGGGGCCAGGTGTTCTTCGGGGGGATGGCCCGGCGGACCGGGAGGCTCAGCAATTGGACCCGTTACCGCGCCAGGAGGATTTTCACCATTGTCCTCCTGCTCGTTGTCGCTGCCATTATCGCAGGGGCTGCCTATCAGGTGAACCCAGTCGAGGGTCTTTTCGAAGTTCCCGGCAAGCTCTTCTCGGCGCTCCCTGGGATCGTGCAGGTCTTGTTCTACCTGATGTTCGGCGTAGCTCAATTTGTCCTGATCTTCTGGTACATGTCGCGCGGCGGCGTCGACGTTTACTACCCGGACGACATCAAGACACGGTTCACCGATGTATGGGGCCAGGACGCCGTACTCGAACGCGTGAAAGAGTGCCTGGTCTTCCTGGAGGACCCCGAGTCGATCGAAGCAAGAGGCGGCTATGTGCCGGGCGGCATTTTGTTATGGGGCCCGCCAGGCACCGGCAAGACACTTCTCGCCGAGGCCGTTGCCGGCGAGACCGGGAAGCCATTTGTTTTCGTCGACCCGGGGGCGTTTGTCAACATGTTCTTGGGGGTCGGGATCCTGAAGGTGAAGCGGCTTTTCCGCAAGCTCCGCCAGCTGGCTGTCCGTTACGGCGGGGTGATCGTCTTTTTCGACGAAGCCGACTCGCTGGGCAACCGGGGCGGCTTGAGCGGAGGGGGGATATTCGGCCCGGGCGGCGTGCGGGGCATGACGGCGTGGCCCTGGACTGCCGGTGATTGCCACGGGGGCTCCTACCTGTCCGAGCGTTCGGTGAGCCTGCTCCTCGAGCAGCTGCAGTACGCGGCCGGCGACCTTGCACCGGGGCCTGAGCAGCCGCGGCGACTCCGGGACCGGATGATGATGATGGGCGGCGGTGGTGGTGGCGGGATGGGGACCCTGCAATCTCTGCTTTCCGAGATGTCGGGCCTCAAGAAGCCTCGCGGGTTGTTCAACCGCTACGGGCGCAAGGTCCTCGGGATGAAGCCGAAACCGCCACCGAAGTACCGGTTCCTGATAATGATGGCGACCAACAGGCCCGACTCGTTGGACGAGGCATTGCTCCGGCCAGGCCGCATCGACCGCATCTATAAAGTCGGTTACCCGTCCAAAGCCGGGCGCGTCCGCACTTATCAGGGTTATTTCTCCAAGATCAGCAACGAGCTGTCCCCGGCGGACATCGAAAAGCTTGCGATGATAACGCCTTATGCCACCGGTGCCTCTATGAAGGACCTCGTGAACGAGTCGCTTATCGTCGCCTTGCGTCGGGGCCGTGAGGCGATCACCTGGCCTGACGTGCTGGAGGCCAAGAGGCTGAAGGAGCTTGGCCCACCCGAAGACGTCGAGTACATCGACCCGGAACGGCACGCCACCGCAGTTCATGAGGCGTGCCATGCCGTCGTGGCCTACCGGTGCAAGGTCCACCTCGAGATCGACCTCGCGACGATCGAAAAAGGCGGTAATTACCTCGGGATGGTCTCGTACATCAGGCCGGAGGACCGTTTCAGCGAATGGCGCAGCGAGCACGAAACGGACATCATGACTTCGCTGGCCTCCCTCGCGGGTGAGCGGTTTTTCTTTGCCGGGGACTCGACGTCTGGTGTCTCAGGCGACCTGGAGTCGGCAACGACGTTCGCGAGCCTGATGGAGGGCTTTTGGGGCATGGGTTCTTCCATCGCTTCACATTCGGTGGCGCGCCGGCTGGGCACCGGCGGGGGGCCTGGCCCAAGCGAGGGCCCGGACATGTTGCGCGGCACCCTGGGTGGTCGCATCGAGGCGAAGCTGGCCGAGCTGTACGAGCGCACCCAGGGTGTGATCGAGCAGAACCGCCTGGAGATATTGGCTGTTGCTCACGCTCTGGAGTACTACAAGACAATCGACGGGGAAGACGTCGTGGCGGTAATAGAAGGACGCCAAGGCCGTTCTATAGACGGTCGCGTGTACAAGGCGGAGCGCTTCGACGAAGTGTTCGGCGCGTACCACGACCATCATGTCGCCGCCCACGTCGGTCACAGCAAAGTGACTGTGCCGCTGCCCAAGCCGTACGACTGGGCACCCGAGCTGGTGGACGCACCCCTAACCGGCAACGGGCTCACCCACCCAGATACGGGAGCCAAGCTGGAAGGCGTGATGATCCTGCCCGAGCTCCCGGAGAACGGCGAATAGCCGCAGCGGCGCCCGACCACGCTCGACGGCTCGCCGGCCTCGACGGCGTCGACGGCCGCCGTCACACCGCCTGCCGCCCCCGCCGCGCGAAAACTCGGTCCAGACGGGCGGTTCCAGGGCGCCGTCTGGGCGACTTTTATACACTGACATGTCGTCTGGTCGACTTTTATGCGTTTTTCGATTAAAAGTCGACCAGACGGCGCCGCCGAGTGCGCCCTAGGGGCCTCGGGCGGCACGAGGTAGACCTTCCCGTATCCGGTCGGGCCCTGATCGAACAGGTGTTCCCATCTAGGGCTATGCTGCGAAAATGGCCCGAGAGTTGCTGGCGCCCGTGGAGACCGGCTTCGGCGCGATCCTCGCTCGGGAACGCACGCTCCCGCTCTGTGTACCTCTAGCTGGTCTTTTCCCTGAGGGAGCCCTGCGCCGGGGGAGCACGGTGGTGGTAGGGCAGGGAGCCTTCCCCGGTACGACGTCGCTCGCACTGGCCTTGCTGAGCGGGCCGTCCGCCGGTGGGTCGTGGTGCGCAGTAGTAGGAGCGCCCGACCTCGGGCTCGTGGCGGCTGCCCAGTTGGGCCTAGACCTGGAACGATTGGCGGTAGTCCCTTGGCCGGGACCGAAGTGGGCAGTAGTGACCGCGGCGTTGCTGGAGGGCTTCGACATGGTGCTCCTGCGGCCGGGTGGCCACGTGAGCAGCTCGGACGCACGCAAGCTCGAGGCCCGGGCGCGCGAGCGGGGGTCGGTGCTCGCCGTGATGAGCGACGGGATGGGCGACGGCTGGCCGGGTACGGCCGACGTGCGCCTCGGTATCGTCGCTGGTTGCTGGAGAGGCATCGAGGACGGGTCCGGCTACTTGTGGGGCCGTGAGGTGGACGTGGTGTCGGCCGGTCGGGGAGCTGCCACCCGGCAGCGGCGTGCCCGGACCTGGTTGGGCGGACCTTTGCCCGAGCCGGTCGACGCCGGGCACCCGGTCCTGGGCCCGGGTGACGTTGTTGCCGCCGGCACAGGCCGCCAGGCCATCCTCGGCACAGCCGCCAGGCCACCCCGGCACAGGCCGCCAGGCCACCGCCGGCACAGTTCTCGACGTAGACATCGCGGGGTAGGCGCGATGAGTAGCCAGCAGCGGGCCCTTGTTGCGTTCTGCCCCGACTGGGCCGTCATTAGCGCTGGGCGGCAACCTTCAAGCCAAGTAGCTGTCGTCTCGGCCAACCGGGTGGTGGCCACTTCGCCGGCTGCCCGTGCGGCAGGTGTCCGGGTAGGTATGCGCCGGAGGGAGGCACAGGGTCGTTGCCCGGACCTGGAAGTCCTGCTGAGAGACCTCCCCGCAGAGGCTCGCCAGTGGGAGCCAGCTGTGGCAGCGGTCGAAGCGTTCGCTCCTGGGGTCGAAGTGCTCCATCCCGGCCAACTAGCACTCGGTTCACGTGGGCCTTCCCGCTATTTCGGAGGGGACCTGGCGCTGGCAGCCAAAGTTGCGGCGGCGGTCGAAGCTGTAGTTGCCGGCGGCCCCGGAGCGATCGGAGCGATCGGGGATGGTGAGGGGGCACGAGCCGGCGGCCCCGCGGGCACCAATAGAGGCGGACCGGGCCAGTAGGGCCGGGCGGCACCGGGCCAGTAGGGCCAGTAGGGCCAGTAGGGCCTGGCGACTGGGCCGGTTGCTGCAAGGTTGGTGTTGCCGATGGTCTTTTTGCTGCAGGTTTGGCTGCGCGGCTGGCGCCGACCGGCGAGGCCCTCGTGGTGGCAAAGGGAGGGAGCGCCGAGTTCCTGGCACCTCTTTCGGTCAAGGTCCTCGATAATCGGGCCGACCTCGCCGACCTGCTGGTGCGGCTCGGTTTGAAGACATTGGGGGATTTCGCTGCCCTCTCGGCTTCTTCGGTGCTCGGTCGGTTCGGGGCCGAGGGCTTAGCAGCCCACCGCTTGGCAAGAGGGCTGGCAGAACGCACTGTGCGGGGTCGCGTGCCCCCTCCTGACTGGGTGATCGCTGCCGAGCTCGACCCGCCGGCGGAGCAGTTGCACGCGGCAGCCTTCTTGGGCAAAGCGTTGGCTGAGGAGCTCCATGACCGCCTCACCGGGGCCGGTCTTGTCTGCACACGCCTCGCCATCGAGGCCGAGACCGAGTACGGGACATCCTTGCGTCGTAGTTGGCGCCACGACGGTGCCCTGAGCGCCGGCGCCATCGGCGAACGGGTGCGCTGGCAGCTGGAGGGCTGGGCTCAGGCAAGCCCGGCCGGTGCGGCCGCCCAAGCGGGCAGGATCACCAGGCTTGCCCTTGTCCCTGAAGAAGTGCGCCCTGACGACGGCCGCCAGCTCGGTTTGTGGGGCAACGACGCCGGCGCCGCCAGCAGGGCTGCCAGGGCGCTAGCCCGGGTGCAAGGCTTGCTCGGGCCAGGGGCGGCCTTGACGGCGGTCCTCCAAGGTGGGCGGGACTACACCGAACAGGTGCTCCTTGTGCCTTGGGGGGAGCCAAGGGAGCCCCTGCGCCCAGGCTCGCCGCCGTGGCCGGGCCGTCTCCCCGGGGTCGCGCCGGCGATCGTTCACCAGCCACCCCTGCCTGCGCAGCTCCTGGACGAAGCGGGCGACCCTGTAAGCGTGGCGAGCCGCGGGAATGCAAGCGCACCGCCCGCCCGCCTGAGGATCGGCAGTGGCGCCAGCGCGGGCAGCGGCGCGGGCAGCCCGGGCAGCGGGGGCAGCGGCGCCACGCGGGCAGCGGTGCCAGTGCGGGCAGCGGTGCCAATGCGGGCCTCGTCATAGACGCCTGGGCTGGCCCCTGGCCGTTGGAGGAACGCTGGTGGGACTCGGGGGGGCGCCGCCGGGCGCGCTTCCAGGTGAGCACGGCAGATGGTGGTGCGTACCTCCTGGCCCGGGAGGGCCGGCGCTGGTGGGTCGAGGCCACCTATGACTGAGCTGCGCGGGCAGGCGCTGGTGGGTCGAGGCCACCTATGACTGAGCTACGCGGGGTAGCGTAAGCCTCGTGACAGCTACATCGAGCGAAAGACAGTAACGAATATGGAGACCCGCCGGCTCGGAAAGACTGGTTATAACGTAAGCGTTATTGGGCAGGGGTGCTGGCAGTTCGGCGCCGATTGGGGCGACGTGAGCGACGCCACGGCTATGGCAACGTTGCATGCGGCAGCCGACGCCGGGGTGAGTTTTTTTGACACAGCGGACGTCTACGGCGACGGGCGCAGCGAGCGCCTGGTGGGCCGGTTCCTTGCCGAGCGCCCCGACGCCGGCATCATTGTCGCGACGAAATGTGGACGTCGCGTCCCTCAGGTCCTTGCGAACTACAACGCTCGCGCATTGCGTGCTTGGGCCGAAAGGAGCCAGGAAAACCTTGGCCTTTCGACGCTCCCGCTAACCCAGCTGCACTGCCCGCCCTCAGATGTCTACGGCTCCGATGAGGTGTTCGGCACGCTCGACGAAATGGTGAGCGAGGGCATCCTCGGCGCGTACGGCGTCTCCATCGAAACTGTCGAGCAGGGATTGAAAGCGATCGAACGGCCCGGCGTATCGACGGTGCAGGTCATTTTCAACGCTTTTCGTTTGAAGCCGTTGGAGAAGTTGCTGCCCGCATGCGCGCAGGCCGACGTCGGGGTGATAGTGCGCGTACCTCTGGCGTCAGGGTTGCTGTCGGGGCGCTACGACGAGCACACGACGTTCCCACCCAGCGACCACAGGGCGTACAACCGCCACGGGGAAGCCTTCGACGTCGGCGAGACCTTTTCGGGCGTGCCCTACGAGGTCGGAGTGGCAGCCGCCAGACGGCTGGCCAAATTCGCGGTGCCCGAAGGTTGGTCGCTGCCAGAGGTGGCGCTGCGCTGGTGTGCCGACGCCCCCGGCGTTTCGACAGTCATCCCGGGTGCCAGTAAACCCGCCCAGGCCCGCGCCAATGCGGCGGCGGGGGACCGGCCGCCTTTGCCCGCCGAAGTCGTGGCGGAGATCAAGGCCACTTACGACGAAGAAGTACGCACCTACGTCGACGACCGCTGGTAAAGCCCTCTGAGCGCCTTGAGCGCCCCGGGGAAGAGCAGTTCCACCACCAGGACGGACACCGCCGTAGCCGCCGTGCCCGCGAGGACGTCCATTAGGTAGTGGTTTGCCGTCGCCATGACCACCCAGGCCGTGGCGAGAGGGTATGCAACTCCAACGGCAAGGGCCGCCCAGCGCCACCTGCTCTTGCCGGCGAGCCGCCACAGGGCGAACGGAGCACCAAACCGCCCATGCCAGGTGCATGGAAGGCATCGCCGCCAACTGGTCGGCGTGGGAGATGAGCGTGTTATGCCAGGAGCCGAGGCCGCCCACCTTTTCGACGACATCTGTGAAGCCGGCCAGCATCCGTGGCGGGGCAACCGGGAACTGCCAAAAGACCGCAAAGCCGATCAGGTTGGCCAGGACCAGGTCGTTGCGCAGCGGCCTGTAGATGTCGGGCCGGCGCCACCAGGTCCAAATTGCGATGGCCGCCGTGAACCCGAAGATCGCATTGTCGTAGAAGTCCGAGGATATGTAGGCGACCCAGTAGTGGTGTGTGAGCCAATGGTCCAGGTACCTCTCGGGCGAAATGTGGAGCCGCTCCTCGAATGAAAGGATGGCCCGCCCGTTGCGGAGCGCTAGTCCGAGGCGGACCGGCGCTAAGTTCTGCAGCCAGTCGTAGATCCACCCCAAGAACGCGATCACGGCCAGCTCGACGAGGAGCGGGCTGCGCTTTGAGCTCCGCTTCGAGCTCCTGTCCCGGCCCTGCCTCTCGGGCAGACCGGTCGCCCGCCGTCGCTCTTCACTGCCGTCGTCAGTGCCGGCCTCACTTCGGTCGGAAGTTCCGGTCTCCCGTCGTCAGGAGCCAGCGCCAGCTCTGAGCCCTCGACAACCGCCATGGGCGGCAAGCTTAGGGGTCGAGCAGCCCGCGGCCTGCGTCGGTCGGGCCCGCCAGGCCGCTCGACAATTATGCTCCAGCGTTGTGCGTGCGCTGCTCCAGCGGGTCTCGGAGGCGTCGGTCAGCGTCGACGGAGTGGTCGTCGGCAAGATCGGGCCTGGTTTGTGCGCACTCGTTGGGGTGGGTTGCGAAGACGACGAAAAAGCGGCAGACCGCCTAGCCGCAAAGATCTGGCAGCTTCGCCTGTTCCCGGACGACACCGGCAACATGAACCGTTCCGCGGAGGACCTGGGCTTGGCGGTCCTCGTTGTCAGCCAGTTCACGCTCTATGCCGACACGAGCAGGGGGCGCCGGCCCTCTTTCACTAAAGCGGCCGCCCCCGAGGTTGCTAAAGCGCTGGTAGAGCGGGTTGTGGCGCAGCTTCGCGCGGCAGGCGCCGAGGTGGCGACGGGCCATTTTGGGGCCATGATGGCGGTGAGCCTGGTCAACCAGGGCCCGGTCACGGTCCTCGTCGAAACCTGACGGCGCCCTTGTTCTGGCGGCGGATGGCGGCGGATGGCGGGGCGCACGGGACCGCGGCACCCGGCCGTCACTCAGTACGGTGCTGCGGCCACAGCTTCGTCCACTAAGCGCGCGAGCACGTCCAATAGTCGGGCTGCCTCTTGACTCGGCGGTCGTTATCCGGCTAGTTTCCGAGGGATCGAAGGAGCCGGCTTGAGCAGGGCCGGTTAGTGCTGCTGCACCTGCACTGCGCTATTGCGCAGCTGCCTTGTCAAAGGGGAAGTTTGTCCTGTGCGTGAGTACTCACTTTGGTCGCGTCGTGCCCCAAAAGGATTGAACGGGTACGCGGCATTGTTCTCGCCACCGCTCGACCGGGCGAGCGCCGTCACAAGGCTGCCTGCGCCTGCGGTTGCGAACCGCCGCGCTAACGCCAGCCTTCGCCGGCGCCAAGTCCTCACCGTGATGTTCAGCTGCCATCTCCGTGCCGGCGCTGGTGGCTCTCGCCACCGGGTCTATGACGGCTTGGTGGGTCGTCGTAGCGATGCTGCCTTTTGTGTCCACGTATGTGGCGGTGCTGTTCCGCACGCGGCGCCGGATGGCTGAGCGTGAGATCAACGTCGCGTTTTACGGGAGTGCCGGTGGCACGCTCGTTGGCTTGGAAGAAATGTTCACTGCCCGGGATGCCCCGCTGGAGCGTGTCGGGGCGGGCGGGGCGATCTCAAGGTTCTAGCTGGCTCAAGGTTCTAGCTCGGCGGACCAGGCCGCTAGCGCGGCCGAAAATGCCGGGGTAGCGGTCCAGCTGAGCACGCGGAGCAGCAACGCATTGTCGCCGGAGGTCTTCAGCCTCCCCTGCATGAAAGCGACGCTTGGTTCCAGCCGGCCGTCCCTGACCGATCGCGCATCGTCTGTGCCGAGCGTCAACGTCAGGTCCGGCTCGCCTTCGGAGCCGGCAGTGACCGGGCCCGGCCCATCGGCCGACCATTGGCAGCTCCATTGCGCCGGCCCCTGTTGTGAGCCAGGCGGGGCCTCCGTGCCGCTGGCAGGAGCAGGCCGGCGCGACCTCGCCGCCGGCCCGGTACGGCCGAAGTCCCCGACGATGAGGGTCACCAAACCGGTAGGGGTTGTCCCGGCGGCGGCCGCTTCTGGGCTCATAAGGTGGCACGTTCGCGGACACCGGCGAAGAGGTCGTCCTCGGGCGGCTGCGAACCGGTGAAATTTTCTGCGAGGTGGTACTCGTCGTAGTGGCCCAGTTCCTCGGCAACTTCGGGCGGCAGGCCGAACCAGAACGGCGAATTGGGGTCGACCTGGGTCTCGTGAGCGCGGAGCGCGTCGTCGCGCACGTGCCCGAAACCTGCGACGTCGATCTCGGTCGTGATGTCCTCCTGCGGGGCATCAGCCATCATTTCGAGGCGCTCCTCGCCCCACGGCAGTTCGAGGCCCAGTTCGGTGAACTTCTCCGCTAGCGCGAACATGCGCTTTTTGGACCAGAGCATGTAGTACAGCTTCTGCGGCTGCCACGCAGGCCCAGCCTCAGGGAACGCCTCGGGATCGCCTGCGGCGTGGAACGCTGCGAAGCCGACCTCGTGAGCGCGGATGTGGTCGGGGTGCGGGTACAGCGATTGGTGAGCCGGGTAAATGGCCATGACCTGCGGCTTGGTGCGCCGGACCACGGCTACGAGGCGAGCGGTTGCCTGTTCGATGGAGGCCCTGCAAAACGACTCTGGCCGCTCGTTCGCCTCGGTGCCGGGCATCCCCGAGTCCCGGTAACCCAACATCACGAGCTCGTCGTAGCCGATGATTGCGGCGGCGCGGGCCAGCTCGGCGGCCCGCACCTCGGGGAGGTGTTCGAGGATCTCGGGCCTGTTCATGGCCGGGTTCAGGATCTCGCCTTCTTCGCCGCCCGTGCAACACACGAGAACGCTGCGTACGCCTTCGGCGTGGTACTTCGCGACTGTCGAAGCACCCTTGGAGGACTCGTCGTCGGGGTGGGCGTGCACACAGAGCAGGCAAAGCTCATCGGTCATCCCTACAAGATATGGCTTGGGGAACTCTCCCGGCGAGCTCGTGTGGGCCGTCTGTACGATGGGCCGATGCCAGAAGGCGTGTACTTTCGCCAGCTCCTCGCTGGGCGGGACTTCGCCGCTGGCGACCAGTTCGCGACCACAATGCGCAACCACGTCTACGTGGTCGGCGACGCCGCCTCGGGAGCGGTGGTGCTGGTGGACCCGGCCTATGACGTGCCGGCGCTGCTCGGATGGGTCGAAGAGGCCGGTCTGACGCTGGCCGGGGTACTGGCGACCCACTACCACGCGGACCACGTGGGAGGGGACATTTTTGGGGAGCACATACAGGGACTGGTGGACCTGCTGGAGCTTGCCGAGGTCCCGGTCCATGTCCAAAAGGACGAGATGGCGTGGGTGTCGGAGATGAGCGGTGCGCCGGTGTCGTCGCTGGTCGCACACGGGGACGAAGACGTCGTGGAGGTCGGCGCGGTCGCGGTGCGCCTGCTGCACACGCCAGGCCACACGCCGGGGAGCCAATGTTTCGTCGTCGGGGACAACCTGGTCTCAGGCGACACGCTGTTCCTGGAGGGCTGCGGGCGCACCGACCTTCCCGGCGCAGACCCCGACGCCATGTACACGAGCCTGCAGAGATTGGCGAGCCTGCCAGGCAGGCTCAGGCTCTGGCCCGGGCACCACTACTCGCCGGCAAGCTCCTCGCCTCTCGAAGAGGTCAAGCGCACCAACTCGGTCCTGGCGCGAGTGACCAGGGAACAGTGGCTCCGCGTTTTCTCCTGACCACTAGGGCCGCTCAGTAACCCTTCGGCGGTCCTAGGCCGAGATGCCGAGGTCAGCCATGAAGTCGGCGTAAGCGGTGCTGCCGAAGTTGACCCACATTTGCCCCACAGGTGGTGGCAGGTTCGCCAGCACGTAGTCCCTGGCCCCGTCCGGCATGTTGTCGAAGATGAGGCCCATGATCAACCAAGGCTTGTCCCCGTCGAAATGCTTCATCCCGTGCTGGGGCAGTTCCGCCCATTCCGCCTGGGTGATGTAGCGAGCGCAGAGGGGCAATATCATCGCCTCCTCCGCATCGAGGTGCACGATCAGGTCATCGTTGAGCTGGCGCATCAGCCCGATAAGTGTGGCGGCATCACGCTCCGAGGCCGAGCCGGCCCACTGCTGGAGTTGCGTCATGGTTTCGTCCATGACCTTGCTCACGACTTCGTGTTGGCCGGCGACCTCGCTTACCATTTCGGCTTGGTCAGGGCAGCGCTCGAGGAGCTTCGGCCAGACCAGCTCGTCCTCGCCTCCATGGTGAGCGTGCAGCAAACGCAGGACATTGTCGTAGTAGGTACCGACGACGGCCGAGCGGCCGGTGTCATCGGCAGGCGCCCCCCCGATGAGGTCGGGTGCGGCCGCCAAGGATTTGCGGAAAACGGCGTGTAACGCCGGCATGTCCGAGGTATCGGTGAGAACCGAATTCGGGAAGTCGCTCATTATCGCTCCAGTCGCCGTGTGTTCGGGAGCGCCGCAGCAGCCAGTTTTGCCCTCCGGGCGTAGCTGGCGGGTGGCGACGCCACGTCTCGGATGGTAGCAAAAGCGCCGCCGACAGTGGCGGGCCCACCGTTCGGTGGAGGAAAAGACCACCTGGCCGGTTGGGGCTACCGCCCGCGGGATGCGTAATGCTGGGACCATGGCTAGCGAACTTGTGATCGAGGTCAGGGGACTGCGCAAGTCCTATGGGAGCACCGTTGCGGTGGACGGGCTGGACTTGGAGATGGAGCGGGGCGAGGTCCTGTCGCTCCTCGGCCCGAACGGCGCAGGCAAGACCACCACCGTCGAGGTACTGGAGGGCTACCGACGGCGCGACGCCGGCGAGGCCCGGGTCTTGGGTGAGGACCCTCAGCGCGCCGGGTCGGCATGGAGGGCCCGCAGGGGTATCGTCCTTCAGACGAGCGACGATGTCGCCGACCTGACGGTGTCGGAATGCGTCCACCATTTCTCCCACTTTTACCCGGATCCCGCCAAGCCCGAAGAGGTCATCGAACGGGTGGGCCTGACTGCGAAAAGCGGCTCCCGCATCAGGGCGCTCTCCGGCGGGCAACGCAGGCGCCTGGACGTGGCCCTGGGCATAGTCGGTCACCCGGAGCTCGTTTTCCTCGACGAACCGACCACCGGGTTCGACCCCGAGGCCCGCCGCCAGTTCTGGGACGTTGTGCGCGACCTCGCCAAGGAGGGGACGAGCGTGCTGCTCACTACGCACTACCTCGAAGAGGCAGAGGCTCTCGCCGACCGGGTGGCCGTGATCAACCAGGGCCGGGTCGTTGCGACGGGGCCGCCCGCCGAGCTCGGTGGGCGCCAAGCCGCGCCCGCGGAAGTCTCGTGGCTTGGCCCCGACGGTTGGCAGCACAGCAAGACCCACCAGCCGACGGCGCTCGTCAAGCAATTGGAGGCAACTTTTGGCGGCGAAATCCCCGGGCTCACGGTGGCCCGTCCAAGCCTCGAGGACGTTTACTTGCAACTGATCGGCGTCAGCAATGAAGAAGGAGCCAGGAAATGAACGCTACGAACACGGTTGGCAGCGTGACCGTCGTCGGCACCGCAGCGGGGCGGCGCCGCTCTCCCGCCCGGGCCTTCGTCAGTGCGGCCATTGCCCGTTCACACGTCGAAATACTCCAGTTCTTCAGGAGCTCGGAAGCGGTCGTGTTCACAGTGGCCCTGCCACTGGTGTTGCTGGCACTGCTCGCGTCAATATTTTCCGGCTTTGTCCACGGGACGACCGTGCGTTACAGCCAGGTCTACACGGCCGGTTTGCTCGCCGGAGGCCTCGCATCCACGAGCTTCCTGAGCCTTGCGGTGTCGATCGCCACTGAGCGAGAAAACGGTGCCCTGAAGCGCCTCGCGGGCACGCCGATGCCGCGCACCGCCTATTTCGTCGGCAAAGCGGTCCTTGTGCTCCTCTTGTGCAGTATGGAAGCGGCGGCCTTGTTGATTTTCGGCCATTTTGCTTACAACGTTGCATTCCCTGGCACGCTCGAGCGTTGGTGGACCTTCATCTGGGTGACGTTCCTCGGTGCCACCGCCTTGGCCCTCCTCGGCATCGCGATGTCCAGCCTGCCGCGTAGCTCCCGTTCCGCAGCGCCGGTCGCCAACCTGCCCTTGCTGGTCCTCGAGTTCATCTCCGGGGTCTTCGTCCCGTTCACGTCGCTGTCCCACGGCCTCTACAATTTCGCCGGCCTGTTCCCTTTGAAGTGGATCGCCGAGGGTTACCGCTCCGCCTTGCTGCCGAGCTACTTCCAGGTGGTGGAACCGTCCCATGCCTGGGACCGCGGGGAAATGGCCCTGGTGATGGGCGTGTGGGTAGTGATCGGGCTCGTTGTGTCTGCCAGGACCTTCAGGTGGACGGGCAGCGGCGAGTGACGCTCACGCCGCCGCCGGCGTACGCAGGCTGGCTCGCGCCAGCACGCGTGGGTCACGTTGCTGCCCTGGTGGCATGCGGGCTTTGCCGTGGTGTTGGTGGCAACGGGGACGTTCGGGACCATTCAGTTGCTGGGCACGTGGCGGCTGCCTTGCCTACTGGTCCTCTACGCCGCCCTAGCGGTCCTGTACGTCCTCACGCCCCACAAGTTCAATTGCGAGGACAAGCGTGGCCGTGTTGTTTACCTTTGCGGCGCTTTTGCAATATTCGCCGCTGCCAGCTTTGTTTTTCCCGGCACCGGGTTCTTGATGTTCGGGCTAATACCCCAGTGCTTCATGCTGCTCCCGCTCCGCCCAGCTTTTGCGGGGGTCATCGGGATGACGATGGTCTTGGCCGGGGCAAACCTGGCCTACAGCGGAGTGAACGCCCCCACCGTCGCCAGCATCAGCATCTTCGGCGTCCTCACGATCGTGCTGGCTTGCCTGTTCGGTGGCTACATCGACCGCATCATCGGCCAGAGCAGGCAGCGCGCCGATTTGATCGAGGAGCTCGAACGCACCCGGGCCGAACTGGTCGAGCTGAGCCGGGAGAGGGGTACGCTCGCCGAGCGGCAGCGCTTGGCGGGGGAGATCCACGACACGCTGGCGCAAGGTTTTACGAGCGTGATCTTGTTGGTCCAGGCCGCACAGGCCGCCTTGGAGCGCGGCGACCTTGCCTCGGCTAGCGGCTCGCTGGCCCTTGCCGAGCCGGCCGCCCGCGAGGGCCTTGCCGAAGCGCGCTCTTTGATCGGCGCGCTCTCACCCCTGCCGCTGCAAGGCGCTTCGCTCGCCGGCGCGATCGAACGGGTTTGTGCCGACCTAGGCCCGCGTTTCGGCTTTTCAGCCAACCTCGAGGTGGTAGGCCAGGTCCGCGAGCTGTCCAACAATGCCGAGATCGTGCTGCTCCGAGCTTCCCAGGAAGCCCTGGTCAACGTCGGGCGCCATGCCAAGGCGACTTCGGCGTCGGTGACGCTCACCTTCGCCGAGCAAGCGACGTCGCTCGAGGTCGCAGACGACGGCGTGGGTTTCGACACCACGGCCCCGGCTGGTTTTGGCTTGAGCCAATTGCGCTCCAGGGTGGCTGAGCTCGGCGGCAGCGCGGAAGTCATCGCTGTTCGAGGTATAGGCACGACGGTGCGGGTCTTGCTGCCATGACCGTCACGGTGCTGATCGTGGACGACCACCCTGTGGTACGGGAAGGCATGCGTGGGATGCTGGCCGGGGAACCCGACATCGAGGTCGTAGGTGAAGCCGGCGACGGGGCAGAGGCCGCCGAGCTCGCGAGCTCGCTACAGCCCGACGTCGTCCTCATGGACCTCCGGATGCCGGGGACCGATGGGGTGGAGGCGACGAAGCTCATCGTCGGCGCCAGCGAGCCAGGGCACGGGCCGGCCGTAGTGGTTGTTACCACGTACGACACTGATCTCGACATACTGAGAGCCGTCGAAGCTGGCGCAAGGGGCTACCTTTTGAAGGACACTCCTCGAGCTGACCTGATCCGCGCGATCCGTGCAGCCGCGGGCGGTGCGACCGTGTTGGCCCCGGTTGTCGCCGCCAAACTGCTTGGGCGGGGCAATGCGCCGGCCCACCAGGAGCTCACGGCCCGCGAGCTGGAAGTCCTCGGCCTCGTCGCCATTGGCAAGACCAACTCGGAGATCGGCGAGGCGCTCTACATAGGAGAGGCGACGGTAAAGACGCACCTCCTGCACGCTTTTGCCAAGCTGGGGGTCGACGACCGAACGGCTGCGGTTACGACGGCGATCGCCCGCGGGCTGCTGCCGGCGCCAAACTAGCTGGTCGGAGGCCAAAGCGGCGTTTACCTGAGCCTACCCACACACTGAGTGTTCAAGTTGACACGCTAAGCATACGATTGTATCCTTATATGGTCCACGACTATTCCATGACATTCGGAGTGCGTCGTGGAGAGGACTGGTGATGGCTGAGAACATCCCCAATTTTGCTGAGGCGCGGCGGGGCGGCTACGACCAGGCGCAGGTAACGGCGTATGTGGGCGGGCTCATTCGCGAGATGGAGGCGGCGCACAGCAAGGTCGGAGAACTGACCAGGGTCGTCGAGAAGCTCCACGCCGAGAACAACACCTACAAGCAAAAAGCTGGCTCCCGCTATAGCGGCTTCGGTGAACGGATCGACCAGATCCTCGTGCTGGCCGAAACCGAGGCTGCCGAGGTGCGCCAGGCGGCGACGTCCGAGGCGGAACGGCTCAAGGCCGAGGTCGAGAAATGGGCGGCAAGCCTGTGGGAGGACTCCAAGCGGCAGGCCGAGGGGATCCGTGCCGACGCCGAAAGAGATGCCCTCGCAACTCGTTCTGAGGCGCAAGCATATTTCGAGGCGCAGCGTACCAACGCGGCGAAGGTGGCTGCGGAGCTCGAGGCGACCATTGCGGCTCGACGAGACCAGGCAGAACAAGAAAATGGGGACCGCCTATCGGCGGTGAGCCGTCAGGTCGCTGCCTCCGAGGAGCACGCCGCTCAGATCCGCGTGGATGCCGAGCGTCTTCGTTCGGAGACCGAGCTCGTCTCCAACAAGCGGTTGGCGGACGCCGAACGCCGGGCGCATGAGATCATCGAGGAGGCAAGAGCCAACGCCGACCGGGTCCGTGCCGATTCCGAGAGGGAGCTGGCCGCCGCAATGGAACGGCGCGACCTCATCGATACCCAGCTCGGCAACCTGCGCCACGCTCTTAGCGCGCTCAGTACCCTGGCGTCGCCGGAGGTGTCGGCCGGCCTCGAGCGGGCAAGCTCGCGCGCCCGCCAGGCCCGCCCCGAGCGGGCATATGCCGACGGTGAAGGTCCCGTGGCTGACCTGACTGAAGACGACTGAAGTCGAAGCTGCGCGAGCGTCCTCGGCGGTACAGGTCCGGAGCCGCTCCACAGTCCGTCACATCGGCTCGCCGGGCCTGTCTGTAGCGAGAGACAGCGAACCTGAAAAGCGTGAGCCCGCCTAGCTTTTAGGCAGGCCCATCCTAGGCAGGGTCTCCTAGGCAGGCTCGTCCACCGGCGCCTCGTCGCCCCAGGCCGTCCATCCAGGCCGGCTGTGGCGCGCGAACAGCTCGAGGTACGGCCCCGGCGAGCAGCGTTCGATTACCGGGTACAGCTCGTCAGGCTTGCGTGAATGTTCGCGTTTTCTGGTAGCGATGAAGTTCACTTGCCGGCGTCCCGGGGCCAAGGTACGCAATTGGCCGCGGGTGCCGAAAAGTACCAGTTCGGTGACGTTCCGAAAATAAAACCCAACCCCCCGCCCGTCGCTCCCGCCATCCTTGCGGACCTTGTGCCACACGATGTTGGCCTTGTAGGTGAAGCCCCAGTTCTCGAGGACCATCAAGCCCTCAGCCAGCAATGCGTTCGGCACCCACAGGTAGCAGTGGCCCTGGGTAGCCATGAGCTCGGCAACTGGTAACCCGGCGATCTCCTTGGCGCCCATCGTCGTGTAGCGCGCTAAGCGACGGTGCTCCGGCGCCACTTTCCCGGTGCGGTTGGTGAAACGCCAGGGCGGGTCGACCAGGACCGTCCCGAAAGGCCCGCCGGCCCGTAGCTCCTGCAGGTTGAGCATTCTCACCTCTCGGTCGTAGGTTGGCTGGGCGTCAACGGAAGTCTCTTGAGCGTAGGGCCGCCGGCACAGCCAAAGGCGGCAATGCCTCGATGCTGGTTGCAAGAACGTTGATCGCCCCTCCGGCCTTTTCCAATTTCCCGCGCACCAGCAGGCCGGCAGCGCCAAGTGCCACCGCGTTTGTGGCGCTCCCAGACCGAGATGGTGCAGATGACGTTGACAAGGCCAGTTTCGTCTTCCAGGTTGACAAAAACGACCCCTTTGGATGTGCTCGGACGTTGCCGGTGCGTGACCAAGCCGCCAACCGTGACCGCTGCCCCGTTGGCGAGGTGTGCCAGGCCGGCGGCGGGCACCACGCCCAGAGCATCGAGGTCCTTTCGGAAAAGTTCGGTCGGGTAGCTGTCTGGGGAGAGGCCGGTTGCCCACAGGTCGGCTCGGTTTGTTTCGACGGCGTCCATGTCCGGTAGCGGGGGAGCCTCGGCGCCCGTCACGAGCCCGGCCAGGCGCGACGCCTGGTGTTGACCCCGCCCGCCTTGCCCAATACCGTCGCCAATTGCTTTCTGGGGAGATTTTTTGTCGTCTATCGCGCGTTTTGCTCCCCAGATGAGGCTGGGCGTCTCCGTCTCCGTCTCCGTCTCCAGCCCAGGGCCGGCCTGCGCAAGGGCGCCGGCTGCCCACAGTGCTGCGCGCCTCGTCGACCCAAAACATTCGAAGGCGCCTGCCGTAGCGAGCGCCTCGGCCTGCGCAACGTTCACTCCGCTCCGGCGCACAAAATCTTCCATCCCGCTATAAGGGCGGCCGCTCGCGATGTGCTTGGCGAGGTCGGCACCGATCGTCCGCACGTAGGAAATCCCGAGCCGCACCGCCGGGCCAGCGCTCCCGCTCCCAGCACTCCCGCTCCCAGCATTGCCGCTCCCGGCAGGAGTTGCAGGTTCCAGCACAGAACAATCTGCGCTCGCGTTCACGTCTGGCCGGAGCACTTCGACACCGTGGCGGCGGGCGTCCAGGACGAGGCTCTGGGGGGACCAGAAACCCATTGGCTGGCTGTCGAGCAAGCCAGCCAGGAAGGCTGCAGGGTAGTGGAACTTCAGCCATGCCGAGGAGTACACGATGTAGGCGAAGCTCACCGAATGGCTTTCCGGGAAACCAAAATTGGCAAACGCGGCCATCTGTTCCCAGATGCGGTCGGCGACTTGGCCGGTCGCGCCGTGCTGTGCCATGCCGGAATAAAAACGTGCCCGTAGGCGGGCCATGCGCTCGGCGCTACGTTTGGACCCCATCGCCTGGCGTAGTTGATCGGCCTCAGCACCGCTGAAACCGGCGATATCGATCGCCATTTGCATCAGCTGTTCCTGGAACAGCGGTACCCCGAGCGTCTTTTTGAGGCTTCGCTCGAGCAAAGGGTGCAGGTATGTCACTTTTTCGGTGTTGTTGCGCCGCCGCAGGTACGGGTGGACAGAACCGCCCTGGATGGGGCCAGGGCGTATGAGGGCTACCTCTATTACGAGGTCGTAGAAAGTACGCGGCTTGAGCCGAGGGAGCGTCCCCATTTGCGCTCTGCTCTCCACCTGGAAAACCCCGACGGAGTCTGCCTTGCAGAGCATTTCGTAGACGAGAGCGTCCTGTGGTAGCTCAGCCAGGTCGAGGTCGAGGCCGTAAAAAGCCTTTATGTGGTCGACGGTTACGTGGAGCGCCGAGAGCATCCCGAGGCCCAACATGTCGAACTTCACGAGCCCAGCCCTCGCGCAGTCGTCCTTGTCCCATTGCAGGACGCTGCGCTCGGCCATGCGTGCCCATTCGACGGGGCAGACCTCAGAAACGGGCCGGTCACATAACACCATGCCCCCGGAGTGGATACCGAGGTGGCGGGGGAAGTCCTGCACCTCCCGGGCAAGTCCCAGCACCGGCTCGGGTATACCAGCACCAGCACCAGCACCAGCACCAGCACCACCAGCAGCCGCACCGGCACCGGCACCGGCCGCCCTTTGGCCGTCGCCGGCTGGTGGGAGAGGATCCCAGCCTCCGAGCTGCTTGGACCAGGCGTCCACTTGGCCCTGGGAGGCCCCGAGGGCCTTGCCCATGTCCCGCAGCGCGGAACGGGGGCGATATGTAATGACGTTTGCGACCTGGGCCGCTCGTTCACGGCCGTAGCGGTGGTAGACGTACTGGATCGCCTCTTCGCGCCGGTCGCTTTCGATGTCGACGTCGATGTCCGGCGGCCCGTCCCGCTCAGGCGACAGGAACCGCTCGAACAAAAGGCCGAGCCCGACAGCGTCAGCCTTTGTTATCCCGAGCGCATAGCAAACCGCGGAATTGGCGGCAGACCCCCGGCCCTGGCAAAAGATGTTCGATTCGTTGCAAAAACGCACGATGTCCCAGACGATGAGGAAATAACCGGCGAAACCGAGCTGGTCGATCATGTCCAGTTCGTAATCGATCTGGGTGTACGCACGGGGGTGCTTCGGGACGCTGCGTGGCCCGTAGCGGCGCAGTGCCCCCTGTTCTGTGAGGTGGCGCAGCCACGTCATCTCCGTGTGCGGAGGCGGAGTGGGGAACGGCGGGAGCTTTGGTGCGACCAGTTTCAGGTCGAAGGCGCAAGACAGGCCTAGTTCGGCTGCCCGCTCGACCGCTCCCGGGTAACGGGCAAAGCGACGGGCCTGCTCGGCCCCGCTGCGCAAGTGGGCACTGGCCGCGGCCGGGAGCCACCCGTCCATATCGTCGAGGCTCCGCCGTCCCCGGACGGCCGCCATCGCTGTGGCGAGCCGTGCCCGCCCCGGCCGGTGGTAGTGGACATTGTTGGTGGCGACGACGTCCGCTCCGCTCTGGCAGGCCAGTTCGGTGAGGGCATCGTTGCGAGCAGTGGCGAGGGGCTCGCCGTGGTCCCAGATCTCCACGGCCACATTGGCGCGGCCAAAGTAGTGCTGCAGGAGCGCCAGTTCGGCACGAGCCGCCGAGGGGCCCGAGCTGAGCAGAGCTCTTGTGACGGCGCCCTTGCGGCAACCCGTCAGCACGAGCCAGTGGCCTGCCGTTGCGGGCTCGGCTGCCTGCAGCAGCTGGGGGACGGCCGACGCCGGCGACGAGGAACGCTCCTCCTTGGTGGCCATGGAGATAGTGGAAAGGTCGAGGTGCGCACCGGCCCCGATGGCTGCCAGGAGGGGCAAGTCGACCCGTGGGCGCCCCTTTTCCCTGCCGAGTAGATGGGCCACAGAGAGCGCCTTGCACAACCGGGCGTAGCCGGTAGGGCCCCGTGCCAGCACCACCAGGTGGGTGCCCTCGGGATCGGGAACGCCGGCCTGGGCCCGGGTCAGCCCCAAGGTGACTTCGGCGCCGAAAACCGTCGCCAGGCCGGCCGTGGCAGCTGCCTCGGCGAAGCGCACCACGCCGTACATGCCGTCGTGGTCGGTTAGCGCCAGTGCACCGAGACCGAGGCGCGCCGCCTCTTCGACTAGTTCCTCGGGGTGGGAAGCACCATCGAGAAAGCTGAAGTTCGAGTGGCAGTGCAGCTCGGCGTAAAGGGCCCCTTCACCCACCCGGCCATACTACGAACATATGTTCGACTCGGCAAGGGGCCTCGTCCCTGGCGCGCGGGGAGGCGGAAGGTGGAGGCACCGCTCCCCCTCTCCAGTCGGGGACCCAAGGGGCCCGCCAAGTTATGCTCAGCTCGCCGCCGTCCCCCTCCATCCCCACGACTGGCACGGCGAACGGAACTACATAATTGTTGCTAACGCCCAATCAGACCCGGAATGAGCCCTTAGTGCCGCGTCGCAGGCAACGATGAGCGTCCCCGCCGTTCCACGCACGCCGGCGCGTCGTCGGTGGTTGCACTACAAGAAGAACCTCGTGCGCGCACTTCGGTGCGCGACGATCGTCGTCGTCCTGGTGGTCGTCCTTTTCCCGGTCTACTGGATGGTACTCGGGACCTTCCAGCCGGAGAACGACTCGCTCACCTGGCCTCCGCCTCTGTTCTTCCAGGGCTTCAACTTCGGCGCGGTCACCTCGATCTTCAGAGACTTGCCCCTCGCATCGTGGATATTTCACTCCATCGAGGTCTCGGCGGTCACGGTGTCGGTCACAGCGGTCCTCGTTATCCCGGGGGCCTTTCTGCTCTCGCAGCTCCGGTGGCGCGGCCGCGGAGCGTTCGGCTTCTTGATGCTCTTCACCCAGCTCATGCCCGGGGCGATGATCATCGTCCCCGAGCTCGAGTGGTACCGCACCTTGAACTGGACGAACAACCTGCTCGCGCTTGGCCTGCTCTACGCCGCCTTCTCGGTGCCACTCGGCTCCTGGATCCTCAAGACGGCCTTCGACAAAGTTCCGAACGAGATCATCGACGCCGGTTTCGTCGACGGGTGCACTCAATTGGGAACCCTGAGATGGGTGCTCCTACCGCTTTCGAGCTCGGCGCTGGTGGCGGCGCTCGTTGTCGCTTTCCTCGCCAGCTGGAACGACTACCTGTTTGCATCGGCCTTCATCACCAAAAGTGGCCTGTACACCGCCGGGCTCGGTATGGCCGAGCTCATCGGCGCCGGGTACGGGGCGATTACGACCGGGCTGATCTTCTCCGTCCTCCCGGTGGGGCTCTACATGCTCGTGCAGCGGCACATCGCCCGGGGCCTGACGGCCGGTGCGCTCAAGTAGCGGGCGTTCCGGGCGAGGTTGTCTAAGTCGACCTCTTGTGTCCATAGAAACGAGAAGGGCCGCGCAGAGGCACCGCTGTCGTAGCATCATGATCTGATAATCTGATTGCATCGCAGAGGTTAGCGCTACTGACGCGGCTCGGAACTTCTCCAGCATCCTCGACGCTGTAGAGCACCGAGGTGAGCACTTCACGATCGTCCGTCGAGGGAAAGTCGTCGCCCAACTCGACCCCGTCAGCACCGGCAAAGGCGCTGACGTCAAGGCATTGCTCCGGCGACACCGCCGCGACCCTGGCTTCGCCAAAGACATCGCCTCGATGCGCGAGCTTCTAGAGATTGAGATCCGGCCCTGAGCCGCCTCCTGCTCGACACAACGTTCCTGGTGGACGCCGACCGTGCAGGCGCGTCGCTCGACGATTTGATAGACGATGACGACGAGGTGGCGGTCGCCGCCGTGACCATCGCTGAGCTCCTGGTCGGCGTGCTACTCGCCGACGACGTTCACCGTCGTGGTCGTCAGCAGTTCGTCGACGAGGTCACCGACATCATCCCCATCGTCGACTATGACGCAACGGTCGCTGCAGTACATGCTGAGCTTCTGGTCGCCGTGCGTCGGCAGGGAAGGCCACGCGGGGCTCACGACCTGATGATCGCTGCAACGGCCAATGCAACGCAGCGAGAAGTGGTCTCCGCCGAGGACTCTGCCTACCAAGAGCTGCCTGGAATCGTGCTTCGCTCTGAGCGACCCTGACCGTTCCCGATCTCGGGGTAATCGAGCGCAGTTGCGAACGGGGCGCCGGGGGCGGCGTAGTCATAACCGGGGCGGAGGAGGGTGAAGTCGCCGCTGGCCGGGCACCCCTCTCCACTTGACCGTGAAGTCGTCTCCGGGCCCTGGCTGCCAACAGGGGCAGGCGGCGGCAGCGGCACGCCCGACGGGAGAGCCGCGATGACCGTTTTGGCAGCTGCGGCCGCCGGGGCCAGGTTGGCAGGGAGCCGGGCGAGCCTTGCATCGGAGAAGGGCGGGTAGTCCCACCACCGTGTCAGATAGGCCGGCTGGGGAGGCCGAGCCCCGGCGATCACGAGCGCAGTACCGGCCGGGAGGCTGTGAGCCTCGTCGACGGGGAGCCTGGCCTGGAGGCGAGGCGAACGCGTTGTGCTGGCGGAAGGGTGGCCGGTCCACCACGGCGAGGTGTTCACCGAGCGGACGACCACGTCAGCCTGGCCGGCGAGACGGGACACGGCCTCCAGGGTCCGCATGTCGCCGATGCCCGGGAGGAGCACCTTGGTGCCGAACAGGGAGAAGAAACCGTCGGCGGCGGGGCCCCAACGGGCTTTCGCCTGGGAGAGGTCCTGCAGGCAGGCGAGCGTGAGCAGCCCCTGGCCGCCTCCTTCACTGACCATGGCCGGCAGGTCCGGCAGCGGGGCGACGTTCGCCACCTCGTCGAGGACCAGGGTCACCGGCAGGCGCAGGGTGCCCTCGGAGGCGGAGCGATAGGTGGCGGCACGCACCTGTTCCAAGAAGGCGACGACGACGGGCGCCATCAGCGCCTGGTAGCGGGCTGGCGCACACACGTATATGGTGTCGGCGCCGCAAGCGAACCGGGAGGGGTCGAAATTGGGCCGCTCGGCCAGTTCGAGCGCCCGCGAACTGCGGTAAGCGGCCAACGCGCCGGCTGTCGTCGAAAAAATGCCGCTCCGTTCTCGCTCTTCGGTGGCAAGTATGCCGGCCAGCACGTCGACGGCGATCTCCGCCCCACGGTCGGCGTTCCCGGCCCTGGCGAGCACGGCCATGGGCGTGTGGAGGTCGTGGCGGAGCGCCCAGCTGAGGACCTGGCGGATGCCGCCGCCGGCTATCGCCGATGCGTGCAGCATGGGCGCCAGAAGCGCTTCGGCTCGCTCGGTCCAATGCGCGCTCTCACCGTAGGAGCCGTGTGGGCGGGCTGCAGCCGTCATGACCCTGGCCGTGACGAGAGCCTCCTCCCAGGAAACGGAGGCCTGTACCGGTGACCACCTCACCAGGTCGGCCCCCGGCGGTACCGGTACCGTCCCGGTCGGGTCCAGTAGCCAGCAACGCCCGAGCTGCGAGCGGCTGGCGAGCGTGGCCTGCAGTACGTCGGGTTTGGTCGAGGTGACCAGCACCGGCCCCGGAGCCGCCAGCACGTTGGGGACGACGAGCGTGGAGGTCTTGCCGGAGCGGGGCGGCCCGAGCACGAGCATGGCCTGTTGTGCCCCGGCCCAGATGAGCCTGCGGCCGTCGGTGCCGACGTAGAGCTCGGGGCCGTTCCAGGCCAGGTTGGCCCGAAGCTGGCGGAGGCTTATCTCGGGAGCCCAGCCCAGGCCCGTCCCGCGCCTGGTCATGGCGTCGGACCGCGGTCACTTTGGAAGGGTGCAGTCACCTCTTCATGTTATTTCATGATCTATTGGGACACGACGACAGGATCGCGACGTAAGGGCTCGCCCTATGCGGTGCGGCACGGTGCGGTGGCGCCGGCCCTGGGACAAGAAGTCCTTCTCTACTAACCTTGAGGAGGGGAGGCACGGAGACGGCGAAAAAGACCGCATTTTCCCGAGCTTGGGCGGCAGCCTTCGTGCCCCTTGCTCTAGCCGCCACCTTCGTAGGGGTGTTGGCGAGCGGCCCGACGCTGCAAGCCGGAGCGCTCTCCCCGGCGTGTGGACAGGCCGGTGCCGGGGTGGGCACTATCTCGATCGGGGCTCCCCAAAACGGCGCCACCGTTTGCCTGACTATCGGCCAGAAACTGCTTGTCGAACTGGCGTCCCCGGCGGCGACCGGGCTCGGCTGGGCGCCGGTACACGTTCCCCGCCCGGGATCCTGGCTAAGGCGCCTTCGATAGCCATGTACTCCCGCTTTGTTACCGAGGCGAGCTTTACAGCCAAGCACAAAGGTGTAGCCGAGCTGAGCTCACAGCGCCCGACCTGTTCTGCCCCCCGCGGGAGCGAAGATACCTGCGAGGCCTTGCTTCATTGGGGGGCGAGGGTGGTCGTGATGGCGTCACACGCCGAAGGATCTGGCCAACAGCAGCAGTAGGCCAACGCCAACAGTAGGACGGGTGGGACATGCGGGTGCGCCACCCGAGCAGCCATACCACGAAGCCCATTTGTCGCTGACGGTGCACACCGTCGCGCCGGGCGCGAGCGGCGTAGTTGACGCGAGGATATGCCTGGCCTTGTTGCTATTAGGCCTTGACCTTCCTGATAGCCGTTGCTAAGCCTCAGCTCACATCCCAGCGCGAGAGCGTGCGCTGGCTCTGACCAAGGAGGCAAAAGTGCCGGTACGGAGAGTGGTCTATGGCGAGAAAAACAATAGGAAAACACGCCTGTCACTCATGCGGCGCGAACGGTGGTCTCGGTTCGCAGTCCGCCCCATGGTGGGGACGTGCCTGGTTTTAGGTTTGGTTACTTTCGTGACAGTTCCCGTTGCCGCCGACCCGCCGCGTCCGGACGCCACACCGGCGGTCACGGCTCAGGCGTCCGTCCGCGTCTCGGTCGCGCCCGTCCCTCATTTGCCGGGTGGTTCGCGAGTTGTAGGGCCGGCTGCTGCCACGGCTCAAGAAACCGGGGCAGTGGCGCTCACGCTGCCAGATGAGACCGCAGTCACACAGTTCATCGAGGAGACCTCGGATTCCGACGTCGCCCGAATACCAGCACTACCTGGGGGCTGGCCAGTTCGCAAGCGTCTTCGGCGCCAGCCAGGCCGAGATCACGGCCGTGGAGCAGCAACTGACAGCTGACGGCCTTCAGGTCACGGGGGTGTCGTCGAATGATCTTCTCGTCGAGTTCGCAGGCACTGCCGCCGACGTGGAGACGGCATTTGACACCGGGCTGAACCAGGTGCAGCTTGCCGATGGGACGTTAGGGCAAGCCACGACGGCAGCGGTGAGCATTCCTTCGTCCATAGCGCCCGACGTCCAATCGGTGGTGGGTCTCGACCAGCTGGTACCGGAAACGAACGACGTGATGAAACCGACGGCGGGCCACGACGGTGCCACACCGGCGGCCGCCACCCCAGTCATCTCCAACGGCGGTCCCGTGGCCTGCAGTGACGCGCTCGCCCAACAGGTCAACGGTGGCCTCACGGACCAGCAGATCGCCACCTCCTATGGGCTCGAGCCCCTGTACAACGCCGGCGACCTGGGTGCCGGTCAGACGGTCGACGTCTACGAGCTCGAGCCGTTCGCGATGCCGGACATCGCCACCTTCGACGAGTGCTACTTCGGGACGGACAACACAGGCAATATCACGCGTCACCAATGTGGACGGCGGGCCAGGGACAGGTTCCGGCAGTGCTGAGGCGGCCCTCGACGTAGAGGCCGTCTCCGCGCTCGGCTCCGGACGCCAAGATCGACGTCTTCCAAGGCCCCAACATGAACAACAACTGGGGCCCGCTCGATACCTGGGACCAGATCGCGATCGCCGACAACGCCCGGCAGGTGACCTCCAGCTGGGGTGTCTGCGAACCCGCGCTCCAGCAGGGGGCGCCCGGCGTCGAGCAGGTGGAGAACGAGATCTTCGAGCAGATGGCAGCACAAGGCCAGTCGGTCTTCGATGCCGCCGGGGACGACGGGTCGGACTCCTGCGCCGCACACGCGTCCAGCTCCGTGGCACCGGTACTTTCCGTCGCCGACCCAGCTGACCAGCCTTATGTCATATCAGTCGGCGGCACGACGGTCCTCGACGCCACCGATCCTCCGGTCGAGACCGTCTGGGACAACGGCAATGACGGCGGGGCCAGTGGTGGCGGCATCTCGACGGGCTGGGCGCAACCGCCGTGGCAGAGCTCCGTGGCCGTCCCGCAAACCGCAGCTACCGAAGTGTGCAGCAACGACCCCACTGGTACTGCTGACAACTACCACTTAGCCGGGGTCGACACGACCCGGAGCGCAGGCACGCCATGCCGTGAGACGCCCGATGTCAGCGCTCTCGCCGACCCCCAGACGGGCATGACCTTCGTCTACGAGGGCGCGTGGTACCAGATCGGGGGGACCTCGTTGGCCACCCCGCTTTGGGCGGCCATGCTGGCCGAAGTCAACGCGTCGGAAGTGTGCAACACCGCCACTTATGGTGTGGGTTTCGCCGCCCCGTTGCTGTACCAGGTCGCCTCCAGTTCTCCGGCCAACTATGCCGACGCCTTCAACGACATAACGCAAGGCAATAACGACAACCTCGGCGTGGGTGCCGGCAGCGCCGGCTTCCCCTACTACTCGGCCCTCACCGGTTACGACATGGCGTCGGGCCTGGGCACGCCGCAGATCACCAATGCCACCAATACCGGGCTGGCAAAACAGCTGTGCGCTCTGGCCACCAACTCGTCCAAGGTCGCACAACCCATGGTCGCAGGGGTGGCCCCGAGCAGCGGCCCCAATACCGGTGGGACAAGAGTGACTATCAGCGGCTCGAATTTCGGAAGTTCCTTGGGGCAGGTCTTCTTCGGCACCATCGAGGCCCCGGTCCTGACCTGGACGGCGACGACGATCTCGCTCGATACGCCCGCTGAGTACAGTGCGCCCGCCACGCCACCCGGCTTTGCGGAAAGCGCGGACATTACGGTCGTGACAAACACGAAGCAATCGAGCTCCCCCGGCGCGGCATCGGTGTTCCATTACACGGCCACCGCGTCGGCCCAGTTATCGACTACCTCGACCCACCGACGGGGCCCGCAGCCGGCAGCAACACCGTGACCATCGTCGGTTCGGGGCTCTCCGGGGCTACCTCGGTCGACTTCGGTGGCGTTGCCGCCACGGACTTAACGCCGGTCCCCGGCCAACCAGACGACGAACTGCAGGTCGCCGTGCCAACCGACACCGGGGCGACCAGCTGCGCCAACAGCGACGACGGGGCCTGCGCCGTGGAGGTCACCGTGACGTCGGGCGGGCAAACCAGCAGTGGCCCGGCGATCGAGCCGGCGTACAGCGGCCCTGTCATTTACAACCCCAACGGCTCCTTCTCGCCGGCCTGCGCCACGACCAGTCCGCCCACCTGCGAGGTTCTCCAGGCGCCCGAGGAGTACGACTACGCCCCGCCACCCATGATCAGCTCGGTCGAGCCGACCTACGCCAGCGAGAACGGGGGGTCCACCGACACCATCACGGGCAGCGGCTTCAACCTCGACACGATCGAGTGGGTGAACGTGGGCCCGGCGGGCCAGAACACCTCCGAGGACTTCTCCGTGGAGAGCATCTCGCCTACCTCGCTCACCGTGTCGGTCCCCCCGGGCCGAACCGGGCTCACGACCGAAGCGCAGTCGAGCCCCATATCGGTCCAGACCGGGGGCGGGCTTTCGAACGTCTCGTCCTTCCAGTACGCCGGCGTGCCCGTTTTTGGCAGCATCACCAGCCCGGACCCCCCCATCGCGCCTCAGGCCGACCCGGGGAGCCTGACGGTTACCGGTACCGGGCTGTCGGACGTGAGCAGCGTGGTGTTCCAGGGAGTGGCCCCGCTCAACTTCCTGTCGTCGACGACCACCGAAATTACGAGCCAGACCGACACGTCCCTCACGGTCACCGTGCCTCAGTTCTTCACCTGGCCGGTAGACGTGTTGCTATGCAGCGTCACCGGCTGCACGTCGCCCGGCTCGGCCGCGACCCCGCCCTCGACTGCCGACCTGTTCGAGCTTGCCTACCCCGGCCAGCCGGTCGTCGATTCGAGTACCCCTTCGGTGGGCCCGTCGACCGGGGGCACGTTGGTGACGATCCAGGGGGAACTGGACTCTGAGCTCGTCTCGGTGGACTTCGGGACCGTCCCCGGCACGATCGTGCAGCAACCCGAGCTCACGCCCAGCGGGCCGATCGAAGTCCTGTCGCCGCCCGACAGGCGCGGGACGACCGTGGACATCACGATAACCACTGCCGGGGGAGAGCTCGTTGGCGAGCCCACCAGCGCCGTCACCTCGGCGGCGACCTTTACCTACCAGGGAGCAGGCCCCCCCAGCATCACCAGCGCCGGTTCGGCCACCGCCTTGGCGGGCACGAGCTTCGCATTTTTGTTAACAGCCACTGGGAACGCCCCCCTTCAGGTGTCTGAGTCCGGGAACTTGCCCAAGGGCCTGAGCTTCACGACAGAAGGCGGGGGCACCGCCCTCATCGACGGCACCCCGGCCGAAGGGACCGGAGGGCTCTACAGTGTGACGTTCACAGCCAGCAACAGGCTCGGAACGGCCACGCAGTCCTTCGCCCTCACTGTCGACCAGGCACCGGCCATCAGCGCCGCCTCGTCCTGGAACGTGACTGTGGGTGAGCCGGCTACCTTCACGGCCACGGCCTCGGGCTACCCGGCACCGGTGATCTCGGTGTCGTCGGGCACGCTCCCGGCCGGGCTCAGTCCCAGCACCAACGCTGACGGCTCCCTTGTCATTTCAGGGACGCCTCAAGCCGGCTCAGCCGGGACCTACTTGCTGGTCCTGTCCGCCACGAATACAACCGGCACGGCCACTGAGGCACTCGAGGTCGTCGTGGACCGCGCGAGGGACCACTAGCGCCAGATCGACCATTGACCCCATAGGTACGCCGATGAACTCGGACCGGTGCTCAGCCATGCCAGCTGAGCACCGGGTTCGTGCCATTTCGTGGCCCGGGGCCGCCGCGGCGGGCGCTTAGCTGCAGAGGTTGGTGCCTGTGCGGGCTGCAGCCGACGCCGAGGTGCCTCAACCACGCCCAGTTAGCCGAGCGCGCCAAAGGGCGTGCCGCGGACGCGGCCTAAGGCTTTGCGGCGGTCGCCCCACTGAGCAGCCGGCGCCCTTTCCTGGTCGCCCGGGCCCAAAGCGCCGAACCGTGCCGGCCACCATCCAGGGCGCCGTAAGCGGCTATGCCCAACGGTCTTGCCCATGAAGGGCGGTCCCTGCGGGTTATGAGCACAACGCCCTCACGGGCCAGCTGCAGGTAGCTGCTCACGGGTGGCGGGTCGTACCCTTGGTCCCACGTCCAGGCGCCGTTGGCGATGTAGAGCTCACGCACCTGACGGTAAAGGGGGCTGTCGACGTCTACCTGGCGCCGGGGCAACGTCGCCGTGCGGCCGGCGAAGTAGTCGGTCCGGAGCCGCATCCCTTTGCTCCACAGCCGGCGCTCGGGGAAACCGTCCCAGGCCCACACCGAGCAGCCATGACGTTGAGCTAGGACCAGGACGGCATTGCTGACCTGGACGTGCTCCTCGTGGCCGTACTCACCCCAAGGGTTGTGGGTGTAGACAACCGGGTACTGCCTGACGTATGGATCGAGGAGCTCGACCAACGCGGAGTAGTTGTCCCGGTACCGTGACGCGGCCGCGACCGGGCAGTCCGATTTGAGGGTTACCCCGTGTTCTACGGGCACTCTCCGCAACCAGTCGGAGCGTTTGTACACGCCGGCCGACACCAGCGGCAGGAACTCGAACGGCCCCACCGGGTAAGCGACCCGGACCGCCTCCCGGCCCCGGGTTATCGAGGGCTCGTGGGCGTGGCCGGGCAGAGCGGCCACGATCATCGCGGCCTGGGCCACGGCCGGGGCAAGCCACAGGATCTCGTCGTCAGGGTGCGCCACCACCACGAGGGCACCCGCCAGGGCCCTACCGGCGGCTTGTCAGTCATCTCTGGCGCGGTCGGGGGCCGGTGCCGAACAGGCCGCCCAATGCCTCGGAACTGAGCCCGGTGTCATCGATGACCCCGCAACCATCGAAGGACGAAAATGTATAAGCCGCCACGGTCCGTTCTCGGTCCACAGGGGCATGGTACCCTCCGGTCCGTGACCCGGGGCCCGCTCAAAATCCTTTACTTGACGCCTGAATACCCGGGCGAGACCCACTTGGGAGGGCTTGCCACCTATACCGCCACCATGTCGCGAGGTCTCGCCGGCCGCGGTCACGAAGTCCATGTCTTGGTTTGCACGCCTGGGCTGGCACGGCGAGATATCACGGCTGAGGGCGCGTTCCTCCATTTTCGCCCCGTCCCCAGGCTTCGCTGGCCCCGGCAGCTGCCGAACTTTTGGGCCACCCGCGTCCGCCTGGCCACGGCCACGGCTTTTCTGAACGAGTACCGCGGTCTCGGGCGCAGGTTCGACGTAGTCCACGCCTCGGAGTTCATGGCCCCCGCGCTCAGGTTGGCGCGCTTGGCGCCGGCGCTCGTTGTCCGGCTTTCGGCGCCCGCATCGCTCGTCATCGAGTGCGACGGGCTGCCGCTCGGGAGGGACAACATCTGGGCCGACAAGCTCGAGCGGCGCGCGGCGCGACAGGCCGACGTGGTCGTTTGCCCGAGCAACCTGCTAGAGAGGCGCCTCCGCGACAGGGGTTGGTTGGACCAGAGGCCGGTTGTGGTGGTGCACAACGCGGTGGCCGGCGACGCATGGAGCGGCCTCCCGCCGGCAGACCGGACTGAGCCGATAGTCCTGGCCGTGGGCCGGCTCGAGCAGGCCAAAGGCTTGGACGTCCTCATCGATGCCGTGGCCAAGTTGACGCCGGACATCCCCGGTTTGCAGCTGGTCTTGGTCGGCCGTGCCGGCGGGCGCATGAAGGGCCAGACCTACGCGGACTTCCTGGCAGAGCGGGCCGCCAACCTGGGTGTGGCCTGCACCTTCGTTGGCGAACGGCAAGCCGTTGAACTGCGCGGTTTTTACGCGCGGGCGAGGGTCGTTGCCATGGCCAGCCGGTTCGACAGCTGGGGCAACGTGGCACTGGAGGCGTTGGCGGCCGGCCGTCCGGTCGTCTGCACGACTTGCACCGGTGTCTCGGAGCTGGTTGGCCGATTAGACCCGGCGGCCATCGCCCCCGTCGATGACCCAGCCAGCCTGGCCGAGTCCCTGCGGCGTTACCTGGTTTCCCCAGCGGTTGCCGCCGACGTAGGCCGACGCGGCCGCGACCTGGTGACTGCGGAGCTCTCGGTGGCCGCCATTGCCCAGCGCATGGAGGCTGTGTACGAGGAGGCGATCGCAGTACGCACGTCGCTTGCCCCCGCCGGCACGTCCCGTTGACGCCGTCGTCAAAGTCGTCGTTGATCCCCTAGCCGATGTTGCTCTAAAGCGCCGCTAACTTTTGGGAGATGGTCCGCCGGCACCTGTGGGTCAGAGGCAGAGTGCAGGGAGTTTGGTACCGCGGTAGCTGCGCAGAACAGGCTCGCGCGCTCGGCATCTCCGGTTGGGCGCGCAACCTTCCCGACGGTCGCGTGGAGATAGTCGCCGAAGGCGACCCCGAAGCAGTGGACAAGCTCGTCGAGTGGTGCCGCCACGGCCCGCCAGCCGCACGGGTGGCCGCAGTAGAGGTCCGCGCCGAGGAGCCAGAAGGCCTCGCCAGTTTCACTGTGCGCTGACTCCAGATTTGCTCTGGAGCCTCCAGGCCGCGGCGCGGGCTCCCCTTTATCCGCTGCGACCTGCCTGGGAGCTCACCTGTCCCGCATGTCTTGTAATAGGGGTAAGGGTTTGCATAGAATCTACAGATCTAGTAAAATACTGTGCCCAGTAGGCCCGCGGGGCTTGACCAGGAGGGAACTCAATGTTGAAACGTGCTACCGCTGTGGCGTTGGTGCTGCTAGTGCCCATCGCAGGCGGCGCATGCGCCAGCGCGCAGGCACCAAAGGTGGCGGCTGCCCATAAGAAGCCCAAACCGAAGCCCAAGCCCAAGCCCGTCCCGTCCGTCACGCTGAACGGCGCTGGAGCCAGCTCGATCGAACCCTTCTTCTCGCCGGTTTTCTACGCGTACCACAAGGCTCACTCCAAGGTCACGGTCAATTACGACCCGGCAGGTAGCAGCGTCGGTATCAGCGACATACAGCAGGGCACCGTCAATTTCGGCGACTCGGAAATCCCGATGCAGCCCAAGGATCTGGCCTTGGCAAAGGGGCCGGTCCTCCAAGTACCTGTGGACCTCGGCGGTATTGCCATCAGCTACAACATCCCGGGCGTGCCCACGGGGCTGAAGCTCGACGGCCCCACTCTCGCCTTGATCTTGGACGGGACAATCGAAAACTGGGACAGCCCGATAATCGCAGCCGAAAGCGGGCTCAACAACCTGCCTAACATGCCGATCGTGGTGGTCCACCGGGCCGACAGCGCCGGGCCGACTTGGGACGTCGACGACTTCCTTATTCAGACTGCTCCCTCTTGGGTTCAGATCATCGGTACGAAGAGCCCTTCCAAGACCTGGCCTATCACCGGTTACGGTTTGGGCGAGCAGCTGAACAGCGGCGTCGCTACTTACATCGCCCAGACGGTGGGTTCCATCGGCTACGTGGAGTACGGCTATGCCCTCAAGGCGGGTTTCACCAATGCAGCAATCCTGAATAGTTCGGGAGCGTACGTCGCGCCCTCCGCAGCCGGAATTGGATCTGCTGGGAGTTATGCGCAGAACTTGAGCCCGAGCAATTTCTCGATCATCAACGAACCGGGTGCAGCTACGTACCCAATTGCGAATTTTAGCTGGACATTGCTGTACCAGAAGCAGTCGAACACGGCCGTCGGTGAGGCCTTGCAAGCGCTCTTCAACTATGTCATCACGACGGGCCAGACCACCGCTGCCAGCCTCGGCTATGCTCCTCTGCCCGCTAATGTCGTTTCTATTTCCCAGGCGACGCTGAAGCAGTTGGAAACGTCGACTGGTAAACCGCTGCCAAGTTAGGGATAAGCGCTGGACGAAATGCCAGGCACCTCCGCCACCACGGGGAGGCAGGCAACTCTAGAGACCGCTGGTTTGGGCCGTCAGGGGCCGGAGCTACCACTCCACTTAGCTGGAGAGCGCTCGGGTCTTGTACCTGGCGGCCCATCGCCCGCGGTTAGTTACGACGCGCCCGACGTTCGCGCCATCCTCGCCCGCAAGCAGGCCTGGCGCGGCGGGCGCGGTTACGGCCCGGCCCGCTGGCTGGGGGCGGGAGTTTTCGCAGGCGTCGTAATCGCCATCGCAGTCAGTATCGCCACCGGCTCGGCGCAGGCATTTGCCCACTTCGGGCCGGGCTTCGTGTGGTCGGGTACGTACTCGCCGAACATAACTGGTTCCGGGGCGGGCCTCCTGGTAGTCGGCACCGTGGTGACCACCGCGGTTGCCATCGTGATGGCTGCACCGGTCGGCCTTGGAGCAGCGATCGCGTTGGCCGAGCTCGTCCCGTCCAAGGTGGCGGCAATCGCAACCACCCTCGTCGAACTGTTGGCCGCGGTCCCGAGCATCGTGGTCGGCCTGTGGGCGCTGCTGGTCCTGTCCCCGTTGTTCAGGGCCCACGTCGAACCCTTCCTGCACTCGGTGCCGGTGCTCGGGGGGGCGGTTTTTGGCGGGCCCGACTACGGCCCCAGCATTTTGCTCGCGGCGGTGGTCCTTTCGATCATGACGCTGCCGACGTTGGTGTCGCTTTCGCGCACTGCCCTGCGCGCCGTCCCGGTGGCCGACCGGGAAGCCGCCATGGCACTTGGTGCCACGCGCTGGCAGGTCGTCCGCAAAGTGGTGTGGCCGGCGGCTCGTCCCGGTATCGCTGCAGCCGTGACGCTCGCTATCGGCCGGGCCTTGGGCGAGGCGATCGCCGTCGCGCTGGTCATCGGCAACGAACCGTCTTGGCCGCACTCGCTGGTCGGCCCGGGGGCCACACTTGGCTCCGCGATTGTGAACCAGTTCGCAGAGGCGGAGCCAGGGCTCGGGGCGAGCTCGGTTATTGCCCTCGGTGCGGTGCTTTTCGTCCTGACCGTGGTCGTCAACGTAGGGGGCCAGGCCCTGCGCAGAGCCGGTAGGGCGTCGGGCTCCGGGAGCTACGCCGCGCCCAGCGGCTCCAGCGGCGCCAGCGGCGGCCGCGCCGGCGCTGCCGTCGGTCGCAGCGGCCCAGCCCGGCGCGGGTTCGGCCGCGACGATCGTCCTGCCGGGTACCTCGCTCGGCGCCGGCCAAGCTGGCGCGTGGGCCGCCCCCGACGGGGAGACCGGCGGGCCTGGCCTCCATACGTCGGCGGAAGCATTCACGGGCGGGCCTGGCCTCCATACGCCCGCCGAACCGTTCGCCGGGCCCCACCACACACTGGGCCGCCGCCGGCTTCTCGGGATGTCGGCGCAGACGGTCTGCGTTGTCTGCCTTTTGGCCGCTGCCGCCCCCCTTGTAGCGCTGGTTGCCTATACGGTCGTTCGTGGCGCCCCTGCCCTGTCCTTCGGGTTCCTGGTCCACCCGGTAGCTCCCGCGTTCGTGCCTGGGGGCGGCATCTCGACCGCTATCGCTGGCAGCGCGCGGGTCGTCGGCCTGGCCTTGCTCATGGCTGCGCCTCCCGGCTTGCTGACTGCTCTTTTCCTGTTCGAGCGGCCGGGGCGGATCCCGGCGTTCCTGCGCTTCGGCGCCGATGTGCTGAGCGGGGTGCCGTCGATCGTGATCGGGATCTTCGCCTACGAGGTAGTGGTCCGGCCCATGCACGGAGCTTCCACGCTCGCAGCCAGTATCGCCCTGGCTGTACTGATGCTGCCGATCATGGTGCGTGCCGACGAAGAGGCCATCCGGACCGTCTCGGTCGACCTGCAGGAGGCGGGCGCAGCCCTGGGCGCGCCGCGCTGGCGCGTCGTGCGCTCGGTGGTGCTCCGGGGCTCGCTGCCTGGCCTGGTGGCGGGCAACCTCTTGGCGCTGGCGAGGGCCATTGGCGAAACGGCGCCATTGTTGTTCACGTTGGCATCGGCGAACTTCGCCATGACACTGCTTATCTTCACGGATGCGCAACAGCCGGAAACCTCCCTGCAGCAGGTGGCTTGGGCCACCGCTCTCGTGTTGCTCGGGGCGGTCCTCGCCCTGTCCGCGTTTGCCCGTCTCATAGCCTGGTCGCTTACAAGGAGGGCGAGATGACCCCTGTTCCTTCGACTGTTCCTACGAACCTCCCGGGACTCGGCCCCGGAGGTCCAGCGGGCACGACGAGCACCGCAGAGAGGCCGGCGCTCCGTTTCGAAGACGTCTCTGTCAGCTTCGGCAACCATGTCGCCGTGCGTGGGGTCAACCTCGACATACACGCGCTGCAGGTGACCACCCTGGTCGGGCCGTCCGGGTGCGGGAAGACGACTCTGCTCAGGGCCGTCAACCGTCTCCACGATCATCTTGGCGGTCGCGTGGAGGGCAAGATAGAGCTCGGCGACCTGGACATTTATGCCCCCGGTACGCCAGCGGAGCTCGTGCGTAGCCGGGTCGGGATGGTGTTCCAACGGCCCAACCCCTTTCCCGACTATGAACATCTTCGACAATGTCGTGTCCGGGCTTCGCTTTGCCGGGATCAGGAAGCGTTCGTTCTTGCGTGAGGCGGCAGAAGTGGCCCTTCACCAGGCAGCTCTCTGGGACCTCGTGAAAGACCGTCTCGACGCGTCTGCGCTGTCGCTCTCCGGAGGACAGCAGCAGCGGCTTTGCATAGCTCGGGCGCTGGCCGTGCGGCCGGAGGTGTTGTTGATGGACGAGCCCTGCTCGGCGCTTGACCCGATAGCAACCGCAAAGGTCGAACACCTGATCACTGGCCTCGCCGGTCAGGTCACGGTCGTGCTTGTGACCCACAACATGTTCCAGGCGGCCCGCGTCTCTGACAACGTCGCGGTGCTGCTCATGGGGGAGGACCGCGTCGGGGAGCTGGTGGAGGCCGGCCCGGCGGACCAGGTCCTGCATTCCCCGAGCGACCCCCGTACCCTCGAGTACGTTACGGGCCGAGTCGGCTAGTAACCCTTCGCGGGTGCTGGCGACCTCTACACTGCGCTTGTGCAGATCTCCGCGAAAGTTGACTACGGGGTACGTGCGCTCCTCGTTCTGGCGGCCACCTCAGAGCCGATGACGGCCGAGGCGCTCGCCAAAGACCAGGGCCTCCCGGGCAAGTTCCTTGGGGTGATCCTGAACGACCTGCGGCGCGCCGGTATCGTCGTGAGCCACCGTGGCCGTGAAGCCGGCTACAACCTTGCGCGCCCGGGGTCTGAGATCACCCTCGCCGATGTCATCAGGGCGCTCGAAGGGCCGCTCGCGCAGGTGAAGGGGCTGCGGCCGGAGACTCTGACCTACCAAGGCGCGGCCCAGCACCTCCAGGATGCTTGGATCGCGGTGCGTGCAAGCCTGCGCGCCGTGCTCGAGCACATCACGATCGACCAGCTCGTAAAGGGAGAGCTACCCCCAGAGATAGCCCACCTGGTAGCCGACCCCGACGCCTGGGTGGCCCGCCGGCTGTCCTAAGACGCCCGCTGCAGCTCCCTCAGGGCTCGATAGGACGTAAAGATGAGCCCGGTGCGCAATGCCAGCGACCGATAATCCGTGGCCGTCGCAACCTCGCCGTCCTCTACGCGCGCCGGCCAGTCGGGCATTATTGCGCGCAGCTCCGGGCTGTCGCTGGCGGGCCTGAGGACGACTTCTGTAACCCCCGGGGGCATGTCTGAGAGGAGCTGGTCGAGGGCGGCCTTGGCGCTGTGGCCCCGGGAAACCCTCACCAGGCGGTCGGGCGACAGGATGCCTTCTTCGGCCGCGAGCTGGCGGAACGGGAACCCCGTGTTGTGCTGCTGGTCAGCACCGGGGAGGCGTAAAGGCAGCCGGAAATCGACCGCCAGGGCCAAAACGACGTCGAAGAACTCGGGCCGAAGTTCGACGGCGCCCAAGTGTGCAGAGAGATGGCTCACGTCGAAGCCCCAGTAGATGGCGCGCTCGATCTGCGCGCGGCACTCCTTTCGGACCTCGTCCATGTCGGCGTGTTCCCAGAGATCTACCAACGTCCTGGGGAACCCGCCGTCGCCGTCGAGCAAAGAGGGAGCGCGGGTGACAGGGCCCCAGCGGTACAGGTCGAACTCGGCGTTCAACGTGAGGTGGACACCGACGTCTTCCCCCCTGTAGTTGGCTGCCGCCTCCCTTGCCCAGGGCCCCGGCACCATGAGACCGGCCGACGTCGCGATACCGGCGCGCAGCGAACCGTAGACGGCCGAGTTGGTCGCGTAGCTGACACCGAGGTCGTCGGAGGTGACTATGAGCAGCTGGGCGTCCGGCTCATGACCAAGGGCTTCGGCAAGCGATGTCACTCACCGAACCGTACTAGCTCGCGTTGTTGTGCCAGCGCTAGCGAGAACCGTCAGGGCCGCTTCAGTAATCCCTTCGGCGGTGCCTAAGCGGCCTTGTGGTCTGAGCGAAGCTCGGCACGGCGGGCAGCTTCAGCGAGCGCCTCGCGTGCCTGGGCTATGCCGACGAGGCCCACTTGGCGCAAGCGGGGGCTCGATTTTGTCTCGGCTCCCCGCTGGCCCGCCGTGCCCCGCGGGCTCGAGGTAGCGCGGGGGAGAGGGGCCGTGAGGAGTTGCGGCTGCTGCCAACCTTCGTCAGGTTCTGCGGGTGTCATGCGCTCTAGCTCCATGCTCTTATCATGCCCGGGAGGTGTGACCGTTATTCCTCTGGCACGGCTTCTATCCCGCCGGCGACCGCCGGTCGGCTCTATCCCGCCGGCACAGCTTCGCCGGGGACCGTGGCGACCTTGCCGGAGGCGATGGCGCTGGCGGGCGGAAGGTCGGCCCACACGTAGCTGACGGCGAGGTCACGGCTTTGCCGAGGGGCCTGCCCAAGGAGCCACTCGACCCACGCCACAAGCTGAGCCTCGTCCCTCAGGGTCCTGAGCGGTTGGGCGGGAGACTGCGGGCTTACCACTATTTCGTCGATGCCGAGCGCCTGGATTTCTTGGGCCGCTTCCTGGCGGGCGGCAGGCGTACGGGGCGGGCTCGGCGTGGTCGGGCTGCCTGCTTTGAACAGGGCCCCGTGGATTCTGGTGGCTACGGCGGTTCGTCCCAGTCATGCCCGTGGAGGTAGGCATAACGAAACAGAAGCCGGATTCTGCCTGCCACCGCAGGTTCAGTTCGTTCACTGCGGGCAGCAACAGGACAACCGGGGGACCGGCTGGCGAGCCGGCGGGAGCGGCGCCGGCGGAAGCGGCCTTCGGGCAAGAAAACCCCGTATTGAACGCGCCCAGAGGCGGGCTGGCCGAAGCGGCGAAGTGGAAGGTCGGGGTGATCGCCACCAGGCCCACCCCAGCGAGGGCCCAACTCGAGACCATGGCCGGCTCGCGGAGGCGCTTCAGTTCGTCCAGCCCCAGTGCGACCAGCAGGCCGACGCCGAGGGTCATCATCGAGGCGAAGCGGTCGGGGAGAAGGTTATGGAAGATCGGCACTTTCTTGAGCACATACTCCGGGAGGTAGACATGGCTGATGTGCCCGGCAACGTGCAACGTCGGGCCGATCGAAAGTACGGCCGCGGAAGCCGAGAGTGCCAGCGCCACCCAGGTAACGGTGCGGTGCCGAGCCAAGACGAGGGTCAGGATGATGAACGCCACAAGGGGGATACCTATGTAGGCACCCTGCTCGGAGCCGTTCCCAGTGAAATGGGAGCTCACCCGGAGCGCCGCCGCCGGGGCGAACTGGGTGATGTGGGTCGGGACAAAAAAGTTCAATAGGTCGCTCACGTACACGTTGCGCGGGTGGACGTCTTGCACCTTGTACGGGCCGAAGTACTGGACCGCAAGGAACGGGGCCGACAATGCTGCGAACACTCCGGCAGCCGTTAGGCCACCCCGGAGCGCGTAATCGAAATGGGACCTTGCGTCCCGGCGGCCGATCGCGTACAGCGCCACGATCGCAATAGCCCCGGTAGCCGCCTCCATGGCGAGGACCTCTTCTCCCGTGAGGAGCTGCGCCCAGGCGAGCAGCCCGAGGAGAAGCCCGTCCACCCACGGCTTTTTCGACTGGACCACGACAAGGCGGTCGAGCACGATGAGCATCAACGGTGCGCTCACGAGCAGTGTCTGGGCCAGGTGGCCGACAGACTGGGTGACGATGTAGGGCGAAAACCCGAACACCAAGGCCCCGCAGAGCGCCGGCAGCCAGCCGGTCCAGCGACGGAACGCCATGTAGCCGAAGGTGGCGTTGAGCACCGGTGCGAGGGTGACGAGAGCGTTGTAGGAGAACGCGGCACCGAATATCGCAGTGACAGGAGCCATCAAAAAGCTCGGCAGGAGAACTGATGTGTTCCACATCAGGTTGACACCGCCGGGGTAGTTGACGTAATTGCTGACGAGCGGGTCCAGCCCGTGGCTGATTGCGAACGGCACCCAGGCAAAGAACCACGTGTACTCGTCGGAATCGCCTGCACTGCCTATCAGTGTGCTGAAGGGCCATGACCACGCCCGGTGGAACAAGGCGATGCTGAGCAGCAACGAAATGGCGAAAACTGCAAGCAGTTCCCACCACAAGGCGCGGTTCCTCGCTGGGGGCCGTGCTCTCCTCAACGAGCAGAACTGTTAGGGGAGGCTCCTCGTGTTCGATTTGGAGCACTGGGCCGTCAACTAGGACGTTGGGCCGCAAGTTAACGCCTCCCGGAGGTGGCCGCTATCGCGGCTAGCCCTCGACGGGGGCTTGGTTGCCCACCGATGTGCGCAGCTTGAGCTCCTTCAACAGGAACGACAACAAGAAAGCCGCTACCGCGACGGGTACTGACAACAAGAACGCATGGTCCATGCCGGAGGTGAAACTGTAGGCTGGCCCGAGCAACTTGCCGTACTTGGCTACATCAGCCGCAAGGTGCACCTTCTCTTGGTCTATCAGCACAGCGCCGAGCACCGCTGCCCCGATCGCGCCGCCCAGAGTCCGGAAGAACGTGATCGCCGAGGTGCCCACGCCCATGTCCTGCATGGATATCGAGTTCTGGGTCGCAAGCACAAGTGTCTGCATGAAAAGCCCGAGCCCGGCGCCCACTATGAACATCATCGAGTACAGGACGAGCGAGTTCGTCGTGACCTGGATCAGTGACATCAGGTACATGCCCACCGACATCAGGCCGGTGCCGGCGACCACGAACACCTTGTAGCGGCCCCATTTGGACACGAGCCTGCCAGAAGTAATTGAGGTGAAAAGCAGCCCGGCCAGCAACGAGATGAGCCGGAGGCCTGACATCGTCGGGCTTATGTGGCGGACGATCTGCAGGTACTGGGGCAGGAAGATGATCGCCCCGAACATGACGCCACCGGTGATCAACGACAGCACCGAGGAAACAGAGAAGACGTTGTTGCGGAAAAGCCGCAGCGGGACGATGGGTTCGGACGCCCGGCTCTCCCACCACACAAAAGCAACGACGAGAAGCGAGCCCTATCGGGCCTAGCACTTCGGCGGTCGTCGTCAACTTGGCTGCTTGCCCCGCACTTTGTACAGCGACAAGTACCAACGCCACGCCGCCAACCGAAAGAAGTGCACCGCCGACGTCTATGCGGGCCGACCGGCGGCGATCGTCAGAACGAAGCACGCGGTTTATGACCACGAGGGCAATCACGCCTATCGGCAGGTTCACATAGAAAACCCAGCGCCAGGACGCCTCGTCTACCAGGAAACCGCCGGTCAGCGGGCCGACGATGCTTGAAACCCCGAACACAGCACCGAAGTAACCCTGGTAACGGCCACGGTCTCGCGGAGGTATTACGTCGCCGACTATTGATAGGGCAAGCGAGAACAACCCCCCGGCCCCGAGCCCCTGCACTCCTCGGAAGATGATCAGCTGGAGCATGCTGCCTGAGAGGCCGGAAAGGGCGCTGCCGATAAGGAAAAGCACGATGGCGAACTGGAATATCTTCTTTCGCCCGAACTGGTCAGAGATCTTCCCGTAGAGGGGGGTCGTCACCGTGGAAGTGAGCAGGTAAGAGGTGACCACCCAGCTGTAGAGGTTGAGATGGTGAAAGTCTTCGCTGATCCGGGTCAGCGCCGTGGTCACGATCGTCTGGTCGAGCGCAGCAAGGAACATGCCCAGCATCAGGCCGGACATGATCACCAGTATCTGGCGGTGGCTGTAACCGCCCTGCGGAGGTTGATTGGCGAGGTTTTCTCTCGCCTGGCTCGTCTCTGTGCTCATAGTTTGCCTGTATAGCTTGACCGAGAAGGTTAGCGATTACAACCGGAATGCGCAGGGCCCTGTTCCTGGGGCGCCTCGAGGTGCTCAGCTCTGCGGTGGCAGCAGCGGGAAAACGGCCCGGGCAAGTTCCCCGAGCGCCGCACCTAGCGCTGCGCCGGCGACGACGTCGGAGGCGTGGTGCATCCGCACGTGGACGCGGCTGGAGGCGACGATGGTCGCAAGGCCGTAGTAGACGGGCCACGAACTGCCGCTTCGCAGCAGAGCTGCGGCGAAGAAGGCGGCGCTGGCATGCCCGCTAGGGAAGCTGCTCGTCAGTGGTGTGCGCAGCGGCAGCGGGTGCGGCTCGGTCACATCCGGTCGTTGGCGGCGAAAGGCCAGCTTGACAACGCCGTTGACCAGCGCCGATTCTGCGCCCAGCAGTTCCCCTGCACGCACGAGGGGGCGCCAGCCCTTCCCCGAGACAGGTCCTTGCAGAGCCGCCAGAGCCAGCCAGATCATGCTGTGGTCGCCCACCGCGCTGGCCGTGTACATGACCCGGTCGAGCGCCGGCTTCCCCCTCAGGTGCGCCTTCGAAGTAGCTATCGACAGCCTGGTCAAAATGGGCGACGGCTTTCGAGTTCGGGAGGTCGCCGAGCGCTCCAGCGATCCTGCGCGCCAGTGTCACCGGGTGGCGGCGAGAGGGAGCTGGAAGAGCTGGGGTGGAGCTACCGGAGCTATCTCGGCTTCCCCACCGGCTGGTGCCAGCCGGGCAAGCGCCGGGTCGCCGCCCCAAGCCGGGCAGTAGGCGTGGTAGCCGCACCAATCGCACAGAGGTCCCGGCTTCGGCCTGAAGTCGTCGAGCAGGCACGCCCGCTTGACAGCGGCCCAGATCGCGGTCGCCTGGCGCTCCAGCCCGGTGATCGACTGGTCGTCGGGGGTACTGCAAATCGCGAGGGGTTCTCGCAGGTGGAACAGCTGGACCATGGCGGGGCGGCGACCGAGCACCTGTTCGCACAGCAAGGCGTAGAAATGGACTCCACCCAACCTTGCCTGCTCCTGGCTCTGGCCCGGCGCACGACCGGTCTTGTAATCGGTCACGATCAGCTCGCCCTGCTCATCGAGCTCGAGACGGTCGATGATGCCCCGTAGGCGCAAGCGGCTCACCGGGCCGTCGCCTCCGTCACCGGCCGGCGCGCTCATGTCCACCTGCAGCCGCAGCTCGGTCCCGATGACCCGGACGCGGTTGGGATCTTCCAGCACGAAATAGTTGGCCACCAGCCCGCGGGCGTCCTCGACGAGCTCCTCGACCTGCTCGTCGGCGAGGCCAAGGGCGATCCCTTCCGGGCCAGCGAGGAGCTCTACGAGGGAGCGATCGAGCTTGTCGAAGGCAACGCTCAGAGTGCGTGCGCCTTGCTCCTCCTCCCACATCAAAAGCTCGAGAGCCCGGTGGACCAGCGTTCCCTTGAAGGCCTGCAGGCTTGGGGGCTCAGGGAGCTTGTCGATCGCCGAGAGGCGGAACGCGAGCGCGCACTCCTTGAACATCGAGACCTTCGAAGGTGTGAGCGAACCCGGAAGCTGCAACGACATCGAGAGCCAGGCTAACCAGCCGCTGGGACCACCGAGTGGAACCGGCTTAAAAGCGCAGGGCTCGGGTCAACTCCACAGGGTGTGCGAGGTCCCGCGTGCGCCAGCCCTTTCTACTGACGAGTTTTGCCTGCCCCGGGCGCGCGTTTTCGTCCGTAGATGGGTCAGGCAGCCCAGTTTGCTATGTCGGCGGCGATGTCACCGGGCCTCTGGAACGGCCCGAAGTGCCCGAGCATCGGCATCACCGTTGCCGTAGCAGTCGCCGTCGCCGCCCCGTGTCGCCTTCCCGGCCCCGTCCGGGCCTGCGCTGGCAGCTGGGCAGCGATCATCGCCAGCTCGTCAGGTGGCACCGCTGGGCTGAGCTCTCCGCCCAGCAACCGCGTGGGGCAAAGGACCCGGGCGAGCCCTTCCCAAGCATCGTGGGACGCGGCGCCCTCGTATATCCGCGCCTCGTCTTCAGGGTCGCAAGCCAGCTTGAACCCACCTGCGTCGTTTGGGACCAAGCCTCCGTCCAAGAACGCCTCCAGGGACTCGGGCGAGAACTCGGCGAACATGTGCCGGCCCTGGAAATGCGCCCTGGCTTCATCGATCGACGCGAATTCGCGCACGTCGCTGCCGGGCACGCCTGGCTGAGCGCGGCGCCGCGTCGCGCCCTGTCGTCGCTCCCCGGGATGCTCATGATCGGTTCCCATGCCCATATCCGGGAAAAGGAGCCCTGCCTGGATGCCTCCGCTAAAAGAAGGGCCGTGGCGCCTGCTGAATGGCCTACTGCGACGACCCCCGGCGCTGGTGCCCCAGCACCGCCTGCCCCAGCACCGCCTGCCCCAGCACCGCCCGCCCCAGCACCACCTGCTCCTTAGCCAGGCCCAGCTGGGCCAAGGTCTCGAGCACATCGAGAGCGAACAGGTCCCAGTTGTAGGCCCCGTTGGGAGAACGGCCCGAGGCCCCGTGGCCCCTCATGTCGAGGGCGAGCGGGCGAAAACCAGCCGAGCTGAGCGGGCGCGCCACGGGTGCCCAGCACCTGCCGTGGAGCCCGGTGCCGTGGACCATCAGCAGAGGCGTGCCCTGGCCACCGAAGTCCCAGCAAACGAGGCGGGTACCGTCCCGAGCCCTCACCACCAGCTGGTCCATATGGCCTGCGCCGGTTATGAACTGGCCAACAAGCCAAGCATGCTGGCGGCGTTGTCCACGGCGTTGGTGCGCCAGCAATTGTCCATGATCATGTGCACTTCGGAGCTCGAAGACGCCAGATCACGGACGGCGGGTACCCAGGCTGCCAGTTCCGCGTCGCTGTACCGGTGAAGCGGGCCCCACCAGGTCAACTTGTCGGCGAGCGTCTCGGTTTGGGCGGCCTGGCTCGCCAGGCGGGGCGGGTGGCCCGGGAAGCGGACCAAGGCGATATCGGCCGTAGCAGCGATGACCGGCTTCGCCGGCACCGAGCTGTGGCGACATACGAACGACAAGCCGATCTCTTCGAGGACGCCGAGCGTTTGCTCGCAGGCGGTCCCCTCGAACCAGTGCTCGTTGCTGAGCTCGACAGCCACCCGCAGGCCAGGCAGCCGCGACGGCAGTTCGGCCAGTTCCTTCCAGGCGGCCGGCCTTGGGCTGAACCATGTCGGGAACCTTACGATGACAACACCCAAGCGGCCCGCGTCGGCCAGAGGGCGCAGTGCGTGATTGAAGCGAGCCCAGCACTCGTCGACGACGCTGGCTGGGAGGCGCTGGCGGTAGAGCTTGGTTGCGTCGCGCCGCGAGGGTTTCACATGGCCCTGCAGGTCGGGCCAGAGCGACTCCGGCCAGGTCGGTGCGCCACAGAGCAGCGACCACGCCCGTACATCGAGCGTGAAACCGGCCGGCGTTGTCGCGGCCCAGCGCTTAGCCAGTTCAGGCGTCGGCGGGAAGCGGTAAGTGGTGGCGATCTCGGCAAGTGGCAGGCGGCTCGTGTAGTAAGCGAGGCGTTGCGCTGCACTGAGCGAGCGCGAGGGGTAAAAGCCGCCGTCACGGACAAGCGATCGGTCCGCCCAGGAGCTGGCCCCGGCCAGTACCCGGCAACTGCCGATGACGACGCCTGTCGCCGGTCCGGTAATAGCGCCAGTAGCTGGCCCGCTGAAGGTAACCGCCGTGCTCATCACGTCGAGCGTACGCGAGCGCCACGACCTTCTCGCGGATCCCAGGACGTGGCATCTGCCATGCTCCGCAGACCGGGTACCGCCCTGAAGGTGCCGAGAACGGCCTGGAGCGTGAAAAGATGCTTTATGCGCCGGCGCCGCCTCCCCCAGGGTCACCTGTGAGCATCGAGGCGGAATTGTTGCAGGCCTGGGGCATCGAGCCCGGCTACTGGGATGTCGGTGGCCACTGGTGGGACGTCCCGGAGAGCACTCTGCGGGCGGTACTGGAGGCAATGGGCGCTGGGGTGCCGGGCCCTTCCGGCACTGTGGCCCCCGGGCCGCGGCTCGACGCGCCCCTGTTCACAGCGGCGCAGACCGGGCCGTGGCCATTTCTGCCGGGCGGCACGCTCACCCTGGAGAACGGTGGGACCATCGAGCTGCCCGCTGACGGCCCGCGGCCGGATCAGCTACCGCTCGGTTACCACTGCTTCGAGCCTGCGGAGCCCGCCACGGGCGGCTCTCCCCATGGCTGGCCACGGATAGTCGCCGTGTGCCCGGCACGGTGCCCGGATCCTCCCCCGGGGCGCACCTGGGGCTGGTCGGCACAGCTGTACGCCACGCGATCGCGCGACAGCTGGGGCATAGGGGATTTCGGTGATCTTCGTAGCCTGGTCGATTGGGCGGGGGACAATGGAGCCGGCTTCGTGCTGCTGAACCCCTTGAACGCCCCGGCGCTGGGGCCGGTCCCCGAACCGAGCCCCTATTTCCCGAGCTCGAGGTGCTTCCTGAACCCGCTCTACATCAGGGTGGAAGAGGTACCCGGAGCCGGCGACCTGGCCGAGATAGCAACGCTTGCGGTCAAGGCGAAGGCTCTCAACGTTGAACGACTGATCGACCGCACGAGCGTATGGGCGCTCAAATCCGAAGCCCTCGAAGCTTTGTTCGCCCGCTTCGAACAAGCCGGTGGGGACCCCAGTTTCGAACAGTACACACGCGAACGCGGCAAAGTCCTTGATGGTTACACGTCTTTTTGCGCGCTGGCCGAGCGCTTTGGCTTGCCTTGGCAAGACTGGCCGGCCGAATATCGCCACCCCGATAACCCGGCAGTGGCGAGATCGGCTGCGAGCCAAGAAGGCCGCTCCCGCAAGCGTTATCACGCCTGGCTGCAATGGCTGTGCGAAGCCCAGCTCGCGAACGCTTCCGTTGGCGGCCACCTTGTGTGCGACCTTGCGGTTGGTGTCGATGGCGGAGGCGCGGACGCCTGGTTCTGGCAGGGAGCGTTCGCTCTCGGAATGAGGGTGGGGGCACCGCCCGACGAATTCAACACCAAGGGCCAGAACTGGGGCCTTCCACCATGGGACCCGTGGAAGCTCCGCGCCGCCGCGTACGAGCCCTACATCGAGACCCTGCGAGCGGTCCTGCGACCCGCCGCCGGGCTGCGGGTCGACCACGTGATGGGCCTCTTCCGCCTCTTCTGGGTGCCGCTCGGCTCGGAGGCGGCAGAGGGTACCTACGTCCGGTACCTCTGGCACGACATGGTCGCGCTGCTCCGCCTCGAGGCCGCGAGGGCCGGTGCTTACGTCATCGGTGAGGACCTCGGGACCGTGGAGGACCACGTCCGCGAGGTCCTCGCCGATAGCGGGGTGCTGTCTTACAGGCTCTTTTGGTTCGAGGACAAGCGGCCATCGGAGTGGTCCTACCAAGCCCTCGGGGCGGTGACGACCCACGACTTGCCGACGATCGCAGGAGTTTGGACGGGCTGCGACGTCGCCGCCCAGACAAGCGCAGGCCTGGCGGTTAACGAGCAGAGTTGCGGCGAGTTGAGGCGGCGGCTGTCGGAGTGGACGGGTTCGGACGACAACAGGCCCCTGCCCGAGGTCATCGAGGCGACCTACGCCGCTCTCGGAGAAGCACCCTGCGCGCTCGTTACCGCTGTCCTGGACGACGCTGCCTCTGTCGAGGAGCGCCCCAACATGCCAGGTACGATCGACGAGTGGCCCAACTGGTGCCTGGGGCTCCCGTTGTCGCTCGAAGAGGTGCAGCAGGGCGAGCTGGCCGCCGCAATAGCCAGGAGCCTGAGTGCCCGGAGCGGGAGTGACTGAGACATGAGTTTCGCCGACCTACCCGTACGGCCGCCTGTCGCGCCCATGCTGGCCAAGCTCGCCCGGGAACTGCCGAGCGGGGAGTACATCTACGAGCCGAAATGGGACGGCTTCCGCTGCATTGTGTTCCGTAGCGGCACCGAGGTCGAGCTGGGCAGCCGCAACGAGCTGCCGCTGACCCGGTATTTTCCCGAGCTGGTGGCCGCACTGAGCCAGGTCCTCCCGCAACGGGCGGTCCTCGACGGCGAGGTGGTTGTTGCCGGGCCAACTGGGCTGGATTTCGACGCCCTCTCGCAACGGGTGCACCCGGCCGAGAGCCGAGTGAGATTGCTGGCAGAAAGGACACCCGCCTCGTTCGTTGCCTTCGATCTGCTGGCACTCGACGATCGCGACCTTCGAAAAGAGCCGTTCCATGAGCGCCGGCGCCTTCTCGAAAACGTAATTGGAGAGGCCGGACCATCCGTCGGCGTCTACCTGACACCCGCTACGCGGGACCGGTCCTTGGCCGAGGACTGGTTCGGGCGCTTCGAGGGTGCCGGCCTCGACGGGGTGGTGGCCAAGGCGGCGGACCTTGCCTACGTGGCGGGTAAACGCGTGATGGTGAAGGTCAAACACGAACGCACAGCCGAGTTCGTAGTCGGCGGTTTCCGTTGGTACCGCACGTCTGCTGACGGCGGCACCCCTGGGCAATCCGAAATCGGGTCGCTCATGCTCGGTTTGTACGACAGTGCGGGGGACCTTTCCCACGTTGGTGTCATCGGTGCCTTCGCGGCCGAGCAGCGGCGCCAACTGGTCGAGGTCCTCGCTCCCTACCGAGTGGGTAGCGATGGAGGCCCCGAAGGCCATCCCTGGGCGGCCTGGGCGACTGCCACGGAAGCGGCTGGGCCGCGATTGCCCGGAGCCCGGAGCCGTTGGAACGCAACGAAGGACCTCAGCTTCGAGCTGCTCCGCCCCGACTTGGTGGTCGAAGCCGCCTACGAGCACCTGCAGGGCACGCGTCTGCGCCATACCGCCCAGTTCAGGCGTTGGCGCCCGGACCGCGATGCGTGGAGCTGCACCTACGACCAGCTCGACGCTGTCGTGCCGATGGAGCTGGCCGACGTTTTCGGCGCGTCGAGCAGCGGCGTCCGGCGAGCCCGAGACCGAGACCACGACCGAGACCGGGGCCGGGACCGGGAAAGGCACTACTGGCGAAGGGAAGGGCGCTAATGGCGACGCGGTAGCGATTTCGCGGATCTCACGATAGATGGCCGCGAAATACGGATATCACGGCCCGGCAAGGTGTTTTTCCCGGATGTCCCAGTATCGAAAATGCAACTCGTCGAGTACTACGTTTCTGTGGGCGAAGGGGCGCTCCGAGGTGTTTACCGGCGGCCGACCGTGCTCAAGCGTTTTCCCGACGGGATCAACGGGGAAGTCTTTTTCCAAAAGCGCGTCCCCGCAGCGCGGCCCGACTGGCTCCACACGGCGACTGTCCACTTTCCCTCGGGGCGTTCTGCCGAGGAGCTCTGTCCCCTTGACGTGGCGCACATTATTTGGGCGGTGAACCTTGGCTGTGTCGATTTCAACCCGTGGCCTGTGCGCGACTCCGATCTCGATTGCTCCGACGAGCTGCGCGTCGACCTCGACCCGATGCCCGGGGTGACATTCGACGATGTCCGCCGCGTCGCCGGCTGCGTCCACGATGTCCTCGAAGAGCTCGGTATACCCGGGTTCCCAAAGACTTCCGGCAGTCGCGGGATCCATATAAACGTGCATATCGAACCGAGGTGGGGCTTTACCGATGTGAGGCAAGGTGCGCTCGCATTGGCAAGGGAAGTCGAACGGAGGATGCCAGAGATCGCGACCTCCAAATGGTGGAAAGAGGAGCGAGGCACCCGCGTCTTCATCGATTACAACCAGAACGCGCGCGACCACACGGTTGCCTCCGCATACTCGGTCCGACCGGTGCCCAACGCCCGGGTATCAGCGCCGTTCACCTGGGACGAACTGGACGCGGTCGACCCCAACGAGCTGACAATTTTCTCGGTGCCGGCGCGCTTCGCTGCGATCGGCGACCCGGCAGCGGGAGCGGACGGCAAGGCGTTCTCCCTCCAGCCGCTGCTCGACCTTGCCCGGCAGGACTCCGAAGAACGAGGTCTCGCCGACGCCCCCTGGCCGCCGCACTTTGCCAAAGCGCCCGGCGAGCCCACGAGAGCTCGCCCCTCCGTCCGCCGCTCCCCCTAGCGCCCGCCACGCTTGGCGCCTGGCCCGCTTGGTGCCGGCCCCCGAACAACCTCACCGCCGGGAGGCTGGGTGGCGACGAACGCCGGGGTGGTGGCAACCGCGCCGGCTCGGGGGGTAGGGTTTTAGGTAGGTGGGAGGGCAACGCCGTAGGAGGGACTTAGGCAGTGGATGAGGCTCGGCAACGGGTCGGGACGACGAGCAATTGCGCTCAGAGCGCTCTGCTCGTGCCAGTGCCCGAAGCCGAACCGCTGGTCGGAGCATGGCGGGCCGTCCATGATCCTTCGGCCCGGACAGGTGTCCCGGCCCACATCACGTTGGTCGTCCCGTGGATCCCCCCTGAGCAGATCAAGCAGGAGCACCTCGAAGAGCTCGAGGAACTCGTCGGCGGGGAAGAGCCCTTCGAGTACTCCTTGGACCGGGTCTCCTGGTTCGGGGAGCGGGTGTTGTGGCTGGCGCCCACCCCGGCGGGCCCGTTCAAGCGGCTCACCACCGTCCTGGCAGACCGCTTCGACACGCCTCCCTGGCAGGGCGAGTTCCCCGAAGTCGTACCCCACCTGACGGTCGGCCTTGCCGGCCACGCGCGGGGGAGCACCCTGTCCGACGCTGCCGAGGACCTGGCCGCGAAGCTGCCGGTGAACTGCAGGGCCGATGAGGTGGACGTCATGTGCGGCGACGGCGCCCACTGGGAGACGGTCCGCCGCGTGTTCTTGAAGGGCGAGTAAGCGGCAGCCGCATTTACGGCCTTCCCGGGGATTCGCTCAGCGGTTTCACTGTCGGTCCTGGTGTGGCAAGGGGGCCGGTGGCCGTCGGCATTTGCCGGTCGCCGGCGGGACCTAGCCCGCGGCTGAAAAGGGGTGGGCGGCCACGCCGTTGCGCCATACCCCCGCTACCAGGGGGACGCCGGGCCGGTAAGCCAAGTGGACATGCGAAGGTGCCTCCAGGACCACGAAATCCGCGTTGGTGCCGACGGCCAGGCTGCCGATGTCGTGGCGGCGTAGCGCCCGTGCCCCGCCCATGGTGGCCGACCAAACGGCCTCGTCGGGGGACATCCGCATCTCCCGCACCGCCAGGGAGATGCAAAAAGCCAAGTTGGTTGTGTAGCTCGAGCCAGGGTTGCAGTCGCTGGCCAGGGCCACCGTCACGCCGGCGTCGATCATCCGCCGGGCGTCAGGGTAGGGGGAGCGGGTACAAAATTCAGCCGCCGGCAGGAGTGTTGCCACCGTGGTACTCGAGGCCAGTAACTCGATATCGCGCTCGCTGAGGTAGGTGCAATGGTCAGCGGAGGCGGCGCCGACCGATACCGCAACCTCAACGCCCGGCCCCGGGCCGAGCTGATTGGCGTGCACCCTGGCTTGGAGGCCGCGGCCGGCGCCGGCCCGCAACACTTCGGTGGCCTGGTCAGCGTCAAAAGCTCCTCGGTCACAAAAAACGTCCACCCACTTGGCAAAGGGGGCGCAGCGGTCAAGCATCTCCGAGCACACGAGGCGTACGTAGGCGTCAGCATCGCCGGCATACTCGGGCGGCACCACGTGGGCCCCGAGGTAGGTGACCTCGGGGGTACATCCGCCGGCCACCCGTAAGCTGCGCGCCTCGTCGGCCAGGGTCAAGCCGTAGCCGGACTTGCACTCCATTGTTGTGGTGCCGGCGGCCAGGGCTTCGGCCATAAGCCGGTCGACGTTGCCCGCCAGGTCGGCGTCACTGGCGGCGCGGGTGCTGGCCATCGTTGTAAAGATCCCGCCGGCGCTGTAAGCCTGACCGGCCATACGGGCCACGAACTCGGCAGAACGGTCGCCAGCGAACACGAGGTGGGCGTGGCTGTCCACAAAGCCGGGCAACACGGCCCGGCCGGTGACATCGACAAGGTCATCGGTGCCCTGAGGGGCCTGGGACCGAGGGCCCGTCCAAGCGATTTTGCCGTGCTCCACTACCATCGCCGCGTCGAGCACGGCGCCGCAGAGCCCTGTGCCCGCCGTTGTGTCGTTGGTAATTAGGGTGCCGATGTTGTCGACCAGTAGCGAGGTCATGAGCTCGCCACGGCCGCCACCGAGGCGGCAAGGGCGGGGGCCACGTTGTCCACGAGAACGTGGCGGCCATCAGCCACCACGACCTGGCCCGAACTGACGACATGGGCTACGTCCGCGGCACTGGCCGAAAATGCGGCCATTTCAATTAGGTGATCCTCGCTGACGCCGGCCAGCCGGGGGGTGGACAGGTCGAGGGTCACCAGGTCGGCCAGGGCGCCGACAGAAATAGTGCCGGCTTCGGGCCAGCCGATGGCCAGGTGCCCCTGGGCCGTGGCCGCCGCCAACAGCTCGTGGGCGGCAAAGTGCCCACGGGTACCCGTGGTCGAGCGTTCCCCATATTCCAGGCCGCGCATTTCCTGGAAGATATCGATCAGTGCATGGCTGTCAGACCCTAGGGAAATAGGCGAGCCGCCGTCGGCTAACGGGCGAGCCGGCCCTATGCCGTCGGCCAGGTCTTGCTCGGTCGAAGGGCACATGCACACACCCGTTCCCGACGCACCCAGCAAGGCCTTGTCTTCGCTCGACAAGTGGGTAGCGTGCACGGCCGTGGAAGCAGGCCCCAGAGCACCAGCCTCACTGAACAACTGCGTAGGTGACATCCCGTAAGCCGAGGCGGTCATTTCGTTTTCCCTTACCTGCTCGGAAAGATGAAAGTGAAGGGGAAGCCCGTGGGAACGGGCGTGGGCGACCACCAGGGCCAGTGCGGGTGGTGGTACGGCTCGGGCCGAGTGAGCGGCGGCGCCGACCCGGGCGCCGTGAGCGGCGGCGTCGCCCGCCAGGAGGCTTACCCTTTCGGCCCACGCTCCAGCGTCGACATCACAGAAGCGGGCCTGGACGCCTTCGGGTGCCCGGCCCGGGGCACTTTCCAGGTAACAGGCGTCGAACAGGGTAATGCGCAGGCCTGCTTCCCGGGCCGCCTCCATGAGCGATAGGCCCATGAGATTGGGCTCACCATAGGGCCGGCCGTCGTTTTGGTGGTGCACATAATGGAACTCGCCCACTCCAATGATGCCGCTCAGCACCATCTCGGCGTAGGTGGCCCGGGCCAGTGCGAAGTAATTCTCCGGGGTGAGCGCCGCAGCCACCCGGTACATCTCTTCTCGCCAGGTCCAAAATGTCCCTCGCCCCGCCTGAGCCCGGCCGCGAAGGGCGCGGTGGAAGGCATGCGAGTGGCAATTGGCCAAGCCCGGCAGGGTCAGCCCCGGCAAGTGCACAGCGGCGGCCGGCGCCGTGGCCCCGACCCCAAGGCCCACGATGCGCTCGCCTGAGACGCTGACGAGCACGTCTTTTTTGGCCGAGGCCCCCCCAGCCAGGCAAAGTCGCAGAAATACTGGGCCGAGCTCATCGGCAGGCCAGGTCCTCGAGCACTCGGGCCAGCGCCTCGGCGCCGGCCAGGCAGTCGTCTTCCGTGGCCCATTCGAGCGGGCTGTGGCTTACCCCGGTGCGGTTACGGACAAAAAGCATGGCCGTGGGGACATGGGCGGAAAGGATGCCGGCATCGTGGCCGGCAGCGGTGGGCAACTGGGGCACTTCACCAAGCACAGTGCTGAGCCGCCGCCTCAAGTCGTGGTCGAAGACGACCGCAGGGGTAGACGATTCCTCGCTCAGGTGGAACTCCACACCGTGGTTGCTGGAGGCCTCACGAGCGGCGTTCTCGACAGCGGCCACGACCAGGGCCAGTGTCGCTTCATCGGGTGAGCGGGCGTCCAACCACGCCTCTACGACGGCCGCGACGGCGTTGGTGGCGTTGGGGTGCACCGCCAATTTCGCCACTGTGGCACGGCTTTGGTACCGCTCGGCGGCCGAGCGGGCGGCGAGCACAGTGGCCGCCAGCGCGAGCATGGGGTCCTTACGGTCGCTCATCAGTGTGGTGCCGGCGTGGTTGGGCTCACCCCGGTAACAGCACCGCCACCTACCGTGTGGCCAGATACCGGTGGCTAGGCCGACCGGCGCCCCCAGGCCGGCCAGGGCACGCCCCTGTTCGATATGCAGTTCCACGAAAGCACTTAGTAAGCGCAGCCTGTTGTTGTCCGGCCCCAACTGGGCCGGGTCGTGCCCGGCCTGGGCCATGGCGTGGGCCAGAGTGGTCCCTTCGGTATCGGTGAGTGCCCGAGCGGCTTCCGGACGGAGTGCCCCGCACATCAGCCTGCTCCCGACGCAGGCGACGCCGAAACGCCCGCCTTCTTCGTCCGAAAAGCACACCACAGCGAGCGGGCGTCGCAGGGGCCGACCCCCGGCCCGCAGTTTGTCGACTGCCAGGAAACCGGCGACCACGCCCAAGGGCCCATCGAAGGCGCCGCCGTCAGGGACGCTGTCGAGGTGGCTCCCGGTGGCCACCGCCCCTTCGCCGGGCTCGCCCCACCACGCCCACAAGTTGCCGTTCCCGTCTTGCTCTACCGGCATTTGCCGGTGAGCGGCCTCGGCCCGGAACCATTGCCGCAACAGCGAGTCGGCGTCAGTCCAGGCTAAACGGCACAAGCCGCCACTGGGCAGGCGCCCTATGCCCCCGAGCTCGGCCCACATGGCTTGGAACTGGGCCCGACGACCAAAAGCCTCGGCCTTAGCGGTAATTCCGGGGCTCCCGGACCGGGGTTCTGTCATTGCAGGACCGTCACCCTCTGGGCTGCCTCCAATATGCGGCCTGAGGCGATAAGCCGTTCTGCATGCTCGAGTTCGGGCGAGAGCCAGCGGTCAGGCCCGGGGCCCGGCACCTCCCGGCGGAGCTCGGCGATGACGGCGGCGGTCGCCGGCGCGGGGGTCAATGGGGACCGCAGTTGGACCGCTCGCGCCCCGGCCACCAGTTCGACGGCCAATACACGGCGTAGGTTGTTTATGGCCAAACGGAGTTTGCACCCGGCGGCCCAACCCATGGAAACGTGGTCCTCCTGCATGGCCGAACTGGGGATGGAGTCCACGCTGGCCGGCGTGGCCAGCCGCTTGTTTTCCGACACCATGGCCGCTTGGGCGTACTGGGCGATCATCAACCCCGAGTCCACGCCGGGGTCGGCGGCGAGGAAGGGGGGGAGGCCGTGCGAGCGGGCGGGGTCGAGCAGCCGGTCGGTGCGGCGCTCGGAGATAGAGCTCAAGTCGGCGGCGCAGATGGCCAAAAAATCAAGCACGTAAGCCAAGGGGGCGCCGTGAAAATTGCCGTTGGAGGCGATGGTCCCGTCCGCTAGGACCACGGGGTTGTCAATGGCGGAGCACAACTCGCGGTCGGCCACGGCGCAGGCGTGGGCCAGGGTGTCGCGCACCGCCCCCGCCACTTGGGGGGCGCAACGCAGCGAATATGCGTCCTGGACCCGGGAGTCACCGGTGCGGTGGGAGGCAACTATGGCTGAGCCGTTGAGCAGGGCCAAGAGGTTGGCAGCGCTGGCGGCCTGGCCCGGGTGGGGGCGGAGGTCGCTCTGAAGGCCAGGCAGGAAAGCCTGGTCGGTGCCCAAGAGCCCCTCAACGCTCAAAGCCGCGGTAATGTCGGCCACCTGGCACAGGCGCCCGATGTCCTCGCACGCCATCACCAACATGGCGAGCATCCCGTCGGTGCCGTTGATGAGGGCCAGGCCCTCTTTGGCCTCCAGCACCACCGGCCGCAGCCCCGCTTTGTCCAACACGGGCGCCGTGGGCGTCGGTTGTCCATCGGCGCCGATGACCTCACCCTCGCCGATAAGGGCTAAGGCGCAATGGGCCAAAGGGGCGAGGTCGCCGCTGCAACCGAGAGAGCCGTGCTCCCGGGCGATGGGGGTGACCCCGGCGTTCAAGAGCGCGGCCAGGGCCTCGGCCACCACGGGGCGTACGCCGGTGCGCCCCGTGGCCAAAGACCTCAGCCTGAGGAACATCAGGCCCCTGATGACTTCCTTCTCCACAACGGTGCCCATGCTCGCCGCATGCGAACGCACCAGGCTCAACTGGAGCTGGGCCCTTTGCCCCGGGTCGATGTGCCGGGCGGCCAAGGCACCAAAGCCGGTCGACACCCCATAAGTAGGGACAGGCCCGGCTGCCATCACCTCGACGAAGCGGCGCGAAGCCGCCATGGCCGCCAAGGCCGGCAGGGTCAAGCGGACATGGGCACCTCCACGGGCCACGGCCAACACCTGGCCCGGGGTGGCTCCTCCCGGCCCCAGTTCCACCACCGAGGCCTCCCCGGGTGTGGTGCTCAGGGAGCTCACTTCTGCGGGCCCATGGGGACGCGCACGGACCTGGCCGTGGCGAACTGTCGAGCCGCCTCGTAGCCGGCATCGACGTGGCGGAGCACACCCATTGCCGGGTCATTGGTCAGCACCCGGGCCAGTTTTTCGGCGGCCAGGGCCGTCCCGTCGGCCACCGTCACCTGGCCGGCGTGGATGGAGCGCCCGATACCGACGCCCCCGCCGTGGTGGATAGAGACCCAAGAGGCCCCACTGGCTGTATTGACCAGGGCGTTGAGCAAGGGCCAGTCGGCGATGGCGTCGGAGCCGTCGAGCATGGCCTCGGTCTCCCGGTAGGGCGAAGCGACCGACCCGCAGTCGAGGTGGTCCCGGCCGATGACCACCGGAGCCCGCAAGGCACCGCTGGCGACCATCTCGTTGAAACGCTCGCCGGCCCGGTGGCGCTCCCCGAAGCCGAGCCAACAAATACGGGCGGGTAAGCCCTGGAACTTCACCTTTTCCCGGGCGAGCGTCACCCACCGCACTAAGCGGTCGTCATCTTTGAACATCTCCAGTACGGCGTCGTCGGTGGCGGCGATGTCGGCCGGGTCACCCGAAAGGGCGGCCCACCGGAACGGGCCCTTTCCTTGGCAAAACAACGGGCGGATATAGGCAGGGATGAACCCCGGGTAATCAAAGGCCCGCTCAAAACCTCCCAACGCAGCCTCGGCCCGCAGGCTGTTGCCGTAGTCGAACACTTCGGCGCCCCGGTCCATGAGCTCCACCATGGCTTGGCAGTGCACCACCATTGACGCCCGTGAACGGCGCACGTACTCCTCAGGGGCGCGGCGACGCAGTTGGATAGCGTCATTTAGGGCCATCCCCGCAGGGACATAGCTCAGAGGGTCATGGGCCGAGGTTTGGTCGGTGACGACGTCCACGTGCAGGTTGCGCCTCACTATCTCAGGGAGGAGCTCGGCACCGTTGCCGATCAGGGCCACGGACAACGGGCGTCCCTCATAACGAGCCGCCTCCGCCAGTTGCAAGGCCTCGTCCAGGCTGTGGGCCAACGTGTCGAGGTAGCCGCCCTGCAGCCGGCGTTCGACCCTGGTGGGGTCGACATCGGCACAGATGACAACGCCCCCGTTCATGGTCACGGCTAGGGGTTGGGCGCCTCCCATGCCGCCAGCCCCGCAGGTAACGGTCAACGTACCGGCCAGGGAACCCCCGAAGCGTTTGTCAGCTACCGCCGCGAAGGTCTCATAGGTGCCCTGCAGGATCCCTTGGGTACCGATGTAAATCCAAGAGCCTGCCGTCATCTGCCCGTACATGGTGAGGCCCAGGTGCTCCAGGCGGCGGAACTCGTCCCAGTTGGCCCACTCGGGGACCAGGTTGGAATTGGCGATCAACACCCGAGGGGCCCATTCGTGGGTGCGTACCACCCCTACCGGCCGCCCCGATTGGACCAGGAGGGTCTCGTCCGCCTCGAGCTGGCGCAGACAGTCTTCTATGCGGTGGAAGGAGGGCCAGTCGCGCGCCGCCTTACCCGTGCCGCCATAAACCACCAGTTCTTCTGGGTGTTCGGCCACGGCCGGGTCCAAGTTGTTGTGCAGCATGCGCAGGGCCGCTTCCTGCGGCCACCCTTTGCAAGAACGTACCGAGCCGTGCTCGGCCGGTCCCGGCCGGTAGGCACCCGCTATTCGCATGTGCACGCTCCCGCGCCTGCCACTGGGCCACGGCCCGGGCTGATTTCCTGTGTGGCTGTCAAATGCTTGACCCCCCGTCGATACTTATGACACTGCCGGTCATGAAAGCGGCCTCAGGGCTCAACAGGAAGGCCACCAGGCGGGCGATATCTTCCAGGTCGCCAAAATGCCCGGCCGGGATCCGGGCCAGCAGCTGGGCGCGCAGCGTCTCGTCCTCCATGTAAGGCACCGTCATCCGGGTGGGGAAGTACCCCGGGCACAAGGCGGTCACTGCGGTGCCCTCGGCGCTCACCTCCAAAGCTAGCGACTTGGCCATGCTCACCACGGCGGCCTTGCTGGCGTTGTAGTCGAGGAAGTTGAGCTCGGGCCTTAGTGCATTGACGGAGCCGTTGAAGACGATGGCAGACGGCCGTTTGGGCGCGCGCAATGCCGCCCGGGCCACCAGGAAGGCACCCAGGACATTTACCTCGAGGACACGGCGGAAGTGGGAGATGCCCAACTCGGCGGCGGGCAGGCCTTCCCCGTCGATGCCGGCATTGACGAACACCCCGTCGATGCCTCCCATTTCGCTGGCAGCCTCGGCAACTGCTTGCGTCACTTCGTTTTCTTGGGCCACATCGCAAACGGCGGCTCCGGCCAACGACAGGCGCTCCTTAGCCTGGGCCACACTGGCCTCGTGGGAGCCGAGCACCCAGACCTTGTCACCCAGGGAGCCCAGGTGCCGCGCACAGGCAAAGCCGATACCACTAGTCCCCCCGGAGATGAGCACGCGGCGCACCGATCGGTTGCCTCCCGACTGGTCGCGGGCCGCCTGGTCCAAGGTCACGGGGCCACCTGGTCCAAGAAGCAAGACACTGCGTCGCTACCCTCTATCGGTTCGCTGCCCGCCGCCACTGCCCGTGCCAGGGCCAAGGAGCGCACCGGCGCGGGCCTGGCCTCATCGACCAGGTTGGTCACAAGCATGGGGCAGCAAAACAACGCCGAGCGAACGATAGCCCGCCAGTTTGCCGGCAACATCGACCGCTCGTGCATTTGCCTCAACAAAGGCGCCCAGACATTGTGGGCCACGCTGTCCAGCACTTGATGGCGCAGACGGCTCATGATGGCGTCATCATTTACTTCTACGGTGCCGGCACCGACGGCCACGTCGATGATGGACCGCTCCGCCGCCTCCGCCGGGTGGTAGAGCCAGAACGGGTGGGCCAGGGCGTTATGGAAAGTCGCCTTTACGGGAGCGAGTAAGGCCGGTATATCAGAGGCGGCGAACGCAGGGTCGAACAGCACCAGTTCCGGCCCGTGCGCGCCGTCCAACACCCAGATGTTGCCTTGATGGTCGTCGCCGTGAGCGGTCACCACTGGCAACCGAGCCAAGGCGGCGGGCGCCAACAACCGGGATGCCGTCTCGGCCAGTTCGGCGAGGGACGACTGGTACTCGACACCGTTGATCCTCCATTTTTTGGTGGCGACTTCGTCGAACACGGGGCTGGGCAGGTAATAGCGGGCGTAGCGCCCTCCGGGGAACCCGCCCTCGAGATCCGATCAGCCGGTTATGGAAAAGCTGGTGCAGGGCGGCCGACGCCGACGCCGGGGTGGGCGACCCTAGCGTCCTCAGCGCCACTTCTCCGATGCGGGCGTCGAGCGCTTGGCGAGCGGCAAGTAGGGGCGGCGCCAAGGCCGCGGCGGCCCCCGCCGACCTCTCCAGGGCGGCGCACAGGTCAGCCATGCGGGGCTCGTCGTGGACGCGGTAGAGGACCATCTGAGCGCCTGGGCGGGTGGAGGTGGCAACCGGTACATCGACGGGCAGTCCGGCCTCGTTCAGCAGCCGGGCGCGGTAGTACTCGCTTACATTTTCCTGTTCGCCTTCTTCTTGATGAAACTTGAAGAAATATGTTGTTGCGTCTTTCAGCCGTGCTCGCCCGCTCACCGAGTTGAGGCTGTACTCGTCTTGGGTGAAGACAACGCGGGCGACGTCGAGGCCAAACATCTCGCGCAAAGCGGCGCTCGCCTCCTCCGCGGCGACCTCGCCGTCACCGCTACGGAGCAGCTGAGGGATCAGCAACGAACGGTTGCTCAAGAGAACCTCGCGGTCACAGCTGCCTCGTGGGCCGGGAACCCCTCGTGTTGGGTAAAAGCCGTTATCGACTCTCGCATACGGGCCAACGCGCGCTCGTCGGCGCGCGCCACCGCAGTCCGTTTGCGGAATGTCTCCGCCGTTACCCCGCTGCTCACTTTGGCGAACCCACTTGTAGGCAGGGACGCGGGGCAGCCGATTATGAAGTTGGCCGCCGACACGGGGGTCCATTGGCCGACCAAGATCTCGCCGGCGTCAGTGAGAAGGGCCAGGATCGCCGCTTCGTCTCGCACTGCTATCTGCATGTGCTCGGGAGCGTAAGCGTTGGCCACCTCGGCCGCCTCGGCCATGTCGTCGACCAGGAAGAGCCCACCATTGGTGCCCAGGGCTGCGGCCGCATAACTACGGCGGGGTTCGGGGAGCAGCGCCAGTTGGCGCTCCACTTCAGCCTGGGCGGCAGCGACCAGTTGTTCGCTGTCAGTCACGAGGAGGCTGGAAGAATCTGGGCCATGCTCAGCTTCGTTCAACAGGTCAGAGGCGAGCAGCCGGGGGTCGGCGCTGTCGTCGGCGATCACCAGGCTCTCGCTGGGGCCAAGGACCATGGTGGTGACTGTCCCATAACGCTGGACTTCGACTTGGGCACAGGCGACAGCCGGGCTGCCGGGGCCTACGACTTTGCGTACCTTGGGCACGCTTTCTGTCCCGAAGGCTAGGGCGGCGACGCCGGCGGGGCCGTTGGCCCGGAACACATCGCGGATGCCGAGTTCTTGGGCGACCACTAGCACGGCGGGGTCCACGACTCCGTCTGAGCCGGGGACGGGGGGGACGACCACGGCGATGAGGGGCACGCCGGCGACGACGGCGGGAGTGCCTAATTGCACCAGGACCGAGGGGTAAGAGCCCTTGCCGCTAGGGACGAACAAGCCGGCGCTGGCGATGGGCGTCACCTTCTCACCGACGGTCAGGCCGGGCTCGCTCTCAAAGCTCCAGTCACCCCTTGCCACCAGTTGCTCGTTGAACCGCCGGACGTGGTCGATCCCGTCGCGGATGGCAGCCAGTAGGCCCGATGAGATGGCCCCGGCCGCCTTGGCGAACTCTTCGTCGGTCACCCGCAACGACTCGGGGCTTACGTCACAACCGTCGAATTTTTTGAGGGCCCGGGACACGGCGTCGTCCCCGTTCAGGCGAACGTCCTCCAAGAGCTCGCAGATGCTATGGCGTAGCTGCGGGTCGAACACCTTGTCCAACCCTCTCGTCACTGCCTGCTCACGCTCGGCCGTATTGAGGTCGCCCCACCGGCCGATCAGGCGGATAGGGGCATTTATTGTTGACGTCATTGTCTTCTCCTGGTTGATGCGGCAGCCCCGGCGGCCCCGAGCACGGAGTACAGGGCGCCGCGGAAAAGGGTCATTTGCGGTGGCCAGCCGATGGAAATGCGCACCCAGCCGGGAAGGCCGAGGTCTGCGCCGGGGCGCAACTCGGTACCGGAAACGGCCAATGCCGGCCGGAGTGCCTCGAGGTCAAGCTCAGCAGTGACGAAATTGGCTTGGCTGGGGAAGTACTTCACGCCCAGGTGCTCCAAAGTCGCCTCGAGTAAGGCCCGTTCTTGACGGACGATACCCACAGACATGTCCCGCCAGGCCTCGCTGGCCAGGCTCGCCTCGATGGCGGCCACGGCCACGGAGTTGAGGCTGAAAGGCGGCCGGGCGCGTGACAGGGCGGCCACCAGCGCCGGTGAGGCCAAGCCGTAGCCCACCCTCAGCCCGGCCAAGGCCCAGTCTTTGGACAGGGTGCGCTGCACGAGCAGGTTTGGGTGGCGGGCCAAGAGATCTTTGACCTCGGGGCGCAGCCCGGGGTCGCTGAAAGCCCGGTAAGCCTCGTCAAGCACCACCAGGCAGTCCTCGGGCACGGCGGCCAGGAAGCGTTCGACCTCATCGGGGCGGCAAGCGGCCCCCGTGGGGTTGTGGGGGGAAGGCAGCCAGACCACCGAGGCGCCGGCTGCTTCTGTAGCCATCGCCTTTAGGTCGTGGGCGCCGTCCGGGCGCAAGGGCACCCGGCTGAGAGAGGCGCCCGAAAGGAGCGAAGCGGTGGCATCGATCTGGTAGCAGGGGTCCCCGAGGACGGCCAGCTGTCCGGGGCCGAGGAGCACCGTCCCCACCAGGTAGCACAGCTCGTCGCTGCCGTTGGTCAATATGACCTGCTCGGGAAGGAAACCGAGGTACAAAGCCAGGGCTTCGGCCGCCGCTCCTTGGTCGGGGTAGCGGTTTAGGTTGGCCAGCGAGCCAGCTATGGCCGCTCTAATGGCAGGGGCAGGCCCGAGGGCCGCCTCGTTGGACGAAAGCTTTCCCGCCGATGGGCCTTGACTGGCACGGCCGGGGCGGTAGGAAGGGACGTCCTTTACCCGCTCAGCCGCCCGCTCCGCTACTCCTGTCACGGTCGGACCACCAACTTCCCGGTAGCGGGTGACGAGGCGAGGCCGGCCAATCGCTCGGCGGCTTCTTCGAGCAGGACGGCTTCAGTGATGATGGGCCGGTAGCGGTCGGGGCCGGCGGCCAAAACAGCGAGCGCCTCAGCCAGCTCGTGGTCAAAACCGACCGAGCCGGTGATGGTCAGGGAGCGCTCGACAAGCTCGCCGGGGGCGACGGGCACAGTGCCGTGGCTCAAGGCGACGACAAGTACGGTGCCTCCGTTGGCCGCATAGGAGCAGGCGTCCGTCAAGGACTGGGGGGACCCGGCGGCGTCCACCACCAAGTCGTAGTTCCGCCGGTCGGCGCCTTGGCTGCTACTGGCGAGCCGGCCGTGGGGGTCAGACGCGCCCAGGGCCATGCTGAGCTGCAGCCGGGCCGGCACTGGTTCCAATACGGCCACCGGTACCCCCGGCCACCGCCGCGTGAGCTCCAGGTGCACCAGCGCCCCGATGGGGCCGTAGCCCATGATCAAAGCGTTCCCGGGCCGCCGAGTTAGGCCGGAAACGGCGTGCATAATAATGGCCAGTGGCTCAGCCAGGACGGCAATGGCCAGCTCCAGCCCGGCTGGGCAGGGCACCAGGCTGGTGACGGGGACGACCAAGTGACGGGCAAAGCCCCCGGGGCGGGCTTCGCCGAGCCACGACATCCGGTAACAGAGAGATGAGGCCTTTTCGCACCCCGGGCACTGCCCGCAGGGCAGACGGGAGTCGACGGCGACCGACACGCCCACCGGCACCTCGTCGCCCGGGCAGTCTTCGACCACCCCAACTACCTCGTGGCCCAAGGTGGCCGGCCAGTAGGCGACCCAGGCGCCGCTGCGCAGCACGTGGAGATCCGAGCCGCACACCCCGGCCCACGCCACTCCGACCAGGGCCTCACCCGGGGCCGGGGGGGACAGTTCCCGAGTGCCCAGGCGCAGATCCAGGTGCTCGTCGAGTAAAAGGGCCTCGGTCCTCACAGCCGCCCCGCTCGCTCGGCCGCGTGGGCCAGCCCTCTTCCTCGGTAGCGGTGCGCGCACCAGTCGACGGCCAGTCAGGAGCGGCGCTGGCCTGGGCAAACCGGCCGCCCAAGCGGTCTGAGGCCCGGCCCGCCGCCGCCAGGAGGGCCTCGACCACCATCTCGACGGCGGGAACACCGCCAAGCAGGTAGCTCACCCCAAGGGCGCCACAGCAAGCGTTGTCGTTGAAAAGTGGTGCGGCAATACAGCGGATGCCCATTGCCGTCTGGCCGTCGTCGATGGCATAGCCCAAGCGACGGACGCCTTCCAGTTCTTCCTCGAGGCCGGGCGGGCCGGCGGCCCGGAAGGCGAGCTGGGCCTTGCCCACTGCCGTTACCGCCGCCGGTAGGCGGGCGCCCAGCGAGCTGGCCAGTTTCAGGCCAAGCCCGGGAGGGTCATGCTTGGCCAGGTATATGACTTCGTCGTGTTCGAGCACGGCGAAGTGGGAGGTAACGCCGAGCGACTCAGTGAGCCACTGCAGCTCGGGCATTACCGAGCGCACGGGGGTCATGGCCCGCAAATACGCGGCGCCGACTTCGAAACTGTGTAAGCCGAGGGCATAAGACCCTTTGCTGTCGACAGCACAGAACTCCGCTTCTACCAGGGCTCTAAGTAGCGTAAGGGCACTGCTTTTGGGCAGCTTGAGCTGGGTCGCTACCTCGGCCAGGCTCATTGAGTGGCCGGTCTGGCTCAAAAGTTCGAGTATCGCCAGAGCGCGGCTGACACTGCGGTTGGCCACCGGCCCCCGGGGGAGGGCACCTCCCTGCTCGGCCGCCACCCGAGACTGGTGCGAGGAGGCCGTCACGGTAAGGGGGCGAAGCCGGTGTTGCGGGCCGCCTCATCATGGATAAGCCCGCGTACGTGGTGCTTCAACTGAAGGAACTCGCTTTCCATCTGCTGGGAGAAATTACGGGGCCGGGGCAGGTGCACGTCAATAAGCTCGCGGACCCGGCCCGGTTTGGACGCCAGCACGCAGACCCGGTCGGCCAGGAAGATGGCCTCGTCAATGTCGTGCGTTACGAATAGCACCGACAACCGGTCCCGCTCCCAAATCGATAGCAACAGTTCTTGCATCAGGCTCCGGGTCTGGGCGTCAAGGGCACCAAAAGGCTCGTCCATCAACAAGATGCTCGGCTGCAAGGCCAAGGCGCGCGCTATGGCCACTCGCTGCTGCATGCCGCCCGAAAGTTGGAAAGGGTAGCTGGCGGCGAAGTCCCGCAGCCCGACGACGTCCAAGAACCGCCGGGCCACCTCGGAGCGCTCTTTCTTGGACAGGTGGCGCAGGCCAAACTCGATGTTGTCCTTGGCCGACAACCAGGGGTAGAGCGTGTACTGCTGGAACACCATCCCCCGGTCCTGCCCGGCCGAAACGATGGGGGCGTTGTCCAAGGTGAGCTCGCCCGCGCTTGCCGGCTCAAGCCCGGCCACGATCCGCAGCAATGTCGACTTACCACACCCCGAAGCCCCGACCACCGACATGAACTCGCCGTCGTCGAGGGTGAGGTTGATGTCGCGCAGCGCGTCGACCGTCCTCTTCCCGGAGCGGAACGTCTTATCAACCCCCTTGAGCACCAATGTGGCAGCCACCTCGCGCCCGGCTACCTTGCCCCGCGGGACATGTAGGGGAAGGCTTTTGCATAGATCGCCTTGAAGGAAAAGTCAAAGATGAGCCCCAGCACCCCGATGATGATGATGCCGAGGATGATCTCGGGCGTATCGAGGTAGCGCTCTGCCTGTTGGATCTGAAAACCGAGCCCATCGGTGGCGCCCACCAGTTCTACCACGACAAGGTAGGTCCAGCCCCAACCCATTGAGATCCGCAAGGTGTCGACGATCCCTGGCAGTGCCGCCCGGAACACCACCCTGCGCAGGACCTGGGAGGGCGACAGGCCCAGGGTGTAGGCCATGTCGACGAACTGTATGGGCACGTTTTTGACGTTGTCCATCACCAGGAGGACCTCCTGGAAAAAAATGGCTATGAACAGGATGACCAGCTTTTGGGTCGTCGAGGTGCCGAACCAGATCAGCGTCAGGGGGATGAATGCCACGGCCGGGGTGTAGCGCATGAAGTCGATAGGGGGTTCGAGGGCGGCCTCGAACACCTTGTAGGAGCCCATCAGGATGCCCACCGGTATCGCCACTACTGAACTTATGAGGAAACCGAGGACGATCCTGAGCACGCTGGCGCCGATGTCGGGCCACAAGATGCCCGTCGACGACTCGGTGACGGCCGCCTGCCAGACCTGGGTCGGGGTGGGCAGGAACAGGTTTTGCACCGCGCCCGTGTAACTGAGGACAGCCCAGAACCCGAACACCAAGCAAAGGGAGACGACGGCCAGCGAGAAGTAAGCCCGTCGCTGGATGCTTTCGTAGAGTCGGAGCCGCCGGCGCTGTACGAGCGAGGGTTTGGGAGCGCTTGGCCCAACGGCAAGCGCTCCCAGGCTCAAGCGAGACCCCGGGCTCACTTCAAGTAGCTGAAATCGGCTACCGAACTCAGGGGCACGGAATGCTTGATCTGTCCCATCGCCACCAGGGTCTTCCCAATAGCCAGGTACTCCGAGGCCAATTTGCCTGACGACACAAGTTTTTGGTTATCGGCCACCGAGTAGAGGATCACGCCCGCCAGTGTCGAGGCCAGGGAACTGGGGGTAGCGCCTATGCCCTTGGCCATGATGGCTACCGCTTGGGTGCGGTTGGTGTGGAAGAACGTTATGGCGTCGTTCCAGGCCTCGACCAGCTCGCGTGCCTGGGTGCCATGGCTGGCTAGCCAGCCCTTATTGGCAACCAGGAAGTCACTGATAAGCCCCGGCGCCTGGGCGCTCGAGAAAAAGACGTGCACATTGCTGGCACTCGGGCCGCTGGTCGCCTCACTTATATAGGGCTGGTAGGTGACAACCACCTTGTCTTTGCCGGCGATGAGCAAGGTGCCGGCGTCTGCGGCAGGCACATTCACCGACTTCACCGAGTCGAAGGGCATGTGGTGCTGGAGCAGGTAGTAGTGGAGCAACAGGTCGCTCGTGGTCCCGAACTCGTAGGCGACCGTCTGGCCTTTCAACTCCGCGGCGGTGGAGATCGACTTAACCGACATCATGGCGTCAGCGCCGTTGGAATCGTCCTCCAGCATCAGAGGCACGGCAGGGTCTTTTTGGTTGGCGAACTGGATAGTGCGGCCGGTGTCAATATTGGAGACATTGGTCTTGCCGGCCACCAGGGCGGCGTTGCGGTCGGCGTCCTCTTCGAAGTTGACGATATTGACCTTGAGCCCGTATCTGCCGAAGTAGCCCTCTTGCTGGGCGATGTACCAAGGGGCATAGCCGATCCAGGGTTCGGTGCCCATCGACACGCTGGTCAAGGTGGAAGAGCTGGCTGGTGAGGTGCCCATCAGCCCAGCGATAAGCGTTGCCGTGACTCCGGCGCCTAACATCGACTCAACCATCCTGTGCAACCGGTACCTGTTGGCCATTGGCGTTCCTGTCTCTCCCGCGGCGGGAGGATGCACATATATGCACGGCGTGCATAGTCCTGTAACGGTTAATATTCGCCCTCACGTCAACCGCTGTCAAGGCAGAGCTGTCGTGATTAACTTGCCCGTAACTTTGACGCTTGGACGCCCTGGCCCTCGCCCGGGGGCGCACCGTTCACCGGAAGGCTCGTTTCTCGGCGCGGTGCAGCCTTCCTGGCGTGGCGTGGAGCTTCCCGGTCTCGGTGAGTGGACTTTCGGGCTTGGGGCACGCCAGAAACAAGGGCCCGCGCCGAGGTCGCCGAACCACGCCGAGTTAGCCGGGACCCCCCCACCGAGGTAGCCCTGAGTTCCCCACCCAGGTACCCGAGGCCTCCCACCGAGGTACCCCGCCGATCTGGTCCGCTGAGCTCGAGGGCACTGCGTAAGACGGAGTACCAGGTTTCGTTGGACGGGTGATGGGAAGATGCGACATGCTGGGCCTGCTGGCCGAGGCCGCCGGCCCCCTCGGAGCCCGCAGGTCGCTTGGCCGAAAGGAGCAGTCCGCCGTGCCCACCGTCGCCGACAACATCGTCCAGACCCTGAAGTCCTCTGGCGTTCGCCGCATCTACGGCCTTCCCGGGGATTCGCTCAACGGCTTCACTGACGCGCTGCGCCGCGACGGCGCGATCAGTTGGGAACACGTGCGCCACGAAGAGGCTGCGGCGTTTGCAGCCGCCGGCGAGGCCGCTATCACGGGGCAGCTCGCCGTGGTGGCGGCTAGCTGCGGCCCGGGCAATCTGCACCTGATCAACGGCCTCTTCGATGCCAACCGCAGCAGGGTGCCGGTGTTGGCAATCGCCGCCCACATCCCCCGAGAGGAGATCGGCGGCGGGTACTTCCAGGAGACCCACCCCCAGGAGCTGTTCCGCGAGTGCAGCGTCTACTGCGAGCTCGTAAGCATCCCCGAGCAGTTCCCCCAAGTCCTCGAGATCGCCTTGCGCAGCGCCCTCGAACGCCGAGGCGTGGCCGTCATCATCGTTCCCGGCGAGGTGTTCCTCAGCCCGAGCCCGGCGGGGTGGCAGCCCCGCCCGGTGCTCAAGTCTGACTCGGTCGTCCGGCCTTCCGACGCGTCGCTTACGGCCGCAGCTGAAATCCTGAACCACGCGAAACGGGTCACGATCCTGGCCGGCGCAGGCTGCGCCGGCGCTCACGACCAGCTGATCGCCGTCGCGGGAGCCCTTAAGGCGCCCGTAGTACATGCGATGCGGGGCAAGGAGTCCGTCGAGTACGACAACCCCTTCGACGTGGGCATGACCGGCCTCCTCGGCTTCAGCTCCGGGTACCGGGCCATGGAGCACTGCGATGCGCTGCTCATGCTCGGCACCGACTTCCCGTATCGACCGTTCCTCCCAGACGGGGTCCCGGTTATCCAAGTCGACGTGCAGGGAGAGCAGATAGGCCGGCGCGTGCCCGTCGACGTAGCCCTTGTTGGCACGGTGGCCGATACCGTCGACGCCCTGCTTTCACGCCTGGCTGTGAAGGCCGATGCAGAGCACCTCGACCAGATGAGGGCCCACTATGCCCGGGCCCGGGCCGGCTTGACAGCCTCGCTCGAGAGAGCCGCAACCAATCCCCGCTCCACCCTCAGTTCGTGGCGGCGACCATCGACCGTCTGGCCGCGGACGATGCCATCTTCACCGCCGACGTTGGCACCCCGACGATCTGGGCGGCGCGCTACCTGCGTATGAACGGGAAGCGTCGCCTCCTCGGGTCCTTCACCCATGGCTCCATGGCGAACGCCCTGCCTCAGGGGATCGGCGCCCAGGCGAGCCAACCCGGACGCCAGGTGGTGACACTCTCAGGCGACGGTGGCCTTGCCATGCTCCTCGGCGAGCTCATCACGCTCCGCCAGCTGGACCTGCCCGTCAAAGTGGTCGTGTTCAACAACGGTGCCCTCGCCTTCGTGGAGCTGGAGATGAAAGCGGCCGGGATCGTGAACTATGGGACGGGCCTCGACAATCCCGACTTCGCGGGGATCGCCCGCGCCGCCGGCCTGTTCGGGGAAACTGTGGAGAAGTCGGACGAGTTGGAGGATGTGCTCGCTGCCGCGTTCGCACACAACGGCCCCGCCTTGGTCAATGTGCATACGGCCCGCCAGGAGCTATCGATACCGCCGAAGATCACACTGGAGCAGGCCAAAGGTTTCAGTCTTTTTGCCATGAGGACGATCCTCTCCGGCGGCGGCGACGAAATCGTCGAGCTGGCCAAGACCAACATGCGTCAGCTCGCCAAAGAGTGACCGACCGTCCGTTAGGTCGCATCTGGTGGCACCGGGGGTAGGGCGGGAACGGAACGCCTGGCCTGTTCGCAGGGTCATATCAGTCATGCGCACCTGGAGCGTCCGTCTTGTTGTCGCGGCGCCGCTGTTTGGGGCACTCAGCGCGGGCAGTGTCTGGCCCCCCGGTCAAGCCAGTTCAATGGCTGGAACGGGCAAGACGACAACAGCAATTGCGGCGGTTTGCGCGAGGTCCTCCCGGACGGGTTGATCGAAACGGTTGCCGGCGGCGGTACGAAACCGCTCGGAATGGGACCCGTCAGCGCGCTCAAGGTGTCGTTCCCGCACCCGTTCGGCCTGTTCGGGCTGGCGATCGGCCCGGACGACGAGCTCTATGTAGGCACGAGCGCCGTCTATCGTCTCTCGCACAGTGGCACGCTCTACTGGGTTGTCGGTTCTGCCTCGCCGAGCCTCAACAAAGGCTTCAGGTCAGTGTTCTCCAACCCGGGGGCCCAGACCGACTTCGCACCAGCCACCCGCCTTGGTTTCGACGCCAAGGGCGATTTGCTTGTGGCCGGTGGGGGCGCATTCGGCCTGTACGAGAAGACCGCGGCGGGCAAGCTGCGGTTCATCGAGAACTTTCGGGGCGTCGGCTACTGGGGGTCCCTGTCGGCCGACCCGGTGAACGGAGGCGTGGTGCTGGCCGGCGGTCCCGACGCCCCAGGCGTCTTTCACCCGTCCGGAGCCATCACGGTGCCGCGAGCGCAGGGCCTCTCCTCCGTTCTAGGCCCACGCAACACCTTCCGAGTTGGAGTTGGCGTGGCCGCCGGATACGACGGGGACATCTATCTGGACACCGACGCCGGTAATTACTTCACACGCGTCAGCGCGATTGTCTCGGTAACCCCTTCTGGCCAGGTCACGGTCGTTTGGAAATCCTGATCGACCTCGGCGCCGGGCTACCGGTCACATCTCGGCGCAGGGCTACCAGTCACATCCAGTGCCGCCGCATGGCGTGAGACCACGGCCGGGCGCGAGGTCGGTTAGAGCTTCGGGGTGCGGCGCTTGAGCTGCTCGGCAACGAAGCGGTGGACGATCTCGAGGGCCTCTTCCTGCCCGTCGATGAACGAGACGTGTGCGTCGGTGCTGCCGCCGACCTTCGATCGGTTGCTGGGGTAGGCCATTACCACCCGGCCCATGATCGAGATCGTCTCGTCATTGTCGGTAGACCTGGCCGCGAGACGGACCGTCACCTCGATCGTGTCTTCGGCGCTCAGGTGCTGGCATCCCTCGAGCTTCATGCCGCCGACGGAAAGATCGGTCAGGACCGCCTTATGAACCGGTCCTTTGCTTTGCGGGAGCAGCGCCCGGACATCGGCTGGCAGTTCAGCGAGCACCCTCGGGTTAGGCCGGCGAGGGACGAACATGGGGGCGTCGAGTACCTGCACCTCCGCCACATTGGGGCTGGGGTTGGAGCTGACAATGCAGAGCCACTTGTACACCCCCATGTCCAGCGGGATGAACATTTCCACCACTGAACCGGTTTCGAGCGACCCTTCCGGCGGCACTTCAAGCAATTCGAGCGAGACAGTCCGCCCATCCCCGGAGGTGACCTGAGCGGCGAAAGAGGCGCCCGGGGTTAGTTGCAGGCTGACCCGGGAACCCGCGCTCAGCGGCCCGACGGTACGGAGAACAAGAGCCCCCTGGGCCGTGGTCCGCGCCAGTGGCCCCTCGGTAGAGGATGGAGACGTTTAGTCCTTGGTCGGACCTGGCGCGACAAATGTCATGGTGTCCTCGGCTCGTTCGTCAGGTCCCTGAAGCTCCCGTCCTGGCCTGCAGGCGGCGCGTTGCACAGAACGGGCCGCCGGTATGCGACATTTATCGGCGCGACATCCCACACGCCTTTAAGGGTCTTCGCAGGTTACTGACTTGCCTCTGACCTGGCTCAGCTCCTTGCCGTGCCGTAGGGCTCGTTGGCCTCTTCGTAACATGTCTCGTGGTAGTGCTCGACCCGTGTCCAGCGGCCTTCGACGTACACGTTCGCAATGACCTGGCGCCCTTTTATGCGGGCTACAAACTTGACTGGCGACTGGCAGTGCTCGCAGACAGCGTCGTTGCCCGCCTCGACGAAGCGCACGACCGCCCTACTTACTGCCATAACCGGAGTTACAGAGCTCACAAAGCTTTTATCGGACGCTGCAGGGGTCAACCTGAGCCCCCAGCCGGCCCTTCCGAGGCCGTAGGCTGTTAATTGTGGCAGACGCCAGAAAACCAAATTCGGACACGCTGGGGCCCAACGCCTGGCTTGTCGATGAGATGTTCGAGCAGTTCCGTGCCGACCCCACCTCGGTCAGTGAGAGCTGGCGCGAGTTCTTCGAGGGTTACAAGCCAGGTGGGGCCAACCTGGTGCGCCGGCCCGTCCTGTTGCCAAACGGAGACGGAGCTCCGAACGTGGGGGAAGGGCCGAACGGGGCCGGTCCGGCCGGCTACGCCCCGATAGCCGGCGCGAAGGCCGGCGCCGCCTAGCCGGCCCGGGTGCGACCGCCAGGGCGGACGGCAAGCCAGCCGACGGCAAGGTCGCGGAGGCCAAACAGGGACCGGCCGTGAGCCCGCCCCAGCCCCAAGACGGCGAGACGCAAGCGCTGCGCGGCAGTGCCGCGCGGGTGGTCTCCAATATGACCACGAGCCTCGGCGTGCCGACGGCAACCAGCTTTCGGGTCATCCCGGCCAAGATCCTCGAAGTCAACCGGCTGATCCTGAACAACCAGCTCGCCCGCGTCGGGACATCGGGCAAGGTGAGCTTCACTCACCTCATCGCTTGGGCGGTCGTTCAGGCGGTGCGGGCGGTGCCGGCGATCAATTCGAGCTTCGTCGAGACCCCCAGCGCCGACGCGGCCGGCAACGGTGCCGGGGCTCCCGCGAAGGGCGGGGGACCGGCCGTTTTCCGGCCTGCCCACGTCAACCTGGGTGTTGCGGTGGACCTCGAGAAGTCCGACGGGACTAGGTCGCTCATGGTGCCCGTGGTCCAACGAGCTGATGAGGCCGATTTCCGTGGGTTCTGGAAGGCTTACGAAGACCTGGTCCGCAAAGTTCGCGGCAGGCAAAGGCGAAGTCCCCGACTTTGTCGGAGCGACGATAACCATTACCAACCCGGGCACTCTTGGTACGGTCCAGTCGGTACCGAGGCTGATGGCTGGGCAGGGAGCGATCGTGGGTGTCGGCACGATCGACTACCCAGCCGAGTGGCAAGGCGCGGACCGTCGCCAGCTGGCGGAGCTGGGAGTCTCCAAGGTCGTCACGCTCAGCTCTACGTATGACCACCGGGTCATACAGGGCGCTGAGTCGGGGTTGTTCCTCCAGCGGGCACACAAGCTCCTCATGGGCGAGGACGGTTTCTACGAAGGTGTCTTCCGCTCGATGGGCGTGCCCTATGAGCCCGTCAGGTACAACCAGGACGTGAACGACCCGTTCGAGCCGGCGACCAATTACCTGGAAAAACAACAAAAAGTCGAGCGGCTCGTCAATGCCTACAGGGTGAGGGGCCACTTGATCGCGCATCTGGACCCGCTCGACTGGAAAGAACCGCAGATGCACGCCGAGCTCGACCCGGCCACTTACGGGCTAACCGTGTGGGACCTCGACAGGGAGTTCCTCGCGCAGGGCTTGGCGGGCAAGGACCGGATGCGGCTAGGTGAGATCCTCTCGCTGCTCAGGGACGCTTACTGCCGTACGGTCGGCGTCGAGTACATGCACATCATGGAGCCTGAGCAAAAGCGGTGGATCCAACAACGCGTCGAGGGGGCCTCGACGAACCTCGAGCCGGAGGAGCACCGCCATATCCTTGCCAAGTTGAACGCGGCCGAGGCACTTGAGCGGTTCCTGGAGACGAAGTACATCGGCCAGAAGCGCTTCGGTTTGGAAGGAGCCGAGTCGGCGGTCCCTCTTCTGGACGCCTTGCTGGAGCGTGCGGCCGACGAGGGGCACCAGCACGCCGTAATGGGCATGGCTCACCGGGGCCGCCTGAACGTCCTCATAAACATTGTGGGCAAGAGCTATCAGGAGCTGTTCGGCGAGTTCGAGGGCAACCTCGACCCGACCACTGTCCAGGGTTCCGGAGACGTGAAGTACCATAAGGGTTTCAGGGGCACTTTCCGGGCCGCATCAGGCAATGAGCTCGACGTGGCCCTGGCTTCCAACCCGTCCCATCTCGAGGCGGTCGGCCCGGTCGTCGAGGGCATGGCGAGGGCCTTGCAGGACACGATCTCCGCCGCTACCGCCTCAGATCATGACGACCTTGCCAGACCGGTCATTGACGTGGTCCTCCCAGTGATAGTGCACGGCGATGCCGCGTTCGCGGGCCAGGGCGTAGTGGCGGAAACGCTGAACATGTCGGCTCTGCCGGCGTACGAAACCGGGGGCACTGTTCACCTGGTTATCAACAACCAGCTTGGTTTTACGACGAACCCTGATTCGGCACGCTCGTCGGTATATGCGACTGACGTCGCAAAGATGGTCCAAGCGCCGATATTCCATGTCAATGGCGACGACCCGGAGGCCTGCGTCCGCGTGGCCCGGCTTGCGCTTGGATTTCCGGCAGGAATTCCACAAGGACGTTGTCATCGACATGGTCTGCTACAGGCGCTATGGCCACAACGAGCAGGACGACCCGTCTCTCACCCAGCCCCTGTTGTACCAACTGATAAAAGACCATCGAAGCGTGAGGAAGCTCTATACCGAGGCGCTTGTCCGGCGCGGCGACATCACGCTGGAGGAGGCTGAGGCTGCGCTGGCTGACTTCTCACGGCGCCTGCAGGCGGCCCTCGATGAGACCAGGGCGTCCGCTCCGCCGCAGCTGACGAGCCTGCCTCCGGGCCACCGTCATGCCCCCCTGGCGGCAGCGGTGAGCACCGCAGTCGAAATGGGGACGCTGGAAACCGTTATCGATGCCCTGACCCGGGCACCGGATGATTGCACCCTCCACCCCAAAATTGCCAAGCTGCTCGAGTCTCGCAGCAAGCTGTGGGCATCGGGGCAGGTGGACTGGGCGCTCGGAGAAGCCCTCGCCTACGGCACGATCGTCCTCGAGGGCCGCGACGTCCGGCTTTGCGGACAGGACACGCGCCGTGGGACGTTCGGGCACCGCAACGCTGTCTACGTGGACTACCGCACGGGCGCTGAGCACATCCCGCTGGCAGACATGGCGAGCCGCCACGGTGACGGCGCGGGCCGCTTCTTTGTCTACGATTCACTCCTGTCGGAATATGCGGCTCTCGGTTTCGAGTACGGTTACTCGCTTTTTTCGCCCGACGCACTCGTGGCGTGGGAGGCACAGTTCGGCGATTTTGTCAACGGAGCGCAGATAATTATCGACCAGTTCCTGGCAGCCTCCGGTGTTAAATGGGACCAACACTCGCGCCTGGTGCTACTCCTTCCCCATGGCTACGAAGGGCAGGGCTCCGAGCATTCCTCAGCCCGGGTGGAACGTTTCTTGGAACTCTGCGCAGAGGACAACATGTGCGTGGCGAATGTCACCACTGCCGCACAGCTCTTCCATTTGCTGCGCCGCCAGGTCCACCAACCCACCAGGAAGCCTCTGGTGCTGTTCACTCCCAAGCGCTACCTTCGTGGGCGCGAGGCCTACAGCGCGGTGGAAGAGCTAACCGATGGCTCTTTCCACGAGGTGCTCGGAGACCCTCGTACCGGTGCCCGAAGAAGTCCGCCGCGTGGTCCTTGCGACCGGCAAGGTCTCACTCGACCTGCTCGTTGCTCGGGGCGCAAAGGCCGTGAGCGACGTGGCGGTCGTGCGCGTGGAGCAGCTGTACCCGTGGCCACGCGAGCAGCTCGCCTCGGTCCTGTCACGGTACGCACAGGCCACCGAAGTGGTCTGGGCACAGGAGGAGCCGGCCAACATGGGCGCATGGGAGTTTGCACGGGACCGCCTGGGCGAGGACATAAATGGGCGCACTTTGGCCGTCGTGGCGCGATCTCCTTCGGGCTCGCCGGCCACGGGCAGCCACGCTCTTCATGAGCTCGAACAGGCCGACATCCTCGAAAGGGCGCTGGGCTCATAGGGGACGAAGGGGCCTCGGCAGGCTCCCTCGGTGGTCGTGACCAGCCCTTAAGCCCGAGGTCCGCCACGAGGAGCGTTCCGAGTGGCACACTGTAGGAAGTGGGTGCATGTCACTGTTGCCCGACCTGCACTGCGTAGGAGACGTTCGTTTCCATTTCGCGGTGGCGGTGAGCCGGCAGCGGCATTGTGCCAACGGCCCCAAAAGGCCTTTGAACGGCTAGCAAGCGCGACGCGAACCGGCTCGGGGGTGGGACCGTTTGGATGACGATACAGGAGAAAAATGCAAGCTCGTCACGTAGTCGTGGACGGCTCCAACATTGCGACGGAAGGCAGTTCGCTGCCGACACTCAAACAACTCGACGAGGCGGTACGCGAGTTCCTCATTGAGAACCCAGACGACGTTGTCACGGTCGTCGTGGACGCTACGTTCGGCCACCGGATCCCGCCGGAGGAGCGGCAGCGTTTCGAAGAGGCGGAATTAGGGGCGGAGATCGTTAGCCCGCCGGCGGGGGCGATCGGGAGGGGTGACGCTTTCCTGCTAGAGTGGCTGACAAGGTCGGCGCTGTCGTGCTTTCCAACGACTCGTTCCAGGAGTTCCACGGCGAGTACGAGTGGCTCTTCGACAAGGGCCGTCTGATCGGTGGAAAGCCTGTCCCGGGAGTGGGCTGGATCTTCACCCCCCGCACCCCGGTCCGCGGCCCGAGAAGCCGCGAGTCTGTAAAGGAAGCCAAACGCAAGAAGTTGCCCGAGGCGCCCGACGAAAGCGGCCTCGACATGGCCGCCGAACGTTCCCGTGGCCGTGGCGGTGAGCGCAAGCTCCAACGGGCCATTGCCGTCGCAGTCGAAGAGGCCGTCGAACCGGCAAAGAGCGGGCGTAAACGCAGGCGTCGGAGGCGGGTGGGCGAGGTGCCGGCGGAGCCGCTCAACGAGCCGTTGAACTTTATTACCTTTATCGCTGGGCACCAACTGGGAGACGAGGTAGAAGGGACTGTCGAGGAGTTCTCCTCGCATGGAGCATTCATTTCCGTCGACAGCGCCGCGTTGCTATCTGCCGTTGGCGGGCATGGGCGACGAGCCTCCGCGGTCTGCGCGGGAGGTGCTCCGCAAGGGTGAGAAACGGACCTTCGTGGTGCAGGCCTTCGACGCCATGAGGCGCGGGATCGAGCTTGCGCTCCCGGGTTTTGCGCACCCTGCCGGAGCACCCACACCCGAGACCGTCAACGCCGAGATCCATCGTGGCGAAGTGGCCAGCCAGGCCGCCGGCCAGGCAGGCGGCGCCAGCCCGAGCCGGTGCGGGGAGACGCCCAGCGAAGGCCGCGACGGCGGCCAAGCAAGCCGCCGCCCGGGACGACGGTGCCAGACGTGCCAAGAAGGCGCCTCCCACCGCCGCGACCGCCAAGAAGGCGGCCGCCGTGGCAAAAGGTGCCTCCGGCAGGCAGGTCTCCCACCAGCAAGGACGTGCCTGGCAAAGAGGGCAGCTGCCGCGAAACAGATCGCGCCGAAGGCCTTAACGGCCACAAAGAAGCCAGCGCTCCAGACGGCACCCGCCACCGCCAAGAAGGCCGAGGCCGCAACGGGCGCCGCTGCTCCCGGGAGGCAAGCGCGGGCCAAGCAGGCTCCGGCGAAACAAGCCGCCCCGGCCAAGCAAGCCGCTCCGGCCAAGCAGGCAGCTCCCGTCAGGAACGCGAGGTCGGCGAAGAAGGCGTCCGTGGCCGGCGGGACGCCTCCGGTCAAGGTCGTTGCGCGAACCAAGAAGGTGCGCGCTGGCGAAGAAGATCGTGGCGCCCGTAAGGGTGGCGAAGCAAGCCGCGCAGCCGAAACAAGCCACCCCCAAGACACCTGCACCCGCTATGGAGGGCAGGTCGTCGGCAAGCAAGCCGCCCCTTGCCGCCAAGCGGCCGGTTGCGGCCAAGCAGCCGGTCGCCAAAAAGTCGGCCGTTGCCACCAAGGCACCGGGTGCCAAAAAAGTACCGGCTGTCAAAAAGGCGCCGAGTGCCAAAAAGGCGCCCGCTACCAAGAATGTCCCTGTTGCCAAGAAGGCGCCTGCCGCGAGGAGGGCCCCGCGGGCCACGAAGTGACCGCCCGGCGTGGACTGAGGGCGGCGGCCAGGGCCGTTTCGACAACGCTGCTGCTGGCCGGCCTTGCTGCGGCGTGCGGCGGCGGTCCGGCGAAGGTGGCCCCCGCTGCCCCCACTGCTCACCACGGCGGTCGGGTTGGAAAGCGACGGCAGCGGTGCTTGTGCGATCCTGTACCACCGGGACGTCAAGTGCTGGGGCCTGAACAACTTTGGCCAGCTCGGGGACGACACTGATAAGCCGTCCGGCGTCCCTGTCAGCGTAAGCGGGCTTACGGGCGTTCTGGGCCTGGTGGGGGAGTCTTCTCAGGGCGGCTACTGCGCGGTGCTCTTGAGCGGGGGCGTGGACTGCTGGGGGACCAATACTTCGGGTGCCCTAGGCAACGGGTCGACGACCCTTCCTCAAGCAGACGTCCCCGTTGCGGTCACAGGGATATCGGACGCCACGAACGGTGGGACAAACAACGCGTTCACCTACTGCATGTTGCTCAGCTCCGAGTCGGTCCGTTGCTGGGGTGACAACACCGACGGCCAACTCGGCGATGGGACTTCGGTGGCCTCCTCCAACGTGCCCGTGGGGGTGCTCGGGGTCTTCAAGCCCGTGGGCCTGGCCAGCGACGGGACAAGTTTTTGCGCGCAACTGAAGAGCGGGGGGGCTCAATGTTGGGGGAGCAACGCTGACGGCGCACTCGGCGACGGCAGTACAGCGGCTTCCTCAAGCGTGCCCGTAGCGGTCCGAGGGCTCAACTACATCCAGAAGCTTTTCGGGAGAGCGGGCGGGTACTGCGTGGTTATTGACGGCGGGGGCGTCAAGTGCTGGGGTTCCAACGCCAATGGGAGCCTTGGTGACGGGAAGACCTCCGGGTACTCAGCCGTCCCGGTCGCCGTGAAGGGGCTCTCCGGTGTGTCGAGCATCGACGGGTCCTGCGCACTCTTGGGCAACGGAAAGGTCAAGTGCTGGGGCAGCGGCGTTGACGGTGACCTCGGCAACGGCACCAGCGGCACGCCGTCAGACGTCGCGGTGCCCGGTGAAGGGGCTGACAGGCGTTGTCCTGCTCGTCGGGGACTACTGCGCGTTGCTGGGAAGCGGGGGCGTCGAGTGCTGGGGGAGCAACGACAACGACGGGGCGCTCGGCAATGGCAGCAAAGAGGCGTTTTCGGACGTTGCCGTGCCGGTAAAGGGAATTGCCGGTGCAGACGAGCCTCGTGTACGACCCTGCCGGCGGCGGCGGTTACTGCGCCTTGTTGGGCACTTCCGGGCGGGTCGAGTGCTGGGGAGACAACCATGACGGCGAGTTGGGCGACGGGGGAACGGAGCAGAGCTCACCGGTCCCCGTGAGGGTCACCGGATTGGGGAGCTGAGTTAGCGCCACTAGTAGAACGTGGGCGCCGGAGCCGGCTTATAAAGCCGACGCCCGTTGAAACGTGGGTTGACGATCGATATCCAGTGGTCCTTTTTGCCGGGCGCCCATTGTTCGATCCGGTCCGCCCGCGCCAGCAGTGACAGATGGTCGACAGCGTCACTGATGTCGGCCCCTTCGCCGGTTACCACGACGTCCCAGCCCTCCTGGCTGGCCGGGTCGATCGAGTCCGCTTCGAACGCCACATGGCCGAGAGGCGCCCACAACTGCAGCACCGCAGAACCGGTGACGATTACAACCGTCCGGTCGTGCAGCACGAAGTTGACAGGGAAGATCTCGGGCCGCCCCTCGGCTGTGACGACCGCCACGCGCCCGTACTGGACGTGCGTCAGCAGAGCCATGCATTCTTCTTCGCTCAGGCTTTCGAGTGCAGCGTCCGACATGACGGCCTCCTTCGGGTAACGGCCTATTGGGGAACCTTATCGTTCGAGCGCCCCCAAGTATCATCTCAGTGCCACGGCGCCTACAAAGAGGGCCAAAGGTCACTATCTTCACCGAAAAGGGCCGCTCCATGAGAGGGCCGCTTTACGGCGAAGCGCTGGCGCCGCCTTCTGGGCCCCGGTGCCCGGCGCGACGACGGGAACGCGCCAGTCGAAGCGCGTTCCGCCGCCGTCGGCCGACGAGACCTCCAGACGACCGCCCAGCAGCTCGGCACGTGCACGTGCGTTGGCTATGCCGCTCATCCGTCCTGGTTTGCCCACCCCGACACCGTTGTCTACGACGAGCACCCCAAGCTCGTCGTCAATCGTCACGTGCACTTCGACACGGGTCGCGTGAGCATGGCGGGCCGTGTTGGAGAGCGCTTCTCGCAGAACTGCCGTGGCTTCAAGCTGGACCGGTAGCGCTACCTCGCGGTCTGTTGGTCCGTGGAAAGAAACCGCTGGCTTGAAGCCGAGCGCTTCGGTGGCATCGGCGATAGCTTCGAGGACCCTCGCCCGCAGCCCCATACCGGGTGCAGATTCCAGGGCGAATATCGCTTCTCTTATCTCTTTTATCGTCGTGTCGAGGTCGTCGATGGTCGAGGAGACCCTCGTCACCGCAGCATGGTTGTCGATGAGCCCTAACACCCCTTGAAGTCGGAGGCCGGCTCCGAACAAGCGCTGGATGACCAGGTCGTGAAGGTCCCGAGCGATGCGTTCCCGGTCAGCGGAGATGAGCAGACGGTCCCGTTCGGACCGCACGCTCGCTAGCTCGCTGATGTCGCGGACGACGACCGAGAAACCGGTCTCGTTGCCGACGGCTAAGGTCGACACCGATATCGCCACGTCGATCTTGGTCCCATCGCTCCTTGGCCAACGGGTCTCCGCGACCGCGAAACGTGCTCGGAGCGCGGAGTCGAGCAGCTCCTCCAGCACCGGGTCGTCGGAGAAATAGAGGCCGACGTGGTGGCCAACGACATCGGTCCGGCTGAACCCGAAGATGGTCTCGGCCCCGGGGTTCCAGCTGGTTATTACGCCCCGGTCGGACATGGAAAAGATGCCGTCGGCCGAGGACTCCACTATCGCGGCTAGCTGCGCCTCGGCCGCCTGAGCCGCTTTTCGCTCGGTTATGTCGCGCACCGCCGCGACAACCAGCTGGCCCTCTTCGGAGCCGATCGGTGCAAGGCTTATGTCGACTGGGAACTCGCTGCCGTCTTTTCTCCTGGCGTAGAGGTTGAGCCCGGCACCCATCGGCCTTGCGAGGGGGTTCAAAGAGTATTCAGCGCGCCGTGAGCGATGGGAATGACGGAACCGCTCCGGGACGAGGATCTCCATGGACTTACCTTCTAGTTCGCTCGCGGCGTACCCGAAAAAGGCTTCGGTACGCTCGTTGAGCGCAACGATTTTCCCTTTCCCGTCCACCGCTACAGCAGAGTCGGGCATGAGTGACAGAAAGGTCGCAAGCATGTCACTGCCTTGGGGCAGCGGGGCAAGTCCTGCTTCGGTCCCGGCCGCCTCGTTATGTGGCGCCATTGCAGCCAGGGTAGTCGCCCTTGCTCGGCGAGCAGCGAAGGGCCCTGCGGCTACGGAGCTTGGGCCATTTGGCCCTGACCGAGCTCGGCCTCGGTGCCGCATTATGAGTCGTGATGTCCCACGCTCAAGCATTAGTCCCGGTCGAGGTGCCCATGTATGGCCAAGTCCCCCGGCTCAGCGACGAACGTTGCCGTTCGCTTCTCGCCAGCGCCTCCTCGGGCCATCTGGCTCTGTCGCATAGCGCCCTTCCTCTCGTCGTCCCGGTGAGCTGCGCCCTCGGCGGGGACGCTCTTTTCGTGCGCGCCGGGCTCGGGTTGGTGGGCAAGGTCCCGCGAGAACCGGGAGTGGTAGCTTTCGAGGCAGCTGGGGCGAGCAGCGATGGGACCTGGCGGTGGGAAGTGCTGGTCCAGGGTCACTGCGAACTGACAGACGAGCGTGTTGCGCCAAACGCCCTACCGCAGTTGACGCTGGTCGACCCGAGCCTGACAACGGTGCTCTGCATACGTATAGAGCGGCTTACCGGCTGGCAGTACGGGCCTTCGCACCCTTCCCTAGTACACACATGAACACAAAGGAGATAACTCATGGCTGCTGAGGCTTCCGGGCCCTGGGGGCATGACGTCGTACTCGCAGACGGTTCGACTGCGCGCATTCGTTACGTCGCAATCGAAGACGGGCCCGCGGTCGTCGCGTTGCACGGTCGGCTGTCGCCCGAAACGGTACGGCTGCGCTACTTCGGTGCTCACCCGCACCTCTCAGAGCTCGAGCTTGATGGCGTGCTGAGTGAGGCTGAGCCCGACCATCTTGTCTTGGTTGCTGAGCGAGGCGGTCAGTTGATTGGCATCGCCCAGTACGACCGTGTAACCGGCAGCGACGTTGCCGAGGTGGCGTTCGTGGTGGACGACGCCCACCAGGGCCTTGGCATCGGGACCCTTCTGCTCGAGTACCTGGCGAGCGAGGGGCGCCGGAACGGCCTCAAGCGCTTCGCGGCCGATATTCTCCTCGAGAACAACGCCATGGTGCAGGTCTTTCGGGCTGCCGGGTTCACGCAACACTCGGAGCTCGAGTTCGGGGTGATCCGCGTCGTTATGGACATTGCTCCTACGCTGGAGGCGCTCGCTTCGCTGTACGAACGGGACCGCAAAGCTGCGGCACGTTCGATGGCCCGCCTGTTGCGGCCGCACTCGATCGCCGTCATTGGGGCGTCCCGCTCGCCGGGCACTGTAGGCCACGAGCTCGTCCGCAACTTGGTCAGCGGAGGCTTCCAGGGCCCTGTCTACCCCGTGAACCCGAGCGCATCCCACATCGCGAGCGTGCCGTGCTTTGCCAGCATCGAAGACATTCCCGGGGTTGTCGACCTTGCGGTGGTCGCTGTCCCGGCGCCAGCCGTCCCCGCCGTCGTCGAGGCGTGTGGTCGCAAAGGAGTGGGTGGTCTCGTGATCGTGTCGTCGCATTTCGCCGAAGACGGCGTGAAGGGCGCCGCTCTTGAGCGCGAGGTAGTCCGACTGGCCCACTCCTACGGCATGAGGGTGGTCGGCGCAACTGTTTCGGTGTTCTCAATACCGATCCCGAAATTTCGATGAACGCCACATTCGCGAGGGACACGCCGATGTCAGGGCGCCTCGGCTTTGCTTCCCAATCCGGCGGCCTCGGGATCGCCATCCTCGCTGAGGCGAAAAAGCGTGGCATCGGGCTTTCGAGCTTCGTGTCGATGGGTAACAAGGCAGATGTAAGCGGTAACGACCTGCTCTCCTGGTGGGGCGAGGACGAAGCGACCGGGGTAGCGCTCCTGTACCTCGAGTCGTTCGGTAACCCCCGCAAGTTTGCCCGACTGGCTCGCGAGTTCAGCCGTTCCAAGCCGGTCGTCGCAGTGAAGTCGGGCCGCTCCGCTGTTGGGCGCAGGGCTGCGTCCTCGCACACGGCGGCACTAGCCAGCTCAGACGAGACCGTAGCAGCACTGTTCCGCCAGACCGGTGTCATCCGTGTAGACACGATCGAAGAGCTTTTCGATGTAGCTCAGGTGGTCGGATCCCAGCCGCTGGGGAAGGGCCTTCGGGTAGCCGTGCTGAGCAATGTGGGCGGCCCGGCGGTGCTCGCAGTGGATGCCTGCGTCAGCAACGGGTTGGAAGTGCCGGAGTTCTCCGCCGAACTGCAGCGCCGCATCGCCGAGCTCTGCCCCCGCAACGGCGGGGTCAGCAACCCGATCGACCTCGGGGCGGAGGCGAGTGCGCCAATGTACGAACAGGTCCTCGACCTGTTGCTTCGTGCGGGGAAATCGACGCGGTAGCGGTTAATTTCACCCCGCCGCTGGTGACCCGCAGGACCGACGACGTTGCCGCAGCGATCGTCGCAGCGGTGGACCGGGCCGCCGCTCGGGCAGACGCCACGTCGCTCGACGAGCACCCTCGGGTCGCCCGGCCCGTCGTGGCGAGCCTGCTTGGAGCCGATGAGAGCGGCCAGACCGTCCTTCGGTCCGCACGCAACCCTGTCCCGAGCTTCACCTACCCCGAGACCGCGGTGCGGGCGCTCGCTCACGCCCTTCGCTATGGAGAGTGGCGCCAGCAGCCGGCGGGGACGGTACCGGTCCTGGCGATATTGACGTGAACGCGGCGCGGCGTTGCCTGTCGCGCGCGAATTGCCGAGACTGGTGGTGATGTCGGTCCGGGCTGGGTCACCGGTGCGCAGGCGATGGACGTGCTCGCCGCCTTCGGTTTACCGGTGTTGCGGACGGTAGAGGTGTACAGCGCAGAAGAAGCCGGCAAGTGGGCCGAAGAGATAGACGGCCCGGTGGCGCTGAAAGTGCTCGGCCCGGTCCACAAAAGCGAAGGCGGGGGAGTGCAACTGGGCCTGCAGGGCCACGAGGCCGTCGCGGCGGCTTACGAAGCCATGCAGCGCAGCTTCGGCCAAGCCATGACGGGCGCGCTGTTGCAGCCCATGGTCCCCTCCGGTGGCGTCGAAACGATCGTCGGCGCGTTGCAGGATCCCGCGTTCGGCCCCCTTGTCGTCTTCGGCCTTGGCGGCGTGACCGTCGAGGTTCTCGGTGACCATGTCACGCGTCTGGCCCCGCTCACCGATATCGAGGCCAAGGAAATGGTGACCGGGCTTCGGGGGTCGGCTCTGCTCACGGGCTACCGGGGCAAGCCGGCTGTCGACATCGACGGCCTGGTCCAGGTGCTCCACAGGGTGAGCCGGCTCGCGGAGGACATGCCCGAGGTTGTCGAACTCGACTGCAACCCTGTCATCGCCACTCCCGACGGAGTGCTCGTGGTGGACGCTCGCATCCGGGTCGACTTCGGCACAGCCCGATCAGGCGTCGAAGACATCCGCCACCTTCGCTGACATTCGGCTAAGGGCCTGTGCCAGGCGGGACGTCGCCCGCCTGGCACAGCTGCCATGGCTGGGGACAGCCCGGCGAACCGCAACGCCAAGGACCGTCCGCACCTGCGGACTTGCTGTGTTCATGTTGGCTTAAGGCACCCCCATTTAGGCTTGCTTAAATGGAGAGACGCCCGCCCTTCAGGCGGGCAAGCGCTTCGCTCAGGGACCGTACATTCAGCCTTGTACGGGTCGGCTCAGGGGGCCGACAGTGCTGACTGCCATCTTGGCCGCTCTTTTCGCAGCCGCTCTTTTCGCCGTTTCTGCAGCCCTTCAGCACCGCAGCGCCGGGCTTGTGACAGAGGCTGACAGACTGCGGACAGCGAGGTTGGGCGGGTTCATTTCAGGGACGGTCCGCCACCCCATGTGGATCGTCGGGAGCGCAGCCGGCATCGCCGGCTTCGCGCTGCACGCCCTCGCATTGCGGGACGGCCCCCTGACCCTTGTGCAGCCTCTCCTAGTCAGCAGTGCCGTTTTCGCGCTCGCATTGCGACAGCTCCTCGAGCGCCGCCGCCCCCGGCGCAGCGAGCTTCGGTGGGCATTTGGCCTCGTGGTCGGGCTGGTGTTGTTCCTTACGATCGCGACGCCGGCTGACGGCGTCACTAAACCTGCCGATGCCCTGCCGACACTTGTCATTGGAACGTTAATTGGCTTTGGAGTCGTCGGTTTGTTTGTAGCGGGCAGGCGCGCCGCCGGCGGCGGTGCGGCCGCGTTGTTGGGCACCGCTACCGGCCTATCGTTCGCGGCGAAAGCCGGCCTATTGAAACAGGTCGTGGGCGCCTTGACCGGGCCCAGGGGCGCTGTTTACGGCATGGCCCCTCTATGTTTTCATCGCAGTCTGGCTATGCAGTCTCGTGCTCAATCAGCTCGCCTACCAAGCCGGGCCGCTTCACTCGAGCCTGCCTGCGATCATGACGGTCGACCCGGTCGTCAGCTTGGTGATCGGGGTGGCCATCTTCGACGAGCAGTTCCGCAATAGCCCCGCCGACTTGGTGGGCGAGGCCTTCGGGCTCGCTCTCGTTGTCGCCGCCGCCATCGGGCTTACCAGGTCTGTGGCCGGCCCCGCCGACGCGCCGGAGGAGCACCGAGCGACCGCGATGGAGGAAGTTTGAGGATCGGGCTGTTGTTCCGAGGCGATAGGACGGTCGACCCGTTTGCGACGGCGGGGGGAGCGAGGCTTGCCCCTCTTATGATGGCTCTGGAGAGGCTGGGCGCGGCCGTCGAGGCGGTCGTGTACGAGGATGAGGCGTTCGAAAACGTGTATGCGCAGCTCGCAGAGCTGGACGGTGTCTTGGTTTGGGTCAACCCGATCCAAGGAGGGGCCACACGTGCCCTCCTCGATGGGCTGTTGCTCAAGGTCAGCTCGGAAGGAGTTTGGGTCTCGGCTCACCCTGACGTGGTCCTAAAGCTCGGGACAAAAGAAGTGCTGTTTACGACGCGGGAGGCAGGGTGGGGAACTGACACAGAGCTTTACCGTGACGCTACAGATTTCCGGGAAAGGTTCCCGAAGTCGTTGGCCAAAGGGAAGGTCCGTGTCCTCAAGCAAGCCCGCGGCAACGGAGGTAATGGGGTTTGGAAGGTCGCACTGTCGGAGCCCCCCGCGGGCTTAGGCAACTCGCTCGGCCCCGGCTCCTTGCTCCAAGTCCAGCATGCGCTCGAACGCGACGGCAGTTTGGTAGAAGTGGTCGAGCTAGGTAACTTCCTGGACCGCTGCGAGAAATACTTTATCTGGTCGGGGTGCCTGGTAGACCAGCCGTTCCAAGAGCGGCTTGAGGATGGGATGGTCCGCTGCTACTTCGTTCACGACGAGGTTGTGGGCTTCTGTCGACAGTGGCCAAGGGCCCTGATGAGCCCTTCCACACTTGCCATTCCGGCCGCGGCGTCGGTCTACGAGGCCCAGAGGCCCCGGCGTACGCATCTCTCAAACGCTTGGCTGAGCGCGAGTGGGCCCCACGCATGAAGGAGCTGCTGGGCCTCGACACTCCATCGTTACCTGTCATCTGGGACGCAGACTTTCTTTATGGGCCCAGGGACCAGTTCGGGAACGACACGTTCGTCCTGTGTGAGATTAACGTCAGCGCCGTCTGGCCCTTCCCTGAGCAAGCCGTCGAAAAGCTGGCCCACGCCGCCGTTGCGCGCGTCGCGGAGGCAGCTGCTTCCTAGGCGCGACGCGTGATGAGTTGCGTGTGAAGATGCGCCTAAAACGTCGCTTTCGGCCCGTTAATGTTGGTGTAAGGTACCGCCTTTTCCGGACGAATTACACACGCTCCTAACTTTTGGTACCGAAGGCCCCGATGGAAGTAACGACCTGTTCCCAAGGTCCAAAAAGTGGAGGTTCATATGCCCATCGAACCCGTTGGCGCAGTACCCGTTCAGCCAGCTCAGACCAACGCCCAGCACCTACAAGCGGTCCCCGTCGACGGCGACGGCGACCATGACGGGTCGCCGCCTGCGGGCTCTCTGCCGGAGGGCTCAACGACGTCAACCTACGCCTGATCCCGCTATTCGGAACGGTTTTGAGCGGCGCGCCACCATCAACAAGTACTTGCGCTCCTGTGTGTGGCGCGCCGCTGGCACCAGCCGGAGCCTCCCTGGGATCGGTCTAGATCGGTCTCAGTGGTGAGAAATTTACCACCGCTGAGCGCAAGGCTCGACTTCACGTAGCCGTAAGGTCCGCTCCTTACGCTGGTCGCAGGTGTTACGCCAGCGTTGGAGGCAGAAGGAACAGTGGACGGTCTTCCCCGTTCCGGGATCGCGGGACCAGTGAACCGCTTTTGGTTCGCACGGGCTCTGGCCGCGCCCGGAGGAGCCTTGCTCCTCCTACGCGCCTTTCTCGGGGTTACCTTCGTGTTCGCCGGGTCGCAAAAGCTTGCCAACCCCAATTTTTTTAGCGCCACCGCGCCGGGCTCGTTCCAAGAACAGCTTCGCGGGTCCATGATTACGAGCCCTCTTCATCACTTTCTGGCTTTTGCCCTGCACGCTCCCGTCCTAATCGCAGTCCTGATCGCCTTTGGTGAGATCGCCGTCGGGCTCGGGACATTGCTCGGGCTCTTTGGGCGACTTGCCGCCACCGGCGGAGTGTTGCTTTCCTTGTCGTTCTTCCTAACCGTGAGCTTCAGGGACAGCCCGTATTACTACGGGCCGGACATCGTGTTCCTCTTCGCGTGGACACCGTTCGTTCTGGGAGGGTCGGGCATACTGGTCGCTCGACCAAATCTACGCCAGCCGCGCCCAGCGGGTGCGAGAAACCCTCGGGTCGAACACCCAAACCTGGAGCGAGCCGGGGCCAACTGGCAGCTCGCTAGGCATCGAGCGGCCGACGCCGAGCGGCGGATCTTCCTCCAAAAGGCAGGCGGCGGCGAGCCTCACCGCCGTAGTCGGTGACGCGTGTTCGGCGGGCTGACAGCAGGCATTGGGCGGCTTGTCCACTCCCCTCAACGCACCAGCCCTGTCGGCTCGATCGCCGAAGGCGTCCCCACGACCACGACCCGCTCCGGCCCACACGATCCCGACCACGGACGCAGGCACCAGCCCGACCACAGCCCGACTACTTCTGGCAGCTCCGTGTCGACAGTCCCGGGACGAGCCCGGTGCCGACCTGCCACGACTGCAGGCCCTGTTGCACAGGTGCCGCAGGGGACGCTGATCGGGCCGGCAGCCGACGTGCCCGTAGGAGGTGCAGCCAGCTTCACCGATCCGGCCCAGCAGGTCCCCGCTCTCGTCGTCCAGGTAACACGGGGCCAGTTCCGGGCCTTCTCGGCCGTCTGCCCCCATGCGGGTTGTACCGTCCAGTTCGACGGGACGAACGACGTCTTCGCCTGCCCGTGCCATGGATCGGTCTTCAACGCGACCACGGGGGCCGTACTGCAAGGGCCGGCAACGACTGGCCTTTCACCCATTCCTGTGGCCCTCGGGCCGAATGGCCAGCTTTATGCCGATGGTTGATGACTTGGAGCCAACTCCGATGAGGCGCGCTCCAATCGTCGTCGGGGCAACCATGGCAGGCCTTGCAGCTGTGCTTAGTTTCCACACCAAATCGGTCGCCGCTAACCCTCGGCACTCTTCCCGCCGTCGCCGTCCCCCCAAATCCCTCGACGACTTCCCTGATGAACGGAACGACGTCGGCCGCACCGCCGACCACGAACCCCACCAACGTCGCTAGCACCACCGCGCCAAGCACCACCTCCTCACCGCCCACCAACGTCGCTAGCACCACCGCGCCCAGCCCACCTCCTCACCGGCCACCACCGACCCTCCCGCCACCGCCCCAAGCACCACCCCCTCACCGGCGACCACCAACCCGCCCACCACGAACCCGCCGACCACGAACGCGCCCACCACGAACCCGCCGACCACCGTCCTGCCGCCAACAAAGACGGCGACTGGGGCTGCCGGTCAACTACGGCTACGGAGTCCTATCGGTGTCGGCCACCGTCTCAGGGACGAAGCTGACGAACGTCGCGATCGCGTCGATCAATGACGGGGGGAACTACCGGTCCGAGTCGATCGACCAGCAAGCGGTCCCGGTTCTCGAACAGGAAGCCCTCCAGGCTCAGAGCGCCAGCATCCAGGGCGTTTCGGGTGCAAGCTACACGAGCGCCGGATTTCCAGCAGTCGTTGCAGTCAGCGCTCAGCCAGTTGGGGCTACGGTAGCCCGGGATGCTGGTGATGCCCGCGGTGTGCTCGCGGCCGATGGTCCTCGTCCCTCGGTGTTGCCCAGGGCGCCAAGAACCGTGCTCGACGTGCCGCAGCGGTGTCGCGTGAGGCGACGGCGCGGGCACCTCGCAGGCTCTAGGGACCTCCGTCGTTCTAGGCTTGTGCCGGGTGTAGCTACGGTCGTTTTGGTCGCGTTGGCGGTTGTCGGGCTCCAGGTTTCGGGGCTGTTGGCAGGTGGCGTCCCCTCGCGGGGCCCTGCAAGGACGGTTGCACGCTCTGTGTTGCTCCCGGTCGGCTCGCCGAACCGTCGCCCGCTAAGAACGGCCTTGCCGGCCATCGAAGCCGGATTGTTACCTTGGCAGCTGGCCGCACCGATCAGCAGGGAAGTTGTTTTGCCTGCACCGGCCAACCAATTGCTGATTGCCGGGGGCCTTGACAGCGCAGGGGCCTCGGTACCGGGGATCTTCGCCCTTGCCACGTCGAACGGGCGTCTCGTGCTGGTTGGGGACCTTTCGGTCCCGACCCACGACGCTGCCGGCACGGTGATCGGGCGCCAAGCACTGGTCTTCGGCGGTGGGACGACCGGGCCCAGTTCGACGGCTCAGCGCTTCGAAGTCCCAGGTACGGTCGAGCCGTCTGGCTCCTTGCCAGCAGCGCGAGCCGATGCCGCCGCCGCCACCATCGGCCGCACAGCGTTCGTCGTCGGGGGCTACGACGGTCCTCGGTTGGACGCGGAGGTCTTAGCGACGACCGACGGCTTACATTACGCCGACGTGGCTCGCCTAACGGTGGCGGTCCGCTACCCAGCGGTGGCCGCTCTCGACGGCGAGATCTATGTTTTCGGCGGTCAAGCGAGCAACGGCCAGCCCGTGCGCACTGTGCAGGCGGTCGACCCTCGCTCGCACAAGGTAGTGCTCGTTGGCCAGCTCCCGGTGCCCCTCAGCGGGGCTGTGGCTGTGGACCTGAGCGGGACGATCTACGTGGCGGGAGGTGCTTCGCCAGCGGGGTCGTCGCTGCGGCCGACCGCCACAATCTATGCCTTTGACCTGAGGAGCCACCGTTTCCTACGCGCGGGTTCCCTCCCCGTGGCGGTGAGCAACGCCGGGGCCGCGGTGCTCGGCCAGAGCGCTTGGATCGTGGGCGGGGAGGTTGCGGGAGCCACCCCGACGGCCGCCGTCCAAGTGATGCGGCCCAACTTCGGCTTCGGCGACGCGGGCAGCCCAGGTGCAGGGTCACCGTTCTTTGGTGACCACCTTCTCGTAGCCGACAGGGGGAACAACCGCCTCCTGGTCCTCAATGATTCCGGTCAGGTCATTTGGGCCTATCCGTCGCAGCACGCGCCCGCACCCCCAGGAGGCTTCTATTTCCCCGATGACGCCTTCTTTATCCGCCGAGGCACCGCCATCATCTCCAACCAAGAGGAGAACGAGACCATCGTCGAGCTCGCCTACCCATCAGGTCGCTTGCTCTGGTCATACGGCCACCCCCGCGTCCCGGGGTCGGCGCCGGGTTACCTCAACAACCCAGATGACGCCTATGTTTTGAAGAACGGCGATATCACAGCGGCCGACCCGATGAACTGTCGGGTACTGGTGATAAGCCCGCAAAAGCGTGTACTGGACCAGATCGGGACGCCCGGAGACTGCGTGCACGGTCCCGCAACGCTCGGGTCTCCAAACGGCGACACACCCTTGGCGGACGGTGACCTGCTTATTTCGGAGATCGACGGTTCATGGGTCGACGAGTACACCACGACCGGGCACCTCGTCTGGGACGCACAGCTCCCGATCGGCTACCCGTCCGACCCACAGCAGATAGGACCGAGTACTTACCTTGTCGCCGACTATGAAGACCCAGGGGCCATCATCGAGTTCAACCGCCAAGGTCGGGTCCTCTACCGCTACCAACCGACGTCCGGCCCGGGCGTACTAAACCGCCCGTCGCTCGTTGAGCTACTGCCCTCGGGCGCGTTCATGCTGAACGACGATTACAACGACCGCATGGCGGCCATCGACCCCGTGACCGGTGCCCTGGTGTGGCAGTACGGCGTGACGGGAGAAGCCGGCACCGCCTCGGGGCTCCTCAACACCCCGGACGGTTTCGATGTCCTGGGGCCGGAAGGCTCCACCCCGACCCACCCAGCCACTGGTTAGGACGGGCCGCGATATGAGGTCTTTCCTGTCTTCAGCTCACAACCGACCACTGGGAAAGCCAAGGCTCTCGGGGGCGGGCATCGTCGTGACAGGGGCGAACGGAGCTGAGGCGCAGAGCTCAACCGGCGAGGAAATGCCCGACCCGCCCGACGCACAACACGGCCAGCAAAGCGCCGAGGGCGATGCTAGCGGCAACCGCCCATTGGCGCAGGCCTGCGCCCGCAACTTGGTGACGAGTTCGCCAGTAGAAGTCCCTGGGAGCGAGCCGGGCAGTATCGAGCAGGTGGCCCAGCACATGCACGGCCATCGCCCCGAACCAAAGGACAAAGCTGGCTTTGTGGACAAAAAGAAGCTCTTGACGGAGCGCATGAGGAGCGAACAACAAAGCGATGCCGCTTGCGAAAAGCGTGAGCGTCAACAACACGACGACCGGGCCGAGCAGGCGCAGCACCGCAGGCGGTGGGCCCTTGCGCCGGTACTCCGGAGAACCGGCGTAGTAACGGACGAATCGGTAGCCGGTGCTGCCCATCTTCAGCAGGACGGGCGGCACCAGTAGCATGCCGATGAACACATGGGGGGTCAGGAGCGCCCGAATGCGCAACACGGTTACGCCCTCGGCGGCCAGCAAGAGCAATAAAACGGCAGCAACTGTGCCTGTCAACCTGGCGTTGGCTTCCACGCCGCCCTTAGGCCGCTCGTCGAAGGGTGTTCGGCCCTGAGGCCGACGGCTCAGACCGAGATGAGGGCCCGTTGGGCGATATTGCCACAGTGCCCATAGTGGACAAAGACCCTTACGCTTGCATGAACAGCCAAGGCGACCGGGTGCGATAAGGCGCCATGCGTTTGCTCCTCGCTGAAGACGACCTGAACCTGCGGGCGTGTTGGCGCGTGGCCTGAGGGAAGAAGGTTACGTCGTTGATGCCGTCGCAAATGGCACAGAGGCGATGGACTATTTGCGTATCTACGAATACGCCGTCTGCGTCCTCGACTGGCGCATGCCGGGTGCCTCAGGCCTCGACGTTGTCACATGGGCGCGGGGGCGTGGGATCCACACCCCGTTCCTGATGCTCACGGCAAGAGATGCCCCGCCTGACCGGGTCCATGCTCTCGACGAAGGCGCCGACGACTACCTGGTCAAGCCGTTCGACTACCCAGAGCTGCTGGCTCGGTTACGGGCACTCCTACGCAGGCCCAGCGGCGACCGCAGCCCTTTGCTGCGATGCGGTTTGTTGACCGTTGACCCAGCCACGCACCAGGCCTTTGTCGCCGGCGAGCGTGCCGACTTGACGCCGCGGGAGTTTGCCATCATCGAACTGCTGGTCCGCCGGAGCCCGGCCGTGGTACCGCGCCGGTCGATAGTGCTACAAGCGTGGCCCGAGGAGGCAAGCGGCGTCGGGTCCAACACGATCGACGTCCATATCGCTCGCTTGCGGGGGAAGCTCGCCCGTTCAGACGCCCGGATCGAGACCCTCCGCGGGACTGGCTACCGACTGGTTGGCCCGTCGCAATGAGAACGCCAACCGGGCGGCACGACAGTTCGGCCCGGCAAGTCCGAACGCGCGTCCACCGGGTAGCACTCGGGGCCACGCTGCTGGCCCTCGTTCTTTACCTGTTGGCTTGCTTCATCGTCGACCTCGTCGTGGTCGACCGTCTGAACCACGAGGTCGATTCGCGGCTAGCGGCTCGCCTGCACCAGGTCATCCCTACGCTGCCCCCGGCCGGCCCAACCGGTACGCTCGGCTCCTACAGCCCCAAATCTTCGGGCGACTTCGACGACGCTCCCATCGTGCTGTGGTGGGTGCCGGCAGAAGCCGAGCACGCGGTGCGATTGGACAAGAACTCGCCCGGTCTGCCCGCCACCGCCCTTCAAGTCGGCCAACCGACTGAATCCACTGTGGGGGGCCGCGAGTTCCGCTTAGCGGGTGCCGGGCTCGCTGACGGCCGGCTCATCGCCGGGACAACTGCCGAGCAGGTCCGCACGGCGCTGTCGACCCTGCTTGTCATCGAGGCGATCCTCGGGCCCCTTGCCCTGGTCATCCTCTATGGCGCCGCCTCGGTCATCGGCCGAAGTGCGGCGGCGCCGGTGGAGCGCGCCCGTCGGCGTCAGCTCGAGTTCACAGCGGACGCGTCACACGAGTTGCGCACGCCGCTGAGCGTCATCGAGGCAGAGGTGGGCCTGGCGCTCAACGTCAAGCGTTCAGCACCGGAGTACCGACGTGCCCTGGAACAAATTGCCGGAGAGAGCAAGAGGTTGCGCCACATCGTGGAGGACTTGCTTTGGCTCGCACGCCTGGACTCGCTCCCCAGCGCTCCACCCATTGGAGCAGTCGACGTCGCCAGCCTCGTTAGCGTTTGTGCCGACCGCTTCAGGGTCATTGGGGACAGGCGGGGCATCACGATCTCGGTTACCGAGAACGGCGCCGCTCCGCCAATCGTCTTCGCTCCCGCCGAGTGGCTGGACCGCCTGGTCTCGGTCCTGCTCGATAATGCCTGCCGGTATGCAAGCGACAAAGGGCAAGTTGACGTCACCGTTTCGGCGGAAGGCGACCGTGTGGTGCTCGTCGTCGACGATAGCGGCCCCGGAATTTCGGAAGCAGACCGCGAACACATTTTCCAGCGGTTCCACCGCGCCAGTGCCGTGCCAGGCGGCGCCGGCCTCGGCCTATCGATAGCAGATGCCGTTGTGCGGGCAACAGGAGGCAACTGTGCCGTGACTACAGCGCCTCTCGGAGGCGCCCGGATAACTGTGTCCTGGCCTCGCCACCGACCCGAGCACGCTTGGAGCCACCGTCAACGACGGAGGCCCTCAAGAGGGCCTCGGCGGCCTCGTGAGCGCTCGCCAGGCACTCGACACCGAAGCTGAACCGTTCGAAAAAAGTGAAAGTAAAATAAAACAAAAGTAATAAGCGCCGGCTGGGTGCTCGGCTTCACCTCGCCGTAAGGTCCGCTCCGTACGCTCGGCGGTGGCAGCGAAGCGAACCGGAGAGGACGAAGTGACAATTACCGAGCCCGTTAACCTCTCGGACCGGGACGTAACTTTGCCTGGGCGGCCGCCCTCTGCCGTCCCGGCCCGACCAGCGCCGTCTCATCGGCGGGCACGGCACCGACCGGGCCACCCTCCCCGTCGTTGGGCCGCTGATGTCTTCCTGGCACTTGTCGGGACGGGCTTTGGTGCAGTGCTGGGCGCGGTGATCACGGGGGAGACGCGTGGTTCGTTAGCGGCCCCTGGGGGCCTGCTCATCGCCGGCGGCAGGCTCGCCGGGTTCGTGGGAGCCTACCTTTTGCTGATCATGTTGGTGCTCGTCGCCCGCGTAGCCTGGCTCGAACGAGCAGTCGGCCAAGACCGGCTCGTTCGCTGGCACCGCCGGACGGCGCCATGGGCGCTTGGGATCATCTGCGCCCATGTCGGGCTGATCACCCTCGGCTATGCGCAATCCTCTAAGACGGGTTTCCTGCGCCAGATGTGGGTTTTTTTATCCTCCTACCCCGACATGCTCGCCGCTGCGGTCGCTTTCGGGTTGCTCATCATGGTGGCCGTTACCTCGGTCAGGATCGCCCGGAGGCGGCTCAAGTACGAGACGTGGTGGGTCGTTCACCTCTACACCTATATAGCCCTGTCGCTCGCCTTTGCCCATCAGATAGCGACGGGAGCCTCATTTGTGGGTCACCCCGTGGCCCGGGCTATATGGGCGACGGCTTGGGCATCTACTGCCGGGCTCGTCATCTTCTACCGCGTCGCCGTGCCGATCGCCCGCAACCTGCGCCACCAGTTGCGTGTCGAGTGGGCACGCGAGGAAGCGCGGGGCGTGTACTCGATAGTCTGCCGCGGGCGTCGAATAGACCGCCTCGCAGTGTCGGGGGGCCAGTTCTTCCAGTGGCGCTTTCTCACCCGGGACCTGTGGTGGCAGGCTCACCCATATTCGCTGTCTGCCCTGCCCCGCCCGCCGATGGTGCGAGTGACGGTTAAGGCTCTCGGCGACCACAGCCGCGCAGTAGCAAGGCTCAAGCCGGGGACCCGAGTGTGGGTTGAGGGGCCCTACGGGGCCTTTACGCACCACGTCCAGTCGACGGGCCGCGTGGCACTGATCGCTGCGGGGGTCGGCATCACCCCTTTGCGGGCGCTGTTAGAGGACCTGCCTGCATCTGTTGACGTAGCCGTGGTCGTGCGGGCGTCGGCTCCAGAAGACCTTGTGCACCGCGAGGAGGTTGCCGCTCTGGTTGAAGGGCGGGGAGGTCGGGCCTACGCGCTGGTCGGCCCGCGCCACAAGGTCCGTTTCGACTCTCGAGTTCTTCACCGCCTCGTGCCTGATCTTGCTGCCCGCGACGTGTATATCTGTGGACCGGGCGGCTTCACCGAAAGCGTCGTGTCGGCGGCTCTCAGCTTGGGGGTGCAGAAGGAACGCATCCACAAAGAAGGGTTCGATTTCTGATGCATAGGTCCAAGGCCCGGTACAAACGAGGGGCCCAGCGAACGAGGCGAGCAATATGAGACGAGCACCCGTAGCCATCATTGCCACAATCGCCGGCCTCGCCGGAGTACTGAGCTTTCACACAAAACCCGCGTCGCTCAGCCTTGGCCAGACCTTGGGCCCCGCGGCGCCGGGAGGTTCGCCCACGAGCGCACCAACCTCCACCACCACCGGCTCGGGTAGCTCGGGGTCACCCGCGACGACCAGCCCCTCCGCTGCACCTCCAGCAACTAGGACAGCTACCGGCGCTGCGGTCAATTACACCTATGGGGTTGTGTCCGTGGATGCAACGGTTTCAGGGACGAAACTAACCAACGTCGCGATCGTGTCAATCGACGAGGGGGGCAATTTCCGCTCGCAGTCGATCGACGAGCAAGCGGTACCTATTCTCGAACAGGAAGCTCTCCAGGCTCAGAGCGCCGGCATCCAGAGTGTATCGGGGGCAAGTTACACGAGCGCAGGGTTCGAGCAGTCCCTGCAATCAGCGTTGACGCAGTTGGGGTTCAAGTGACACCGGCCCAGAACGCGGCGAGCGCGGAGGCGGAGCGGGCTCGGTTGTCCCACCACCGCGAACAGGTGATGGGGACCGTGGTCACCATCGACGTTTTCGGCGAGGCCGATGAGGTTACCCGTAAAGAGGTCTATCTTCGGATCGCCCGCGCCAGGGCGGTGCTCCAGCGCGCCGACGCAGTATTCAGTACCTGGAAAGAGCACAGCCCGATAAGTCAATTGCGCAGAGGAGAGATCACCGTTGCCGAGGCTCCTCCAGAAGTGGCCGCCGTGCTGGAAGGGTGCACGACCGCCCGCGGTCTGTCCGATGGGTGGTTCGACCCGTGGGCGATGCCTGGAGGGTTCGATCCCACCGGGTACGTAAAAGGTTGGGCGGCACAGCGCGCCCTGGGTGCCCTCTCCATGCCCGGGATCATGGGCGGGATCGTCAACGCCGCCGGCGACGTGGTCGCATCCGGCTGCCCAGGCCGGGGCAGGCCCTTCCGGGTTGCCATTGTCGACCCGACCAACCGACGGCGCTTCGTCTGCGTCGTCGAGCTGGAGGGAGGCATCGCAACATCTGGGACGTACGAGCGCGGCGCACATCTCATCGACCCGGGAACACGCCAGCCGGCGTCCCGCGCCGCCTCGGCGAGCGTCACGGGAACGGACCTCGGCCTGGCCGATGCATTGGCCACCGCCCTTGCGGTCGCCGGGCCGGCGGGCCTCGACTTTATCGAGCCGATAGAGGGTTACGAGGGCTTCGTGATCGGCTACGACGGGTCCTGGCAATCCACGGGCCGTTTCCCGTTCGACACCCGTCCGAAGGGCCCCGCGTTAGCCAGCGCACAGTGGCCTTACGCGACCCTCAATCGGTCGTTGGCGGCGGAAAGGCTACCTGAGGACCTAGCCACCGGCCGATGGAGCGGGTGACAGCACTTCGAAGAAGTCACGCGCCTCCCACACGGGCGGGAGGTAACGGTCGGCGGGCCGCTGCATCTCCGGGTAGAGCTTGGTGCCCGTAACCTGGCCGGCCTGGCCGGCGGGGTGAGCGTAAAAGTTGAATGTCACCCATTCGGGGTTGATGTCGAGCGTCATGGCCCGCACCGCCCCCGCGCGTTGGAGAGATTCGGCCAAGGACTTGGCTGTCAACGCTGGCCCAGCAACATAGACCAGGGCCCCGTCGGCTGTCACCCCGATACCACTGCGGGGCACAACGTAGCCACCGCCGAGCGTATAGCCCCAGATCGCATTGTCCGTGTAAGTGGCTGAGGGGGCCAATTGGCCGTGGTCGACCAGCAAGACAACGTTCTGCAGGACCGATTCGACAGCCGGTGACGTGGAGACTTCTGTCCCCCAGTCACCGATGTTGACTCGGCCGTCCTTGTAAATGACAAATGAGGCGGCGCCGGGGACAAGAGGCACTCCCGCCCTGCCCTCGAGGTATATGCCACCGCGGGCGTCCTGGAAGCGAAAGCCTCCGTTGAAAGCTGCCACCAAGTGAGGCAATTCGGACGGGGTCACATATGGGGAGTGGGCCCATGTGCCTCCCGGTTCGGTCGAACCGGGGACCAGTTCGAGCCGGAGCAGTTTGGGGTCGATCCAGACCGCAGAGGTGATCTGGCTCGTGTAAATGTCGTCCGCTCGGAACTGGGCAACGTACATCGCCGGCACCCCGTGCACCAGCGGCCCCGTAGCTTGCCAGTCCCCCTCGCCTGCCAACGCCGGCTGGACCACAAGGGGGACCGGCGCCGGCGCTGGGAGCCCCGGTGGGTCAGTCGTCGTCGTCGTCGTAGGTAGCGGCGCAATGGTACTGGAGACGGGCGCCGGGGGTGGGGCAGTAGTGGTAGTCGGGCCGCCGACCGTCACCGGGATCTTGTTGAGGCTCTTCGGTTGGCCCCCTTTGGATGGCGCTGTGGCCGAGTAATAGATCTCCTCGAAGCGCTGCGCCAACAGCCCAGCGTGATGGGCACGTAACCAGTCGGCCCACTTGGCCTCAAAGTCCTGGTTGCCTGGTGAAAGGGCAGCCCCGACAAGAGATATGCCGAGCACGCAGATCAACAGGGCCGGGATGGCCAGCAGAGAACGAAGCCGAAGCAAACGGCGACGCCGGGGCGCTCGTCGAGGTCGGCCGTGCTTTGCTGAGTTCTTTGTCGCAGTCACGGCTACATCTCCTGATCGAGGCCGACGGCTTTGAGCCTCTCAAACCCAACGCGGTTGGGTGTCACATGCCATCGTGCACACGCCAGCCTTGCGCCAACATGAACTCAAGGCTAACTCCGCCTTCCTCGCGCCAGGCTCATTTCTATGCGCAAAGGCGAATAGAAGTCGCGCCAACCGGTCCGGCCACCATGGAAAAGTAAGCCAGACGGCCCCGTTTTAGGAGGTGCGCTCCATTACAGCTCGCCTCAAGCGGCTAAAGCTATTGGCGAGTTCGGAATCCTCAGGCTGCGCGAAAGCTCTCGTGGACCACTACTACTGGGCAAGTGGCGTGGGTCATGCACTGCTCGCTCACCGACCCGAGCAGCATCCCGACGAGCGGCCCGTGGCCGCGGCTCCCAACAACCAGCAGGTCGGCGTCGTTGGCCTCCTGGAGAAGCGTGCTGGCAGCTGGCCCCTGGATGACCGCAGGAATTATGTCCAAACCGTCAGGCTCGCCGAGGACGCTATGGAGGGTCTCGTTGAGAGCATTCTTGGCGTTGGACGCGGGGTCGTAGCCGCTCGGTAAGGGTGCGGGGTAATAGGTTGTTGCAGCGATCTCCCAGCTGATCACGGCTTCTAGCGAAGCGCCTGTCAATTGGGCCTGGCGAGCGGCCCATCGCAGGGCGTCCCTCGACGCACCTGATCCGTCCACGCCGACGACGATCCGCCCGCGGGGACGCCCGTTCTTCGTTGCTGCAACGCGTTTTGTTGTCGTGACGGTTTTAGCCGCCACGGCCAGTGGATCGGCCGTCGTCAACCCAACGCTTTCGTAAGAGTCGTGGCACTGTGCGCCATTCGGTGCTCGGCTCTCGGCGATGGCTATGACTGTCGGCCCGTCGATCGCGTCATTCGGCCCGTCGATCGCGTCATAAGGATCGTGGCACTGGCTCATGTTCGCCTCCCTTCTACTTGGGGGCGCCCCAACTTGGGGTGTCAAACCATCGTCCCACGGTGGGCACGGTCGTTACAGGGCCGAAGGTCTCCTCAGATGGGGGCTCAAGCCCCGGCGCTGGGTTGGTCCACATCGTCGCCTTGGTGGCGGACCACGACGACAGGGCATGTTGCGTGGGCTGCGCAGTACTCGCTTACCGAACCGAGCAGCATCCCGACGAACGGCCCGTGGCCTCGACTACCTAGGACCAGCAGGTCGGCGCCCTTGGAAATGTCGAGAAGCGAACGTGCCGGCGAGCCTTCTACGACCCGGGCAAGGACGTGGCCCCCCCCGCTTTCCCCAAGGACATCCACGATCGTCTCGCCGAGCGTCTGCTTTGCGATGGCGGCTGGGTCATAGTCGCTTGGCAGGGGCAGGGCGACGCCGTAGGAGTTGGGGGTGATCTCCCAGGTGATTACGGCCTCGAGTGAGTCACCCGTCAGCTCCGCTTGGTGGGCGGCCCATCGCAATGCGTCCTTGGACGACTCCGAACCGTCCACGCCGACAACAATTCGTCGACCGTGGTGCCGGTGGGCGGGCGCTGTCCCTGCTGTTCCTGTTCCGGTCATATCCCTTGGATGTTAGGCGTCGCGCCTCGGTAGTGGGCCGAACGGCCAGACAAATGAGGGCTTTTGGCCCCAGGCCCCGACGTCCCCCCTTGCGATAGCTTGGCGAAATAGCCGCTGTCGTAGGCGGATCACTTTAGGAGGCTGGATTGGCTTCGACCGCAGTTGCTGGCCGGTCAGCTCCGAGCGACGACAAGCGTTGGCGGCAGGTCGACGTAAGGATGCGACGGCTTGGCTACCGACCCGACGGGCTGATCGAGGTGTTGCACACTACCCAGGAGGTCTTCGGCTACCTGGACGACGAGGCCTTGCTGTACGTCGGGGACTGCCTCGGAGTGCCCCCGAGCAAGGTGTACGGCGTCGCTACTTTTTACTCGCACTTCACCCTGAAACCACAAGGCCTTCATACCTGTGTCGTGTGTACTGGCACCGCGTGCTACATCAACGGCGCTGGGGCGTTGCTGGCCGAGGTCCGCGGCCTACTAGGGATAGAGGCTGGGGCAACGACGCCTGACGGGCGGATCTCACTCCTGAAGGCGCGGTGCCTGGGGGCCTGCAGCCTGGCACCAGCGGTCGTGGTCGACGGGGAGGTGCACGGCAAGGTGGAGCCGGCTGAGCTGGCGTCATTGCTGGGGAGACTATGACTGACGACGCCGTCGCTGGAACCCGTCCGGCTGCCGACAGCACTGCAGCCGCTGGTCCTGGTGGTGCCGAGGCGCCCTCCCTGCCTCGGCACCGGAGGCAATCGGAACCGCTCGTGCCGGCAGGGCCGGTGAGGGCATCAGCCAACGTCTGCCAGGCAGCCGGCTGCCTGTCCATGGGCTCCGACCAGGTCTTCGAGGAGCTGCGCGAAAGCGTCCTCGCCGCTGGGATGGCCGACGTAGCCGTACGCAGGGTCGGCTGCCTGGGGCTGTGCGCGGCAGGGCCACTGGTCCAGGTGCCCGAGCAGGGCAGGTTGTTCGAGCGCGTGCAAACGGGCGGCCCGGTTCGAGAGGGAGAGCTGTTCCTCAGCATTGCCGGTGAGAGGTTAGGTGGGCGCTCGGTAGCCGATGACCCCTTCTTTTCGAGCCAGGTGAAGGTCGTGCTCGAGCGCTGCGGTTCGGTCGACCCCGAGAGCCTGGAGGACTACGTCGCCAGCGGCGGTTACGGGGCCCTTGCCAAGGCAGTGACCACGATGACGCCCGACGACGTGATCGCCGAGGTCGTGGACAGCGGCCTTCGCGGGAGGGGCGGAGCCGGCTACCCCACAGGCCTCAAATGGAGGACGGTGGCGAAGGCCGCCGCCGGTGCGGACGGGAAGTTTGTCGTTTGCAATGCCGACGAGGGAGACCCGGGCGCTTTCATGGACCGCAGCGTGCTGGAGAGCTGCCCACAACAGGTGCTGGAAGGCATGGCGATAGCAGGTTACGCGGTCGGCGCAAGCCAGGGCTACGTCTACGTTCGGGCGGAGTACCCCTTGGCGGTGAAGCGGCTGACTAGCGCCATCCGCCACGCCGAGCACGACGGCTTTCTCGGACATGACATTGCCGGTACCCGTTTTGCTTTCGATGTCGAGGTGCGCATCGGCGCCGGCGCTTTTGTGTGCGGAGAGGAGACCGCCCTCATCGCCTCAATACAGGGAGGGAGGGGCACCCCCAGGCCGCGACCGCCGTACCCTGCGGCGTCGGGCCTATGGGGATGTCCCACGCTAATAAACAATGTCGAGACATTCGCCAACATCCCCGCCGTCATTACCCGCGGAGGCGGGTGGTTGAGCGCGATAGGCACGGAGCGCTCTAAGGGTACAAAAGTGTTCGCTTTGACTGGAGCGGTCGTCAATACCGGGCTGATCGAGGTGCCGATGGGCCTCACGCTCCGTCACATCGTGTTCGACATTGGGGGCGGCTTGGCGCACGGCCGCCGGTTCAAGGCGGTACAAACGGGGGGGCCTTCCGGTGGATGCCTGCCGGAGAGCCTTCTTGATATGCCTGTCGATTACGAAACCCTGGCCGCAGCGGGTTCGATCATGGGATCGGGCGGGATGATCGTGATGGACGACACGGCGTGCATGGTCGACGTTGCCAAGTTCTTCATGGACTTTTGCCGGGAGGAGTCCTGTGGGAAGTGCCTCCCGTGTCGTGTCGGCACCGAGGAGATGTACAGGTTGCTCGACCGGATCAGTTCTGGGAGGGCGATCCGGGCTCATCTCGAGCAACTGGAAAGGTTGGCTGCGATGGTAAAAGCGACGAGCTTGTGCGGCCTGGGCCAGGGTTCGCCCAATCCTGTTTTTTCCACGCTTCGCTACTTCAGGGACGAGTACCTGTCCCACATCGACGATCGCGTTTGTCCAGCCGGCGTTTGCCAGATCAGCTCCGAGCCCTGGCGTGGTGCGGTAGCCGTACCGGTGGGCGCTGAGGCTCCGAACGACGGAGGTGGTCAATGAGCGAGGTACGAACACTCGTAATCGATGGCAAAGATGTTGCTGCCACTTCGGACCAAACCGTGCTGTCTGCCGCAAAAGAAAACGGCATCCGCATCCCGACGCTCTGCCACCTCGACGGGCTGAGCGACGTCGGAGCGTGCCGGCTTTGCATGGTCGAAATCTCCGGGAGCCCCAAGCTCTTCCCCGCCTGCGCGACCAAGGTCGAAGAGGCGATGGTGGTCACTACTACCTCCGAGCGCTTGGTCGAATACCGCAAGACAGTGATCGAGCTGTTCTTCGTGGAGCGCAACCATATCTGCGCAGTGTGCGTGGCCAATCACAATTGTGAACTGCAAGAACAGGCAAGCTCGCTCGGGCTGACCCATTTCGAGCTTGCCGGGCTGCACCCTTCCATTGACGTGGATGCCACCCATGAGCGTTTCGTGCTCGACCAAAACCGCTGCATCCTTTGCACCCGCTGCGTGCGCGTGTGCGATGAGATCGAGGGGGCCCATACCTGGGACATTATGGGGCGGGGAGTTAGCGCCCGCCTGGTCAGCGACCTCGGGACGCCTTGGGGCAGCTCTACGACCTGCACGAGCTGCGGTAAGTGTGTGCAAGTATGCCCCACAGGGGCACTTTTCGAAAAGGGCCGCTCGGTGTCGGAACCCAAGGCCCGCCGTCCCTACCTCCCGTATCTTGTCGAGAAACAGCGGCTTGGCCATGACTGAAGCCCCCGACAACGGCCAAGGAGGGGCCAACGGCCAGACCGGGGCCAACGGTCAACGCAGGCCACGGCTGGCGACTATTTGGTTGGACGGCTGTTCCGGTTGCCACATGTCGTTCCTCGACATTGACGAGCGCCTGTTGGAGCTTGTCGGGCGCGCCGACCTCGTTTACGGCTGCCTGGTGGACGCCAAAGAGTTCCCGCAAGGTGTGGACATTACCCTGGTGGAAGGCGCAGTCAGCTCCGCCGACGACCTGCGCAAGATCCTCGAGGTCCGCGAACGCACCCGTATAGTCGTGGCGCTGGGTGACTGCGCTGTGACCAGCAACGTCCCAGGGATGCGCAACCCGATCGGGCCCAAGGCAGTGCTCGAGCGGGCCTACCTTGAGAACGCCACGCTGCACCAGCAGATCCCGGTCGAGGATGTGCCCGCTCTTCTCGCCGAGTCGCTGCCGGTACACGCGTGGGTGCCGGTGGACGTGTTCGTGACCGGGTGCCCGCCGTCGGCCGACCGGATATTTGAGGTGATCGTCGGGTTGCTGGACGGGCACCTGCCGGACGTGGCCCAGGTCTCAAGGTTCGGCTGACCGAAAGAGGCACGGATGAGCGAAATAGTTATCGAACCAGTCAGTCGGATAGAGGGCCACGCCAAGATCACCCTCGTCCTCGACGAGGCCGGCGAGGTGGCAGATGCGCATTTCCACGTAACGCAGTTCCGGGGTTTCGAGCGCATCGCGCAGGGCCGTCCCCTCTACGAGATGCCGTCTTTGATGGCTCGCATCTGCGGCATCTGCCCTGTTAGCCACCTCATTGCGTCGGCAAAAGCCTGTGACGAGATACTCGGAGTTTCGGTGCCGCCCGTGGCCGTCAAGCTGCGCCGCATAATGAACCTGGCCCAGATCGTCCAGTCGCACGCTCTCAGTTTCTTCCACCTTTCGTCTCCTGACCTGCTCCTCGGCTTCGACCATGACCCCGTCACGCGCAACATCGTCGGGGTTGTGGAAAGGGCGCCCGAGCTCGCCAGGGACGGGATAGCGTTGCGCAAGTTCGGCCAGGAAATAATCGAGGGGTTGGGTGGCAAGCGCGTCCATCCTGCCTGGGTAGTCCCCGGCGGAGTAAGCGCTCCGCTCCAGGTTTCCCAACGAGACGCCATCCTTGCGACCCTGCCAGATGCTCGTACCCGAGCAGCGCGGACGCTCGAATGGTTCAAGGCCAATCTGGCGTCTTGGGTAGAAGAGGCGGCATGCTTCGGGAGCTTCCCAAGCCTGTACATGGGCCTCGTGCACGAGACCGGCAACGCTGCGTACTCCGATGGCGATCTCCGGGTCATCGATAGCGATGGGCTGGTGCTCATGGACAAAGGTGACCCTCGCCATTACTGGGACTACATCGGGGAAGCGGTGGAGCCGTGGTCGTACCTGAAGTCAACGTTCTACAAGCCCCTTGGCTACCCAGAAGGTCTTTATCGGGTGGGGCCCCTCGCCCGGCTCAACGTCGTCGACCAATTGGGCACACGGGCAGCGGACAGCGAATTGGCCGAGTACCGCGCGCGCCTTGGCCGCTACCCGAACAGTTCCTTTTACTACCACTGGGCTCGCCTGATCGAGGTTGTCCACTGCATCGACATGATTGATGAGCTGCTTTCCGACTCTGACATCCTGGGCGACGACGTGCGGGCGCACGCTGCCATCAACCGGCGCGAGGGAGTCGGCGTCTCAGAAGCTCCGAGGGGCACTCTTTTTCACCACTACCGCGTTGACAGTGACGGGATCGTGGAGTGGGTGAACCTGATCATCGCTACGGGCCATAACAACCTCGCCATGAACAGGAGCATCTTGGAGGTGGCGCGCCACTACATTAAAGGCGACCACGTAAGCGAGGGAGCGCTCAACAGGGTGGAGGCGGTCATTCGAACGTACGACCCCTGCCTTTCATGCTCGACTCATGCGATCGGGCAAATGCCGTTGTCGCTCGAGATCGTGAGCCCCGAGGGCCAGCTAGTCCGCCGTGTGACCCGCGGCTGAGCTGCCTACTAAGGACTGGAGGAGGTCGGACATGCGAAGTGGGCCAATATGGATAGTGGGCTACGGGAACCCGCTCAGGGGCGACGACGGTGTCGGCCAAGAGGTCGCGACCGCCCTATTGCAGCAGAAGAACAGCGTTGTCGGCCTCGCAAGTGCAACGATCATCGGTGCTCACCAGTTGCTCCCCGAGATGGCGCTCGACATATCCCGCTCGAGGTTCGCGGTTTTCATCGACGCTGCCCACGACGGACGTCCTGGCGGGTCAGTCTCGTTGCAGCTGCTTGGGGAGCCTGCCGGGCCGGAGCCGGGCCAGCCGGCGGCAGCAAGTTGCTGGGAGGACTTAACCCCGACCAACTTGCTTGCCTTGTCTTGCTACCTGTTCGGGACCGCGCCCCTCGGTGCGGTTGTTACGGTAGGGGTCGTCGCCTTGGGCCTCGGTACGGGCTTATCCCCGCTGGTGGATGCGGCAATCCCTCGAGCCGCGGCCGCCGTGCGTTTGGCGATCGCCAACGTCTCCGAGCGCCCCAATGTCGTCTTGGGACCGAGCATTTCGCGGCGCAGCGGCCATGCGCGGGCACCACACGCCAGGGGCGCTGCGCATGCATGAAGCATCTCTCGCCGAAGAACTTGTGAATGAGTGCGCGACCTTGGCGCAGGGCCGGCCGGTCCTGGTGGTCGCGGTCCGGTGCCCGCCAGGAATGGGCTCGAGCGAGCTGTCGGACAGCTTCGCCATCCTGGCGGCGCAGCTCGCCGAGTCGGGTGACGCCTGCCTTTGTCAGGCCCAGCTCACGCTCGAAGAGTTACCTGCAGTCATGAGGTGCCGTTGTGGCTTTGACGGGGAGCTGGGGCCAGGCGACATCGCCGGCCATATCGGTGTATGTCCCGAGTGCGGCTGTGCCGGCGAACTGGGCGGTGGCCTGGAACTGATGGCTTTGACCTTTGATGACAATGGTTCTTCAAGCTGAGGTAGCAGCATGGGCTGAGGCCCGACCGGCGATAAGCGCCAAGTCGATCAGGCGGTTGGAGTAACCCCACTCGTTGTCGTACCAACCAAAGACCTTGACCAGCGAACCGTGGGCCATCGTCAGCTTGGAGTCGAATGTGCAGCTGGCCGGCGAGCCGACGATATCCGAGCTGACGATGGGATCTTCTGTGTAGACGAGCACTTTGGACAGGCGTCCGGAAGAGGCGGCTCTTTTGAAGGCCTCGTTGACCTCGTCCACGCTGACTTCTCGAGCCAGGATGCCTGTGAAGTCGGTGATGGACCCGTCCTGGACCGGTACCCGGAGAGCAGAGCCGTCCAGGCGCCCCTGCATATTGGGCAGCACCAGGCTGGTAGCTCTGGCGGCACCTGTGCTGGAAGGCACGATGTTGTTAGCCGCCGCCCGTGCTCGGCGCAGGTCCTTGTGCACCAGGTCGAGGAGGTTTTGGTCGTTGGTGTAGGCGTGGACGGTGGTCATAAGGCCCTTCTCCACGCCGAAGGCGTCGTCCAGGACCTTGATCATCGGAGCGAAGCAGTTTGTCGTGCAACTGGCGTTGGAGATGATCCTGTGTACAAGCGGGTCGAAGCTGTCGTCGTTGACACCGACCACGAAGGTGCCGTCAACATTGGTCCCAGGGGCAGAGATGATCACGTGGCCTGCTCCGGAGCCCAAGTGTGCTCTCGCCTTGTCGCCGTTGGTGAACTTGCCAGTGGACTCGATGACCACGTCGGCTCCCAGGTCACCCCAGGGAATATTGGCCGGGTCCTTTTCGGCGAACACCTTGAAGCTGTGCGAGCCAACCGCGATGGTGTCCTTGGACACCTTCACTTCGTCAGCCAGCACGCCGAAGGTGGAATCGTACTTGAGGAGGTGAGCATTGGTGGCGGTGGGAGCTAAGTCGTTGGCCGCCACAATCTCGACGTTCGCATCAGCTTCTAGGACGGCGCGTAGGAAGTTGCGCCCGATGCGACCAAAACCGTTGATACCGACCCTTACTGGCATGGCTTTCTGCTCCTTCGGTCTGTTTATGACCTGTTACCACTAATCTGCGCCCTGAGTAGCCTCCGCTGGCCCGGGAGAAAGTCACTGGGGACCAGGACTTTCGGCCTAAGTTGCGCTTAGCTTTCTATCGGCTTCAAGGTGCTCCCTTCTGGCCGAAGGACCTGCGCAACTCTAGAAGGGCCTTTAGTTGGTCTCTGGTCCTGCCGATAAGGGCTTAGTGAACCCTGTCGTTCGAGCCAACGGCTTGGACGAAATCGACGCCGAGCCGTTCCTAAGCGCCCTCGTCAGGTCCTCTGACGATGCCATTATCGGCAAGACACCAGACGGCCGGGTTATCTTCTGGAACGCTGCGGCAGAACGGCTCTACGGCTACGAGGCTGCCGAGATGATCGGTCGCGATATCTCGGTCCTGGTCCCCGAGGACCGGCCAGAGGAGCTGGCCATGATTATGGCCGAGGTCGCGCAGGGAAGGACCACCAGGGCACTCCACACCGAGCGCCGGCGCAAGGATGGCGCCATCGTCCCGGTGTCGGTCACTGTGTCACCTGTGATCGGCGAAGACGGCGCCGTCATCGGGGCGTCCACGATCGCGCGCGACCTTAGCCTGCACATCGAACAAGTCAAGGCCCTGAAGGAGGCGGAGCGGCGCACCGCCGAGGCGTTGAGCACCTTGGAAACCTGGCAGGCCAGTGCCCCCATCGGGCTCGGGTTCGTGGACCGGGAGTGCCGTTTCGTTCACATGAACGAAGTGCTGGCAGCGACCACCGGATCTTGTGCCCGCGACCAGGTCGGAAAGACCGTCGCGGAGATAGTGCCGCAAATATGGCCCCAGGTAGAAGCGGTCTACCGCCGGGTCCTCGAACAAGACGAAGCTGTCCTGAATATCGAAGTGAGCGGGGATTTGCGCGGAGCGCCCGACGGCAAGCGGCATTGGCTTGCCAGTTACTACCCGGTCCACCTGGACAAAGAGGTCATTGGCGTGGGCATCATCGTCGTCGATGTCACCGAGAGACGACAAGCCGACGAGTTCCGCTCGATAGCGCTCAACCAGATGGCTGAGGGCCTTATCGCCACCGACGAGGATGGCCGGATGACGTATATGAACGCAGCGGTGACGAGGATGCTTGGCTGGACCGACGAAGACTTGAAAGACAAACATCTTCACGACGTGATCCACACTCAGCACGAGGACGGCCGGCCGATCCTGTCCGAGGTGGAATCCGCGCATAACAAGGTCCGAACTGAGGGTCAGGCCATGCATGAAGAAGACCTGCTGTTCACGTGCAAGAACGGGTCATTTCTGCCGGTCTCTTACTCGGCGGCGCCGATCACGACAGACGCCGGTGGTGCCGGCACCGTGGTCGTTTTCCGCGACATCACTGAGGAGAAGGCAGAACGGCTCCGGGTCAAGCGGGAGCTGGACGCGCTGAGCTGGGTTGGGCGCATCCGCGAAGCCCTGGACGAGGACAGGCTCGTGCTCTACTCACAGCCGATCGTCCCGCTTACCGGGGCCGATCCCAGCGAGGAGCTCCTGCTGCGCATGGTGGGCCGGGACGGTCAGATCATCGCCCCTGGGGCTTTTCTGGGAGTGGCCGAAAGGTACGGGCTGATTACTGAGATTGACCGGTGGGTGGTCAGGCAAGGCGCGCGCCTCGCTGCTCAGGGGCGCCGGGTAGGCGTTAATCTGTCGGCGGAATCGGTAGTCAGCCCGGGCATGTTGGCCCTGATCGACCACGAGGTCGACGAAGCGGGCGCCCACCCATCGAAGCTGATGTTCGAGATCACCGAGACGGCGCTAATGCGCGACATCAGCCAGGGTGAGGATTTCGCCCGTGGCCTTGTGGCTCGCGGCTTCGAGGTTGCGCTCGACGATTTCGGGACCGGCTTCGGGACCTTTACCCATGTCAAGAGGCTCCCTATCGAGTACCTGAAGATCGATATTGAGTTTGTCCGCGACCTCGTCGGTAGCACAGCCAACGAGCACGTCGTCAAGGCCATCGTCAACCTCGCCCAAGGCTTCGGCTGCAAGACGATTGCCGAGGGCGTGGAGGACGAAGAGACCCTGTCTCGACTACGCAGCCTGGGGGTCGACTACGCGCAGGGTTATCATCTTGGGCGCCCGGCCCCGATCAAGGCCCCTGCCCGGGCGGTACCGCTCTTAGCGTGAGCTCATAGCTGTTTATGGAAACGATCGGGCTGCTCAGGCAGCCTTCTCATCGTGGTGGATGACCGCGACAGGGCACGTAGCATGGCCCACGCAGTGCTCGCTTACTGACCCCAAGAGCATGCCGACTAACGGCGAGTGACCCCTGGTCCCCACGACTAGAAGATCTGCTCCCTTGGCGATACGCAGCAACGTTTTTGCGACAGGGCCCCTGGTCACAATGGGCACTATTTCGAGGTCGTCAGGTTCGCCCAAGACGCTATGGATTATTGCGTCCAGCACCAGTTTGCCTTGGGACTCGGGGTCAACGCCAGCTGGCGCCGGTACGGTATAAGCGTCAGCCATCAAAGGTGGCTTCCAGGCCAACACGACTTCCAGTGACGCCTGCGTGAGCTCGGCTTGACGTGCCGCCCAAAGCAATGGTCCCTTGGACGCTTCAGAACAGTCGACTCCAACTACAACGCGGCCTTTTGGCTGCTTCGTATTGGTTATGCGAGTTGTCATGAGGCCAGGATGACAGGCCGCCGTCGATAACGACCAGGGCCGTACGTCATTATTCGTGGGGCCGAAGGTGCCCTAGTTAGACGGGGACTCGCCACTCCACGATCGTTCCCGTGGGCTCGTGCCTCGATATGGTGCACGTGCCACCCAGATTATGCGCCCGCGCTGACATGTTCCTAAGGCCGTGTCCTGCGGTCGGAGCATTAGGCGGCCCGATGCCGTCGTCCACCAGTGAAAACGAGAGCCAGCCGTCTCCGATCTCCAGGACCATGTCGGCCGTCGTGGCCTGAGCATGGCGTGCCATGTTGGACAGGGCCTCACCGATGACTTGGAGCAACTGAGCAGCAACAGCCTCCGGCACAACAGCGTCCACTGGGCAATGGAACCCAACCCGGGGCATAAACCCGAGCTCTTCGCCGTACTTGTCCACTAGCCGCAGCATTTCATCGTGCAGCCCTTGGGCACCGGCAGCCCGGCGCGGCAAGCGGAAGATTGTATTGCGGATCTCTCTGATTATTGAGTCAAGGCGGTCGACCGCCTCGTCGATGCGTTCCGCAACTAGCCCAGTAGACGACGACCGTGCCGCCTGTAGCAACAACCCGACCCCGAAGATGTCCTGGATGACCGTGTCGTGTAGGTCGCGGGCGATCCGCTCTTCTTCAGCGACGATGCCTGTACGTTCCAGTTCGGCGCGAACTTCGGCGAGCTCGAGAGCCGCCGCAGTGGAGCTGGCGAACACTGCGGCCAAGGCTATGTCGAGCGGGCCGAACGGGGCGCCACCTCGTACCCGGCCAAGGACGAGCGCGCCCAGCCGGCGCTCGTCAGCGACAAGTGGCACATAAAGGCCGGGGCCGAGGTTGAGCTCGACCACGGCGTCGGGGACGTTGGTTGCGGTGAAGAGGTCCTCGATCATCTCGGGGGCTCCCGTGCGCATCACTTCGGCTGACCGGCTGCTGTCTGGGGAAAGGGCAGTACCGAGCAGCACCTCGGTACCAGGTCCGTCCACGGCACTAACGACCAGGTTGCCCGGGCCAGACGGGGTGACGATCCAGGAGGCGTCCGAGTGGGTGAGGCGGCGGGCGCGTCGCGCCACCAGGGGAAGTACCTCGCCCGATCTTGTCCCCACGAGCAGGCTCTGGGTCACTTCGTTCACCGCGTGCAGACTGTCTATGCCACGTTGACGCTCCCGCCCGTCTCGCACGAAAGCGGCGGCGTACCGGGTGCCCCGGACCTCGACCGGGGTGAGGCTTACCTCCACTGCGAACTCGGTGCCGTCGCGGTGCCGCCCTGCGAGCTCACGCCCGATACCCATATGACGTGCTCGTGGCGCGGCGAAGAAATCCCGAAGGTGGTCTAAGTGACGAGCTTTGTTACCCGGAGGGAGCAAGACGTTGACCGGCTCACCGACCAGCTCTTCGGGGTAGTAGCCGAACAAACAGGTGACCGCTGGGTTTGAGAGCACGATCGTTCCGGCATGGTCCACGACCAGGACCGCATCGGGACAAGCGGAAAAGATGGCTCCTAGCAGGTGCCCAACTTGCCGGTCAGAGGCGGTCTCCGTAGCTGGCTGCACCACTACCACCTCACTCTAGAGCAGTGCATGCTTGCCTAGGGCCCGGCGCTAAGGGACAAATGGCCCTAGCTACCCCGGGTCGCGCCAGGCACGCTAGGGACATGAGCGGAACAGTGACTCTTACGCTGGTGAGGCAACAACTTGATGAGCTGGCTTACTTCAGGCTGGACAGCAACCTTGGCCCGGAACTCGGAGAGACTTACCGGGCGCTCTGCGACCAGGAACGCGAATTATTGAGTAAGCAGGTCACTCGCTCCTAGGGTTCACGGTGGAACAGTAGCGAGCCGGGAGCCCGTCGAGGCGCAGCTCCTGTGCCGGTTACAGTTCGACGCCGAGCGTCGGGGCTCGCCTCGGTAGCCGGGCCCACATCACCTGGGCGGCGCGAACGATGGTGTCGCGGTCGTGAGTTACGGCGTATTCATAAAGTCGGCCGGGCCCGGTGGCAGCGCTATCTACCGGCCTTGCTGACGCCGCCACCGCGTAATGTGGGCCCAGGACAACGACATCCCATTCTGAAGCCAGGGGATCGGACGGGCCCAGCGAGCCAGTTCGGGCGGTCGGGCTGGTCGGGGGGGAGACACCGATGTCAGCGCCCAGGACAGCAAAAAAGGCCGCCCTCTCTGCCAGCTGTCTCAGGCGGACAGAGGTACCCGGCTGCCGGGACCATCCATCCTCAAGCGCCTCAAGAAGGAGTGCCGGAGGCCCGTTCGTGTCAACCTGGTCCTCGACGCTGCGCATGAGCGGGACCAAGTGGCGTTCCTCGGCAATTATGGCCGGGTTGTGCTCGGTGATAATGCCGAACGGGGTTGAATGGTCGAGGACGGGCGCGGCCTGGACGAGCGGGAAGACCGATGTAGGCACGACCGCTTTGTCGGGTAAAGGGCCCGGGCGCCCGAAGAACCATCCCTGGCCGAACATCGCCCCCGCCATACGGGCGGCGCCGATATCGTCCAGTTCTTCTATCCCTTGGACCAGCACCGCCGCCCCTGTTTGCTCAGCAAACGCCCGCGCTCCGTCGCCCATCTTGGCTAATTCGGGCAAACGGTCCCTCAGGCCCCGGAAATCGAGCTTCAGAACGTCGGGCCGGACCAGGGGCAGCATAGCCAGGCAAGCCGGGTCGGCGACCGCGTTGTCGATCGCGATGCCCCAACCCGCCTCCCGGACCACCCGCACGGCATCAAGGAGCGACCCCGGGTCGTCGGTGAGGGCGGCCTCGTTCATGTCCACCACGACCCGGAGGTTGCTCTGCGCCCGCCAGATGGCAGCACGAAGGTCTTCGGGGCACGTCGTGAGCATGGTCGCGGGCTGGATGTTTATAAAGATCGTCATAGAGCGGTGCAGGTGTGCGCACAGGACGGCGTCGCAGGCCGCGGCGGCGCACATCCAGTCAAACTCGGCCAGGCGCCCGGCCAGGCGAGCTCCTTCCAGCAGCTTGAGGGGACGCTCGACTGCACTCCCGGCCGGGCCCGCGCGAAGGCTTCGTAGCCCACCACGGCCCCCGTTTCCAGGTCCACGAGAGGCTGGAAAACGGTTGTGATCTCGCGGCGGTCGATGACGCGGTTTACGGCCTCGACGAGAGGCCCCGCCCCGGCGCGCCCGCTCCCTGCGGTGCCATAGACCGCAGCCAAAGGCCTCTCAGCTTCAACGGTAGCCATTCAGCTTGCACTCCTCCTCCCCAAGGTTCATCGGTTTTTAGGAGCGTCAAGGAGAAGGGCCGAAAGTCCCAATTGGCCGCCGCCGGAGGAAGGACCAAGGGCGGTGCGAGAGAGGCTTTTTACCCTAGGCCAGCTCCCCTGAAGGGGGACAAGCTGACCTCAGTGACAGAGAGTGCTCCATAGCCGCAGAGGCCAACCAGGCTTCACCGATGAAGGAGGGCTAATGGCAAAGCACGTTTATGACTTCGCCGAAGGCAACAGCACTATGTTGGACCTGCTCGGCGGCAAAGGCGCCAACCTGGCTGAAATGTCGAACCTGGGCTTGCCGGTCCCGCCAGGTTTCACGATAACCACGGAGGCTTGCCGGCACTTCCTGGCTACGGGGGTCTTACCGCCAGGCCTCCTCGACGAAGTGAGCCAGCACTTGGCGAGCCTCGAGCTCGAGATGGGCAGGACCTTGGGCGACCCGAGTGACCCTTTGCTCGTGTCGGTGCGTAGCGGGGCCAAGTTCTCGATGCCCGGGATGATGGACACCGTCTTGGACGTGGGCCTGAACGATGATTCGGTCGAGGGTTTGGCCAAACAGTCGGGCGACGAGCGCTTCGCTTGGGACTCATACCGGCGCTTGGTCCAGATGTTCGGCAAGACAGTTATGGGTGTTGACGCTAGTTTGTTCGAATCGGCTTTGTCTGACCTGAAGAAAACTCGGGGAGCAGCGACCGATCTCGACCTCGGCGTCGACGACCTGAGAGACCTCGTGTCGACCTACCGCGATATCGTCTACCAAGAAACTGGCTGTCATTTCCCGGTGTCGCCCCGCCAGCAGCTCGATCTCGCCATCACAGCCGTCTTCAGGTCGTGGAACGGCGAGCGCGCTCGCATTTACCGCCGGCAGGAGCGGATACCCGATGACCTGGGCACCGCGGTAACGGTGGTTGCGATGGTCTTCGGCAACCTCAACTTGAGCTCCGGTACCGGGGTGGCGTTTACCCGCGACCCTGCCACGGGCAACCGCGGAGTTTATGGTGACTACCTCCAGGATGCCCAAGGTGAAGACGTCGTCGCAGGGATCCGCAACACCGTGCCGCTCCAAGAACTGGAGCAACTGAACGCGCCCGTCTACCGGCAGTTGCTCGGGATAATGGCGACCCTCGAGCACCACTACCGCGACTTGTGCGATATCGAGTTCACGGTTGAGAACGGCAAGCTGTGGATGCTGCAAACTCGCGTCGGCAAGCGTTCGGCCGCCGCTGCCTTCCGGATCGCCACCCAGCTTGTAGACGAAGCGGTCATCTCGATGGACGAGGCTTTGGGACGCGTTAGCGGCGCCGGTTTGGCCGAGCTCATGTTCCCTCGTTTCGACCAGTCGGCGGGCGCTGAACCTCTGGTCACTGGTATGGGCGCCAGCCCTGGAGCAGCAGTTGGCAAGGCAGTTTTCGACTCGGAAACGGCCGCTAGCTGGGCCGCCAAAGGTGAAGCGGTCGTGCTGGTGAGGACCGAGACCAACCCCGACGACCTGCACGGAATGGTGGCCGCGAAAGGGATATTGACCCGCCGCGGCGGCAAGACCAGCCACGCTGCCGTCGTCGCCCGCGGCATGGGCAAGACTTGTGTCGTGGCCGCTCAGGACATTGTTATCGACGTCAAGGCAAAGCACTTTGTGTGCCCCGACGGCACGCTTGTTTCCGAGGGGGATGTCATTTCCATAGACGGCAAGACGGGCGCTGTTTACCGCGGCGCCGTGCCTGTCATGGCCTCGCCCCTGGTCAAGTTCTTCGAGGGCACCTTTGACGCCGCCTCCTCGGACGTAGAAACCCGAGAGCTAGTGCGATCTGTTCAGCGCATGCTTGACCACGCCGACGACAGGCGCCGTTTGTCGGTTCGGGCCAACGCCGACATGCCCGACGACGCTAGGCGCGCGCGCGCCTTCGGGGCCGGGGGGATAGGTCTTTGCCGTACCGAGCACATGTTCCTCGGGGAGCGGCGGGGCTTGGTCGAGCGCCTGATCCTGGCCGGTCACGACGACGTCGAACGCCAAGCGGCGCTCGATGCCCTGCTACCGCTCCAGCGGGCGGATTTCGTGGCCATACTCGAGGAAATGGACGGTCTGCCGGTAACTATCCGGCTGATCGACCCGCCGCTGCACGAGTTCCTCACCGATCTGACCGAGCTCTCAGTAACGGCCGCGGTGGGGCGGGCTACCGGGCACCCCGACGAGGACGCCGAGAGGCTCTTGCCTGCCGTCCGCCGCCTGCACGAGGCCAACCCCATGCTCGGCCTCCGCGGTGTAAGGCTGTGCCTAGCCATTCCCGGCCTGGTCCAGCTTCAGGTAAGAGCGATTGCCGAAGCGGCCGCCCAGCGCCAACAGCAGGGGGGCCACCCGCGCGTGGAGATAATGGTCCCGGTGGTGGGCGCTGTCCAGGAGTTCGAGCACGTCCGTGAGCAAGCCGAAGCCGTCATAGACCTGGTCTCAGCGGAGACCGGCACTGCCCTCGAGAAGGTTATCGGGACGATGATCGAACTGCCCAGGGCGTGCCTGACCGCGGGCGACATAGCCAAGGCAGCCGACTTCTTCTCCTTCGGCACCAACGACCTGACCCAGACGACATGGGGCTTCTCGCGTGATGACTGCGAGGCATCGTTCTTCCCGCTGTACATGGAACTCGGGATCTTTGGCACTTCTCCGTTCGAGACGCTGGACAAGCAGGGTGTGGGAGCGCTGGTGCGAATGGCCTCGGCCACCGCTCGCACCGTAAAGCCCGATATCGAGTTGGGGGTGTGCGGCGAGCACGGCGGTGACCCCGAAAGCATTCATTTCTTCAGCGATATCGGCTTGGACTATGTGTCCTGCTCGCCCTTCCGGGTCCCCGTAGCCCGCCTGGAAGCAGGGCGCGCATCCCTACCCAAAGGGGTGGCCGGCGCTGTGAGCTCATCCCGCTAAGACGGCGGAGCCTTGGGACCTTAGGAGGAGTCATGACAAGGACAGTGGAAAACGGGCGGAGAGGACGGATCGTGGCGGGCGTGGACGGATCTGCCTCATCGAAGAGCGCGCTGCGTTGGGCGGCACACCAGGCCGAGATGACCGGGGCCAGGGTCGAGGCGGTAGTGGCGTGGACCTATGCTCCCGCAGCGTTCCCCCTAACCACGCCAGCACCGGCGACGTACGACATGGGCCCGGAGGCGGCGCGGGAACTTGATGGGATTACCAGCGAAGTTCGCCGCGAGTTCCCAAGCGTTGAGATCTCGAGCGTCGTCCAAGAGGGGTGGGCGGGCAGAGAACTGCTAGCGGCCGCAGAAGGTGCTGACCTGTTGGTGGTCGGGAGCCGAGGCCACGGTGCTGTCATGGGCCTTCTCCTCGGCTCGGTGAGCGAATATTGCGTCACCCACGCCTCATGCCCCGTAGTTGTGGTCCGCCACGGCAGGGACGAGGGCGCGGGCAAAGAAGGGCACGCGGGGACGGAGAAGGAGACAGTTCGATGAGCCGGGGAAGCGAAATCCAAACCTGCCAGTCAGCATGTATGGACGGCAACGAGGCGGCAGCCCGCGTGGCATATGCCTTGTCAGAAGTGATCGCCATCTACCCGATAACTCCGGCCTCTCCTATGGGTGAGCTGGCCGATGATTGGGCCACGGCTGGGAAACCGAACCTCTGGGGCCAGGTGCCCGACGTCATTGAGATGCAATCGGAGGCAGGGGCGGCCGGTACCCTCCACGGCGCCTTGCAAAAAGGCGCCCTCGCTACGACGTTTACGGCGTCGCAAGGCCTCCTGTTGATGGTGCCCAACATGTTCAAGATCGCCGGGGAACTGACCCCGGCAGTGATCCATGTAGCCGCCCGTACGATCGCAACTCACGCCCTGTCCATCTTCGGCGACCACTCCGACGTTATGCATGCCCGCACCACCGGTTGGGCCATGCTGGCAGCCAGTTCGGTCCAAGAAGCGCACGACTTCGCCCTTATCGCCCATGCTGCGACTCTGCGGTCACGGGTACCGTTCCTTCACTTCTTCGACGGCTTCCGGACATCGCACGAGCTCGCCAAAATTGCGGTGCTCACACCGCAAGACATGTCAGACCTCATCGACGACGACGCCCTCGTTGAGCTGCGCCGCCGTGGAATGAACCCAGATGCTCCCGATATTCGCGGCACAGCTCAAAACCCCGACGTGTTCTTCCAGGGGAGGGAGGCGTCCAATCCCTACTACCTCGCTGTCCCCGGCATCGTCCAGGCAACCATGGGCTCTTTGGCCGAGAGAACGGGCCGCCCGTACAGCCTGGTCGAATACCATGGCGCTCCCGACGCTGAGCGGGTCGTCGTGCTCATGGGCTCGGCGGTCGGAGCAGCGCGCGAAGCGGTCGATGCCCTGGTCAAGGAGGGAGAGCCGGTGGGGATGGTGACCATTCGCCTCTACCGTCCCTTCCCCGCCAGGCAGTTGGTGGATGCTCTACCTGCCACGGTCCGCGCTATCGCGGTGCTCGACCGGACCAAGGAACCCGGCGCGGTCGGAGAACCGTTGTACCTCGACGTCCTCGCTGCCGTGGACGAGGCCATTCCGCAGTTCAACGCGCCGCCTCGGGTCATTGGCGGACGCTACGGGCTCTCTTCCAAAGAGTTCACCCCCGGAATGGCCAAGGCTGTCCTGGACGAGCTGGCCCGCGGGGTGGAATGCGGATGGCCCAAGCGCCATTTCACGGTAGGCATTTTCGATGACGTGACCTCGCTGAGCCTGCCGTGGGACCGGGATTTCCGGCCGCCGAGGCCACCGGGCGAAGTCCAAGCCGTCTTTTTTGGCCTTGGTTCCGACGGCACCGTTGGGGCCAACAAGAACAGTGTCAAGATCATCGTGGACGCGACTGACTCTTTCGTACAGGGTTATTTTGTGTACGACTCGAAGAAGTCGGGTGCCATGACCGTGTCGCACCTGCGGTTCGGGCCTGAGCCCATCACTTCCACGTACTTGGTGAGCGACGCTGATTTCGTTGCCTGCCACCACTTCGGGATGCTTAATCGGGTCGACGTCTTGGACATAGCCGGGGACGGGGCCACCTTCCTGCTCAACAGCACCTACGGGCCGCTCGAAATTTGGGACCGGCTGCCGGCCAACGTCCAGCACCAACTGCAAGAAAAGCACATCCAGTTGTGGGTTATTGACGGTGACCGCATTGCCGCAGAGGCCCAGCTCGGGAACCGGATCAACACCGTGATGCAGACGTGCTTTTTCGCCCTGTCCAAGGTATTGCCGATTGACGAAGCGGTGGCCAGGATCAAGGTGTCGGTCGAAAAGGCCTACGGTAAGCGAGGCACTACCATCGTGGAACGCAACTTTGCCGCCATTGATGCCGCTTTAGCGAACCTGGCTCCGGTCGTGGTCCCAAAGGACACCATTGCGGCTGCACCTTTTATCGATTTAATTCCCGGTTCTGCCTCCGATTTTGTCCGCCACGTTACGGCGAAGATCATGGCTGGCAAAGGTGACCTGTTGCCAGTGTCTGCTTTGCCGGCGGATGGCCGCTTCCCTTCGGGGACTGCCAAATACGAAAAAAGGGCCATCGCGGCGGAGATCCCTATATGGGACCCGGATATTTGCATTGACTGCGGTAAATGCGCCATCGCCTGCCCACACGCATGCATCCGGATGAAGGTCTTCGCCCCCGAGGCGCTGGCAGGGGCACCTGAGGGGTTCTTGTCCAAGCCGTTCCGCTCCAAGGATCTGGCCGACCACAGCATGACCATTCAGGTGGCCCCAGACGACTGCACCGGCTGCGGGGTCTGTGTCGACGTGTGCCCCGCGAAGTCCAAGAGCGAGGTCAAGCACAAGTCGATCAACATGGAGCCGGCCGCCGCCCATCGCGACCAAGAGCGAGCCCATTGGGACTTCTTCAAGGCGATTCCTGAGCTGGACCGCTCGCTGTTGCCTCACGACTCGGTAAAGGGCGCCCAGGTCCTTCAGCCTCTGTTCGAGTTCTCAGGGGCGTGTGCTGGATGTGGCGAGACGCCCTACCTGAAGCTGGTGAGCCAACTGTTCGGAGACCGTATGTTGGTGGCCAACGCCACTGGTTGCTCGTCGATCTATGGGGGCAACCTACCGACTACCCCGTGGGCCACCAACAGCGATGGACGGGGACCGGCCTGGGCCAATTCCTTGTTCGAGGACAATGCCGAGTTTGGCCTCGGTATCCGCATGGGGCTGGACGCCGAGGAACGAGCGGCAGGCGCGCTACTTCGCACCCTGGCGGGGGCCGTAGGGCCGAGCTGGCAGCCTCGGTCCTGGGCGCGGACCAGGACAACGAAGAGGGCGTATTTGCCCAACGCCAGCGGGTCGGTCGGCTCAAGGAAGAACTGAACAGGCTGGCCACGGAGGACAACGACATCACCGCTGTTGCTGCCCGCCACCTAGCTGTGCTCGCTGACGCGTTGGTGCGCAAAGGTGTCTGGATCGTCGGCGGCGACGGTTGGGCCTACGACATCGGCTTCGGTGGGCTCGACCATGTTCTTTCATCGGGCCGCAATATAAACGTCCTGGTGCTTGATACCGAGGTCTACTCAAACACAGGAGGCCAGGCGTCCAAGGCGACCCAGCGCGGGGCTATGGCTAAGTTCGCGGCGGCAGGGAAGGAAAGTGCCAAAAAGGATCTGGGCGCCGTGGCCCGTGCCTACGGGAACGTATACGTCGCTCAGATCTCTATGGGTGCCAACGACTTGCAGGCGACGAAGGCGCTTCTCGAGGCCGACGCCTATCCTGGCCCTTCGTTGGTGATCGCCTATTCGACGTGTATTGCCCACGGCATCGATATGTCGAAATCGATGACCCACCAAAAAGACGCCGTGCGTTCTGGGTACTGGCCCTTGTACCGCTTCCACCCGTCCAACGCAGAGACGGGGCACCCGTTCACGCTCGATTCCAAGGCCCCGTCGCTCGCCCTGGCGGACTTCACCGCCACGGAGGCTCGCTACGCCACCCTGGCCCGAACTCACCCACACGAGGCCGCTCGGTTGAGCGCTCTGGCGCAAGCTGACGTCACCGAGCGCTGGCGTTACTACGAGCAGCTGTCGGGTATGCAGCGCACCGTTCCTGAGGTCGATGACGGAGAACTCGGTGGGAGCTCCGCCGGTCAGGCCGAACAGGATTATGAGGAGGTCAAGCAATGACTTACCCCACTCGAGTAGACCTCACGACCAGCTATCTAGGTCTGGCTCTATCATCGCCGGTTGTCGCCTCGGCCGGACCGTGGGGGGCGCGACCTCCACACGATCAAGGTGTTGGCCGACGCCGGCGTCGGCGCCGTAGTGCTGCCGTCGCTCTTCGAGGAGGAGATCGTGGCCGAAGAGGTCGGCCTGTCATCCGCTCTGGAAGCAGGGAGCGAACATTTCGCTGAAGCCCTCGGGTACTTTCCCGCCACGCCGGAGTTCACCGGCACTGCCGACCGTTACCTGGAGGCTCTCCAGCAAGCCAAAAAAGAGGTAACTATTCCCATAATCGCTAGCCTCAACGCCACTTCCATCGGCGGTTGGGCGTGCTATGCCAGGTTGCTGGCCGAAGCAGGCGCCGACGCTATCGAGTTGAACGTGTACCGGGTCCCCACTGATCCCCAAGTGACAGCGGGGCAAGTGGAGCAGATGGACCTCGCCCTAGTGAGCAACGTGTGCGCCAGCGTGCCCGTGCCGGTAGCGGTGAAGCTGTCGCCGTACTACTCATCCCTGGCCCATTTTGCCGGCAGGGTGGTGAGCGCGGGAGCTGCAGGGCTAGTGCTCTTCAACCGTTTCTACCAGCCCGACCTGGACCTGGAAACGATGAATGTGGTACCAAAGGTCGAGCTATCGCGGGCTTGGGAGCAGCGCTTGCCTCTACGTTGGATAGCTATATTGCGCCCTCAGCTCGGGCCGGGCCGTCGTTGGCGGCTTCATCGGGGGTCGACGCCGGCACTGACGTCGTGAAGGCCATTGCGGTCGGCGCCGATGTTGCCATGATGACGTCGGCTATCTTGCGCCATGGACCTGACCACGTCAGGATTGTCGAGTCCGAGCTGTCCTACTGGCTAGAAGAACACGGGTACAGCTCGGTGGCCGAGTTGCGGGGCTCGGTGTCCCAGACGGCATCGGCAGACGCGGGTGCTTTCGAACGAGCTAACTATGTAAAGACCTTGCATTCCTGGACGAAGGTCGGCTAGCTCGTCACCACGATCTACCCGCCAATTGGAACGTCGGGTCGTCCCACCTATATGGGTCAGCAGATCCGAGGCAACGGGTCGCCCACGAGCATGTCGACGATCCGGGTCCCGCCCAGTTGGGTGAGCAGGACCACGATCCCTGGTGGCTCCGCCCGGATTTCGCCAATACGGACGGCGTCGGCGCCTAAGGGATGGCCCCGCAGCGCGGCGAGTGCAGCCGCAGCTTCGCCGGGTGCCACCACAGCCACGAACTTGCCCTCGTTGGCTACGTACAACGGGTCAATACCGAGCAGTTCGCAGGCGGCCCCCACGGCCGGGCGCACCGGAAGGGCCGTCTCGTCCAGCACGACGGTCAGGTTGCAATCGCGGGCCAGCTCATTGCAGACAGTACCCACTCCGCCCCGGGTGGCATCGCGCAGCCAGCGTGTGGACGGGGCAGCGGCCAACAATCGCTCCATTAGGGCGTTGAGAGGGGCCGTGTCGGAGACGATGTCGGCCTCGAGCATGAGGTCCCCGCGAGCCAGCATGACGGCCATGCCGTGGTCGGCCATAGTGCCCGACATGAGGACCACGTCACCCTTCTTGACCAGTTCCGCCGACAGCGAGCGACCCTCAGGAATGAGGCCGATACCTGAGGTCGAAATGTACATGCCATCGGCCGCTCCGTGGTCGACAACCTTGGTGTCGCCCGTGACGATGAGCACGCCGGCAGACGCAGCTGCATCGGCCATGTCGGCCACGATCAGGCGCAGTGCATCGATCGGGAAGCCCTCTTCGAGCACGAACGCAGCCGATAGCGCCAGGGGGCGCGCCCCCATCACGGCCAGGTCGTTCACGGTGCCGTGAACCGCCAGGTGGCCGGCCGAGCCGCCAGGGAAACGCAGCGGCTTGACCACGAACGAGTCGGTGCTGAACGCCAACTTTTCACCCGAGGGTAGGTCCACGATGGCGGCGTCGGTCTGGAGGGTGCCTGGGCCAGGTGCGAAGGCGGCCAGGAAAACGGCGTCGATCAAGGCCGCTGAAGCCTTTCCTCCGGCGCCGTGGGCCAGGGTGATGACAGAGTCCAACAGCCGCGGCCGGCGCCGCCGGAAAGCCTCTATGCGGTCGAAAACCTCCGCTTCCGGCCCGGGGAGGTGGCATCGTCGGCGACCGTCACGGGGCATCGCCGGTGAGAAGACGAGGGGTGTCGAGGCGTGTAATAGCCACCCCCGCGTGGACCAACAGGAGGTCGCCAGGCCCGGCGTCCACCAGGCTGGCGTCGACCGTCTCGGTCCGGCCGTTGACCAGTACCTCGGCCCGCCCGTCGTGGACGGCCCTGACTTCAACGACAAGGCCCTCATCTGAGCACGTGATGCAGACGTCGTCCGTGCAAGTGGTTCGGGCCTCGGCATTGGTCTCGAGCAACCCAGGATGTTCGGGCACCGCACGGTTCAATTCGTTGGCTTTGCTCATCGCGGTGCCTCCTGGCTGGGCGGGTATTGGTGGCGAGACGCGGCAATGACGGCTTGTCCCAGCGCCAAGCCGCCGTCGTTGGGGGGCACCAACCGGTGTGTCAGGACCTGCACGTGGAGCCGGTCGAGCCGAGCGCGGGTCAAGCGGACGAGCAGGACGTTCTGGAACACACCACCGCTCAACGCCACTTTATGGATGCCGGTGCGCTGGCCCAGCCCCTCGGCCATCTCGGCGATCAGGATTGCCACCGCAACGTGGAACCCGGCAGCTACCGCGCCCGGTGCGAACCCACGTCGCAGATCTTCGACGATCGCCCGCAGGAGCGGTCCGGGATCGATCTCGTCGCCCTCAACCTGGAAGCGGTAGCGGGGAAGTGCCTCACCCAAGTGGGGACCAGCGACGGCCTCGAGCTCGATCGCAGCCTGGGCTTCGTAGGACACGATGTGGCGGGCCCGAGCAGAGAGCTCACGGCGTCGAACAACCGGCCCATGCTCGATGTGGGCACGCACTGGATGCCCCGTTCAAGCTGGCGCCGCAGGACCACCAGCTCATCCGGAGCGGTGGCGCGTACCGGCGGGAGATCCTCGCTCCAGTCGACGCCGGCCGCCCAGAGGTGGGCCAGGGCGGAGCGGTACGGCTTTCGGATGGTCGTATCCCCGCCGGGCAGAGGCACGTAGCGCAGGTGGGCGGCCCTTTCGAACACGTCATAAGCGGCCAGGAGCACCTCGCCGCCCCAGATGGCGCCGTCGCTCCCGTAACCGGTGCCGTCGAAGGCAAAGCCGATAACCCGCTCTCCCAACGGCACGCCGTGCTCGGCCATCACGGCTGCTATGTGGGCGTGGTGGTGTTGGACGAGCTCCACCGTCCAGTCCGCTTCGTCCTCGGCCCAGCGCCGGGTCTGGTAGCCGGGGTGAGCGTCTGCGACCACCATCTGGGGGCTTACCCGGTACATCTCGCCGAATTGCTCGAGCGAGCCTTTGAAGGCGGCAAGGGTTGGGACGCTGCCCATGTCTCCGATGTGCTGGCTCATCCAGGCGTCGCGACCCGAGGCCAGGCAGAAGGTGTTCTTCAGCTCTCCGCCGGCGGCAACCAAGGGGACGGCGCTGAAGGGCAGCTGCACTGGCATTGGTGCGTACCCCCGCGAGCGCCGGATCGGCAGTTCCTCACCGGCTTCGACCCGGATCACGGAATCGTCGCAGGGCACGTGGATGGGCCTGTTGTGAGCCAACCAGGCATCGACGAGGTGGTCCAAGCGGTGCCGGGCGTCGTCGTCGTCGTAGCAAATGGGCTCGTCGGCCAAGTTGCCGCTGGTCATTACGAGCACTTGAGGGACCGCGGCGGCAGAGCCAGGCACTGGTCTGAAAAGCAGATGGTGGAGCGGGGTGTAAGGCAGGATGACACCGACGTAAGGGTTGCCCGGCGCCACCAGGTCGCTGAGGGCGCTGCCGGCTCGGCGGCCCATCAGCACGATGGGGCGGGCTGGGCCGGACAACACAGCCTCCTCGGCTGCGCTGACATCGACCATGATCTTGGCCGTTCTCGCGTCGGGGACCATTACGGCGAACGGTTTGTCTGCCCGGCCCTTGCGGGCGCGCAACGTCGCCACTGCAGCGGCCGAGGTTGCGTCGCAGACCAGGTGGTAGCCGCCCAGGCCCTTGACCGCCACGACCTGACCGGCGGCCAGGGCGGCCTGGGTCGCGGCGATAGCGGCGTCGGTGCCCTCGACTACGCGCCCGCTGACCCCGCCCGCGACAGTTGCGAACGAGATCCGAGGCCCGCAGGCGGGACAGGCCACCGGCTGGGCGTGGAAACGCCGGTTGTCGGGGGCCGCGTACTCGGCGGCGCACGCCCGGCACATCGGGAAGCCGCGCATCGTCGTATTGGGCCGGTCGTAGGGGAGACGGACCGTAATGGAGAACCGGGGGCCACAGTTGGTGCAATTGATGAACGGGTAGCGGTAGCGGTGGTCAGTCAGATCGAACAGCTCCGCAAGGCAATCGTCACACACAGCCACGTCGGGGGAAACGAACGTCGTCGCCCGTCCGCCCCGGCCGCTCTCAACGATACGGAACCGGCGCTCTCCGGTCGTCCTCACTTCGGTGGACTCCAGCCCGGTAATGCGCGCCATGGGCGGAGCCTCGTCCAACAGGCGGCGCTCGAAACGGGTCACGTCAACCGCCTGGCCCTCGACTTCGACGAAGACACCTCCCGTGTCGTTGCCGACGTAACCGGCAAGAGCGAGCCCGGTAGCCAGGCGGTGGACGAACGGCCGGAACCCGACGCCCTGCACCACGCCGGTCACCCGGATGCGGTGACGGACGACAGCCTTCGCCATTGCCACCCCGGTCATACCGGCGACGGGCTCATCCGTCCCATAGCCACTGCGGCCTCACGGTGCATCCGTCCGAAGTTGTAATACGCCGCGCAAGCTCCTTCGGATGAGACCATGCAGGTCCCGATCGGTGTCTCTGGGGTGCAGGCGGTCCCGAACACCTTGCATTCCCACGGCTTGATGGCCCCCTTGAGCACTTCTCCGCATTGGCACGCCTTGGGGTCGGCGACGCGGATCCCGGGCAGCTGGTAGTGCAGCTCGGCATCGAAGTCGGCAAACGCCGGGCGCAGCTTCAAGGCGCTCCCGGGAATGGGCCCGAGGCCCCGCCATTCGAACTGCTCGCGGGGCTCGAACACTTCCCGTAGCACGGCCAGGGCCTTGGGGTTGCCGTCCTCTTTCACCACGCGCGAGTACTGGTTCTCGATCTCGCAGCGACCTTCCCGGATCTGGGCCAGGAGCATGGCGATAGCTTGCAGGATGTCGAGGGGTTCGAAGCCGGCCGTAACTAGGGGCTTGCCATATTCCGCGGCGACAAAACGGTAGGGCCGTTGGCCGATTACCGTGGAGACGTGCCCCGGGCCGAGGAAGCCGTCCAGGCGCAGATTCGGTGATCCCAAGATCACTTTGAGGGGCGGCACGATCGTTACGTGGTTGGAGAACACTCGGAAGTTGCTGATGCCGCGCGCCCGGGCCTGCAGAAGGGTGACGGCCGTCGACGGGGCGGTTGTCTCGAAACCCACGGCGAAGAAAACTACATCGCGGCCGGGATTGTCTACGGCTATGCGCAGCGCGTCCAACGGCGAATAGACAAAGCGAACATCAGCCCCTTCGGCCTTGGCCTTCAACAAGTTCCCCTGGCTGCCGGGGACCCTCATCATGTCACCAAAAGACGTGAAAATGACGCCCGGCTCCTTAGCCAGCGAAATGGCGTCGTCCACTCGGCCCATGGGTATGACGCACACAGGGCAGCCGGGGCCGTGTACCAGCTCGACCGACGTTGGCAGGATGTGCTCGATCCCATGGCGATAGATGGTATGCGTGTGCCCACCGCATATTTCCATGAACTTGTAATGGTCGCCACCGCCCAAGGAAGTTATCCGTGCCACCAACGCACGGGCGGCGGCCGGGTCGCGATATTCGTCAACGAAACGCATGGGAGGACCGGAACGCTTCCATTTCGTCGCCATAAGCCTGGCCCATCAGCTGCAAAGAGGTGAGGGTCAGGTTGGCTTCTTCTTCGTCGATCTTCGAGATGGCGAAACCGACATGGATCAAGACCCAGTCGCCAGGCTGGAGATGTTCGTCTTCGAGCAACCCGACGTTTACGACCCGAGTCACACCCGATACGTCGACTCGGGCCAAATGTTCGTGACTATTGTCCATCTCCACCAACTGGCCCGGAATCCCGAGGCACATTTTCTTTTCCCTTCAGCCCTGGTGCTCCCGCTCGAGTACCAGTTCGTCGCCGCCTACCACTTAGATGTCCACCGAGCCGACGGGGGTCACTACCAACGGAACGTCGTCGCCCTTCCGCAGCCATAAGACGGAACCTCAGCCGTTCTCGCTTTCGTCGTCGTGTTTAGCCGGATTGGCTCGGGCGGCGTACACAGCCGCCTCGGTGCGCCTGGAAAATCCCATCTTCGCCAAGAGGTTGGAGACATAGTTCTTGACAGTCTTTTCGGCAAGGAACATCTCCGCACCGATCTGGCGGTTCGTCTTGCCCTCCGCTATCAGGTCCAGGATTCTGCGCTCCTGTGGGGAGAGCTTGGCGATCCGCTCGTCTTCCGGCTTGCCTCGCAAGCGCTCCATCACACCTGCAGTAAGCGCTGGGTCTATCAGGGATTGGCCGGCTGCGACCCGGCGCACTGCCGAGACGAGTTCCGGGCCACGGATCTGTTTGAGCAAATATCCGCTGGCGCCGGCGAGGATAGCCGAGAAGAGGGCGTCGTCGTCGGCGAACGAGGTCAGCATAAGGCACCGCAGGTCGGGCATCGTAGCCCGCAGCTCGCGGCACACCTCGATACCGCTCGAGCCGGGTAGGCGCACGTCGAGGACCGCGACGTCGGGGCGAGTGGGCGGCACCCTCAACATGGCTTCGTCGGCATTGGAAGCTTCGCCGACTACCTCGAGGTCCTCTTGGGCCTCGAACAATTCGCGCAGGCCCCGACGTACGATCTCGTGGTCGTCCAACAAGAAAACCCGGATAGTCACTGTTTCCCTCCGATCTTCACGTTAGCGCCTTGCTGCTGGCGCCACACTTCTTGGGCTCTCGCGACTGCGGGCAGTGTCGCTAACGTCCCCGCCATGCGCAGGGTGCCCCGGCTCGGGGGGGGTTTCCTCCCAAACCGGGGCGTCCTGTGCGCAGGAGGGCCTAGGTGGCCCACCTTGACTTTGAAAGCGCTACGAGGTGGCCGTTCCCGCAGGGGCGAGGCCGCCGACCTTGGTATCGCTCTTGCCGTTAGTCGCTGAGGCGACGAACCCGGTGGTGACAAGCCTCGGGATTTCCTCGTCGACCGGGACCTTGCGGAAGTGCCAGAGGCCTAGGCCGGACAGGAGCAGGGTGATACCAGCGAAGATGAAGGCGATGACCGAGCTGATCAAGGCGATCTGGCCCATCTGCCACCATCCGTAGGCGTTGAGCAGCATGCTACGAAGCGTCGTGCCCTTGAACACCGTCGCAACCTCATTATTGAGGGCGGTGGCCTTGGCGGTGCCGGGAGCTGCTGCCATGGCTGCCGCGCTCACCTGGGAGTAGGTCTGGCCGCCGGTCATCTCCTGGAGGTGGATGTTGATGAAGTGGTTAGCGTATGCCTCAGCCTGAGCACCGGTGGTCAGCTGCTGACCGGCGTACTTGGAGAGGTAGGGGAGCATGGCGGGAGTGATCTCCGAGAACCCGCCGGGCTTTGGGTTCGCGGCGGTCGCGAGGGCGGCCTTGGTCGGGAAGTCGATCTTCTGAGCGGAAAGCTGGCTGCTCACTGAGTTATTTGCGTAGCTGTAGCCCCAGAATAGGAGCGCGCCTGCGGCGAGCAGCACTACAACCATCAAGAGGCCGCCGAAGCTAACAAGGGCGTCAAATGATTTCCTGCGCATTGTTGATCCTTTCTCGTAATTAGGCCCTTCGGCCTTTGTTCAGTATCTGCCTTTGACCGCGTAGGTTCGTAGGGCCTAACGTCCCGCGTTGGGCCCCCGAAGGTCACGCCGTTGGCGCCATCTAAGTAATCTCTGTAGATGCTCTTCGTGAGCGCTTCACCTGACCTCGACCACCATGACACCGGGCCCTACCACCCGGAGCGGCCGGAGCGGGTCACCGCTGCGCTGAGCGGCATCGAGGAGGCGGGCCTCACAGAAGCGGTGGTCCGCCTGCCTCCCAGGCAGGCCACCAAAGAGGAGCTCGAGCGGGTGCATACGCGCCCGTACCTGCAGATGATCGAAGACTTTTGCGCCGGTGGTGGCGGCGCACTCGATTCCGACACGGTCGCCAGCCACGGTTCATGGGGTACCGCGCTGCTTGCAGCCGGGGGTGCCTTGGCCGCAGTGGACGCGCTCGCGTCTTCGCGCGAGGGCGTTGCTTTTGTGGCCCATCGGCCACCGGGTCACCATGCAACGGCCGATCAGGCAATGGGTTTTTGCCTCCTGAACAACGTGGCCATCGCTGCGGCAGCTCTCTTGGCGCGGGGCGAGCGGGTGCTGGTGCTGGACTGGGACGTGCACCACGGGAACGGGACGGAGGCCATTTTTTGGGACGAACCCGGGCTGTTTTACGTCTCGACCCACCAGTCGCCCCTGTACCCCGGCACTGGTGACGCCCGAGCAACCGGAGGGGCAAATGCTCCTGCCCTTACCATGAACATCCCTTTGCCTCCAGGTGCCACGGGCGACGTCTTACTATATGCCTTCGACGAAATAGTTGCCCCAGCGGTTGAGGATTTCGGCCCCAGCTGGGTGCTGATCTCGTCGGGGTTCGACGCTCATGCCGCAGATCCTCTTGCCAATTTGGAACTGAGCGCGGGGGATTTCGCGGACCTTGCGGCCCGAGCCAAGAGCTTTGCTCCCGCTCCGGGACGGGTTGTCGTGCTACTGGAAGGCGGTTACGACCTGAGCGCAATAAGCCGCAGCGCAGGCGCTGTCCTGGCTGCTCTACTGGGCGAAAATTACCGCCCCGAACCTGCCACTTCCGGGGGGCCGGGCAAGTCCGCGGTCGAACACGCCGGGCTGGTGCACCGAGCCGCTCGGGACGCAGGTTAGCCACGCCGGCGGCAGGCGCCCGGCAGGCTCAATCGGGCGGCCGGAGCGGCCGATAATCAGCTACCGAGCGGTACGTACTAGGCAGATGAGGAGACATGATCGGCCAAACGGCTCCACGCCTGGTTCGCAGGCTTGCCTGGGCAGACGCGGATCTCGTGGAAGGCACCGAGGCACTGTTGTGGCCAGCGTCCAGCGAGGCCGCCGCCGAGGCTGAGGAGCTGCCGGACCGTTCCGAGGCCTGCCGGGCCCTGCTTTCGTGGGTGAGGCCCAAGGTACTGCGCTTCGAGATCGAATCGCCTCCTCGGGCCCTGCCTGAACTGGTGCTGGTCAGCACCCTGGCCGTTGGGGGACCGGCGCAATTTGTGGTCCGCAAGACGTACCAGATAAGCACCACCGTCGCCTGCGACCCGCCGCCCAATATCACCATCGTCGAGCGCAGGGACCTATTTCGGATCCCGGTAGCGGCTCGTGTGACGGTCGAGTCTGCTTCGGGCACTTGGTCCGTCTACTCGGTGGACTGCTCGGTGGGAGGGATCAGGATCTGCCCGCCTGACCCCATCGAGGTGGGAGCCGAAGTCGAGGTCAAAGTGGAGCTCGGCGCAGGCAACGAGATCATCCTTCCGGCGGTGGTCCGCCACTGCCGGCCCTATCCCCCCGATGCTCGGTCGAAGCTGATCGTCGCCCACGGCCGGTTCGACGCTGACCGTACCGGCTCGCCCAGTGTGGCGGGGTTGCAGTTCGTGCGGGTGCCAAGCGACGCGGAACGGCACCTGAGCCAGTTTGTAGGCAGGCACCAGCGCCGCCTGATGCCGCGTGTCCAAGCCGTGGTACCTCTGGAGTACCGTTCGCGCAGCGACAGGCGCTTCCTCGAGGCCTTTGCCACCGAGGTGTCACCTGGGGACCTCGTGCTGATGGCTCGCCAGCCCCATTTGCCCGGCGAGCGGTTGGAGCTGAAGCTCCGGCTGAGCCGCCAGCACTTCGCCTTCGACGCCTCCGTCGTCTCTTGCGAGACAACCGTTGAGGACGACGGGAAGACGGTACGCCACTTCGTCAAGGTGTCGTTCGACGATGCCGACGCGGCGATCGAGGCCAAGTTCCGCAAGGCGGTGCGCGAGCTCTCGATCGAGCGGTTCTCCAGGCGCGCCTGACCTCGAGGGCCGTCCGGTGGTGCACGTCGGAGCGGGCCGCACGTCTGCGTGACGAACCCGCCGGAAGAAGGGGTGCGTCCCACAGCTGACCGCCCGTCCGACATCCCCGCAGCCGACGCCCGCTCTCGAAATTGAGCAGAGCGACGAGCATCTCGGCGTGGTTTGCCCATCTCGGCTGGGCCCCCTCAGCTCGGTGTGCCACCGGCCCGGAAGTCGCTCCGCTGAGACCCGGAAGGGCCGGGTCACGCCTAGAAGCCCGACGGGGCGCGCCAGGCGCGGCCGACATCGCGCCCTAGGCGGTTATGGATGCCCGGCGGGCCTGTTCCGCGGCCGAGGGCCCGTCGCCAGATGCCCGGCTTCGGCTCCCAGGGGCCGCGTTAGGAGCCGGGCCAGTGGTGCGAGGCGGGCCAATTGTCAGACGCTCCGTCCGTCGACCCGTTGCCGTAGGGGCCCGAAGGTGGCGACAGCTCGACGCGTGCCTGCCGTTGTCTTTCGGGCGCTGAGGGCGGCCGAGAAGGCCAAGAGGGCCAGGAGGACCGTGGCCGCGACATCCGCCTCCCACCATCCGGTCAGGCTGGTGGAGATCTTCAAGCCGACGGAGCGTGCCTGTGCCGCGCTCACTCCGAACGCTGCGGACGGCACGGCTTCGCTCAACTGGAAGACCGCGGAGATGAGCTGGGAGGACAGGGCGATGACGGCGCCGGCCGTGGCCCACGCTCCGACGGTCGTCGGGGACCAGACTGACCCGAGGACTGCCACGAAGGCGAACCCGATCACGGTGAGAAGCACGCCGGCCATCACCACCGCTGGCTGGGAGAACGCATTGCCCTCGGTCACGCTGCCCGACACGTGGAGAGACGGCGCGACGGCGGACCACTTGTCCCAGCTGGGCAGGTACGCCAGGACGACGGCGAATGTGGCGAGCAGCATTAACACGGCCGACCTGCCCTGGGGTGGCCGAGGCATGCCTAAAGGGACCGTGCTCGCTGTCACCAGCACGCCGGCGGCACCGAAGCCCAGGCCGGCCAATGCGAGCCAGGCACCTGCTTCGCTCCCGTTCGACACCTGGAAGCCATTTGCGATGTCAACGGCGAGGAGGCCGAGCTCGACGGCGCCTAGTCCGGCGCCAAGAGCCGCCCCGCCGGCGACCGAGATGCGCGACAGGACCAGGACCGCCGCCAGCGCCCAGCCGATCTCCAGGCATACGTAAACCGCTATCTCCCACGACGAGGAGACAACCGGGCTCGCAGGCAGGCCTGGGTAGGGCGGGAACATCGCGCCAATGTGCAGGCCCAGGCAGATGAGCAATAGCCCGCCGCCCAGAGCTACTTCCGTGAACGCTGGCCGCGGGGGCCTGGTCGGGTCGGCTCCTGCCGGCCCGTCCGTCGGGTCAACGCTTGTCGGGCCGTCAGACGAGGACGAGTACAGCGACGACGGCGGGCCAGTCGGGTAGCTCGGCCCGGGGCCAGACGTGCCCGCCGGAGTTCCCGGGTAGCTCGGTCCGGGGCCGACACGCCCGACGGAGGTCCCGCCGGGTAGCTCGGCCGGGGCCGACGCGCCCGACGGAGGTCCCGCCGGGTAGTTCGGTGCCAGCTGGCCGGCGTCAGGCGGCGAGCCGGTGGGCAATGGAGGGGTCAAGCTCACTCTCCCATATTGGCGCGGCGCTCAGGTCTCCAGCTCCGGGCCGGTGGCCGCACGGGCCAACCTTTCTCTGAAAGTCTGTTAAAGAGACCGCATCAATTGGTAAACACCCGCAAAATCGCTGTTGACCTTCTCGGGGATTGGGACAACGCCGCCTAGCGCGCGTGCCCCCCACGCGATCTGGGCGGTGCGTTCGACTATGGCGACGATCTGGAGCACCTTGGAAGGGCTCGGCCCGACAGCAACCAGGCCGTGGTTGGCGAGGAGGGCGGCCCCTCGGCCCTCCAGGGCCTTGACTGCGCTGTCTCCCACATCGGAGGACCCGGACATGGCGTACTCCGCGCAGCGCACCTCGCCCCCCACGTAGATCGTGAACTCGTCCACGCAAGCCGGCAGCGGCTCGTGGCTACAGGCGAACATTGTGGCCCACACGGGGTGGGCATGGATGACCGAGCCGATGTCGTCGAAAGCCCGGTAGCAGGCCAGGTGCAGGAGCAGTTCGGACGTGGGGCTCCGGCCCTCTGCCCGCGAGACCACCTCCCCCTCGGGGCTGACCACGACTAGGTCTTCCAGCACCATCGCCTGGTAGTCGACCGAGGATGGGGTGCATACGACGTTGCCGTCGGGGAGCCTGGCGGAGATGTTGCCCGAGGTTCCTTCGACGAGGCCCTTTCGCAGCATTTCCTTCGCTGTCGCCAGTACCGCCTCGTGGGCTTCGGGGACGCTTCTCATCGTTTTCGCTCCAGGAAAGTCGGGGTGCCTAAGACTTCGGGGTTGACGATATTGAGCTGGGACCTCGCCGGCGAGGAGGCGTTCCAGGTCGTCCGCCACCATCTGGGCGCCACGAGCCTCGGTGTCGGTGGTGGCCCCGCCGATGTGCGGTGTGAGGACGACGTTGTACATCGACAACAGCGGGTGCCCAGCTGGGAGTACCTCGCCGTCAAAGTGGTCGAGGCCCGCTCCAGCGAGCTGCCCCGAGCGGAGAGCTCCGACCAGTGCGTCCATGTCGTGCAATTTGGCGCGGGCAGTGTTCAAAAAGACCGAGCCCTGACGCATCCACGAGAACTGTTCCTCGCTGAAGAAGCCAACCGTCTCCGGGGTTACCGCAGCGTGGAGGGAAACAACGTCTGCCCGCCTTACCGCTTCCTCCAGGTCGTGGCCCGCACCTGCCACGTACGGGTCGTAAACCACGACATCCATGCCGAGGCCACGCAGCCTCCATTCCAACGCTTTGCCGACTGCCCCGTAGCCGATGATGGCCACGGTCCTGCCTGCCAGTTCCCATCCACGGAAGCGCTGGTAGGGGATGGTGCCGTCGCGGAACACCTCCAGCTCCCTGACGTCGCGGTCAGCGGGTAGGACGGCCCGCGCAATGGCGATGAGCAAGCCGATGGCAAGTTCGGCGACCGCGTCCGCGTTACGGCCAGGAGTGCGCAGCACCGGCACGCCGGCCGCCGTCGCTTGGGCCACGGCCACGTTGTTGGGGTCGCCCCGCGTGGCGGCCACGGCCACCAGGGGCAACTCGAAAACGGGCCCGTCTACGAAGTCAGCCTCTACCACTGCGATGTCGGCATCCTCTTCGGCCAGACGCTTAGCCAAGCCGGCGCCGTCGTAGATCTTCAGCGGTTTCTGGTCCGTCCACGGCTCGTGGACCACTTCGGCCAGCTGTTTTAGCTTGTCCAGACCTGGGCCGCGCATCGGCGCCGTCACAAACGCACGGTGGCGCAGGCCGCGTTGGCCGGAGGGACCGTTTGCATCGGGCACGCTGCAATACTGTCCGAGCATGACCGACGCATCCCAATCCGCCCAGACCGCAGGGCTGGTGGTGGGGACCTCGGGGCTGGTGGTGGGGCTGGACATCGGCACGACCGCGGTAAAAGCAGTTGTAGCCGACGAGGCCGGCAACATAGTCGTACGGCACCGCGTCCCGAGCAAGCTCATCGTCGGGCCGACGGGCCGCTTCGAGCACGATGCGGTGGCCACCTGGTGGGAAGGCCCGCGGACATTGCTGCGCGAAACCCTCGATCAGTTGAGGGCATCAGGTCAAGGGGAGGCGCAAGCGGTAGCGGTCTCGGCGATGATGCCCTCGCTTGCGGCAGTCGATGCTTCCGGACGGCCCGTTGGTCCCGGTCTGCTCTACGGCGATAGCCGGGGGCAGCGCCCTGCCCAGATCTCCGACGGCCATGGGGGCGAGACTGGAGCAGGCGGGGGTGGCGACCCGACTGGCGACCCACTGCCGACCCGACTGGCGACCCGACTGCCAGCGACGAAATGGCACGCCTTGCCGGCTGGGCCGCCGCCGACGTGCCAGGCGCGGCCGGCTACTGGCCGGCGCAGGCGGTTGCCAATGCATCGCTCGGCGGAGAAGGCGTGACCGACCTGGCGTCCGCCTTCGCAGCCGGCACCCTTTTCGGTGAGGGAGGATGGCAGCCCTTGGTGTGCGAAGCGGGTGGCTTTTCACCGGCGCAGCTCCCCAGGGTGGCTTTCTTCGGGGAGCGGATTGGGGAAGTCGACCCCGCGGTCGTCGAGGGCTCCGTTGTCTCGGGCAGTGAGATCGTTCTCGGGGCCGGGTCGGTAGACGGTTTTTGCGAGCAGTTGGTCTCGGGCGCTGTGCACGACGGTGACGTGTTCGTCGGGCTCGGTGGGACGCTGGTCGTATGGCTCACCGTCCCGGGTTGGCCCGAAGTGGCGCGTGGGCTGTGGAGGGTGCCACATTTCGTCGCCGGCAAGGCATTGGTCGGCGGGGCGAGCACCGCCGGAGGGATGTGGGTCGACTGGGTCGACCGGGCCCTGCGCCCCGATGACGATGCGGCCGTCGAGCCAGGGGACGTGCCGGTGTGGTGGCCCTGGGTCAAGGGTGAAAGGGTGCCGTTGCACGACCGGTCGCTCCGCGTCGGGTTGGCTGGCGCTGACATCTCACAAGGCCCTGGAGCCCTCCGGCGAGCGGCGTTCGAAGCGACGGGTTTCGTCGTACGCCACATCGTCGAGCTGGCCGAGGCGAGCGGGACCAGCCCGCAACGCATTGTCCTGAGCGGAGGAGGGGTACGCAACCGAGCCTGGCTGCAGGCCATTGCCGACGTGCTCGGACTTCCTGTCGTGCCGGTGGCTTCCCCGGATGGGGCGGCACTAGGCTCTGCGTTCCTGGCGAGGATGGCCCTCGGGGCCGAGAGCTCCCTTGACGATGCGACCAGGTGGGCGAAATGGTCGCCTCCGGTCGAACCGAGGCCCGCTTGGGCTTCAGCAGCCGACGAGCGCTACGAACGCTGGAAGTCGGGCCTTCCTGAAACGAGTGCGGCCGGGCTCGGGTTGTGACCGGGCACCGCCTCGAGAACGCCGCTGCTCTCGAGGCGCCGGCGTTCTCGAGGCGCCGCCAGGTTGGTCCGGCGACGGTTTTGTTGGGACGAGGGGTTCGTCAGGCGACGGGTTGGTTAGGCGACGGGTTGGTTAGGCGACCGCAGCAGGGGTCGCTGCGGTCGGCGTGGTCGTAGTGGTGGTGGGCGGGACGCCTCCGTCGGAGCTGAGCACTTGCATGCGCTCGACGTCGAAGGGGTTGCTGGTCGGGTTCACGGCATTAGCGCCCAGGTGCACCGCACCGGTGGGTGCGAGCGTCCCGGCGATGTAGAAGCTGGCCGAGAACCCGGTCGAGCAGTGGGTGGCGAAGTCAAGCCCGTCCACCCAGCCGTAGTTGACGAACCGGAAAAGGATCGTGCGATGGTTCGCGCTCACGGCCACGATGTCATTGCCCTCGTCCCGAACGCGGTGGACCAATACGAACCTGCCGTCGGTGTGCAAGGTCCCAGCGATGATGACCCTGTCGTGCAGCCCGCTGTGAGTGGCGCGGAGCGCCCAACCCCCGTCTGGGTCGTGCCACAGGTAAACGCCGTCATCCCCGGCCTGGAAACTCGCCGGGCGGCCCTGGACGGCCTGGGGCCAAGCCCCCTGCACGCAGTTGTCCTCGGGCGCCGCCGACGGCGCCTGGGGCAACGGCAAGCCGACCGTGGTCGTGGTGCTGGTGGTGGTCGTTGCACCCGGGACCGTCGTTGTGGTGGTGCTCGTTACGACGGGCAGCGGGAAATGTCGGTGCTGGGCAGTCTGATTGGCCCAGGCGGGGCTAGCGGCCAAGCCCGTCGCAGCCACCACCGCGCAAGCACCGAGCAGGATTTTGGCGGCGCTGGCGGTCGCTGCGGAAGTGGTCTTCATGTGGTCCTCCTGTTGGCTGGGCCGCTTGGCCCCGCACCATCAGTGTCGTCACAGTTGTTGTTCAGGCCGTATTCAATTTGTGATGATCCTGCGATGGACTATACCGGGCGGCCCCTAGACCCCCGTCTTCACCGCCGCACTTAGCCGACCTGAACGGGTGGCCAACAACCCCTCCGAGCAGCCACAGCAACCAGACTAAGCGCCCGCCGGTCACTAAGGTGCCTTTGGAGCTACCCGCAGGTCACGCTTGGCGGGGCGCCGGAGCACGCAATCTAAAGAGCACGCCATCGAGACACCCGCACGGAAGGAAGGCGCGACGATGACCGAGGTGACAGCGAGCCACGACCAAGGCGGACAGGACGCCACATCGAGCGACCAGCCTCTTTCCGAGACCGAAGCCCAGCTGATCGACGCCTATTGGCGGGCGGCCAACTACTTGTCGGTGGGGCAAATCTACCTCCTCGACAACCCGCTGCTGCGCGAGCCGCTCAAGCCCGAGCACGTGAAGCCGCGCCTCCTCGGCCATTGGGGGACGACGCCCGGGCTCAACTTCATCTACGCCCACATGAACCGGGTCATCCGGAACTCTGATCTCGACGCCATCTATGTGATGGGCCCGGGCACGGGGCCCGGCAGCGGTGGCAAACGCTTACCTCGAAGGAACCTACAGCGAGTTCTACCCCGGCATCTCGTGCAACGAAGACGGCATGCGGGCGTTGTTCCGCCAGTTCAGCTTTCCCGGCGGCATCCCGTCCCACGTCGCCCCCGAAACGCCCGGGTCGATCCACGAGGGTGGGGAGCTTGGCTACGCGCTGTCCCACGCTTTCGGGGCGGCTTACGACAACCCGGACCTACTTGTCTGCTGCATCGTGGGGGACGGGGAGGCCGAATCGGGCCCGCTTGCCACAGGTTGGCATTCAAACAAGTTCTTGAACCCCGTAGCGGACGGCGCCGTCCTTCCCATCCTCCATCTGAACGGCTACAAGATCGCGAACCCGACCGTGTTGGCGAGGATCGGCGACCACGAACTGACGTCCTTGCTCGAGGGGTACGGGTACGAAGTTCACTGGGTTTCCGGCGACGAACCGGCCAGGATGCACCAATTGATGGCGGCGACCATGGACCGCGTCGTCGAGCGCATCGCTTCGATCCAGCGTTCCGCCAGGGAGCACGGCGACGCCTCGAGGCCGCGCTGGCCGATGATCGTGTTGCGGTCGCCAAAGGGATGGACCGGCCCGAAGATGGTCGACGGGCTCCCGACGGAGGGGACCTGGCGGTCGCATCAAGTGCCGTTGACAGAGGTCCACAGCAACCCAGGGCACCGCGAGCAGCTCGAGTCCTGGCTGCGAAGCTACCGGCCCGAAGAACTTTTCGACGACCAGGGTTCCCTTATCCCTGAGCTGGCGGCTCTGCCACCCAAGGACGACCGGCGGATGAGCGCGAACCCACATGCCAACGGCGGCTTGCTGCTTCGCGACCTGGTGCTGCCGGATTTCCGCCAGTATGCCGTCCCAGAGTCAAGACCCGGGACGACACTGTCGGAAGCCACCAAGGCTCTCGGGATATTCCTCAGGGACGTGATAATCGCGAACCCTTCCAATTTCAGGCTTTTCGGCCCGGACGAGGTCGCGTCCAACCGCTTGCAGGCCGTTTTCGAGGTCACCGAGCGCCAGTGGGAGGCGGAGACGCTCGTCACCGACGACCACCTGGCCCCAGAGGGCAGGGTCATGGAAGTGCTCTCGGAGCACCAGTGCCAGGGTTGGCTGGAAGGTTATCTGCTGACCGGGAGGCACGGCCTTTTCACGAGCTATGAGGCGTTCATCCACATAATCGATTCGATGTTCAACCAGCACGCGAAATGGCTGAAGGTGACAAAAGACATCCACTGGCGCAGGCCGGTGGCGTCGCTCAATTACTTGCTGTCCTCACACGTTTGGCGCCAAGACCACAACGGGTTTTCGCACCAGGACCCCGGGTTCATAGACCACGTCGTCAACAAAAAGGCCGAAGTTATAAGGGTGTACCTGCCACCCGACACCAACTGTCTTCTCTCGGTAGCCGACCATTGCCTCCGGAGCCGCCATTACGTGAACGTGATAGTCGCCGGCAAGCAACCGTCGCTCAATTACCTGTCGATGGAAGAGGCGGTCCTGCACTGCACCCGGGGGATCGGGATTTGGGACTGGGCGTCCAACGACGGCGGCGACCCTGATGTAGTCATGGCCTGCTGTGGGGACATCCCGACGCTGGAGACGCTCGCCGCCGTGGACATCTTGCGCCAAGAACTGCCTTCGCTCAAGATCCGGGTTGTAAACGTCGTCGACCTCATGCGCATACAGCCCGAGAGCGAGCACCCGCACGGCCTGTCCGACAGGGAGTTCGACAACATCTTCACGACGGACTGTCCCGTGATCTTCGCCTACCACGGCTACCCCTGGCTCATACACCGCCTCACCTACCGGCGGAACAACCACCCCAATATGCACGTCCGCGGTTACAAGGAAGAGGGCACCACCACCACTCCGTTCGACATGGTGATGCTGAACGACCTCGACCGTTTCCATCTCGTGATCGACGTGATCGACCGGGTGCCCTGGCTGGGTTCGCACGCCGCCTCGCTGCGCCAGCAGATGGAGGACGATAGGGCGCGGGCGCGCGCTTATACCAGGGTCGCCGGAGAAGACGATCCCGAGATCGCCAGCTGGTCCTGGCCCTACTGAGCGCCCGGGCCAAGTGCGTGTCCTTGTCGTAAACGCAGGCTCTAGCACCCTCAAGCTGTCGGTGCTCGACGAAGACAACCTGGTGAGCTCGGAGCTTCTGGAAGCTCCCAGCGGCGAGGTTGACCAGGGCGCCCTCCGAGAAATCGTGGCCGGGAACAGCCCGATAGACGCGGTGGGGCACCGTGTCGTCCACGGCGGGGGAAGGTTCACCGAGCCTGTCCTCGTCGACGCTGATGTCGTCCGCGGCCTCGAGGCCCTCGTCGACCTGGCGCCGCTGCACCAGCCGATGTCGCTGCGGGGCCTCCACCTGGTGAGCCAGATCCTGCCGGCGGTGCCGGCAGTGGCCTGCTTCGACACGGCCTTCCACGCCACCATGTCGCCGGCAGCCGCGACCTACGCGCTGCCTGCCGAGTGGCGCAGGCGTTGGGACCTGCGCCGTTTCGGTTTCCACGGTCTCTCGCACTCGTATGCCTCGCGCCGGGCAGCCGCGATGCTAGAAGGCGGCGCTCTGCGGGTCGTGACGTGCCATCTCGGCGCGGGGGCCTCCCTGGCGGCCGTTCGGGGCGGGTTCTGCGTCGACACCACGATGGGCTTCACACCGCTCGAGGGGCTCGTCATGGCAACCCGGGCCGGGTCCGTGGACCCCGGGCTGCTGCTCTGGCTGGAAGACCACGGGGGCCTGTCGTCGACGGAGATCAACACCGCTCTGTTGCAACGCTCGGGCCTCCTCGGCCTCGCCGGCAACGCGGACATGCGGGCCGTGCTCGCCGCGGAGCAAACCGGCGACCAGGACGCTGTCCTGGCGATGGGCGTCTACCTGCACCGGTTGCGGGCCGGTATCGCGTCGATGGTCGCGGCTCTGGGCGGCCTTGACGCCCTGGTATTCACGGCAGGAATAGGGGAGCACTCGGCTCCGGTCCGGTGGCGTGCGGCCGCCGGCCTCGCGTTCTTGGGCGTCGCGCTCGACGAAGCGGCCAACGAGTCCACCAAGGCCGACCAGGAGATCAGTGCCTCAGGAGCGCCGGTGAGGAGCTTGGTCATCGAGGCGCGTGAGGATCTCGAAATCGTTCGGGGAGTCCGGCAGGTGCTCGCCGGTCATTGAACCCCGGCCGCCGGTCACACGCGTTGTGCGAGGTGGGCAAACTCCGGGTTGCGATGCGCCGGGCCGGCCATTACAGGCTGGAACATCGCAATCTGGTTCTTGCCCTTGGCCTTGGCGCTGTACATGGCTATGTCGGCGTCGCGCAGCACGTCTTCCACGTCGGTTTCGGGATCGGAAATGACCACTGCTCCGATGCTGGCAGTGACCGACAGCGTCTCACCATCGTGCACAAAGCCCTTTCTCAGGCTCCGTAGAGCACGGTTGGCGAGCATGCGTGCATCCCTGTCCGGCGCAAGGACGTCAAAGAGCATCACGAACTCGTCGCCACCGAGCCGGGCCACCATGTCGGCGTGACGTGCGGCCCCGCGGAGCCGTGACGCCACCTCGGTGAGGACCTCGTCGCCCACGTCATGGCCGTACGCGTCGTTTATCAACTTGAAATTGTCCAGGTCGATGAACAGCAGGACAATTCGTCCTCGGTTAATGCGGAGGTTCGCCATGGCGGCGCTCAGGCGAGTCATGAGCGCCAGCCGGTTCGCCAGACCGGTCAGGTGGTCGTGCAGCGCTTGGTGCGCCAAGACGGTCTGGACCGCTTTGATCTGTGTCAGGTCTCGCGCCGCCATGACCAACCCGGTCACCACACCGTCGGCCGAAAGCTGTGGGACCATTCGCGCGTGCCACCAGATGGTTTGAGCCCCGACCTGCGACGGGAACTCGACCTCGCACGTCTCTTTGGTTTCGAGGACCTGTTGCAGCGCCGGTAGGAGCAAAGCGAGCACTTCGGCAGGGCGCTCGAGCTCCTCGTCGGTCCGGCCCACGACCTTGTCGGCGGTGGTCCCCAACAGCACGGCGGCCTTGGCGTTTACCATCTCGTAGCGCAGGTCCCGGTTGTAGCAGGCGATGACGTCGGGCGAGCTGTCGAGGACGGCTCGCAACTGCGCTTCGCGGCGGGCCAGTTCCTGCTCAGCCACGACCTGGGCGGTCACGTTGCGGGAGATCCCGAAGGTGCCGATAATGGTCCCGTCGTCATCGCGCAACGGGGCCTTGCTGGTCATGAACCACCCGCCGAAGGTGTCCGAGCTGTCCCGTTCGAGTACGTCGACCATAGGTTCGGCCGTCTCGATGATCCGCCGCTCTTCCGCCATCCACTCCGCGGCTAGGGCGGCGTCGTACAAGTCCACGTCGGTTTTGCCGACGTAGTACTCCGGCCCCCAATCGAGTTTCTCGGTTGCCCCATTTTTCCGTTCGCGATCGACGTGGTGCTGCATCACGCCCTTGCTGACGAGGAGGAAGCGGTTGTGGAGATCCTTGAAGTAGATCGCCTCGTTGGTGCTGTCCAACAGGTTGTGCAGGCAGACGCGTTCGACGTGGCTGACGTGCTCGAACGAGCTCTCATCGTCGGCGTCTTGATGCTCAGGTTTGACCACGAGTCTTCCCGGCTCCATCGTGCGGGCCCAATGCTTTATCGTCACCTGACGGCGGCGGTTGAGCGCGGCCGGTGGCGCCGTCCAGTGCCCCCGCGTACCCCAGCGGGCATTAGGCGCTCTCCCGTGGGCGGCGGCTGTAGGCCTGCGCGCCTCGTTCCGACGCCACCGACCGCCCGGCTTCGTCGGGGACAAGTTGTCGGGCAATCTGTGACAGCTCGGCCAGCAAGATTCCCAGCTAGGGCGCCTTGACACGCGTCGACTGGGCGTCGTAGATTGTCCGACAGTTTGATCCAGAAGACATCGACTTGCCGAAGCGTCGCAAGCCGACCGAACGACCTCCGAGGGGGCACCTTGAAAAAATCAAGATCAGTTGGGATCCTTTTGGTCGCAGGTCTTACTGCGACCGCTCTTCCGTTCGGAGCACCAGCGGCCGGCGCGTCGTCGAACCCGATCGTGATAGGCGCGATAGCCGGTACGACGGGAGCATACGGGTCGACCGGCGTGGCCGTCATCAACGGCACCATCATGGCCGTGGACAAGATCAATGCCTCGGGCGGAGTGCTCGGGCGCCAGTTGAAGCTGGTCTGGGGAAATGACGGCGCAAGTGCCACAACCTCGGCTCTGGACTTCAAGAAGTTCGCCAGCGAGGGTGCCGTCGCCATGCTGGGCTCACCGGACACGGCGACAACGACGGTCGCTTTGGCGGACGAGACGCACCTGCCGGACCTTGGAGCGATCGACGACGGCGGACCGGCCATTTACGCTAACGGTCCCTCCAAGGCGCCCGCGCCGTGGGCCTGGAGCAACAGCTTGAACACCTACGCATGGGGCCAGGCGGTCGGCGAGTACGCCATGAAGAGCTGTCCGAAGGGTCTCGCCGTTCTGCACGACCCGACCTTCTACGGCCTCGGTGGCCTGGCAGGTATCCAGGAGTCCTACACCAAAGCTCTCAAACTGAACGACTCCATTTCGGAGAACTGGTCATCGGGCGCAACCCAGTCGCTTGACTCTGAGATTGCATCCATCAAGTCGTCGGGAGCTACTTGTGTGGACGTCTGGCTGACGCCTCAGGACGAGGCAGCCTTCGTTAACGAGATGCACAGCCTCGGGGACCACTTCACCGTGCTGGGCAACGACGAGACCTCGTCCGACACAACATTCGCCGGTCTGGCCGGCGCCAACGCGAACGGCGTCCTATCCGCCGAGCTCACTGCTTCCTATGCCCCCGACGCTGCCGTCAAGGTGTTCGCGGCCGCCTACCTCAAAGAGTTCCACGTTGCCACTACCCCGTTCGCCGAGCTGAGCTACGACGCTGTTTTCATGCTGGCCAAGGCGATCGACGCTGGGCACTCCACGTCACCGACGTCGATCCAGGCCAAGTTGAACAGCATTCGCAACTACCCGGGCTTGACGGGCACCCTTTCGTTTACACCACAGGTCCATGTGACGATCCAGGCTGCTCAACTCAGTCTGGTCAGGTACAGCACCGCGTCGCACTCCTGGCTGCCTGCGGCGTACTGATCTTTCTGCTGTCTGACGATGTCGCTGACGGCCCCCTCGTTGCGAGGAGGCCGTCAGGCGGTGGGCACTTAGGCGTATAAAGAGAGATCGATGCTGCAAGTCGTTCTGACGGGACTGTCGACCGGGGCTATCTACGGCCTGGTCGGCATGGGCTTCGCTGTCGTTTTCTACGTCACGAGGGTCATCAACTTCGCCACGGGCCAGTTGTTGATGGCGGCGATCATGGTTACGGCCGCCCTGTCGGCAGGGCACTGGCCGGTTGTAGTGGCCGTCGCCGCGGGACTACTGACCTCGACCATCGGCGGCGTCGTGATCTACTTCCTGGCGGTCCGCCCAGTCCTGCGCTTCAACCGTTTGAGCTTCGCCTGGCTGGTCAGCACGCTCGGTGTCGCGATCATCCTGGAGTCAGCGGCCGCCCTGATCTGGGGCACATCCTCGCTGTCGTTCCCGCAGTTGCTCAACGGCAGGGACGTCGACATCTTCGGGGCTGACCTGACCTGGGAGCAGATCATTACGATCGTCATTGCGCTTGGCACCGTGGTCGCCTTCGAGGTGGTCCACAGGAGGACCCTTTTCGGGAAGTTGGGAACGGCCATCTCATCCGATCCCGAGATGGCTGCGGCGCTCGGCGCCAACGTCACCAGGTATGCCGTGCTGGCTTTCGCGGTGGGAGGCCTACTGGCTGGGATGGCCGGGGTGTTGGTCGGGCCGATCTCGTTCGCTAACCCCTACCTCGGGGAAACCTACGGCATCTACGGTTTCATCGCTTTGATGATAGGAGGCATCGAACGGCCCGCCGCTTCAATGGGCGGCGGTTTCGCTCTGGGCATCTTGGCCACTCTCGCCAGCACCTATATAAACCCGCAAGCATCGGACTGGTTCCCTTTCGTGGTCGTCCTAGCCGTGCTGCTCGTGACCCCTAACGGGATCTTCGTGTCGGTGGGAGCGCTGAAGCGACGCTTGGAAGCGCTGCGGCACAAGCCGATAACTGCCCCGGGGCCGACCCTATGACCGAGGTGGCGCAGTTGGGGAGACTTGCGCCAGGGACGCGACCGGGGGGGCGTGGTCGGAGCGCGCTTTGGGCGCTGGCGCTGGTCGCTTACCTGTTAGGGACCGGGGTGCTCGCCCACAGCTCGAGCTACGAGCAGGGGCTGTTGCTTGTCGCGGCCGTCTACTCCATCCTGGCGCTGAGCCTCGACCTGGTCGCGGGTGCGACGGGCCTGTACTCCCTCGGGCACGCCGGGTTGTTCGCCATCGGTGCTTACGGCACCACGATCCTGAGCACTCATTACGGTTGGAACATCTTCTTGGCCCTACCTGTAACCGTTTTGGCCGTCGGCCTGGTGGGGGTCGTAATCGGGGCATTGTCACTAAGGGTGAGCGGGCTTTACTTCGCAATAACCACGCTCATATTCACAATCATTGTCAACGTGCTGATCAGCGACCTGAACATCACGGGCGGTTACACGGGTCTTGCAAGCCCGCCGTTCCCAAACTTCCCTCACGCGCTGTCATTCGTGGGCTCCTCGTTGGCGTGGGCCATCTGTGGTGCCTTATTGATCACGGTGACCCTCATCTGGAGCATCCGCAGCTCGGCTCTCTACCCGGCGCTGCTAGCCATCCGCGATTCCGAGCCCTTCGCTTCCTCTGTCGGGGTCCGCACATCGGTCACCCGAGTTGTCATCTTCAGCCTGTCAGCTGCTTTGGCTGGTCTCGCAGGCTGGACCTTCAGCTTCCTCGGCTTCATCACGCCGGGTCAGTTCGACTCCACTGCCGCGGTCAACATCCTGGTCATGGTGATCCTCGGTGGGATGAATACCCGCACCGGCCCAATATTCGGCGCCGTGTTCATCAGCTTGTTCCCGACGGTTGTCAGCATGAACCCGCTCTGGCAGGAAATCCTGTTCGGCTCCATTTTCCTGTTCGTGATCGTCTTCTTCCCAGAGGGATTCGTCGGTCTGCTGGCCCGCGCCGGACGCTCGTTACGAACGAAGTGGCGGCCTCAGCGTGGCGGTGCCACTCCTTTGACCGAGAGCATTCAGAGCGCCAACGGGTGGGTGCCTTCGCCCGCCGCGGCTGGCGGGGCCAAAGTAGCCGCAACGCTGCGGGGAAAGGCCGATGGGGCTGCGGCAGGACCGCAGTTACCGAGGGTCGCCCTCGAAGCTCGCGGCATTACTTTTAGCTATGTCAAGGGCGTAAAAGCGCTCGACAGCGTCGACTTTGTGGTCGAGCGCGGGACTATTCACGGGCTCATCGGCCCGAACGGGTCAGGCAAGAGCACCCTTGTTAATTTGCTGTCGGGTGAGCTGTCGCCTCAACAGGGGACGATTTCCATAAACGGCGAGCGCGTTGACCACCGGCCCGCCTGGCAGAGACCTGGCCTGGGCCTGATGAGGACCTTCCAGACCGCCGGTATGGTCAAGGAGCTGACTACCCGCGACAACGTCGGCTTGGGTTTATTCAGCCAGTTCCGCTTTATCGAGGCGCGCTCTGTCATATGGCCTATGCTTCCCAGCGCCCGGCGCGACTCGCGCCGTATGACGACGGTTGCCTCGACGTCGTTGACCGCTGTGGGCCTCGGCGAGCCGTGGACGAGCTCACGGCTGGCAGACGTCCCTCATGGGATCGAACAGCTCACCCAGTTGGCTGCGGCGTGTGCCAGCCAGCCATCGATCCTGGTCCTCGACGAGCCTCTCGCCGGCCTTTCTGCTGGGGAAGTCGACGAGGTGGCCACGATAGCGAGGCGGTTGAAGGCCCAAGGCGTAACGATCATCGTGGTCGAGCACCAGACCCGGTTCATATTCGAGGTCTGCGATGCCGTGACGGTCCTCGCTGCCGGAGAGCTCGTCAAGGCGGGGAGCGCGGCCGAGGTCCGCTCCGACGACCGTGTGCGGGAGGTGTACCTCGGGCTATGAGCGGCACCGAGTTGGCCTTGGAGGTCCAGGGGTTGTCGGCTGGCTACGGCCGTTTCGACGTGGTCCATGACATCTCCCTGCATGTTGCCTCGGGTGAGGCAGTAGCGCTCCTCGGTCCCAACGGGGCAGGGAAGACGACCGTCCTGCGGTCGATAATGGGCCTCACTCGGCACCGTCGCGGCCAATCCACATCGAGGGAGCCGATGTCTCGCACATGCCCGCCCATCGGGTGGCGCGGGGTCATGCCGCGTTGGTGCCGGAGGGACGGCGCTTGTTCCTTAACCTGACGGTTGAGGACAACCTGCGGCTCGGCGGCATGCGCCACCGGCGCGACCCGGACAAAACACAAGAATTGCTGGCAGGCGTGTTCGAACTGTTCCCGGTTGTTGAGCGGTACCGCCGGCGTAAGACGTCCTCGCTAAGCGGTGGCGAACAGCAGATGGTGGCCATTGGCCGGATGATGATGAACGACCCGCAGCTGATGCTCCTGGACGAGCCTTCTCTGGGCTTGGCCCCGCTTACCATCCAGGACATGGCTCGGGCCCTGGTTACCTTGCGTCAGCGCGGGCGGTCTCTGCTCCTTGTCGAGCAACGTGTTGACCTGGCGCTGCAAGTGTGCGACCGGATTTACGTCTTGTCGGATGGACGGGTAATCGACGAAAGACAGACAAAGGAGGTTATCGGTGATGAGAGGGCGCTTATCGATGCCTACCTCGGTTAGTGCGGGCACTGGAGAGATTTGTATGACAATCAGTTGCGTGTGTTTGTACGACAATCCTATAGTCGAGCCCAAGGGCCACGAGGCCAAGCGGGGGGACCGTGCGGCCGGCACGTTGGCGACCGGGAACCACTAAGTCAAGGAGCTAGGTATGTCAACTGGGAACGTTGAGTCGGTCTGGTCAGTCAGGTACGGGGAACGAGTCGTCCACAAGGGCGATGTGTTCCATGATTATGCCCAATACGGGTTGCCCGACGGCGACCTCCACATGGACTACAACTTCTGGGTTATCAGAGCAGGTGACGCAGTAGTCCTCATGGACACGGGGTACGACATTGCCGCGCGGGACTGGCTGGGCGAGATCAGCGTGATGCCCACGCCCGATGCTCTGAGGATCATCGGCGTTGACCCGCTGGATGTGGACATGGTGATAACGAGCCATTTTCACTACGACCACATCGGTTATCTTGGCTTGTTCGAGCGGGCCCAGATCGTGTCGGGCCAGAAGGAGTACGACTACTGGTTCGGCAAGCGGGAAGCGAACGCCCTCGCGGGGGAGTTCACCACGGAAGAGAACCTGGTGCCGGTGGAGAAAGCGCACAAGGAGGGTCGCCTGCGCCTGATCTCAGAGGCAACTGAAGTCTTCCCCGGGATCACCGTCTACCAGGTGGGCGGGCACTGTCCGGGCGAAATCGTCTCGTTGCTGGAAACCAGGGAGCGGCCCTTGTTACTGGCGAGCGATGCGGCTCATTTTTACGAGCAGCTGGAGCACGGATGGCCGTTTTTCGCGTTCACCGACCTCGACGAGATGAAAAAGGCGTTGCGCTTTATGGGCGATCTCGCGAGGCGCGCAATGCGACGATCATCCCTGGTCACGACGGCCGGACGAGGCAACGTTACCCCGCCGCCCCGGGGGCCGCTGGTGCCATCGCTACGGTGCTGGCGTAAGAGGAGCAGGGCGCGGTCGGCCACACGGCAGACCGGAGCATTTGGGATGGAGGGTGGAGCTGTGAGCGGGCCTGATGACCACTATGAGGTGACGATCGTGAAGTACGGCACGCGCTCCACGACGAGAAGTGACGTCTACCTCAACTTTCCTCTGTACCACGAGAGCGATGGGCCGATCGAGATGGACTATTTCTTCTGGATCGTGCGGAACCGGCGGCGCACTGTCGTGGTCGACACAGGTTTCTCTCCCGAAGGTGGCAGGGTACGCAACCGGACCTTGTTGGCTGACGTTGGTGACTTGTTCAGACATTTCGGCGCCGACCCATCGACCTCGCCAGTAGTCGTCCTCACCCACGCCCACTACGACCACGCCGGGAACCTGGGCCTGTTCGCCGCCTCGGAGGTGGTCATGGCCGAGCGCGAGCTCGCTTTTTGGAGCGGCCCTCATTCCCAGCGACCCCTTTTCCACCATTCGGTCGACGACGATGGGTTGGCACATCTCGGGACCATCAAGTCCGAGGGGAGGATGCGGCTGTTCAAGGGGACCACCAAAATTGCTCCTGGTATCGAGGTGATCGAGGTGGGCGGACATACTCCCGGCCAATGCATGGTGAAGGTAAGGACTTCTGAGGGCACCGTCCTGCTCGCTAGCGACGCCGTCCATTATTACGAGGAGTACGAGCGCGACATGCTCTTCATGTCGGTAGCCGACCTTGTCCAGATGTACGACTGTTTCGACTACATCCGCGACCAGATTGGGTCCGGCGAGGTCCATCACCTGGTCGCAGGCCACGACCCGGGGACATTGTCGCGGTTCCGTCAAGCTCCCGGTGAGTACTCGCACCTGGCTGCGACGATCGGGCAACTGGATGCCTGACACTACAAGAGGGGTGATTTGACCATGTCTCCAGGCCCAGTTGGGTCTCAAGGTGCAGTCGGGTTCATCGGCCTAGGCAACATGGGTGGCCGAATGAGCAGATGTATCGTCCGAGCCGGCGGGGCCGTGCTCGGTTACGACACCAACCCCGCTGTGATCACCACAGCGGGTGCCCTCCCCGCGGTGTCGGTCGCAGAGGTCGCCGGAAGCTGTGATGTGATCCTCCTGTCCCTACCGGACAGCCATGTCGTCGAGTCCGTAGTGCTCGGTCCTGATGGTGTGTTATCGCGGGCCCGGGCTGGCCAGGTAGTCGTCGACCTGAGCACGTCCGCTCCCGAGTCGACTAAGAGGATCTGCGCGCTCCTGGCGGACAAGCGGGCGGACTACCTCGATGCCGGTATCTCGGGCGGAGCCGTGGCAGCGGACGCAGGCAAGCTGACGCTGATGGTGGGGGGCGACGGGGGGGCACTGGAAAAGGTGCGTCCGACGCTGGCAGCGTTCACGGCGAACCTCTACCACGTCGGGGCTTCCGGCGCGGGGCACGCTACCAAGCTGCTCAACAACTTCCTGAACGCGGTCTCCCTTGCCGCAACCGCCGAGGTGATGGTGGCTGGGAAGAAGGCCGGTCTCGACCTTGCGCTCCTGCTCGAGGTGTTCAACAAGAGCTCCGGCATCAATTTCGCTACCCTCAACAGGTTCCCGAAGATCATTACTGGCGACTATCTCGAGGGCGGCCTGACCAATACGCTCATGATGAAAGACGTTGTCCTGTATACCGAGATGATCAGCCGCCTTGGCGTCGCCAGCCTTAACGCCTCCGGGCCACTCGCCAGCTTTGGTCTGGCCCGGTCCCTTGGCTACGCCGACCAGATCAGCAACAAAGTCGTCGACGCGATCGGCGACGTCTCCGGCGGCGTCCGCCTTTCCGACAACTTGGAGCCCTCTTGATAGTAATTCCGCCCAGCAAGCAGGCAGGTGCGGCCGGGAAAACCGGATCCCAGTTCACCGGTGATGTTTTCGCTTATTTGACGATGCCGTCCACCGACGGCGTGACGATCAACACCGTCAGCTTCACGCCGTGTGCTCGGACATACTGGCACAGCCACGAGAAAGGTCAGATCCTGATCGTGCTTGCCGGCCAAGGGCTTATCCAGTCCGATGGCGGCCCGGTCTGGGTCATGCGCGCTGGAGACACGATATGGGCGCCTCCGGGCGAACTGCACTGGCACGGGGCCTCAGCGGGCTCCTTTGTCATCCACACTGCCATTTCGTTGGGCGTGACCTCATGGGCTGAGGCCGTCAGCGATGACGAGTTCAATGCGACTTCGATAACGAGGGAGACCTAATGCCATCCGACGAAACGCACGAGGAGACGTACCAGCAGGGCCTGAAAGTGCGACGGGAGGTCTTGGGCGCCGATCACGTCGACCGTTCGCTGGCACAAGCTAGCGATTTCGCCCGGCCGATGCAGGAGCTTGTCACCGAGTACTGCTGGGGCATTGTCTGGAGCCGCGACGGGCTCGAGCGGAAGACCCGGAGCTTGCTCAATTTGGCGATGTTGACGGCCCTCAACCGACCTCAGGAATTCGGCACCCACGTGCGCGGCGCACTCGTCAACGGCGCCACTGCGGCCGAAATACAAGAGACGCTTCTTCAGACCGCGATATACGTAGGGGTGCCCGCCGCCCTTGAGTCGTTCCGCATAGCCGACGGCATCCTAAAAGAAAGCGAGGCACGTGAGTAGCTCGGCGCCCGTGATCGGATTTGTCGGCCTGGGCCGTATGGGAGCCCCGATGTCGGCACGGCTCGTGGCTGCCGGCCACACCGTCATCGGTTACGACGTCTCCGAACAGGCTCGCCAGGGACTAGCCGCAGCCGGAGGCCACGATCAGAGGAGCCTCGGCGACGTTGCGAAGGGCGCTCGCCTGGTCATATTGATGCTGCCTAACTCGGATGTTGTCGCCAGCGTGCTTGAAGACGCCACCCTGCTTGAGCGGTTAGAGCCCGGTGCCATGGTGGTGGACATGAGCTCATCCGAACCTCTGCGTACCCGGGCGCTGGCGGAGTCCCTCGGAACACGTGCCGTCCGGATGCTCGATGCTCCTGTCTCGGGAGGCGTTTCGGGTGCAGAGGCGGGCAAACTGACCATAATGGTCGGTGGGGATGCCTCCGACATGGCCGAGGCGAAGCCATATCTTGCGGAACTGGGTCGGGTGGTCCACGTGGGCCCGATCGGTTCCGGTCACGCCGTGAAGGCCCTCAACAACTTGCTCTCGGCAACCCACCTTTGGGTGACGAGCGAAGCCATGCTCATAGGAGAACGGTTCGGCATCGACCCCGAAGTGATGCTGTCGGTTTTCAACAGCTCGAGCGGCCGGAGCGGCTCGACCGAGAACAAGTGGCCAAACTTCATCATCCCAGGTACCTTCGACTCTGGTTTCGGGTTACGGTTGATGCTGAAGGACATGAACATCGCGATCCAATTGGCCAAACAGGTGGGGGCGCCGGATGCCCTCGGGTCGTGCGCGCGCGACTTGTGGGACCGCGCGAGCCAGAGCCTGCCGGCCACGGCTGACCACACGGAGATCGCTCGGTGGCTTGCGGACGGGGTGAGCACCAGTGGCCAGTGACCGCGCCGCGCCCCGTCGCCGCAAAGTTAGCCCCCAGCCGCACGGGGCGGTGAGCCCCCAGCCGCACGGGGCGGTGAGCCCCCAGCCGCACGGGGCGGTGAGCCCCCAGCCGCACGGGGCGGTGACTTCCCTGGACCACCACCGCCCAAGCGCGTCGAGGGCAGCCGTTGTCCCGCCTACCTGGAGGACAGAGGCGGGCCCCTCCTTCGAATTGTCTGTCCGCCAGCAGACGATCGATACCTTGCGCCAGTTCATCCTCAACTTCCAGCTGAAACCGGGCCAGCGGGTGGTCGAGCGCGAGTTCATCGAAAGGCTCGGAGTATCTCGCACGACCTTCCGCGAGGCGATCAGGGAACTGGCGGCCGAGGGACTGCTGACGGTAGTGGCGCAGAAGGGTGCGCGAGTCAGCGCCCCGTCCCTCGACGAAGCCGTCGACCTGTACGAGGTCCGGGCGGCGCTCGAATGCCTCGTCGTCACGCGCTTCGTCGAGCGGGCCGAAGACCGCGAAGTCCGGCTCCTGAAGACTGCAGTCAGGAACTTCAAACGAGTCTCCTCTCACACGACGGACATTCTCGAGTTGCTACGGGCAAAAGAGTTTTTTTACGAAGTGTTGGTCCGAGGGGCCCGCAGCAACGCGCTTCAACAACAGCTAGAGGGGATCAAGGGCCGCGTACACGCTTTGCGTGCCACCTCGCTGTCTCATCCCGGGCGAGTGTCCCAGACAGTTGCCGAGCTCGAGGCCATCGTTGCCGCTATCGCGGCACGGGACGCAGTCCTGGCGTCCCAGCTTTGCGCTGAGCACGTGCGGAACGCCTGTAAGACCGCTCTAGCCGGACTGCAGGGGGTCGAGGAAACTGCTCTCCTGATCGGTCCCTGGCCAGGCCACAGCTCTGTCTGATCGTTACCCAAGGCACGTCTGTCCCGACGACGACAAGGAGGCAAAATGTCGCTCACTTCCGATCAGCAAGAGATCAAAGACGAGTTCATCAAGATCCGGGGGACGTGGGGCCTGAGTGGGAGACGATCCTCGAGCTGGACCCAGAGTTCATGCGCGCTTACCTCAACTTCTCGGCCGTGCCGTGGAAAAAGAACCACCTCGACGACAAGACCAAGGAACTCATGTACCTAACGGTCGCTGCCGCAGCCACCCACCTGTACGTGCCGGGGGCCCGTGAGCACATTCGCGCGGCCCTGAAGGCCGGTGCCACGAAGGACGAGATCATGGAGGTCCTCGAGCTCACCTCGACGCTGGGGATACATGCGATGAACATCGGCGTCCCCATACTCGTGCAAGTGCTCACCGAAAAGGGCCTCCGGACCGGCCCGGCCGAGCTCACGGAGTACCAGGAACAGGTGAAGGCGGATTTCACCAAAACTCGCGGTTACTGGCACGAGTTCTGGGACGAGATGCTGGAGCTGGACCCCGAGCTCTTCGCGGCTTATACCGAGTTCTCTTCAGTTCCATGGCGCTCTGGGACGCTATCGCCAAAAGTTAAGGAATTCGTTTATATTGCGTTCGACACAGCTGCCACACACCTCTACGTGAAGGGCCTGAAGCTTCATATCGAGAACGCCATCGGTTACGGCGCCACGGCTCAGGAGATCCTCGAGATCATGGAGATTGCCAGCGTCCTCGGCATGCACGCAACGACGACGGCAGCGCCCATCCTGGCCGAGGAGCTCGCCCGGTTCGAGGGAGGCAGCTGAGATGTTGAAGGGACTGGACCCCCTCCTCGGAGAGGACGTGCTCTATGTGCTCGCAGCCATGGGGCACGGCGATCAATTGGCGTTGGTAGACCGCAACTTCCCGGCCGCATCGATGAGCCGGCGTCTGGTGCGGTTGGCGGGGGCCGACCTGGTTACTGCAGCGCGGGCAATCCTGAGTGTGCTGCCATTGGACACTTTCGTCGATCAGCCCGTGGTCCGGATGGAGGTCGTCGGAGCCCCGAACGACGTGCCGCAGGTGCAGGCTGAAATCCTGGCCCTTTGCCAGGAGGCCGAGGGAAGGGAGCTCGAGATGGGCTCACTGAAGCGAGAGGATTTTTACGCCCGTGCTAAGGAGGCTTTTGCCGTCGTGGCGACGAGCGAGGCGAGGCCGTATGGCTGCGTCCTGTTCACCAAAGGTGTCCTCATCGACTGACGGTTGGAGGCGACAGGCGTGGGTCCGCCAGGTCGACCTCAGGGAACGGGGGGAGGCGCTCGTCACTTTCAGGAATGAACCACCGTTCATGGCGCGTGTAGCGATGACCGGGCCCCTTGCGCAGGTATTGGGTGAGCGCCTCGATCAGCCTGTCGATATCGTCGGTCGTCGTGCCGAGGCCGAAGCTGGCTCGCAGAGCGCCCTGCCCGCAATTCAAACGCGCGAGCAATGGATGGGCGCAAAACTTGCCATCGCGCAGTCCCACGGCATATTCGCCCGATAGGCACGCGGCCACCAAGCCGGCCTCGTGGCCCTGTACCTCGAACGCCACGATCCCGACCGCCTCGGCAGCGTCCGGCCAAATTTGCAGGGCCCGTACCCCTTCGAGCGGCTCCAAGCCGGCCAGAAGACGCTGGCGGAGGACCCTTTCGTGGGCCTCGACGGCACCGCTGCCGAACAACTCGGTGAGGACCAGGCTTGCTTCGGCCAAGGCGACGGCGCCGACGAAATTGGGCGTCCCGCCCTCGTGCCTTTCGGGGGACCGAGCCCAATTAGTCGTCTCGATGGTCACGGTCTCGACAGCGCCCCCGCCGGCGAGATAAGCGGGAGCGTCGTCCAGCCAGTCACGCCGGCCGACGAGCACCCCCACCCCGAAAGGGGCGTAGCACTTGTGGCCGGAAAACGCTATGTAGTCGGCGCCCAAGCGCGAGAGGTCAATGGGGCGGTGAGGTGCCAGCTGCGCCGCATCGACCGCCACCCGCGCTCCACGCTCATGCGCCAACGCCACCACGTCGGAGAGAGGGACTAGCTCGCCCGTCACGTTGGACGCGCCGGTGATGGCGAGGAGGGCGCCCGGGCGCTCCTCCAATGCCTGCTCCAACCGTTGGGCGGTTTCTGCCCAAGTGTCACCGGCTCGGACGCAATGGTTGAGATGTCGCTGCCACGGCAGGATGTCGGCGTGGTGTTCGACGTCGAGGTAGACGACCTCAGTGCCGGAGGGCACGGCCCGCACCAGGAGGTTGAGCCCGTCGGTGGTGTTGCGGGTGAAGATAACGACGTCATCGTCCCTGGCGCCGACGAACTGCCGCACTGTCGCCCGGGCTGACTCGTATAGCGCCGTGCTGACCAGGGACAGGTACCCCGAGCCGCGGTGGACGCTTGCGTACCAGGGGAGCACCTCGGCGACACGCGCCACCACCTGGGCCAGGCTCGGGGCGCTGGCCGCATAATCGAGGTTCACGTATCGGGCCTGGCCGCCCTGCACCAGCGGAACGGTTATACCGGCGCCGGCAAGGTCCGCCAATGGGCGGCTCCCGATCGCTTCGTCCAGCGGGATTTGGCTCACGGTTTACCTCCCGACCTCTCTGCCGACGCCTTGGTGCAGCGTGGCCCGCCTCAATCTGGTCCAACAAGATCCATCGATATAGTATAAATGATCTGACCTGGCCCGATCGAGCGCAGCTGGGGCAAGCCGCCATCGGGAGATGAAGGTCATGCCCTAATTTAGATGCTGCGGTCAGAGGCCCTGACTGAGAAGGGAGCATTAGTGCCAATCCCAGGCCACCGTTTGGTGACTCGTCGTGACCTACTGAAGTACGGCGCCGCTGGCTCTGCCGCGGTGCTGTTGGGACCGCTGGCGGCGCGCAGCGCTTCCGCCAGCCCCAGCCGTCTTCCCGCCGCAAGGACCTTCAATCCCGCCATCCAGCGCGGCGGTACATTGCACTTCGCCCGCAGCATCGGCCCCACGACCCTTGACCCTGCGAACACGATCATCGCCGGCGATATCTATACCTTGGACAAAATCCTCGAACCGCTCTACCTCACCAACCCCGCCGGTCAGCTGGTGCCGTGGTTGGCCACTGGGTACGAAGTGAGCTCGGACCACAAGACGTTCACATTCGCTCTCCGCCCGGGTGCCAAGTTCTCCAACGGCAAACCTCTCGTGGCCGAAGACGTTGTTTTCTCCATAAACCGCGCGCGCAAAGACGCTGCAGGGCCTTTGTCTTTTCTTGACTACGCCATCACGGACATTTCGGCCAAGGGCACGGGCAGCGTTGTGTTCTCAACTGTCGCAGCCGTGGGCCCCGTTCCTCTCGGATATCTCAGTGTTTGCGAACGCCATCCTCCCGGCTAACTTCGGCGGCCAGAGCGAAAAGGAGTTCTTCGCTGCTCCCATCGGCACCGGCCCGTTCACACTCGAGGGGTCGTTCACACCCGATGCCAACTCATTGACGTTGAAAGCCAACCCAAATTACTGGCAGGCGGGCAAGCCCTACCTGGAAGCCGTCGAGTTCCTGTACGTCGACAACGACAACCAGCGGGTGCTGCAAATCCAAGGGGGCCAGGTCGACATCATCGACACCGTACCTCCCGCAAACGTTTCTTCGCTCAAGGCCAGCAGCGGCCTCGGCGTTGACCTGTTCCCTGCCTGGCAGGTCGACCTGCTTGTCATGAACGAACGCTTGGCCCAGTTCGCGGACCGCCACGTCCGGCGTGCCATCACCTACGCCATAAACCGCCCCGCCCTGGTGCACGCGGCGAGCTTCGGTACGGCCAAGCCCGGGGGCTCGTTCTTCCCGCCCAGCCTCGAGTACTACTCGGCCGGCACCTCGGTCTTGGAGTTCAGCGTGGCCCAGGCCAAAGCCGAACTGGCTCAGTCGAAGTTCCCCAAGGGTTTTTCGACGAAGTTGCTCATCGACGGGGGCGTCCAGAAGTGGGTGACCTTCGCCGAGATCATCAAGGCGCAGTTGCAGGTCATCGGGATCAACGTCCAAATCACCCCCCTCGACCACTCCGCCTTCGAGGCCACGTTCCAGAAATATGACTACGACATGTTCATTGATTACGCCATCAACGACATCAGTGACCCGGACGAAATGGCCTCGTTCGAAGTGGACGTCAAAAACGGCGGCTCGGAGTCCTACTGGTCCAACTACGACAACCCGAAGGCGATCAATTTGGTGCACGAGGCCGAAGCCGAGTACGACACGGCCAAAAGGGCATCCCTGTACGCCCAGATACAGGAAATCGTGGCCGAGGACGCTCCCTTTGTGGCCCTCGACTACCCGCCCTACATCTACGCCGTGTCCGACCATGTCCATGGTTTTGCCGTCAACCCGGGAGGGGCTTACCGCCTCGAGGACGTCTGGCTAACCTGATCGGATGTTGCGTTACGCCGCCCGGCGCGTGGCGGCTGCGGTGCTGGTGGTATTCGGGGTAACCCTGGCTACGTTCCTTCTGATGCACCTGGAGCCAGGGGACCCGGCCCGAGCCGTGCTCGGGATCCATGCCACCCCCACCGCAGTCGCCGCCCTGCGCCGGGAGTGGGGCCTGAGCAGCTCGCTGCCTGCACAGCTGGGCCATTTCCTCTCCCAATTGGTGCGAGGTGACCTAGGCCAGTCCTACATCTACGGCGTGTCGGTCTCATCGCTCATCGGTGCCCGCATCGGCGAGACGGCCGCCCTGGTAGCGGTGGCAACAGCCTTCGCCGTGGTCATTACCGTGCCCTTGTCCGCCCTCGCCGCGTCGCGCCAGAACGGGTGGGCCGACCACGTCGTCCGGGCCGTTTCGGTCGTCGGGCTGGCCCTGCCCGCCTTCTGGTTCGGCATTGTGCTCATTGAGGTCTTCGCGGTACACCTTCACCTCGTGCCTGTGGGCGGGGCCGGCAGCGGTTTCGGCGGCCACCTCGAGGCTCTTGTACTACCCGGGCTAACCGCCTCGTTCGCAATGGCGCCCATCCTCGTGCGCAGCCTTCGGGTGGGGATGCTCGAGGTGATGGATGCGGATTTCATCGCCGTGGCGCGGGCAAAAGGACTCGGCGACACCCGGGTCCTGTTCGCCCACGTAGCCCGCAACGCCCTCGTGCCGACCGTCACCCTGCTCGGTCTCAACATCGCGTACCTGATCGGTTCCACGGTCATTGTGGAGCAGGTCTTCAACCTCAACGGGCTGGGGTCGCTGTTGCTCAGTTCGATACTCAACCGGGATTTCCCCGTGGTCCAAGCCATCACGCTGGTTCTTGGAACTGCCGTGGTGTTCCTCAACCTTGCTACCGACCTGTTCGCCGCCCGCCTCGACCCGAGGATCCGGTTGCGGTGACTACTCTCATCGAGCCTGAGGGACCACCTCCGTTGACAGAGGCGGCCCGGCGGCCGCGCCACATCCTGCTCCAGCGCGCGCGGCGCAGCCCAACGCTCATAGTCGGTGCTGCCATCTCGCTGACGCTGTTGCTGGTGGCCGTGCTGGCCCCGCTGATAAGCCCGTACTCGCCGGACCACCAGGACCTTTACAACATCCTGAGCGGGTTTTCGTCCAAGCATCTTTTTGGGACGGACGAACTTGGACGAGACGAGCTGTCGCGGCTCATCTGGGCAACCCGGACCGACCTGCGCGTTGGCTTCTTGGCCGTCATTTTTCCTTTTTGTTTCGGCTCGGTAGTGGGCACGCTCGCTGGCTACCGCGGTGGTTGGCTGGACACGGTGGTGATGCGCGCCGTGGATGTCCTAATAGCTTTTCCCTTCTATGTACTGGTGATTGCCCTGATATTCGTGGTTGGGACGGGGACCACGGGTATATACGTCGCTTTTGCCGTCGTCGATTGGGTCGTCTACGCCCGTGCCGTGCGTTCCACGACGCTGGTGGTGCGCGAGTCGGATTATGTGGCGGCGGCGCGGACTGGGGGCCTGCCGGACTCGCGGATCCTGCTGCGCCACGTGCTGCCCAACACGATCACCCAGGCCGTGGTCTACCTGACCAACGACGTAGTCCTCGTTATCGTTGCCGTCGTGACACTCGGGTACCTGGGCCTGGGGGTGCAACCGCCGACCCCGGACTGGGGGACCATGATCAGCGACGGCCAGGAGTTCCTGACGACCTACTGGGCCCTGTCGACCCTGCCTGGCATCGCCGTGCTCGTCACCGGGCTGGGCCTGTCGCTGTTGGGGGACGGCCTGGCCGACGTCCTGCGACCTCAGTGAGCGGCGCCCTCCTGCGGGTGCGCGACCTGACCGTCAGCGTCGGGCGCGGAGAGCGCCGCTATGTCGCCGTACGGGACGTCGGCTTCGAAGTCCCCGCTGGTGGGTCGCTTGGCGTGGTCGGCGAGTCCGGTTCGGGCAAGAGCCTGACGTTGCGGGCACTTATGGCTCTCCTGCCTCGGGGGGTGCGGGCGGAGAGCGGTGTGGTCGAGCTGGCCGGCGAAGCCCTGCCTTTCACCGGCCCCGGTGCTCGGCGCGCCCGGCGAGGCCGGCTTGCCATGGTCTTCCAGGACCCGCTCAGCGGGCTCGACCCTGTTTACACGGTGGGCACCCAGGTGGCCGAGGTGCCCCGTCGCGTGCTCGGAGCGTCGGCTGGCGCAAGCCGGCGGCGCGCGGTCGAGCTGCTCCGTCTGGTGGGCATGCCCGACCCGGAGCGGCGTGCCCACGCCTTCCCGCACCAGCTCTCGGGGGGCATGCGCCAGCGCGTCCTCATCGCCATGGCGCTGGCGTCCGAACCGAAAGTACTTCTCTGCGACGAGCCCACGACTGCCCTCGACGTCACCGTGCAGGCGCAGGTCCTCGAACTTCTCGACGACCTGCGCCGGCGCTTGGGCGTCGCAGTGGTATTCGTCAGCCACGACCTGGCAGTGGTACGCCAGGTCGCCGACGAGCTCGCCGTCATGTACACCGGGCGGGTCGTTGAGACGGGCCCGGCCAGTGAAGTCCTGGGCAACCCGGCCCATCCCTACACATTGGGGCTACTGGAGGCCGTGGTCGACCTCGACGACACGGCCCACGCTCCGAAGGCCATACCGGGGGCCCTGCCGGACCTGGCCCATGTGCCGAGCGGCTGCCCGTTCCATCCCCGCTGCCGCTTTGCGAGCGACGACTGCGCCCTCTCCGACCCGGGTTTTCGCTACCTCGGCGACGGGGACGCCGACCGTGGCACTGCGTGCAAGTACCCTGAACGGGTGATGGCAGGGTGAACCCCGAGGTCCGGCCCCAGCTGCACGAAGTTGTGCCTCCCCTCAACCAGTTAGCCGCCACGCCCGCCCTGACGCCTGAAATGGAACGGCCGGCCGTGCCCCTTCTGGCGGCCGAGAACCTATGCGTCTCCTTCCCCGCCGGCAAAGGGCAGTGGCTCACTGCGGTCGAGGACGTCAGCCTCACCGTGTCGGAGGGCGAGACCCTGGGCATCGTCGGGGAGTCGGGTTGCGGGAAGTCCACCGTCGCCCGTTGCCTGGCCGGGCTGCTGCGCCCGGGCTCCGGTACGGTCTCCCTCCGCGGAGAGCTGCTTGGCGCCCGGCGCACCCGTGAGCAGCACCGGGCCGTCCAGCTCGTCTTCCAGGACCCGTACTCCTCGCTCAACCCGCGCCTGTCCGTCCGTTCGGTGCTCTCTGAGCTGCTTGTCTTCCACGGCTTGGCCCAGGGCGAGGCGCTGGAACGCCGCTGCCGGGAGCTGATGGCCCTGGTCGGACTGCCCGCGGACGCCCTCGACGGCTACCCCTCCTCCTTTTCCGGGGGTCAGCGCCAACGGATCGCCATCGCGCGGGCCCTCGCCGTCGAACCCCAAGTGGTTGTAGCCGACGAGCCAATTTCGTCGCTCGACGTGTCGGTCCAGGCCGCCATCCTCGCCCTGTTCGCCGACCTCCGCGACCGGCTCGGGATCGGGATGGTGCTGATCTCGCACAACCTGGCCGTCGTGCGAAATATCTGCGACCGAGCCGCCGTCATGTACCTGGGGCGGATTGTCGAAGTGGGGGAGAGGGAGGAGATATTTACCGATCCCCGCCACCCCTACACGCGGGCGCTGCTGGCGGCGGCGCCCCGCCTGCGCCCGGGCCCGACCGTGTCGAGGCTCGGCTGAGGGGCGAACCCCCGAGCCCGACGGCGCGCCCCAGTGGCTGCGCGTTCCACCCCCGCTGCCCCCGAGCCGAGCCCATCTGCGCGATCGAGCGGCCCGAGCTCCTTCCTGCCCCGGCGGGGAGCAGCCGCCTGGCCGCCTGCCATTTTCGGGATGAGAAAGGATGACCACGTCTGAGCTCCTCGATGTCGCCCCGGTCTCCGCTGGCGAGTATGCCGGGATAGAAGACCGCTGCCGTGAGGTCTTGGGCACGGTCCAAACCACGCTGGTCCTTCAGGGCGAGGCCACCGTTTTCCTGGAAGCAGCGGCCCGAGGATTGGGCCGGCCTGGTGGCCGGGCACTCAACCTGGTCAGTGGCCCTTATGGGGCAGTTTTCGGCGAATGGCTCGCCGAGGCGGGTTCCCAGGTGAAGGACCTGGTTGTCCCTTTCGACCGCGCCGTTCAGCCCGCGGAGGTCGAAGAAGCATTGGACGGCTTCGGGCCGTTTGACCTGGTCAGCCTCGTCCACGCCGAGGCGGCTACCGGCGTGGTCAATGATTTGGCCGCGATCGCCCGACTGGCCCGCTCCCGGGGCGTCCTGATGGTGGTGGACGCAGTGGCCGCCGTGGGGGCGGAGCCGCTCGCTATCGACGACTGGCAGCTCGACCTGGTTATCCTCAGCGCCCAGAAGGCGCTCGCCGGTCCGGCGGGCGTGAGCATGCTCACGGTTAGTTCCAAAGCCTGGGCGGCACTCGAAGGAAACCATGCGCCACGGAGCGGCTCAGTACTCTCCCTGCTGGACTGGCGCGATCGCTGGGCTGGCGCTGGCCGCTCGGTGCTGCCGGTCATCCCGGCCCACCTGGAGACCCGAGCCCTCGGTGCCGCCATGGCCCGCGTGCAGCTGGAGGGCCTTGACCGGGTGGTCGCCCGCCACCGCGCCGCTGCGCTGGCCACGAGGGCCGCCCTCGTGCCTCTGGGCCTGGAGCCCTGGGCCCGCAATTCGAGCGAGGCCGCTTCGGTGGCGACAGTCGTGCGCGCCCCGGCCAAAGGGGCAGCGGCGCTGGTCCAGGCTGCCCTGGGGGCTGCCGAGGACCTTTCGGCCCCGTTGAGCGTCGCCCCGGGGAGCCTGGCGACCGACGCACTCCGGGTCAACCACACCGGGAGACGGGCAACCCTACCGAGCGTGTGGAGCGCCCTGGCGGCCCTTGCGAAGGGACTCGGCACGCTCGGCCATGACGCCGATCTGGCCGCGGCCCTGGCCATTGCTACCTCCTCCTGGTACGGCTCGATCGAGGAACGGGTGGCCCTCGATTAACGGGCCGGCAGCCGAGTAACCGCCGGCAGTCGAGTAACCGCCGGCAGTCGAGGAACGGCCCCTGGCGCTTGAGGAAGCCGACCGATTGACCTGCCTTGGCGATCAACAGCCGGGCACGCATCTGGGTGTGGCCCGGGGCTTTTCGGTCCTCAGCGGATGGAGGTCCGGGCTCGTGGCACACCGGGCTAATGGGGGCCCGCCGAGACTGGCGAACCACGCCGAGATAGGTCGGGCTTCAACTGGTCGAGGTCCAACAGACCACAAAAGACCCACCGATCTCTCTTGTGGGGTGTGACTTGACTTAGTGGTTCGCGAGGGTGTAAACCCTAGTCGAATCCATTCGACGTAGCCGGGTTGTGCCAAGCCGAAGAGGGGGGGACCTTGCCGAGCGCGACTATTACGGATGTGGCCAGGCACGCGGGTGTCTCGCCGAGCACGGTCTCTTATGTCCTTACCGGCAACCGCAGCATTTCAGAGGAGACGCGTGCACGGGTCCGCAGCTCTATTGAGGAGCTCAACTACAAACGTCACGCTGTTGGCCGGGCGCTACGAGGGGAAAGACCAATGTCGTTGCACTCGTTGTCCCGTTCTATGACTGGTTCTCCGAACCCGTGCTTATGCCCTACATCTACGGGGTCGTCGTCGCGGCCCGCCGGCACGGCTGGAACGTCATGCTCGTAACCGGTGAGGGCGCCGATGTCGAGGAGGTAGTGGGCAGCAAAATGGTAGATGGCGTCGTCCTCATGGAAGTGCGAGTCGACGACGAGCGCCTTAGGACGATCGAGCAACTGGCAATCCCGGCGGTTTGCCTGGGGATGCCCTCTGAGCCAGTCACGGTACCTTTCGTCGACTTCGATTTCCAACAGGCGGGCAAGATATGCGTCGAGCATCTGGTCGGCCTGGGCCATAGCAACATTGGGCTGCTCGCCTCGCCCCCCGGTACATTCCAAAATCGCCTCGGTTACGCACAACGCCTATGGCGCGGAGTTGCCGACAGCCTCGCAGACGCCGGCCTCCCTTTCCACGGGCTCCCGGTGGAGCAAACCATGGAGGGTGTTGAGAGAGCGCTCGACACCCTGTTTGAAGAGGGGCCGGCTCTCACCGGCCTCATAGTCCACAGCGAGGGCATAATCGACCTCCTGATGCAGGTCCTTCAGCAACGCGGAAAGGTGGTCCCAGATGACGTTTCGGTCATCGCCATCGCATGGGGCGAAGCGACCAAGCGCGTTGTCCCCCCTCTTACCTACGTGAACGTACCGGCACTCGAAATGGGGAGTACGGCCATCGAGCTCCTCGCTGAACAAGCCTCTGGCACGTTGTTGCCAGCGGTACTGGTGCCCGGGAGTTCGGTCGGGCCCCCGCCTGCCACCTAAGCCAGTTGCCAGAGGAACAAACGCGGGCATGCTTCGAATCGATTCGAACCACTCGCAAGCAACAAGGAACCAACGACACAAACCAAAACCAAGGGAGGATGAATTGACTAGAAAGAGCAGCTCACCAGGAACGCGCTCCGTGCACCGCTTTGAACGTAGGCCGCTGGGGGGCGCGTCGGCTGCGCCCTGTTTGCAGCCGGGTCGGTCGTGGGCATGGTTGGCGTGCCCACGGTGCAGGCCTCGGCCGCCAGTACCATAACCCTTACCGAAACCTCTTATTACACGAGCGGCGGCGGGCCAATATACGCCTATCTCAGTACGTTGTTCGCCAACTTCGAGAAGACCCACCCTGGGATCATCGTCAAGAGGGAGGACATCCCTAACAGCCCGGAGTACCTGACAACGATCGCGGCCGAGGCCGCAGCGGGGCCCTTCCCGACGTCTTGATGCTCGACAACCCGATGGTCCCCACCGTCGCCTCTTACAACGTGCTCACGCCGCTAAGCTCGCTCGGCCCCACCGTCATCTCGGGTCTCGGCGCCGCCCAGCAAGCAGAAGCTAAGTTCAACGGCACCGTTTACGGCTACCCGCTGTACACCAACACGATCGCCTTGTTTTACAACAAGGCGATGCTCTCGGCGGCGAACATCCAACCGCCCACTACCTGGGCACAGCTCCTCACAGATGCCAAAGCGTTGACCAATGCGCAGCACTACGGGATCGCCTTCGCCGGCGAGAACTGTAGCGGCTGCAACGTGTGGACGTTCATCCCCTTCCTCCTGACCAACGGGGGGAGCTTGACTCGCCTTACAACGCCGCAATCGGTCCAGGCGCTCACGCTGTGGGCAGACCTCGCTAAAGAGGGGGCCGTCGACAAGGACTTCACCAACTGGAACCAGGGACAACCCGAGGCGGCATTCGCTGCCGACAAGGCCGCGATGATGATCAACGGGCCTTGGTTCTTCGGGACCCTGAACTCAGTCAAGGGCCTCGACTACGGCGTAGTCCAGATACCGGTCAACACCCCTGGCCAGAACGTCGTCGGCCCGGTCGGCGGCGAAGTCTGGACCATCCCGAAGAGCAACCCCGCCACCGAGAAAGCTGCTTTCGAGCTGCTCAACTACATGGCCGAGCCTTCGGTCGACGCAGCTCTCGGCACCAGTACCGGGGACATCCCGACAGTCCGGGCCGCCCTCTCGCCGTGGGCCAAGACGGCAAGCCCGCTCTATCAGCCCTTCGAGACCGAGCTCAGGCATGGCTTCGTGCGGACCAGTACCCTTGGCGTGCTTTACCCGCGCATTGAGAGCGCTGTCGGGAACGGCATCGTGTCCGCTCTCATCGGCAAGCAGACGCCGGCCGCCGCCCTTGCGACTGCTCAAGCAAACGTCAACTCGATCCTCGAAGGGAACTGACCCGTCTTGGCAGGCCCAAGGTGAACAGCTAGTTGCCTCCCGACGAGCCATCCCTCCCGAAGGGACAGGCAACGTGGTCGGTGCGGGCCAAGGTGGGCGCGAACGAAGCGCCCACCTTGGCCCGCCCGGCCGACTATGGCGGCCGCGGATTGGTACTTCGGCCCGATCGTGCCGCACATCCGGCCATGGCCACCCCGCCTGCCAGGACGTCGCATTGGCTGCGCGAGCACCGCCCGCATGCGATCCTGCTCGCTTTCGTCCTGCCCGCTCTCGTCTATGTGATCATCTTTTTCGCCTACCCCCTTATCTACGGCATCACGATGAGCGTCGAGAGGCTGGGCTTCATCGCAGGGAGCGGGCCATTTGTCGGGCTCCACAACTACAAGGTCGAGATAAGCGACCCGGTCACACGCACCGCCTTGATGAACACCGGAATTTTCCTGGCGGTGTCCGTCTTCTTCCAGTTCGGCTTCGGTCTGTCCATCGCTTCGTACTTCAACCGGGAGTTTTTCCTGGCGAAGTTCCTCAGGAGCCTGATCGTCATACCCTGGTTGTTCCCGCCGATCGCGAGCGCGACAATCTTTTCGATAATGTTCGCGGGCCAGGGCGGCATAATCGATGAAACCCTCCGTTCACTCCACTTGATCAGTTCCCCGATCTTCTGGTTCGACTCGTCGTTCAAGGCGATGTTCGTGATCATCTTCGTTAACGTTTGGATCGGCATCCCCTTCAACGCCGTGCTGCTCTACTCGGGCCTGCAGGACATCCCCAACGACCTCCGGGAGGCGGCGGCTCTCGACGGGGCTGGCCCTTGGCAGCGCTTCCGCTACGTGACGGCGCCGCTAATACGCCCGGTAGCGCTCATAGTCATCATGTTGGGCATCATCTATACGGTGAAGACATTTGACACCGTGATACTGCTGACCAATGGAGGGCCCGACAACGGGTCCCAACTTATGTCGACTTGGGCCTACACTCTTGCTTTCACGAATTTCCAAACCGGCCAGGGCGCGGCCGTCGGCGACATGCTCTTCTTTTTTTGCATGATTGTTGCATTCTTCTATATCCGGGCTACACGGCGTGAGGTCGTCATGGCATGAGGAGGCGCGGCAGGTGGGGCTTCATCTGGCAGCGGTACACCCGTCGCATCGTGCTCCCTATCGGCGGCTTGGCGATCACTGCTCTTATGCTGCTCCCGATCTACTTCACCGCCGAGTCTTCGCTCGAGCCGACAAGCGTAATCCAAGCCCTCTCACAGTCCCTAGTACCAAGCCATTTCGATCTAAGCAACTATAGGACTGCGTTCGATGCCGAGTCCGGCAGCATACTGACCAGTTTACTGATCGCCTTGGGGGCGGTCGCTCTCTCGATCGGCGTTGGCCTCCCCGCCGCCTACGGCCTCACAAAGCTTGGCTACCTCAAGAGCCGTGCCATAGTGTCGTTCTCGATCATGGTGCTCCTCGTAACTCAGATGGTCCCCGGGATATCGCTCAGCCTGGCTTTCTACAAACTCTTCCTGCACATTCACCTTCTCAATAGTATCCCGGGCCTAATTATCGCCGATTCCACCAACGGAATGCCTTTCGCTACCCTCGTGCTGCGTGCCTTCATGGGCTCGATCCCTGTCGAGCTCTCCGACGCGGCGTACGTCGACGGAGCTTCGGAATGGCGCACGTTCCGCTCGGTGGTGGCGCCCCTGGCGGTGCCAGCGATCATATCTGCGGGGCTGTTCGTCTTCCTGTTCGCCTGGGGCGATTTCCTCTACGTGTACACGCTGACTGCTGGCGGCTCGGTGACCCCGCTTACGAAAGGCCTCCTCGATTTCTTCAATAACAATACGGTCGACTGGGGCGCCGTACTCGCTACGGTTGTGCTGGCCGCCATCCCATCAGGCCTCATCCTGGGCTTCGGGCAACGCTACGTCCTAGGCGGGCTCAGAGCCGGAGCCCTCAAAGGTTGAGGCCAAAACGAACGACATTCAGAAAGGTACAACGATGCGTGATGACAACGGGGCGGTACTCGACTACGCGTCCGGCCACGAACGCTTGCGCCTCGAGGCGTGGGGCCAAGACTCCATCAGAGTTCGTGCCGGCCAGTTAGGGATTGCTGAAGACCTCCCGTGCGGGCTCATCACGCCACGCCCAACCCCTTCGGATGGGGCGGCCAGCGAGGGTACCACCCTTGTCAACGGCAAACTGAAGGCTGAGATATCCCCCGAGGGGTTGGTCAGCTTCTCCCGCTTCGACGGCGGAGCAGAGCTCCTTTCAGAGCAAAAGGCTCACTTCTGGTGGCCGGGCCCGAGGCTGTTCCTGGCTAACGGTAACGGGCATTACCGACTTGAGCAGCGGTTCAAGGCATATGAGGGCGAGAAGCTCTACGGGCTCGGTCAGCACCTTCACGGACGCTTCGACCAAAAAGGCCTCGTTATAGAGCTAGTCCAGCGGAACGCAGAGGTCTCGGTACCCTTTATGGTGTCGAGCAGAGGGTACGGGTTCCTTTGGAACTCGCCGGCTGTAGGCCGTGTGGAGCTGGCCGCCAATGGGACGCGTTGGGTTGCAGATAGCGCTCGCCAAATCGACTACTGGGTCACGGCCGGCGACAAGCCGGCAGAGATCCTTTCGCATTATGCCGACGTCACCGGGCACGCACCCGAACTACCTTCGTGGGCGAGCGGGTTCTGGCAGAGCAAGCTCCGCTATCGCACGCAAGAGGAGCTCCTCGCGGTCGCCCGGGAGTACCGGCGCCGAGGGGTCCCGATAGCTGTGATCGTGAGCGACTTCTTCCACTGGGACCACCTGGGGGACTGGAGCTTCCACCCAGGCGAATGGCCCGACCCGCCGGCGATGGTGGACGAGCTCGAATCGATGGGTACCAAGCTCATGGTGTCGGTGTGGCCGTCTGTCAGCCAGGCTTCGACTAATTATGCACCCATGCTGGCGAGCGGGTTGTTTATCTCGAGCGAACAGAGCCCACCGGTGCATTCGACATGGCCGGAACGGGGCACGAACGCCTGGATCGGCGTCGCGTTCTACGACTCCACGAACCCAGACGCTCGCAAGTACATCTGGGAGCAGGTCGAGAAGAACTATTACGAGGCGGGCATCCGGGTCTTCTGGCTCGATGCTTGCGAGCCGGAGATAAAGCCTGGCTACCCCGCCAGCCTAAACTTCGCTGCAGGCCCGGGCCTCGAGGTTGCCAACCTCTACCCTCGTGAACACGTCCGCGGTTTCTACGAAGCCATGGTTGGCCGTGGTGAGAAAGAAGTGCTCATGCTGTGCCGATCTGCTTGGGCAGGCAGCCAACGTTATGGTGCCGCGGTGTGGTCGGGCGACATACCGTCCACGTTCGAGTCGTTCCGAGTGCAGGTGCGCGCCGGGCTCAACATAGCGATGAGCGGCATCCCATGGTGGGGGACCGACATTGGCGGTTTCTTCGCGGGAGACCCGGATGACCCCGTTTTCCGGGAGCTCCTCGTGCGCTGGTTCCAGTACGGGGCGTTCAGCCCGCTCTTCCGCCTGCATGGGGACCGCGCTCCCAACGCCGCTATGGGCGCCGAGATGACAGGTGGCCCCAATGAGATCTGGTCTTTCGGTGAGGAGGCGTACAGCATATTGAGGGACTACATTTTCGTCCGCGAACGGCTACGCCCGTACCTTCACACCCAGGCGGCAGAAACGAGCAGGACCGGCATCCCCATAATGCGCCCGTTGCTCGTCGAGTTCCCCGAGGACCCGGCCTGCTGGGAGGTCGACGACCAGTTCATGTTCGGCCGAGACGTGATGGCAGCTCCGGTGCTACAGCACGGAGCGAGGGAGCGGGCCGTGTACCTCCCGTCCGGAGCCCAGTGGACAAATGCCTGGACCGGCGCGACGTGCCGAGTGGGACAGAGGTGACCGCCGAGGCTCCGCTGGAACATATCCCGCTTTTCCTCCGGGACGGAGCGCAACTTCCGATCACCCAAAACTGAAGCCGCCCTTCACCAGGGCATGGACATCTCGCGAGGGTCACAACTCGTGAGGCCCGCCGACCACGCTTGACTGCCGGCAGATCAGCTCTGGGTCGATAACAACCCGGTCTCGCCTTTTCGTCCCGGTTGACAGCTGGTCCACCAACAGCTGCACCGCAGCATGGCCAACCCTCTCGAAGTCCTGGCGGACGGTTGTGAGCGGGGGGATGAAGTACGCCGACTCGGGCGTGTCGTCGAAGCCCACAACGGCAACGTCTTCGGGGACGCGTCGTCCCCGTTCGTGCAGCGCCCGCAGGACGCCCAACGCCATGTGGTCGTTAGCCACGAAAATGGCGGTTGCGTCGGATATCTGCGAGATCACTTGGCCGGCTTCGTAACCCGATCGGGCGCTCCAGTCACCCAAGACCGGGGGGGTGACGTCCGCTCCCGCTTCTTCGAGCGCGGCGCGCCAGCCGTTGACGCGGCCCCGGCCCTCCTCCCACTCGGGTGGCCCGGCGACGTGGAAGACGGTCTTGTGGCCCGCGGCGAGCAGGTGCTGGGTGGCCAGCCGCGCGCCCGCCACCTGGTCGACCGTGACCACAGCCACGTCCGCTTCAGGGTCGCCTTCGACCGCAACGACAGGCGTGCCGGTTGGCAGGTACGCCAAGGCGTCATGGGCCGAGGTGAACGGCGCGATAATGGCCAGGCCCTCAACGGCCTGGCTGGTGAGACGTTGCACGGCTTCGCGCACCGACTGGCGGTCGATCGAGCGCACGGCCATCACGGAGACGAAATAGCCATGTAGTTGCGCCGCTTGCTGCAGGGCGGACAGCGTCGAAACCGGGCCGTAGAGGGTGGTGTCCAATGCCACGACCCCGAGCGTCTTGGAACGCCCGCTGGCTAGAGCTCGAGCGGCCGTATTCGGGCGGTAGCCAAGTTGCTCGATCGCGGCGAGCACTCGGGCCCTCGTCGGCTTGCTTACGCTGGCATGCATGTTCAAGACCCTGGAGACCGTCTGGTGGGAAACCCCGGCGAAGACGGCTACGTCAGCGATCGAAGGTCGGCGCTCTGCCGGCGTCATCAACCGGCCGCCAATTCAGAGCGCTGCCTTGGCGGCTGTCCGACTGAGAGCGCTAACATGAAGCCCATGGTTCAAGAGGCCTATGCGATCGGGGTTGACTTCGGGACCGCTTCCGCGCGCACATTACTGCTGGACCTGCGCTCCGGTGACGAGCTTGCGGTTAGTGAGTTTGCCTATCCCCACGGTGTGATCGTCGACATATTACCCGAGACGGGCGAACGCCTTCCATCTGACTGGGCCCTGCCACGAGCCCGCGGACTACATGGTGGTGTTGGAGAAAGGTATCGCGAGCGTGTTGGCGGAGGCCCCCGGCGCCGCCCCGCATGTCATAGGGATCGGGGTGGACGCTACGTGCTGCACCGTCCTTCCCATCACGGACGTTGGCGTGCCGCTATGCGACCTGGCGCAGTGGCGCGGGAGGCCCCATGCATGGGCGAAGCTATGGAAGCACCACGCCGCACAACCAGTAGCCACACGCCTCAACGAAGTTGCGGTTGAGCGCAAGGAGCCTTTCTTGGCGCGTTATGGCGGGCGCATTTCCTCGGAGTGGTACTTCCCCAAGCTGATAGAGATCTGGCTGGAGGACCGCGAGATCTACGATGCCTCCGCTGGATTTATTGAAGTGACCGACTGGGTGGTGTGGCAACTGAGCGGCCACGAGCGTCGCTCGTCATGCCCCGCGGCCTACAAGGCGCTTTGGTCCGAAGCAGGCGGGATTCCGAGCGACGAGTTCTTCCAGGCCGCGTACCCGGGTTTTTCCCACCCGGGGGCGAAGCTAGGTGATGTTTTCTTCCCTCTCGGGACAAGCGCTGGGCCGATGCGGCGCGAGCTTGCCGACAAGTTGGGCCTACAGGCGAACGTTGCTGTCGCAGTCGGCAACGTGGACTCTTTTGTCTCTTTCCCAGGCGTCGGCGCGGAGGGGAGCGACACCTACGTCATGGTTATCGGGACCTCTATCTGCGACATGGTGGTGCACCCAGAAGAAATCCTTCTTGCTGGCATCACCGGAGTTGCCAAGGACGGCATCCTGGCCGGTCTTTATGGCTACGAGGCGGGCCAACCGGCCGTCGGCGACATGTTCGGCTGGTTCGCCGACAACCTGGTCCCAGCGAGCGGCAGCGGCTCGAGCCTCCTCCCCGGGCTTGAACGGGCCGCTGCCGCGCTGGCTCCTGGCCAGACCGGCTTGGTCGCCTTGGACTGGTGGAACGGCAACCGCAGTGTGCTCGCAGATGCCGACCTGTCAGGGCTACTCGTGGGCCTGACTTTGCAAACCACCGCAGTCGATATCTACCGGACGCTGCTCGAGTCGACCGCCTTCGGCAACAAAGCGATCCTGGACAACTTCGTCGAAGGAGGACTGCAACTGCGCGAGATCGTTGCTTGTGGGGGCCTGGCTGAAAAGAGCCCGCTCCTCATGCAACTGATCGCCGATATCTCTGGTCTGCCCGTGAAGGTGCCGGAGTCTTCCCAGGCACCCGCAAGAGGGTCCGCCCTGTTCGGCGCTGTCGCCGCCGGCGCGGACCTCGGCGGGTTCGCGACGATAAGCGAGGCAGCGCGAGCTCTTCAGCCAAGCGTGAAGCAGGTCTACACGCCCGACCCCGCCGCCACCGCAACCTACGCGGCCGTGTACGAGATCTGGGAGGACCTGCACGACACGCTCGGGCGTACCAACCCAATATGGATGCATGACCTGAAGCGCCTGAAGCGCCTGGCCGCTAATTCCTAGGGCCTCGATGCTAGAAGACCTTAAGGCGGCGGTGCTTGCGGCAAACCTGGAACTTCCCCGCGCAGGACTTGTCACCCTCACCTGGGGCAACGTCTCAGGCAGGGATCCCGGGACCGGTTTGGTCGTTATCAAGCCCTCGGGTGTCCGCTACTCGGAAATGACCGAGCAGGACATGGTTGTGGTGGACGACAACGGCAGGGTAATTGAAGGGGAGCGCCGTCCTTCCACTGACACATCAACCCATTTGGCCTTGTACCAAGGGGTCCCGGGGGCGGGTGCGGTGGTCCACACCCATTCAACTTGGGCCACCACTTGGGCGCAGGCACATCTGCCGGTCCCCGTTCTTGGCACTACGCATGCCGACATGTCGCCTTACGAGGTACCCGTGACTGCGCCGTTGGGCCCCGAGGAGGTGCAGGGCGACTACGAGTTCGCTACGGGTGTCGCGATCCTTGCGGCCGTTTCCGGCAGGCCGGCCGCCGATGTGCCTGCGGTGCTCGTCGACGGGCATGGGCCTTTCTGCTGGGGAGCCGACCCGGCCGGTGCTGTGGCGGCCGCCATTACACTCGAGGCGATAGCGAAGATGGCATGGTTAACGGTTGTCTTGGCGCCGGCCGTGACCCCGCTGCCGGGGCACCTTATCGAGCGCCATTTCTCGCGCAAGCACGGACCGGGTGCCTACTACGGCCAGAGCAACGGTCATCAGGGCTAGGCAGCCGTGAAGGCGGCCAGGCTGACAGGGGTGGGCCACGTCCACCTCGTCGATGATCCCGACCCCACGCCTGGGCCCGGAGAGTCCCTGGTGCGCGTCGGGGCGGTCGGCCTGTGCGGGTCCGATCTCCACTGGTTCAGCCAGGGGGGGATTGGCGACTCGCTGCTCAGCCGGCCATTGGTCCTCGGTCACGAGTTCGGCGGCACGGTGGAGGGTGGCCCGCGGCAAGGGCAGCGTGTGGCCGTTGACCCTGCGATCCCCTGCAACGTGTGCGAGCGCTGCCGCGAAGGCAATAACAACCTGTGCCCTTATGTCCGTTTCGCTGGGCACGGCGCCACGGATGGTGGGTTGAGGGAGTACCTGGCGTGGCCGACGGATCTCCTCCACCCGGTGCCCGACACTTTCAGCGATGGTGCCGTCGCCCTGCTCGAGCCGCTCGGGGTGGCGCTCCACAGCTTTGACCTAGGCCACGTGCGCTATGGCAGCGCGGTCGCTGTGGTCGGTTGCGGCCCTATCGGCCTGATGGTTATCCAGGTCGCCCGTTCTGCGGGCGCTGCTTCGATTGTTGCCGTCGAACCGTTGGCTCATCGCAGAGCGGCTGCTGCCCGGTGCGGTGCTGACATCGTCCTTGCTCCCGCTGAGGCCAAGGCCAGCGGCCTGCAAGTCGACGTCTCGTTCGAAGTTGCCGGCGCCGACGAGGCTATAGAGACGAGCATGGTCCTAGTGAGGCCCGGTGGGCGCATCGTGCTGGCCGGGATCCCTGACGATGACAGGACGAGCTTTCCTGCGGCGCTGGCGCGTCGCAAGGGCCTTACGATCGCCGTGGTACGCAGGATGAAAGATGCCTACCCGCGCGCGATCAGCGCAGTCGAACGAGGCGTGATCGAGTTGGACTGGCTCATCACGCCCACGTTCGCGCTCGCCGATATACAGGAAGCCTTCAGAGTTGCGGCCGGTCGTGATGGCCTGAAGACTGTGGTGCAGATCGGCACGCCATGGGGCGTGAGTACCGCGAAAGGAGGGCCGACATGACCTGGGCCCCGGCCACTGAACGTTACCAAGAGATGCTTTACCGGCGGTGTGGCCGGAGCGGGCTGGTGCTCCCGGCAATATCGCTGGGATTGTGGCAGAACTTCGGTTCTAGTCGCCCACTGGAATCATCTCGGGCTATTTTGCGCCGGGCGTTCGACCTCGGCATTACCCACTTTGACCTTGCGAACAACTACGGCCCACCCTACGGCTCGGCCGAGGAAAGCTTCGGCCGCGTCATGGCCACCGACTTCAGGAACCTCCGCGACGAGCTGGTCATCTCGACCAAGGCGGGCTACGACATGTGGCCCGGGCCCTACGGGCAAGGGGGTGGTTCGCGGAAATACCTCCTTGCCAGTTTGGACCAGAGCTTGGCCCGGATGGGCCTGGATTACGTGGACATCTTCTACTCGCACCGCTTCGACCCGAGCACACCGCTCGAGGAAACCATGGGCGCCCTGGACAGCGCCGTGCGGCAAGGAAAAGCGCTTTACGTCGGGATCTCCTCCTATTCGGCTGCTAAAACCCGTGAGGCGGCTGGGATCCTGCGGGGTCTCGGGACGCCGCTTTTGATCCACCAGCCTTCCTATTCACTTTTCAACCGCTGGATCGAGCCCGACTTGCTCGATGCGCTCGGCGAAGAGGGCATCGGCTGTATAGCGTTCTCGCCGTTGGCGCAGGGCCTTCTGACTGACCGTTACCTGGGTGGCGTGCCCGAAGGTTCTCGGGGCAGCGCGGAGGGTTCGTTGAGGCCGGAGATGCTCAGCGACGAAAATATAGCCAAGGTACGCGCCCTGGCAGCGATCGCAGAACGCCGGGGCCAAAAGCTGTCGCAGCTGGCCCTGGCATGGGCACTTCGCGACCCGAGGGTCACCTCAGCGCTCGTAGGTGTCAGCAGTATCGCGCAGCTCGAGACCAACGTGGACGCGCTGAAAAACCTTGAGTTCAGCGAACAAGAACTGAGCGAGATCGATCGTTACGCGGTGGATGCCGGTATCAATCTTTGGGCACGCTCCTCGTCCTAGTCGAGCCGACTACCGCCGGCGAGGCTTGATGGACACCTTACGCGGGAGCGGGTTCAGCTGCGTGGGTATGAACGGGCTCCACGAGCTGGATAACGTTGCCTTCGGGGTCGACGCCATCGCAGTGCGTCGAGCCTCGAAACTCCCACTGCGTCGTGCTCGGATCGACCAGGCCACCCATCTCGGCCACCATGAGTCGCACGTCTTCGATGCTGCCAACGCTGAAGGCGAGCTTGATCGGAACCTCGTCTCGACGGACCGGCGGTACCGAGATGTGGATCGTCGCCGCGATGTGGTCAGGCACGGCCACGAGCGACAGCGCCAAGGGTTCGGATTCGAGCACGCAGTAGTCCTCAGCGGCGTCGACCACCTCCATCTTGAAACAATCTCGATAGAACGCCCGCATCTGTCCCAGTTTCTTCACGTAGAGGACGGCAGCACTCTTCATGGGAGCATCCTACCTAGCCATCGCCCTCGCGCGAGTTGACGACCGAGATCGATCGTTACGCTGTGGATGCCAGTATAAATCTTTGGGCACGCTCCTCTCCCTAAGTTTGCTCAGCACCGAGGGGCGCGCCTCTGTCCAGCCCTGCCCTGTGCAGACCGAAACGGGCCGTGAGCCTCATCAGGCATAGGAGCCCCAGAGGCAGCCCGATCACCAGCAGAAGCGGGTCGAGCAGGGCCAGGAAGGCGGAGCCAAGGACCTCGACCACGAACAGCGGCCCGGTGGCGAGCAGGTTGCGGACGGCCAGCCGTACGCTCAGGGCCCAGATCTCGCTGGCGGGGACAGTGGGGTGGCGCGTCGCGAGGAGCAGGACGTAGCCAAGAGCGGTAACGGCGAGAAATACAGCGGCGGACCCAAACCCGAGGCAGACCCAGTCGACTGGCTCCCCCCCGTGCGCGAAATAGTGGACCTCCTCGGCACCGATGCCCGCCACGACGAGGGGGGCGCCGGCGAGTACGGTGGTCGGCAGAGGGGGCAGCGACCTGAGTGTGGCTAAGAACTCGCGGACCACCCTGTCTTCGCCGTCTGTTCGCCAACGGTCGAGCGCGACGGTAACCGCCACGAAAGCGAGCGGCACCGTCACCACCGGGAGGGACACAATGAGCACCGCCAGGTTGAGGGCGAGGAAGTTGAAAACCGAACCCAGGGCGGCCATCACCCGTCCCCGGACCAGGCGCGCGAGTGCCCCTCCTTCTGTCCGCGTCCGCGTCTGCGGTGGCCCGGCATGCTTCACGCGTGTACTGGTGGGCGTCGACATCAGCCCTTGACCCCGGTCCCTTGGACGGCGATTCCTTCGATGAAGGTCCGCTGAGTGAAGAAGAACAGTATGACGATAGGTGCGGTGGCCGCCGTTGCTGCTGCCATTACCCAAGGCCAGTTGGTCGTGTAGGTCCCGAGGACCTGGTACAACCCGAGTGAGAGCGGGTACCACACCTGGTTATCGATGTATATGAGCGGGCCGATGTAATCGTTCCAGCAATATATGAACTGGAACAAGATGACAGTTGCCATGGCGGGTTTCGCCATCGGGAGGATGATCCGGCTGTAGATGTAAAACTCGTTCGCCCCGTCGACCCTGGCGGCGTCGGAAAGCGCCTCGGGGATCGTCATGAAGAACTGCCTGAGCAGGAAGGTGCTGAAGACCGAGCTCCCAAGGAACGTCGGGATCATCAGCGGGAGGTACCAGCCGACCCAGTGGAGGTTTTTGTAAATGACGAACAGGGGGATCAGGGTCGCGAAGAACGGGATCAGCAACGTGGCCACCATCACCTGGAACAGCACGTCCCGGCCCCTCCAGCGGATGCGCGAAAAACCGTATGCGACCAGGCTGCTCGATATGCACACCCCGACGATGGTGACGCCGGCGTACAGCAGGGTGTTGAGGAAGTACCTATAAAAAGGGACGGCCGACAGGAACTGCGGGTAGTTGCTCCATTTGAAGGGGTGCGGCCACCAAACCACCGGCACGGCCAGCGACTGTGAGTTGGTCTTGAAAGAGGTCAGGACCATCCACAGCAATGGGAAGCCAAGCAGCACGCTCACGACAATGAGCACCGCATGCTTGGACAGGCCGCGCAGCGTCTTGCGCGGGAGCTTACTGCTGCTCGCTCGCATAATAAACCCATCTCGAAGATGTCTTGAACAAGATGACCATTATCAAGGCGCTGATTACGAACAGGAAAAAGGCCATGGCGGAGGAGTACCCGAACTTGAGGTACTCGAAAGCCTGCTCGTACAGGTACTGGACGTAGAACCAGGTCGATGTGCCCGGTCCGCCAACGTCAGCATTCTCGATGACCTGAGCCTGGGTGAAGTAAGCGACGCAGAGCACGAGCTGAAGGATGACGTTGAACAGGATCACGGGGGTGAGCATTGGCAACGTCACGTACCACAGCCGCTGCCACGATTTCGCCCCGTCGAGGTTCACCACCTCGTACATTTCCTGTGGCACGCTTTGCAGGCCAGCGAGGTAGATGACCATCGGCTGGCCGAGACCCCACAGGCCGAGCAGTATGAACGAAGGTTTTGACCAGGCTATCGAGAAGAACCAGTTCGGTCCCGGGATGTGGGCTCCGGTGAGGAGGTCGTTGACGATCCCTGACGCCGGATTGAATATCCAGACGAAGATGAGGCACGACGCGACGGCCGGCACGATCGAAGGGATGTAGAAGATGGTCCGATAGATGGCTCGCCCCTTGACGTCCATGTTGAGCAGGAGCGCGAGCCCGAGCGCGACGACGGTCGATAGGGGGAGCTCGCATGCCGTGTAGTAGAACGTGTTGAAAAGGGACGTCTTGAACAACGGGTCGTGGAACAGGTTCACGTAGTTCGTGAACCCGATCAGGTGGGCTTGTTGGACCCCGTTGAAGTCGGTAAAGCTGTAATAAAGGGTCGCAAAAAACGGGTACACGAAAAAGGCCAGGAAGCCGATTATCCACGGGGCGACAAACAGCAAGCCCAACCTGGTGCGCCGTCGGCGCAGCCGTCGAGACAAGGCCCGGGGCGACGTGCCCGCTACCGTACTCGGTGAAGCGAGCGAAGTTGTTGCCTGCATTCCGGGAGCGTTCTCCTACGAAGTGGCTAAGTAGGGGACAGCCGACTGAAGCTGTCCCCTACCTGCCGAGGGGAAGTTCTTAGCTGTTGCCCTGCTGGTCGATGTACTTTAGCGCTTGGGCAGGTGTCTGGATCTTCTGGAGCACGTTTGCGGTGGCAGTGTTCATCGCGTTGAACAGTTGCGCCTGCGTCGGGGTCAAGTCTGGGGCTTGGGTGTACGGGCTGGTCATCTGCGGCAGGAACGGGTCGAGCCACGGGTTGGCTTTCAACCAGGCCTGGTAGGCAGGTTGCTTGGTGACCGAGGGCCCTCCGGGGACCCATCCGCCCTTGGGATCGATCGACCCCATGAACGCTTCGTTTTGGTAACCGGCGAGCCAAGAGATGAACTCAAAAGCTTGAGCCGGGTGCGCCGAGCCTTTGGGGACGATGTTGAAGTTGCCCTGCCCGATGGTGCTCGGCACGCCGACGGTGCCCGGGAAGGGGATTACCCCGAAGGCACCCTGCAGGCCCTTGCCACCAGACTGGGGGATGTTCTGCGCTCCCTCCCAGGGGCCGCTTAGGAAGAAGCCCTGTTTGCCGGCGGTAAACATGTCGGTTTGGCCACCTGCAACCGAGCCGACGGCGGTTTGCAGGGCCTGGACCTGCGCGTAAGGGTACTTGTCGAAGCTCGCTATCCAGTTCATCAAGTTCTGAGCGCCCTTGCAGCCCTCAAAGTCGTACTTCCCAGCGGAGTTGAAGCAGTTGAGGGCGTTGAAGAAGCTGCCGTAGAACAGGAAACCGTTCCCGGCTGTGTCGGGGTAAATACCCAACTGCTCGAGCTTCCCGTTGGTTATGACCCACTCTTTGGCCGAGTCGGCGTCGAGCTCGGCCAAAGTTTTGGGCGGCGAGGTGATGCCAGCCTTGGCCATTATGCTCTTGTTGTAGTACACCGCCCAAGAGTTCAACCCCATCGGGACGGCGTACAGCTGGTTCTGATAGGTGCCGCCTTGGACAGCGACCGGGTACTCCCACTTCTCGAAGCCGCGGTACTGACCGGTCAGGAACGGCTGTCAGGGAATCGAGGTCGCCGTCGGCGGCGAACTCGCCGATCTCTGGCCACCACTCGGTGAAGATGTCGGGGGGGTCGCCGGCCGCGATCGAGGACAGGAGCTTGGCGGTGCTCGTCGTGGCGACGCTTGGGATATTGGCCTCGGTGACGTGGATGCCGGGGTGCGTCTTGTTGAACTGGGCCGTCATCTGGTTGAGCAGCTGCAGAGTCGAGCCGGACCACATGGTCCACCATGTGAGGTTTACGACCGACGCGTTGGCTACGCGTCGCTGAGCCCATCCCGACCGCGCTGACGACCGCCGCCGTAGCTATAGCCGTCGTGACCTTGGCGAGACGGCGGTGTTTCAACCATTTCGTACCGTGGGAGCGAGCACCATTTGAGCGCTCGACTGCGTCGGGTGCCTCTCCTCCGCGATGGTTCATACCTTGCTCCTTCCAATTTTGGTGTGGGGCAATTTGCTTCCCCCTTTGTCATTAGTCCTGCGCCTGCAGACTTTGTTGTGAAGGTTTTGCTCGGGCGCCTCAGGTGTGTTTGGCCGTAGGCGCCGTGGGGATGAGGTTCTTTTTCGTCCGAAGGGTCGCTCGAGCGCCGGGGGGAGGGCCGGCGCTCTCGCGGATTACAAGCTGCGCCTCTGGGTAAGCCCGGCCGTTCTATTGGTCGGCTGGTGCCGACTACCGAGAGGAGCTCGGCGAAGCAGACTTTGCCCAACGTCTTGAAGTCCTGGCGGACTGTCGTGAGCGCCGGGGTGTAGAACCGTGCGAAAGGTACATCGTCGAAGCCGATGATGCTGACTTCGGCGGGGACAGGGCGCCCTGCTTCGTGCATGGCGCGCAGGACGCCCAGAGCAATATCGTCGTTGCCACATAGAAGAGCGGTGACCTTGAGGTCTTGGGCCAACTTTTGGCCCACTTCGTAGCCCCACTCGGCGCTCCAGCCACTGAGGAGTGGTTTGGGCACTGCCACCCCCGCCTGCTCCAGGGCGGAGCGCCAGCCGGACATGCGCCGCGTCTTGCCGGTCCAGCTGGGTATCGACAGGTGGTGGACAGTCTTATGGCCCAGTGACAACAGGTACTGGGTCGCCTCTTTGGCCGCCGTATACTCGTCGATCCAAACCGCAGGCCTCGATGGGACCTCGTCATCAGCCGGAGCGGGCATCAGAGACGCGACCGGCACATCGTTAGGCACGCAGTCGAGAGCCGCCATGCCGGGGCGGTCGAAGGCGATGACTATCAGGGCGCCTGCGGGCTCGAGAGCGCGCTCGACTGCATCGCGCACGTCCGCCAGCGCGGCGTGCTCGATCACGCGGACACCCATGGCAAAGCCGGCTTCGCGCGTTGCCTCCTCGATCCCTTCCAGAGCGGCGGATTGCCCGTACAGGCTGGTGTTGGACGTCAGTACGGTCACCGACTGGACGGGCCCGCCAGCCAGCGCGCGAGCGGCTCTGTTGGGGCGGAAGCCGAGGCGGGCTATCGCGTCGAGGACCGACTCGCGCGTGGAGTTCTTCACGCTCGAGCTTTCGTTTATGACCCGCGAGACGGTCTGGTACGAGACCCCGGCAGCCCGGGCCACGTCGCGGATGCTCACAGAGGGTGACCGGTCACCGTTCTCCTTCAATGCTGCAGGCGCTGGCATTGCGTGACCGGTCACAGGTCCTATATTGTGATCGGTCACATTGAGGGTGTCAAGTCACTTCCGACAGGATTGTTCGGCCCGCTACAAGGAGGAACCATATGGTTGCCGAGGAGACCGCCGCCGGGCTGGAGATCCGCTGGTGTGACGATGCTCTCGGACTGCGCGTCGCGGTGGACGAACAGGGCGTGGCCCGCCTGGCGTACCTTGCGCCGACGCCTCGCGACAAGGCCCGAGCCGGCCCGGGCAAGGAGGTCCCGTCGAGCGGCGAGCCTGGGGCCATCGGCCTTCCGCTCTTGGACGTGGTCGTGGCTGGGAGCGGCCGAAGCTGGTCCGGAAGGCGCTACTGCGAATCGGTCGTCGGCAACCGCATGCGCTATGCCGGCCACACTGAGCGAGAAGGGGCTCAATGGTTCGAACTAGAAGTCTCTCTCGAGGACACGTTCACTGGGCTCGGGGCAAGTGTCAGCTACCAGGTCCTCCTCGGTGGTGGTGCCTTGCGCAGCAGGGTCAGGATGACGAACGGCGGAACATCGCCGTTGACCCTTGAATCGGTGACCTCTTTCCTCGGGGGCGACCTCGCAGGTCCTGGCGGCTCGCTCGACGACGCCGAGCTGCTTTGGGCGGAAAACGATTGGTTGGCCGAAGCACGCTGGCAGGCCCGGAGCCTCCGCGACGCACTACCGGATCTCAACCGGGCCGTGCACGGTGCCCGCTCGCGGGGCCGGTTCGCTCTGACGAGCGAAGGGGGTTGGTCTTCAGGTACCTACTTGCCAATGGGCGCGGTTGTCAATCGCAAGAACGGCCATACCTTGATGTGGCAGATCGAGCACAACGGCGGTTGGCACTGGCAGGTTGGCGAGCACACGGGGGTGGGCCCGGGGTCGACCTACCTGGCGCTTTTAGGCCCAACTGACGTCGAGCACCAGTGGCGGCTCACCCTCCAGCCGGGCGAGTCCTTCGATACCGTCCCGGTCGCGCTCGCCGCTCAGCCAAGAGGGTTTCGAGGGCGCTGTCGCCAGCCTCACGAGCTACCGAAGGGCGGTCCGCCGCCCCCACCAAGACCACCGCGATCTCCCGGTCATTTTCAACGACTACATGAACACGTTGATGGGCGACCCGTCCACGGAAAGTTTGCTCCCGCTCGTCAGCGCTGCCGCAAGAGCGGGGGCCGAGTACTTCTGCATCGACTCTGGCTGGTACGCCGAGCTAGGCGAGAGCTGGTGGGACACCGTGGGCGCTTGGGCGCCCTCGAAAAGCAGGTTCCCCAATGGCATCGCAGAGGTGCTCGACCACATCCGGGCCGAAGGCATGGTGCCCGGACTTTGGATCGAGCCTGAGGTCGTCGGGGTGCGCAGCCCGGTTGCTCAAGTGCTCCCTCCGGAGGCCTTCTTCATGCGCCAGGGCGAAAGGGTCGTGGAACAAGGGCGCTACCATCTCGACTTTTGTCACCCGAGCACCAGGCAGCATCTCGACAAAGTCATCGGTTCTCTTGTCGAGGACCTCGGCGTCGGGTACCTGAAGATGGACTACAACATAAACGTCGGGCCAGGGACCGATAGGGCCTCGGTCGCTGCCGGCGTCGGGTTGTTGGCTCACAACCGGGCGTTCCTCGAGTGGGTTGACGCCCTCCTCGACCGGCATCCCGGCCTCACGATCGAGAGCTGCTCCTCAGGTGGCATGCGGACGGACTACGCGCTGTTGTCGCGCTTCCAGCTCCACTCCACCAGTGACCAGCAGGACTTCTTGCGTTACCCCCCGATCGCGGCCGCGGCGCCCGCAGCGATAGCACCCGAACAAGCAGCCGTCTGGGCCTACCCTCAGCCGGAATGGGACGACGACCAGATCGCATTTGGGCTTTGCAGCGCGTTGCTCACCCGTGTGCACCTTTCCGGCCATATCGATCGGATGAGCGCTGCCCAGCAACGACTGGTGGCAGAAGCGATCGCCACTTACAAACAGATCAGGCCGGACCTCGCGACCGCGGTACCGTTCTGGCCGCTCGGGCTGCCCGATTGGGAGGACCCGTGGGTGGCCCTCGGGATGCGGGTGCGCTCTGGCAGCTATCTCGTTGCTTGGCACCGCGGGCATATAGGTAACGAACCGCGGACAGACGGCCGAGCGGGCCCTCGGGCCCCGCCGAGATGGCTCTCCCGGTCGCGCACATGCGCGGCGCTCACGCTGTGGCGGAAGTGCTGTACCCCGTAGGGGGCGGCGCGGGGGTCGATTGGAGCCCGTCGACGGGCGACCTGACGGTGACGCTTCCCAACGCTCCGTCCGCGTGTCTCATCAGGCTCGCGCCAGAGCCACCCAGCGGTTGACGCTTCCGTGCCCCCGGGACCTGGGTCGTGTAGGTCGACCTAGCTCGCGCTCGGAGCTCTCCGGCTGCCAGACTGTGAACCTGTGCTAGTCGACTTCGCTTATGGGAGCTCCCAGCTGAGCGTCGAGCTCCCCGCCAGCACGTCTCTCGTCGCACCGGAGGAGCGCCCGGGCGTGGCCGACGAGCTGAGTGCCGTGAGAGACGCATTGCGGTCTCCGGTGGAAGGGCCAGCCCTTCGTGACATCGTTACGCCCGGGGCACGAGTCGCTATTGCCGTGTGCGACGGCACGCGGCCTCAACCGCGTCGCCCGATGCTCACGGCGGTCCTAGACGAGATCGCCGGGACAGTGGACCTGGATGACGTGGTTGTCCTGGTCGCCACCGGCACCCACCGTGGCAATACGCCGGCCGAGCTGGAGGCTTTGTTCGGCCCCGAACTTCTCGCCAAAGTGCGCATAGTGAACCACGATGCTCGCGACGCGGCCAGCCTCGTCGACCTGGGGACGATGGGTGACGGCGTGCCTGTCAAGCTGAACAGGCAGTGGGTCGACGCAGACATACGAATAACTACCGGTTTCGTCGAGCCCCATTTCTTCGCGGGTTTTTCCGGTGGCCCAAAGCTCGTCGCCCCGGGACTGGCGGGCCTCGAGACGACCTTGGTCCTCCATGACGCGAGGCGCATCGGCAGCCCCATGGCCACGTGGGGGGTGCTCGAGGGCAACCCAGTTCACGACGACGTCCGGGCGATCGCCCGGGCCACCGGGGTCCATTTTGCTTGCGACGTTGTGCTCAATCGCCGTCACGAGATTGTGGCTGCGTTTGCTGGCGAACTTTTCGCCATGCACCGTGCCGCCACAGCGCAAGCGCGCGAGGTGGCCATGCAGGTTGTACCGCACCGCTTCGACGTAGTCGTGACCTCCAATGCCGGCTTCCCGCTCGACCAAAACCTCTACCAGGCGGTGAAGGGGATGTCGGCCGCTTTCGAGGTCGTACAGCCGGGCGGCCTGATCGTGGTCGCAGCCGAGTGCCGTGACGGTTTCCCCGACCACGGGGAGTTCCGCGACATGCTCTATTCGATGCGCTCGCCACAACAATTGCTGGATATGCTCGCCCAGCGCACCGAGACGGTCCCTGACCAATGGGAAGCGCAGATCCTCGCCCGAGTCTTGTGCGGGGCACGGGTCGCCGTGCATGCCGATGGGCTGACATCCGACGAACTGTCCCGCGCTTCGCTGTCCGTTGCCGACGACATCGGCGAGACGGTAGCCGATGAGCTACGAAGCAAAGGCGCCGGCGCCACCTGTTGTGCGCTGCCGGCGGGCCCGAAACCATCCCCGTCGTCCGTGTCTGACCTTTCTGCGGCGGTCGCAGGTCAGGTGGAGGTTGGCTCCCCCCTGAGCGTCCACGTCGCACTCATCTGCTTCCCGCTGATCTTTCTCGCCGAGTTGCCCGACAAGACGATGTTCGCCAATCTTTTGATGGCTACGCGGGGAAAACCGTTCCAAGTCTGGTTAGGGGCTGCCGGAGCGTTTGCGGTCCACGTCGTCATTGCCACTACCCTCGGCGTCGCGCTTTTCTCGGTACTTCCCAGGCGAGTTATAGACGGGGTAGTCGCCGCCATGTTCGCCTTTGGTGCTATCTATGCCTGGCATGAGGCCACCAAGGCGCAGGACGAGGAAAGTGTGGAGGCGCATTCGAGACACGGCGTAGTCGTGACCGCGTTCATCGTGATTTTCCTGGCGGAATGGGGGGATCTCACGCAGATCCTGACCGCCAACCTAGCGGCGAAGTACGGGTCACCCTTGTCGGTTGGCGTAGGGTCGCTTCTGGCGCTGTTCGCCGTTGCGGCGATAGCGGTCGTCAGCGGGCAGGCTCTCCTGCGCTTCGTCAACATTGCCACCATCCGCAAAGTCACGGCAGTGGTGCTGGTTGCTCTCGCGGCGTTTTCGCTGTGGACAGCCTGTCCGCTGAGGCTAACTGTCAGTCCCTGACGGGGTTCATGGGGCCGATGCGGGTCGACATCTCGCACCACTGCCCGTAAACGCGCGAAAAGTCGCGCCAGGCTCGGTCTTTTTCGCCGTCGTCTGGCCCGTTTTTTATACGCCGGGCGATCGCCTGGGGCGCTTTCTATTCGTTTTTCGCATACCACGGGACCAGACGGTTCCACAGCGGCACGTTCGGCAGCAGGCCGACGGCAAATGACGCCGGTGCCGTAGGGCGGGCCGTGCAGCTTAGGGACGAACCCCGGTCCCTTAGGCGGGTTCGTCTCTAAGTGAACGGCCCCCGCCCTAGGCCAGGCCAGGCCAGGCCAGGCTATGAGCCCGGGGTGCTCACCCGGCGACGTCTGGCACGGTCTGCCCACACCAGCAGAGCCGCACCGAGCACAATTGCCACTGCCCCAAGGACCGCGTACTGGTGGTGGCCTGTCATGGATGAGCCGTGGAGGACGTCGACGCCTTGGAGGAGCCAAACCACGCCAAGGGCGCGAGAGGATCAGCCCGGGAAGCCCACGAAGCCACATTTCAGTCCTCCGATCATGGTTACGGGCTGGGTATACGGCCCGCACGCCCAAAATGCTTCACGCGCCCCGTCGGTGCCCCAACTTTCGTCGGTACAGACGTAATGCTGGGTCGGTGCCTTCTTCTTCTCGTCCGGGAGCTCGCTTAGCAGCGCGTCTGGAGGCGCGCGCCCTGTTGCCGAGCCCGCTCCCGTACCCCGAGGACCTGCCGATCACAGGGCGCAAGGAGGACATCCTTGCTGCGGTGGCTGGGAACCAAGTGGTGATAGTCGCCGGCGAGACCGGGTCGGGCAAGAGCACTCAGCTACCCAAGATGTGCCTGGAGGCGGGCCGGGGGAGCTCCGGGATGATCGGGCATACCCAACCGCGCCGGATCGCGGCCCGCAGCATCGCTGAGCGGGTCGCTGAAGAGCTCGGGGCAACGCTGGGCGGCCCTGTGGGCTACAAGGTCCGCTTCACCGACCGGGTCGGCGACGGAACCCTGGTGAAGGTCATGACCGACGGGGTCCTGCTAGCCGAGCTGCACAGCGACCCGGGGCTGCACAGTTATGACACGATCATCGTCGACGAGGCTCACGAGCGCAGCCTCAACATCGATTTCATCCTCGGTTACCTTAAGCGGCTCCTACCGTCACGGCCGGACCTGCGGGTGATAATCACCTCGGCGACTATCGATACCGACCGGTTCTCGGCCCATTTCGACGGCGCCCCTGTAATAGAGGTGTCGGGCCGGGTCTACCCCGTCGAGCTCAGGTACCAGCCGATGAGCCAGGACGCGGACGGGACGGACGCGGACGGCGCCGTAGACGAGGGCGGCGACGTGGAGGCACCGGACGAGGTGCAGGCTGTCTGCGACGCCGTGGGCGAGCTGTACACCGAGGCGCCGGGCGACATCCTCGTTTTCCTGCCCGGGGAAAGGGAGATCCGCGATACGGCGGACGCGCTGGGCAAAATGAACCTGAGCGGCCTCGAAGTCTTGTCCTTGTACGGGCGGCTCAGTTCGGCCGAGCAGCACCGGATTTTCGAGCCGCATGGCGGGCGCCGAGCCGTCCTATCGACAAACGTCGCCGAGACCTCTCTCACCGTCCCGGGGATCCGCTACGTCGTCGACCTTGGGACGGCGCGGATTTCTCGCTACAGCCGGCGCACCAAGGTCCAACGGCTTCCCATCGAGCCTGTTTCGCAGGCGTCCGCCAACCAGCGGGCGGGACGATGCGGCCGGCTCGGCCCAGGGATATGCGTTCGGCTGTACTCGGAGCAGGATTTCGCGGCCCGTCGCCCTTTCACTGAGCCGGAGATATTGCGCACCAATTTGGCGTCGGTGGTGCTGCAGATGGCGGCGATCGGGCTTGGCGAGATCGAGGACTTCCCCTTCGTCGACCCACCTGACAAGCGCAACGTCAAAGACGGCGTGGCGCTGTTAGAGGAGCTCGGCGCGCTGGTGCCGGCGGAGGACGCAACGTCGGCCCCACGTCTTACCGGCCTAGGCCGCAAGCTTGCGCAGTTGCCACTCGACCCCAGGCTCGGCCGGATGGTCCTCGAAGCGGCGCGCCTCGGCTGCCTCGACGAGGTCCTGGTTATAACGGCGGGACTGTCTGTCCAGGACCCGAGGGAGCGCCCGGCCGAAAAGCGCGATGCCGCCGCCGCGCTGCACGCCCGTTTCGCCCATGAGACCTCGGACTTCATGTCGTACCTCAAGCTGTGGGACTACCTGGGACAGCGCCAGGCTGAGCTGAGCTCGAGCCAGTTCCGCAGGCTTTGCCGCAAGGAGCTGATCTCGTACCAAAGAGCCCGCGAGTGGCAGGACGTGCACGCTCAGCTGAGCGAGATTTGCCGGCGGCTGGCGCTCGCTCCGCGCGACGACAATCGGGGCCGGGGCCAGCCGTCACAAGACCGTCGGCCGCAGGGCGCTCGGCCGCAAGATCGTCAGGCGCAAGTTCACCGGTCGTTGCTTGCCGGGCTCGTGACTCAGGTCGGAGCCCGTGAGGGCGAGCGTGCCGACTACTCGGCGCCGCGCGGCGCCCGCTTCGCGATCTGGCCAGGCTCGTCGCTGGCAAAGAAGCTTCCCCGCTGGGTCATGGCGGCGGAACTGGTCGAAACCGGCCGGCTCTGGGCGCGCGTCGTTGCACCGGTCCAGCCCCAGTGGGTTGAGGCGGCGGCGTCCCACTTGCTCAAATGGTCCTACGGCGAGCCCGAATGGGACGCTGCCAGGGGAGCGGCGGTCGTTGCTTCCCGCGCCACTCTTTATGGCCTAGCCGTCGTGCCCGCTAGGCGGGTCGACCTTGCTCGTCTTGACCCCGAAGGGGCCCGTGAAATGTTCATCCGCCACGCGCTCGTGGAAGGTGACTGGGACGCCGCCCCCGCCTTCGTAGCTGCAAACCGTGACGTGCTGGACAGTTTGCGCGCTCTCCTGCAGCGCGCCCGACGCCACGACCTTATGGTCGGCGAGCAGGCCTTGTTCGACTTCTACAGCGCACGGGTCGGTCCGGAGGTCACCTCCGGCCCGGGTTTCAACGGGTGGTTCAGGCGCGCGGGCCATGCTGGGCTGGACGCAGCGCCCGAAGACTTGTGGAGCGGGCCCGAGGCCGAAGTCGCCGGCTTCCCCGATGTTTCGGCAGGCTTCCCCGACGTATGGGCAGCGGACGAGGCTGGGCCGCTACCTCTTCGTTACGAGTGGGAGCCCGGTGCGCAAGACGATGGCGTGTCCGTCGAGGTACCGCTGGCACAGCTTGCGAGGTTGGCCGGCGAGGGCCTCGAGTGGCAGGTGCCAGGCCTTCGCGAGGAACTGGTCCTGGCACTGCTGCGAGCGCTCCCGAAGGACCTCCGCAGGGAGCTGGTCCCGGTGGCACAGCACGCTCGGGAGTTCGTGGCCAAAGCCGGTCCGTCGGACGGGCCGCTTCTCCAGGTGCTCGCCAAGCAGATGAGCGCGGTCGCAGATGTTCACATATCCCCGGACGACTTCGACTGGGCGAAGGTGCCTGAGTACCTTCGCCCGACTTTCGCGATCCTGGGCGAGGATGGCCAGGTCCTAGCTCGCGGCAAGGTCGTCGCCGACCTCTACAGGCAGCTGCGTCCCCAGCTGGACGGCGCGCTGCAGGCGGCGGCGGCGAGAGCTCCCTTTGCACGGGCGTCGGTCCGTCTCCTGGGACTTTGGAGATCTTCCCAAGACCTTCGAGCCCGAGTGGAACGGGTACCGGCTGCGCGGCTACCCGGCTCTCGTAGACGACGGCGATGCCGTGACCGTGCGGGTTTTCTCCGAAGGCGCGAGCCAACGTGCGGCGATGGCGGGCGGTGCCCGTCGGCTGCTGCTGCTCAACCTCCCCTCGCGCCGGGCGCTCGTAGACAGCCTGGAGCGCCAGCTCGATAACCGCACCAAGCTGGCGCTGGGGGCGCTCTCCCTCCCGCCGTACCGTTCGACACGAGAGATGGCAGAGGACGCTCTCGCGGCGGCCATAGACCAGGTCGTCGCTTCCGAGGGCGGCCCTCCCTGGCGGGCAGCCGACTTCGATGCCCTTGTCACAGCGGTTCGCCAACAGATCGAGCCCGTCGCGAGGAAGGGCGTCGTGGCTGCGGGGCGCATCATTTCCAAGTTGCAGGAGCTGGGCCGTCGTACCGGCGAGCTCTCTGGGAAGGCGACGGCGGCCGGCTCGCCGATCGCCGCCGCCTTGGCGGATATCGCCGCCCAATTGACGGATATCGCGGGCCCACGGTTCGTGAGCCGCGCTGGCCTCGGCCGCCTCGTCGACATCGAGCGCTACCTGGGCGCGGTCGATCGTCGGCTGGAGAAACTTCCTACCGACCCCCGTCGCGACCTCGCGCTCACCCAGAGGGCCCAGGCGCTCCAGCAAAAACTGGACAAGGCGGAGGCTGTGGCTGGCGCCGACCGCGACGCACTCGTCGAGGTGCGCTGGATGGTCGAGGAACTGCGCGTGAGCCTCTTCGCCCAGTCGCTCGGGACGCGGACGCCCGTGAGCGAGGAACGCATCAGCAGGGCAATCGAGCGCGCTCTTCCGCCGTCCTGACGGTCGGCGCACCAATCGGCCCTAGCAATCCGCTCTTTTTTGTCCAAATTCTGGCCGCAATGGCCTTGTTGGTGGGGACTGCGGGCTATAGAGTGGATGGAAGTGGAGAGCCGGGGTGATATCTACCCTGTTTTTGAGACCGGGAGCCGACAGTGGAGCCGTTGTACGGGAGTTTTGAGCACTCCCTGGACAGCAAGGGGCGAGTCATCGTCCCCGCACCGCTGCGCCACTGTTTCGAACGGGAGCAGAACGCCGCCGTCATCTCCTACTACCAGGAGGAGTGCCTGGCGCTGTGGCCGCCCGCAGAGTTCAACCGCCGGCTGGAGACGGTGATGCAGGTCCAGGACCTCGATCCCGAGCACAGGCAGATGGCTCGGGCGATCGCTGCATATTCCTCCCGGGTCGATATCGACACGCAATGGCGGATCACAGTCCCGAGCCTTTGCCGAGACTGGGCCGGCCTGGCTACCGAGAGCCCGGTAATGGTGGTGGGTGTACTCGACCGCATCGAGCTTTGGAAAACCGAGCGCTGGCGGGAGCGCATGGCCCCGAGCATGGAGAGCCTTGCCAAAGGCACGAGCCGACTTTTTTCACCGGCCGGGACGTTGGCGGCGCCATGAGCGTCGCCAGCCCGGCTCGGGCTTATACGCAGCCCCTTGACCAGCAGGACGGGAGTCCCCTTCTCCACCTGCCCAGTCCCATGTTCCCGGAGAGAAAACCCGGGGCAGTGCTGGCCGAGGGGCTGCGTATGAGCCCGAAAAAGCTGCCTGGTAATAAGCGGTCAGATAATAAACCCGCGGACGGCCAAAGTCCTGGCGCGCCCGTTGCTGGGACGACCTTCGGTCACCGGCCGGTCATGCTCGAAGAAGTAATCGACATGTTCGCCGGCGTCCCTGAGGGGGTGGTGCTTGATGCGACGGTCGGTGGCGGCGGTCACGCGCTCGCGCTGCTGAACGCCTTTCCCCAGTTGAGTGTCGTCGGCCTCGACCAAGACGAAGAGGCGGTGGCCGCCGCCAAGTCGGTGCTGGAGCCGTTCGGGGCTAGGGGAGTGGTCGTGAGGGCACGCTTCGACCACCTGGGTACTGTCCTCGACGACCTTGGCGTCGGGGTGCTCTCCGGGGCCATTTTCGACCTCGGTGTGAGCTCCCCGCAGCTCGACAGGCCAGAGCGAGGTTTCAGCTACCGCTTCGATGGGCCGCTGGACATGCGCATGGACCGTTCGCAGGGGCTGACGGCCGCCAATGTCGTCAACGAGAGCAACGAAGCACAACTTGCAAGGCTCTTCGCCCTCCACGGCGAGACAAGTTTTGCCCGCCGGATAGCGGCGGCCATCGTCACCGCCCGACCGCTGACGACCACCCAGCAGTTGGCCGACGTCGTGAGCTCGGCAGTACCCGCTGCCGCTCGGCGCCGTGGCCACCCAGCCAAGAGGGTGTTCCAGGCGCTGCGGGTGGCGGTCAATTCAGAGCTCGAGGTGCTCCCGCTCGCCATCGACGCCGCCCTGGAGCGCTTGGCCCCGGGAGGGCGCATTGTGGTGCTGGCGTACCACTCGGGGGAGGACCGCATAGTAAAGCAACGGCTCGTGTACGCGGCGACCGGCGGCTGCAACTGCCCCCCAGACCTGCCGTGCGTCTGCGGTGCCGTCCCCACGGTGCGCCTGCTGAACCGGGGCGCCCGCAAGCCGTCGGCCGAAGACGTGGCCGCCAACCCGCGTGCTGAGAGCGCCCGTCTGCGTGCCGCCGAGGCACTTCCGTTAGTTGAAAGGAGGCCGCGGTGACGCCGGCCGAACCCGGGTGGGAGGTCCAGGCGGCGGAGTTCTCCGCGGCAGGCCTCCTCCATGACACTGAGCCCTTTAGCGACGATTACGACGCCGAGCCCTCTCGCGAGGACTACGACGCCGATAGCTTTGACGAACGTCGACGCCACCTCCGCCTCGTACGCGAGCAGGCGAGACGGCGCGCCAATGGGAGGCGTTTGCTGGTGTCAGCCGGCATCGCCCTCCTTGGCGTCTTTTGCCTTGGCCTCGTGACGCTTCACGTTCTGATCGCCGAGAACCAGTTCACCCTCGACCGGCTCACGCAGACCGCAGCGACCGAGCAGGCGAGCTACGAGAAACTTCGATTGCAGGTGGCTCAGCTAGAGGCGCCGGCGCGAATCGTCGAGGATGCCGAAGGCAAGCTGAGCCTTGGTCAGCCAGGCTCGGTGATATACCTGCCCGCGACTAACCCCCGAGCGACAAATGGCGGCGGCACGGCACAGGCCGGCTCAGGCTCGGCCGGCTCAGTGGCGGCTCCTCAGGGCGATGCGGACTGGCCCTCGATAAAGCCGTACCTGAGCGGGAGCCCGTGAAACGCGACGTCAGCGGTCACAGGACGCGTAGCATCTGGCGCTTCTGTGCCTCACTTGCGCTGATGAGCGCCGGGCTGGGCGCTATCGTCGCTCGCCTCCTGTTCGTGCAAGGCATCAACGCGGCGACGTACCAGGCGGACGCACGCTCCGAGTACGTGCACGAATTTTCCTTTCTGGGAGAACGAGGGGCGATCCTGGACCGCAACGGCAACGAGCTCGCGATGTCCGTTCCTATGACGACCGTGTTTGGCGACCCTTATCAGGTCACCAACCCGGGCCGGGAGGCCAGGGCGCTTTCGGTGGCGCTCGGACTACCTGAGCCCACGTTGCAGGCGGATCTCAGCGAGCCGAGCGGCTTTGTCTACCTCGCCAGGACGGTCCCTGACGCGACCGCGGCGAAGGTCGAAAAACTGGTCAACGACGGCGTGGTGCCGGGTGTGTACACGATGCAAGAGCCGAAGCGCTTCGACCCCTCAGGGCAGCTGGCCGCACCTCTCGTTGGGATGGTGGGCACCGACGGAACGGGCCTGTCCGGGCTCGAGTACCAGTACAACAAGCTCCTCGCGGGCAGGCCGGGCAAGCTCGTGGAGGACATGGACCCGGCCGGCGGCCAGATCCCCGGGGGGCTCCAGGAGTACCAGGCCCCGGTCCGCGGCGACGACCTCGTCCTTTCCATCGACGAACCGCTCCAGTACGACGCCGAGCAGGCCTTGGCGCGCGCCATTGTCGCTGCTCAGGCCAACAGCGGGATCGCCCTGATCATGAACTCCCGGACTGGTGAGCTCTTGGCCGTGGCACAGCTCACGATGCCCAACCGGTCGGAGCCCACCACTATGACCGAGCCGCCAGCCCTCCCGGTGTGGTTCGTCCCGCCGGGGGCCGTCTCGGGCCATGGTTCAAGCGTCGCCAGCGATCAGCCTGTAGAGGCGCCGTCCGCCTCGGCGTTCACCACCGTCTACGAGCCGGGGTCCGTGGAGAAGCTCGTTACGGTCTCTGCCGCATTGGCGAGCAAAGCGGTGCAGCCCAACGATTATTTCTCCGTACCTGACCCGTACTATGTCGCGGGCACCCGGTTCGACGACGCCTGGGTGCACCCGACGCTTTACTGGAGCATCCCCAACATAATTGCCCATTCATCAGATATCGGCACCATAGAAATAGCCCAGCGCATGGGCATGCCCGAATTGGTCAAGTACATCCACGCCTTTGGCATAGGGCAGCGGACCGACATCGGTTTCCCCGGCGAGTCCGCGGGGATCGTGCCCGGTCCAGCGCACTGGTCGGGCACCTCGATCGCGACCGTGCCGATCGGCCAGGGCATAGCGGTTACCGCAGTGCAAATGCTCGCCGCGTACAACACGATCGCAAATGGCGGTGTCTACGTGGCACCCCGTATCGCCGACGGCTACGTAGACGCCAGCGGGACCGAGCACCTGTTCCCCGTTCAGCCATCTCACAGGGTGGTCAGCACGACGGTCGCGAACGAGATGACCTCGATGCTCGAGGGAGTGGTGCGGGTCGGGACAGGAATGGCGGCCAACCTCGAGCCCTATACCGTCGCGGGAAAGACCGGGACCGCGCTGTTGACTTTGCCGGGCGGCGGTTACAGCAACGACGATTTTGTATCGAGTTTTGCCGGCTTCGTCCCCGCTGAGAACCCAGCTATCACCGCAATGGTCGTGGTGAACGGCACCCATCAGTACGGGGCCGTGGCGTCGGCACCCGTGTTCGCAACGATCGTTCGTGACGCGCTCCAAGAGCTCGGGATCCCGCCCCACAAACCGGCGCCCCCGCTGCCCGGGGTCCCCCTCGCTACTCCCTACTACGACGAGGGCGAAGCGGCCGGGCCCGTCTTGCCGGGGCTGTCGGGCACGCCGCAGGTACAGGTGGGCTCGCCGTCCGGGGGTGCTGCCTCGACCACCTCGACTACGACGATCGCGACGACCACGACGACCACCCTCACGGCCGCGACTAACGCATCGGCCGGCACGGCCACAACGGTCACAACGACCACGCCGACCACGCCGGTCACCCAGGTCACAACGACCACGCCCACCACGGCGGTCACCCAGGCCACAACGACGCCTGACAGCCAGGCCACGACTACCACGAGCGAGGACGCCGTTGTGACGACCGTCGTAGAGCCGGCTCAGGGGCAGCCTGTTCCCACGACGCTCCCGGTCTCAGCATCGACCGGCCAGTAGGGTCGGGCCAGTAGGGTCGGGAGCTTGACGAGGCCGAGTGTGCGCTTGGGAGCTTTGCTCGCAGCGGCTGAGCTTGACGCCGCCAAAATCGTGCCTGACGACCGCGTGCCTGATTACCCGACTGTCAACGACTGCGTGGTTAACGACCCCATGGTCAACGACATCGTGATCGCCTCGGGCGAGGTCAGGCCGGGCGCGCTTTTCGCCTGTGTCCCGGGCAGCCGGGCCGACGGCCACGACTATGCACGTGACGCCGTCCAGCGGGGGGCAGTTGCGCTCCTGTCCGAACGGCCTGCAAGTGCGGGCGTCCCCGAAATCTTAGTGCCCTCTGTGCGAAGGGCACTGGGGCCGGTTTCGGCGGCGTTTTGGGGGTATCCCTCCCGGGCCATGCGTGTTGTCGGCGTGACCGGGACAAATGGTAAGACGACGACCTGCGCCCTGTTGGCTGGCATTTTTGACGCGCAAGGTTGGGACGCAGGAGTAATCGGCACGCTTAGCGGCGAGCGGACGACGCCGGAGGCACCGCTGCTACAGCGGCGCCTCGCCGAAATGCGGGACCTCGGCAAGGCGGCGGTGGCGATGGAGGTCTCATCCCACTCCCTGGACCAGCACCGGGTCGGGGGTACCTACTTTGCGGCTGGGATCTTCACCAATTTGAGCCAAGACCACCTGGACTACCACGGGACGATGGAGGCCTACTTCGCCTCCAAGGCACGGTTGTTCACGAGTTGTAACGTACCCGTGGCCTTCGTTAACCGGGCCGACCCTTGGGGCGCCCGCCTGGTCGAGATGTTGTCGGGCGCCGATGTCCGCCTGGTGACCTTCGCGCCAAGTGACGCCACGGAGATTGTCCTGGGCCAGCGCAGCTCGTCGTTCTCGTGGCAGGGCGGGCGGCTCGAGGTGCAGATGCCGGGCAGGTTCAACATCGCCAACGCAGTGGCTGCCGCGACGACCGCCCGGGAACTGGGGGCCAACTGGGACGCAATAAGCGGAGGGCTTGCGTCGGTCGAGCCGGTGCGGGGCAGGTTCGAGGCGGTGGACGAGGGCCAACCCTTCACTGTGCTGGTCGACTTCGCCCACACTCCGGCAGCACTCGCCGAGGCGCTGCAGGCGGCACGGGACCTCGCCAACAAGCCCCGTCCGGACCACGACGCGGGTCGTGTGATAGTGGTTTTCGGTGCCGGCGGTGATAGGGACCGCGCCAAACGCCCCCTTATGGGCGGTGTGGCGAGCGACCTTGCCGATGTCGTGGTCATCACCTCCGACAACCCAAGAAGTGAAAAACCGTTGTCCATCATCGAGGAAGTAGCGAGCGGTACCCACGGCGCCCCGCCGCTCATCGACGCCGACCGTGCTGGAGCGATCAGGGGTGCCCTGGAGGCGGCGGAGCCGGGGGACGTCGTTTTGATAGCAGGCAAGGGCCACGAGACGGGCCAGGACTTCGGGAGCCACGTCGAGCAGTTCGACGATGTGCTGGTAGCGCGCGAAACCCTGCGGCGGCTCCTGCAATGAAGGCCCTACTGATCGCGGGCGGTGTCGCTCTGCTGGTCGCCATCCTCGGCACGCCGTTGTTGATAGCCCAGCTGCGAGCGCGGGGGATCGGCCAACAAATTCGTGAAGACGGCCCCACTGGCCACTTTTCCAAGGCTGGCACTCCCACCATGGGCGGCCTTGCGATCATGGGGTCGGCGGTGGTCGGCTACAGCGTCGCCCATGTTTCTGCCACTTTCACGACACGCGGCCTCGTGGGCATGTTGACAATTTGCGCCATGGCTTTGGTCGGTTTCTTCGACGACTGGCTGAAAGTTACCCGGCAGCGCAGCCTCGGGCTCAACAAACGGGCCAAGATCGTTGGCCAGTTCGCCGTGGCACTTACCTTCGCGATCGTTTCGGTTACGTGGTTGAAGGTCGACACACATCTTTCCTTCACCCGCTTCAACTCGCTCGGGTTGCAACTCGGCAACGTGGGCTGGGTGGTCTTCGCCGTGCTATTGATAGTTGCGACCACAAATGCGGTCAACCTCACAGATGGCCTCGACGGGCTTGCGGCGGGGTCGTCAGCCTTCACCTTCGTAGCGTTCACGGTGATCGGTTTTTACCAATTGAGGCATGAGGTCATGTACCGGAACCCGGCCTCGCTTGACGAAGCGGTCATGGCCGCCGCCATGATCGGCGCCTGTGCCGGTTTTCTCTGGTGGAACGCCGCGCCCGCTCAGATATTCATGGGGGACACCGGTTCTCTCGGCATCGGCGCGGCTGTCGCCGTGTTCGCCCTGCTCGAGAACGTCGACCTTCTTCTGCCGCTCATAGGCGGTCTCTACGTCATCGAGACCCTGTCGGTGATCGCCCAGGTGACCAGCTACCGCGCCTTCGGAAGGCGGGTGTTCCGGATGGCACCGGTCCACCACCACTTCGAACTGCTCGGTTGGCCCGAGACAACCGTAATAGTGAGGTTCTGGATCCTCGCGGGGGCATTCACAGCCCTTGCTCTCGGGGTCTTCTATGCGGATTTCCTCGCCCACGGGGGAACGTCATGAACATCCCAGGTCGCGCGCTCGTGATCGGGTACGGCCTCTCGGGCCGCGCCGCTGCTCACTGGTTGGCAAGCCACGGCTCCGAGGTTGTGGTCCTTGAAGACGACCCAGAAGTAGCCCGGGCGGCCCAGGTATCGGTCGAAGCGCCCGGTCTAACGGTCCAGATCGGGCGCGGGCCGGAGCGGGCGGAGAAGCTTGCTTGCAGTGCCGACCTGGTAGTCCCCAGCCCGGGCGTGCCGGTCGGCCATCCTGCGCTCGTAGCAGCGAAGGCCTTCGGCGTCGACGTCCTGTCCGAGATCGAGCTGGGTTGGCAGGTGCTCGACGGGATGGGCAGCGGCCCGGGCGAGCGGCACGGACTTGTGGCGATTACGGGCACGAACGGCAAGACCACCGTCACAAAGTTGGTGGTGGCAATGCTTGCTTCTTCTGGCAAGGAGGCAGTCGCCGCCGGGAACGTCGGGTACCCTCTGCTGGAGGCAGTCGGCCGCATTTCCCCTGGGAGTGAAGGAGTTCTCGTGGCCGAGGTCTCGTCGTTCCAGCTGGAGTACACGAGGAAGTTCCGTCCTGACGTCAGCTGCTGGCTCAATTTTGCCCCTGACCACCTGGACTGGCACCCGACCCTCGACCAGTACTCAAGGGCGAAAGCCAAGATTCTGGGCGTCCCAGGGGCCTGGCTGTGTCGCCGTCGTCAATGCTGACGACCCAGTGGTAAGCCGGGCGGCGGGCAACATCCCTGCCGGCGTTGAAGTCGTCTCCTTCGGTGCCGCGCTGGCCGAGCCGGTGTGGCGCGTTAGCCCCGACGGGATCGCTGGCCCACACGATTTCTTCCTGCCGGCCGGCGACCTCCCAAGGGCATTGCCCCACGACCTTGCGAACACGGCGGCAGCTCTCGCTGTGGCCATGGCCGCCGGAGCAAACCCTGAAGGGTGCAAACTGGCTGCCGCCAGCACGCTCCCACCCGCGCACCGTGTGCAACTCGTCGGGCAATCCGGGGGTGTCGCCTGGTACGACGATTCCAAAGCCACTACGCCCGCAGCCGTGCGGGCGGGAGTCAGTGGCTTCACCTCGGTGGTGCTCATCGCGGGAGGACGCAACAAGGGCCTCGACCTTTCCGACCTAGCAAGCACGGTCCCCCCGGTCCGGGCCGTCGTAGCGATCGGGGAGGCCTCCGACGAGGTGACAACGGCGTTTTTCAAGCTGGTCCCCGTGCGCCAGGCAGGATCCATGGGCGAAGCCGTCGACGCCGCGACCAGCCTTGCGGTACCCGGTGATGTCGTCGTGCTCTCGCCGGGTTGCGCGAGCTTCGACTGGTACTCGAACTACAAAGAGCGCGGTGAACATTTCACCGCACTTGTAAAGGATAAATTGCGCTCCGAACTGAACGGGGCACAGAGAGCGGAGGGTGACCCAAAGTGACCATGGCAGCAAGCTTCGGTGGCACGCGAACAGCCGGCGTGCCGGTGCGGACCGGAACTCGGCGGTCCAGTTACCTGTTCCTCATCGCCATTGTGGCGGTGCTATCAGTAGTCGGGCTTGTAATGGTCCTGTCGGCTTCCTCGGTAGCCAGCCTCCGAACGTTCGGCACGCCCTGGTACTACTTCGAACGCCAGGGGATGTACCTGTGCCTTGGGGCGGTGGCCTTTTTCGTAGCTCAGGGCATCCGGATCTCTTTCTGGCAGCGCATGGCCAGACCCCTCATGGTCCTCGCCGGGGGGGCGTTGTTGGCTGTGCTGTTCGTTGGCCGCAGTGCCGGCGGGGCGTCCAGGTGGCTCGGCACGGGCACGTTTGGTTTCCAGCCGTCGGAGCTGGCGAAATTGGCACTCGTGCTGTTCGCTGCCGACGTGCTCTCGCGCCGCGAGAGCACCCCTGACTGGGTTTACCGAGCCACCCCCGTACTGCTGGGGATGGGCGCTTTTGTGGTTTTGATAATGAAGCAACCTGATATGGGGACGGCGGTCGTACTTTGCTGTTGCGGGGCCGCAGTGCTCTTTGCTGGTGGCATGCCTGCCGCGCCGCTGTTGGGGCTGGGCGCGGTCGGAGGTTTGCTCGGCTTCCTCGTGGCCGGTTCGGCGAGCTACCGGGCGGCCCGGCTGATGTCGTTCCTTCACCCGTTCTCGCACGCCAGCACCACCGGTTACCAATCCGTCCAGGCCCTCATCGCTCTCGGCGGTGGCCACTGGTTCGGGACCGGGATAGGCCAAAGCGTTGCGGCCTGGGGATATCTTCCGAACCAGTACACCGATTTTATTTTCGCCGTCATAGGCCAAGAGACCGGCTTCGCCGGGAGCTTCGTCGTGATCGGCCTGTTCGCAGCGATCGGTATTGTCGGGGCCCAGGTGGCCTGGCGTGCCCATACCACTTTCGAGAGCTTGCTCGCCGCTGGAATTACTGCGTGGCTCATCTCGCAGGTGATGATCAATGTCGGCGCAGTCGCGGGCCTGCTGCCCGTCACGGGGGTGCCGCTGCCCTTTATCTCCTATGGAGGGACCTCGCTCATAATCGTCCTGTTCGCGACCGGCCTGCTGGCCAACGTTGCCCGGCGATGCTCTGGCCCCGTCGCCGCTGCGTCCCCGACCGGCGAGCGCGTTACAGCAGTGCGGGCCCCTGGCGGCCCGCGCCGTCCACGTCGGGTCGCCGCGGCCCAAGCCCAGCGAGGCCGATGACCAGCGGCACTTGGGCAGTGATAGCCGGCGGGGGTACCGGCGGCCACCTCTACCCGGGCATCGCCGTGGCAGGGGCTCTGGTCCAGCGCGGCCATGACCCGGCCACGCTCCGCTTCGTCGGCGCCCGGCGAGGGCTGGAGGCGAAAGCCGGGGTGCTGGATGGCTTCCCGGTGACCCTGCTGCCGGGCAAGGGCCTCGTCCGGCGCGTGTCGCTGAGGAGCTTCGCCGCCAATTCTGAGGCGGTCGCGGGTTTGTGCGCGGCGGTAGCGATAGCGGTGTTCTCCTTTTCGAAATGGCGGCCGGCGGTCGTTATCTCGCTGGGGGGCTATGCCAGTTTCGCCTGCGTGGTGGCTGCGGCGCTCTGGCGGGTCCCGGTCGTGGTCGTCAACGTGGACGCCGTTCCTGGTATTGCCAACCGACTGGCCGCCCGGGCAGCGGCGGCCTCGGCGGTGAGCTCGCCCGAGGTCCGACTACCGCGCTCGGTTGTGACAGGGGTCCCGGTTAGAGCCGAGCTGGCCGGGGTCGACCGGCGCCCTGCGGCCAGGACGGCCGCTCGAGAACGCCTCGGGCTCCCCCCTAACGCTCAGGTGGTGGCTGTCTCGGGCGGCTCGCTCGGCTCTTTGCGGATCAACCGCGCCACCCTGGATCTCGCCGAGATCTGGGCGGGCCGTACCGATGTCGCCATCCGCCACGTGGTGGGCCGTCGCGACTGGGACGATGTCCGCAGGCAGCCCCACCCGCTCGGGGGCCTCGTCTATCAGCAGGTCGAGTACGAGCACGACATGGTGTCGCTTTACTCGGCCGCCGACGTCGCGGTGCAGCGGGCCGGGGCAAACACGGTCGCCGAGCTGGCCTTGGCCGGCGTCCCGGCGGTGCTGGTGCCACTACCCGGTTCCCCCGGCGATCACCAGGGGGCAAACGCGAGGTTGCTGGCCAGCGTCGGCGGTGCTGTCGTAGTCCCCGACGAGGAACTCGACGGCGCTCGCCTGGCAAAAGAGCTTGGTGCGCTCCTAGCCGACCCCGGGCGCCTGGCCAGCATGGGCGAAGCACTAAAGAGGCTTGGGCGTGCAGGGGCGGCCGAGGCGGTGGCGCAGTTGGCTGAAGAGCATGCTCGCCCAGGTCCGGTCGCACACGCAACGAGGAACGCAGGGGCGGGAGACGCCGGTGGCGCCTGAGTCCCAACCAACCGGGCCCCCAGGAACTGCCTGACCTGGACGGCGGACCGATCCGCTTCCATGTCGTGGGGGTGGGCGGCGCCGCCATGAACGGGATTGCCGCGTTGCTCGTTGCCATGGGCCACAGCGTGTCGGGGAGCGACCTCCAAACCTCGCCAGTCCTCGAGCGCCTCGACGGTCTCGGGGCCCGCACCTTCATCGGCCATAGCCCGTCAAATGTGGGCGACGCAGAGATCGTCGCGTTTTCGACAGCCGTGAACGCGAGCAACGTCGAGCTCGTGGAAGCCAGGCGGAGAGGGATCCCGACGCTGACCAGAGCGGAGGTGCTCGCGGCCATCTGCCACACGCGCCGAACTCTCGCAGTGAGCGGCACACACGGCAAGACGACCACGACGGCAATGCTCGCCGCGGTCCTTATAGAGGCGGGCTTTGAGCCTGGTTTCCTCGTCGGGGGTGAGCTACCCGGTGGTCATGGAGGCGCGAGCTGGGGGAGCGGCAAGTGGTTCGTGGTCGAGGCCGACGAGTCCGATGGGACCTTTCTCCGCTTGGGCGCAGAGGGCGTCGTCGTTACCAACGTCGAGGTCGACCACCTGGATTACTACGGCGACGAGGCTTCCATCGCGAGAGCGTTCCGGCAGTTCGTGGAGCAGGCGCCCGGCGCACGGGTCGTATGTGCTGACGACCCGGGCTCAGCGGCACTCGTGCGCCCCGTTCCCGGCATGACCACCTATGGCGGCTCCGAGGGCTCCGACTACAGGATCTCCGCCGTCCAGCTCTCGGCCTTGGCAGCAAGCTTCGAGCTGCGCACCGCCGGTCGCAGCCTGGGCCGCTTCCAGCTCGCCGTCCCGGGCATGCACAACGTGCTCAACGCAACGGCCGCGATCGCGATGGCGCTCGAGGTGGGTGCCGAGCCTGATGCCGCCAGAGCGGCGCTGGCGGCTTTCTCAGGCGTCGGGCGCCGGTACGAACTTCGCGGACAAGCCAACGGCGTTACCTACATCGACGATTACGCGCACAACCCCGGCAAAGTCCGCGCCACGTTGGCCACGGCCGGCAACGGAGACTGGGGACGCGTGGTGGCGGTGTTCCAACCGCACCGCTACTCCCGTACGGCAACGCTGTTCCGTGATTTCGCCGACGCGTTCGAGGGTGCCGACGTGGTCGTGGTCACCGGTCTCTACTCAGCCGGCGAACAACCGCTGCCCGGCGTCAGCGGAAGGCTCGTGGCGGACGCCATCAGAGCGGCGCACCCAGCTCAGGCTGTCGAGTACGCAGAGACGCGTGCATGAGCTTGTCGCAGTGCTGGAGCGTGTGCTGCGCCCCGGCGACCTTTGCCTGACGATGAGCGCCGGCGACCTGACGACTCTGCCGGACGAGCTTTTGGAGCGCGCCGCACAGCAGGGGAGGGCCCCGAGATGAGCCAGACAACTGTGCCGCCCCGTCCATCCCAGGCGCCCCGTCCACCCCAGACGCCCCGTCCACCCCAGACGCCGCGTCCGCCCAAGCCCCCTCAGCACTTCATGGGGGACATCCCGCCCGTCGACCCCCGCTTCAGAAGGCGATGGGCCGAGGCACGCCGTCATGAAGGGCGCCGGCGCCTGCGGGCCATCGTCAGCGTGTTGGCCGTCGTCGCGGTCGCCGCCGGGTGTACCGGGCTCCTTCACTCTCCGCTGTTCCGGGTCAGGGACGTGGTGGTCCGCGGGAGCGCCCACACGCCGCGAGCTCTGGTGGTACTGGCGGCAGGGCTGTCCGGTCCCGACAACGGCACGCTCATGATCGATGCGGGGCCGGAGCGCGCCGAGAGGGCTGTCGAAGCCCTGCCCTGGGTGGCGACCGCAACCTTCAGCAGGCACTGGCCATGGACAGTCGTGATAGCGATTAAAGAGCGGTCGCCTGTGGCCCTGATCGTCTCGGGAGGTGCCGTCGAGGAGGTGGACGCGACCGGGCGCGTGCTCGAGGTGGTGCCGCCACATGAAGCGCCGCCATCACTACCGGTGGTACTCGGCACACAGGGTGCACAACCAGGTTCGGACGTTTCGCCTGGGCCAGGGCTGGCCAGGCCCGCCCTGGAGGAGCTGTTAGCCGCAGCCGGGGCAACCCCGCCCGCCCTGGCTGAGCGAAGGCTGCAGTTGGCCTACTCAGCTCAAATGGGACTTGTTGCACACGTTGGCACAGCCGGGGCGCTGGTGTTACTCGGGGAGCCGTCGGGATTGTCGACGAAGTTGGCTGTCCTGGAAGAGCTCGCCAGCCGGGTCGGCCTGAGCGGGTATTCGCAGGTGGACCTCACGGTGCCGGAGCGGCCAGCGCTAACGCCGCTGCCGAATTCAGGCAACAACTGACCTGCCACTTGATCACCAAGTGACACGGGGGCTAACGTTGTTCAACTGTACGTAGAGCTTGAGCAACTCTAACCCTTTAGTTTAGGTCCAGGGTCGTATGAGGCACAAGGCCGCGGGAGAGGTTTTTATGCCGAGCGAGCCGTCAAGACCAAAGAGCCGTTGAGGAAAGGTGCGATGGCCGGCACAGCGCAGAACTACATAGCGGTAATCAAGGTCGTAGGCATCGGCGGCGGTGGCGTTAATGCTGTCAACAGGATGATCGACGCCGGGCTGAAAGGCGTCGAGTTCATCGCGATCAACACCGACGCGCAGGCGTTGCTCATGAGCGACGCCGACGTGAAGCTCGACATCGGCCGGCAATTGACGAGAGGGCTCGGTGCGGGCAGCGACCCAGAGATCGGGCGCCTTGCCGCCGAAGAGCACCGCGACGAGATCGAAGAGGTCCTCAAAGGCGCGGACATGGTGTTCATCACTGCGGGCAAAGGTGGCGGGACCGGCACCGGCGGTGCGCCGGTTGTGGCCGAGGTCGCAAAATCCGTGGGAGCGCTGACCATCGGCGTTGTCACGCGGCCCTTCGCGTTCGAAGGGCGCAAGCGCGCGGTGCAGGCCGATATGGGCATCCAGCGTCTCAAGGAAAAAGTGGACACCTTGATCGTCATACCGAACGACCGGTTGATCGTCGTGTCCAACGCCAAGACGACCATGGTCGGTGCGTTCAAGATGGCGGACGACGTCCTGTTGCACGGGGTTCAGGGGATCACCGAGCTCATCACGACGCCAGGGCTGATAAACACCGATTTCGCCGACGTCAAGATGGTCATGACCAATGCCGGCACTGCGATCATGGGCATCGGCTCGGCGTCAGGTGACGGGCGAGCGGTAGCGGCAGCCAAGATGGCGGTGACTTCGCCGCTGCTCGAGGCGTCCATCGAAGGAGCACGCGGCATCCTGCTCAACATCGCCGGCGGGCCTGACCTCGGGCTGTTCGAGGTCAACGAGGCTGCGGAGATAATCCACGCGGCCGCCCACCCTGACGCGAACATCATCTTCGGCCAGGTCATTGACGAAGGAATGGGTGACGAGGTGCGCGTCACGGTGATCGCCGCCGGCTTTGATCCCGTTGACGGCCCCCCAGGGCAGGCTCAGCTCGACGATCGCGCCACGCCGGCCCCGCGCAGAGCGCTCGGCCTCGTAGATGCGGAGGCGCAGATGGCGGCTGCCGGCCTCAGCTTTGGGGACGAGGACGATTTCGACGTCCCCCCGTTCCTCAAGTAGCTCCTCCGCGGGCCCCAACCGGCCCGCGCCGCGGGGCACTTGGGCAATCGCATTGCCGGGGGCCTCGGAGATGCGTGCGGGGAGCCGCCGCGCAGGCGACTTTGCCGACCCCCGGGAGCCCCGTGCTCTTGCGGCTCAGCGCCAGCTCGCTGACGCGCCCTGGACCTGGCTGCGCCAAGTACATGGCCATCGCGTGGTTGTCGTCGAGCAGCCGGGCGATTGCAGGGCCGAAGAGGCGGACGCGGCGGTTAGCGCCTGCCCAGGGGCCGCGCTGGTGGTGTTGACGGCCGACTGCGCACCGGTAGGGCTGTCGAGCGCCGAAGGCGTTTTTGGCGTAGCGCATGCCGGCTGGCGGGGCCTGATGGCGGGCGTCGTGGAGGCGACGGTAGCCACAATGAGGTCGCTCGGTGCCACCGAGGTGTCGGCAGCGCTCGGCCCGTGCATTGCACCCCACGCCTACAGGTTCTCCGCGCCCGACCTAGGACCTGTCGCCGAGCGATTTGGTCCCGCAGTCGTGGCGCTCGACTCGGGTGGTTTCCCGGCTCTCGACCTGCCGGCGGCGGTGCGAGCGGCGCTTGACAGAGCCGACGCCACGCTGGTCGGCGACGCCCAGATTCTGCACGCATTGCTCGCCCGGATCATTGGTCCTGGAGGGCGAACGGCGACAAGGCCCGGCAGGCCAGCGTGGTCTGGGTGCCCGGGGCCGGCGAGGTTCCCGCCCATGGGCGCTGAAGTTGTGGCGGAAAGGCTCGCTCAGGTGAGGGACCGCATAGCCAAGGCCGGGGCGAGCCCGAGCTCGGTCAGGGTTGTCGCAGTCACCAAGGGTTTCGGATCTCGAAGCGGTCGAAGCCGCCGTCGGGGCGGGCCTGCTTGACCTCGGGGAGAACTACGCCCAGGAGCTGCTGTCCAAGGCTCCGACAACCCCGTCCGGCGTCCGCTGGCATTTCCTCGGTGGGCTCCAGCGCAACAAACTTGCCCGACTTGCCCCTCACGTCCACCTCTGGCAGGGCCTCGACAGCGTTGAGGGAGCTCTTGGCCTCGCGCGCAGGCGGCCGGCGGCCGCCGTGCTGGTGCAGGTCCGTGCTACCGCTGTCGGGGAGAGCGATCGGCCCGGCGAGGGCAACTTGGGCGGTGATGGCGTGCCGGTACGAGCCCCCCGCCACGGGGCCAGCGTCAGCGAGGTGCCCGCCCTGGTCGAGTCGGCGCGGGCGGCGGGCTTGGATGTGAGAGGGCTGATGGCGGTCGGCCGAGCGCATGCCGCGCGCGAAGAGGCCCGGCGAACTTTCCGCGATGTCGCGAGTCTTGCGAGCACCCTCGGGCTTAGCGAAGTGTCGATGGGTATGAGCGACGACTTCGAGCTGGCCGTGGCCGAAGGAGCGACGATAATCCGTCTGGGGAGGGCTCTTTTCGGCGAGCGCCCGCCAGCACATGTCCCTGGTCGGGGCGCGGCCAGGCTAGGCTAGAGGTAAGGAGGAGTTATGCCGGGGACAGGCAAGAAGATGCTCATGTGGCTCGGCCTCGCCGACGCCGAAGAATACGACGACTACGAGCCTTACGAAGAAGTGCCGGTCCCGCAGCCTCAGGTGGCCACCGCACGGAGAGGCGGCGAGGTCGTGGAGGCCTTTCCTCAGACCTCTCCCGCCGTACGGACGTTGCCTCGTGACGGGCAGGACCAAGGGACGACCATCAATTTGCGGGCGGCCCCGACGCCCTTGCGCCCATTGGCGACGCCGGCTCTTTCGGCCAAGGTGCATGTAGCCGCCCCCACAGAGTTCGCCGACGCCCAGGAGATAGCCGACCGGTTCCGTACCGGCCAGCCCGTCATAGTCAATCTGGGTAATGCCTACCGGGAGCTGGCGCACCGGATGATCGATTTCTGCAGCGGCGTCGCGTACGCGCTGGGCGGGTCCATGGACAAGGTAGCGGACAAGGTCTTCTTGATGACGCCCAGCAACGTCGAGGTTTCAGCCGAAGAAAAGCGCCGTCTTCAGGAGAGGGGCCTGTACCGTCCGTAACAGGTCGGCGGGCACTTAGTTGACCTACCTTCAACACCCGCTTTACACGCTGGGCTGCATCTACCTGATCATCCTGTTCCTGAGAGCGGTGATGTCCTGGTTCCCGACGTCGGGGAGCTCGGGGATGTCCACCTTCACGCACTGGCTTTACGTGCTGACCGAGCCCTACGTCGCCCCTTTCCGAAGGGTCATCCCTCCGGCAGGGATGTTCGACATCTCCTACATGATTGCGGTCCTGGTGGTCCTGCTCCTGACGTTCTACGTGTTCCCCCTGGTGAAGATTTAGCTCCACCGCTCCCGTTGATGCATCGGCGGGACGGTTCGCGAACCATAAAAACTACGGAGCGGTTCGCGACCCATAAAACATGGGCTGTTACCATTGACAGCATGGATGTGACCCCGAAGGCCTTCCGCGACGTGCAGTTCCGTGAGAAGTTGCGTGGCGGTTACCACCCGGAGGATGTCGACGAGTTCCTGGAGCAGGCGGCTGTCGGAGTCGAGGCCCTCATTGAGCGGCTGCAGCAGGCTACCGATCGGGCGCAGCGCGCAGAGCAGGCGGCGTCCGAGGCGAACGCCAGCGACGAGACCCTCAAGCGGATGCTGGTGTTAGCGCAACGCACGGTTGACCAGGCGGTCAAGGAGGCAAACGACGACGCAGAACGGTTGCTCTCCAAGGCTCGCGGACAAGCCGACTCCCTTGGGTCTGAGTCTCGCGCCCAGGCCGAGGCGCTCGTGTCTGATGCGCGCGCACAGGCCGAGGCCCTCTTGTCTGAGGCCCGTGAACAAGCCGAGGGACATCTGTCGGACGCCGAGGACCGGGGACGGGCTGCCTACGAGAGCCACCTCGCCGAAGGCCGCGCCAGCGTCGAAATGGCCAGCTCGGCCCTGCAACAGGCTCAGCAAGAGGCGGAGGCGCTGCGAAGTTGGGTCGAGGTGAACAGGGAGCAACTCCTGGGGGTACTTCGGGATGCTGAGGGCCTTATCGCAAATGCTACGGCCCGTGTCGAGAACGCGGGCCTGCTGAGCGAACCCCCTCTCGGGAGCCCCGTTGCCGGCACCCCGTGGCAAGGCCAGTCTGCTGACGGCGCGAGCTCCGACGCCGTTCCCGGTGACGCGACAGAGGCCGCGGTGGCCGAGGCAGGGCTCGCCCCCCAGGTCGTCGAAGACGACGAGGAACCGGCCCCGCACCTCCTCGAGGGGCCCACGGCCCGCGAGGCGTTGCCCGCCCCGCCCGCCGGGCCGGCCGACCAAGAGATGGAGCCCGTTCAGGGTGCAGCTGAGCCAGGGGAAGCGGCCGCCGGCGGAGCGGGAGCTGAGGCGTCACCGGGCAGTCCCGCAGAAGGCGTCCCGGGCGAAGATCAGTCGCTGGCATTCGACGAGCGGGCCCTCGACAGCTTTTTCAGCGAGCAGGATCTCGGCGACCAACGCACCACGAGCAGGTTCCGGCGCAGGCAGTAGCTCGCTACGGGCGGGCAACGGCCAGCGCTAATTGCGAACACCGGGAATTGCGGTCACCGGACAGACGTTGGGCTCCAGTCATGGTAGGCTTCCCCGCTCCGCGGAAGGATAAGGTGCCACGAGATGCCTAGAGCCAAGCAACAAGATCCGGTCGAGGCCCATAAAGCGGACGCCGCAGTTCCTCCGCGAGCTAACGGTGCGACCCGCGCGTCGAAAGGGCCCGCTACCGCGGCCAAGGGCGCGGAGAAGGCCGAAAGCAAGCCCGTGACCAAGTCCTCCGCCAAGGCTGCCCCGGTTGCCAAGCGCGCTGCAGCCACGGAGGCTGACGTAGCGCCGGCGGCTGCACCCAAGGCTGCGGCGGTCCAAAAAACCGCGAGCACGAGCGCAAAAGCCGAAAAGCCCAAGACGGTCAAGGCCGTGCGCGACCAGAAGACTTCTAGCGCCGACGGCCACTCGGTGGCCCACGCCACGGCCGCGGACGACGATGAGCCGAGGGACCTGTTCCTTAGCCACCAGCGCGTCCTGCTGATGGCCGAGCGCAACAACTACACGAGACAAGCCGAGGAGCTGCGGGCGCAAGCTGAGGCTCTCGCGCTCGAGCACGAGCCCGGGGACGTCCAGTTCGACGAGGAGGGCGGCGAAGGCGGTACCGCCAACGTCGACAGGGAGTTGGACCTGCACCTTTCTGCACAGGCCTCGGCTGCGATCGAAGAGATCGACGCCGCACTGGTCAAGATCTCGGAGGGCACCTACGGCTTCTGCGAGAGCTGCGGCAACCCGGTCCCTAAGGCCCGGTTGGAGGCGCTGCCCCATGCCCGGCTTTGCGTGTCTTGTAAGAGCGGGGGGCTCTCGGCCCGTCGCCAATGACCTTGGCCGACCGGCCCGGGAGTACACGGCCATTGCCGCACGCCGCGGGAAGCCAGGAAGGCTCCGTTTCGCGAGTGCCAGCACATTTCTTGGGGCGTGCCGTTGCAACGGGGACAATTGCCGGGGGCGTCATCGCCGTCGACCAGTGGACCAAGTCCTGGGCGCTCCACAACCTCAGCAGCACCAGCCCAAGGCATGTCCTCGGGCCGGTCTACCTGGTGCTCAGCTTCAACCGTGGTGCCGCGTTTTCTCTCGGGAGCGGCGTATCTCCGGTCATTGAGGCGCTGGCCTCGCTGCTGGCTGTAGCGGTGATCGCATTTTCGGGCCGGGCGGCGCGGATTGGCGCAAGCCCGGTGGTCGTTGTCGGTCTGGGGCTGCTTTCCGGCGGGGCGTTGTCGAACCTCGCTGACCGGTTGTTCGGCGATCACCATGGGGCCGTGGTCGATTTCATCCAAGCCGTCAGCTGGTGGCCGACGTTCAACGTCGCCGACGCGGCCATAACCATCGGCGCCGTGACGGTGGCTGTGAGCCTGTTTTTCTTTTCTCGTCCAAAGGCGGCTCACCCTGACCAGCGATGACGTCGACGCAGGGAGCGAGCTCCTGACCCTTACCGTCCCTGCGGCCCTCGAGGCCGAGCGGGTTGACCGGGGGGTCGCGCTGTTGGTGGGCCTCAGCCGGGTTCAGGCCTCTCGCCTTCTGGACGAGGGCAGGGTGCGGATCTCCGGGCTGGTCGTGCGCGCAGGCAGCCGGCGGCTCCGAGGTGGAGAGCTGCTGGAAGTGGACCTGACGGGGCACTCGCCGCTGGAGCCCCCAAGACCGGCGGCCCGTACCGCTTCCCCGGGATCACCTCCCCTGGAGGCTGCGGTCGTTTTCGCCGACAAAGACCTGGTGGTCGTTGACAAGCCCGCCGGCCTGGTGGTCCATCCCGGCGCCGGGAACCCTCAGGGGACCCTCGTGCAGCAGCTCGTCGCCCTTTTCCCCGATATATCCGCCGCCGGCCCGGAGGACGAGCGCCCCGGCATCGTCCAGCGTCTCGACAAGGGGACGTCGGGCCTGATGGTCGTGGCGCGCACACCGGCTGCCCGCGAGGGCCTTGTTGCCCAACTCGCTGCCCGGTCCGTTGACAGGGCTTACCTCGCGGTCGTCCATGGGGAGCTCGAGGGAGACGAGGGTACCGTCGACGCCCCTCTCGGTCGCTCCCAGTCACACCGAGTGAAAATGGCTGTCGTCCAGGGCGGACGTCACGCTCTGACTCACTACCGCGCTGAAAGCCGCTCGTCTTCGCCGGTCCCGGTCACCCTGGTGTCGTGCCGGCTCGAGACCGGCCGTACCCACCAGGTGCGGGTGCATTTCGCCGCCATCGGCCACCCCGTGTTCTGCGACGACCGCTACTCCAAGCCCAGCCAGTTGGCTGCCGCCCGAGCCGCTCTGTCGGGGCTTCGCCGCCCCTGGTTGCACGCCGCACGACTTGGTTTCGTACACCCGGTCACCGGCGAGCCCATGCAATTTTCCTGCGGGCTGCCGCCGGATCTCGCCGCCACACTGGGACCCCTCGGGCTTAGCTTGCCGCCGGAGTGGCTGCTGCAGGTGCCGGAGTAGACGCAGGCCTTGGCCCTGCTGCTACTGGGTTACCGCTTCGCCTACTGGGTAACGCTTCGGCTACTGGGTAACCGCTTCGGCGACGGGAGCCAGCGCCCTACCGCTGACGCGCTCAACCATGTCGGCGATCGTGAACGAGTCGAGGTGGACGCGCATATGGTCGCCCACCTCTGCCCAAACCGAGAGCAGGGCGCACTGACCTTCGTGGTTGCACGCCTCCCCGACGTGGGGCTCGCCAAAGTCCCCTACCACGATCGGCCCGTCGACGGCAGCAACGATCTGGCCGAGAGTGAGCTTGTCAGGCAATCGGGCCAACACGTAGCCGCCACCGACGCCGCGCTTTGACCTCACGATCCCCGCCCCCTTCAGGGCGAGGAGGATCTGCTCGAGGTACGGCTGGGGCAGCCCCGTACGTTCCGCGATGTCCCGTACCGAGGTCGGTTGGTCCCCCCCATGCAGGGCGAGCGATAGCAGCGCACGACATGCGTAGTCGCCACGTGTCGATACCCTCACAGTGCTGGCGACCTCATAAACGCGGCGACCTCCTGGTGCCCATCGTAACGCTCCACGGTTGCCTGCAGTGGAACTCGCCGTCCGCCGCGTGGCGGCCCAAATTGGGCGTTCCACGTTTTTGTTTCTTCGGTCAATTAGCGTCGAAAAGATGAATACCGAGCCGGCGGTGGAAGAACTTTCTTATGGAGCGCCAAGGCTCCTGCAGGCGGACGGGCCTCGGAGCGCCCCTTTTGGTACCAAGGCGCTGCCGGAGCCGCTCATGTTGCCCGCCTACGGCGGGGCTTGCCTGAGCTCGCTTGTCCCGGCCCTGCTCGCCGCGCCGAAGGAGCGGCCCAACTGGCTGCCGGCCCCGCTGCGTACGGCCAGCCAGGTTGTCCTGCTCGTCGTGGACGGCCTGGGTTGGTTGCAGCTCCAGTCCCGGGCGCGCCTCGCACCCGCCATGGCCGCTTTGGAAGGCGGGCCGATCACTTCGGTAGCCCCGACCACGACGGCAACAGCGTTAACCTCGCTCGCTCTCGGAATGACACCTGCTGAGCACGGGATCCTCGGCTACAAGTTCGTCGTCGACGGCCCGAGTGGCAAGGAAGTTCTCAACGTCCTTCGTTGGACAACGGTTTCTGGTGACGCAAGGAAGTTCCTGGCCCCATCGGTGGTCCAGCCACGGCCGGCGTTTGGCGGTTTCCAGGTGCCCGTGGTCAGCAGGGCGGACTTTTCGGGTACGGGGTTCAGCCAGGCACACCAGCAGGGGGTGCGTGAAGTCAGCTGGCATCTGCCCTCCAGTATCCCCCTGCTCGTTCGTAGCCTGCTGAACGAAGGCGAACCGTTTGTCTACGCCTATTACGAAGGGGTCGACAAAATCGCGCACGCAACGGGCCTGGGAGAGCTCTACGGTGCAGAGCTGAGCTTCGCCGACAGCCTGGTTTCCCAAATCTTGTCGGTACTCCCGGAGGGCGCGGCGCTCGGCATCACTGCCGACCACGGCCAAGTGGACATCGGGGCCCGGGCCGTTGTGGTCGCGCCGGAAGTCGCATCGCAAAGCGCTGCGATGAGCGGCGAATCGCGGTTCCGCTGGCTCCACAGCTGGCCAGGGCGGGCCGACATCCTCATGGACCGCGCCGTCAGCCGCTATAGCGCAGAGGCATGGGTTGCGACCCGCGAAGAGGTGGTCAGCTCGGGGGCCCTGGGAGGTGTCCCTAGCGAAGAAGCCTTGGCGCGCCTGGGAGATGTGCTGCTCGTGCCTCTGGGGGACAACGCTTACCTGGACCCGATGGACCCGGGCGAAGCCAGGCTCGTTTCGCGTCACGGGGGCTTGACTCCCGAAGAAATGTTGGTCCCATTGCTCGCAGCCGGTCACTAGGCCAAATTCGCAGTCCGTAGTTATTAGGGCCATTATTGCGTCGCGATCGCGGCCAGCACGTCCAGCTTGGCCGCCCGCCGCGCCGGCCAGGTGGCAGCCACAAGGCCCAGCAGAGCCGATAGGAAAAGGAACACCACAAGGCTCACCACGGGTACCGACGAGTTGCTGAGCTTGAGCGCCGTCACGAGGGCGAGGCCGAGCCCGGTGCCGACCACTATCCCGATAACGGCGCCGAATACCGAGATAATTACTGACTCCGAGCGCACCATGGACCGGATCTGGCGCCGCTTCATGCCAACGGCGCGCAGCAGACCTATCTCCCTGGTGCGCTCGAACACCGACAGCATGAGCGTGTTGACGATCCCAATGAGCGCGATGAACACAGCCAGGGCGAGCAGGGCGTAGACGAGCCCTAGCAGCTGGTTGACGCCGGAAATCTGGGACGATTCGAACTGGGACCGGGTCTGGACCTGCACGGTCGGGTAGCGCGCCAGGACGCGTTGCACGTCATTTTGGACCTTCTGTGCGACATTGCCGCCAGCGGTCTCCAACAGCACCGCCCCGGGAAGCGGCTGGGTGTAGTGCGACATGTAGAAGGCCTGCCCGACGAGGTAGCTCCCGATGAGGGCGTTCGCCTTGAAGATCCCACCGATCCGCATCGTTGACGCGCCCGTGAGGGCGAACTTCACGGGGACATTGTCGCCGACCGAGAGGTGGTCGGACTTGGCGGTGCTCGAGTCGACGAGGAGACCGCCCTCGTTCAGGGCCGCGGTACTCCCAGAGATTACGTGCAAGTTGACAGTTTGGGACAGGCCTCGAGTAGTGACACCCTTGAGCGTCTCGATCGACTGCCGCACCTCGAACTGGCCGCCGTAGCCGATCAAAGATGCGCTCACGCCAGGCAGGGTGGCAATTTTTTCCGCCAAGGAATTACTGAACGAACCGGAACCACTGCTCGTGCCGGAAACGATCAGATTGGCCTTGATGGCGCCGTCAACGCTGGAAGTCGCCGAGCTGGAGATCGATGCCCCGAACACGGACATGGCCGATACCAGGGCGATGCCCACCATTAGGGCCGATGCCGTCTGCGCGGTGCGTCGCGGGCTGCGCATTGAGTTCTCCCGCCCGAGCCGCCCAGGCATTCCTGTCAGTCGCGCAACAGGTCGCCCGATTGCGCTCGCCAGCGGACGAGCCAAGGCAGGAGCGACCATGGAAGTTCCGACGAAGATGCCGAGCGCGCCGAGGCCGACGAGGGCAGCGACGGGCACTGAGAGCCCGACGGCGAGCAAGACTGCGCCGGCGCCGAAAACAGCTCCGCCTCTGGTCGCGCGGCGCCGGGCCGAGACTTCGGTACCGTCCTGGCGGTCCGTGATGGCGGCTACCGGTGGGACCCGCACTGCACGGCGCGCCGGGCTCACGGCCGAGATGACCGTCACCCCGATGCCTACTGCGAGGCCGACGACTACGGTGCGGGCCTCGAACACGAGCGGCCCGGTGGGCAGGGTGATCCCGAAGCCTCTGAGGAGCGCCTCCAACCCGAGCGCGGCGAGCACGCCCAGCCCGACGCCGACGGCCGAGGAAACCGCTCCCACGATTGCCGCCTCGCCCAGAACGGAGCGGAACACCTGGCGTCGGCTGGCTCCCACGACACGCAGCAAGGCCAGCTCACGCGTCCTTTGCCCGACGGTTATCGAGAACGTATTGAAGATGGTGAACGCGCCGACGAACAAAGAGATGAAGGCAAACACGAGAAGTGCAGTCGAGAAGAACGAGAGCGCCTGATTGATCGAGCTCTCCTGCTCGTTGACCACGGTTTGGCCAGTTACCACCTGGGCTCCCTTTGGCAACACCTTGGCGATGGCGGCCTGCACAGCGGCTTTGTCCGCTCCTGGCGTCGACACGATGTTGATGTCGTCGAGCTGGCCCACCTCGCCCAGTACCTGTTGCGCCGTGGGAAGGTCCCAAGCTGCGAAGGTCACACCAGCGAGGTTGTTGACGTTGCCGAACCGCGCGATACCGCTGATGGTGAAGGCGCGCGGGGCTGATGCAGCCGACAGGACCCGTACGGTCTGGCCCACCGCGAAGTGGTACTTGCTGGCTGTCCCAGCGTCCATCACGACGTCATCGGGGCCTGACGGGTCCTTCCCCTGGACAAGGCGGAGCTCGGAGATCTGTTGGTCCGGGTCGAAGTCGATGCCGAGGGTTATTGCGCCCCCGTTCGAGATCGGCGTGCCCTGACGGGAGAGGAACTGGGCGTACCCCGAGACCTCCCCGTAAGCGCCCTCGACGCCAGGGACTCGGCGCACCGTCCCGAGTACCTGCTCGGGGAGGGGGTTGCGCACCGCGTTGGCCGCGTCGCTGCTGGGGAACTGGGCTACCCCGCGGACCTGGAAGTCGATCTTCTGGTAGATGTTGCCCACCAACCCGTCGAAAAGGTTGTGCAGCGTGTCAGTGAGCACGAAGCTCCCGGAAATGAACGTGACTCCGAGCACGATGGCGAGCGAGGTGAGCGCAAGCCGGAGCTTGTGGGCGAGCAAGCCCTTGATGGTCACGTTGCGCATGTCAGGCCCCCAGACCGCTCATACGCTCGAGGACCGAGCTGGCCGTGGGGCTATCCAGTTCGCCAACCAATTTCCCGTCGGCGAGGAACAGGACCCGGTCGGCATACGATGCGCTTGTCGGGTCGTGGGTGACCATCACGATCGACTGGCCCAGCTCGTTGACGGACTTTCGAAGGAAACCCAACATCTCTGCCGAGGCCTTGGAGTCGAGGTTGCCGGTGGGCTCGTCGGCGAAAACGAGGTCCGGTTTGTTGATCAACGCTCTTGCACAAGCAACCCGCTGTTGCTGCCCACCAGAGAGCTCGTTGGGGCGGTGCGAGAGCCTGTCGCCGATCCCCAGCTGCGCGACCAGGTAGTCGAACCATTGCCGGTCCACCTTCTTGCCTGCCAGGTCAACTGGCAGCGTGATGTTCTCGGCCGCCGTCAGCATCGGGACCAGGTTGAACGACTGGAAGACAAAGCCGACATGGTCGCGTCGTAGTTGGGTAAGCCCGGCATCGTCGAGGCGGCCTACCTCGAGGCCCCCTATGAACGCCTGCCCCGATGTGGGCTGGTCCAAGCCGGCCATGCAGTGCATAAGCGTCGATTTCCCCGAGCCCGACGGCCCCATGACGGCTGTGAACTGGCCGTGCCCGAAGGTCACGCTGACGCCGGCCAGGGCGTTCACGGCAGTCTGTCCGGACCCGTAGGTCTTGTGCAGGTCGATTGCCTGCGCGGCCGGCGGGACCTCCCGGTCCTCCGCCACTGTCTCCGATGTGAGCGTCATGTTCGTCATCTCGCCTTCTCTTTCCGTGCTGGTCAGGTTCTGGTCCTGCGCTTGGCCTGCTTGTGAGCCGCCCACGTCAACCATCAGTTCAGGCGACCACCTTTCGGGTGGCACCTATCAAAGTGATATCACTTTTGTGGGGTCCCGTCAAATGGCACCCGTGGACAGGAACCAGTCTCGGCTGTCCTACCCGGGGTTGTCGTCAACCTTCCGGTTGGTTCCTGCCGCATGCCGGTATGAGCTTGGTATGAGACCCGGCGGCGGAATTTCATACCGGGGATCCACCCGATGACCAGGTCGTACGCCAGGCGAGCGCGGGATAATGGAAATGTGCTGCGGAAGTGGGGGTGGGTGGGCCGGGTCATCGCCCTGGCTGCGGTTGGCCTGGCGGCTTTCACCATCCCGTACGGCAGGACACGCAACCTCGTTTCCGAGGTCTTAGCCTTCGCAATTGCTGCCCTGACGATGGCCCTCATGACGGCGAGCGAGCGATCCCCGCGTCTGCGGGCCAGAGTTTCGGGCCTGCTGACGTTCGCGACCGGGGCTACGGCTCTGACGTCCGGTTTGGCTTCGCTGACAACCAGCGGTGGGCCGTTCAGCATCTTCAGCGCGATGTCCACGACCTGGTTGGGGGCGAATTACAGCCTCGCCCTGGCCGGCTCGATTACCGGGACCTCGATGGCGGTGGTCGCGTCGACCGCCTTGGCATTCGGCGCCCCGGCCTGGGATGTAGGCGGCTACCCGCTCATCCTGCTCCTCGGCCTGGTCTTCGGGCGCGTCCTGCGCGGTTTCCGCGTCCAGGCCGAACAGTCCGCCGCGCTGCTGGCCAAAGCAGAGCAGCTCCACAAGGAGCAGAACCGTGCGGCCACCTTGGACGAGCGCAACCGCATCGCACGCGAAATCCACGACCTCCTTGCTCACTCTCTGGGCGCCCTCGGGGTCCAGATCCAGGCCGCCCAGGCCGTGCTTACGGACCAGGCCGACATCGGACGGGCCGTCGAGCTGCTTGCTCAGGCCCGGCGCATGGTTACCGAAGGGCTCGTCGAGACACGCCGGGCGGTCCACGCGCTGCGCGTCGACACTCCACCGCTCGACCAGGGACTGGCCGACCTCGGTGCCGCCCACCAAGGTCGGCACCGGGCGCAAGTCAACCTCCAGGTGACGGGGACGCCACGATTGCTGCCACCCGACGCTGGCCTGGCCCTTATCCGAACGGCGCAGGAAGCCCTGGTCAACACCGCCAAGTACGCCCCCGGCCAACCTGTCGAGATGCGGCTCGACTACAACGAGGGGGCCACCGCTCTAACCGTCGTGAGCAGGTTGTTGGCCGGTGCTGGCAGCGGCAACGGCGTTGGCATGGGCAACGATGCAGGCATGCTCAAGGTTGCTGGCAACCGCAACGGTGCTGACCACAAGGGGAGCAACGGCACGACCTTCGAGACCACCAACGGCGGCTACGGGCTCGCTGGCATGCGGGAACGGCTCCTGCTCCTCGATGGCACTCTCGCCGCCGGGAAGGACGGGGACAACTGGGTCGTCGTGGCCAGGGTCCCCAGGTGACCGGCCGGGCCGACCTATCGGCACCGCTGCGGGTCGTTGTCGCCGACGACCAGGCCAGTGTCCGAGAGGGCCTGGTGCTGCTGCTGGGCCTCCTGCCCGATATCGAGGTTGTGGGCTCGGCCGCCAACGGCGAAGAGGCGCTGGAGCTTGTCGCGGACAAGCATCCCGACGCGATCCTGCTGGACCTGCACATGCCCTTCCTCGACGGGACCGAGACCACCCGACGGCTGACCGCACAGCACCCCACCGTTGCAGTCGTTGTCCTGACGACCTATGCCGATGACTCGTCGGTCCTGGCTGCACTCCAGGCCGGCGCCCGCAGCTACCTCACCAAGGACGCCGACCGAGCCGACATCGCCCAGGCCCTTCGCGGTGCTGCCACCGGCCTGTCCGTCCTCGATCCCGCGGTCCGCGACGCCCTTGTGGCTGCTGCGACCCGGGGCACCCCACGCTTCGAGGTGCCGCGAGAATTCCGTGAGGATCCTCCCGACGGGCTAACCAGAAGGGAGGCTGAGATCCTTTCGATGATGGCCCGAGGCATGGCTAATCCCGACATCGCTTCAGAGCTCTACGTGAGCGCGCACACGATCAAGAGCCACGTCAACCGGATCTCCGCGAAGACCGGTTCCGCCGACCGGGCTGCTGCTGTGCGCTACGCGCAGGACCACGACCTGGTCTGACCTCCCCGCCTGCTGGCAGTTGGGGGTGCCAACCCGCCCGCCGCCGCCCAGCTACCGCCCAGCCACCGCCTAGGTGCCCTGGCTAGCCTTGGCGGGCGCGCTGTCTGCGGCGTTGTGGATCTGTACGAACGCCAGGCGGATTCTCGGCGAGGCCGTCCCGAAGGGACCGCTCATCGTCGCCCAAGCGGCCTTGGAGCCCGTCCAGCAGGGCGCTCAACGCGTCGATCGCCAGCTGTGCCTGTGGCAAGTGGGGCGGTTTGTGCGATAGATGGAGCGCGGCAAGCTCCCAAAGGCCCATGGCGTGGTTGGCGATGACGAGCTCTACCGGCGCTTGTACGAGCTGGTCGCGCATGGCGTCCAGCTCCTCCTTGGCCTGGCGCGCTTCTTCTGGCGTTGGCTCCCAGTTGTCCTCCGGCGTTCCGTCGCTCACCAGGGAGCGAGCAGCCGCCGGGCCCCGCTCAGTCGGTCCGTTTGCCCCGGCTCCAGCCGTAGTTTGTTGCCCTGCAGGCTGCCCGCCGGCATGCTCCGGCTGGCCGTCGCCAGGCTCCTTGGGGACACGATGTTCCCCGCTAGGTGTCCAAATCGTGCTCACTGCGCTACTCTAGGATGCAGTAGGCAGGCAAGCGGCATAAGGAGCCCAGTAGCGCATAATGGTCACAGACGGTAAGTAGTGTGCCGACTATGAGATCGCACTCAGCCGGTTGGGCGATGACGGCCCACTGTCCCGAGCTGAGTTCCGCTGCCAACGCTTCCAGCCACCGACACCAGTTGTCACGCCCCGCCGATGCTGCGGTCACTAGGTTTTTGTGCCCAACCTGTTGCAAGTGACCGGGCAACCACGTCAAACGCTGCGGGGCCCGTGGGCCGGGCTGTGAACATCGAACAGCGCGCGCCTTGGGTACCTGGCAGCCTCCAGGGCCTAGGCCTTGGGCACATGGTCGCACCGTGACAATTTCCCAATTTTTCACTGCCTCGGATGAAGTTGGTCAGGGGAGCCAACTCGAGGCCACAGCAAGGAGAACAGCGCATAGCCACTGCAACTGATACGACCGATTACCGCGTAAACGAGCGGATCCGTGCGCGGGAAGTCCGCCTGATCGACGCTGAAGGCCAACAACTCGGGGTCAAAGCCCTCCCCGAAGCCTTGGCTGTGGCGCGGCAACTGGACCTCGATCTCGTCGAGGTCGCACCGGATGCCAACCCACCGGTCTGCCGGATCATGGATTACAACCGTTTCAAGTACGAAACGGCTCAACGGGCGAAAGAGTCAAGGAAAAAGGCGACCAACACAAGCATCAAGGAGATGAAGTACCGGCCCAAGATCGGCACCGGCGACTTCACCACCAAGACGCGCCAGGTTGGGCGTTTCCTGGAGGAAGGCCACAAGGTAAAGGTCACGATTATGTTCCGCGGCCGCGAAGTCAGCCATCCAGAGCTCGGGATGAAAATCCTCGAGGACCTTGCCGAACAGGTCTCTGCGGTTTCCAAAGTAGAGGCGGCGCCCAAGCTCGACGGGCGCAACATGGTCATGGTGTTGGCGCCCGACCGGAGGGCGAAGGCAGCTCGCAAGCCCGCCCCAGCCCGCCCCACAACTGCGTCGGCCCCGCCGGCCAGCGACCAGGCATTGGCAGCACCCGCTGCAGAGGCGAGCGTTGCGGCTCCCGCCGCTGCTGGCTCGCCAGCTCCGGACGCGCCAGCTCCGCACGCGCCAACGACTGTCGCCCCAACGATTGCCCCACCCACTGCCCCACAGGACGCACCGGTACCGGTCACCGCGAGTGCACCCGCGCCCGTGGCGCCGGCTCCCGCCCCTGTCCCGGTTGCGGCGGCTGCTCCCGCTCCGGTTGCGGCGGCTGCTCCCGCTCCGGTTGCCGCGAGCACCTCAGAGGTGGTCGAGGAACACGTCCCGCCGGCAGGTCCGGCCAACGGTTCACGGCGAAGTGACGGCCATTCGACTAGGGCGCGCCCGGCAGCGACAGCCGTCGCTGCAGCCCCGGCCGACGGAGCGACCAGTACGAGCAGCTAGCCGGGCACGCGTTCTGCTACCTTGTCCCTCCGGGCCCATGTTGGCCGGTAGCCTATTGGGGCAGTGTTCACGCGCTGTTGAGCGGGACCGCCGTGTGGGACCAGAGAGGTAACGGATGCCGAAGCAAAAAACAGACAGGGGCGCGGCCAAGCGCTTCAAGGTGACCGGGACTGGCAAGTTGCGGCGTCGCCAGGCCAACCGCTCTCACCTGCTCGAAAAGAAGTCTTCGAGCCGCTGTCCGGCGCCTCGGTCGCCCCGCTGATGTTGCCCCCGCCGACGTCCGGGCGGTCAAGCGCCTTCTGGGCATCTAGTCGCTCCAGCGGCTGAAAGGAGAAATCGATGGCCCGCGTAAAGCGCGCTGTACACGCCAAGAAGCACCACCGCGCGGTTTTGGAGCTCGCGCAGGGTTATTACGGCAACAAGAGCCGCAGCTACCGCGCAGCCCACGAGCAGGTGATGCACTCCCTGCGGTACGCGTACCGAGACCGGCGTGCCCGCAAGGGAGAGTTCCGGCGCCTCTGGGTGACGAGGATCAACGCCGGCTGCAGGGCCAACGATTTCAGCTACAGCCGGTTCATCGCCGGGCTAAACGCGGCGGGTGTGGAAATGGACCGCAAAATGCTTGCTGACCTGGCGGTGCGTGACGAGGCCGCCTTCGCGGCGCTGGTGCAGGTCGCCCGCGACGCTCTCGGTACGGCGGCGGCTGGCGCACCTTCGGGAGCTGCAGCGGAAAAGGTCGCCGCAGAGGCGTAGGTGGTCCGCCTGCGACCTCGCCTTCCCGGCGGGTACTGAGGCGCCGTGAGCGGTCTTTCATACCGGCACCAGCGAGTTCAGCGGTTGCGGCGCCTCCTGGGGCGCCGCAGTGCGCGTAAGGACGAAGGTCGTTTTGTAATAGAGGGCGTCAACCTGCTGGAGGAGGCTCTCGCTGCCGGGGCCAGCATCGAGGCGGTCTACGTGGACGGCAGTTGGGCGGAAGGCCTTCCCCATGCCGATGGCCCGGAGGATCCCAGTAGCCGTAACCGGCTCAGTGAGCTCCTCGAGCGCTGCGTCGAGCTCGGGGTGCCTGTGTTCGAGCTCGAGCCTGGGGTGCTCGCCCGTGTGGCGGGCACCGTGACGCCCCAACCCGTCATTGCCGTTGTCGAAACTCCGCTGTTCGAACTTAGCGAGCTCAAGGCAAGGAGCCCGCAGCTGGTTGTCGTTTGCGTGGACGTGCGGGACCCCGGCAATGCCGGGACGGTGGCGCGGTCGGCGTGGGCGGCCGGGGCAGACGCCGTGGTGTGCTGCGAGGGCACCGTCGACCTCTGGAACCCCAAAGCCGTGCGCTCCTCGGCGGGCGCCGTGTTCCATGTGCCGATCGTTGCTGCAGGCGTTGCCACCGACGTGCTCGCCGAGATCGGCGAGTGGGGGCTCAAAAGGCTGGGGACCGTCTCCGAAGGCGGTGGCGATTATGCGGCCGAGGACCTCACGTCTAGGGTCGCTTTCATTTTTGGCAACGAGGCGGCCGGCTTGCCGGTCGAAGAACTCCGGGCGCAGTTGGACGGTCTGGTAAGCATCCCCATGGCCCGAGGTGCCGAGTCGCTCAACGTGGGAATGGCGGCCGCCGTGATTTGTTTCGAGGTCGCTCGGCAACGCCGCCATGGCGCCCCGGCGAGCTCGGGCGATCGCGTGTCACTGCGGCTGCGCCAGGGCCGGCAGAATGAACGGCAGAATGAACGGCATGTCATCGGATGGGAGCGCTTCGCTCGGTGAGCTGATCGCGACGGTAAGCCACGAGCTGCGCCAACCCTTGGCTACGATCAGAGGCCTCACCGAGATGATGCTCGGCCACTGGGCGGATTTCTCCGACGACGACAAGCTCCGGATGTTGCAAGGGGTGCTCCACGATGCCGAGCGGGTGGGCCGGATGATAGATGAACTGCTCGACGTGAGCCGCCTGGAGTCGGGCCAGCTCACATTGCACCCGAGGGCGACCGACATTGCTCCCCTGGCTGCGCGAGTGGTCAATAACCTCAAGCTCTCTTACCCGGAGCTGGAAGCCACGGTCGACATCGGCCCGCAGTTCCCGACGATAATCGCTGACCCCTTCAAGCTGGAGCAGGTCTTCGCCAACATCGTGGAAAATGCTTGCAAGTACGGCTCGCCTGTAGGCATCCACATAGCCGCAACACATAATCCCGCGCCTGGCTCCGCCCAAGTCGAGATATCTGTGTCCGACAAAGGCGAGGGGATAGCGGCTTTAGACCTGCCGCACGTCACCGAAAAGTTTTATAGGGGAGCAGAGGGCAAATCCGGTGGGCTCGGCCTCGGGCTATGGATCAGCAAGGAGATCGTGGAAGCGCATGGAGGGGAGCTGATCGCTACCTCTGCGGTCGGCACGGGGACCACGGTGAGCTTCACAATTCCACTTCACCAAGACGCGAGAACTGGCAAGCTAGCGGGGACATGAACGACGTCCAGTCTGCTTTGGAAAGAGGTCGCGCCCTTATCATGGAAGCCCCCTCGCTGGAGGCTTTGCGCGCCGTCGAGGCAGAGGCTTTTGGGAAAAGGAGCGAGCTGGCCGCCATAACCGCGACGCTGCGGGACCGCACGCCCGATGAGAGGCGGGAGTTGGGCAAGGCACTCCAGGATGCCCGGGACGACCTGGACCAGATTCTACTCGGAACGCCTGGCCAGGTTCGAAGCCGACCTCGCCCGGGAACGAGCCGCTTCGGAGAGGCTGGACCTGAGCGAGGCCGCCGGGCTCTTCTCCCCAGGCGGTGGCCCTCTCGCCGACGTGCTCGCCCAGCCCGCGCCGAGGGGGCATCTCCACCTGGTGACCCAGGTACGCGAAGAACTCGAGGACATATTCGTCTCGATGGGCTTCGAGGTAGCGGAAGGTCCCGAGGTGGAAGACGATTGGCACAATTTCGAAGCTCTCAACATGCCGCCGCACCACCCGGCGAGAGGCATGTTCGACACCTTTTACCTGAAGGCGGGACCGCCTCAAAGCGTGCTTCTGCGCACGCACACCTCTCCGGTGCAAGTACGCCTTATGGAGTCTCGCCAGCCTCCTATTTACGCTATTGCACCCGGGCGCTGTTTTCGCCGGGACACCCCTGATGCCACTCACCTGCCGGTTTTCCATCAGCTTGAGGCACTGGTCGTCGACGAGGGGATCTCCATGAGCCACCTGGCGGGCGCGCTCGACGCGTTTACGAACGCCTTTTTCGGCCCTGGCCGCCATGCGCGGCTCCGGCCCAGCTTCTTCCCCTTCACCGAACCGTCCGCTGAGTTCGACGTGACATGTTGGGTCTGCGACGGCCGCGACCCCAATTGCCGTACGTGCTCCGGTTCGGGCTGGGTGGAGCTCGGCGGGTGCGGCATGGTCGACCCCGCCGTTTTCCAAGCCGTGGGCGTGGACCCAGAGCGTTACACGGGTTTTGCATGGGGTTTCGGGATCGATAGGCTTGCGATGGCTCGCACAGGCCTTGCAGATATGCGCGACCTGCTGGACAACGACCTTCGTTTCTCTAGCCAATTCTGAGGTTTAAATGCGCGCTCCGCTTTCCTGGCTACGTGACTTCACGCCCGTCGAGGGCACTTCGGCGGATATCGCACGTACCCTTTCGTTCCTCGGTTTGGTGGTGGAGGGGACCGAGGTCGTAGGCGCGCCGCTGCCAGGCATCGTTGTCGCCCGGGTGCTGGCAACGCGCCCCCATCCGGCCGCGGACCGGATCCAGCTCGTCGATGTCGACCTCGGTGACGGCGAAGCACTCCAGATTTGCTGTGGGGCGTTCAATATGAAGCCGGGAGACCTCGTCCCTTTGGCAACGATCGGGACCGTCATGCCAAGCGGCCTCCCGATCGGCCGGCGCAAGCTGCGTGGCGAGTGGTCCAACGGGATGCTCTGCTCTGCCCCAGAGCTCTCCCTCGGCCCCGAAGGGCCGGAGCCCGCTATTTACATATTGCCTCCCGGGTTGAGCTCACCCGGCGATCCGGTCGCCGAAGCCCTCGGGTTAGGCCCTGATGTCGTTTTCGACCTCGAGATAAGCCCCAACCGGTCCGACTGTTTCTCGATGGTAGGGGTGGCGCGCGACCTGGCTGCCGCGTTGGGCCTACCGTTCAGCATCCCGGCCCCGCCGTACGTGGTGGCTGAAGGTGTCCCGCACGCCAGTGTTGCGATATCGGACGATGCAGGCGAACTTTGCTGGCGCTTCACCGGTACCGTCATAGAGGGTGTCGACAAGGCGGAGGTGCCCGCTTTTGTGCAACGCCGGCTCACATTGGCCGGAATGCGCTCGATAAACCCCGTTGTCGACGTCTCCAATTACGTGATGCTCGAGCTCGGCCAACCCAATCATCCCTACGACATCGACCGTCTTGGTGGCCGCGGCCTAGTTGTGCGCCGGGCCGGCGCCGGCGAGACGATCGTCACCCTCGACGGAACGGCTCGGCGCCTCACACCCGAGGACTGCGTTATCGCCGACGGGGAGGGCGTTGCCGTCGGTATCGCCGGGATAATGGGCGGCGCCACGGCTGAGATCTCGCCCGGGACGACCACGGTCCTATTGGAGGCTGCGAACTTCAACCCGCAGGCCGTGGCGGCGACCGGCAAACGGCTCGGCCTGCTGTCCGAAGCGCGTACCCGTTTTGAGCGTGGGGTGGACCCTGAGGTGGCTGGCAGGGCGATCAGCCGTTTCGTGGAATTGTTAGGGCCGGCGGCCCGGCGCGGCGAGACGACCGACGTCCGAACAGTCGTGCAGGAGCGGGTCAAAATATTCCTTCGCACCGAGAGGGTCAACCTGGTGCTCGGGACTTCGCTAAGCCCATATGAACCGGCCGACCTGTTGAGCCGGCTCGGCTTCGAGGCAGTGCCAAACGGGCCGTCGACTTACGAGGTCACCGTGCCGACGTGGCGCCCTGACTGCGAGCGTGAAGTCGACTTGATCGAAGAGATCGCCCGCATTTACGGCTACGAAAACATTGCTCGGTCGCTCCCACGCCGGTCCATTGCCCCCGCCGGGCTCACCGATTATCAAAAAGGGCGCCGTCGGGTACGCGAACTCCTGGCTGGTGCCGGCGCGAACGAGGCCTGGACAAGCAGTTTCCTCTCTGGTGCGGACCTCGCCCGCGCCGGCCTGAGCGCCTCGGAGGCACTCGAGCTCGAGAACCCTCTCGACCAGGCCCAAGGTTTGCTCCGCACGTCGTTGCTCCCGGGCCTCCTGAACGCCGCCCGCTTCAACACCGAGCGCCAAGCCGGCGCTCTTAGCCTGTTCGAGATCGGGAGCGTTTTCCGCCATCCGACCGAAGGAAGCCAACCGGTCCGCTCGGGGAGCCGCGTGGGGACCGGGCCGCAGACGGGGCTTGTCAGCAGCGTCTTGGAGTGGGAGCAGCTCGGCGTGCTGGCGGTCGGTCGTGACATCGATGCCACCTATGCGGTCCGCGCCTGGAAGGTCATCGCCGACGGCCTCCGCCTGGGATCGAGCGCAGTCGAGCCGTTCGCGGCCGACGACACCGGAAGCACGCTCGACGGTGCCATGGCTGCCGGCGGTTCGCTCCATCCGGGTCGCCGGGCGCTGGCTGTTGCCGGTGGGTACGACGTCGGGGTGCTCGGGGAGCTGGCGCCCGCGGTCTCGGCCGCCTACGACCTCCCCGGCCGGGTCGCCTTCCTGCTGTTGGACCTCGCGCCGCTCCTCGGTGCCCCCAGGCAGAGCTGGGCCGCCCAATCGGTCAGCCGCTACCCGGCGGCCGATATCGACTTGGCTTTTGTGGTGGGCGAGGACGTCCCGGCGGCTCACCTGGAGGCCACCGTTAGGCAGGCCGCTGGCGACCTGGCAGAAGCGGTCGCGCTTTTCAGCGTCTGGAGGGACGGTTCGCTCGGGCCGGGCCGGCGAAGCCTCGCGTTCCGTGTACGCCTGCGGGCACCCGACCGGACATTGACCGGCCCGGAAGTGGCCGAGGTCCGCGCCAGCGTCGTTGCGGCCGCCTCAGCTGCTCATGGAGCCGAGTTGCGCGGCGCCTGAGAGCCAACGGTGCTGAGAGCCAACGGTGCTGAGCGTCAAAGGTGCCTGAGCGTCAAGGGTGCCTGATCGTCAAGGGTGAACGAGCAGGCGCCTACTTGGCGGGGGCCACCTCGTTGCCCGATGCCAAGTCCGCGTTCCCGCTCAAGGTGGAGTCGTGGTGGAACATCGGCCAGGAGCCCGGCTCATCTGCGAGATAGCCCTTGGAGCCGACCAGCTCGTAGTGCTCCACCACCCCGTGGTTGTACCCGTTGTAGCCGGCAAGCGTGACTCCGGTCCACCCATCGGGGTCGTCGGTGACAAGGGCGGAGTCTTGCAGGCCGACGCCGGTTTCCAGGGTGGCGAGCAATGCGCCGCTACGGCCGTCCAACACGAACGCGCCTCCCGTTGTGGCAACGATCACGTCCTGGTAGCCGCCGCCGAGATTAGCCGTCACGCAACCCCCCAAAACCTCGCCGCGCACTGGCGTATGCCACAGGACATGGCCGTTTTGAGCGTCGAGCGCCCATACCGACCCTCCGCCGCGCTGGTTGTCGGTGCCCTCGATCACCGAGAGCGTGCCGTTGCCGAGGATGTCAGCCAACGCCGGGCTGGACTGGGTGAGCCCGTCCAATTTTCTGGCCCATACCAGTTCGCAATGCGGCCCCAGGACCAAGACGTCGCCGCTATCTTGCGCGCCCGGGAAGATATTGCCCGTTCCCACGGCGATACCCCACTCGCCACCCGGCAGGAAAGTGCCGACCGCCGGTGACGAGTCGACCGACTCATCGGGGTTGTACTGGCAGATCAAGCCACCGTGGCGGTTGGTCGTGCCGGAATTGCCGGTGGGCCGCAGGACCCCGACGTGGCCGCCCTGGGTGAAGTGCGTGCCGAACGCGATACCGGGAAATTGGCCACCTCCGTTTACGATGTCGACTGGTTCATTCCCCGTGAGGCTGACGGTGCGTTTGCCGTTGGCAGTGGTGGTGAAATTCGCCAGTGCCGGCGTAGCGAAATCCCCATCTCCGGTGAACCACGGGAAACCAGGTAACACGGCCCCGGTGGAGGCGTTGATGGCATCTTCCTGGTCGCCCATGGACGGTGCTACAACGGCGAGCTCTCCTTGCAGGTCACCCACGGGGGTCGAAGCAGCGATGCCGGAGACATAGGGCTTGTTGGGGTTGTGGACGCCTACGGACCACCGCTTTGTGCCGTTGGGGTTGAAGGCCTCGTAGCCGCCCTCATGTGGATCTGCAGGCGTGCCCGCGCCCACGAAGACGCTGTCGTTGGGGGAGCCGGGGCTGAGAGGTGCCACCGACGGGGTGGACTTGACCGGGACACCACCAGTGCTTGCCGGCCAGCCGGGCACGGTGGCGCCGTTAGAGAGGAAAAGGGCGTTGACGTCCCCGCCGTTGTCGCCGACCACCACGGCGGGAGCGCCGTGAAGTACGGCAAGGTTGGGCGAAGACAGGCTGATGGGGCTGCCGTCGGGGACGGTTTTTGACCAGCTGCTGACAAATCGTAGGCTTTCCGCCCCTGCCGGGAGCCGCCGCCGCCACCGAAGCTGTCATTAGTGCAAACAACGGCAAAGTCGCCGCACCGACGCGGGCAAAACGTGACCTGTGGTTGGGCATCTAGGAACCTCCGGGCCCGGCTTCCCCTGACCCTCAAGTCTACACCACGTTGGGTAGTGGACACACCACGCCTTGCGCGAACTGCGTCCCTGCACCAGACCACTAGTATCCCGGACAACACACAAAAGGAGGCCGACATGGGCCTGATGGACAAAGTGAAGCAGGGTGCGGGGACAGCCCTCAACAAGGCGCAGCAGGGCGTCAACCAGGGCAAGGCCAAGATCGACCAGGCGCAGTCCAAGCGGCAATGGGACGGGTTGCTCCACAACCTTGGCGCAGCGGTATGGGCTGAGAAGCGTGAAGGAGGCTCTAGCGATGCCGTGACCTCCGCATGGGCGGCGTTGGACGAGCACCTCGCTTCCAACGGCCCCATTGAGGCCGACGCGGGCGCTGAAGACGGTCCGTCGACAACCGAGGTCCCAGGCTCCGACGGGGCCTAAGTGCCCGAACGATCCCCAGCCGCCGCTCGCTTGGCGATCGTGCTGGTGGCGATCGTGGGGTTGGCAACGGTCGTTTTGGTTGCCGGGTTGTTGGCGACACACCGCGGTGGCGCCCCAAAAGCCGCCGCGGTTGGCCTCAAGTCGAACCGGCTTGCAGGGACTTGGGCCGTTGGGCCGGCGTTGCCGGGGGAGGGCCCTGCCGAGCTGCCGGCTATTTTCTCCTGTGGGAGCCCGCTTTTCTGCGTCGCCATGGACCAGCAGGGCGCGGCTGCCTGGCTCTATGAGGCAGGGAGATGGGACTTCGATGCCCACGCTGGTCCGGCCGGCGGGTTCGGCACGATCACAGGCCTGCAGTGTTTCGCGAACCGGACCTGTACCGCCACCGACGCCGAAGCCGACGTGATCACCTACAAAGACCACAAGTGGGCGGCGAAGCAAGGGCCGACGACGAACGGGGGAGGCCCGATGGGGTGCGCGTCCCCGACGTTGTGCCTCTTCGTCGACGGGGTGGGCCAGTCGTACACCTGGGACGGCAAGGCTTTTTCGAAACCCAAGGTCGCTTATCCCTCCCTCGCCAACACGATGGGTAGCGGCGCGGGGTACATCGCCTGCGCTTCGGGCAGCACGTTTTGCGTTGTGGCGGACCAGCTGGGCTACCTCGGGAGCCACGACGGGGGGCGCTGGAGCCCACTGGCGAGACCGTTCGGCCTTATTGCACCTCTGGGCGCGGCTTGCGTGAGCCCGACCGAGTGCATCGCCCCGTTCCTCCGTCCGGGCACCATCAATGCGGGAGGCGACTGGGCGGTTTGGGACGGGAGCCGCTGGAACTCTCTCGCCGGTGGCACCCACGGTTTCCCGCATGCCGATGCCCAGATCGGCTCGACTATGAGCTGCGCTCCCGGTCTTTGCATGGGCCTGGACAACCAACGCGCCTCGGGCCTGGTCGGCTACGCGTACAACGGGAGATCGTGGTCCGTGACCGGGCGCTTCGGCAACGGCGCCAAGCCGCCGAGCCTGCTTGCGTGTGCCAGCTCCGAGTGGTGCATGGCGCTTTATGTCAGCCAGGGCACTTCACCAGGTACCAGCTGGGTCTTCCACTCTACGGCGGCGTAACCTCCTGAATTATTATGCAGTCGCGTGTATGATGCTGCGGATGGGAGAGAAAAAGGCGGTCGCGGTCCTGGGCGCCTCCGGCTACACGGGGGGAGAGCTGCTGCGCCTCCTCGCTTCGCACCCGCACTTCGAAGTGGTAGCAGCCACGGCAGGTTCCCACGAGGGCATGGCCGTGGCGGACATGCACCCGGCACTTGCTGGCGCGTACCCGTCGCTGTCGTTCGCGGCGACGGAGGCGGCTGCTGCGGACGGAGCGGACGTTGTGTTCTGCGCTCTGCCGCACGGGGCATCGCAGCTCCTCATGCCCGAGCTGTTGGCCAAGGTCGGCCACGTGGTCGACCTCGCCGCCGACTTCCGCCTGAAGGATGCCAGCGCCTACCCAACCTGGTACGGCGAGGAGCACAGCTGCCCCGAGCTCCTTGAGGAGGCGGTGTTCGGGTTGCCCGAGCTCGACCGCAGCGACCTGGCCGGTGCCCGGCTGGTGGCTGCCCCGGGCTGCTACGTCACGGCCGCGACGCTGGCGCTCGCACCTCTTGTGAAGGCCGGTGCCGTCGTGCCCTCAGGCATCGTCGTCGACGCCGCCAGCGGGGTCTCCGGGGCGGGGCGAAAGCTGACCGAAGGCACGCAGTTCTGCACTGTCGACGAGGATTTCACCGCTTACGGGCTGCTGAAGCACCGCCACACCCCGGAGATGGAACAGGCGATCGGGGCGCAGCTCATCTTCACACCCCATTTGGCCCCGATGAACAGGGGGATCCTGGCGACCTGCTACGCCCGGCCGACATCGCCGGCTGGCGTGGCGCCGCTCGAGGTCCTTGCGGATGCCTATGCCAGCGAACCCTTCGTGGTCGTCTCCAGCCGCAGCCCGTCGACCAAGGCGGCCCTCGGCAGCAACACCGCCCACCTGACTGCTCTCTACGACGAAAGGACGGGCTGGGTGGTCTCCATATGCGCCCTCGACAACCTCGTCAAGGGCGCATCTGGTCAAGCCATCCAGTGTGCCAATGCAGTGATGGGCTGGCCCGAGACCACCGGCCTCCCGCTGGCGGGCCTGGCGCCGTGAATTATTATGCACAGTGATGTATCATCAATCGTCATGGGCCCAGTCACTTTGAACACTTGGCAGGACGGTGCCGCCGACGATGCGACCGACGGTGGACCGCGTCCGACGAGAGCCTCAGCCCTGCTGTCAAGGCCGAGATCCTTGTCGAGGCGCTGCCATATATCCGGCGGTTCTGGGACAAGGTCGTCGTGGTCAAGTACGGCGGGAACGCCCTGGGGGGCGGCTCGACGCTGGCCGGGTTCGCCACCGACATCGTGCTTATGCGCTCTGTCGGCATGCGCCCAGTGGTGGTCCACGGCGGCGGACCGCAGATCGGCGAGCTCATGGAACGGCTCGGCAAGAAGCCGGAGTTCCGCGATGGGCTCCGGGTTACGGATGCCGAGACGCTCGACATCGCCCGCATGGTCCTCGTCGGCAAGGTGAACCGCGACATCGTGTCCGCCATCAACGTGCACGGCCCGCTCGCCGTCGGCGTGTCCGGCGAGGATGCCGGGCTCATCCAGGCGGCACAACGGGACCCGGAGCTCGGCTTTGTGGGTGACATTTCCGAGGTGAAGCCAGAGCTTTTGGTGCGGCTGTTGGCTCAGGACCTCGTGCCTGTGGTCGCCACGATCGGGAGCGACGAGACGGGCCAGGCCTACAACATCAACGCGGATACTGCCGCGGCCGCTATCGCCATAGCCCTCGAGGCCCAAAAACTTGTGTTCCTGACCGACGTCGAGGGGATAAGGGCCGACTCTGCGGACCCGTCCAGCCTCCTAAGCCGTCTGAGTTCCCAACAGTTGCGGGCGCTGATCGAAAAAGGAGCCGTCGGCGCCGGCATGATCCCCAAGGCTCAGGCCGCGTTGGACGCGGTCGGCGGGGGAGTCGCGCAAGCGCACATCCTCGACGGGCGGGCGCCCCACGCTGTCCTGCTCGAGATTTTCACCCACAGCGGGATCGGCACGATGGTGACGGCATGACCCCGACTTCGCCGGCCCAGACTTCCCGGCCCAGGTGCAGGCGGCCGAGATCCCGGCGACCCGCTTGATGTCCACGTACGCCGCGCCGCGCGTGACGTTCGTGCGCGGCGAGGGGTCGTACCTGTGGGACGACCAGGGACGCCGTTACGTCGATTTTCTTTCTGGCCTTGCGGTGACGTCGCTCGGCCACGCCCATCCCGCGGTCGCCGACGCTGTGAGCGAGGCGGCGCGGACATTGCTCCACACCTCCAACCTCTACGGGACGTTGCCCGGCCGGGAGGTCGCTGAGACCCTCGACAGGCTTATCGGCGGCGGCGGGAGGGTATTTTTCGCCAACAGCGGGGCTGAGGCCAACGAGTGCGCCATCAAGCTCGCCCGGAAGTGGGCCGGCCATGGCCGTTACGTGGTGCTGAGCGCCTACGGGTCGTTCCACGGCCGGACCCTGGCTACCCTTCACGCGACCGGCCAGCCGGCCAAGCACGAGGCTTTCCAGCCCCTGCCCGAAGGTTTCCGCCATGTCGCGTGGCAGGACCTGGCTGCGCTCGAAAATGCGCTCACGCCGGACGTGGCGGCGGTACTGCTCGAGCCGGTCCAGGGCGAAGGCGGCGTCTGGCCCGCCGGCGAGGAGTATTTCCAGGGCGTGCGCGAGCTGTGCGACGAGCGCGGAGCGCTGTTCATGGTCGACGAAATCCAGACCGGCCTTGGCCGGACCGGTCGCTGGTGGGGCTTCCAGCACTACGGTGTGCAGCCCGACGTGGTTACGGTCGCCAAGGCCCTCGGCAACGGCGTCCCCATCGGGGCCTGTTGGGCGCGCGACGACGTGGCAGCCGCGTTCGTCCCCGGGGACCATGCTTCGACTTTCGGCGGCCAGCCTCTGGCTGCCTCCGCCGCTCGGGCCACTCTGGCGGTGATGGAGGAGCTCGACGTCCCCGCCTTAGCCGAGGCGCGGGGACAGTACCTGCGGAAAAGGTTGACTGAATTGGCTGGTGTTGGTTCTGTCCGGGGACTTGGCTTGCTGCTTGCGGCCGAGCTCGTCCAGGGCAGAGCTGGCGAAGTCGCTGCCGAGTGCCTCGACCGCGGCCTGGTGCTCAACGCCGTGACTGCCACGGCGCTCCGCATGGAGCCGCCGCTGCTGGTGAGCGAGGCCGAAATAGACGAGGGGGTCGGCATCCTCGCGGGCGCCCTGGAGGCGGTCGCCGGGGGGAGAGCTTATGACACGGCATCTTCTCGACATCGACGACCTCGCCCCGGAGGAGCTCGAGGCCGTGCTCGACCTCGCTATGGACGAGTACCCGCCCCGGGTACTGGCAGGCCGGGGCGTCGCGCTCGTGTTCCAGAAGCCGTCTGCGCGGACCCGGAATTCCTCGGAGCTCGCCGTGTTCCAGCTCGGAGGCCACCCGGTCACGATCAGGGGTGACGAAGTAGGCATAGACACTCGGGAGAGCGCCGAGGATGTCGCCCGCACGCTTGCGCAGTACCACTGCGCCATCGGCGCCCGGGTCCTCGACCACACTGTCCTCGAGCGGATGGCCGCGGTCGCCGGTGTCCCCGTCGTCAACCTTTTGTCGGACCGTGCTCACCCGCTCCAGGCGATAGCCGACCTGCTGACTTTGCGTTCCCACTGGGGCGGCAAGCTTGCAGGGCGCCGCGTGGCCTGGGTAGGCGACGGCAACAACGTGGCTCGCAGCCTGGCCCTGGCTTGCGCGATGGCTGGCACCGAAGTGAGGGTGGCATCGCCGGCTGGTCACGGCCTGAACGAAGTCACCGTCGACGCTGTCAGCGCGTTCGGCGGGACCATCATCCAGTCGCAGTCGCCCGCCGAGGCGGTTGACGGGGCAGATGCTGTCTGTACCGATGTCTGGGTCTCGATGGGCCAAGAAGCAGAGTCAGTGGAACGGATGGACGCCTTCAGGCCCTACCAGGTGGGGCCCCAGTTGATGGCCCTGGCCGCGCCGGGTGCCGTTTTCCTCCATTGCCTGCCGGCTCACCGTGGGCAAGAGGTGACGGCGGACGTGATCGACGGTCCCGCCAGCCTGGTTTGGCCGCAGGCAGGGAACCGTTTGCGGGCCATGCGGGGCCTTCTGCTGTGGATGTTCGGGGCAGGGGCGGCAGCGTGAGGCTCACCAAGACCCAGCGCCAGCACCGGGTAACCCAAATCATCGAAAAAGAGGCGGTCGGGAGCCAGGCCGAGCTGGTCCGGCTGCTCGGCGAGCGCGGGGTGGAGGCGACCCAGGTGACGGTGTCGAGGGATCTCGAAGAGCTGGGTGCCGTCAAGGTGCGCCGGCCCGGTGGGGTGCTCGTGTACGCCCTACCCGAAGGCTCGAACGAGCGGCCTTCTCCCGAGCTGCACCTCCGGCGGGTCCTCGGCGAGTGGGTGGCGGATCTCTCCAGCTCGGGCAACCTGGTCGTGGTACGCACGCCGCCTGGCTGCGCCCACGTTGTCGCCTCGGCCCTCGACCGGGCCGGGATGCCCGAGGTAATCGGGACTGTGGCAGGTGACGATACCGTTCTCGTTGTGGCGGCTGAACGCACCAAGGGTTCGGTGCTGGCCCGCAAGCTGGCTCGTATGGCGGGCCAGGACATCTAAGGGAAGAAAGAGGGAAAACTTCAATGGCCAAGAGGGTTGTTCTCGCCTACAGCGGTGGGCTCGACACGTCTGTCGCGGTGCGTTGGATGACCGAGGAGATGGGCGTCGAGGTCATCGCGCTCGCCGCCGACCTCGGCCAGGGCGGCGACTGGGACGCAGTCACCGATCGTGCCCTGGCTGCGGGGGCGGTCGAGGTCGTGATCGTAGACGTGCGCGAAGAGTTCGGCGCCGATTTCGTGGCGCCCGGCTATCCGGGCCAACGCATTTTACGAGGGCAAATACCCGCTTATCAGCTCGCTTTCTCGGCCCATCATCGTGAAACACCTCGTGGCGGCGGCTCGCCAGCACGGCGCCGACGCGATCGCCCACGGCTGCACGGGCAAGGGCAACGACCAGGTACGTTTCGAAGTCTCGAGCCGCGCCCTGGCCCCGGACCTCGAAGTGATCGCGCCGGTGCGCGTCTGGGGCTTCACGCGTGACGACTCGATCGACTACGCCAAGCGCTTCGGGATCCCGATCTCGGCCACCAAGGCCAGCCCTTACTCTGTGGACCAAAACCTCTGGGGCCGCACCGTCGAGTGCGGCATCCTCGAAGATCCCTGGGTCATGCCGCCGGCCGACGTCTACGAGCTGACGGTGCCGAAGGCTGCGGGTGGCGAGGCCCTCGAGGTAGTGGTGGGCTTCGAAGCCGGGCTGCCGGTTTCGGTGGACGGCCGCCGGCTTGCCCTCCACGAACTGGTGCCCGCCCTCGACGCCCTCGTCGGCCCGTACGGCTTCGGCCGGATCGACATGATCGAGAACCGCCGTGTCGGCATAAAGAGCCGGGAGATCTACGAATGCCCGGGCGCACTGGCGCTGCTTATGGCCCACCAGGACCTCGAAGGGATGACGCTCGAGCGCGACGTAGCCCACGAAAAGTCCCGGCTGGAACCCCGCTGGGCAGAACTCGTTTACGACGGCCTCTGGTATTCCCCGCTGAAGGCCTCGCTCGATGCTTTCTTCGCCGAATCGCAGCGCCATGTGACCGGCGAGGTCCGCCTGCGCTGCGAGCCCGGGACCGCTCCTGGAGGCCTCGGCTCTTGCTTCGTCGCGGGCAGGAGGAGCCCGGTCGCCCTCTACGACCACGACCTGGCCACCTACTCGGCCGCCGACCGCTTCCGCCACGAGGACGCCGCAGGCTTCGTGCGCATCTTCGGGCTCGGCATCGAGACCTGGGCGAGCAAGCAGGGCCCGGCCGACTGAGCAGCCGCGGTTCGCCCCTAGCCTCAGGGTCGTACCGTGTTGGTAGTTCTGAGGTGTCAATCTGCTTGACCAGGTTGAACTACCCGAATCGGGTGTCTTGCCCCGTCACACTCTCGTATCGCTGTAACCTTGTCGTATGGAATTAGATAAAGGTAACAGCGGGGGCACGGCTCCGCCGGGGGTGTCGCCAATCGAGTTCCGCCTCGACCACGCTTCGGGCGTGCCGACGTACTTGCAGCTCGTGCAACAGGTCGAGCACGCACTGCGGCTCGGCTACCTCGCGCTCGGCGATCAGCTCCCGAAGGTCCGGGACGTGGTCGCGGAGCTGGCGATCAACCCGAACACCGTACTGAAGGCCTACAGGGAGCTGGAAACGAAAGGCCTGGCCGTCGGACGCCCCGGCCAGGGGACCTTCATCGAGGGAACGCTCAAACAGGTGGCATTCCCCGAGATCAGCGAGCTCCGGCGGTCCCTCGTCTCCTGGGTGGCCACCGCTGACGAGGCAGGGCTCGACGAGGACGGTATAGCGGCGCTCGTTGCGAACGTGCTGCGGGATTTTCGTGAGCGTCGCGGGGGCGTTGCCGACCGGCGCGGCGGGCGACACGAGGCGGAGGGCGTGGCATGAACGTCGTCGAGACCCACGCCCTCGGCAAGTCCTACGGCTCGACGAGAGCACTGCACGACTGCACGTTGGCGGTCCCCGGTGGGCACGTGGTCGCGCTCGTCGGGCCGAACGGTGCCGGGAAGTCGACGCTGTTGAACCTCGTGGTCGGGCTTACCACGCCGACCACGGGTGAGGTTCGGGTGCTCGGTGGGCGCCTCGCCGGTTCTCCGCCCGCGTTGGACGGGATCGCCTTCGTGGCGCAGGACACGCCGCTCTACAAGAACCTTTCGGCTGGCGAACTGCTCCACCTGACGCGCAACCTCAACCACCGCTTTGACCAAGGCTACGCGGAGCACCGGTTGCGGGAGCTCGGCATCCCGCTTGAGCAGAAGGTTGGCAAGATGTCAGGCGGCCAACAGGCACAGCTCGCATTGACCTTGGCAGTGGCTCGACGGCCGCGGCTCCTAGTGCTCGACGAGCCGATGGCGATGCTCGACCCGCTCGCCCGGCACGACTTCATGGCCACGGTGATGACAGCCGTCGCTGATGACGGCGTCTCGGTCGTACTGTCGTCGCACGTCCTTGCCGAGCTCGAACGGGTAGCCGACTACCTCGTGCTCTTGTCTCGCGGGAGCGTCCAGGTTGCGGGCGAAGTCGACCACCTCCTCGCCACCCACCGCGTGCTCACCGGCCCAGCTTCGGAGGCGGACCGAAGTTCGCGCGAGTGGGAAGTTGTGCACGTCAGCCGTGCCGCGTCGCAGGCGCACCTGATCGTCCGCTGCGACGGCGCCTGGGATCCAGTGCCATCAGGATGGGAGGCGCACCCGCTCACCCTGGAAGCACTGGCCCTTGCCTACCTGCGAGAGCCCACCGCCAGGGCGCTGCCCGGCCCGACCCGCTGCCGCGACGCTGAACTGTCGGTGGTGAAAAATTGACCGCGCTAACCATGCCCGCCCGGCTCGAGGAGGACGCGATCCTGCGGGCAGTGCCGTGGCGGCGGATGGCCTGGGTCACCTGGCGGCAGCACCGCTTAGCGTTGAGCGGCGTAGCAGGGCTGCTAGGCGCGCTGGCGGTGTCACTCTGGATCGCCGGAATTCAGCTGCACCACGCCTACGCCGCCGCCATCGCCTGCCACCCGGCGAGCTCACTTGCCTGCGGTGAGCTAGTCAGCCGTTTCAACGGCATGAACAAAGTTCTGGCGAATGGCTATGCACTGCAACCAGTGCCCGCGCTGATCGGGGCGTTCGTCGGCGCGCCGGTCCTCGCCCGTGAGATGGAAGCCGGCACCTTCCGTTACGTCTGGACCCAGGGCTTCGGGCGATGGCGCTGGGCGGTCGCCAAGCTGGTGCCGCTGGGGGTCGTCGTGGCCGGCGCCACCGGAGCCTTCAGTGTGTTGGTCTCCTGGTACTACGAGCCCTACCTCGCTACGAGCAACCAGGCCCTGTCCATTACCGAGGTGTCCCCGCTCACTCCGGGCCTCTTCGACCTACGCGGGGCCGGGTTCGCCGCTTGGACGCTGGCGGCCTTCGCAATCGGTGGCCTGGCCGGCGTGCTTGTCCGCCGGGTCGTCCCCGCGATCGTCGCCACCCTGACCACCTATGCCGGGCTCGCCTCCGCGGCCGGGCTGTACCTGCGCCAGCATTATCTGGCGCCGCTTGTCACCATCAACCCCAGTAGCTGGGTGTCGCCCGGCTCCGCCTGGGTCATCAGCCAGCAGTGGACCACCAAGGGCGGCCAGCCGGTCAGCCAATCCGTGCTCGGCCAGGTCCTGCAGGCAGCACCACAGCTTGCCGGCAAAGGCGGCGTCCCCAAGGCCCTCGGCTCGGTGCAGTACCTCGCGCAGCACGGGTACACGCTGGTGACCAGATATCAGCCAGCCAGCCGGTTCTGGCGGTTCCAGTTAATCGAAGCGGGGTGGCTCCTTGGGCTCGCCCTACTCCTCATCTCAGCGACGGTCTGGCTCGTCCGCCGCCGGGCTACCTGACCACCCCGGCCACCCACCCGTTCGCGAACCAGGAGGCGTTCATGGACTACGTCCGACAAGTGAGCTACATCAGACGAGAGACCGATACCGGGCAGCGGCAGCAACTTCGATTGCGCCGGGCCGCTTTGGTGATAGGCGCCATCCTCGCGGTGGGCGTCGGAGTTGCAGCCTGCGGGGGCGGCCCATCGACGCCAGGTGTGGCCAGGGGCTCGGCGACCACTGCCGCGGCCAATATTTCCGCCGGGAGCACTAAGCAAGCAACAGGACTGCTCGCCTACGCCTCGTGTATGCGCTCGCACGGCGTGCCGAACTTCCCCGACCCCGCCGGCAGCGGAGGGATCCCTAAGGAAGGTGTCATCAGCGCCTTCCGGGCGGTCAGTAGTTCGCAGGCCAGTAGGGCGCAGAACGCTTGCCAGCAGCTGCTCCCCGCCGGGGGCTCTTTGAGCGGGCAGCCCAGCCAGACGGTCACCGCGCAAGACCAGCACTACTACCTCAATGCTGCTCGCTGTATGCGTTCACACGGGATCACTGACTTCCCTGACCCCATCTTCTCCGGCGGCGGCGTCAACTTTCCGGTCGCATCCAGTATCAATCAAAACTCAACGCAGTTCACTCAAGCCGTGCACGCCTGCGAAAAACTCATCCCCGCGGGGCTCCCCAAGGGCTAACGGGGACCGCAGGATTTCAGCCTCACCCGGTGCGGGGGCCGGCCCCGGGAGAGACCGCACCGCTTGGTGACGGCCGTTCCCATCAGGTATGGAGCGGCCTGCGCCCAAAACCACAAACGTGGGTTCGCGATGTGCGGATCGAGCACCGGAACTGCAAATTCCTTTCACCGGCGTCAGTGATGTCCACTGTTCGGAGCCAGATCGGACACCTCCGTGAAAAATCGGCGGCCGAAACGAACAAACAGCGGGCATCGAGCGAGCCTGGTCCCGGCTACCCCGACCAGTTCCACTTCGGCACTTGCCGGATCGGGTGCAGCTCAGCGTCGTTTTTCGCCCGTGAGTTCTGTTGGGCGACGTGGGAGCCAAACTCAACGTGCTCGCGGACTGCCTCTCGGAACGGTTCGTCGTCGGGCATGCCAGCTTCGTCGAGAGCCTCCAGGTACAGCGCGACGAACCGCTCCCGTTGATCGTCGGTGATCTCCAGGTTGCGGTGCACGTCGATGATGTACTGAAAGCCGAGCTCGCGGCTAAATCGGTCCGGACCGCCGAACGACTCGGCGGTGAACCAGGTCAGGTGCTCGACGTGGGTGGGCCGGCGTTCGGTAAACAGGTTCGCCAGCAACGGGTCCGCCAGGGCCTTGTCATAGAACAGCTCCTCCAAGTGGTGCAGGGCCTTGTCGCCACCCGCATGTTCGTAGAGGGTCTCGGCCACTTACTACCTCCTGTTGCTTCCAGTCGCCCCATTGCTAGGTCGCGGCGGGCGTCGGGGTTCATTTGTAGCGCCATCGACCGGGTTCTGTCGCCACCATTAACGGGGCGGAGGGGTCGATTCCCGGCTACAGCACACTTTCGAGACGACGAGCGACGTCTCGGTAGCGCCGTACCGGGATGAGGTGGACTCCGTCGAAGGCACCTGAGTCGCGGATCGCGCACACCATCTCGCAGGCGAAGTCGACCCCCGCTGCTTTGTCCTGCTCGACCCGCTCCACGAGCCAGTCGGGGACCTCAAGTTGCGGGAAGTCCGCGCTCAATTTCTTGGCCATCGGCACGCTCGCGACGACCAGCACACCTGCATAGACATTGCCCGCAAAGTCGAGCGAAGAGCGCCAACGAAGCAGGTGGTCAACCGAGAAGCCCACCTGCGCGAAAAGGAAGTCGGCGGCACGTTTCCAGGGCGGCAAGGGCGTGAGGGCGGCGGCGGCCCCCAGGCGCAGGGCAGCGGCGTCGCGCTGATCGAAGCGCCGTGCCTCCTCCAGCATCGTCCGTACGGTGAGGTCGTCGGAACGCCGGCCCGATTCCGGCCGGTCGCCGTAAACAAACAGGAACTCGTCCACTCCGTACGCCGCCGCAGTCAGTAGGTCACGACGGAACCCGAGGGTGTTGCGGTCCCGGGCGTTGAGGCACGCGATAGCCCGTCCACCCATGTCGATTACCTCATGGGCCACCGCGATGCTCGACACGGTCGCCCTGCCGATGTGGTTGTCGGGGATCAAGAACACCGAGGAGATACTGCTGAGCACGCCGATCTGGAGCCGGACGCTTCGCAGGTCGGGGCTGGTGGCCGGCTCGATCTCCCAGATCACTTCGAAGGCGCCCCTGTCCATCACGATAAATCCTAGTTGGGGTGTTCATTGACCTGCTCTTCTGCACGCCTCGGGACCTCTGGGCGCGTCGTGGAAATTCTTGGCGATGCGTCGACTCCGCCCTTCGCCCTGACGCGGACGCGGAACAGCTACAGGAACGCGTCCTGAATGACGGGTCCCGCCACGTGGTGCACAAAAGGTAGCTGTCGGCTGGGCAACTGGCAGCCGAGATCGGTGGCCTGCCCGGACCGTGCGGCGGGAGGCCCGGCCGCAGTAACTCTGAGACTGCGCCTCCGGCAGAAGGTAGTGTGACCGCCGATGACGCTCTGGCAGGGCCGCTTTGGCGGGCACAAGCAGTCGGCGGAGCTCTTCGCCTTTACTGAGAGCCTCTCTTTTGACCGTCGCCTGGCTGGTGACGACATAAATTGCAGCCGGGCTCATGTGCTCGGCCTCGAGCGCAGCGGGTTGCTTTCGATAGAGGAGACCGCCACCTTGTTGGCGGCCCTGGCAACGACCGAAGCAGGAGCTCGCCGATGGGAGTTTCGAGTTCAAGCCCGGCGACGAGGACGTCCACACCGCGATCGAACGTCGGGTCACCGAGATATCGGGCGCGGCCGGTGGCCGGCTCCATACGGGACGGAGCCGCAACGACCAAATAGCCACCGACATGCGGCTTTTCACCAAGCGCGCGTTGGCCGAGATTTGCCGAGGCGTCGTGGGGCTTCAGGCGGTCCTTCTCCAGCGAGCGGGAGAAGCCGGTGATGCATACCTGCCCGGGTACACCCACCTCCAGCACGCTCAGCCGGTGCTGCTGGCTCACCACCTCCTCGCCCACGGATGGGCGTTGTCCAGGGACGTCGACCGCATGACCTCGACGCGGCGCCGCCTGGACGTGTCGCCTCTCGGGGCGGGTGCACTGGCTGGGTCGTCTCTCCCGCTCGACCCAGACTGGGTCGCCCAGGAGCTTGGGCTTCGCGTCGCGCTTCGAGAACTCGCTCGACGCAGTCTCGGACCGGGACTTCGTCGCCGAGTCGCTCTTCGACCTTGCGCTGCTCGGCACGCACCTCTCCCGCCTAGGTGAGGAAATAGTGATCTGGTCGAGCGAAGAGTTCGGTTTCTTGCACCTGGACGACGCGTATGCGACCGGCAGCTCCATGCTCCCCCAGAAGAAGAACGCAGACATCGCAGAACTGGCACGCGGTAAAGCTGGCCGTCTGATCGGCCACCTGACCGGGTTCCTGGCGACGCTGAAGGGGCTCCCGCTCGCATATAACCGGGACCTGCAGGAGGACAAAGAGCCGCTCTTTGACTCTGTCGACCAGGTGCGAGCGCTCTCTTGCGGCGCTGGCTGGCCTGTTGGCGACAGCGACGTTCGACACTCAGGCGATGGCGCGAGGGCGAGTTCACCGGCGTTGGCCGCGACGGACCTCGCCGAGTGGCTCGTGCAAAAAGGGATGCCGTTCCGCGAGGCTCACGAGCTCGTCGGGGGGGTCGTGCGGGACTCCGTTCAGAGGCGTGTCCCGCTCCCGGAGCTGGTGGCCGCGCACCCGGCCCTGGGGGCCGAAGCCGTGGCGCTTCTCGAGCCCGGGGTCGCCGTCTCGCGGCGGACTAGTCCCGGCGGGGCTGGGCCGGTCCCCGTTGCAGTCCAGCTGGAGCGGTTTGCCGCGGTGCTCCGGGCCGATGCGGAACGCTTGGGCATGCCTCGTGTGGGAAGCACCTTCTCTCACCCGCCTCGCGGCCACGCCCACGGGGTCGGTCAACAGCACGACGGGCCAGGGCCGGATGGGGGAGTGCCTGTCGGGCCCTCTCAGTTCCGCTGGCCCAGCAGCCGGTGAGTGAACAAGGCACCCGGCTTCGCAGTGAGTTTTTCCGGCGTGACGCCCGTGAGGTCGCGCAGGAGCTGGTCGGCAAGCTCTTAGTACGTTCGGACGGGCGTGCGGCCCGTCTCGTAGAGGTCGAGGCATACCTCGGGCTCGATGACCCGGGGAGCCATGCGTTCAGAGGCCCGACCCCGCGAGCCGCGATCATGTTCGGGCCGCCTGGACGGTTGTACGTCTACTTCTCCTATGGCATGCATTGGTGCGCCAACGTCGTATGCAGCCCGGAGGGGACCGCCACGGCCGTCCTGCTGCGCGCCGCCCAACCCGTCAACGGGATAGCCGCCATGGAACAGGCTCGCTCCCACGGCCAACGCGAGCTACGCGAGCGGGACCTGTGCCGTGGGCCGGGCCGCTTGACAGAGGCATTCGGCATCACGGGCGACCTAAATGGGTTGGACATGACGGCCAAGCGGTCCGAGTTGTGGTTGTCGGACGACGGCGTCGGCCCAGGGGGCCTGGTCGAAGCCACTCCACGAGTCGGGTTGTCAGCGTCGCGAGCCCCTGACCTGCTGCTGCGCTTCGTCGTGAAGGGAAGCGTTTGGGCGTCGCCCGGCCCACGGCCCGTTGCACCCGTGCGTTTGCCCACTGCCCCAGGCGACGTCACCGCCCCAACCGGCGCAGCTGGCCATCCGGCTGGACCGCGTACCAGGAGAGTTGGCTCGCCCGGCGAGGGAATCCGGCGAAGAGGAGGTTAAACGGTCCCGGTGCCTCTCACATCTGGGCTAGCATGACTCTGCTCACCTCCGGGTGAGTGCAGTGGATGCAGCCAATGGCTGCCGGCGATGCCGGTGGGGTGTCGTTGACAAGTACCACTGCGTAGGTTAAGCTAGAAAGCCGCTCAGGTGAGCAATCACTTCCGAGCGACGCCGTCACTGGAGGGCCTCGAACCCTTCAAGTGAGGCGCTTAGCGGTTGGCACCGCCGCCTGCTACCAAGCAGACGCGTGCTTCCGCGAGCAGTGGACCTTGAAAACGGAACAGAGAAAGTTAAAGGCTAGTGCGGGCGCGCCGGTGAGAGCCGGAGCGCCAATCTTGTCAAGCATTAGACGGACAACAACTTCCGTCTTTGTGCCATCCAGCCCGAAGGCTCGGGCTGGCGCTCTACAAATGGGTCGAGGCATACCGAAAGGTGTGTCGATGATCTCGATGGAGAGTTTGATCCTGGCTCAGGACGAACGCTGGCGGCGTGCTTCACACATGCAAGTCGAACGGGGCTCATTCGGTGGTAACACCGGAGAAGGCCTAGTGGCGAACGGGTGCGTAACACGTGAAGAACCTGCCCCGAAGACTGGGATAACAGCGGGAAACCGCTGCTAATACCGGATGACCCCACCAGGCCGCATGGCCAGGTGAGGAAATGGGCCTACCGCTTCGGGAGGGCTTCGCGGCCTATCAGCTTGTTGGTGGGGTAACGGCCTACCAAGGCTACGACGGGTAGCTGGTCTGAGAGGACGACCAGCCACACTGGGACTGAGACACGGCCCAGACTCCTACGGGAGGCAGCAGTGGGGAATCTTGCGCAATGGGCGAAAGCCTGACGCAGCAACGCCGCGTGAGGGATGAAGGTCTTCGGGTTGTAAACCTCTTTCGAGCAGGGACGATTGTGACGGTACCTGCAGAAGAAGCTCCGGCCAACTACGTGCCAGCAGCCGCGGTGATACGTAGGGAGCGAGCGTTGTCCGGATTCATTGGGCGTAAAGAGCTCGTAGGCGGCTCAGTAAGTCAGGTGTGAAATCCTCAGGCTCAACCTGGGGCTGCCATCTGATACTGCTGTGGCTAGAGCCCGGTAGGGGTCCACGGAATTCCTGGTGTAGCGGTGAAATGCGCAGATATCAGGAGGAACACCAGTGGCGAAGGCGGTGGACTGGGCCGGTACTGACGCTGAGGAGCGAAAGCGTGGGGAGCGAACAGGATTAGATACCCTGGTAGTCCACGCCGTAAACGTTGGGCACTAGGTGTGGGACCTTGTCAACGGGTTCCGTGCCGTAGCTAACGCATTAAGTGCCCCGCCTGGGGAGTACGGCCGCAAGGCTAAAACTCAAAGGAATTGACGGGGGCCCGCACAAGCGGCGGAGCATGTGGCTTAATTCGAGGCGACGCGAAGAACCTTACCTGGGTTGAACTACGCAGGAAAAGCCGTAGAGATACGGTGTCCGAAAGGGCCTGCGATAGGTGGTGCATGGCTGTCGTCAGCTCGTGTCGTGAGATGTTGGGTTAAGTCCCGCAACGAGCGCAACCCTTGTCCTGTGTTGCCAGCGGATAATGCCGGGGACTCGCAGGAGACTGCCGGGGTCAACTCGGAGGAAGGTGGGGACGAAGTCAAGTCATCATGCCCCTTACGTCCAGGGCTGCACACATGCTACAATGGCCGGTACAAAGGGCTGCTATTCCGCGAGGATGAGCGAATCCCAAAAAGCCGGTCTCAGTTCGGATCGGAGTCTGCAACTCGACTCCGTGAAGTCGGAGTCGCTAGTAATCCCGGATCAGCAACGCCGGGGTGAATACGTTCCCGGGCCTTGTACACACCGCCCGTCACACCACGAAAGTCGGCAACACCCGAAGCCGGTGGCCCAACCGTAAGGAGGGAGCCGTCGAAGGTGGGGTCGGTGATTGGGGTGAAGTCGTAACAAGGTAGCCGTACCGGAAGGTGCGGCTGGATCACCTCCTTTCTAAGGAGCAGAAGGCCGAGGTAATACTCGGTCCATTCTCCGAAGTTGACTACTAGCTATTCGGCGACCATGTCGTCCTCGGCTTGTCGTAGGTGCTTGCACCTCTAGGCCGTGGGCAGTGGGAGCCGGGCGATCTCTGTTCCGTTTTCTGGGCTCACGGTTCGTGGCCCAGCTGATGGCGCGTATTGGCCCGGAGTTTCTCCGGGGACCAAGACGCCTACCGCACGAGGAGCCCGGCGAGTTTTTATGGCCGGGCTTTCTCACCGCTCCTTGAGAATTGCATAGTGAGCACGAGCATCTTGTTCTCCAAGCTACAAAAGCCAACGGTGGATGCCTTGGCGCCTAAAGCCGATGAAGGACGTGGGTGGCTGCGAAAAGCCACGGGGAGCTGCCTACCGAGCGTTGATCCGTGGATGTCCGAATGGGGCAACCCAATACCGCGAAAAACGGTATTACTCCGGTCTGAATAAAATAGGGCCGGTAGAGGGAACCAGGGGAATTGAAACATCTCAGTACCCTGAGGAAAGGAAAGCAACAGCGACTCCCTGAGTAGCGGCGAGCGAAACGGGAAGAGCCTAAACCGTGCCGGTGTTAAAGCCTGGTGGCGTTGCCGGTACGGGGTCGTGGGACCAGATAGGAGAGTCACCAGCCTCTCCACGGAGTTACAAAGTTGCTGCGTAGCAGAAGGGTTTTGGAACGTCCCGCCACAGAGGGTAATAGCCCCGTACGTGAAACGCATGCAGCCTCCGATCTGGCACCCGAGTAGCTCCGGGCCCGTGAAACCTGGAGTGAACCAACGAAGACCACTTCGTAAGGCTAAGTACTAATAGGCGACCGATAGTGCACTAGTACCGTGAGGGAAAGGTGAAAAGTACCCCGGGAGGGGAGTGAAATAGTACCTGAAACCGTTGGCTTACAAACAGTCAAAGCGTCGTCAGTCTCTTCGGAGGCTGGCCGTGATGGCGTGCCTTTTGAAGAATGAGCCAGCGAGTTACCGTGCGTGGCAAGGTTAACCCGTGAGGGGGAGCCGGAGCGAAAGCGAGTCTTAAATGGGCGTCCAGTCGCGTGCGGTAGACCCGAAGCCGAGTGATCTATCCATGGGCAGGCTGAAGCGGGGGTAAGACCCCGTGGAGGGCCGAACCCACCATGGTTGAAAACATGGGGGATGACCTGTGGATAGGGGTGAAAGGCCAAACAAACTCGGTGATAGCTGGTTCTCCCCGAAATGCATTTAGGTGCAGCGTCGGGTGTTCAGCGTCGGAGGTAGAGCACTGAATGGGTTAGGGGGCCTACAAGCTTACCGACCCCAATCAAACTCCGAATGCCGATGCTCTAGAACCCGGCAGTGAGACTACGAGGGATGAGCTTCGTGGTCGAGAGGGAAACAGCCCAGATCGCCGGCTAAGGCCCCTAATTCGGTGCTAAGTGGGAAACGATGTCGGACTGCACAGACAGCCAGGAGGTTGGCTTAGAAACAGCCACCCTTTAAAGAGTGCGTAATAGTTCACTGGTCGAGTGGTCCGGCGCGGACAATGTAACGGGGCTCAAGCACCGAGCCGAAGCCGCGGACCTCGCGCAAGCGGGGTGGTAGGGGAGCGTCGAACGGGCAGAGAAGCGGCGGTGTGAACCGTCGTGGAGCCCGCTCGAGTGAGAATGCTGGCATGAGTAGCGAGAGAGGGGTGAGAAACCCCTCCGCCGTAAGCCCAAGGTTTCCTGGGGAAGGCTAATCCTCCCAGGGTGAGTCGGGAGCTAAGGCGAGGCCGAAAGGCGTAGTCGATGCACAACCGGTTGATATTCCGGTACCGTCGTGCACGCGTCAATCCCAAGCCAGGGGTACTAAGGGGCTGCCTTCGGGCGAACCGACAGGTCCTGGGGCGGGCAGCGAAGGCGGGACGCAGGAGGGTAGGTGAACCGTGGCGTTGGTTGTCCACGGGTAAGCGAGTAGGGCGAGGTCCAGGCAAATCCGGCCCTCATTAAGCCTGAGACGTGATACCGAGCCGTAAAAGGCATAGTCACTAATCCCATGCTGCCTAGAAAAGCGTCTAGCGAGTTGGCACGGCGCCCGTACCCCAAACCAACACAGGTGGGCGGGTAGAGAATACCAAGGCGATCGGGAGAACTGTGGTTAAGGAACTCGGCAAAATACCTCCGTAACTTCGGGAGAAGGAGGGCCTCAGTAGGGTGAAAGGCTTCGCGCCTCGAGCCCGAGGGGGTCGCAGAGACCAGGGGGAAGCGACTGTTTACTAAAAACACAGCAGCGTGCGAAGTCCTAAGACGATGTATACGCTGTGACGCCTGCCCGGTGCTGGAAGGTTACGGGGAGGGGTTAGCCCGCAAGGGCGAAGCTCTGAACCTAAGCCCCAGTAAACGGCGGCCGTAAAACAAAAAAGTTGCGGCTCCAGACAGGTAACTGACTGGATCAAACTCTGCTATATGCTGGAAACACCGAGTATCCGGCGGTACTCGTTCGTGGTCACACCCCGTTTATAGGGTGGAGCCATGAGCAGTGACAATCCGTCCGGTGCGGTCAATCAGCAGGAAAGACCGAGTTGTACAACTTGGCTGGATGCTATCCCCGCAGACCTAGGCAACTGGGTCTCGGGGTTTGTCGATGGAGAAGGGAGCTTCAACATCCCAATCCGTCGGCTGCGTAGTGGTGTGTTGCCATATCGAGTGTCGCTGTCGTTCAATGTGTCGCAGATCGGACCGGAGGAGCCTCGTCTCCTTCGTGAAGTCTTCGGTACGGGGACAGTGAGACCGAGAGGCGACGGAGTTTGGTACTTCGAAGTCACAACCGCGAGCGGTTTGGCAGAACGGGTCTTCCCGTTCTTCGATCGTTATCCGCTCCGAGGAGCGAAGCGGCACGACCTCGAGGTGTTCAGACGAATCACTACTCTCATCCAGGCAGGTCGGCACTTGTCACAAAGTGGCTTCATGGAAATCCTCGCTTTGCGAGGTCCCATGAACCGTGGTGGCAAGCGCCGGCGTAGTGATGAAGAACTCATCGCAACGCTGTTGACTTGGGATCCTCAGAGGCCATACGCAGAGCTCCCTCAATGAAGCTTGAGGGATGAAGATATGGTCCACGCCTCATAGCGATATGGGGGTCACGGGAACTATAACGGTCCTAAGGTAGAAGTCCCGGAATCGTGCCCGGGCACTGCCCCTCCCAAGAGTGATCTTGGAAAGTGCAGCTGGCTATATGCTGGGAACCCCGAGTATCCGGCGGTACTCATTGCGGTCACTGGCCCTTCGTAGGGTTGGTGCGTGAAGAGTGAAAATCCGTCCGGTGCGGGCAATCAGCAGGAAAGGCCATTAGCTGCGGAATGGGTCGTCGGCTTCGTCGACGGTGAAGGCTGCTTTAGCGTTCCGATCTTTCGCAACGCGACATGCCGATTGGGCTGGCAAGTCCAACCGGAGTTCGCCGTTGTGCAAGGCGAACGCAGCGTAAAGGTTCTTTACGCGTTGCAGACCTTTTTTGGATGTGGCTTAGTGACGGTAAATCGCCGCCACGACAATCACCGGCAAGACATGTGGCGCTTCGGCGTCAGGCGTCTTGACGATTTGGTAAGGCACATCATTCCGTTTTTCGAGCAGTACCCACTTCTTACGGCAAAGGCTGGCGATTTTTCCAGCTTTGCAAAGGTGGTGCGACTAATGGTGAAGGGCTTTCACTTACAGGTGGAAGGCCTTAGTCAAGTCGCTGCGATCGCATCGACGATCAACCGCCGAAAGCCGTCGCAGCTTTTGGAATCCTCAGAGGCCATACGCCAGCCACCTGATATCGACGTACCAGGTGAAGATATGGTCCTAGCTTCATGGCGACATGGAGAGTTCTAGAGCGAAATTCCTTGTCGGGTGAATAGTTGCCCTGCGTGGGAGTGATCCCACGTGAAAGACCCGCTCATAACGGCGAAGCCCACACCGGCTGCCTCGCACAAGGCGAGGCGATAGACGGCGGGCAATGCCGTGGGAAGCCCTCTGCCGGTTATATCCGGTATGGCCCTGTAACGACTGATCCCTTTATGGGTGAGGCTCCAGTTACTGTCACAATTGTGGCAAATCTAAAACTGGGGCAATACGCGGGCTCTCTGTGAATAGCAGAGATGAAGGCATAGTCTGTCCCCCTCGAAAGAGGGGAAAGAGATGAAGTTCCGACCTGCACGAATGGCGTAACGATTTCCCTACTGTCTCAACCACAGACCCGGCGAAATTGAAGTACGAGTAAAGATGCTCGTTAGCTGCACCAAGACGGAAAGACCCCGTGGACCTTTACTATAGCTTGATGTTGGTTTTTGTTGCTTGTTGTGTAGGATAGGTGGGAGACTTGGAAGCTCCGGCGCCAGCCGGGGTGGAGTCAACGTTGAAATACCACCCTTCATGTGACGGGAACCTAACCTACGTCCGTAATCCGGATGAGGAACAGCGTCAGGTGGGTAGTTTGACTGGGGCGGTCGCCTCCTAAAGAGTAACGGAGGCGCCCAAAGGTTCCCTCAGGCTGGTTGGCAATCAGCCGTCGAGTGCAATGGCACAAGGGAGCTTGACTGTGACACCTACAAGTGGAGCAGGTGCGAAAGCAGGGCATAGTGATCCGGCGGTCGCGTGTGGAAGCGCCGTCGCTCAACGGATAAAAGGTACCCCGGGGATAACAGGCTCATCTTCCCCAAGAGTCCATATCGACGGGAAGGTTTGGCACCTCGATGTCGGCTCGTCGCATCCTGGGGCGGAAGTACGTCCCAAGGGTTGGGCTGTTCGCCCATTAAAGCGGTACGCGAGCTGGGTTTAGAACGTCGCGAGACAGTTCGGTCCCTATCTGGTGTAGCCGTTGGAGACCTGAGGAAGGCTGTCCCTAGTACGAGAGGACCGGGACGGACGCAGCTCTCGTGTGCCAGTTGTCCTGCCAAGGGCACGGCTGGTTTGCGACCTGCGGAAGGGATAAGCGCTGAAAGCATATAAGCGCGAAGCTCGTTCCAAGATGAAGTCTCCCACAGATTCGATCTGGTAAGGCCCCTGGTAGACCACCAGGTTGATAGGCCGGAGGTGTAAGCGCAGTAATGCGTTCAGCCGACCGGTACTAATCGGCCGAGGGCTTGAAGTACAAACCGCTCGTGCTCACTATGGAAAGCTCAAGGAAAGGTGGCCCGCGAGGGCCGTTTGAAAATAGAGCAAAGGTTCCCGGTGACCATAGCGGTGGGGCCACACCCGTTCCCATCCCGAACACGGAAGTTAAGACCGCCAGCGCCGATGGTACTTGGGGGGCAGCTCCCTGGGAGAGTAGGACGTCGCCGGGATAATTCGTTGCAAAGGGCCCGTGCCGTGGTGGGCGGCACGGGCCTCTGCGCGTTCGGAACAGCCGAGGAGGAGTGGGAGATATGCTGGACGACATGGCCTCGGGTAGCGGGCGGGCGGCGGGCCCGCGAGGCGCTAAGGCGGGCGCCCCGAAAAAGCGGGCTGCAAGTAGCGCGACCTCGAAGGCTCGGACTGGGACCGGTTCACGCTCCGCGGCCGGTTCGCGTTCGGTGGCGAGCTCCCGCTCGACCACCAGTTCACGGTCCGCAGCGAGCTCGCGGTCTGCATCGGGCTCACGCAGCGGGACCGGTTCGCGATCCGCTGGGAGCCCGGCAAAGGCTCGTAGTTCGAGCGCCCGGACCGACCACGTGGGAAGGCCGAGCTCTGCACGTTCCGCGTCGAGTACCAGCCGCGGCGTTTCCGGGGCAACGAGGAGTAGCTCACGGGTTGACGGCTCCGCTGGGGAAGGAAGGCCTCGGCGCAGTTCCGTAACCGGTACGAGTGCAGGCAGCGGTGCGCGGGCAAGGTCTAGCGCAAGAGATGGAGCGGGGGCCGGGGCGGAGGATGGGCTCGTCCTGCAGCTCCAGGGGCCGTCCAGGTCCGGTGGCCGTGGCTTTGGCGCGGCGGCCCGAACGTCCGGAAGTTCCGAGCGATTTGGCTCTGACCGACCGCGCTCGTCCAGCAGCTTCAGGGGGGATGCCGGCGGAACGCCGCGCGTCCCGGCCCGTGGCCCTGCCCGCGACAGCGCCGGCCGCTGGGCCCGGTCGGAGGACCGACCGCCGTCTCGGCAGGGCACCGGCGTGCCGTCGAGCCGGTCTCGTTCAGCTGCAGGTGCGCCCCGCCCGCCTGCACGGACCTACGGCGAGCGCATCGATCGCCCCAGTCGGGGTGCCGGAAGCGGCGGGACCTTCAGAGGCGAGGGCCGTGGCGCCCGCGAAGAAGGAACAGGCATAAGGAGCGACAGGGCGAGCTTCTCGGACCGGTCGACGGGAGATGGGCCTCGCTGGGGCCGCCCAGTGACCCCGGGTGGGAGAGCCGGAGCCGGAGCGGCTGCTGGGCGCGGTGACGGGCCACGAAGTGCGCAGCCGAGGTCGTCCGATGCGCAGCCAAGGTCGTTCGGTGCGCCCCCGAGGTCGTTCGACCGGGCGAGCCGACCGTCAGATGACCGGGCCGGAGGAGGCCCTGCCGGGCGCGCGCCTCGAGGATTTCAAACCGGCGGGAGCCGGGCAGCCCCGTTGCCGAAGCGGATCGATGGCCGTGGAGCCCCAGCCGGCAGGACGGCACCTTGGGACCGGGAAGCACCCCGCGCCTTCGGTCCCCGGCGGGATTCGGGCGGACCGCCCCGTGAGACAGGTGGTCTCCGCCGCGATGCGGGCGGTCCCCGCAGCGGGACGAGTGGATTTAGCCGCGGGACGGGTGGTCCGGCCGCGAGCCGGGCGGATTTAGCCGCGGGACGGGTGGTCCGCGCCGCGAGACGGGCGATGCCCGAGGCGGAGGCGGCTACTCCCGGCCGCACGGCGCTGGGGACGGGAACGGCCCCCCGCGCAGCTTTGGGACGGACGGCCCGGCTCGCCCTCGGCCGCCCAGGCCTGCCTCGGCCGCCCCGCGTAGGCCGACGCCGCCGGGCTGGGGCAGTGTCGCCCGCCACGGTATCGGGGAGCTGGATAACGAAGAACCGACGGCTTCGGAGATCTGGTCAGCGGTGCGCGAGGGCGCTCAGCCAACGCGTGGACGTGCGCCGGGCGGCACCAGAGCGGGCGGGTCGTCGAGGGGAACGGGCGGGCGCGGAGATGCTGGTCGTTCGTCGGCTGGCCGTCCACGGTCTGGGCCCAAGGCGGCCGGCCAAGTGCCGGCTCGCCGCACGCCTGTTGCCCGTCCTACGCCGGCGGTCGTGCCGCTTACCGGGCCGCTTACAGCAGGACAAGAGCTGGAAAGGCAGGCAAGCCACGAGGACGGTGGCCACGACGACTGGTCGATGACCATTGTCGAAAGGGTGCCTGCTCCCAGTCGTCCCGCCAAAACCTCCAGTCGTCGTCGTGCCGAGGCTGCCGGCCGTCGCGCCGAGCCTGCCGGCGGTCGCGCCCAGCCAGCCGTCCAGCCTGCCGCCCAGCCAGGTGCCGCGCCAGCCAGCCCAGCCCGGTGGCCGGCCGTCCGCCCGCGCCAACGGGCGTGCCGGTGCGCGAGCCGATGCGGTAGCTGCGCCGATAACGCGGGAACGTGCAGCGACCAGAAGGCCCACAGCGCGGACGGGTTCCCTTCTAGCTATTGACAAAGAGGCGTCCGAGCCGGTCGTCACTGCCAAGCTCGCCGACGCCACTAGGGCTTATTCGGCTGACCGCTATCACGACGCGTTGCGGATGTTGCGCAAATTGTCCTCGATGGCGCCGACCTCGGCTTCCGTCAAGGAGCTGCTCGGCCTCACCCTCTACAGGCTGGGCAAGTGGCCTCTTGCCCTCCGCGAGCTCGAAGCCCATCATCGGCTGTCGGGCAGCTACGACCAGTTCCCTGTTATCGCCGACTGTTACAGGGCGCTGCGCCGATATGACGAAGCCGACGCCACATGGACCGAACTGCGTCAGGCTTCGCCGAGCCCGGAGGTAATAGCCGAGGGCCGGTTGGTCGCTGCAGGATCCCTGGCGGACCGCGGGGATCTGAGGGGCGCGGTCAAGTTGCTCGAGGGGACGCTTCGCCGTTCCAAGCCGAAGGGGTTCCACCTCCGCCAGTGGTACGCCTTGGCCGACCTCTACGAACGGGCTGGAGAGCTGCCGCGCGCACGGGATCTCTTCGCTCAGATAGCGGCGGCGGACCCTGATGCCTACGACGTAAAGCAACGCCTAATCGCGCTCGATTGAGCGCGCACTGAGTGACCTCTTAACCGTCGTACCCCTTTGATATGCTTCGCCGGAACCACCTCCCGTGGTCGGCCATGAGGCTCGAGCCAGGCACTAAAGGGCGTTGCCGTTAGGCAAAGTGTTGGGCGCGCAGCTTCGTCGTTGTTATCGACGCGTTCTGGTGGGCACTTGGCGCCTCGGCGCCCGTGATCCGTCGCCGGTGGTGCCGGCGCACCTAACAACGGGAGCGACCATGCTGAACATGGTGGTTGTAATTGGGAGCCTGGCAAAACCCATGCAGGTGAGAAGCTTGCCCAGTGGTCTTTCGCTCGCCAGCTTCGACCTGATGGTTCCTCGTGCCGACCAGTCTGCAGACACTGTCCCAGTGGCATTATTCGACGCCGAGGACCATGTGCCCGATTGGGGCGCCGGACAAGAGATATTGGCTATTGGGCGCGTCAGGCGCCGGTTCTTCAGGGTCGCGGGCAGCACCCAGAGCCGCACAGAAGTGGTTGCAGACAAAGTGTTGGCCTTGAGCCATAAAGACAGCGTCTGTTCGGCACTGGCCGGCGCTGGCTCGGCTCTGGCAGGCATTGTTGACGACCTCAAGTCCGCCGGATGACTCTGAAATAGCCGCACTTGTTTTGAAACAGGAAGCAAAGTTCCCACGCAAGTAAGCCGTTTTGCCGCTGGGCTGGCTACGGACGGCGCTACGGACGGCGCTACGGGTACGAAGACGCACAGCGCGGCTCAGTTGCACCTTCCGTTGCTGCGAGCGAGCTCCTCCAAAAGTTGTGCCACTCCGTCTTCTGTATTGGGGGGGAGGACCATTTGGACCGTCGCCAGGACTTCGGCGATCGCGTTCGCGGGAGCTGCCGCTCGCCCTGCCCACGCCAGGACCGTGAGGTCATTGTGGTTGTCGCCGATCGCCATGACCTCTCCGACCGCAACCCCCAGTCGCCTGCACACACGCTCGGCTGCGTAGGCTTTGGAGATCCCGGGGCCGGCTATTTCCACCCAGTCCAACCCCGATGAGGTCACGTGGCCCTTTTCGGCGACGTGCTCTGTCAGCCCGGCAAGCAGCTCCGTCACGGGCCAGCCGGGCCGGCGCATCACGAGCTTTATGCAAGCTGAGGAAACGGCCTGGACTATGTCGTCGACCGTCTCGGTGCGTTCATCCCAACCCCACGAGGCGTCGACGAACCCGGCTTCGTGAGTGAAACTGTCCATTTCTTCAACGGCAAAGACTGCACCGGGGAAGATCTCGCGCAGCATGATCACAAGACCGATCGCCACCTCCGCCCCGATCGTTTCGGTCTCGATAACTTCCATCGACGAGATGTCTACGACGGCGGCCCCGTTTGAGCAGACGCCGAGCGGCCCAAGGCCGGCTTCCCGGGCGACCTGCCCACGTGATCCTGGGCGGCCTCCCGGTGATCGGGATGACGTGTAGCCCGGCCTCGCGGGCCGCCCGGACGGCACAGATAGTGCGTTCGCTGACGGTGCCGTCCGGACGCAGCAGCGTCCCGTCCAAGTCCGTTGCCACCAGCCTGACGGGAGGCAGGCCAGCTGGCGATGCGGCACCCCCCGCGGCGTTGACCACCTGCTCGACGATACCCTACCTTGCTGCTGGCCGGGGCCAAGAGCGCCGCCGCGAGGCCACGAGGGGCGGGTGAGGCAGCGGCTTTCCGCCCTGGCAGCGAGGTCGTCTGGGGCACTAAGCTGAGGCGTGAACGAGGCCGGGCCATTGCGTTCTTGCGTCCCTCACCTGGAGCGTCGCCCGCCCGGGCTCACGCCATGAAGACCCTGGACCACTGAGTTAGGAGCGATCCCTGATGGACCTTCACCAACTGCTTGGCGACGACGCCGAAGCCCTTCTTAGCTACGAGTGCAAGGGCATCAGCCGCGATGACCTGATCCTGCCGGGGCCGGACTTCGTGGACAGGGTGTACTCCTGGAGCGACAGGTCTGTTCCGGTGCTGCGCAACCTCGGCCTGCTGCTCAACACCGGCCGGCTGGGCGGCACGGGCTACATTTCGATACTGCCCGTCGACCAGGGCATCGAGCATTCGGCGGCGGCCAGCTTTGCGCCCAACCCGATCTACTTCGACCCGAAGAACATCGTCGAACTGGCGATCGATTCCGGTTGTAACGCTGTCGCGACAACTTTGGGAGTGCTCGGCATCGTGGCCCGGCGGTATGCCCACAAGATCCCCTTCATCGCAAAGCTCAACCACAACGAGCTGCTCAGCTACCCCAACACGTACGACCAGGTGATGTTCGGCTCGGTCCAGGAGGCCTTCGAGCTCGGTGCCGTCGGGGTGGGTGCCACCGTTTACTGGGGCTCAGAGGAGTCTCGCCGTGAGATGCAGGAGGTCGAGGAGGCCTTCGAGGAGGCGCACTCCCTCGGGTTGTTCACCGTGCTGTGGTGCTACGTCCGCAACAATGCGTTCAAGAAAGACGGCGTCAACTACGAGGTTTCCGCTGACCTCACGGGCCAGGCCAACCACCTCGGCGTCACCATCCATGCGGACATCATCAAGCAGAAGATGCCCGAGAACAACGGCGGCTACAACGCGATCGGCTTCGGCGTGACCTCCAAGCTCGTCTACAGCGACTACACGACGGACAACCCGATCGACCTCACCCGTTGGCAGTTCGTCAACACCTACATGGGCCGCATCCCGCTGATCAACAGCGGTGGCGCGTCCACGGGTGCCGGGGACCTGGAGGCAGCTGTCCGCACGGCCGTGATCAACAAGCGAGCCGGGGGAACAGGCCTGATCATGGGCCGCAAGTCTTTCCAGCACCCGATGAACGAAGGCATAGCGCTGATCAACGCGGTGCAGGACATCTACGCCGACCCGGCAGTCACGATCGCCTGAACCACGAAGCACTCGGCGAAGCTCCCCGGCCGCCCGCGCTTTGCCGCGGCGCGGGGAAACCCACCCGATAAGCTGGTAGACCGCGTAGGGATCACCAGGGGGCACAACTTTGGCTGACACAGTTACCACCGGGCACAAGTTGAAGACTCTGGACCGCGTGGTCATCCGGTTTGCCGGCGACTCCGGCGACGGGATGCAGTTGACCGGGGACCGTTTCACGACCAGCTCGGCGATTTTCGGCAACGACCTGTCGACGCTGCCGGACTTCCCTGCAGAGATACGGGCGCCGGCGGGTACGGTCGCCGGAGTTTCTGCGTTCCAGGTCCATATTTCGGACCATGACATCTTCACTCCCGGCGACCACCCCGACGTGCTCGTCGCCATGAACCCGGCGGCCCTCAAGGCTCACGTGGCGGACCTCGAGGCGGGCGCCGCCATAATCCTCAACAGCGACGCTTTCGACGAGCGATCGCTGCAGAAAGCCGGTTATTCGGCGGACCCCCGGGGCGACCAGAGCCTCGATGCGTTCACGGTGTACGAGGTGCCGATGACGTCGCTCACGCTGGAGGCTGTGAAGCCGAGCGGCACTAAGGCGCGCGACGCTGAACGTTCAAAGAACTTCTTCGCCCTCGGCTTGGTCAGCTGGATGTACAGCCGCCCGCCCGAACCGACTATCGAATGGGTGGCAAAGCGGTTTGCCAGTAACGACATGGTGCGTGAGGCCAACACGCTGGCGTTCAAAGCTGGCTGGAACTTCGGCGAGACTGCAGAGGTCTTCGAGTCCTCCTACGAAGTAAAGCCGGCCCATCTTCCTCCCGGCACCTACACCAACATCTCGGGGAACACGGCGCTCGCCTGGGGCCTCGTGGCTGCGGGCCATCTCGCGAAGGTCCCTGTTTTCCTCGGTAGTTACCCGATCACCCCCGCTTCCGACGTCCTCCACGAGCTTTCCAAGCACAAGAACTTCGGGGTGCGCACCTTCCAGGCCGAAGACGAAATAGCAGGCGTGAGCGCGGCCCTGGGTGCTGCCTATGCCGGCTCGCTCGGAGTGACCACGACCAGCGGGCCTGGTCTCGACCTCAAGTCGGAAACAATAGGTTTGGCGATCTCTCTGGAACTACCGCTTCTGGTCATTGACATCCAGCGCGGCGGGCCGTCTACTGGCTTGCCGACTAAGACCGAGCAAGCGGACTTGCTGCACGCGATATTCGGCCGGCACGGTGAGGCTCCGCTGCCGGTCCTTGCCCCGTGCACTCCTGGCGACTGTTTTTACATGGCCATCGAAGCCGCCCGGATCGCTCTGAAGTACCGGACGCCTGTGATATTGCTCTCTGATGGCTACCTCGCCAATGGGGCCGAGCCTTGGCTGATCCCCGACGTCGCGGATTTGCCTGACATCTCGGCGGACTTCGAGTTTGCCACCGAGCTCAACAAGGTCATGCCCGACGGCACCGAGGTGTTCTGGCCCTACCTGCGCGATCCCGAGACCTTAGCGAGGCCGTGGGCGCTCCCCGGCACCCCGGGCCTGATGCACCGCATCGGCGGCCTCGAAAAGGCCGATGGCAGCGGCAATGTCTCCTACGACCCCGTAAACCACGAGCTGATGGTCCGCCTGCGCGCCCAGAAGGTGGCCGGCATCGCAAACGACATTCCTCTCGTCGAGCTCGACGACCCCGACGGGCTTGGTGGCGCGGATCTCCTGGTGCTCGGTTGGGGTTCCACTTACGGCGCCGTTCAGGCAGCATCCCTCGCGGTGCGCTCGACCGGGCGGCGCGTGGCAAACGCTCACCTTCGCTACCTCAACCCTTTCCCACGCAACCTGGGCGAAATAGTCAAGGCCTACAAGCGGGTCCTCGTACCCGAGGTCAACCTGGGCCAGTTGAGGAAGCTCGTCCGCGCGGAGTTCCTTGTGGATGCGGTGGGCCTCAACAAAGTGGACGGCTTGCCGTTCCGGCGGATCGACGTACAGGCTGCAATTGTCTCGCACTTGGATTCCCTGGGAAGCCGTAACGGCAATGGGGCTTCGAGAGCTGCCGAGGAGGCGCTATGACAGACGTGGAAGTTCCGGTCACAACCAGAAAAGACTGGTCGAGCGACCAGGAAGTGCGTTGGTGCCCCGGTTGTGGTGACTACTCGATCTTGACCGCAGTGCAATTGATGATGCCCGATCTGGGTGCCAAACGTGAGGACACCGTGTTCGTGTCGGGGATCGGCTGCTCCAGCCGCTTCCCCTACTACATGAACACTTATGGCATCCATTCGATCCACGGCCGCGCCCCGGCGCTCGCCACCGGGTTGGCAGTTGCGCGCCCGGATCTCCACGTGTGGGTTATAACCGGTGACGGGGACGCTCTTTCGATAGGGGGCAACCATCTCCTGCACGCCCTCCGTCGGAACGTCGACTTCACGATCATCTTGTTCAACAACCAGATTTACGGTCTCACAAAGGGCCAGTACTCCCCGACGTCGGAGTCCGGAAAGGTAACAAAATCCACGCCTTTCGGGTCCCTTGACCACCCGTACAACCCCGTGTCGCTGGCCCTTGGTGCCGAGGCGTCCTTCGTGGCCCGTACCCACGACATGGACCGCAAGCACATGACCGAGATTTTCCGGCGGGCCTACGCGCACAAGGGCACTTCATTCGTCGAGGTCTACCAGAACTGCAACGTTTTCAACGACGGCGCTTTCGAGACAATTCTGGCCAAGGACAACCGGCCCACAATGCTTGGTGCCTCTGGAGCATGGGAAACCGGTGCGTTTCGGCCCCGACGGAGAAAAAGGTGTGATCATCGACGCTAACGGGAGCGCGGTGATCGTCGAGGTGTCAGAGGTCGGGGAGGAGCGCCTGTTGGTCCACGACGAATCACGTCCCGACCCCAGCCTGGCATTTGCGCTTTCCCGTCTGGCGAACGGCCCCTATTCACCCACGCCGGTCGGGGTTTTCAGGGCTGTCGAACGACCGGATTACGGGTCGCTTGTCCAGGACCAATTGGTAGCCGCCGCCGCGCGTAAAGGTCCCGGAGATCTGACAAATTTGCTGCATTCCGGGACTACCTGGACCGTCGAGTAATTCCAGCCCGTCCAGCGCTCTCTGGGACGATGATTAGGACGGGTGGGCGAGCGGGTTAGCCAGGCGATCAGGTCGCGGCCGGCCTACGCGGGCGGAGGTGCACAGCGCCAGTTCACGGGAGTGCTCCGTGCGCAAGCCGCGTGACCCGCCACACGCCTGTATGTACCGAGAAAGCGTGTTGTTGCAAGGCAGACCTAGGGGTGCGAGAATGGCGCCAGTTCAGCTACCCCTCAAGAGGAAGAAGTCCCCGATGCCCGGTAAGGGCCTGACGGCGCGGCGTGTTCGCCGTCTTCGCCGTCTTCGACTAGCACTCAGCATGACCTCTGTCATCGCCGTCAGCGTCTTGGTGGGTGCGGGTTTCGTTGGCACGGAGCTCGCCACCGCTTCGTCCCCGCGGATCGATGCTGTGCGAACGCTGCACGGTGCGCCAACGGCGCAGAGTGCGCGAAAACCGCACATAGTTCCTCAGCGCATGGTGCGGGCGCTCGCTTTGTCCACGGGGGCGGCTCCGGAGTCAGCGAAGTACCTTGGTGCGGAACCGGCGGCGTCCACGCTGGAACTTGACGTGGTGTTGGCTCCTTCAAACGCATCGCAGCTGGCCCAGTTCGTATCTTCGGTGTCCTCGCCGGCTTCTCCTCTGTACCACCACTACTTAACCGAGCCGCAGTTTGTGGCGCAGTTCGGGCCGCCCGCATGGGCCGTCGAGGAAACTGAGTCGTGGCTGCGCTCCGATGGCCTCACCGTGTCGGCCCAGTCGCCCTTCGTCATCTCCGCAGCGGGCACCGCTGGTGCAGCGTCACGCGCGTTCGGCATGCAGTTCGGGAGCTACAAGACAGTCACGGGTGTGACCGGCGTCTTTGCTTCTGGCTCCCCGCTGCTCCCCGCCGACCTCGCTGCGGGCGAAGTCAGTGGCGTCGTCGGCCTCGACACTCTGGACGCCCCGCAGGACTTTTCTGCGAGGCCTGTCTCGAGACGGGCGGGAGCCGCTTTAGTCAAGGCGGTGGCTGCAAAGGCGTCCGCCGGGGCCACTTCCGCGGCTCCTCCCGCGGCGCCTCCCGCGGCTCCTGCGACCGTTTCCGGGTCGCCTGGGGTGACGGGCGCGCCTGCGCCGTCCGCAAGCCCGCCGGCCGCGTGCTCAGCGGCGACCGCGGCCGCCGGGAGCGCCGGCGACTATACGCCCGACGAGCTCGCGACGGACTACGACCTGAACGACCTGGAGCAGGTCGGGCAGGACGGAGCTGGGGTGACGGTCGCGCTCCCCGAAGTAAACGCCAGTTCCTCCGCCGATATCTCCACGTACCTGTCGTGCTTCGGGCTCTCGAATTCGGTCACGGTTGACGACGTGGACGGCGGGCCGGCGAACGGGTCCGTCGCCCAGGCGGAGGCCGACCTTGACATCGAGATGACGGCCACGCTGGCCCCGGATGCCTCGATCGTCGCCTACGAGAGCCCCTCCTCCAACCAAGGCCTGATCGATTCGATGACCGACATCGTGACGGCCGATACCGCCAAGGTGATCTCGATGAGCCTGGGCGAGTGCGAGGCGGACGCCCAGGGAGGCTCGTCGCCGTCGTTCGCGACCTCGATGCACGAAATCCTTATGGAAGCGGCTTCTCAGGGACAGTCGGTGATGGCGGCGACCGGTGACCAGGGGTCCGAGGCGTGCTTTACCTATTCTTCCTCTTCTGGTTCCGGCGGGGCATCGGGGACCGAGCTCGATCCCAGCTTACCCGGCGTCCGATCCGCTGGTGACTGCGGTTGGCGGAACTGTCCTCACCAGCGGTACGGAGCTCGCCTGGAACGACTGCAACGGGACGGGCAGCATCGCATGCGCAGAGGACCTGGTCCAGAGGGGCGCGACTTCTTCCGACGGGGCCAGCGGCGGCGGTGTGTCGCAACTGTTCTCGACAGGCCCAACGGGTCAGCCGGTGCTGAACGGTAGCGCTGGTTACCGAGAAGTGCCTGACGTTTCTGCCGAGTCCGGGAGCAATTATGGCTCAGACGTGGTGCTGTACGTCAACGGGGTGTGGGGCCCTGGCTCGGCACCAGCCTCGCCGCCCCGCTCTGGGCGGCGTTGGCGGCTGACAGGGACACGACCTGCGTATCGTCGACAGGGGACTTCGACACGGAACTCTACGCCCTATATAACGGTGACTACCCCGGGGTGTTCAACCAGGTGCCGAAAGGCTATGACTACACGTCCTCCGAGTTTGCAGCGGAGCCGAGCAGCAACGACTACACGCAGACGAATTCGGGTGATTACCCGACCGTTACCGGCTACGACATGGTGACCGGGTTAGGTTCTCCGCTAGCCACCGGGTTGGCGTGCAGTGAGGTGCTCGGTTCCTACAGCGGTGGGCAGGGACAGGCAGTGGTACTGAGCGGCGTGGGGCTCGAGAACGCCTCCTTCTTGTTCGGCGGCTCGCTCGCTACGGTCGACTCAGAGACGGCGACACGGGCAACCGTCGTAGTGCCGGCCGGCGCCGGTGAGGTGGCGATCACCGCGGAAGGTCCTCTCGGGCAGAGCTCGGTGACAGGGACCTTCACGTACGCGACCACCACCGCTTCCGCTACGACCACGGCGGCCGGTGGCCTCCCAGGGCCTACGGGCGCCCACGACGACAACCAGTCCCGGCACGACAACGACCGGTCCCACGACAACGACCATCTTCTCCACGACGACTGCTCAACCCACCACGACGGTACCGAGTACGACAACTACGGCCGCCAAAACTCCCGTCAAGACTAAAGGCGCGTCGTCAGCCGGTTACTGGTTAGCCACCACACACGGGAACATCTACAAGTTCGGCAACGCCGTTAACCACGGTTCGCTGGCAGGTAGACCCCCTCCCGTCGACGACATCGTCGGGATCGCCCCTTCTCCGGGCGGCGGCGGGTACTGGGTGGCTTCCAGCAACGGGAAGGTTTACAGCTTCGGCAACGCCAAGTCCCATGGCTCGCTCACAGGCACCGACGTCGACGACATCGTCGGTATCGCCCCCGGCCCCGGTGGGGCCGGGTACTTCTTGGTCGGGCAGAACGGCAATGTGTACAACTTCGGGACGGCCAAGTCCCACGGCTCGTTGCTAAGCAAAAACGTGGATAACATAGTCGCGATTGCGTCCACCCCGGACGGGCGCGGTTATTGGCTCGTCAGTTCCAAAGGCGCGGTATCGCCTTTCGGCGACGCCAAGAAACTCGGTTCCCTGGCAGCCAGCGCCCATGCGTCCGACATTGTCGGTATTGCCGTTACTCCCGACGGGCGGGGGTACTGGTTGGTCGGGAAGGACGGTGCGGTGTACCGCTTTGGCGACGCAGCTAATCATGGTTCGCTCGCCGGAGAGAAAGGTTCCCGGGACATCGTGGGTATCGCGGCAACCGTCGACGGCGGAGGCTACTGGCTCGCGAGCGCCAGCGGCAGCGTGTCCGACTTCGGGGACGCTGCGTTCGCCGGCTCGCTGGCCACAAAGCACTCCACCGTCGTCGGTCTTGCTGCTGGTTAGTTCAAGCACGCAGCGGCGTCGAGGCGCCGGCCCGAACAGTTCTGGCCAGCCACGTCACCACCCTGAACTCGGGCCGGACCATGATGGCGCTCAGTCGAAGACGGCCCCGCAGCTCAGGTTTATGACGGCGCCGGTCATAGCGCCGGCCGCGTCCGAGGCCAGGTACACCGCCGTACCCGCTACCTCACGTAGCCGGGGCAGGCGCCCGAGCAGGGTATCGCTCACATTCTTAGGGGCATCGAGGTCGGTGAAACCGGGGACGGTCTCGGGGGTGAAGTTGGGACGAAGAGCCACGACACGTACTCCTTGGCGGCCGACCTCCCCGGCCAGGCTCCGCGTGAGCGCCTCAATGCTGGCGCAGGCCAGGTTGAAGCCACCCATCTGGTGACGGGACTCGAGGGAGGCCGTCGCGGACAGGAGCACTATCACACCCGAACCTTGGGCCGACATGTGCCGCGCCGCAGTGGTGGCGGTAATGAAGTGAGTACGGCAGGCGGCGGTCACCGGGGCCATGAAGTCCTCGAGCGGCATGTCTACGAGCGGGACGCCCTGGACCACCGGGAAGCTGATTGCGTTGAAGGAGATGTCGATGCTCCCGGCGGTATTGACGACCTGATCGGCGTGGGCCGCTACCGAATTTTGGTCCATTGCGTCGACCTGAGCAGTCTCGGCGAGGCCCCCCGCCGAGCGGATCTCCTCGGCAACCTTGTCAAGCTTGGCCAGCGTGCGGCCGGCAAGGAACACCCTTGCCCCCTCTTGGGCGAAGGCACGCGCCACAGCTGAGCCCATTGCACCTGCTGCTCCGTAGACGACGGCGCTCTTTCCCTGCAATTGCACGACTTATCCTCCCTTTGGTCCATCTACCGGTCCTGGCGCTGTCGTCCACGGGGCGCCTCTTCATGGGCGAAGCACGTGCGCCATCCTCGACTGCCCGCGTCGTTTCGTAACTGGCGCTCCGCGTCCTGTTCGCCACCGAGCCATTGTCACTCAGTTTCCGGCCTCCCGCCACGAGGTCGTCCGACTGCGGCACCGACATGGTCACCGGCCCGGGGCAGGATCTGTGCACATGGAACCCTTATTGCGATACCTCGATGCCGTGACGATACCAGTGCCCGACCTCGACGAAGGTATGGCCTTTTACTCCGGCGTGCTGGGTCATGAGCTCCTCTGGCGTAACGACGCCGTGGGCCAGGCGGGGTTGGGCACGCCTGAGTCCAGCACCGAGATCGTGTTGACCACCAGACAGCCCTATGAGCCGGACTGGAAGGTCGCTTCTGCAGATGCGGCCGCGGAGATCTTCCGGGCTCGCGGTGGCCAGGTGGTGACGGAGCCCTTCGACATCCCGATCGGCCGGCTCGCTGTGGTGGAAGATCCGTTTGGGAACCGTCTCGTCCTCCTTGATTCGACCAAGGGGACCTACCAGACCGACGAGTCCGGTGCGGTCGTCCGCGTGAATTGACGGGTTGAGCAGTCACAACCCGCACGCACGAAAACCGGCGCCCAACGATCGAGCGCGGGCCAGCGCGCCACTGGCCCGCTGCTCCTTACGCCGAGCCCCTCAGCTCGGCAACAGCGCCCCCCTTATATGTCGCCCGCTACCGAGCAAGCTCAGCAGTTGGCGGCTTTTCGCTTGTGGCAAACGTTATACCCACACTCACGATCGAACAAGAAAAGTGGTGACTTTTTTTCCTCATTTGCCGCGAGTTTGGGGCGCCTACGCACACTTCGCACCTAGCGCGGTTACGCCCGCGCTCGACGCATTGCTTTTGCGCAAGGTTGGGGCAACGACCACTCACTTGATTGCAACTTCGCATAATCCGGCTCGCCCACTCACTCTTTGCAGTCGACCGCGCTCTGAGCGTGCTGGCGAGCAGGCCGAGCGGGTCGCGAGGTCGACCGACCGTACCAGGCGCCTGGGCTACAGCAGTGCCCGGCCTGGCCCTGCAGGGTCAGGGTCGGCCCACGAGCACTCGGCCGCTCATGGTGGATATGGCGGGTCGGGCCGAGGAGACCCGCTTGGCGGTCTCGTTCGGTCTTGGCTTGATGGTCGTCCCAGCACAGCGCCTGGACGTTGGAAAGTGAAGTTTCGCCCTGGTTGGCGACAGGGTTGATGTGGTCGTACTCGAGGCCGAAGCGGCTCCCGCAATCGCCGCACTGAGCTCCCGTAAAAGCCGGCACGGGGCCCAGGTCCAAAGCAGTTCGCAGCTCTGCAGGGAAGTGGCGTCCGAAGTGCTTGATGGTGTGTATTTCCACCCCGTCGTGCAGGACGGCCTTCAAGAAGGCGTCTTTGCCCAGTTCATGGGCGAGCTCTACTGGTACCGGCCCTCCGCCGATGACCTGGCACACCTCACCGGGGTGGGCATGGCCGCGCCGCCAGGCGAGAATGTCACAGACGATGACCAGGTCCGCCCGCGCAGAGCGAGCAGGGCCTTCACCGGTCGCCATCGCAACGAGCGCGTCGGCGGCATAGGCCTCGAAGCGCTCGCGCTCGCCGCCGCTTTGCTGGACGGCCCGTCGCCGCGCGCTGCGCTGCCAGCTCGAGGCGGTTGATGAAAGGCACACCTGTTTCGGGAGGGAGAGCACCTGTGAAACGCACCATGCCGAGGCCGTCACGCCAGTGGCGGAAGTGCCGGGCGCGCATCTGCTGGCGATGGAGGTCGTTGACATCTGTGTTGGCTTGGCGGTGCTCGCGGGCTTTGTCACGCAGCTGAGCGAGGTCAGAGCCCCGTGCAATTTTGAGCAGCTCGGCCTCTGCACCAGGCGTCTCGGATTCGGTTTTTACGATCTCGGCTGCCTGGTCGATGGACAGTTCTCCCCCCAACAGCGCCAAGCGCGTACCGGGGCAGTCGGCCAAGCCAGCCGCGGTCTCCAAGGCTTGACGTGCCTGGCCAGTCGTGCCACCCACCTGGTGGGCCATCCACGCGGCACCATCGTTGAAGCCCCGCTGTTTGTAGGCACCGCAGGCGACTGCGCGTGCCGAGAACAACAGGCGCGCCGCCGCGCAGGCCTTTTCGGTTGCGGCCAGCTCGTCGGAGAACGCCGCCGAGTCGGTGCCGGAGGCGAGCTCGGGCTCCAAGCCCGCCAGCATCTGCCGGAACGAAGCAGCAGCCGCAGCCGCAGATGACAGGGAAGCAGCGGCCGCCGAAGAAGACGGGAAAGCGCTCGACATGCCACCTCCTCCAAAGCCAAGAAACGAACTAGGAGGAGACCGTCAAGGCCGGTCCCGAGCGCTTCACCTACTCTAGCAAACGTATGTTTCGACGCGTCAAGGGTCAGGCGGGAAATTTTGGTCGTCAGCGACCGACCCCGGGTCCTCCTGCCTGACCTCGTCCGCCAACAGGCGCGGCGACAGCCATCGATGTGGGCTCGTCCTCGCGCCGGTAGCTCGTCCTCGCGCCGGTAGCTCGTCCTCGCGCCGGTAGCTCGTCCTCGCGCCGGTAGCTCGTCCTCGCGCCGGTAGCTCGTCCTCGCGCCGGTAGCTCGTCCTCGCGCCGGTAGCTCGTCCTCGCGCCGGTAGCTCGTCCTCGCGCCGGTCAACTCGTCAACCGGTCGACCCGGCGTCGGGTTTGTGGGCTGCAGCGTTTTTGCCTGGTCGGCCTCCTCTAAGCCAGGCTCACGAGGAGCTCACTAGAGAATTCTTGGCTAGTTGTCGTGGGCCAACTTGGATTGAGCCAACTTGGATAGAGTTGTCACATCACCGAGATACAGCAGGGCTCCCTTTACGCGCTTGACGACCCAACTCGGGCCGGGCGCGTGCTCGTCGTCACAGCTCACCCGGACGATGTCGATTTCGGGGCGGCGGGCTCGGTTGCCGCCTGGGTCAAAGCGGGTGCCGAGGTCGCTTACTGCATCGTGACCGACGGCGATGCCGGCGGTTCCGATCGCACCATCTCGCGCCAGGACATGGCCAAGCTGCGCCAGCAGGAACAGCGCGCTGCGGCGAGCGAGGTCGGCGTGTCTACGGTTACGTTCCTCGGGTACCCCGACGGTCGGCTCACCTCGAGCATCGAGCTGCGCCGCGACATAACCAGGGCGGTCCGCGAGTTCCGTCCAGACCGCCTCGTCTGCCAGTCCCCGGAGCGCTACTGGGAGCGCATCGGCGCCAGCCACCCTGACCACTTGGCGGCCGGTGAGGCTGCCATCTGCGTCGCCTATCCTGATGCGCGTAATCCCTTTGCCCACCCTGAGCTATTGAAGGAGGGCCTCGAGCCACATTCCGTCAAGGAGCTGTGGTTGATGGCATCCCCGCGCAGCAACCGCGCCGTCGACATCACGGCAACCTTCGACAGCAAGATGGCGGCACTCCGTCAACACAAGAGCCAGGTCGGCCACGAAGGTGACCTGGAAGAGCGGCTGCGGGGTTGGTTTTCTGCCAACGCACAAGCTGCGGGCCTCGAAGACGGGTGCCTGGCCGAGCTGTTCCAGGTAGTGCAGATGCCGCCGTCGGGTTCGGCCTGATCGGCGCTGGGCGCAGCTAGGCAGGGCGAAAGAGGCGAGGGGGGCGAAAACAGTGCGTATTGCAACGTGGAACGTCAATTCCTTGAAGGTGCGGATGGACCGGGTGCCTGAATGGCTCGCCTACGCGCAGCCGGACGTGCTCTGCCTGCAGGAGACCAAGCTCGCGGACGCCACCTTTCCTCACCTTGCGTTCGCAGCGCTCGGGTACGAGTCCGTGCACCACGGGTCGGGCCAGTGGAACGGTGTCGCAATTCTCTCCAGGGTCGGCCTGGAGGATCCTCTAATGGGATTCCCAGAGGCGGATCGCGACCCGGACACGAGGCTGATAACCGCGACTTGCGGCGGGGTACGGGTTTGCAGCGCGTACGTCCCGAACGGGCGGACCGTGGGTTCGGAACATTACGCCTACAAACTCGATTGGCTTGCGAGGCTGCGCCGGCACCTCGCAGGCAGTCGCCAAGCCGGACGACCTGGTCGCCGTCTGTGGCGACTTCAACATCGCCCCAGCGGACATCGATGTCTGGGATCCCAAGGCTTTTGTCGGGGCAACGCACGTGACGCCGGAGGAGCGCGAGGCTCTCACCCAGCTCGAGTCTTGGGGGCTCGTCGACTCGTTTCGTGAGCGCTGGCCGAAAGAAAAGCTCTACACGTACTGGGACTACCGCGCCGGTGACTTCCACGAAGGCCGTGGGATGCGCATCGACCTCATCCTTGTTACACGGCCGTTGGCGGACAAGATCACCTGGGCTCTTGTCGATCGCAACGCACGCAAGGGAAAACTGCCCTCGGACCACGCGCCTTTGTTTGTGGATGTCGCCCTGTAGAACTGTCGCGCTGTAGAACTATCGCGCTGTACCGCTGTCGAACTTGTCGCGTTCTAGAGCTGTCCGCCCGAAGGAGCTGCCCGCTTATGCGAGGGGGTAGCTCAAGCTCCGAAGACCCCACTGCGGCAGCCGGGCAGGGCCTTCTATTTCCCACTCCCACGGCAACGGCAGTGCGGCCGAACCGCCGCCCGCCAGTGGGCGTGGCCGGCGTCGACGGGAAGTCCCGGCGCTGCCACCCCGTCCGCGGTAGACGATCAGGCCACTGATCGGGTCCGGTACAGCGTCAAGAGCGGCCTGCACGTGAGCGAGCGCCCGCCAAGCATCCCAACCCTTCGCGTCGACAAACTCCACCTCGAGCACTACGCCCCAGCTGTGGTGCTGCCAGGACCAGTCCTTGGCGCCCGCCAAGAGGGCTGATTCAAGTATGGGATCGCCATGGGCTTCAGCCCACAAACCCGCGGAGGAGGCGCCGTCAAACACCTCGATTGAATACCACTCAGACATTGCGCCTTTCAGTGTACTGCGTCACGCTCAGTGAGTCCAGATTGAGCCAGAACAGGCAAGATTTTCCTGTTCGGGCGGTCTTCCCGGCGACCTCACCACTCCTGGTGGCTGCCGATGAACTGGCCTGATGTGTGAGAGGCTTGCAGCTTGCACCTTTGCGACGTGTGTTCGTGCAACGACCATGGAGCCGCTCAAGCAGATGGCACCGAGACACTTCAGAAAGGCAGATAGACAATGAAGACGAAGTACCTAGCGGCAGCGGTCACGTGCGCCGCGCAGCATGTGCGTTCCCTTCGCCGGCACCGCCGGGGCCTCCCAGCTGACCGCCCGGGCCTCAGAGCTGACCGCCGGGGCCGCCCAGCCGAAGGTTGCCGGACCGAACATCCTCAACAACGGCAAGTTCGCTCTCCCGGCCAAGGACAATGGTGTCGTCTCGGTGTTGATGGGAGGCTCGGTACCAGGCTGGACCGTGGGGAGCGCAGTCGCTGGGCAAAACTCAGGCGTCCAGGTCTACCCGGCCAGTTGGGTTCAGGTGCCACCGGGAGCGAACGAGACGGTCAAGCTGTCCTATGGGGCGGGGAGCGGGAGCGTGAGCCAGAACGTCAAGACCACCGCCGGCTGGACCTACCTGGTCCAATGGTACGAGTCGGGGTTCCCTAACTACGGGCCGCCCGAGTTCACAAGCATCAACTGGACCAAGACGGTGGACGTCATCTGGGGAGGCAAGCTGGCAGCAGCCCCCACCTTCAACGCCAAGGCCAGCACCAACGCTGACATGCGTTGGGCGCTGCGCCAGGAAGTGCTCACTGCCACATCGTCCAAGACCACACTGGAGTTCGCTGACGCCACCAAGCAGCCACCTTCGGGGTACTCAGCTCTGATCGGCAACATCTCGCTGGCAGGCGACGCCAAGCTGTACCTCCCGGCCAGCACTACCTTGGCTCCCACCGGGACGCTCATAGCGGTCGTCCGTACCGCTACCGGTAACGCCTTCACCGATCCCAGTCTCACCGTCCAGATGTACGGGACCTGGAAGCAAAAGGGTCTGTCTTATGCGCCGCCAACGGTGGTTACCAAGCTGATAGGTAGCGGAACTGTGACGGGTGGGCAAGCAGTGCTCCGGCTGCACATCCCGGCATCGGTGGCAGGCAAAACCGTGACTGCCGTGGCTGTCCTTTCCGGGCCCAGTTTCATACCGGTAAGGCACAGCCTGACCATCAAAGTGAGCTAACTGCCCGCCGTGGGACAACGTCCTCGGTCGAAAGCCGGCGGCGACTAAGCAGATCGAGCGACGCCAGGACTACCGGTAACTGAGCCAGTCCAGGCTTGCTAGAGGTTTTGGAGCGCGCAAAGCGCCTGCTAGCAAGCCTGGACCAGTTCGAGGATCGCTGGGCCGTAGCGGGCCACCTTCACGGGGCCGAGGCCGGGCACCGTCAGCAGTTCTTCTGTGGTGACTGGTCTGCGAGCAGCGATCGCCTGGACCGTGGAATCGTGCAGCAAGACAAAGGGCGGGACTCCCGAGGCTCGTGCCAGGCGCCGGCGCCAATCGCGCAATCGCTCGGCCAGGGCGTCGCCGGCCGGGTCGGGCGGCACTGTCGTGGCAGCTTTGGTGCGGGAGAGCCGCCTGCGTGCAGAGCTAAAGAAGTCGAGCAAGGCGGCATCGGGGACGGTCTGTGGTTGCTGGTCTTCCGCTCCGGTGCCGGCGCAGTGAGCCGCAAGCGCGCCCAGCCAAGGGCTCGGCTCCCGCCGCTGGGGAGGCCCGTTGCTGTAGCGCCTCTCCCTGGCCCACGAGCAGTACAGCTCCCGCTCCGACCTCGTCAATGCCACGTACAGCAGGCGCCGCTCCTCCGCCAGAGCTGCACTATTGGAAGCGTAAGCGATCGGCACCAGGCCCGCTTCTAAGCCGCATACCCAAACTGCCTGCCACTGGAGGCCCTTGGCGCGATGGAAACTGGAGACGGTTACACGCTCTGCGTGCGGTGCGGGGTCGCGTTCTTCGTCCGAAAGCTCGTCGTCGTCTGCCGGTGCGACCGAGCGGAAAGGGATACCGGCGCGCCGCAGGACCTGGCAGATCACTCCGATCTGGGTGTTGGTCCTTGCAAGCACTGCCATCTGTTCCCAGGGGATGCCCCTCGAACATGCCTCTCGCAGCTGAGCCGCCACGCCCGCGGCCTCGGACTCCTCGGAGCGCGAAGGAGCGCAACTGGGGGAGCGGGCCGTTTGGTTGGCTCGAACGGGCGTCGGGGGGTGCCTGGCGGCCGAGGACCGCAGCCGCCGGCCGCGACGACCTGGGGGCTCGAACGGTGGTTCTCATCGAGGTGCACCACCTCCGCGCCCGGCCAGCGGCGGGGGACATTGGCCAGGAAGCCGGGGTCCGCCCCGTTCCATCCGTAGATGGCCTGGTTGGGGTCGCCGACGACGAACAGATCCTCGTTTTCCCCGAGAAGTGCCAGCAAGAGGCGGCATTGCAGTGGGTTGACGTCCTGTAGCTCGTCGACGAAGACGTGGCGCCACCGCCAGCGCTGGGCCGCCGCAAAACGGCTGTCTGTTTCGAGCGCACTCGCGTAGCGCACCAACAGGTCGTCGAAATCGACGAGGCGGCGCCGGCGCTTTTCGTCCTCGTAACGGGCGTAAAGCGCGGCGATGGCCTCGGCGTCCGCCGGCAGCTCCCTGACGCGCCGCAGCGGCTCGCAGCTGCGAACGTGGCGGGCTCCACCAGCCGGGCCTTGCCCCACTCGATCTGGCCGGCAAGCTCGACGATGCTGACGTCCGACAGGCCGGGCCGCCCGGCCACCAGTTCGGCGAGGAGCCTCCCCTTGCGCTCGAGCAAAGCCGGTTCCGGTGTCCGCCGGTCAGCCCACCATCGCCGCAACTGGCTGAGCGCCAGGGAGTGGAAGGTCCCGGCCGTGACCGCCCTGGCTGGGGCCAGGCCGTTCAGACGCTCGCGGAGCTCACCCGCCGCCTTGCGGGTGAAGGTGATCGCCAGCACGTGCTCGGGCCGGGCAGCGCCGGTGACGACCCGGTAGCCGACCCGGCGGGTGAGCACCCGCGTCTTGCCAGCGCCCGCCGAAGCGAGGACGCACACGGTCGGCGACGGGGTGGTGACTGCGAGGTGCTGCGAAGGCGTGAGGTCGGCGAGCAGGTCAGTTGGCTGGGCCATGGTTACAACCATGTAGTTCACCCTACAAGGCGTGTGGGACGCTAACCGGCTTTGGCAAGCCCAACGAGCACGCCAGCACGACGCCCAGCACGCCGACGCGCCAACACGGCAGGACCCCAGCACGCCACGACGCCTAGCACGGGCCCAGCACGACGCCCAGTTACGCCATGACGCCCAACGCGGCACTGGGGGACGCAGGGGCGGTATCAGAGGAGCGCGTTCGGCCGCCGAGTAGTCTGTCGGCCGGAACTCATGGCGCTCAGCACTTTTGCCGGTGGGCGCCTGTGGGGCGCAAGGTACGGGACCGGGGGTCCCTGGGTCCTCGCGCTGCACGGCTGGGGCCGTGACCACCACGATTTCGACCAGGTCCTCGACGGCCTCGATGCGGTTGCCCTCGACCTGCCGGGCCACGGTGTCGCTCCGGAGCCGCCCGAGCCCTGGTCCACCCTCCAGTACGCCGAATGGGTGGCACCGGTACTTGACGAGCTGGCCGGCGGCCCGATCGTCGTGGCTGGGCACAGTTTCGGTGGCAGGGTCGCCGTCCGGCTCGCCACGGGGGCCGAGGGGGCAACAGGCAGGAACGGGCGTACCGGCGCCCTCGTGCTGACCGGGGCGCCGCTTGCCCCGCCGCCTGGCAAGCGCGTGTCGCGGCCGTCGCTTGCCTACCGGGCTGGACGGGCCCTTCGCAGGGCCGGGCTCGTCTCGGAGGAGCGCATGGAACAGCTGCGCCGTAAGCACGGCTCGAGCGACTACCGGAGCGCAACCCCGACGATGCGAGGTGTGTTGGTAAAGGCAGTGAGCGAGACGGCCAATGCTGCTTATATGCCTCCGCTGCGGGCTTGGGCGGAAGCTGGCAAGCCGGTCGAACTGGTCTGGGGCGAGGAGGACCGGGAGGCATCGCTGGCCGGAGTGAGGGCGGGCCTCGACGGCGTCGAGTCGGAGCGCGTGACGGTGGTGCCGGGCGCGGGCCATCTCATCGGGCCGCAATTGGCGAGCGAAGTGAGGGCTGCGATCCTCCGCCACCGGTCCGAGCTATGAACGCCCAGACATGACCGGCCCGAGCTATGAACCGGCCCGAACCATGAGCAAGCCCGAACTATGACGAGCCCAAGCAATGAGCAGAGGCTCTTGGACGCCCTCGGGCTGGTGCTGGCGGTCTGCGCCCTCGGCACTGGCGTACCTCCGCTGGCTGAGGGTCGCGCAGCGGGAACATTACCTGCCGGGTTACACCGTGCGTTTTGCCCGCCGTTGGTGGGGGAGCGGCACGGTCAACAGGCTGCTGGGCGTCATCGGCGTTGCCGGAGCCGTGGTGTCGGTCTGGTGGGCGCCGGCCCTGTTCGCGGCGATTGTCGCAGCCGCTGCCGGCCCTATTGGCCTGGCGCTCCGCGGCAAGACATCGAAGCTCGTGTGGACGGGGAGGTTGCGCCGCCTCACCATGGTCAGCTCAGTTTTGGCCGCTCTCCCGATAGCCGTCATAGGAGCCCTCGCCGGTCTCCACGGGGCTGCATCGACAGCCGCCTTCGCCGCTCTCGGCGCTCCGGTCCTCGTCGACCTCGCGCTTTGGGCCACGCGGGCGCCCGAAGCTCGGCTACTCGCTCCCTACGTGGCCAGAGCAACCCAACGGTTGCGCTCGGTTGGGCCACGCGTAATTGCCATCACGGGCTCGTACGGCAAAACGACGACCAAGGGCTATGTTGCTCACCTCGTCGGTGGTGCGATGTCGGTCGTTGCCAGCCCGGCGAACTTCAATAATACGGCCGGTCTCGCACGCGCCTTAAACGATCATTTAGCTACCGGAACTCAGGTGTTCGTGGCGGAAATGGGCACCTATGGGCCCGGCGAGATCGCAGCCATGTGCGAGTGGGTGACCCCTGAGGTGGCGGTGATAACGGCGCTCGGACCTGTTCATTTGGAGCGGATGGGAAGCCTGGAGAACATCGCAGAGGCCAAAGCCGAGATCCTCGAAAAGGCGTGTGCCGCAATCGTGAACGTGGACTACCCACTTTTGGAGCAGCTCGCGCAAAAAGCCGAGGAAGAGGGAAAGACCGTTTGGCGGTGCTCGTCGAACGGCCCGCTCGCGGACGTGACGGTGACCTCCGAGGGCGCCGGTTTACGAGTGCGTGTAAAGCATTTCAGCGCTGAAATGGACCTCGTCATAGCCGCAGCGCCCACGGTCGACCCCGGGAACGTTGCTTGCGCCGTGGCGGCCGCCCTTTCTCTGGGAGTCCCTGCCGAAATAGTGGCGTCCCGCCTCGAGTCTCTTCCCGGCGCCCCTCATCGCCGCACCGCTCAACGGGCGTCGAACGGTGCGAGCGTGATCGACGACACGTACAACGCCAACCCCGCTGGTGCGAAAGCTGCGCTCGGGCTGCTCGCGACAACCGCAGCCCCGGGCGGGAAAAAAGTGGTGGTAACGCCCGGCATGGTCGAGCTCGGGCCGGTCCAAGCCAGAGAAAACGCAAATTTTGCAGCGAGCGCCGGGGCGGTAGCCACCCAGCTGCTCGTGGTGGGCCGCACCAACGCCCGGGCGCTTCTTGGCGGCGCGAGGGCCGCCGGCTTGCCGGCCCGCTATGTCCGCAACCGGCCGGCCGCGGTCGGCGTGGGTTTCCGCCAACCTCGGCCCAGGCGACGCCGTGCTCTATGAGAACGACCTGCCTGACCACTACCCTTAAGCACCGTGCGTACTGGCCCGGTTAGCGCAGGCAGAGTCGGCGTCCTGTTCGGAGGCCCTTCACCGGAGCACGACGTCAGCATCTTGACCGGCCTCCAGGCGGCTAGGGCGCTGATGGGGGCGGGCGAGACCGTCGAGGCGATCTATTGGACCAAGGGCGAGCGTTTCGTGGCGGTCAGCGCCTCCCTCGAGGCGAACGCGTTCCTCGATGGAGCGCCTAAGGGTGCCCGCGAGCTGCGCTTTGTCGCTGAACCCGGGGGCGGTTTCTTCGAGGCGAAGGCCGGCGTACTGGGCAAGGAGCGCAGCCTCGGGCTGGATGCCATCGTCGTGTGCTGCCACGGTGGCCCCGGCGAAGACGGCACTCTCCAGGGAGCTCTCGACCTGGCAGGCGTGCCCTACACCGGCCCTGCCGCCTCGGGCGCCGCGCTGTGCATGGACAAGCTGGCTTTCGGCTCGGTCGTCGCAGCCGCTGGCCTGCCTACGCTCCCTCGCAAGCTGGTCGCCCCGGGAGCCGAGGCGCCTCAATGGGACGGCCCCCACATCGTGAAACCTCGCTTCGGCGGGTCCTCCATCGGGATCGAAGTAATCGCCGAGTGGGCGGACGTCACACGCTATGCCGAGCTCGGCGGCCCTCACACGGCCCGAGGGCTCGTCGCCGAGCCGTACCGTTCCGACGCCTACGACGTCAACGTGGCGGTCCGCGCTTACCCGGCGTTCGCTCTGTCGCTCTTCGACCGCCCGCTCAGGGCGCCGGGCAAGAGCCAGATCTTTTCGTACAACGACAAGTACCTCGGGGGCGACGGCCTGGTGAGCTCGCCCCGCGAACTGCCGGCTCAGCTCGACGCCGGGCTGGAGAAGGAGCTGCGAGAGGCGGCCGGGGCCGTCGCAGCCCTGGCCGGCGCCCGCGGCGTGTGGCGCATCGACTTCCTCGTCACGGGCGGCGCCGGCCCATGGTGGGTGAACGAGGTCAACACGATCCCCGGGTCGCTCGCCAAGTACTTGTGGGTTGGCGACGCTGCCGTGGAGTTCCCAACCCTTCTGGCCGACATGATCGAAGAGGCGAAGCGGCGGCCGAGCGCCCAATGGAGCTCGATGGGAGCCGACGGGTCAGCTTTGCGTTCGGCTGCCTCGATCGCCAATAAGCTCGGGTAACGCAGCCGAGCCCCGAGAAAGCCAAGCCCGGAGAAAGCACAGCAGAGGCGCCACCATGGGTTACCCCGAAAAGTCCCTCAATCCCGGCGAACAGGTGTCGATCGACGTCCGTCCACACTGGAAGTACCTCGCCGGCCCGATCTTTGCCGTGGCCGTCGTGGTCGTCGGTTCGGTGGTGGCACTTGTAGAGAGCGTGCCGCATTGGGCTGAACTTGCCCTGGCCGCGCTGCTCGTTTTGTGCCTGCTCTGGCTCGGCGGGCGTTACATCCGTTGGGTGACGACCTCGTTCGTGGTGACCACCGAGAGGCTGATCATGCGAAAGGGCATCCTCCGCCGCACCGTGCGAGAGATCCTGCTGGACCGCTTGACCGATATCACCTACAACCAGACGCTGCTCGACCGGATCCTGGGCTGCGGCGACATCCTGCTCGAATCGCCCGGCCGGGACAGCCAGGAGGTCTTTCCTGACCTGCCCCACCCTGTGAGGATCCAGAACGAGATTTACCGCCTCATCAACCAGCGCCGTCCTGGCTCCTGGGTCGCTGGGACCGGGGATCCGGCCGCTCACAGCGCAGCACCCAGTGGCGCCGGCGCGCCCGCCAATGCCCCCGGCAACGCTCCCGGCAGTGCCTCCGGAGGCGTCGTACCGGTGGCGGGGGACGCTCCGAGCGCAGCGCCTTTTGCAGGGGTAGCGGCGACGGATGCGCCGGCCGGCCCGCGTGAACTGAGCGTTGCGGACCAGCTCAGCCAGCTGGACGACCTGCGCAAGAGAGGCGTCATCAGCCGGCGGGAGTTCGCGGCCAAGAAGGCGGAGCTGCTGTCGCGGATGTAGCAGGTACCGGACGCGGTGAGCACGAGGCGATTGCCCGGCTGATCAGGCTCTTGCCGGGGCCGCCGGAGGGCGAAGTGTGGTCCGGCGACGACGCGGCGGTCGTCAAGGTGCCCGTCTCGTCGCCCGGCCAAGCGCCGCTCCTCCTGCTCGCGGCGGACACGCTGGTTGCCGGCATCGATGCCGACCTGTCTCTCACGACGCTGTCGGACTTCGGGTGGAAGGCGATGGCTGTCAACCTGAGCGACATAGCCGCCATGGGCGGCCGCCCCGCCCATGCGCTCGTGAGCGTCGTGGGGCTCGGGCCAGATGAGCTGGAGGAGCTCTACGAAGGCATCGGGGAGGCCGCGGCCGAGTTCGGTTGCGACGTGGTCGGCGGAGACCTGAGCGCAGGCAGTGAGGTGGTCGTGAGCGTGGCGGTCACCGGATGGCTTGACGGTGAGCCGGTCCTTCGCAGCGGCGCCCGTCCGGGTGACCGGATCTGGGTTACCGCCCCGCTCGGGGCTGCGGCCGCAGGGCTGCGGATCCTGCGGCAGGCGGGCCCTGGCCCTCACGCGTGGGGACCGGCCGACCAGGCGCTCGTTTCAGCACATGCCCGCCCACGCCCGGCACTGGCGGAGGGGGTCGTTGCCCGCCTGGCAGGAGCGACGGCCATGATCGATGTGTCCGACGGCCTCGCCGCCGACCTCGACCAGTTGGCAAGGCAATCGGGCGTAGGGTTCGAGCTCGCAAGCGTCCCAGTCGCGGAGGGTGCCGAAATCGAGGAAGCGCTCGCCGGTGGCGATGACTACGTCCTTGTTTTCACTGCGCCAGGGCCAGCGGAAGTGGTAAAAGCGTTCCTCGCAGCCGGCGTGCCAGCCCCCTACTTGATCGGTGAGTGCGTCGCCGACCCCCAACTACGTGGCGTAGCTGGCAAAACGCTCCCAGTGGCGGGGTGGGAACACTCGCTGTAGAGTAGGCCAGGGCCTATTAGTGCTGAACGTGGCCCTGTGAGCGCCGCGTGCAGCGCTTCGGGAGGAGGGTAACGTTCTTCCGGTTTCTCCGTCCTTACCTCAAGGGGCTCAGGTGACTGACCGACGTTTGGATTGAGCCTTTTCGGGGATTCCCGGGAACAAGGAGGAGACCGGTCAACGTGCGCGACGCCAGCAATACTGTGCTGCAGTCCAACCCCATGCCAGTCGAGCGCGCGGGGGAACGGACGCTTTCGCGACCCTCATCTCTCCCTGTCGCGCGCCGTCCCCTGGGACCTGGCGTGGTGAACCTGGGCGGCCAGGACCAGACGACTGCGCGCCGCGATGACGGCAATAACGTAAGCCAGGCAGGACAGGTCTTTGCCGATCTCTTGCTTGTCGCTTCTACGGCGTCACGCTGCCCGCTTGCCCTGGTCACGGTTGTGAAGGGTGGTTCGTGGAGCACGCTGTCGTTCGGCGCCGAGCGCGAAGCCCTCGAGGACCCCGAGCTGTTCGCCATCATCTCCGGCCGGAGGGAGCCCGTCGAGGTGACGGACCCTGCCAGCAACCCGGCGCTGGCCCACAGCCGCCTTGCGCGCTCCAACCTGGGGATCCGTTGGCTCCTCGGAGTGCCGCTGCTCGGCCCCACCGGTGAGGTGAGCGCGATCTTTGCCGTGCTGGACACCGAGCCCCGAGAGCTGTCCCGGCGCGAACGTGCCGCCATGGTTGCGATCGGGAGGCTCATTTCCGGTGCGTTGTCCGCTCATCGGGGCGTGGACCAGCTTTCTGGGCCCGCATCTCCCTCTGAGCACCCCAATGGCGTCAAGCAGACCGCCGACGGCCACTCGCTCCTGCGCAGCCACGAAGTGGCGGCGTTGTTCGATGTGACCGAGCGGACCGTTATCAACTGGGCCGCCTCCGGCAAGCTGGCGTGCCTGCGCACGGTCGGTGGGCACCTCCGCTTCCGCAGCGAGGACGTCATGTCGCTTGCTCGAGGCGAACTCCCTGAGGCGCCCCCAAGGTCTCTAGGGGCTCTACGGCCTAGTGAGCCGGCCCGGTCAACGCACGGTCGGCAACGCAGCGTTAGCGGGACGCTTTGGTTATCTTGCCGGCGCGGATGCAGGAGGTGCAGACGTGCACGCGCCGCGTACCGCCGCCGACGATGGCGCGCACCCGCTGGATATTGGGGTACCAACGCCTCTTCGTACGTCGGTGTGAGTGACTGATGCTCATGCCGACCGACGAGTGCCGACCACAAACTTCGCATACCGCTGCCATAGAGACGCCCAGGTTAGCAGCCTGCGTAACCATCTCTCCGGCAGGCCCCACCGAGTACTCTGACCAGCACAGGGATGAACGAGCGTGGGAGTGCCGCACTTGGGAGCACGACGTATCCGAACAGACGACAGCCTGTCCGCCGGTGACGTTGCTCGTGTTGTTCGCGTCTACAGCGACGCCCTGAACCAGCACCGCCCCGCTCTCAACCGCCTCAACGTCTACCCGGTACCCGACGGGGATACCGGGACCAACATGGCGCTCACAGTCGCGGCTGTCCGCAAGGAGTTAGACGAGGCACAGGCCAACGCAGGGGAACGCGAGCTCGACATGGACGAGATCGCCGCGTGCTTGAGCCACGGCTCTCTCATGGGGGCACGCGGCAACTCGGGCGTGATCCTTTCGCAGGTGCTGCGCGGCGTAGCGAACGCTTTCCGGGACGCCGGTTCCCGTCCCGGAAGTGACGGCGAGCTCGGGCCAGCCGACCTGGCGGAGGCATTTTCCCGGGCGAGCGACAGCGCTTACGCCGCCGTCAGCAACCCGGTTGAAGGCACGATCCTCACCGTCGCGAGGGCAGCGGCGCGGGGCGCGGAGGATGCGCTTCGCGGCGGGGTAAGCGATGATGAGGACGAGAGCCCCAGCCTGGTGGACGTCCTGGAGTCTGCACGCAGCTCCGCAGCCCGAGCGCTTGCCGGCACAACCGAGCAGCTGCCCGCCTTACGGGCGGCCGGCGTGGTGGACGCCGGGGGGGCGGGTCTGCTGTTGCTCTTCGACAGTTTCCTGCAGGTAGTCGACGGCCGCGAGATCGAGGTCCCGCCTCCACCGGCCGGCGAACAGCGGCTGGGGGAGCAGCTGGGGGAGCGGCTGGGGGAGCACCGCAGCGGTCCGCCGGCTGCAGCGACCGGTCCGCCGGACGCAGCGACGGGCGATGGTCTCGCCGGCCCCAGCGACGTCGGCGACCTCCGCTATGAGGTCATGTTCTTCCTGGAGGCGCCGGACGAGGCGATACCGGCCTTCCGTTCGGTGTGGGAAGGCGTCGGCGGTTCGATAGTGATCGTCGGCGGTGACGGCCTCTACAACTGCCACATCCACACCGACGACGTCGGCGCGGCCATCGAAGCAGCTATCGAGATCGGCCGGCCCCGCCAGATCCGGGTGACCGACCTTTACGAGCAGGTGGAGGAGGAGCGGTGGGTGCGGGAAGCGGAAGCGGCAGGTGACCAGCACGAGGCGCCGCCCGAGCCTGTCACCTGTGCGGTCGTGGCAGTCAGCGCTGGCGATGGGGTGAAACGGATATTCCGTTCCCTCGGTGCTCGCAGATCGTTGCGGGTGGGCAGTCGGCCAACCCTTCGACCGCCGAGATCCTTGATGCGATCGCCTCTGCTCCTGCCGAGGAAGTCATCGTGCTCCCGAACAACCCCAACGTGATCGCGGTGGCAGAGCAGGCCGCCGCCCATTCCTCGAAGAAAGTGCGCGTGGTGCCCACAGCCGGCACCCAGGAGGGTTTCGCGGCACTCCTGGCGTACGACCCCGAAGCCGATGTGGGCACCAACGCAGACAACATGGCCGCCGCCGCCGCTCACGTCGTTGCCGGAGAGGTGGTGCAAGCCTCGCGCGATGCCGTGAGCGAGGTTGGCCCCGTGAAAGAAGGCGACTGGTTGGGCGTTTCCCGCGACGGCATCGAGGTCGTGGCCCCGCAGCCCTCTTCGGCTGCAGACGCCGCGGTCGCGCTGCTCGGTACCCTGATCGGCGAAGACCACGAGATAGTGACGATCATCGAAGGTGAAGGGGCGCGCGCGGCGGACACCCGCCGCATCGTCGAGTGGCTCTCGGAGCACCACCCGGCGGTGGGTTCAGAGGTCCACCATGGAGGGCAGCCGCTTTACCCGTACCTTTTCAGTATTGAATGAAGCATCAGTATTGAATGAGGCAACCAGAGGAGCGCTACAAGATGAGGGCGGCCAGATGAAAGCGACCAGATGAAGAGCTTTGCGGAGCTTTCCGGTGCCCCGCTGAGCGTGCTGCAATCGGTCAATCGCCCTCTCCGGCTCCCGGGGGGAAAACGCGAACCAAGGCGGCGCGCAGATGCGCTCGAACAAATGGGGGTTCTCTCGGTCCTCGACCTTCTCACCCATTACCCCCGCCGTTACCTCGACAGGACCAGCCAGGTGCCCATCTCCGAATTGAAGGAGGGTGACGATGCGACTGTTATCGCGTTCATTCGAAAAGTCCAAAGGCGCCCCGCGCGCCGTGGTGCCAAGCCGGTCGTGGTGGTCGACGTCTGGGACCAACGGAGCTATCTGAGCCTGTCGTTCTTCAACCAACCCTGGCGTGCGAACTACTTGCGGGAGGGGATGGAGGTGGCGATATCGGGCAAGGTTACGACCTTTCGCGGCCGGCGCCAGATGTCGAACCCATCCGTCGAGGTTGTCGAAGGGGAGTGGACGGGAAGGGTGGTGCCGATATACCCGCAGTCGGAAAAAGCGGGGATCACGTCGATGGAGATCGGGTCGTGTGTCCTGCGAGGCACTCCAGTGGGCCGGCGAGCTCGAGGACCCCGTGCCGTCGGAAGCGTTGAAGGCAAATAATTTCGCCCCCCGCGGCTGGTCCATGTGGAACGTCCACCAGCCCGGGTCCTGGGCAGACAAAGATGCGGCGCGCCGGCGGCTGGGTTTCGATGAGCTGCTGCGGCTGCAGCTGGTGCTGGTGATGCGCAAGCGCGCCGTCGAGCGAGAATGCGAGGGCATCGCTCACGATGTCGGCTCCGAAATGCTTGGGCGCTTTCGGGAGAGCCTTCCCTTTTCTCTTACGGGAGCACAGGAACGGGCCATTCAAGAGATCGAGGCGGACCTCGCCAAGGCGGTCCCGATGCACCGGCTGCTGCAGGGCGACGTTGGCTCCGGCAAGACGCTCGTGGCGTTGTGGTGCCTTCTCACTGCCGTTGCGGGCGGGCACCAGGGGGCGCTGATGGCGCCGACCGAAGTGCTCGCCGAGCAACACTACATGACCCTTACAGCGATGCTTTCGGGGTTGGTGGTGCCCGACAGCGGCTCGCTGTGGGGTGAGAGAGGAGTCAGGGTCGAACTTCTCACAAACCGCACCACCGCGACCGAGCGGGTGAAGCTGCTTGCGGGCCTGGGCAACGGCGACGTCAACATCGTCGTCGGCACCCATGCGCTGCTCACCGAGCCGGTACGTTTCGCGCAGCTCGGGATGGTCGTCATCGACGAGCAGCACCGCTTCGGGGTGGAACAACGGGCGGCGTTGCGAGAAAAATCAGGAGGCCCGGTGCCCGACGTGCTTGTAATGACGGCTACCCCGATACCCCGCACAGCCGCCATGACCGTCTATGGGGACCTGGACACGACCGTGCTCGACGAGCTACCGCCCGGCCGGACACCGGTCAAGACGGTTTGGGCGCGTGGCCCGATGGAGTTCGAAGGTGCTTGGGCGACGGTGCGCGAGGAAATTGGCAAAGGCCACCAGGCATACGTGGTTTGCCCTCTCGTAGAAGAGTCGGAACGGGTTCAAGCCAAGTCCGCCAGCGAGGAACTGGCGCGCCTTGCCGAAGGCCCGCTCGCCGGGCTTCGCCTCGGCCTGCTTCACGGCCAGCTGCCGGCCCGAGAAAAGCAAGCAGTTATGGGCGAGTTCCGTTCGGGCGAGTTGCAGGTGCTCGTGGCGACAACGGTTATCGAAGTGGGCGTGGACGTTCCCAACGCAACCGTGATGGTGGTCGAGGACGCCGATCACTTCGGCATCGCGCAGTTGCACCAGCTGCGGGGGCGGGTCGGCCGAGGGGCCGCTGTTTCGTGGTGTTACCTGCTCGCCGAAGCACCGACGCCCGAAGGGGTGGAAAGGCTCGCCGCGCTGGAGCGGACCAACGACGGCTTTGCTCTGGCTGAGGTGGACCTGGACCTGCGCGGTGAGGGCACGATACTCGGGACCCGCCAAAAGGGCGTCAACGACTTGAAGCTGGCCTCGTTGAGGAGGCACCGCAGCTATGTGGCGTTGGCCAGGGAAGTGGCCTTCGACATCGTCGGGGCTGATCCCGCCCTGGAGCTCCACCCCGGCTTGGCCCAGGAGCTGCGGGCGCTCGTCGACGACGACGACCGTGAGTACCTTTTCAAGAACTGAGGGCCGCGGCTGCGCCCAGCAGGCGCAGGGCCACGGGCTCTCATGCGTGTGATCGCCGGCGAGAACGGCGGCAGGCGCCTGGTCGCACCGGCGGGCCGAGCAACCCGTCCCACGAGCGACCGGGTCCGCGAGGCCATCTTTTCGATGCTCGAGAGCTCGATGCTGGACAGCTCGATGACAGGCAGCGGTACCACCCTTCAGGGGGCCATGGTGTGGGACCTCTTCGCGGGCAGCGGGGCAATGGGGATCGAAGCGCTCTCCCGCGGGGCAGCCCATGCGACGTTCGTGGACCAGGCCCGTCCGGCTGTCTCCGCCGTCCGGGCCAACCTGGCGGCGCTCGGCTACGGGCCGCAACGCTCGGCCGTCGTGTGCGCTGACGTGCTCAATTGGGCCAGGCCAGAACTCGGTTCGGCCAGGCCGGAGCCGGCCGAGGTAGACCTCGTCATGGCTGACCCCCCCTACGCCTGGCAGGGATGGGACGTCCTGCTGGAGCGCCTGGCGCACCTCCGGCCGCTCGTGCTGGCGGAAACCGGCTCGGAGCTCGCCCTCCCCCGCGGATGGCTGGCTCTGCGGGCCAAGCGTTACGGGGGTACCGTTGTTACCTTGGCACGTTTCAGCGAGACCCCATGAGGACAGCCCTGTTCCCCGGAACTTTCGACCCGTTCCACAACGGGCACCTGGAGATCGTCGAGACTGCCAGCCGTGTGTTCGAGCGCATCGTGATAGCGCCGGTCCGCAACCGGCAAAAGGCGGCACCACTTTTCAGCATCGAGGAGCGACGTTCCATGATCGCTGCCTCGGTAGCCCACCTGGACAACGTGGAAGTCCCGGTCACCGACACCCCTGTGCTTGTCGTCGACGTCGCCCGGGCCGTCGGCGCGGACGTCATCGTAAAGGGACTGCGCGTCGCCTCGGATGCCGAGGCGGAGCTTCAGCAGGCTCAGATCAACAAAGCCGTGTCCGGTATTGAAACTATATTTGTGCCTTGCTCGTCGGCGTATTCCTTCATAGCGTCAAAATGGCTGCGTGATTTCATGAGCTATGGGGGAGCAGACCGGGTGGGCACGATGGTCCCGGCGCCAGTGTTTGCCGTTATGAAGGAGAAGTTCGCTCTATGAGCACCACGGCTGGTCCTGGCTCCCTACCCGAGACCGATGCGCTGATCCATCGCGTGGCTGGCATGATCGGCAGCGCCCGGGCGCTCCCGCTTTCTTCCTCGGTGAAACTCGACAACAAGGAAGAGATCCTCGAGCTGCTGAGGGAGGCGATGGAGCGCCTCCCGGAGGAGCTGCGCCAAGCGCGCTGGATGCTCAAGGAGCGCGAGGAGTTCCTGGCATCGACCCAGCGCAAGGCCGAGGAGCTCGTCGAGGCGGCTCGTTCCGAGGCTCAGCGCATGGTGCAGCGCACAGAGATCGTGAAAGAGGCACAGACCCAGGCTCGCCGGACGGTCGAGACCGCCCGTGAAGAAGCTCGCCGCATGCGCCTGGAGGCCGAGGACTACGCCGACCAAAGGCTCGCACAGTTCGAGATCATCCTGGAACGGACGTTGAAGACGGTGGCGGCAGGGCGCCAGAAACTGTCCGGGCTGCCCGACAAGGACGAAGACCCTGCTATCCACGGCCCCGGGACCTTCGACGGCAACGCCGCGGTGACGAGCAGGCGGGAGGGCCAGCCAGGTAGGCCCGGTAAGCGGCGACAAGAGGCGGCTAGGCGGGCTCGGCGCACGCCGGCCGGCAAACCCTGGGCCGGCAACCGCCCGCGCCGCCAGTGGCGCCAGTGCCAGCGCCGGCCCCGCCGGCCGTACGGGGAGCCCGCAGGCCAGCAACGGCAGCGCCCACGGCGCGTCAGAGGGCCCAGAGGCCGGTGGCGATGAGCAGTTCTTCGACCAGGACCTCATGGGCTGAGCTCGGGGGCTGCTCGCGTGGCTGTGGACCCGTTCGATGTCGCACTGGGGGACCTGCGGGACCTGCGCGGGTCACGCCATTTGCTGCGTCGCGGCACGCTACAGGAACCCCTCGTGGCGGACGTGGACAGCCGTGTCCCGGCGGGAGCCGAGGTCGTGGCGGATATGGTCATTGAGTCCTTCGACGGAGGTGTTGCCGTCACGGGCAATATTTCTTCGGTGTGGGAGGGTGAGTGCCGGCGCTGCATGGCTCCTCTGGACGGCGAGCTCGTGACCGACGTAAGGGAGCTGTTCCGCCGTGGCGGCGGGGAAGACGAAGGCACGTATGCCGATGGGGGTCGACCACCTCAACATCCGTGACATGGTGAACGACGCTCTGTTCGCTGCGTTACCCCTATTGCCACTGTGCCGCGAGGACTGCCGGGGGATATGCCCCAGGTGCGGCAGCGAACTCAATGTCGCACCGTGCGATTGCGAGGAAGTCCATTTCGACCCCCGCTGGTCGGCGCTCCAGGTGCTGGTCAGCGGCCCCGAGGGTGCGAACGAGCCGGGGGCCCGGACGCCGCGGGCTAGTCGGGCTGCGAGATCGGGATCGACTAACGGCGGCCGGGGTGGCCGCCAGGGCTGGTCGAGCGTGTAAGATCGCCAACTCGTGGCCGTTCCCAAGAAGAAGACCTCCAAGTCCAAGTCCCGCACCAAGCGAGCCAGCGCCTGGACGATGACCGTCCCCGCGCGCAGCGTTTGCCCGCAGTGCCGCCAAGCCAAGGTGCCCCACACGGTCTGCTCGAACTGCGGCTGGTACAAGGGCCGCCAGGCTGTCGAAGTACGGTAGATAGCCATCTTGATGGCACCCCATGGCGTATGTTCTTGACGGTCTGCCCATAGCGGTCGACGCTATGGGGGGCGACCGGGCGCCCTCCGAAGTAGTAGCCGGCGCGCTGCAAGCCGCCCGGGATCTGGGGATCCCTGTACTGCTCGTGGGTGACGGTGCCTACCTGGAAAGCCTCGGGCCTCAGCCCGGCGTCCAGATCCTGGCTACCACCCAGGTAATCGGGATGGACGAGGACCCGGGCAAAGCGATCCGCGTGAAGCGCGACTCTTCGCTGGTGCGTTGCGCTGAAGCCGTGCGCGAAGGCCGCGCGTCGGCAATGGTGAGCGCTGGGAACACCGGCGCGACGATGGCGAGTGCGTTGTTGAGGATGGGCCGCCTGCCTGGGGTCCAACGCCCCGCAATTGCCGCCGTGATCCCGGTCCCGGGCTCTACGCCCACCGTGCTGATCGACTCCGGTGCCAATGTCGATTGCAATGCCCAGATGCTGGTGCAGTTCGCCCAGATGGGGTGGGCGCTGGCCATGGAGCGTTTCGGTATAGCCGACCCCCGCGTGGGGATCCTGTCCATCGGCGAAGAGCCCACCAAGGGCAACGCCCTGGTAAAGGAAGCGCACGCCTTGTTGGCGGAGGGAAAAGCCGGCCCCGAAGTGCGCTTCATCGGCAACGTCGAAGGTCGCGACGTCATGAGCGACCGCGTCGACGTCGTCGTTACGGACGGCTTCACCGGCAACGTCGTGCTGAAGACCCTGGAGGGCGCGGTGACGGCGGTCGTGGGAGCGGTGCTCGGCGCTCTTACGAGCAGTGATGAAGTCAAACAGGCGGCCAAGGCGATCATGCCAGCCCTCGTGCCTATTGCGACCGAGTTCGACCCCGACACCTACGGCGGGGCGGTCCTGCTAGGGGTCAACGGCGTCTGTGTCATCAGCCATGGTTCGTCGGGCGCGAAGGCGATCCTGAACGCTGTCAAGGTGGCCCACCACGCGGTCTCCGACAAGCTGGTCGCACGGATCGAATCGGTCATAGGCTCCGGCCGGGACTAGCGCCGCCGCCGGCCGGCGCAGGCAGCGCTCCGCCGCTAGCGCCAGGACCTAGCGCAGCACGCCGCCGGCGCAGGACAGCGACGGCTGCCCCGGCGACCAGACGGCCCGGTGCTAACCTGGTTTTTCGTGCCCTTGGATAGCAGCACGCAAGGGAATGCCTTCGGTCGCGTGCAAGTACTCGAGTTGGTCCGTGGCTCTCTCGCGGACATCCTCGAGGTCAGCCCGGACCGGATCGCCGAGGGGGCATCCTTCGGGGACCTCGGCGCCGACTCCCTTGCGCTCATCGAACTGGTAGAGGCCATAGAGAAAGAGCTCGGCGGGCAGTTTGCCGGCTTCAGGATCGACGACGATGACCTCGAGGACCTGAAGACGGTGCGCGACGCCGTTGACTACGTCGTCGCCAAGCTGGGCAACGCCTCCTGAGGCAGCGGTGCTGCTAGAGCCTGAGGTCCGCGACGACCCTGCGGCAGAACGTGCCGGGCTCGCCGAGCGCCTCGGCTGGCAGGTCAACGACCAGGACCTGTTCGCGCAAGCACTGGCACACCGTTCCTGGTGCGCAGAACACCCCCGCCACGAGCCCAACGAGCGCCTGGAATTCCTGGGGGACGCCGTCCTGGGCCAGATCGTAACTGACTACCTCTACCGTTCCTATCCCGACCTGCCCGAGGGCGAGCTCGCCAAGGCGCGTGCAGCTGTAGTCAACTCAGCTTCGCTGGCTGGCACGGCGCGTGAGCTGCGAGTTGGCAACGCGTTGCTGCTGGGCAAGGGCGAGGACTCATCGGGCGGACGGCTGAAGCCCTCGATCCTTGCCGACGCGATGGAAGCATTGATCGGGGCGATCTATCTGGACGCGGGTTACGCCGTAACGGATGCCATCGTTCTGCGGCTCCTCGAGGAAAGGTTGCGGGAGGCCGCCAAAGGGCCCGGCGACGACGACTACAAAACGCGCCTCCAGGAGCTCTGTGCCCAGACCTTCGACGAGCTGCCCGTTTACCGGGTCACCGACAGCGGGCCGGACCACGCGAAGGTCTTCGAAGCCCAAGTGATCGTCGGCGGCCGCTCCAGGGGAATTGGGGACGGCCGCTCGAAAAAGCAAGCCGAGCAGATGGCCGCCAAGAACGCTTGGTACACGATCAAGGCCGACCAGGCCGCCCGGGCCGCCGACCTCGCTCAGGCCGCCGACGCCGCCCAGGCCGCGGTCCCGACACAGCGCAGGCCGCGGACCTCGCCCAGGCCACCGGAACAGCTCAAGCCGCCGACGCAGCCCAGGCCGCGGTCGCCGGAACAGCCCAGGCAGACGGCCTCGCCGGAGCCACCAGGGGAGTAGCGCCCAGGCGCTGACCGCCAGGCCCGCCGCAAGCCATGCCAGAGCTACCCGAGGTCGAAACCGTTCGCGCCGACGTCGCGAGCAAGTACGTGGGCCGCAAGCTGGAACGCATCACCGTCACGGGTCGCCGGACAGTCCGCAGGCACCCGCCCGAACTGCTCAAGTCGCTCGAGGGGCACGTCCTGTCGAGCGTGGGGCGCCGGGGGAAATATCTGCTGTTCAACTGGGACGACGGCCAGGTGATGATCGCCCACCTCCGCATGAGCGGCCAAATGCTCGCCGCGAAGCCCGGGGACCCGCTGGCCCCGCACACCCACGCCGTGCTGTCTTTCAAGGGAGCGGGCGAGCTGCGCTTCGTCGACCCGCGCACCTTCGGCGAGTTCTTCCTGGCTGGCCCCGACGAGCTGGACCACATCGGCCCGGACGCGCTCGACATCGACGTGGCCCAGCTCCGCGGCGGCGTTCGCGGGCCGCCAAGCGAAGGTCAAGTCGCTTCTCGTAGACCAAAGCGCCCTGGCCGGGATCGGCAACATATATGCCGACGAAATCCTCTTCGAGGCGCGCTTGCGCCCCGACCGGCCCGGCGGGTCCCTGAAAGCAGCCGAGCTCAAGCGGCTAGCGGCGGCGACCCGGTCGGTATTGCAGTCGGCGGTGGCCGGCCGGGGATCGTCCCTGGCTGACCAGCAGTACCGCGACCTGCACGGCGAAGTCGGCCGCTACCAGTTGGAGCACAAGGTCTACGGCCGGCTCGGGCAGCCCTGCGTCAATTGCGGGCGCCCCATAGAACGGGCCCATTTCGGCGCCAAAAGCGCCTACTTCTGCCGATCGTGCCAGCGGTAGCCTGGAACTCAACATGTGCCGCAATATAACGACATTGCGCGGCCTCGAGCCGCCTGCCACACCCGTAGAGGTCGAGGCCGCCGCTCGCCAGTTCGTGCGCAAGGTGAGCGGGGTGGCCTCGGTCTCGGCCCTTTCGGAGGATGCCTTCGAACGAGCTGTCCGCAAGATCTCCGAAGCTACGGCTGAGCTGCTCGGAGACCTTCCCCCGCGACGCCAGCCGCCGCCGACGCTGCCGCCCCTGCGACGTATCAAGGCGCATCACGGCTGAGCCGGCCGCCGGGCTGCTACGGTATCGCGCGAACGGCTCCGGGCGCATAGCTCCGCGCCGCCGGATCCCGGACGGATCCCGGAAAGGGAGGCTTCAGTTTGCTCGTTGATTTGATCGTTTTTGATGGGGTCGACGAGCTGGACGTGATCGGCCCGCTGGAAGTCTTCAGGCGCGCGGCGGCCGTCGGAGCTGAGGTAGCCGTCAGGATTTGCAGCCGGGAGCAAGTCGAGTGGGTGAGCGGGGCCTTCGGCGTGAACTTCAAGCCCGACGCGACTTTCGTACCCGGGGCGGCGGACGTGGTCGTCGTGCCCGGCGGCGGGTGGGTGGCCCGGGACGAGATAGGCGCATGGGCCGAGGTGAAGCGGGGCGACTGGCTGCCCTTGCTCGCAGAGGCGGCCAGGGACGGTTCGGTGATGGCAGGAGTTTGCACCGGCGCGATGCTGCTCGCTCACGCAGGTGTGATCGGCTCACGCCGCGCAACGACCCACCACGACGCGCAGGGCGACCTCGCGCTCCTGGGCGCGGTCGTCATGGCCGAGCGGGTCGTCGACGAGGGGAGCGTCGTGACGAGCGGGGGCGTGACGAGCGGGATCGACCTGGGCCTTTGGCTCGTCTCGCGCTACTTCGGGGAAAGCGTGGCCGAGGTGGTTGCCGACGGGCTCGAGTACCCCTGGACGCGCTTGCACGGGGGCGCGCCCTCCCCTGCGTGACACTGGGGCTGCGTGACCCTGCGGCTGCGTGAAACTGGGCTGCGTGACACTGCGGCTGCGTGACCCTGCGGCCTCGCTGGTGGCCAGGCTCGTGGCGTACGTCTGTCTGGCGGGCGCGAGGTTCGCCCCATCTATGGCCCAACCCAAGTAGGTTTGGCGGAGCGTGTTCCTGAAGTCGCTAACTCTGAAGGGCTTCAAGTCCTTTGCAGACACCGCCACCCTCGAGTTCGAGCCTGGTGTCACGGTCGTCGTCGGCCCGAACGGGTCGGGCAAGTCCAACATCGTCGACGCTGTGGCGTGGGTGCTCGGCGCGCAAGGTCCCCGGACTTTGCGCTCCTCCAAGATGGAAGACGTCATCTTTGCCGGCACCTCCAAACGAGCCGGGCTCGGCCGGGCCGAGGTTTCGCTCACGATCGACAACTCGGCCGGGCTCCTCCCGATCGATCTTTCGGAGGTACGCATAACGAGGGCGCTGTGGCGCAGCGGCGAGTCGGACTACTCGATAAACGGTGCGCCCTGCCGCCTGCTCGATATCCAGGAGCTCCTTTCGGACACCGGGGTCGGCCGTCAGCAGCACACGATCGTCTCGCAGGCCCAGCTCGACGCGATCCTGGCGGCCCGGCCCGAGGACCGGCGCTCGGTGATCGAGGAGGCTGCAGGTGTCTCCAAGCACCGCCGCCGCAAGGAAAAGGCCGAGCGTCGCTTGGAGGCGACCGAGGGCGCCTTGCTGCGGGCGCAGGACTTGCTGAAGGAGGTTCGCCGTCAGCTTCGGCCGCTGGAGCGCCAAGCCGAAGCTGCGCGCCGTCACGCTGATGTGATGGCCGAGCTGGTGGCGCTGCGCCGCTATCTCCATGGCCGAGAACTGAGCTTGCTCGGTGCTCGTTTGGGAGCAGTTGCCACGGCGAGAGCCGATCTTTCGAGATCCGAGGACGAGGCGCTGTCCTCGCTGGCGAGGCTGGACGCGTCGGTCGTGGCAGCCGAAGCTGGTCTGGACTCTGCGAGGCGCGACGCTGATGTTGCCGATCTCGGAGAGCTTTTGCCAGCCGCCGAAGGCTTGAGGGCGCGAGCCAGCGGGCTTGTCGCCCTGCTGGCGGAGCGAACGCGGGGGATCGAGCGCGCCAGGGCCGCCGGGGTCGACAGCGACGTGGTGTCTTCCCTCGAAGCTGAGGCGGCGTCATTGGAAGATCAGCTCCTAAGCACCGCACGCGAGGCTCAGGAGCTCCTGCCGCTCGAGGTCGAGCTCACCGTGGCTGAGGAAGCCCTGAGCAGGGACATGGCAGACGTGGAGGCAATGTCCGGCGGGTACGAAGAAGCGCAGCGAAGAAGGTCGCGCGACTGACGAGTGCGCGCTGAAGGTCGCGGGCGGCAAGCCGAGGACGCCGGCGAAAGGGCCGGCGAGGTTCGGGCCGAGCTATCCGCTCTGGCGAGGGCAGCCGAGGAGGCTGAGGCGGACCTCCAGCGTGCCAGCGAGCGCTCCCTTGCTCTGGCAGCTCGCGCGGAGCGCCTGCGTGAAGAAGCGTCGAAGTCGGAGGCCGTAATACGCGAGGCGGGAGCCGCTGGCGCAGCCCTGGCAGGTTCAGTCGAGCAAGCGGGTGCGAGCCAGGCCTTGGCGGAGCGCGCATTGGCGTCGGCCGAAGACGAGCGCCGGGCCGCAGACGCTGAACGTCATAAGTGGTCGGCCCGGGCCGAGGCCCTCTCCCAGGCACTTGATGAGGCGCGGGCCCGGGCGGGTGCGCGCCGGCTGGCCTCGGTCGACGGCATGCTCGGGGCACTCGTGGAGCTCGTCCACGTCGATGAGGGTTACGAGGCAGCCTTCGAGGCAGCGGCGGGGGAGGCGCTTTCCGCCGTATTGATGGAGGGCGAGCAGGCGGCCCGCGAGGGCCTCGCCAACCTGGCAGGCCAGGGAGCGGCCGGCGCTGTCATATCGCTCGCTTCGGCCCGCCCGTCTCCCGCGGCAGGACCGGCGCCGGGCTGGGGCCATCGGGCCTGAGCCGCCGAGAGAGGGCTCCGCTTGGCTCCGCCTGCACGCACAGTCTCGGCACCCGGCGGTAACCGAGCTTCTCGACAGGCTGCTCGCGCGGGCTGTTGTCGTGGACGGAGGATGGCAAGCTGCCGTCGACCTCGCGGTCGACCACCCCGAGCTCGTAGTTGTCACCATGGCGGGCGACCGCTGTGCCGGCGGCATCTGGCGGACGGGCGCGCATGGGACCGGTGCCACGGGCGCCGCTTTGGAGGAGGCCGGTGCAGCTCTTCGCGACGCCACAGAAGCCGCCGCGCAGGCGGCGTCAGCCGAAGCCCACTGCAAGGCTGCTTTGGAGCAGGCCCGGTCGGCCGCATCGGAGGTGCACAGGTCCGAGGCCGAACGGGCGTCCGCGCTTCAGGTAGCACACGAGGCGCTCAGACGGGCCGCCTCCGACCTCGCCGAAGCCACCGCCGAGGCGGAAGCCCTTTCTGACCTGCAGTCACAAGTGGCTGCCCGGCGTCGCGCGCGACCTCGACCGCGCCTCGGAGCTCCTGGCGCTGCTACCCGATCTCGAGGCGGCCGCCGCCGAACAAAGCCAGCGCGCCCTGGCCGAACGCGCCGGCCCGCAGCCGCTTGGCGGAGCGAACCAGCGCCGTGGCCACGTTGCGGAGGGACCTCGAGGTGCGCGCCACCGCTGTCGAGGAACGGCGGGCCCTCCTCCGCCGACGTCTTGCCGAGGTCGAGCAACGATTGGCCGGTCACGTCGCAGAACGTCAGGAGGCCGCTCATCGTCGCGTGCGCCTTGACGCCATGGCCAGTGCGATCGCCCGGCTCAGCCTCATTGTCAGCGCCAGGTTGGCGACCCTGGAGGCCACCCTCGGCGCTTTGCGCGAGATGCGCCAAGCGGAGGCCGAGTCCCTGCGCTTTGCCGCGGACCACCTCGAGGCGTTGCGGCGCGAACGCTCGGGCGTGGAACGACAACTCTCTGCGGTCCGGGAGCAGATCTCCCGCAGCGAGTTGGAGGAGGCTCAGATGAAGGGGCGCCTCGAGGCGCTCACCGAGACGGTACGCCGGGAACTCGATTGCGAGCCCGAGGCGCTCGAGGGTGCCGAATGCCCGCCACTGCCGGCCGGTTCCAGCGCCCCGACCCGTGCACGCGAGTTGGAGCGCGAGATCCGCCTCATCGGCCCGGTCAACCCGCTCGCCCTCGAGGAGTACGCGGCCCTCGAAGAACGGCACAAGTTCCTCGAGGGCCAGCTCCATGACGTCTCGGGCGCCAGGCGAGAGCTCAGCAAGGTAATTAGAGCGGTGGACGCCGAGATCATCATGGTTTTCAAGGCCGCATTTGACGATGTCGCAGAAAATTTCAGCAAGCTCGTCACAATGCTGTTCCCCGGCGGCCACGGATCTTTGTTCCTGTACTGACCCCTCCAACATCCTGGAGTCCGGTGTCGACCTCGAAGTTCGGCCCGCGGGCAAGAACATCCGCAGGCTCTCGCTACTTTCAGGAGGCGAGCGCAGCCTCGTGGCATTGGCGTTCTTGTTTGCTGTTTTCCGGAGCAGGCCTTCCCCCTTTTACATGATGGACGAGGTGGAGCCGGCGCTCGACGACGTCAATTTGCACCGGTTCCTCGACCTTTTGAACGAGTTCCGCGTGGAGGCGCAATTGCTGATAGTCAGCCATCAAAAGCGCACGATGGAAGCAGCCGACTGCCTTTACGGCGTGAGCATGCCTCCGGGGGGTTCTTCGCTCGTAGTGAGCGAGAGGATCGAGCGGGTGCTCTCGGTGCCCGACGCCCCGCCGGTCTCGGAAGTGCCGCCGGTCTCCGAAGTGCCGCCGGTCGGGTGCCCGCCGGTCCCCGAGGGTACGCCCTGCGCCGGTCCCCGAAGTAACGGTCGCCCCCTGACCTCTGCGCCGTAGCCGGGTGAGCTCCGCAGCTGAGACCACCGCGAGAAGAGCTATCGCAGCGAGCGCTGCGGCGAAGCCGGCGGTGAGGTCGCTGGGCCAGTAGTTCACAACGATGGTGCGGGTACCGGCGGGGAATGACGGCGCCCACGAAGAGCCCGTCGAGCTTTTGGACCGCCAGGGCACGCCCGTCTGCGTCGATGTGCCAGCCAGGCACGTAGGTGAGGCGCAACGTCATGGTGGAGCGAGTGGGCACCTCCACGGCGAGCCGCCACGTGGCGTTGCCGGTTTGGTCGCGCCGACACGACCCGGGCGCTGCTACCTGAGGGGAAGCTGAACTGGGCGGCCCCCGGGACGCTGTAGAGCTTGAGCGTCCCGCCGATCGGGACAGCGATCGTGGCCACCAGCTTGGTGCCCTTGGGGACGCGTTTGTACGTGGCGAGCACGTACGACGCCCCGTAAAAGCGTGCCAACGCCGCCGATGTGACCGATGGGGCAAAAATGTTGTTCCCCAGGCCGTAATTTGCCGTGGCCGCAGCGTCCGGCCAGGTCTTGAAATAGGCGGGAGGGGTGACCGGGTCGTGGACGGCCAGTTCCCGGATCTGGTAGCCGATGTTGACCTCGGGGTAGATGCCTGCACCCGTCCACAGGGTCACGTCTCGGCTGTTCGGCCCGTCCAGCGCAAGCAGTTTGTTGCCGACGAGCCGTTGCAGCTCGGCGACCGCCCTGGTGACCGGGAAAGCGTTCGACGAGTAGCTGTTCAGCCCGATCCCGGCCCACACCAGGTAGGCCGACTGGGCGGCCAGCAGGACGACGAAGGTGGCGCGCACCGCCCGGCCGTCTGCGTTTGCCCGAGCCCTCGCAGTGCCTGCCCGCGGCGAGGTTGGTGCGCCGGAGCGAGAAGGTGGCAGCGGCGAGGCCGGCGGCGGTACCTGCGAGGGTGAGCGCCGGCCATATGAGCGCATGGCGGCGGACCGACAGTTCTGCAGCCGTGACGCCACCGCTGCCGGCGTCGATCAGAAGGTACGCCAGGACTAGCGCGCACGCGCCCGTGCTCGCCGCAAGCTTGACCCGAACGGTCGTGTCTCTCCAGCTCCGCCGGAGCGCCTCTGTCCCCAGCCCGGCGAGCATGGCCAGCGCAAAGGCCAGCATCGGGAGCATGCGCTGGGTTGCGACAGAGCCGGCACCCAGGTCGGTGAACAGGTGCTGCGCCGTCGTGGTGTAAACGACGACCAGCGATATGAGGGCCGCCCCCACGAGGCCGGCCACGACCGGCCGGCGCCACCCGACCAGGACCGCGAGGACCGCCAGCACGACGGCAACTGTCCCTACGTAGGCGGTCGCTTCGTAGTAGTCCACAGGCCCGAACCAGACGCTGCCTTTTGTTGGCAGCCCGTCGTAGCCCTGAGCGAACAGGAGCGACAGGGCGCGGACCGGCAGCCCTCCCGTCCCGTTCTCCCCGGCACGCGAGGATTGGCTCAGCACCGACAGCCCGGACAGCCACAGCGGAGAAGAAAGGGCCGCACCAGCGGCGACGCCGGCGGTCAAGCGGGCGGGCCCGGCGAGGCGGACCTTGCCCTTTACCGCTCCGCAGGCCCCGGCGATAACCACGATCGACCCGGTTCCAAGAGCACCGAGGGCAAGGGTCTCCGGGAAGCCCCCGTAAACAGCGAACGCCGTCGACAGCGCGACCAGGACGACGCCGGCCGAGCGCCAGCGCCCGGGCTTCCAGCACAGCACCGCGCCAGCCAGCGCCCAACCGGCCCACACGAGCGGCCCGCTGACAGCCCAGCCCGCCCAGCCACTTAGCGAGCCCGAAAGCATGAACGTCGTGCCTGCCAAGGCGGCGCCGAGAGGACCAGCACCGATCAATCTCGCAGCGACGTAAGCCCCGCTGCCCGCGATCAACAAAAGCGCCGCGATGCTCGCCAGGAACGAGACCGACAGCGGGAAAAGGTAGCCGACCAGCGTTGGGAGCGCGAACGACTTGGACTCGAAGTTCAACATGAGAGGCATGCCGTCGCCCGAATAGTTGTTCCACAAGGGCAGCTGGCCGTGGTGGACCGCCAACCAGTCGAGGGTGTTCCAGGGCACCTCTTGGGTGATGATGTCGCCGTTGACCGAGTTGTGGACGGCGAGGTGCGGCACGTAGGTCAGGTACGACAGCTGCCGCCCGATATCGGCTGGGCCGAACGAAAAACCGTCCTTCAGCGAGGGCGACAGGTAGGCGCCGACCACGAGGACCAGCCATGCCAGCCCAAGGGCGTCTCCGCGTCGGTGTGCCGTCAATTCGCCTCTTGCCTCGCCGCACTGCTTAGCACACGCGCCGAGCGGCTCTTGGCCCAGCGTGCGCACCACCAGTAGTCTCGACCCGTCATGCTGCTCGTCATCATCATCGTCGCCTGCGTCGCCTTCGTAGCGCTCGCAGGGATGGGCGGCTACACCGTGATCGCCAGGAGGCGCGAGCACCGGGCTCTCTCGGCCCCGCCTCGCGGCCCTCGCAGCCGCCGCTGCCCCCCGGCCCGCAACCGTCGGCGCCGCACCCATCTAGCCAACATCCAGCCGGGCAACGTCCGACGAGCCAACACCCGGCGGGCCAACACGCTGCCAGCCCGAGCAGACGTCGGAGGCCACAGCGCCGAGGGTTAAACCGGACCTGGCACTCGAGAAAGCCACGGTGGCCGAGCAGTCGCCTCAGGTACTCGAACGGCCGAGGTTCCGGGACCGTCTCGGCAAGGCGAGGTCGTTGCTCGCGGACCAGCTGGCAGGGGTGCGCAGGCGGGGCAAGATCGACAAGCAGGCCTGGGACGAGCTCGAGGAGGCCCTGGTGCTGGCCGATGTCGGCATCCTGACGACCGACGAGTTGCTCAAGGGCCTCAAGGAGGGCGCCCGCCGCGACGGTCTAGCTACCCCCGAGCAACTGGTTGACGCTCTGCGCGAGGAGCTGGTCAGTCGCCTGGAAGGGGAGCGTGAGCTGCACAGGGCCGCGGCCGGGACGACGACGGTGTGGCTGTTCGTCGGGGTCAACGGGGTGGGCAAGACGACCACGATCGGCAAGGTGGCGATGCGTGAGGAGAGCGAAGGCAGGCGGGTGGTCCTCGCCGCCGGCGACACGTTCCGGGCGGCTGCGGCCGATCAGCTGGAGCTCTGGGCGGAGCGGGCTGGCGCCGGCTTCGTGCGGGGCAACGAAGGGGGCGACCCGGGCGCTGTCGTCTTCGATGCCGTCCAGCACGCCAACGCCCGGCAAATCCCGCTGGTGCTGGCCGACACTGCCGGCCGGTTGCATAACAAGGTCAACCTGATGGAGGAGCTCAAGAAGGTCCGCCGGGTGGCTGACCGGCCTCCAGCTTCTGTCACCGAGGTGCTGCTGGTGCTGGATGCGACCACCGGGCAGAACGGGCTCGTTCAGGCGCGTAGTTCACCGAAGCGGTCGCGGTCACCGGTATCGTCCTGACCAAGCTGGACGGGACGGCCAAGGGCGGGATCGCCGTCGCGATCACGAGCGAGCTGGGCATCCCCATCAAGCTGGTAGGGCTGGGCGAAGGGCCAGAGGACCTGGTGCCCTTCGACGCCCGCGAGTTCGTGGACCCGCTCCTCCCGGCTGAGTGAGCTAGCTGAGCAGCGGTGAGCCGCTTGGCGGCTGGGCGGCTAACGCCGGCGCTTCGGGCCGCGTGCCTTCATTGGCTTGAACCAGATGCGCTCGTAGCTCCGGCTCATCGGGTGCAGCAACAGGGCAACCAGGGCCGCCGCGAAGATCAGGTTGATGATCACGTTGATCGCTGCGGTGAAAAACACGAGCCAGAACAGGACATCTATTACTGCAACGGCCACTCCGCCCCAGTAGCCAAGCTTCTTCTCGTTGGCGATGCCGAGCCCAGCGAAGATCGCCGGGATAGCGAGGAGCCCGAAAAACGGGATGCCGACCCCGAGCAACACCTCGAGGATCCACAAACCCGCGAAGAAGTAGAGCAACATGTTGGCCGACAGCAGCGTCTGGGGATGGCTCTTGTCGAGCCACTGGGTGTTAGCCACTACTACTCAGTGTGGCACCGTCGGGCGTCCGTGTGGCACTGCCCCGTCCCAGGGCCGTGCCCCTGCGTGGGCGACTGAGCGCTCCCGGGACGCAAGCTGACCGCACGCGGCGCCTATGTCGGTCCCCCTGTTGGCTCGCACCGTGGCGTTGATGCCGAGGCCCCGCAACCAGTCGCGGAATGCCGCCACGGCGTGCTGGCGGCGATCCCAGGCTGGCGTAGCCCGGGGTCGGGTTGAGCGGGATGAGGTTGACGTGGGCCCCGAAGGGTTGCGCGAGCTCGGCGAGCTCCGAAGCATCGCGATAGGTGTCGTTCACGCCGTCGATCAGTGCCCACTCGAACGAAAGCCGCCGCCCTTTGGCAGCCAGGTACTCCCCGCAGGCCCCCATGAGCACCGCGATCGGGTAACGGCGGTTGAGCGGGACGATCTGGTCGCGGAGCTCGTCGTGGGCGGCGTGCAGGGAGACCGCGAGGTTGACGGGCAGGGCTTCGGTGGCGAGCCGGCGGATGCCGGGGACGACGCCTACGGTCGACAGCGTGATGTGGCGCGCCGAGATGCCCAGGTTGGAATGCATGCAGCTCCACCGCCGACCACGTTCGGTCGTAGTTGGCCAACGGCTCGCCCATGCCCATGAAGACGACGTTGCCGAGGCGGCGGGGCGAGCGCCTCGCGGCGCGCCTCGACGACCTGCTCGACGATCTCTCCCGACCGAGAGCTGGCGGTCGAAGCCGGCCTGGCCGGTGGCGCAAAAACCGCAGCCCATGGCACAGCCGGCCTGGCTCGAGACGCACACCGTCGCGCGGTCGGGGTAGAGCATCAGGACCGTTTCGACCTGCGCCGGCCGTCGGCAAGCTCCCAGAGCCACTTGGTCGTCTGGCCGTCCGACGAGACCGACCGTGCGACCTCGTGGAGGGCAGGTTCCAGCGCCTCCCCGAGCCGTTCACGCAGGCCTTTGGCAGGTCGGTCATGTCGCCGGGCCAGGCAGGCCCCTTTCCCAGAGCCCCTCCAGACCTGCTCGGTGCGGTAACCTGGCTCGTCAGCAACAGGCTCGCTAGCTCGTCACGCCTGATGTCGAAGGCCCCGGCACAGCCGCCAGCCTAGGTCGCCTAGGCAGCCGAAGACGTAACTGAAGAGTTGTTGGGACGGACTTGTACACCAGGCATTAGCCTGAGCACGGGTCGGCAAACTAGGGATAGGTGAGCAATGAAGATCATGATCCTCGGGGGGGACGGCTTCTGCGGGTGGCCGACCTCGCTCCATCTTTCGGCGAAGGGCCACGACATCGTCATCGTCGACAACCTTTCTCGCCGGTCGATCGACATCGAGCTCGAGGTTGAGTCGCTGACCCCGATCAGGCCGATCGGTGAGCGCTTGCGGGTTTGGAAGGCTGCGACCGGGCGGGACATCAGTTTCGTCAACTTGGACCTGGCACCCAGTACAACAAGCTCCTCAGCCTGCTCCAGGAGTTCCGGCCCGACGCGATCGTCCACTTCGCCGAGCAGCGGGCAGCGCCGTACTCGATGCGTTCGCCCGAAGGCCAAGCGCTACACCGTCGACAACAACGTGCGCGGCACGCACAACCTGCTCTGCGCGCTCACGACGCCGAGCTCGATGCGGCCGTGGTGCACCTCGGCACGATGGGCGTGTACGGCTACGGTTGGTCCGGCTCGGCCCCGATACCCGAGGGCTACCTGGCCGTAAAGGTCCCGACCCCCGATGGCGAGCTGGTCCGGGAGATCCTCCACCCGGCGAACCCGGGCTCGGTGTACCACATGACCAAGACGCTCGACCAGCTGCTCTTCGCCTTCTACGCCAAGAACGACGGCGTCCGGATCACCGACCTCCACCAGGGGATCGTGTGGGGCACCCAGACCAACGAGACCGGCCTGGACGAGCGCCTGGTCAACCGCTTCGACTACGACGGCGACTACGGCACCGTGCTCAACCGGTTCTTGATGCAGGCCGCGATCGGCCATCCCCTGACGGTCCACGGCACAGGGGGCCAGACGAGGGCGTTCATCCATATCCGTGACACCGTGCGCTGTATCGAGATAGCGATCAACAACCCTCCGGCCACAGGTGAGCGGGTGTCGGTGTTCAACCAGACGACCGAAGTCCACAAGGTCAAGGATCTCGCAGCGCTGATCTCGAAGCTCACGGGAGCCGAAGTCGTGATGTTGCCGAACCCCCGCAAGGAAGCCGCCGAGAACGACCTCGTGGTACAAAACGAGCGTTTCCTGTCGCTCGGGCTCAACCCGACGACTCTTTCGGAAGGCCTGCTCGAGGAGGTCCGCCTGATCGCCAGCAAGTACCGCGACCGGGTCGACACGTCAAAGATCGTGGCCCGCTCTGTTTGGCGCAAGGGCATGGAAGTGGCACCTGACCTGCAGGTGAGCGTCCTGGCTGACGTAGACGGCGCCGACCTTTAGGTCGAAGCGGCCTCGAGGTCGACTAGTCGGGGCCTAGTGCGCGGCGTCGCCGGCGTCGCCCGTATACGCCGGGATGTCGCCGGTATAAGCGCGGTCTATGTGGTTGAGGGTGAAGCCCAGGTCTATGTAGAGCTTGACCGCCCTGACGTTGCTCGCGTCCACGTAGAGCATGGCCTCGGTGGTCCCCTCGCTCGGCAGGTAGTCGAGGCCGGCGAGGGTGAGCTGGCGGCCAAGGCCTCGGCCGGAAAAGTCGGGGTCGACTGCCACCACGTATATCTCGCCGAAAGACTCGCCGTGCTGGTCGTGGACCTTGGTCCAGCAGAACCCCGCGAGGCGGCCCTCGAGCTCGTAGAGCAGGAAGCCCCGCGGGTCGAACCACGGCTGCGCCTCGCGGGCTTTCAGCGTCTCTTCGGTCCAGCCGCCCTGCTCAGGGTGCCAGCGAAAAGCCCGGTTGTTGACCTCCAACCAGGCCTGCTCGTCCTGCCCCGGCCTGAACGGCCTCGTGTGCGAGCGTTGAGTGCTCCTCGTGCCGGGAGCGGCCTCCGCATCTGGTAGAGGGAGCGCCCGTGCGACAAGCCGGCATCTGCGGCCATCCGTTCGTGGTACGGGGCCGGCTGGCTCACCCAGAGGTGCAGGTGCCCTCCACCCTCTTTGGAGATCAGGTCGATCGCGCTGCGCACGAGGTCTGTCGCGACGGTGTTCCCAGGTGTGCGGTGGTGGGGGTCGACGACCACCTCGAGGGCCCAGCTCGGGCGGTCACCGCCGCCATCAGGGCCAAGGTTCAGCTGGGCATAACCCACCGGGTGGGCGTGGCCGGGTTCCCACGCCACAAGGCCGGCAAAGCCCTCCCGGCCTCCCTGGACCAGGTCGAGCCAGGCATGTTCGCCGAGCGCAGGGTGCGCGTCGGCCTCGCTCGCAGCCGTCCAGGAGGCCGGTGACAGCCGCAAGGTCTTCGCTGTCGAGGTGGCGCATGACCCGGATATCGTGCACGTGCACGAAGCTAGCGCCGCGGAACGTTACCTGCCGTGGCCCACCCAGTCGCTAGCCTCGTGGCGTGCCATCAGCCCGTCCGAGGTCTCCCGCCGGCCGGGCGAAGCTGGCCGCGGAGCGCTTGTCCGTCGAATACCCCGGTAGCGCGAAGGAACTATGCGCGCTGAACTTTCTCCACGCCGTGGGAACTACTGGTGGCGACGGTGCTGTCTGCGCAGACGACCGACGAACAGGTGAACTCTGTCACGCCGACCCTCTTCCGGCAGTACCCGGCCCCCGAGGACCTGGCCGCAGCCAGCCCCGAAAGGGTAGAGGAGATCATCCACCCGACCGGGTTTTTCCGTGTAAAAACAAAGAACATCATTGCTCTGGCAAGCGCGGTTTCGAGCAGGTTCGGCGGCGTCGTGCCGACGGCGATGGAGGACCTGGTTACCCTGCCCGGGGTCGGCCGCAAGACGGCGAATGTCGTGCTGAGCGTCGGCTTCGGTTTGCCAGGGTTGCCGGTCGACACCCATGTGGGCCGCCTCAGCCTGCTCCTCGGCCTCACCGAAGCAGACCGACCCTGTGAAGGTCGAGGCCGAACTGTGTGCCATGCTCCCGAGCCGCGAGTGGGGCCCGATGAGCCTCCGCCTGATCCTGCACGGCCGGCGTGTCTGCATCGCCCGCCGGCCACGCTGCGCCGAATGCGTGCTGGCGGACTTCTGCCCTCCGCCTTCCTGCCGTTCGTTCCTGTCGGCTAAGCGTTAGCGGCGGTGCCTGCGGCCAAGCGCTAGCGGCGGCTGTCGGCCGGGCGCTAGCGCCGCTCATGCGGCTTGCGGGCTAGTGCCGCCCGGCTACGAGCCTCTCGAGCCTCCTGTTGGCGACGCCCAACGTGCGCTCCACCTCGAGCAGGTCGTTCCCGTAGCGCTCCTCCTCGCTTGGAGAGAGCTCTGCGATGATGCGGCCGACCCGATTGGTGAGCTCCCCAAGGGTGCTCGAAACAGCCGTAAGTTCCGCACCAGCGCTCATGGAGCCCCAGCATGCCAGGCGCCCGGCAATAGTGGGCGTGCAGCCAGAGGCGCGGCATCCGCCGCCGCCTTCCTTACGTAAGTAGTTCTGTGGCGCTCACTTGGCTGGATCTGGCGGAGTTGGGGCAGGAGGCCGATAGATTGCGCCTACGTTTGTTGTCGAGCCAGCGCGCCGTTCCATGAGGTCGGTTTGCCGGACGGTCAGGACCACTAAGGACGGGAACGTTGCAAGCCATAACTCGCTCCAGCTACCGGGCGGCCCGAGTTGCCGCGGGCACCGCACTGATCCTGGCGACGTCGTTTGTCGCCCAACCTGTTGGCGTCGTGCGCCGCAGCCGGTCGCACGCCGGCGAGGCAGGCCAACGCCAAGCAGGCCCCCAAGCCAAGCGGGTTGCCCAGCAAGCAGGGCGGGCTTCGGAAAACGTGATCCTGCTGCTGAAGGCGGCGTGCCCCGCGCGGGCAAGGACGACTGCCGGCGTTGCCTGCCCGGCGCAGGCGGCAGTCCTGGCCGAGCTCAAAGCGGGCGGTGCGAAGGTGCTCTCCACCACCACCTTGGTGGACTCCATAACCGCCCTCGTCAGCCCCGCCCTGGCGAGCGCTCTTGGCACCTCCCGAGCGATTTCTCAGGTCGTCCCGGACAGCTCGGCTCAGCCTGGGCCCAGTTGCCGTCTACCTCGGCCCCCTGCTGCCCGCCGCCGGCACTCGCACGGGCCGCCCAGCCACCGCCTCGCAATGGCGCCGCCGGGCGATCAGCACCAGCCCAGAGAGCGAAGCCGGTGCTGCACGCGCACGCGCTCGCGCCGGCAAGCCAGATTCTGCGGCACGCGCTCGCATCCCGAGCTCGACCCCGAGGCGCTCAAGGACATCAATGCCAACCAGGCCCGGGCCATGGGTATCGACGGGTCCGGGGTCACAGTCGCCGTCTTGGCAGACGGGCTTGACCCGAAGAACCCCGACTTCGTGCGCAACGGTGCTTACGGCCAGGCAGGAACGCCCGTGATCACCCAGTACCTGGACTTTTCCGGGGACGGCACGGCAGCGAAGACCGACGGAGCGGAAGCCTTCGGCGACGCGAGCTCGATCGTGGCCCAGGGCAACAAGGCGTACAACCTCGCCCAGTACGTGAACCCCGACCTGAAATGCGCCTTCCCGAAGAGCGGGTGCTGGGTCAAGATCGTTGGCGTGGCCCCAGGGGCCTCGCTTTTGGTCCTGAAGGTCATCGGCAACGCCCAAGGCGCAAACACCTCGAGCATCGTCCAAGCCGTGCAGTACGCCGTGCAACACGGGGCCAAGGTCATAAACGAGTCTCTCGGCTCCGGAGATTTCCCCGACACAGCCCTCGACGTCGTGCGGGACGCTGACGAAGCGGCTGTGGCCGCCGGGGTCACGGTCGTCACAAGCTCGGGCGACGCCGGCCTCACGAGCACGATCGGGTCGCCTGCCACAGACCCCGACGTCATCAGCGTGGGCGCCACCACCAACTTCCGCGACTACGCACAGAGCGACGAGGGCGGCTTCTACAACCCCGTCGTGGGCAACGGCACCTGGCTCAGCAACAACGTGGCGTCTTTCTCCTCGGGCGGTTACAGCCAGTCCGGAGGAACCGTCGACCTGGTCGCCCCTGGCGACTCCAACTGGGCCCTGTGCTCGACCGACCCCAAGCGCTACACAGGCTGTGCCGACACCTTCGCTGGCAAGGACATCGGGGTACAGAGCTTCGGTGGGACGAGCGAGGCGGCCCCGCTAACTGCAGCGGCGGCGGCCGACGTCATACAGGCCTACGCCAGCACTCACGGCGGCGTGGATCCTTCGCCGGCGCTTGTCAAGGAGATCCTGTGCAGCACGGCCACCGACATCGGTTCTCCTGCTGACGAACAAGGCGCGGGCCTGCTCAACGTCCTCGGCGCCGTCAAGCTTGCCGAGTCGTTGCCCGCGCCGGCCGCCCCCACCACGACGACCACACCACGGTCCCGGCCGCAACGACGACCACCACGGTCGCCACCACAACGTCCACGAGCACAACCACGACCACGGCAGTCGCGTCTCCCGTGCGGGTGAGCCCTGACGCAACCAGCTGACGCGACCAGCTCATGCGACCAGCTGACGCACGCGCGACGCGACCAAGCCGGACGCGACCGCTTTGCGCCCCCCCTCCGGGGCTCTCCTGATCAGCCCAAATCAGGTGAATGTCGTGGGCCTGCCGGGCGCCACCAGCACCCAGCAGGTGTCCCTGACCAACACCGGCTCGGCGCCAATGACGGTCGGGCTTTCGACCCGAAGGCTCTCGCACAAGGTCTACGACAGCGGGGTGAAGGAGTTCACCATCGACCCCCTGACGCCGACGACGAACATGGGGGCGTTCCCCATCTGGAGCGGGGTCACCGAGGTGTACCAGACCGAGACTTTCAAGGTGCCGGCGGCGAGCGATTCCCGCCTTGTTTTCGACGCGGACTACCAGGACACTGGTCAGAGCTCGGTCCTGCACGTAGCCCTCTTCGACCCGAGCGGCACCTATGCCGGCTATTCCGATCCCCAGGGCCTGGGCGACTACGGGGAAGTCGAAGTGACCAACCCGCCAGCCGGTCGATGGACAGCGCTGTTCTTCACCGAACAGAACGGCGCCGTAAAGGGGGGAATAGGGACCAGCGGGACGGTGCAGTGGGACGCGAGCACCTGGCGGTATACAAGCGCGGCGGCGATCAGCCCCTCCTCGTTGACCATCGCTCCTGGCGCGACCGCTACCGCCGCAATGTCGGTAACCGACCCTCGTTTGGCCGGCGACACCAGTGAGTCCATCGTCGTGTCTTCGGCCGGCGGTCAGACCACGGTGCCGGTTACCGTGCGGACGACCATCGCTATCGGTGCCGGGGGCGGCACTTTCAAAGGAGTCCTTACGGGCGGCAACGGCCGCGCCGGCTCCGAAGCCGAGACGAACACTTACTTTTTCCAGGTCCCGCCCGGTGAAACGGAACTCAATACGACCGTTGCGCTCGGCACCGACCCGAACGAGCACCTGATCGGGTTCCTGGTGTCGCCAGGGGGCCAGCAGATCGGTTACTCGGGCAACTACACGTTCGTGCCTTCGGGCAGCAGCGCGGAGCCGAAGGCCGCATACACCCTTGTCCCCGGGGCCACCCCTTATCTGCAGATGTACGCGGTGGCGCCGCAAGCCGGTCAGTGGGAACTGGTCCTGCAGTGGACGAACCCCGTTACGGGCAACGAGCTGACCGAACCGTTCTCGGGCAGCATCCAGTTCAACCAGGTGCGGGCGAGCGGCAAGAGCCTGCCGAACTCCCCATCGGCCAAGCTGGCGCACGGGCAGGAAACCTTCTTCCAGGTTGACATCGCCAACTCCGGAGTGGCCCCCGAGGCATATTTCGTGGATCCGAGGCTTGACAAGACCACAACGATCACGCTTCCTGATCTCGACCCCAAAAACGTCGCCGACCTCCTCGAGCTGCCTCTAGGCGCCGGGCTCAGCTTCCCGCTGTACCTCGTGCCTACGGGCACGACCCAGTTGAACGCAACGGTGCAGCGCCTGGCCGGGACAGGGACGGTGTCGTTCGACATGAACCACACCATCGGCGACCCCGACGTGTCCCCGGTGGTCACAGCCGGCGGTGTCAGTAGCTCGACCGGCACCAATACCCAAAGCGTGAGCCTGACCTCCCCCGAGGTAAGCCCAGGGCTCTGGGCCCTCAACCCCGAAGAGGTCGGCCCTTATCCCGCCGGGAGGCGCCCCCAAAGAAGTGGCGCTTGCTACCGTCACTGCTGTCACCCAGGCCTTCGACCCGGCGGTGCGCACCGACACCGACGACCTGTGGCAAGCGGCCCTCAGCTTCTCCCACTTCCGCTACCTCGGGCCGGGCCAGAGCGTGGCGGTCCTGGTTGCGATCAAGCCGACGGCACCGGTAGGTAGCGTCGTGAAGGGAACTCTTTACATCGACGACTTCACCCTCGACAGTTTCCTGCCGACCGGTGACGTCCTGCCAGATGCCGATGAAGTGGCCGCGGTGCCCTACTCCTACACGGTCGTAGCTGCCGGAGGGCCGATAGCTCCCTAAGCGCCCGTTGGCCGCGCCATGCGGCGGCGAGCACTAGCCGGCCGCGCCAATTGCCCCCGGCCGCGACCGCCGCCCTCGCTAGCATCGTCCTAATGGCACAGTTGCTCACCAGGCTTGACTTGCGCGGCGTCAGTGGAGATCTGCGAGCCCTGTTGCCCGGGCCTAAGCCCGTCGAGGAAGGCCCTGTCCAGGTGGTGAAAGAGATCCTGGCAGCTGTGAAGGCCGGCGGGGATAAGGCGGTGGCCGAGTTGACGCAGCGCTTTGACGGTGTCGTGCCGCCGTCGTTGCGGATACCGCCGGAGGAAATAGCAGCCGCCGCCGAACAGGTTTCTCCTGAGCTGCGTACCGCTCTCGAGGAAGCGGCCCGTGCCATAAGGGATTTCCACGAGGCCGAGCTCGTCGCCCATCACGGTTTCGAGCACACCGGGGCAGATGGCATCGTCACGCGAGAGCTCCTCGTGCCCGTTGACAGGGCCGGTTGCTACGTCCCCGGTGGGAGGGCGCCGCTCGCTTCGACCGTGCTCATGACCGCCATACTCGCCAAGGTCGCCGGCGTGGCCGAAGTAGTCGTTTGCTCACCACCTGGCCCGAGCGGCCATGTGAGCGCAGCCGTGTTGGCAGCGGCGGCGGTTGCCGGCGTCGACGAGGTCTACGCCGTGGGCGGGGCGCAGGCGATCGCGGCGATGGCTTATGGCACCGCGACCCTTCGCCCGGTCGACGTCATCGTCGGCCCCGGCAACCTATATGTAGCGACGGCACAACGCCTGGTCGCACAGGAAGGCGCGGTAGGGGTGCCCTCGGCATTTGCTGGCCCCTCCGAGGTGGTGGTGGTGGCGGACGGGAGCGCCCCCGCTGAGTACGCCGCGCTTGACCTCGTCGTGCAGGCCGAGCACGGGCCAGACGGGCTGGCCTGGCTCGTCAGCTGGTCAGAAGAGGTAGCCGAAGCTATCGAGGAGGCGGTCGAGCGGTTCGTGGCCGAGTCGCCACGCCGCCAGGAGGTGACCGCGACGCTCGCCCAAGGCGGGTGGTCGGTGCTCGTGGACGGTCCCGCCCAGGCGATCGACGTTTGCAACGTGGTGGCCCCCGAACACCTGGAACTGATGACCGCCGACCCCGAAGCGCTCGTCCCGCTGGTGAAGGCGGCCGGCGCCGTCTTCTGCGGGCAGTGGGCACCGGCCAGCGTCGGGGACTACGTGGCCGGTCCGAGCCACGTGCTCCCGACCGCGCGAAGTGCGAGGTTCTCGAGCGCTCTCGGCACCCAGGACTTCTTGAAGCGTGTCCACGTCGTGAGCCTCGACCAGCAGGCGCTTCGCCGGGTCGCCGCCCACGTGGCCGCTATCGCACGGGCCGAAGGTCTCGCGGCGCACGCAGAGTCGGTATCTCGCCGGGCGAGCGAAGGTGCCCGGGCCGCCCCGACCGCCCCGACCGCAAGACGGCAGCGACCGCCCCGTTCTCCCCGATGGCCCGGGTGGCACAATGAGCCCGCAAGCCAGCCCGGCTCGTGCGTTCCCCGAGCCGCGCGCAGATCTGGGCCTTCGCGAGGGCTACCACTCTCCCCAGGTCCCCGTAGAGGTGCGGCTCAATACCAACGAGTCGCCGTACCCCCCGCCGCCTGAGTTCCTGGAGGCTCTTGTCGCCCAGGCCCGCGACATCGCCTACAACCGCTACCCGGACCGCTCGGCGCGGGCCTTGCGGGAGGCATTAGCCGAGTTGCACGGAGTCCGCCCGGAACAGGTTTTCGCTGCCAACGGCTCGAACGAGGTGCTCCAATCGATATGCCTGGCATACGGGGGCGCCGGGCGGAAAGCGGCCATGTTCGAGCCGACTTACGCTCTCCATTCCCACATCGCGCACCTCACCGGCACAGAGATGGTGCAAGGCCAGCGGCGGCCCGATTTCACCCTCGATACCGATGCGGCTGTCGAGCTGATAGCAACTGAGCACCCGTCGATTGTTTTCCTCTGCTCCCCGAACAACCCGACCGGGTTGGCAGAAGACGCGTCCACCGTGTCAGCGGTCCTCGCGGCGGCGCTCAGAGAAGAGCCCGGCGCCCTCGTGGTCGTCGACGAGGCCTACGGCCAGTTCGCTGCTTGGTCCGCCCTCGAGCTCGTTGGCGAGGGGGTGCCGCTCGCGGTTGTCCGTACGTATTCGAAAACCTGGTCGATGGCGGCGCTCCGCCTTGGCTATGTCATCGCTCCTTCGGAGGTCGTAAAGGTGTTGGAGCGCGTGGCGCTGCCTTACCACCTGGATGCGCTGAAACAAGCTGCGGGGCGGCTGGCGTTGCAATTTTCCGAACAGATGGAAAGCCGCGTGGCGTGGATAGTCGCCGAGCGCGACAGGATTATCCGCGAGCTTTCCAAAATGCCCGTGCGGGTATGGCCGTCGCAGGCGAATTTCGTGCTGTGGCGCCCGGAAAGCCGCAGCGGGGCCGAAACCTGGGAAGCTCTGGTGCAACGTTCCGTGCTGGTGCGCGATACCTCGAGCTGGCCCGGCCTGGAGGGGTGCCTACGCACCACGGTAGGGACGAGAGAAGAAAACGACAAGTTCCTGTCTGCGTTGGAAGAGGTACTGAAGTGACCGAGGGTGACAGTCCCATGAACCGGTCTGTGTCCAAAGAGCGCGCCACGAAGGAGACGCAGATCTCTTTGAGGCTGGGTATCGACGGCCCCGCACAGGTAGAAGTCACCACAGGGCTGCCGTTTTTCGACCACATGCTCTCCCAGCTCGGCCGCCACGCCGGGTTCGACCTCTCGTTGAAGGCCACCGGTGACCTCGCGGTCGACGCTCATCACACCGTTGAGGACGTCGGTATCGTCCTGGGTGAGGCCCTCCATGACGCGCTCGGGGACAAGGCCGGCGTGAGGCGGTTCGCCTCGATCGCAGTGCCGCTCGACGAGGCTTTGATCGAGGTGGCGCTTGACCTTTCGGGCCGCCCGTTCTTCGTTTACGAGGTGGACCCCGGCGCCGGGGGAGAGGCGTACCCGATCGGAGACCCGCCTTTCGACCCGCAGCTCGCCGAGGAGTTCTGGCGGGCGTTCTGTACTTCTGCGGCTATAACCCTCCACATCAGGATGAGCAGTGGCCGCAATACCCACCACATCCTCGAGGCAAGTTTCAAGGCAGTCGCTCGGGCTTTGCGCGACGCTGTGAGGGTGGAGGGCGGCGGGGTGCCTTCGACAAAGGGCGTTCTTGGGTGAAGCCGTTCGTAGCGGTCGTCGATTACGGGATCGGCAACCTGCGCTCGGCTGAAAAGGCTCTTTGCAAGGTTGGCGCCGATGCTCGCCTTGTGACCAGCTCAGCTGAGATCGCTCGAGCCGATGGCGTCGTGCTGCCCGGGGTGGGCAATTTTGGCCGTTGTAGCGAGGCTTTGTCGTTCAGCGGGCTCTGGCGGGCGACCCTTGACGCAGCCACTTCGGGACGCCCGTTCCTCGGGATTTGTGTCGGGATGCAACTCCTCTACGAGGGGTCAGAGGAATCGCCCGGGGTCCCAGGGCTGAGTATTTTCGAAGGGACCGTCGCGCTGCTGCCTGCCGGGGTGAGGCGCCCGCAGATGCAATGGAACCTCCTAGACGTGCGAGCGGGGGGCCGGCTTCTTGCTGGCTACGAACACAACGCCTGGGCCTATTTCGTGCACTCGTACGCGCCGCCAATTGGTGAGGAGACTGTGGCGATTTGCGATTATGGAGGCTCGGTTGCAGCGGCCGCGGAACGCGGCACCGTGTGGGCTACCCAGTTCCACCCGGAGAAATCCTCGACGGTTGGCCTTGGGATAATTGCCAATTTCGTGCGCGCCTGTTCGTAGCCATGGAACTCTTCCCGGCGATAGACCTGCGAGCAGGGCGGTGCGTGCGCCTGGCGGAAGGCGATTTCGGTCGCGAGACCGTTTACGGCGCAGACCCGGTAGAGCGCGCGCAGGCATTCGAGGCCAGTGGTGCCCGGTGGCTCCACGTGGTCGACCTCGACGCCGCCAGGACAGGTGTGGCCAGCAACCGGCAGGTGGTGGCGGCCATAGCGGCGGCAGTCGGGATCCCTGTCCAGGCCGGCGGCGGAGTCCGCAGCCCGACCGATGTTGCTGAGCTGCTCGACGCCGGGATTGCCCGAGTGGTGGTCGGCACGGCAGCTGTGCTGCAGGGCGGGTTCCTGGCCGAGATAGCACAGCAGTGGCCGGGCCAGGTCGCCGCCGGCGTCGACCACCGCAACGGTGAGGTCAGGGTAAGGGGATGGACGGAGGGTTCCGGCCGCGACGTAGCCAGCGTCGTAGGCGAGCTCGCAGCAGCGGGAGCTGCCGCTGTCATCGTGACCGAGATTTCGCGCGATGGGCTGTTGCTCGGACCTGACGTGGCCGGCTACCGCGCCCTGCTGAGGACCTGCGAAATACCCCTGATCGCATCCGGCGGGACCGGGTCGCTCGACGACCTTCGCCGCCTGGCCCGCTTGCAGGTTGCTGGCCGGCGCCTTGCCGGAGCGATAGTGGGCCGCGCGATCTATGAGGGACGCTTCAGCGTCCCCGACGCGGTGGCCGCCTCGCGGCGGGGCTGGAGCCGCGTGAGACCGCACGTGAGACCGCGGCGTATGAGAGCCGTGCGGGTCGTCCCCTGCCTGGACGTCGACGGCGGAAGGGTGGTCAAAGGGGTGCGCTTCGCGGGGCTCCGCGACGCCGGCGACCCCGTGGAGCTCGCAGCTCGTTACGACGCCGAGGGTGCTGACGAGATCGTGTTCTACGACATAACGGCCTCCGCCGAGCGGCGCGAGACGATGCTGGATGTCGTTTCGCGAACTGCGGAGCAGGTTTTCATCCCGCTGACCGTGGGCGGCGGTGTCCGTACGCTCGAGGACGCGCGGCGCCTGCTGCGCCTTGGCGCCGACAAGGTGAGCGTCAACTCCGCCGCCGTCGCGCGACCCGAGCTCGTTCGCGAGATCTCCGACACCTTCGGCGCCCAGTGCGCCGTGGTCGGCGTCGACATGCGCCGCAAGCCGGGCCCGGAGCCCGCCTGGGAGGTTTATATCCACGGTGGGCGCGTGCCGACCGGCGTCGATGTCATGGAATGGGTGGCCAGGTGCGAGAAGCTCGGCGCAGGAGAGCTAGTGCTCAACTCGATGGACCGGGACGGGACGAGGCAGGGTTACGACCTCGAGCTGACCCGCAAAGTGGTCGAGGCGACCGGGATCCCGGTTGTCGCCAGCGGCGGGGTCGGCACCCTTGCCGATCTGGTGGACGGCGCCATCGTCGGGTTAGCCGACGCCGTGTTGGCAGCGTCCATATTCCACTTCGGGGAAGCGACTGTTGCCGACGCCAAAGCCGCGCTCGCAGCAGCCGGTGTGACCGTCCGGCCGGTAGCGCGCTAGCTTGCCGGAGGTGACCCCCAATGGCGATCCCGGCGAGCCGAAGCAAGCGATCCAGATGCTCACCGACCGGGTGCTCGTGCAGGTCCCGAAGTCGGAAGGGGAGCGGCGGAGCAAGTCCGGCATCCTCATCCCTGCGACCGCCGAGATCCCCAGGCGCCTCAGTTGGGCCGAGGTCGTCGCGACCGGCCCCCACGTGAGGGCTATAAAGCCGGGCGACCACGTCTTGTTCAACCCCGAGGACCGCTTCGAGGTGGAGGTACAGGGCGACAACTACCTGATCCTGCGCGAGCGCGACATCCACGCCGTGGCCGCGGAAAGGGTGACGGATAGCACGGGGCTATATCTGTGAGGAATATCTCGCCGGAGGTTATGCGATGAGCGGAGTGCGGCTTTTGGTAGGCACGAGGAAGGGAGCCTTCGTGCTGACGTCCGATGGCAGTCGACAGAGCTGGCAGGTGGAGGGGCCGCACTTCGCCGGGTGGGAGATCTACCACCTGAAAGGGTCCCCAGCTGACCCGCAGCGGCTCTACGCTTCCCAGTCGAGCGGGTGGTTCGGCCAGCTTGTCCAGCGCTCCGACGACGGCGGGCAAGACCTGGGCCCTGTCGGGAGCGATTTCGCTTACCAAGGCGAGGCGGGGACGCACCCCTGGTATGACGGCACCCTGAGGCCTTGGGAGTTCACCCGGATCTGGCACCTGGAGCCGTCTCTCGACGACCCTGCCACGGTTTACGCCGGCGCCCAGGACGCGGCGCTGTTCCGCTCAACCGACAGTGGCCAGACATGGCAGGAAATGGTGGGCTTGCGCGGCCATCCGACGGCTCCGTCGTGGCAACCGGGCGCTGGCGGCCTATGCCTCCACACGATCATCATCGGCCCTGACGACCCCTCGAGGATGTTCGTTGCGATCTCCGCCGCAGGGGTGTTCCGCAGCGAGGATGCGGGTGAGACCTGGCGGCCCGCCAACCACGGCCTGAGCTCAGAAGGCGTCCTGCCAGATCCAGATGCGGATGTCGGGCACTGTGTGCACCGCATCGCGCTCCACCCGTCGCGCCCGGACGTGCTGTTCATGCAGAAGCACTGGGACGTTATGCGCAGCGACGACGCCGGCAACTCCTGGCACGACGTGGGCGAGGGGCTTCCTTCTGACTTCGGGTTCTGCATCGACGTGCACGCCCACGAGCCCGAGACGGTCTATGTCGTCCCGATAACCAGCGACTCCCTGCATTACCCACCCGAAGGCAAGCTCCGCGTCTACCGCAGCCGTACCGGCGGCCACGAGTGGGAGCCTCTTACCAATGGGTTGCCTCAGCAAAACTGCTACGTGAACGTGTACCGCGACGCCATGGCTGTCGATTCTCTCGACCCTTGCGGCGTCTATTTCGGCACAACCGGAGGCCAGGTCTATGCCTCCGCCGACGCCGGGGACAGTTGGGCGGCCGTTGTGCGCGACTTCCCTGCGGTCCTGTCGGTCGAGGCCCAAACCTTGCCGTGAGCTCTCTGGTCCGTGTCCGCCTGCCGGCGCAGCTGCGCATCCTCGCCGGGGTGGGCCCAGAGGTCGTCGTGGAGGTCACCGGCCCCGTGACGCAGCGCTCGGTCCTCGGCGCGTTGGAACAGCACTACCCCGTACTGCTCGGGACCATCCGCGACCGCACTAGTACCGCGAAACGCCGGCCGTTCATCAGGTTTTTTGCCGGTGAGGCCGATCTTTCGAACGAGGCCCCGGACGCGTTGCTCCCCGATGCGATTGCCCGCGGTGCGGACGTGTTCGTGGTCGTCGGCGCCATGGCCGGCGGTTAGAAGTGCCTGACGTCGTTCTGCGGCGGTCGCTTACCATGGGACGATGCCAGTTACGACTCCTATCGCCCCCACTCCCGAACAGCTAGCTGCGGTCACCTATAACGCCGACGGCCTGGTGCCTGCGATCGTCCAGGAGCACGGCACGGGCGAGGTGTTGATGATGGCCTGGATGAACGAGGGCACGTTGCGCGAAACGCTCGAATCGGGCCGCACAGTGTTTTGGTCCCGCAGCCGCCAGGCCCGCTGGCGCAAAGGCGACACATCGGGCGACCGCCAGTTCGTGCGAGCCGCCTACTACGACTGCGACGGGGACACCCTGCTGTTCGTAGTCGAGCAGGAGGGTGCGGGCGCTTGCCACACGGGCGCCCGCAGCTGCTTCTACAGCAGTTTCGGGCCAGACGAGGTCGCTCAGCCTGGCAACCAGTAATGGGCGACCAGTAGTGGGCTACCGGTAGTGGGCGACAAGTAATGGGCGACAAGTGAGCGGGGGGGCGCACCCGAGCAGGGACGAGTTCGTCTCCCTGGCGCGGCGAGTGGAGCATCGTCCCGGTATGGCGGGAGCTCCTGGCCGACCTCACCACGCCCGTCGCCGCCTACGCCCGCTTGGTCCAGGACGAGCCAGGTTTCATCCTGGAGTCGGTCGAGCACGCCGGGACTTGGGGCCGCTGGTCGTTCATAGGCCGCCGCCCGTCGGCAACAATGACGTTGCGCCACGGGAGGGTTTCGGTGGAAGGCTCGCTCCCGGAGGGCGTTCCTACCGACCGCGGGATCCTGGCGGCCATGGAGGCCGTGCTTTCTCATTACCGGGCCCCATCGCTGCCCGGGCTGCCTCCGCTCCACGGAGGGCTCGTCGGCTACCTGGGCTACGACGTCGTCCGCGAGGTCGAACGGTTGCCCGATGCGCCGACCGACGAGCTCGGTTACCCCGACGCCATCGTCGGGGTCGTCGGCCAGATCGCCGCCTACGACGCCTGGCGCCAGCGGGTGACCCTGGTGGAGGCCGTGCCCATCCCTGCGGGCGCCACCACCGCGGACGCCCACGACCTGTACGACGGGGCGCTCCGGCAGACTGGAGGACTTTGCAGCCGAGGGGGCGAAGCCGATCGAAGAGCCGGTCATCGATCCCCCTGAGCGCGACGACGAGGTCCCTGTTGTGCAACGGCGGACCTCGCCCCAGCTTTACGCGGCGGCCGTCGAGGCGGCCCGGGAGTACATTTTCGCCGGCGACATCTTCCAGGTCGTGCTGGCACAGCGTTTCGACCTGGAGCTCGGTGCTCGGCCGCTCGACCTTTACCGTTCGCTGCGCCAGGTCAACCCGAGCCCCTACATGTACCTCCTGCAGTACCCCGAGCTGGCCATCGTGGGCTCCTCGCCCGAGCCGATGGTGCGGGTGCGCGACGGGAGGGTGATCTCGCGCCCGATCGCCGGGACACGCCGGCGGGGCCGGACCGAAGCGGACGACCGCCGCCTGGCCGCGGAGCTCTCCGAGCACCCCAAGGAACGGGCCGAGCACGTAATGCTTGTGGACCTCGCTCGCAACGACGTCGGCAAGGTGGTCGAGTTCGGTTCCGAGACCGTCGACGAACTCATGACCCTGGAGCGCTACAGCCACGTCATGCACCTCACATCGCAGGTGTCGGGACGCCTTCGGCCCGGTCTTGGGCCTGTGGACGTGCTGAGGGCGACCCTGCCCGCCGGTACCGTCTCGGGGGCGCCCAAGGTGAGGGCTATGCAAATAATCGACGAGCTCGAGCCGGCCCGGCGCGGCCCGTACGCCGGGGTGGTCGGCTATATCGACTTCTCCGGCAATGTCGACACCGCCATCGCCATCCGCACCATGCTGGTCGGGGCCGACGGGCGAGCCAGCGTCGAGGCGGGCGCCGGGATAGTCGCCGACAGCGTCGCCGAAGACGAGGACCTCGAGTGCCGCAACAAGGCTGCCGCGCTGCTCGCCGCGGTTGGCGGAGCGCGGCGGATCGCGGCTGCCCGCGAGATGAGGCCGCAGTGAGCGCCACCGTAGGCCTGGACGAGGGTTACTCGGCACTGCGGGACGGGTTCGCAGCGCTTCGCCTCGAGCGCGACGTCGTAAGGGTCGCCGGACCGGACGCGCAAAGTTACCTGCAGGGCCAAACGAGCCAGGATGTTGCCAAGTTGGGCGACGGTGACTGGGCATGGGCGCTCGTGCTTCAGCCACAGGGCAAATTGGACGCCTTCGTCCGGGTCTCTCGGCGCGGACCTGACGAGTTCCTCTTGGACAGCGACGCCGGCATGGGCCCGGCCCTTGTGGCCAGGCTCGGCCGCTTCAAATTGAGGACCAAGGTGGACATCGACCAGCTCGCTTGGCAGGTTGTCGCGGTGCGGGGGACGGGTCGGCCGGGGACGGCTCGGCCGGAGCTTCCAGCGTCGCCGAGCGAGGCCGGTGCCCTGGGGGGCGGTGCACCAGGGGCCGCTGCAACTGCCGCCGGCGCCTTCGAATGGGCCGTCCCCTTCGAATGGGGCGGGCTCGCCGGCTATGACCTGTTCGGCCCTATTGTCGACATGCCGCTCGGGGCCACGCCCGTAGATGCGGCTGCGTACGAGGCAGTACGGGTCGAGGCCGGCTTCCCACGACACGGCGACGAACTGGACGAGCGCACGATACCTGCCGAAGCCGGGCTCGTCGAGGCGTCGGTCAGTTTCACCAAGGGCTGCTATACGGGCCAGGAGCTGGTCGCCAGGATCGACTCCCGCGGCAGCAACGTGCCCCGCCGGCTGCGGGGCCTCCTCCTTTCGGGCCCGGCCGAGGCTGGCGCACGGCTGGTCGACCTCGCAACGATCGGCGAGCCGGTAGCTCCGGCGGCTCCGGAAGCTCCTGGGAGCGCCGGCAAAGAGGTCGGCCGGTTGACCAGCGTGGCGCGTTCTCCGCGCCTTGGATGGGTTGCGCTTGGCTATGTCGGCCGGTCGGTCGAGTTGGGGGCGACGCTCGCGGTGAGGGACGCGAAAGACGAAGGCGGCGACGTGGAAGCGCGGGTGCAGGTCCTTCCTCTCGTCGAGCGCTGACGCGCTCTTCAACCAACGTGGGGGACGTAACCGCCGGGGCTCAAACCGCACGGCCCGCTCGAAGGCCGGTAGAACTCGCCACGGCACACCGGCGCAAGTCCGTCGACGCCCTGGCGATGTACGCCTTCATCGCCCTCGGGCTTCCGGACGGGATGTTGGGCACGGCATGGCCCTCGGTCCGGCATAGCTTCCACGTCCCGCTGGAGGACCTCGGGGTGGTTGGGCTCGCAGGCACCGTCGGCGCCGTTGCCCTCTCAGCAGTGTCGGGGCTCGTGATCGCGCGGATCGGCATTGCACGGACCGTAATGCTCGGTGGGGCGATGGCTGCCACGGGTGCGATTGTCATCGTCTTGTCGCCGGCGTTCTGGACTTTCGTGCTCGGAGGGGCGGCCATCGGGCTTTCGGCTGCCTTAATCGACGGGTCGATAAATTCCGCCATCGCGATGGCGGGGCGCAACAGGCTTCTCAACCTGGTCCACGGCTCCTACGGCATTGGCACAACCGTCGGGCCATTGGTTGTGACGGGTTCTGTGCTTCTTGTCTCGTGGCGCCCGGCCTACGGGTTCCTCTTCGTTGCGGACATCGCCCTTGTCGCCGGGTGGTGGCTGGCCGGGCGACAGATCGGCGGCAGTCGCGCACCGAGCGACGCTGTCCCGGCCGCCGAGGGCGTTGCCGGTCTCGCCACCTGTCGCGCCGCCCGTCGCACCACCGCCCGTCGCGCCGCCCGTCGCACCGCCGCCCGCCGCAACATCGCCCGCTGCGCCAGCGCTGGCAGAGGCGAGCCTCGGTACGCCAAACCCGGCCACACGCCTCACAAGGGTGCGTCTCGTCACGGTTGTCGCCCTGGGCCTGATCGTGTTCATGGTCTATACGGGCTTCGAGGCCTCGGCTGGGCAGTGGGCGGCGAGCTTCGACCGGGGCCCTCTCCACCTCGGCGCGGGTGCAACGGGGTTGGCGACGTTCGGCTACTGGGGAGCGCTGACGCTTGTCCGCTTCGGGCTCGCGGTCCCGCGGCGAAGAATTGCGCCGTTGGCCGTGGTGCGCTGGGGGTGCGCGATCGCCACGGTAGGAGCCGCGCTGGTCTGGTGGAGGCCCACCACGGTGGTTGCCCTGGTAGGGCTCGTAATCATCGGAGGGGCGCTCGCGGGCGTGTTCCCAGCCCTTGTCGCACTGACCCCCGAAAGGGTCGGGGAAGAGATGGCCCGGCACGTGATCGGATGGCAGATCGGAGCGGCATGGATAGGCGGTGCGGGGATCTCGGCTGTCTTCGGGGTCGTTTTCCAGCACTACGGCTTGAAAAACTTCGGCCCAGCCCTGATGGTGGTCGCTGCACTGCTGATAGTCGGCGCGGTCGGGCTGGAAAGGGCGTCGGTCCCGGCGGCTCCCCGATGACGCAGCGACCAGCATCTGCTTGTAGTCATCGCCGGCACTGGCACCGACGTGGGAAAGACGTGGGTCGGCTGCGAACTCGCGAGGGAGCTGCAAGCCGGAGGGCTGCGGGTAGCGGCCCGCAAGCCAGTTCAGTCTTTTGACCCTGCCGACGGGCTCACCGACGCTGACCGCTTGGCGGAGGCCACAGCAGAACAAGCGACCGACGTATGCCCGCATCATCGCTGGTACCCCAAGGCGATGGCCCCGCCCATGGCGGCCGAGCACCTGGGCCTACCGCCGTTCACGCTCTGGTTGACCTGGTCTCGGAGCTGAAGTGGCCGTCACAGGCCGATGTTGGCTTGGTCGAACTGGCCGGTGGGGCCGAGCTCCGCTTGCCGCCGATGGTGACTGTGCCGACCTGGTCGAGCTGCTCAGTCCCGACCTGGTCGTCCTGGTCACCGGCGCCGGCCTGGGCATATTGAGCGACGTGCGCCTTGCGGCCGGGGCGCTCGGGGCGCTCGGGGCGCAGCCGCTGATCGTGTACCTCAACCTCTTCGACCCCACTCAGGAACTGCACGAACGCAACCGCGTCTGGTTGGCCCAGCGAGACCACATGGTCGTGGCGGTGAGCCCTCGCCAACTGGCGGAGGCCGTGGCGGCATTCAAGGTCGGCCGAGCCGGAGCGGGGCCGAGCTGACCGGCAGCAGCGGAGCCCAGCTGACCAGAGCTGAGCCGAGCCCAGCTGACCAGCGTGACCGAGCTGGCATCAGAGCCGGCTAATCCGCGCTGATGGTCCAGCGCACCCGCTGCGAGGCACCCGGCGCGAGCCGGATGAGCCCGAGCCCATTGTTGAAGGCATCTGGAGCACAGGTGTAGGGCTCGATCGCTACGCCTTCGCGCTGGTGCGACGGCAGAGTGTCGCCTGTGAACAGCTGGACGAACTTTATGGGTTCGTCGTACTTGCACGTGACCGAAAAGCTGCCGTCATGCGCCCGCAGATTGGTGACCGCTCGTCCCTCGTCGTCCCGGGCGAGGTCGGTCAGCGTGACGTCGAGCGGGCTCGTCCCGATCGTCCTCGGCTCCCGGAAGTCGAACTCGGTACCGTCCACCGGCACGGCCGGTAGTACCGGGCTCAGATCTTCGTTGATTTCGAAGTACTTGCCGGCAGGGACATGAAGCAGGCAGTCGTCGATCCCCGGTGAGCCGGCCATGAAATAGGGATGGACACCCCATCCGAACGGTGCGGTACTAGCGCCGAGGTTCGTTACGGTAGTGGCGATTTCCAGCCCATAGCTTTGCCACGCGTACGATTGCTCGAACTCGAGCGGGAACGGGTACCCCGGCAATGCGAACACGCTGCAACGCATCGTGACCCTGTCGGCCGTGTGCTCGTGAACCTGCCATGTGAACCAGCGCATCCAGCCGTGGATCGCTGAGCCTACCTTGTGGTCGTTGACCGCCAGCTCGAAGTGTTCGCCGTCGAAGTCGTAGACCGCATTGCGGATGCGCCCGGGCCAAGGTGCCAGCAGCTGGCCATAAGCGCCGTGGACCGCGTAGCCGTCGTCGCTAGCGGTGTTGAGCAGGTCGGTGCCCGTCCAGATCACCCTGTGGAGCGTCGCGCCTTGTTCGGTGACGATCGCTTGGCGATCGCCGCTTTTGATCTCGAAAAGCTGACCAGCACGCATCAGCGCGCGGCTGCAGATGTCGGTGTCATCCCCGTTAAGGTAGCTGGTCTTGATTTACGGGAGCGAGGTGCCGGGAGCCGGGCGAGAGGTACAGGGAGCGAGGTGCAGGGGGCGAGGTGCAGGGAGCGTGAGCCAGCCTCGAGCGCCTAAGGTCGTCGGCATGGACGAGAGCGCGCTCCCATGGACGCCCCTGGGCCCTGGGTGGCTCGACGAGATCGCCGAGAGCTCACTGGCCCTGCAGTGCCCGACGCGCGAGCAGGCCTTGGCCGTCCTGCGTTCGAGCGACGATGAGCTGATGGAGGTCGTTGCCGCCGCGGCGCGGGTGCGGCGGGCCTTCTTCGCCAACCGCGTCAAGCTCAACTATCTCGTGAACATGAAAAGCGGGCTCTGCGGCGAGGATTGCTCGTACTGCTCGCAGCGGCGGGGGTCGGAGACCGGCGTCCTCACGTACAACTGGGTCAAGCCGGCCGACGCTGCTGCTGCCGCCGAACTTGCCGCCGCTCGCGGCGCCAAAAGGGTCTGCCTCGTGGCGAGCGGTCGTGGGCCGAGCGAACGTGACATCGACCGGATCGCCGACACGATCAGTGCGATCCGTGACGGGCACCCCGAGCTCGAAGTCTGCGTGTGCCTTGGGCTGCTTGGGCCGGGGCAGGCTTCGCGGATCAAAGAGGCGGGCGCATTTGCCTACAACCACAACCTCAACACCGCAGCGTCGTTTTACGGGGACATCTGCACCACGCACACTTTCGACGACAGGGTGAGCACCGTCCGCGAAGCGGCCCAAGCCGGGCTTTCCCCGTGCTCGGGGGTAATCGTGGGCATGGGCGAGCCCGACACTTCGCTCGTCGACGTGGCCTTTGCTTTGCGTGAGTTGCGCCCGGCTTCGGTACCGGTCAATTTCCTGGTGCCTTTTGAGGGAACGCCACTTGCCGGGCACGTCGAGCTGACGCCGCCACAATGCCTGCGCGTGCTTGCGATGTTCCGCTTTGTCTTCCCGGACGTCGAGGTGCGCATCGCTGGCGGGCGTGAAATGCACCTCCGGAGCCTCCAGCCGCTCGGGCTGCATATTGCGAATTCGATTTTCCTCGGGGATTACCTCACTTATGAGGGCGCCCCGGGTTCGGCCGACCTGGAGATGATCGCCGACGCCGGCTTTGTCGTGGAAGGGGCTGCCACCGAGACGCTCCCGCCCCATCGCCGCTCTCAGAGCCGCCCGATGGTGCCTGGGATCCGCCGCCGTGGGGCGGGGACAGCCTTACCCGGCAACGCTTGAGGCAGCCGGTAAAACGACGACTACTCGGGTTCCGCCGTTCGGGCCCGTCGGCGATTCGGCACGGACTTTACCGCCCATCGCCTTGACAAGCTCATCCACGATCGCCAGTCCCAGGCCGGAACCAAGCTCGCGGCCCGCCGACAAGCGTGACTGGTAGAGCCTTTCGAAGACCCGTTCCAGATCTGCCCAGGGGATGCCTGGACCATCGTCCTCGACGAAGGCTTCCAGCCAGCCGTCGCTCGATGCGTCGTGTGCCCACCGTTACGCGCGAGGTGGCATATTTCAAAGCGTTTTCGACGAGATTTGCTACAACCTGGCCGACGCGGTCCGGGTCGGCCACGCATAGCACCTCTCCGGTGCCCGCCGTCTCCAGCTCGATGGACAGGCCGAGGCCGCTGGCGGCCGGCTCGAAGGCTTGCGCCGCTTGGCTGACGACGTCAGAAAGGTCGAGCGGTGCCGGAGTGCAGGCTGAACGCTCCTGATTCGAGCTTGGCGAGCTCCAGCAGGTCCGTGACCAGGCGCTCCAAGCGGCGAGCCGAGGAGCCGATGATGCCGGCGGCGTACGTGACGTCGGTGGTGGCCCCGTCGGAGAGCGCCTCCGCAAAACCTCGGATCGAGGTCAGCGGGGTGCGCAGGTCGTGCGACACCGACATGAGGAACTGGCGCTGGGTGCCCTGCGCCCGCGCCAGGCTCGCCGCCATCTGGTTGACCGAGTTGGCGAGGGAAACGAGCTCAGGCCATTCCTGAGCGGTGACCGGGACCCTTGCCTCCAGGTCGCCGGTTGCGATCCGCCGTGTCACCGCCTCGGTCTGCTGGAGCGGCCGGGCGATGCGGTGGCCGAGACGGTTGGCGGCGACGAGCGCAACGATGACCGTCAGCAGCGATGCCAGGCCGAACCAGTCCGCCGCGCTCGCCAACGCCCGCGGGCGCCTCGCGAGTCAGCACCACGACGAGGGTCTGGATCCCGACAACCGGTACCGGCGGGGAGAACGCCAGCGCCGCCCAGGCAAGTCGGCCGTGATGTCCGCTCACCGGCTGGTTGCTTGAGGAACGCCTGGAGAATTGAACTCAAGGCTCTCGAGCTGGCTTACCGACAACCCGCTTGGCAACGCGAGTGTCGGGCCGGGCGAGAGCAGGTTGACGAACGAACCGTCGGGCCTGACGGCAAGGACCGCCTCCCCCTGCAGCTTGAGAGGGGTGTTCACCACGCTGAGCGTGCTGCGCAGGACCGACAACGAATCGTGGTGCCGGTCGGTAGAGATCTCGGTGTCGAAGCCCTTGGCCAGCTGTTTCGCGTCCACCACCAGCTCGGCCTGCGTCTGGTGGACGCTGTTGAGCACCGTCAGGCCGAGAGTGGCCAGGCCAGCGAACACCAGCGCTGCCACGACCATGGCCACCATGGTCAGGCTCAGCCGGCGACGCATAAGGTCGTCTCCTTACCCGAGCCGGTAACCCATGCCCCAAACCGTGCTGAGCGGCAAGGCGTCACCAAGCTTCTTGCGGAGCTGACGGACGTGCGCGTCCACCGTTCGGTCGTCGCCGTACCAGCCCTGCCCCCAGACGCCGTCCAGCAACTGCTGGCGGGACAAGGCCCTCCCCGGCCGTTCGGCGAGGAACTGCAACAGCTGGAACTCCTTGGATGCGAGCTGCACAACGACCCCGTCCACCCGGGCTTCCCGTCGCAGTACGTCCACCTCGACGTGCCCGGCGATGAGAACTTCGCTGCGCTCCTGGGTGCCCCCGTCCGAACGGCGAAGGATGGCTTTGACCCTGGCCACAAGCTCGCGGGGCGAGAACGGTTTGGTCACGTAGTCGTCGGCGCCCATCTCGAGGCCGAGCACGCGGTCCACCTCACCGTCCCTAGCGGTCAGCATCAGTACCGGCAACGAACGGCTGGCGCGGACACGCCGGCAAACCTCCAGCCCGTCCATGTCGCCCGCCAACCCGACGTCCAGGATCGCCATCCGGGGGTGTTCACGTTCGATCGCGGCCAGCCCGGCCTCGCCCGTGGCCGCCTGGATGACCCGGAACCCCTCACGCCGCAAGTACAGGTCGACGAGGTCGGAGATGTTGGTGTCGTCTTCCACCACCACGATGGTCCCCAGGTCAGTGCCCATATAGCCAAGCATGCCTTACCGGGGACAGCGAGTGTGCGACACACCCGCTAAGGCCTGGGCCGGACAGCGTCGGGCTACGCTGATTGGCGGGATGGCCACTTACCTCGACAAGATCCTTGCTAGGCACCGCGAGGCGGCTCGTGCCGACCGACCGTGACGTCGCGATGCTGGTGGCGGAGGCGCAGAAGTGCCCGCCAGCTCGAGGCTTCGCTGCGGCCCTGCGCAACGGTGCCCTCGCCGCGGAGCGGCGGCCCGGCCGTCATCGCCGAGATAAAACGGCGCAGCCCTTCCAAGGGGCCGCTGGCCCCGGACCTGGTACCGGGCGTCCTCGCCAAGTCGTATGCCGGGGCGGGAGCTGCTTGCCTGTCCGTCCTCACCGACCAGAGTTCTTCGGCGGTTCGGCGGAGGACCTGGCCGAAGCGCGCGCCGGCCGTCGACCTACCTGTCCTGCGCAAGGACTTCACAGTTAGCCCCGCCGACGTCTGTGACGCCCGGCTGATGGGGGCCGACGCCCTGCTCCTGATCGTCGGAGCGCTCTCGCCGGCGGAGCTTGCAGAGCTTGTGGAACTGGCCCGCCATCTCCGCCTCGACGCGCTCGTCGAAGTGCACGACGAAGCCGAAGCGGAGCTGGCCCTGGCCGCCGGCGCCGACATGGTCGGCGTGAACCAGCGCGACCTAGTGACTTTTTAGGTCGACACCGACCGGGCCGTCCGCGTCGAGCGCCAGCCTGCCCGGTACCGTTGTGCGCGTGGCCGAGTCGGGCATCCGTACCCGCGACGATGTCCGCCGACTGGCGGACGCGGGCTTCGACGCCGTGCTGGTGGGCGAAGCGCTTGTAACAGCAGCGGACCCGGGGGCGGCGCTCGCCGCGTTGACCGAGGCGGCCACTTAGTTGAGGGCAAAGCCGTGATCATAAAGATCTGCGGCACGACTTCGGAGGACGACGCCCTCTTGGCGGTTGCCATGGGAGCCAACGCCATCGGGTTTCATCTTCGCCCCTTCGCCGCGCCAGGTATCGGCCCAGCGGGTAGCCGATATCGTAAAACGCCTTCCGCGCGAAGACATTCTGACGGTAGGAGTTTTCCGGGACGACGCCCCGCGAAGGGTCGTGGAGGTCGTCTACGCGGCCGGGCTGCAGGCCGCCCAGCTGCATGGGAGGGAATCCCCCGATGACGTGAAGTGGGTGCGCCAGAGGGTCCCGATGGTCATCAAGGCTTTCCCGGCAGGAGACCTCCGGGTGAGCCGCGCCGGCCGACTTTGGTGCCGACGTCATCATGCTGGACGCGCCAAACCCAGGTTCTGGGCAGGTTTTTGATTGGGAGCTCGCGAGCGACCTGCCGGAAGGCCAGCGGCTGCTGGTCGCGGGAGGGCTGGACGCGGACAATGTCGCCTCCGCCATAGCGAGGATGAAGCCCTGGGGGGTGGACGTCATTTCGGGCGTCGAGGCTTCACCGGGGTTGAAGGACCCGATGAAAGTAAAAGCGTTCGTCGAAGCGGCCAGGCGCGCCGAAGCCGCACTTGTGGAGGCGAAAGGCGAGCCTTCTGAAAGCGGGTTCGGGGACCCCTACGACTGGGCTGAGGACGAATGAAATTGCCGCCAGGTTCTTTGGAGGCCAACGTCGGTCCCCCCCAGCTGATGGGCGAACCCGACTCGACCGGCCGGTTCGGGAATTTTGGCGGCCGCTTCGTCCCTGAGGCGCTGGTGCCCGCTTGCCAGGACCTGGAACGGGATTTCCGCGCCTCCTGGTCGAACGATGCCTTCAAGGAGCGGTACAATGCCGTTGCTGCGTGATTACGCCGGCCGGCCGAGCGCGCTGACCGAATGCGAGAACCTCTCAGAACAGCCTCGGTGTCCGCGTCCTGCTGAAGCGAGAGGATCTCAACCACACCGGTAGCCACAAGATAAACAACGTCATAGGCCAGGGCCTCCTGACACTCGAAATGGGCAAAGACGCGCCTCGTCGCCGAGACCGGTGCCGGCCAACACGGCGTGGCGACGGCGACGGCCGCCGCCCTGTTCGGGTTGGAATGCGTGGTTTACATGGGCGAAGTCGACATGGAACGCCAGGAGCTCAATGTTTTCCGGATGCGCCTCCTCGGTGCGGAGGTCCGCTGCGTCCGCTCGGGCAGCCGCACGCTGAAAGATGCGGTCAATGAAGCATTGCGGGACTGGGTGGCAACCGTCGAGTCGACCCATTATTGCATCGGTTCGGTCATGGGGCCGCACCCGTTCCCCTGGATGGTGCGCGAGTTCCAGGGCGTCATCGGGGAAGAAGCCCGCCTGCAATGCCATCGGCTGTTGGGCGGCGCCCCCGACTTCGTGGTCGCCTGCGTCGGCGGGGGTAGCAACGCGGCGGGCACTTTCGCAGGATTTGTCGGCACCGCGGCGCAGCTTGTCGGCGTCGAAGCGGCCGGTGGGGCCGCGATGGGGCCGAGAGGCGTCCCGGGGGTCCTCCATGGCATGAGGTCTAACCTTCTCCAGGACGAGTTCGGCCAGATCCTCGAGGCGGAATCGATCTCGGCAGGCCTCGATTACCCCGGCATCGGGCCGGAGCACGCTCACCTTGGCTGAGGTCGGCCGGGCGCGGTACGGGTCGGCCACGGACTCCGAAGTGCTGGAAGCGCTCCAGCTGCTCGCTCGCACCGAGGGCATAATCCCCGCCCTCGAGCCGGCTCATGCGCTCGCTTGGCTGGTACGGGCCGCCAGGGACGGAGAAGTCCCGCCCGGGTCGACCGTCCTGCTCACGATGTCCGGGCGGGGCGACAAGGATGCCGAGCACGTGATGAAACTGCTGGCAGCCGGCGCCTCATGAAGGGCGTCCCGGTCGAGCGGCGCTTCGAGCTGCCCGGGACCAGGGGCGCAAGCTCCTGGTGCCCTACGTGACCGGCGGCCTGCGGGACGACTGGGTCGCCATCCTCAGTTCGATGGCTGATGCAGGCGCCGACGCGATCGAAGTGGGGCTTCCGTTCTCTGACCCGATGATGGACGGGCCAACGATCCAGGAGGCGTCGCTGCGGGCGCTGCAGCGGGGCACCACACCCATCTCGGTGCTGGCCGAACTGCGCGCCCTCGAAGCGCCCGTGCCTCTGGTCGTGATGACCTACTGCAACCTGGTGCTGCGGGCCGGGACCAAGCGCTTTGCGAGCCAGCTGGCCGGCGCCGGCGTGAGGGGTGCGATAGTGCCCGACCTCCCTCTCGAGGAATCGGCGGAGTGGGAGGCGGAAGCCGCCGCCGAAGGTGTCGAGACCGTCCTCTTAGCCGCGCCGGTCACGCCCGACGACCGCCTCGCGGTCATCTGCGAGCACTCCCACGGGTTTGTCTACGGGGTCAACCTGATGGGTGTGACGGGCGAGCGCGACAGCCTGTCGACAAGCTCTTCGGTGCTGGCCAAGCGGCTGAAGGCGACGACCGACAAACCCGTCATCATGGGCCTTGGCATCTCCGGCCCGGCACAGGCCGTGGCCGCCGCCGAGCACGCCGATGGTGTCGTCGTCGGCTCAGCCCTGATGCGGGCGGCGCTGGACGGTGCTTCGCCCGGCGAGGTCGGCGAGCTCGTGGGTGCGATCCGGGCCGCTCTCGACCGCGGCTGACACTGCCAGCCCGAGAGCCGCCGGCCTTCACGCGGCCTTCCAACTTCCCCGGGAAGCCACCTACGGGGAACAGATTGGGGAACTTTCCGGGGAAGGCCGCGTGTCAATCTCGGGCACATGGAGATCATCGGAGCCTGCGACGATCGAGGGCGGCATCGAGGGCGGGATCGAGGGCCGCATTGCGGGCGACATTGCGGGCGGGATCGAGGGCCGAGCGCGGGCGGCATCGAGCGCCGAATTGCAGGTCGCATCGGGGGCGGCATCTGGGCCGAATTGCGGTTGGCATCGAGTGCCGAATTGTGGGCCGCATTGCGGGCCGCATGACCGCCGGCTTCGTAGTCGCAGTGACCGCGGTGGTCATCGTGGGCCTGGCGTGCGGGGCGTGGCGAGCCGTCAGCACCGGGGAGCCCGCTGCGGGCGAGGGCCACTGGAGCGAAGTCCGGTCAAGGCCTGGGTCGGGGGCAACGTCCAGGGTTGGCGGAGGCGCTCGTTCGGGGCTTACCCCCCTGGGCGGTCCCAGGCCTATCCAGGGCGCCCGTTCCCAGCCGGGTCGTACCCGAGCAAGTCGTCCAGGAGCGGCCAATCCACGAGCCGGCAATCCACGAATAGGCCGTCGACCAGTAGGCGGTCGACCAAAGGCAGTCCGGGGCCCGGCTGTCCGGCGCCCGGCTACTAGGGCGCGAACACCATGTCCCGCCTTTTTCCAGGCGAGCACCCTCATCAAACGGTCGCCACTCGTTGACCGGAGGGACCGCCACGGCTTCGCCAGCGTGCGCGAATTGCGCCAGGAGGCTTCGGTGGCGGCAGCCCGAAGGCGCTCGGCTCAGACGCGCCCCTCCTCCGCAAGAACAAGGGTCGCTTGCAGCCTGAAGAGATCGGGTACCCGCTGGGTCGTGCCCACCCCGGAGGTATGCCGCTCTGGCCGATCTGGGAGGCGTCCCTGCGCCTGGAGCGCCTCCGGGCGAAGGCAAGACGTTCCGAGCGTTGGTACCTGTACTGCGCCAGCACCCGGGACCAGCTATCGCCACTTCCACGAAGGCCGACCTCTACGAACTTAGCGTGATCGCTCGCGCCCGGCGGGCCCCGGTGTTCGCGCTCGACCCTGATCTGCTAGCCCCGGCCGCCGAGCCCGCTCGTTGGTCACCGGTCACCGGCTGTGAGCAAAGCGAGGTTGCTGAGCGCAGGGCGGCGGCTTTGGTGGCTGCAACGGGCGACGACAGCGATACCCAGAACGGGACGTTTTTCCGAGACTCGGCCCGTGACCTGCTCAAGGCTTATCTTCATGCGACAGCATGGAGGGACTTGACATGCGGGCGGTGCTCGACTGGTCGCGTCGGCCCGAGGACCCGGCTCCGGCAGAAGTGTTGCTTTCCTCGCCGTCGGCCGCTGCGGGCTGGGGTGACTTGGTGGGGCTGCATACAACCGGGTCGCCGGAGACGACGTCGGGCGTCCTGCGATATGTGGCAAGGGCGCTGGCGTGCTTCAGCCATGACGCTGTGATCGAGGCATGCTGCCGAGCCCGGCGAGGCGCTCGATATCGAACAGTTCCTCATTGACAACGGCACCATCTACCTACTCGGGAAAGGTTCGCGCCTTGGCGCGGTCGCGCCTCTCATCACCGCCTTTGCCGATGAAGTGTTCGACTGCGCCGAAAGGTTGGCAGCAACGATGCCAAACCGCCGTCTCGACCCACCCTTGCTTGGCTTGCTGGACGAAGCACCGAGCATCGCCCCGTCCTCCGCCTCCCCGAGCTGCTTGCCGACGGGCGTGGGAGGGGGGATCGTGATCGTCTATGCCATGCAGTCTTTTTCGCAGGCGGTGACTCGTTGGGGCGCACAGCGGGCCGAAACGATGGGCAACGCTACGTCCATAACAGCCGTGCTCGGTGGCCTCACTTCCTCAACCGACCTCGCTGACTTGGAAAGGATATGCGGTCAACGGAGAGTGCGCCGGGTCTCCACTCATCGCGGGACCGGGGGAGGAACGGCCGAGATCATTCACGCACGATCAGCTGGGAAAATGAGGCCGTCTTGCGAGCCGACCAGAATCGCACTCTCCAGGCCGGTATGGCTTTGCTGCTTTGGAGCAGGTTGCCACCGGTCCCTGCCCATTTGCCATTGCTTTTTCCTGAGCGGCCCGACTGGGAGCAAGTCCAGCAAGAGGAACAACAGGCCCGGCAGGCCAATCACTGTGCCCCTGCTCTGCTGCGCGTCCCCCTAAAAAGACGTTATCCCAGTGGCGAAGTCTTCCCCGGCGGGCCCCCCCGCCACTTTCCCCGAAGGCCCGCTCCCAATCCCCGCAGCCTTCAACGGTCCGTCTCCCGTCAATTGAAGTCGTCAGAAAGCAGGTCCACAAAATGACCAATTGCCCGCCCCCTTACCGCCCCTTGCGTGGCGCCGAGCCACCACATTTTGTGGACCGGGCCGAAGGAGAAGACATTGGTGCGAACGGCATAGTGGCCGGCAGTATGGCAGCCTTCGCAGCTGGGCCTTGTGACCCGCGTTTTCATCGCCTCATTACTTCGGGGCCGCCATGGGCAGAACGGCATTGCTGCGCGGAATCGGGCAGGAGGCTGCGTGCCGGTTGGGCTGGGCAGTGATTTTTCACAGCTGCCAGCCCAAGGAACGCGGCCGGGTCCCCTCTCCGCCGAGATCGAGTCGGCCATGTCGAGGCAGTGGCCAGCGCACGCGGGCCGGTTAGCGAGCGAAGTCCTGGTTTTTGGGTACCGACCAGCCCAGGGCGCGGCCGAACAGGCGCCCGCGACCGTACCCCTCCAACCCTCTGGACGTGCCCCACATTCTCGGGCTGGACGGCGGGACGAGTCCTGGGCGACGTTGAAACAGCTCTGTAAATTGGCCGGCCTGTTTGCGTGGAGCCTGTCCCGGGGCCTCCTGGTGATATTCGACGATGTCGAGCGCCTGGGTGTTGGTGAAGTCGAGTCTCTCGGCCACCTGGCACGCGCCCTGTCGAGGGATGGCCTGCCGGTCGCCCTGCTGTGAGCGGCGGGCCGCAGGTTGCGGAACGTTTTGCCCGAGCAGGGAACTTCACGGGGTGCGTGTGGCCCACCGGTCTCGAGTGGTTCGACGATGGCGAGGCGCGAGAAGGGCGCTTATCGTGCCTGCGGCGGAGCGTGGTGTCGAATTCGACGAAGAAGCGCTGGAGCTCCTTTGCGCAGTTGCCGGGGGTTCCCCTTTAGAAGATCCAGCGTCTCGGCTTTGCGGCGTGGTCGTCTGCCGGCGGTTCGCAGCACATCACGCTCGCGGACGCCCATGAGGCGCTTGGCTTGCTATCCCCCCCCCCCTGCCAGCCCAAAGCTTTGCAGGTGCGCCTTTTCGCGGTTCCTGCGACGACTTGTGGTCCGCTCTCGAAGCAGCCCCGGACGAGGTTTGGGGTTTACCGGCCATCGGGATTTCGGGCGAAGTGCTTGTCAGTCCCAGGTTTGGTCGTCGGGAGGCTTTTCCGAGGTCGAGGTCCATCACGTCGACCTCTCCTACGGCTACGGGCCGGACGACTGGCCGTTCGGGTGGGTGGATCGAGGAGATGGAGCGGGCAATCTGGAACTCCGGCTAGCTTGCCGACGGGCATGGCTGTGGTCCTCAGTGCGTCAGATTCTGGACAGCACTGGGTCGCGGGCAGCGAGAGCTCGCTGGAGTTTCCGGGACGACTTGCGAGCTGTTCGCCTGGGTGACCGGCCGCGCGACCCACGTCGGGGACTTTGAGGCACCCCTTCTTAATCCGTGGCGCCGAGTGACCTGTTGTTTCCTACCCACGCCGACGAGCGGGGGGGCGGGTTCGACGAGGGCACGTCGGCGCTTGTCCTTCCCAGATGTCTTCTCGGCGGACTTGGCCGAGGCCTTCTCGGAGGACTTCCCCGAGGCCTTGCGGGCCGACTTGGCCGAGGCCTTCTCCGGAGCCTTGGTTCTTCTTTCCCTGGTGTCGGGCCAACGTCTGCTCGGGGCAGACGGCTAACAAGAAAGAGCCCACGCAAAGGGCCAGGCGGTCGGGGACAAGGGAGTAGATCACCCTGTTTGCTCGCGCCGTTCCGTCACGAGCCCGGCGGATTTCAACACTGCAAGATGCCGCGAGAATGGACGGGCCCGAGATTGGGAAACGAGTCGCTATGTCGCCGGCGGCCAGTTCGCCTTTGCGGAGGTCCTGAGGATCTGGCGCCTTGTAGGGTCCGCCAGCGCCCTGAAGACCGCTGCGGTCGCGATGTCGTCCCTATCTGCAGCCACCTAGCTAGTTAGCCACCTAGCTAGCAAGGCTGTCAAATAGGCCATCTAGGCGCTGAGACCCATGCGCTTAGCCTATGCGCTAAGACGTAGTTCCGGGAGCGCAACCCAATGGTCGTCGTCTTCTATCAACAGAGCGCAGCGTCCCCGGGTAGCCATGAGGCGCAGGTGAGCCCCCCTGGATTCCCACTCGTTGAGCCGGTCAGCCAGCTTTGCTGCCGATCGGCGTCCCTGGCAGCGCCAGGTCAGGGAGACGTCGCTCGTTTCAATGTGCCTCTCGTTGCCGCTCAGCGGGTCTAGAACCCTGCCAACGCCACCCGTCAGGTGCGTAAAGACCTCGGCGCCGAGCACGTACACCGCCTCCACTTCGACAGCGTCGATGTCGAGGTACCGGCCCGGCTCCCCAGGCCCGATTTCCGTCTGGCGGTGGGACGTGCCGTCCGGAGAGGCCGAGTTCGTCCCGCTTGGCTTTGCGGCTGGCTTTCGGGCCCGCGGGCCCAGGCAGATGGCGAAAGCGGCAAGCCCCAAGCGAGTGCGATCGTCGCACATAGGGCGCTGGCCCCGAGCGCAAGGGAAGTGCGTCCCAAAGCGACCAGCACGTAGACCGCTACCAGGGAGGCAGCAACGCCTAGGGTCACCCAGCGAGCTGAGCGCTCGCCCGGGTACCCGGTCGCACCCCCTATGGCAGAGGTCGGCAGCCGGCCGCGGTGGGCTTGTGAGCGTGCACCCTAAAGACCTACCCAGCCTGCTCCGAAGTGTCACACATGGGCGTCAACATGGCACCTACCAGGCGGGACGCTCGTTCTAATGTTTCCCGAGCCTGCGCCGATACTCCTTTTGGTCATCGAAAGGAGGTCCTGTGGCCGACCCGGACAAGGAAGCTGGCTCAAGTATGTCCTTAACGCGAGAGGACCTCGAGCTGCTGTGCTTTCGCAACCTGCTCGCCACGCCAGGGGAACGGCTCTTCTTCAAGGACCTCCAAAGCCGGTTCCTCCTGGTCAGCGAGAGCCTTGCCGGCGAACAATCGCACGGTTTCGGCGTCGAGGAGCTGATCGGGAAGACCGATTTCGACGTCTTCAGCGACGAGCACACGCTCGCGGCGTACGAAGACGAGCAGCGGATCATCCAAACCGGCAAGCCGATGTGGCGAAGATCGAGCGTGAGACCTTTCACGACCGTGATGACACGTGGGTATCGACCACCAAGCTCCCCCTGCGAGACCGCGACGGACGGATCGTGGGCACCTTCGGTGTCTCGCGCGACGTCACCGCACAGGTCATGGCGGAACGGGCCTTTGAGCACCAGGCTCTTCACGACGCAGTCACAGGGCTGGCTAACCGGCTGGCGCTCATGGACCGCCTATCGCAGGCCCTGGTCTCCCTCGACCGGACCCACGGCCGGGTAGCCCTGTTTTTCATCGACCTCGACAACTTCAAGACGATCAACGACTCGCTTGGCCACGAGGCAGGCGACCGAGTCCTCGTCGAGGTAGGCCGCCGCCTCGGACGGATTTGCCGGCGGAGCGACACCGTCGCCCGCTTCGGAGGGGACGAGTTCGTCTTGCTGTGCGCTCTCCGCTGCCGACGAAGACGTTCGCATGATCGCCAGCAGGGCGGTACGGGCTATCGGGAAGAGATTTTCGTCCGACGGTGACGACCTCACCGTAACGGCGAGCGTCGGGGTCATCGTGACCTCCGACCCGTCATCGGACCCGGGGACACTGTTGCAACAAGCAGATATCGCGATGTACGAGGCGAAGAGCGCCGGCCGCGACGGCTTCCGCCTCTTCGACAGCAAGCTCCGGGTACGGGCGACTGGCGAACCATGACTTCGACGCCACGCTGCGCAAGGCGATCGACAAGAAGGAGCTGTTCCTTCTCTATCAGCCCTTGTTCTCGCTCGATGACCAGTCTCTCCGCGGGGCCGAAGCATTGGTCCGCTGGCAGCACCCCGAACGTGGTGTCGTCCTGCCAGGAGACTTCATCCCGCTCGCCGAGGAACGTGGGCTGATCGCGAGCATCGACACCTTCGTTTTCGACGAGGCATGCCGGCAGCTGGCCGAGTGGGTGACTGAGGGGTCACTACCCGACGACTTCACCATGGCCGTGAACCTATCCGGACGCCAGCTCTCTGACCCCGCGTTGGTGCAGCGTGTCGCTTCATCGATGAGAAGCCACGGCGTTCTCCCACGCCAGCTGTGCCTCGAGATTACCGAGACCGCCCTCATAGGTGAGCTTGGCGAGGCGACGACGACTCTGGCCAACCTGTCGAAGCTTGGCGTGAGGATCGCTCTCGACGACTTCGGGACCGGCTACTCGACGCTGGCCCACGTACAGCGGCTGAACGTCGACATTTTGAAGATCGACCGCAGCTTCGTCGAGCAGATCGGCGGCAGCGACCGCGACCGCGAGATCATTGGTGCCATCACGGCGATGGCCCACGCGCTCGGGATGTCGGTTGTCGGCGAGGGGATCGAGACAACCCGTCAGCTCGGCGAGCTGACTGCTCTGGGGTGTGACGCGGGCCAAGGTTATTTGTTGGCGCGGCCCCTTCCTGCGGAGCAGGTAGCCGTCCTCGGGCGGTCCTCGCTGGATGCGGCCCGCCAAGCAAGGGCTGGTGTGGGCGCTTAGCGCTCGGCGGCGGGTCTAGACGCCCAAGGCCGTGCTGCAAGACGGCCACTGGCCCCAGCCGTCCATCGCTTCGAGACGCTGAGCGGCCTCGTCCTGCATCCAGTATGGCTCCTGGTCGGGCCGACCGGGGTAACCAAGGTCAACCCATGTAGCCCAGGAGAACTGGTAGGCCCCGTAGTAACCGTTGCCGGTGTCCGCCTGGTAGTTGTCCCCTGACTCACACTCGCGCAACTCGAGCCACAGGCCACCTGCCGGCGGCGGGTGAACATCGGCGGCTGTGGCGGCGGTCGTAACGGGTGGGCTGGTGGTCGCCGGCTTGGTGGTCGCCGGGGTGGTGGGAGGTGCTGGGGGATCGGTACTCGTCGTCGTAGAAGTCGTTGTTGTGGACCTGGTTGTCGTTGACGTTGTTGTGGTGGACGTAATTGTCGTGGATGTCGGCGTAGTGGTTGAAGGCGTCGTTGTGGACGACGGGGGTGGGGTCCCGGCCGCCGCCCCGACCGCACCAGCTGCGGTCGTGGTGGTCGTGGTTGGGGTCGCCGGGCTCGGCCCAGTCGTGGTGGTCGCCGGTCGGTCTGGTGGTCGCCCGTCGGTCGTGTGGTCGGCCTCCCAGTCGTGGTCGTCGGCCGGAGAACCGTTGTGGCCCGCGTCGTGGTGGCCAGGTCGGCTGTTGTCGTGGCCCGCGTTCGGGGCCATTGGACAGGGCAGCCTTGCGGGTGGGGAGGCCGTGTGGGCTGGCTTGGCCAGGTGCGCCGTCACCGTCACCGCCGCCGTTGCCGCCCGGCGTGGCGTGCCCCGACGCTCGCAGGGCGTGGATTGGCGGGTGTAGCCCCGAGTTGCTGGGCCAGCGCCTTTACGATCCCGTCGCCCACCGGCGGCCCCGTGGGGGACCGCTCGGCGGAGGTAAGCGCCGCCACTTGGGACTCAGCCCTCGACAGCAGCACCTGGAGCGAGGCGGCCTCGCGGAGGGCCAGCAGGCGAGCCTGAGCTGCGGAGCTCTCCGCCTCGATAGCGCTCTGAAGTTCTAGCGCGGGACGTCGCAACCGTCCTGGCCAGCTGGGATTGCTCGCTCTTTAGCAGGTCCAGGGTGCCGGAAATATCCCCGACCGTGAGCGCCAGGTAGGTGGCCTGGTCGGTCGCCTCCATTAAATCGTGCGACGACTGGCCCCCGGCACCGACGACGGGTAGTGCGTCTGCGTAGGACAGGAGAGCCTCTTGGCGCAACAGCGACTCGGTTTGGCCGGCCCGCAACCGCAGGGCCTGAGCGCTCGCCTCGCTGCTGGCGAGTTCGTCGCCCAACAGGCCAGCTCGTGCTGACTCGACCTGGTAGCGCACGGTCCGCTGGTGCACGAGCTGGGCTTCCTGCAGCACACGGCGGGACAGCGCTGCGGCGTTCGCCCTGGCCGGAGCGAGGGGGTCGGCTGCCAACTGCCCGCCAGGCGCGCCTACGCTAACGAGCCCTGCCGCTAGGCCAACCAGCGCCACAGTCAGACGCCTGGCTACCCGCAGCGCCCCAGCTGGCCCTTTGGGCTGGTGGCACGCCACGACGCCCGAGACGTTAGCCGCTACGACGGTCCTCTGGCTAGCCCATGTTGCCTACGCCTACTAAGAGCGTCCGCTCCGAGCCGTCACCGGAGGCCGGGCACTATGGCCAGATGAGCTGCGTGCCGTGGTACAGCGACGCCGCGATGGTGGTGTCCTCGACCGCGCTCAGGTCCACAGCCTTGTCGAGAAGCTTGTACTGGACAACAGCGTTAGCTTCCGGGGCCCATTCTCCGGTCGTCTGGACGCCGATGCCTTCGCCCCGCAGGTGGTGGTTCAGCGCGAGCGTGCTCTCGACCCGCCACTCGGCCTCGCCGTGCGCAACGTCGAAGGTGCGCCCCTGGGCCTTAGCGAGGTAATCAACGCAGGTCACCGGGTTGCGGACGCAGTAGTTGAACGCGAGGAACTCGGCTCGCAGAAAGTCTGCGGTGGCCGTCGGGTGTGAGGAGAGGAACTTCCGGTTTACCACCTGGACGTTGAACGTGCCCGGGATCCCGAACTGGGCCGGCGTCCACATGGTGAAAGGCGCATGGTCGGCTTGCAGCGTGATGGGCTCGTTCGACTGGTAGGCCTGGATCGTGGCGAAGGTCCCGTGCACCAGCAAGAGCGGGTTGTAGGACGGGTCGACGACCATGTGGACCTCTGAGAGGTCGACGCCCGCCTTTACCAACATCTCTTTCAGCACGACCGGGAATGCCGGGTGGTAGCCCAGCACCTTGCCCTCGAGCTGGGTGAGCTTCGTGATCCCCTTCCGGGTCAACAGGGCATAGTCGGAGGTGTCCCCATAGGTCGAGATCCCGACGAAGTCCGAACCGTTGGCCTCGGCGTCGAGGGTGTCGGCGGCGCTCCCCTCACCGGTTATCTGGGCGCTCCCCGCCGAAACCAAAGCAGCCGCCTCTCCGATAGGTGCATCGACGAAGTCAACGTTCAGGCAGAGGTCGGCGAAGTAACCGAGCTTCCCCGCCGCATAGACGTCGATGATGCCCGCGGAGGCGTCATAACCGTACGGCGAGGCGAAATGGATGGTCCCGGCAGCCTTGTTCGCCAGGCATTCCGATGAGCCTGGCGCGAGCGCTCCGAGAGCCGGTCGAACGGTCGTCTGCCGCGGCGAACGCCGAGGGCGCAGGTCGAAAAACAGAGGCAAGGGCGATAAGCGCCACTGTCACTGCGCCGCCTCCGACGATCACGCTGGTGCAAGACCGGTCCTCCTTTTGTTTCTCGATGTCTTCGAAGCGTGGGTACCGCACCGGATAGGCGGGAAGCGCCTCTCGGACAAAGCTGGCGCACTAGACCCCGGAACATTAGTGGCTCGTCGGTGGGCGGCCCACGCCCCTGGTAGCACGTTGCGCGTCAGGCCCGGCCTCGCGCAGCCGGGCGGGGTGCCACGAGAGCACCCGTCGCTCGATGAGGGTCACGAGGAAGGTAAAAAGAGGCCGAGCAGCGCCAGGCACACTATTGCCGCGTAGATTGGGGCAGCTCTATCCCCTGTTCGCCAGCTCGATAAGAGAACCAAGCCCGTTGGAGGTCCCTGCCGTGGAGAACTCCGCCACCACTGCGCCGATGATCGACAAGGGAAAACAGATGCGGGCCGCTGCGAACAGGAAAGGAAAGCTCGACGGGATCCGAAGGTGGACCAGTACTTCGAAGCGCGACGCGTCGAGGGAAGCGAAGTACTCGACAGCCTCGGAGTCGACCGAGCGGAGCCCGACCAGCGAGTTCACGAGCATAGGGAAAAAGACGATGATCCCCGTGACCAGGTAGCGAGGTGCCATCGACGCAACCCATCGCGACCGCCAGCCCGGGAGCGATGCTGACGACCGGCGTGACGTTGAGGATCACGGCTACCGGCATGACCGCCCGTTCGACAAAGGGTATGTGGGTCATGGCTACGGCGAGGCCGAACGCGACGGCGAAGCTAGACCCGAGGCCGATGCCGCTCTCCTGAAGGTGTCACGCCGGCGGCGTAAGGAACTCGCTGGGGTTATTGACGAGCTGTGCCCAGATCTCCCCGAGCGTCGGGATCAGGTAGGCGTTGTGGACCGCGACAAGTTGCCAGGTAAGCGCTAGCAGCGCCAGCAGCACGGCTCCGGGCAGCACACGCGAAGCCACCCGTGCGGCGTCGCGTCTTCCCGGCGGAGATCGCGGCGGTCCTTGGCGACGTCACGGGGCCTGCTGGTCAGGGACCACTGCGCCGCGGAGCGCTAGCCGGACCTCGCGCTCGCAGTCCCTGAACGCGTCGGTCACCTCGACGAGGTCGCCGCGAGGGCGCTCCAAGGTGACATCGATAACGGTGGCGATCCTTCCGGGCGCAGGCGTCATTACGACCACTTGGTCCGACAGCAGCACCGCCTCTGAGACCGAGTGGCTAACGAACACGACAGTCGTGCGAGTCGAATGCCAGAGCTGGAGCAGCTCACGGCGCAAGACCTCGCTCGTCAGCTCGTCGAGGGCCGAGAACGGCTCGTCCATGAGCAATAGAGCCGGCTCCGACACGAAGGCCCGCGCGATGGCAACACGTTGTCGCATCCCCCCCGACAGCTCAGCGGGCCTGCGGTCGAGGACATCGCCGAGACCGAGCGCTCGAAGTACCTCGCTCGGGCCCGGGCCGGTTGCCGGCGGTTCGCCGCGCCGGAGCGGTTGAGCTCGAGAGGAAGTCGGGCGTTCTCGAGCACGGTGCGCCAGGGCAGGAGAGCCAGTGCCTGAGGGACGAACCCGATCAGCTTGGCCCTGCGCGCGGCTCGACGCTCTCGCCGAAAATCGAAATGCTTCCCTGATCAGGCCGGTCGATACCGGCCAGGATCCGTAGCAAGGTGGATTTACCGCAACCGCTTGGACCTATGACGGTGACGAAGCGGCCCTGCGGTACGTGCAGCTCGACAGGGCCGAGCGCGGCGACCGGGCCGTCGTCGGTGTCATAGGTCCTTGACACACCCGAGATAGCGAGCCCCGGGCCCGGCGTGTCGGTCGCCGCGGCGGGTCGTCCTAAGGGCTCGGACAGGCCTCCGAGTGCTGGCACGGGCTCGCTAAAGGGCGACGACATGGCAAGCTGCCAGGTTATGGGGCCCGCGGCGACCAAACTCAACATCGCCGCGCCCGCAGGGATGCCGAGCGTGCTCGATGAGCGGAACCGTCCACCGGTCCTTCGGCCGTGACGGTCCTGCTCGCGCTGTCGACGGTGCTGGCCTGGGGCCTCTGGATACCGGTCGCTCAGATTGTGCCGGGTGTCCCGCAGCGCTCTCGGACCTTCTACGCGACGCTTGGTAACACGGTTTTCGCGGCGATCGCGCTGGTCGTCGGTGGTGGTCATCTCTCGTTCGGGTGGAAGCCCTTCTGGCTGCCGTTTGCGGGCGGGGTCGTATGGACCGCCGGCAACTACACCGCATTTCGAGCCTCTGAGAACATCGGCTTGGCGCGGGCGAGCGGGACGTGGACGCCCTTGAACATAATCACGGCGTTCATATGGGGAGCCTTGCTGTTCGGCGAGCTTGACGGGTTGAGCGTCCCCCGGTTCGTGGTCCTCGGCGCCGGGCTCATCATGGTGCTCGCCGGGGTCTTCTTCATCGTCCGGTCCCAGGACGAGGCGGCTCATCCCCCGGTCGCCGGGGAGCCGGCTATCACTGCCACTGCTCCGGCCGCTGCTGCTGCTCCTGCTGCGCTCACCGTTGCTGCAGCGATCGCCGCCGGCAGGGGCGCGAGCGGGGCCCCGACGTCAGTTCCGCTGGTCCCTCGTCCAGTCACCGCCGTGGCCTTCTGTTCGCGGGCGCAGCGGGGTTGCTCTGGGGTAGCTACTTTGTACCGGCACAGTGGGCCAAGGTGCCGGCCCAGGTCGGCAACTTCCCGCTCGCGCTCGGAATTGTCGTGGCAGGGACGGCGCTCGTCATGACCGAGGGAGGGCCGGCCAGGCTCACACCGAGGGGCACGGCGGTGCAGCTCGGGGCCGGGCTGCTCTTTGGGGTCGGCAACGTGTCGCTGCTGGCGTTGGTCACGCGGGTCGGCACGGGAGTCGGTTTCACGATCGCCCAGTTGAGCCTGCTCGTCAACGTCTCGGTGGGTATCTTCGTTTTCAAGGTGCCAAAACCGGGTTCGCACGCCGCCAGGGTCGCCCTGATCGGCATCATGCTGGCGGGGATCGGGGGCGTGGCCATCGGAGCCCTTAAGTAGTAGCGGCCTCGGAGCCCTTAAGTAGTGCGGCCTCAGTGCAGCTGGCGGTAGACGCCGTCGGCGCCAGATGCAAGCGCCACCAGGACCAGCAGGCCCATGACAAGCACGAAAAGGAAGTCCGCCTTCCGGCTCACCAGCGCGTAGATGCCGAGGATCTGCGCCACTACCAGGCATACTCCGGCAACGTAGAACGGGGTCACGGGGCGGCGATCTCGTCCGGGCAGTGAAGCCAGCGGCTCGCAGGCGGGTCGACGGCCGCTTGTGACATGCGCCGCAGACTAGCCCCAACCGGCCAGCCCGCGGGCGCGCCGTTACGGGGAGGCCTTCCCGGACCGCCTCGCAAAGCATCCGCCACACCCCGTAGTAAAGGTCGAACATATGTACGACCGAGAGTATTATGAGCCTGTGACGACAATGCAGCTGGGCTTCTTCGGCGTAGGGGAGGCGGCCATCGACACGAGTTCGGGGAGCGAACGGACCGAGCTCGGGTACGGGGCCTGGGTCGAGGTGCGTAGGGGTTGGCTACTCGGCGCTGACACGCTTTGCGAGGAGCTTGTCGAGACCGTACCGTGGCGGCACAACCGCCGGCTCATGTACGAGCGCGTTGTCGACGAGCCCCGTCTCAGCAAGTGGTACGGCCCGGGCCACGATCTTCCCGCTCCCGCGTTGGAAATGGTGGGCGAGCAATTGGCGCAGCTTCACGGTGCAGGGCTCATCGGCCCCGGCCTCAACTACTACCGCGACGGGCGCGACAGCGTGGCGTTCCACTCCGACCGGGAACTGCGCTACCTGGACAATACGATCGTGGCAATCGTCACCCTTGGGGCCGCGAGACCGTTCCTGGTGAGGCCGCTGGGCGGCGGCCGCTCTCGCGACTTCCGGCCAGGTTCCGGCGACCTGCTGGTCATGGGAGGGACATGCCAAAAGTACTTCGAGCATGCAGTACCGAAGGTGGCGTCATCGGGCCCACGGGTAAGCGCCTCCTGGCGCTGGGCGGCGGGGCCTTGGCTGCGCGCCCGCGCGGCTGAAGTTGCACGACCATGGTTGGGCGACCGAGTTTGACGACCGAGTTTGACGACCGAGGGCTAGCGCAAGGCTCGGTGGACGAGCAGCTCGGGCGTGCAGGCAATAATGTCCAACGTGGACATGCTCGACGACGTAGCCCGGGTTGAAGGCGGCGATGCCGGGGCGGTAGACATCGGCCTGATCGGCGAGGCCCAAATTGGCCAACTTTTTTCGATCTTTGCTGACATTGTTGCCCGGGGCGAGGGTTTCCCGCAGCAGCCGCCGCTTACGCGCCCGGTGTTCGACGACGTCTGGGTGCGACCGGTCACCCTCGTTGCGGGGGCGACGCGACAGGGACAACTGGTGGGCGCCTATTACCTCAAACCAAACCTGCCAGGCATCGGCTCGCACATTGCTAACGCTGGGTATGTGGTCGACCGCCGGTACCGGGGGCTCGGGATTGGTCGCCTACTGGTTGAGGACTCGATCAGCAGAGCACCCCTAGCGGGGTTCGACGCAATCCAGTTCAACTTCGTTTTCGCGGACAACCCGGCTCGTGCGCTCTACGAAGGTCTCGGTTGGCAAATTGTCGGCAACGTGCCAGATGGGATCGCGCCGGGCCGCGACGCCATTATCTACTGGCGAGCTGTGCCGTGAGCCCCCAGGGCGGCAACCGGATCTGTCCCGCTTGCCCCGCCACCCCACCGCCATCGGCCGAAAGCTAAGCCTCGTCGGCCGAAAGGTAAGCCTCGTCCTGTTCCGCGTTATCGGCGGCCGATGGTGCGTCCAACGGCAGCACGATATCGACGCGCGTGCCGCCGCCGGACGACGCCGAGGTCACGTCGATGCTGCCACCGTGCGCCGTCACTACATTGCGGACGATCGCCAGGCCCAGGCCTGAGCCTGGCATCGAGCGGGCAGACTCAGCGCGATAGAAGCGTTCGAAAATATGGGGCAGGTCCTCGGGTGCGATCCCAGGCCCCTGGTCGGTGACTGTCAGGTGCCAGGCGCTGTTAGCCTCCAGGGTCACCCCGACATGGCCTCCGGGCGGGCTCCATTTGGCAGCGTTGTCCAGGACGTTCATGACGGCTCGTTCCAACAGTGCCGGTTGTGCCCGCACCTCTCCAGGTTGGAGCGAAACGTCGAAATGAAGAGACTGGGCCCGGCGATGGGCCCTCTCCACGGCGCGCTCGACGATCTGGTTGAACGGGACCGGCTCGGGTTCTGCGCCAGTCCGCTCGTCTTCTCGTGCCATGTCGACCAGGTCGCCTACGAGAGTCGTCAGTTCCTTCAGCTGAGCATTGACGTCCGCGAGGAGCTCCTCGCGGTCAGCGGGGGGCAGGTCCTTGGTCCGCATCAGGACCTCTATGTTTGTCCGCAAGCTCGTGAGCGGCGTACGTAGTTCGTGCCCGGCGTCGGAAACGAGCTGAGTCTGTTGGCGCCTCGACAACGCCAGGGCAGCGAGCATGGCGTTGAAGCTGCGCGCCAGTCTGGCTAGTTCGTCATTGCCCTCGTCGTCGATAGTCGCAGAAAGATCCTGGGTTGCTGCCACATGTTCGGCCGCCAGGGTCAGTTCTTCCACTGGGCGCATGCTCGCGCGACCGACCGCCCATCCGAGGCCCGTGGCGACCGCAATCCCGCCAAGCGCTACCAGCACCAGCATCAGGCGGAGGAAGGCGAGCGTATTGTCGACAGAAGTGAGCGGGTAGCCGATCTGGACGACGACACCCGGGATCGCGGTCGGCACGCTGGCGACGCGGTACGGCGCGCCGTTTGTGGCCGTAACTGTTTCGATTATTGCGTTGCCGCCAGGGCCGTTCCTGAGGACCTGTGCTGCGCCCGATGACATCGGGAAGAACCGGCTGGCCGAGGGCTGCCCGGATTGCAGCGAGACGAACTTCGGTTTTGGTGATCACCTGGACGGAATCGCCCGTCTGGTTCTGAAAATTGAGCACCCGCGGCGTCACGACCTCGGCCGTGCCCGCGAAAGGATATACGAGCCCGCTGGCGGAGGGGATCGCGTTGTCCAGGTTCGTTGTCACCTGGCGTTCCAACTGGCGGCCGACGGCTACGTACGACACGAGCGCCGCCATCGCGACGGCGATACCTACCGCCGCTCCGACGAGGATGCTGATGCGGCTACGAAAGCTGACCTGGCGCAACCAGGACCGAGCGGGCTCCTTGGCCTTGTCGTCCTGCCTAACTGCATCGTCCTGCTTGGGCGACTTGCGGTCCCTCAGTCTCTTCGATCGGGCCGACGGCGAACTCTTCGGTCGCCTCGCCAGGCCCGCGCCGGGGCAGTACCCCCGGGCGGCGGGAGCGGGGTTAGCCCGCCTGGTGGGTAGATAGGCCAAGGAGGTTGTGGAGGAGCGGCTCCCGGACCCTCGTCCGACCAGGGGATTTGGGGTGCCCAGTTCAGTTCCATGACAGGGACAAGCGCACCCCTTTCACCCCCTGGCCTCCGCTGGCAGGCGCATTACGTAACCGACTCCGCGCACGGTGTGGATCAGCCTGGGCTCGCCACCCTGCTCGGTTTTTCGCCTGAGGTAACCGATGTAGACCTCCAGGCTGTTGGAATTGAGACCGAAGTCGTACCCCCACACCCTGTCGAAAATAACCTCGCGTGGCAGCACCTGTCTCGGGTTGCGAAGGAACAGCTCGAGCAGCAAGAACTCGGTGCGGGTCAGCTCGATCGGCCTTTGCCCACGGCGCACCTCGCGCGTGCCCGGGTCGAGAGAGAGGTCGCCGAAGCGAAGGATCTCGTTGTCAGCACTGGGAGCGGTCCGCCGCAGCAGCGCACGCATCCGGGCGAGGAGCTCCTCGAGGGCGAACGGCTTCACCAGGTAGTCGTCGGCACCCGCGTCGAGGCCGTCCACTCGCTCTGTGACTGCCGCCTTGGCCGTGAGCATCAGCACCGGCGTCCGGTCACCGGCGGCACGAAGGCGCCGGCACATTTCGAGGCCGTCAAGGCGGGGCATCGCGATGTCGAGCACTATGGCGTCAGCAGGTCGCTCGGCGTGCGCCGCTAAGCCGGCCATGCCGTCTTCGGCCAGTTCGGCCGTGAAGCCCTCGAAACGCAGCGCACGCTCTAGTGCCTGCCGCACTGCCGGCTCATCGTCTACGACCAGGACACGCATCTACCTAGTTTGCCTCCCGGATCTGAGAACGTGCTGAACACAGCATCGGAACAAGCCTCAAGTGGCGCTCGCCGAACCTGGTCAAGCTAACTTGGTGATAATGGCTCAGTACCTCGTCGAGCGTAGGCTGATGGACGTCTCCAAGCGCTTGCGGAAGGCACGAGAAGAGCTCGCTGTCGCGGACGAGCAGTTCAACGCCCTCGCCGAGGTTGCAGACGAAGCTCGTATCCGCTCCCTGGTCTCTGAGACCCCCCTGGCTGCCCGCGAGAGCCACGAAGCCCAGCGCCACGCAGAGGCGATGGGCGGGGCACGCGACAGCCTGGCTTCCCAAGTGAAGCGCCTTGAAGCCGAGCTCGACGAGCTACTTGACAAGCTGGTCCCCGGCAGCGCTGACTAGTTAGCGCGCCGGTCATTACCTCGTTGCTGCCGACGAGTACCAACTAGTCTTTGGCGTCACCAGTAGAGCCAGAGGCCGCAAGCGTGCGACAGCGGGGAGAAGGGACAAGGTAGAGGCGAGTGGGCGCAAGAGTCGTGATAGCCGAGGACGAGGCCCTCATACGCCTCGACCTGCGGGAGACCCTCGAGGAAGAGGGCTACCAGGTCGTCGCAGAGACCAGTCGCGGGGACGAAGTGGTGGGCCTGGTGCGTGAGCATCGCCCGGACCTGGCGATCCTCGACATCAAGATGCCTGGCGGTGACGGGCTCAGTGCCGCTGCCGAGATAACGGCTGACCGCTTGGCAGCGGTCCTCGTCCTAACGGCTTTCAGCCAGCGGGAGCTCATCGACCGGGCACGCGAAGCGGGCGCATTGGCCTACCTCGTGAAGCCTTTCCAGCGCAACGACCTGGTCCCGGCCATGGAGCTTGCCATCGGGCGCTTCGAAGAGATGAAGGCGCTCGAAGACGAGAACAAAGACCTGGAGGAGCGCCTGGAGACTCGCAAGGTCGTCGACCGCGCGAAGGGCAAGCTAATGGACGAGCTCGACATGAAAGAGAACGACGCGTTCAGGTGGGTCCAGCGCCGGGCGATGGACGAAAGGACGTCGATGAGGGACGTCGCTCAAAGGGTGCTGGACGGCAGCCTCCGACCTTGAGCAGCGGCCCGGCAGCCTCCGACCTTGAGCTGGAGGCTGGAAAGGGCCCGCAAAGCGTCAGCGCAATAGCTGGAGCTTTGAAGGGCGGCCCTTAGTCGGGCTTGCCGGCGAGGTTGTCACGGGCATGATGTAAAGCTGCCTGGCCAGCGGCGCGCCCAAGACGACGGTTCCCTCGCCGACCTCAAGCACCAAAGTGCCGTCCGGGCCTCGAGCGGCCACAGTCGCCTCGGCGCCCGGTATGAAGCCGTGCTCGTCCAGGTATATCAGCGCGTCCTGGTCGAACTCGACAAGCTCCGTTACACGCGAGAGCCGCACCCGGTCACCTGGCTGCGCGTCCGCCAGAACGGTCGCCGGCTCCGGTTTGCCCCCCGAGCCCGGGATGGGGCTGCCATGGGGGCAGGTCTTAGGGTTCCCGAGGATCTCCACCAGGCGGGCCTCGACGTCGTCTGAGATCACGTGCTCCCATCGGTCGGCTTCCGCGTGCACCTTGTGCCACGGGAGCCCGATGACGTCTGTCAGGAGCCGCTCAGCCAAGCGGTGCTTGCGGATGACGCTGGTAGCGAGCTTCCGCCCGCTCACGGTAAGGGAGATCGACCGTCCCTTGACCTCGATGTAGCCGGCCTCCTTGAGACGGTGCACCATTTCGGACACGGTGGGAGCCGAGTGGCCGACGTGTTCCGCCAAGCGGGCCTGTATGACCTGGCTTCCCTCCTCTTCGAGGTACAGGATCGCCTCCAGGTACTGCTCGTTCGGAGGGTGGACGCCGGGCGCTGCCGCGTTGCTGGGCATACCCCGAGAGTACTGCGACCAGGGGGCGAGGGTACGGCCGGCGCTGTTCGCAGACCAGGGCCGATGACCCTGTGCCGCCGTTCGTCAACAGGTCATCAACAGAACATCAACAGATGTATGTGGAAATCATCGACGACGGCCATTGGCCCGCCGGATGCCCTCCGGGTGGTGGCAGACTCTCCAGGTGTGGTCTTGCCGGCGGCCTGTGGCAGTACTCGCCGAGCTCCCACAAGGGGGTTAGACAGTGGCCCTGTTGATGCTGCTTGACGGGAACTCCCTTACTTATCGCGCTTTTTTTGCCCTCCCAACCACGATGGCCACGGCCTCGGGGCAGGTGACCAACGCGGTCTACGGCTTCACGTCCATGCTCGTGAACCTCATCAAGGAACACCACCCGGACCAGTTGGTCGTGGCCTTCGACAGGCCGGAGCCCACCTTCCGCCACGAGATGATCCCGAGCTACAAAGCCACCCGGTCTGAAGCTCCCGATATCTTGCGCCAGCAGATGGGCCTCGTTCGCCAGCTCGTCGACACGATGCAGATCCCAGTAGTCGAAGCGCCGGGCTTCGAGGCCGACGACGTCCTCGCGACGCTGGCGACCAAAGCGGCCGCCGCCGGCGACGACGTGATCGTCGTGACGGGCGACCGCGACACCTACCAGCTCGTCGAAGATCCGCACATCAAGGTGCTCTACGTGCTCCGCGGCGTGTCGGACTACGTCTTGTACGACGAGGCGAAGATAGCCGAGCGGACCGGCGTGACCCCACGGCAGTACCCTGAGTTCGCAGCGCTGCGCGGCGACCCGTCAGACAACCTGCCCGGGGTGCCCGGGGTGGGGGAGAAGACGGCGGCGAAGCTGATCAACACCTACGGCGGTCTCGCCGCGATCTATGCGCACCTGGACGACCTGACCCCACGGCTGCGAGAGTCCCTGGTTGCCGCTGAGCCCTCCGTGCGCAGCAATGCCATGGCGACCCCGCTGGTCCGTGACCTGGCTGTTTCAATCGACCCGGCCGAGGCGCCGCTTGGCGGATGGGACGAGGGCGAGCTGCGCCGGCTGTTCGCGTTCCTCGAGTTCGGCCCCGCGCTCTGGGACCGCTTTGTTGCCGCGACAGGGCTCGGCAAGCCGGACGCCGCCGCCGCCGCAAGCCCCGTGCCCGGCGAGCAGCTGGCCCTGGAGGTCGAGCAGCTGGCGAGCGCAACGGACGCGGTCCACCGTCTCAACGCCTGGGCGAGCGAGCGGCCGGCGCTGGTCATTGCCCCGTCCTGGGAAGGCCCCGAAGGCCGCTCGGCGCTCGTCGGCCTGGCTGTTGTCGAGCTCGCAGGAACTTCCGGCGAGCTCGCTTTGGCCGGGACCGAGGAACGGTCTGGGGCACTGGCGGGGGGTACGGGAAAGCCAGTGCACGCCTGGTGGTTCGCCGCGGAGCTCTTTGGGGAGCCCGGTGTAACAAGCGCGCTGGCATCCTTGCTCGGCCCGGGGGGCGTGGCCGTCTCGGCCCACAATGCCAAGGCGCTCATGAGAGGCCTGGCGGGTCTCGGCGTGGACCTGGCCAACCTGCAGCTCGACACTTCCGTGGCCGCCTACTTGGTCGACCCGGCGGGTGACCAGTACCTCCTCGAGCAGCTGGCTGCTCGCTACGCCGGCATCGCGCTCGCGCCCCCCGGGACGACGGCGGCCGGACAGCTCGACCTGTCGGGCAGCGCCGAGCCCGCCCAGCTGGGAGCCGAGCGCGCCGGTGCCGTTGCTCGCCTCGTCGGGCCTTTGTCGGCCGCCCTCGAGTCGAGGGGCTTGTCGAAGCTCTACGACGAAGTTGAGAGGCCCTTGGTGCGCGTCCTCGCTCGCATGGAACTTGTCGGCATCCGCGTCGACACCGCCGAACTGACCCGTCTCGGCCGGCTCCTCGCCGACGAGGCTCGCAACCTCGAAAGGCAGGTCCACGAGCTGGCTGGCGCCCCGTTCCTGGTCAACTCCGTGCAGCAGGTCCGCGAGGTCCTCTACGTCAAGCTCGGTTTGAAGCCGGGGAAAAAGACGAAGACCGGCTATTCGACCGACAACCAGACGCTCGAGAAGCTCCGCGAGGAACATCCCATAATCCCGGCCATCCTGCGCTATAGGGAAGTGGAGAAGCTCCGGTCCACCTATACCGACGCCCTTCTTGCCGAGGTCGGGCCGGACGGCCGGATCCACGCCACCTTCAACCAGACCGTCGCCCGCACCGGCAGGCTTTCCTCGGATGCGCCAAACCTTCACAACATCCCGATCCGGACCGAAGAAGGCCGCCAATTACGCCGGGTCTTCGTCCCGGCCGAGGGCATGCGCCTGCTCGTGGCCGATTACAACCAGATCGAGCTCCGCGTCATCGCCCATCTCGCGCAGGACCCCGGTCTTGTCGAGGCCTTCACAACGGGTGCGGACATCCACCGTATGACGGCGGCTCGTATATTCGGTGTGGAACCGAGCGAAGTGACTATCGGCATGCGTTCGAAGGCCAAAATGGTGTCCTACGGTTTGGCGTACGGCATGGAGTCCTATGGTCTGGCCCAGCGCCTCGGCATCGAGGTCGACGAAGCCTCGCAAATTCTGAAGGCGTATTTCGACAATTTTCCTCGAGTCCGGGCGTACATGGACAGTGTGGTGGCCGAGGCACGTGACAAGGGTTATACGGAAACACTTTTTGGTAGGCGCAGGATGATCCCGGAGCTCTCGTCGTCGCGGTACCAGGAGCGCATGGCGGGGGAGCGCCAAGCAATGAACGCTGGGATCCAGGGCCTCGCAGCCGACATTTTCAAAGTAGCGCTTGTGCGCCTCGATGCGATGCTCGGTGAAGAAAGCCTTCGCAGCCGGCTCATCTTGCAGGTTCACGACGAGGTCCTGCTGGAGGTACCTCCTGAGGAGGAAGAAGTAGCGGCGAAGGTGACCCTTGAGGCGATGCAAGGGGCGGCGGAGCTGAGCGTGGGCTTGGAAGTGAACTTGTCGTGGGGGGCGAGCTGGGCGGACGCCAAGGCGTAAGCCAAGGCGTGAGGCTGAAAATCGCCTGAGAACGAAATGGAAAGGCAAGAACACATGCTCAACTTCTCTGCGGCAAAGCGCCGATAAGGTCCTGTGGGTGCCGTAAGGACGCGGGCGGACTTAGAGGCGCTGTACTCGCGCGCCGAAACCGCGGCCTCCGCCCAAGAGCGCGCCACCTGCCTGAGAGACATCGGGGCCGCCTTGGAGGCGGTTGAGGAGCCTGGCGAGCGCGCGCGTCTTTTGATGTGCCGGACGCGGGTCCGTTCCAACCAGTGGCACACCAGGGAGGTCCTCCAGGACGCCCTGGTTGCGATGGCGTTGTTCGAGGAGGCCGGGGAACCCGCTCGTGCCCTGGAGGCGGCGAGCCTTGGTGCCGGCTTCGCTTCTCGCCTGGGGGAGATATCTCTTGCAGCCGAGCTTGCAGCGATGTGCATCCCTGGCATGGGCTCGCTGGACGACAGCGTTGTCGCCGAGGTGGCCAACCGGCTCGGGATTTTCTGCTACTCGTTCCTCGATTACGACCGGGCAATCGAGCAGTTCGAGGTCGCGCTCGCTGCGGCCGAACGCGCCGGGGATGCCTGGAAGACCTACCGCCAGCTGCACAACATTGCCGATGCGCTGTTACTCGCGGTCCACCAGGACCGGGCATCGGATGACGAGGACAGTCGCTACGACCGTTTCGGAGCGGACCGGTTGGAAGAAGCGGAGCATGCTCTCAACCGCCTGCTCGAAGAATGCCCAGCCGAGGTGAAGGCAAGGCTCGGGGCCCAACGGCTGCAGGCCGCGCTGCTGATCGAGCAGGGTCGCCCAGCTGAGGCGCTCGAGGTCATCAGGCAGACCGCAGGCGACTCGGGGGCGATCGTTTGGGCTGCCGGCCAGTCCAGTCTGGCTCTGGTGGAGGCGAGATGTCTCAGGGCCCTCGGGCGCTCAGAGGAGGCCGTGGCCGCCGCAACCCGGGCAGTGGAGCTCGCCGAGCCGAGCGACGACCATCACGAGGTGATGTTGATCCTCGACGAGCTCGTCGTTGCGGAGCGCGACGCCGGGGACCTCGACGCGGCGCTTGCTCACGCCCTGGAGCTGAAGCGGCAGATGTGGAACCTCCATCGGCGCCAGACGGCGCAGCTGGTCGAGCAGGTTTGGGCGCGTGCCGAGCTCGAGCAGCAGCGAAGATCGCTCGAGGCCCAGACCGCAGCAGCGATCGCCTCCGCCGAGGAGGACGCGCTCGACGCGGATCGGCAATCGGCGCCTGCTCGAAAGGTTCCTCGGCAGTGTGACCGGCGAACAGGAACAGATCGCCCTGCTCATGGCCGACATCGACCATTTCAAGGAGATCAACGACACCTTCGGCCACGAGGTGGGCGATCACGTTCTTCGCGCGCTCGGCCACATCCTGGCGACCGACGCCCGCAGCGGCCAGGTCGTGGTGCGCTACGGCGGTGAGGAGTTCGTGTTCGCTCTACCTTCCGTCGAGCTGGAAGCGGCCAGAGACTTCGCAGAGCGGATCCGCCTCAAGGTGAGCTCCTACCCCTGGGAGGGACTGGAGACGCTCCTCGAGGTAACGATCAGCATCGGTGTGGCCTGCGGCCCGCCAGGTAGCTGGCAGTCCGTCCTTGCGGCCGCCGACCGCGCGCTCTACCTCGCCAAGAAGCGGGGCAGGAACCGCGTGGAGGTCTCTCCTCGCACCGCGAAGCGGACCGCCTGAGGATTAGTAAGCCCCCGGCACCGTGCCGACGTGGCCCGAAGCGATGTCGATCGTCGGTGGGAGATCCTTCCAGATGTAACTGATGTAGGCGTCGTGGCTCTGCAGCGGCGTTTGGCCGACCAGCCACTCGACCCAGGCCACAAGCTTGGCCTGGCGACTCGGGCTCCAGTTCGGGTTCTGGGGGAACTCGGGGCCGATGACGATCTCTTTGATGTCGAGCGTGGCAATGTCGCCGGCGGCTTCCGCCCTCGTTTGGGCTGTCAGCGGCGGCAATGTCGTCCCCGGATTGTCGAGGCTGAGCATCAGGCGTAGCGCGCCTCTGTCGCCCTGGTTGGTCCCGGTCATGCCGGTATCGGTCGGCATCACGAAGCAAAACTTGGACTCCGGCTGCCAGCGAAGGTTCAGCTCGTTCACTGGAGGTAGCAGCAGCGCTACCGGCGGGTGACCCGAGCTCGGACCGGTCGTCTTCGGGCAGGCCAGCCCGGTGTCGTAGGCGCTGTACAGCGGGCTCGCCCCGGCGGGGAAATTCGTGATCGGGAACAAAGCCACCAAGCCGAGGGCACCCAGAGCCCAACCGACGATTTTGTAGGGCACTGCCAGGCGTTTCAACTCGTCCAGCCCGATGGCGACCAGGAGCGCAACGCCCAGCCACATCGTGCCGGCGAAGCGGTCAGGTAGCAGGTTGTGCAGGGTCGGGAAATGCTTGAGGATGTCATCGGGCATGAGGGAGCGGGCTCACGTGGCCGAGGACGTGGAGAGTCGGGCCTAGAGAAAGGAGGCCGGCGCCAACCCCTGCCGCCAGCGCCACCCAGGTGACCCCGCGGCGCCGGGCGAAACAAAGCGTCAAGGCGATGAAAACCAGCAATGGCAAGCCGATATAGGCGCCCTGCTCCGAGCCGTTGCCTGTGAAGCGGGAGGCTCACCACGAGCGCGGAATGTGGGGCGAACTTGTGTGATGTTGGTCGGGACGAAGAAGTTGAAAAGGTCGCTCACGTATACGTTGGCCGGGTGGACGTCCTGGACCCTGTAGGGGCCGAGGTACTGGACCGCAAGGAACGGCACCGAGAGTGGGACGAACAACGCGGCCGCGGCGCCAATGCCCCGAGCCGCGTAGCGCAGGTGGCCTGCAACTGCTACCCAGTTGAGGGCGCAGAGCACCACAATTGCGATGGCGGCCGTGACTATTTCCAGAGCGAGGGTTTCCTCCGCAGTGAGCAACTGCGCCCAGCAGAGCAGGCCAAGGAGCAAGCCGTCACGCCAAGGTGTCTTTGCCTGTACCACCAGTAGGCGGTCGAGAAGTATGAGCATAAGCGGGGCGCTCATCATGAGCGTCTGGGCAAGATGGCCGACCGATTGCGAGACCATGTAAGGGGAAAATCCATAGATGAGGCCGCCAGCGAGCGAGGGCAACGGGGAAGCCCAGCGGCGGAACGCCACGTAGGCAAATGTCGCGCCGAGCGCGGGGGCGGCGGTGATCAAGATGTTGTAGGAAAACGCAGCGTTGAAAATGACCGTGACCGGTGACATTATGAAGCCCGGCAGGATCACGGATGTGTTCCACATCAGGTTGACCCCGTTGGGGAAGTTGACGTAATGGCTGATGAGCGGGTCCAGCCCGTGACCGATCGAGTACGGGATCCAGGCGAGGAACCACGAATACTCATCAGAATCGCCCGGGGTGCCCAATTGGGTGGTAAAAGGGTGCTCCCAGGCGATGTGCCACATGGCCATTGCGAGCGCGATCGACAGGACGAGCACCGCAACGAGTTCAAGCCGGCTGGCGTGGCCTCGCTCGGCCGGTCGCCTCGGGTGCAGGCGCGGGCATCATCGTTCGGGATGGCGCGAGCACTGTCGCATCGGGGAGGGATCTGGGAACTCGTGGGCACTATGCCTCCCCTGGCACTGTGCCGACCTTGCCCGAGCCGATGTCGCTGGCAGGGGGCAGGTCCTTCCAGATGTAACTTATGTAGTTGTCGCGGCTCTGGAGCGGAGCTTGCCCGAGGAGCCATTCGAGCCAGACAACCAGTTTGGCTTGGCCGTCCGGCGTCCAGGTCGGCACTTGGGGGGACTCCGGGCCGACGACGATCTCTTTGACGTCAAGTGCCGTAATTTCGTTGGCCGCCTCGGCCCGTGTTGCGGGCGTCAGCGGCGGGAGGAGCGCACCGGGTTGAGACAGGCTGAGCATCATGCCGAGCGCGCCTACGTCGCCTTGGTTGGTCCCGGTCATGCCGGTGTCGCTCGGCATCACGAAGCAAAACTTTGCCTCAGGCTGCCAGCGCAGGTTCAACTCGTTCACGGCGGGCAGGACAAGAGCGACGGGCGGGTGCCCGTCGCCGGGCGTGGCGCTCGGGCAGGCAAGGCCGGTGTCGAAGGCGGTGTAGAGCGGGCTCCCGGCGGCGGGAAAACCGGTGACCGGGAACAACGACGCCAAGCCGAGCCCGGCTAGGGCCCAACCGACGACCTTGTAGGGCACTGCCAGGCGTCTCAGCTCGTCCAAACCGAGGGCGACCAGGAGCCCCACGCCGAGGAACATCGTCCCGGCGAAGCGGTCCGGGAGCAGGTTTTCCAGCACCGGCAGATGATGGAGGATGTCGCCCGGTAGCCGGAACGAGGTGATGTCGCCGACCACGTGCAGGGTCGGTCCCATCGACAGCACGCCCGCGCCAACGACTACTGCAAGCGCGACCCAGGTGACCCCACGGCGCCGGGCGAGAAAGATCGTCAGGGCGATGAAAACGAGCAGTGGGACGCCTATGTAGGCGCTCTGCTCGGACCCGTTGCCTGTGAAATGGGAGCTGACCGCCAAACCAGATGCGGAACCCAGCTTGGCCAGCCTGGTGATGTCGGTCGGGACGAAGAAATTGAAAAGGTCGCTCACGTATACGTCGTAAGGGTGGGCATTCTGGACCCTGTCAGGGCCGAGGTACTGGACAGCGAGGAACGGTGCCGAGAGCACGACGAACGACCCGGCCGCCGTGACGAGGCCTCTCCCGGCATACCGCACATGGCTAACGACAGCCGACCAGTTGACAGCGCAAAGCACGACCACCGCGATGGCGGCCGTGACCGCCTCCATAGCCAGGACCTCCTCCCCGGTGAGCAGCTGAGCCCATGCCAGCACCCCGAGGAGCAAACCATCACGCCAAGGTGCCTTTGCCTGCACCACGAGCAGTCGGTCCAGCACGATAAGCATAAGAGGGGCGCTCATTATGAGCGTCTGGGCAAGATGGCCGACGGATTGCGAGATTACGTATGGCGAAAAACCAAAAATGAGCGCGCCCGCGAGCGAAGGCAGGGGCGCCGTCCAGCGCCGGAAGGCCACGTACGCAAACGTCGCGCTCAGCGCAGGTGCGGCGGTCATCAAGATGTTGTAGGAGAACGCCGCTCCGAAAATGACCGTGAACGGTGACATGACAAAGCTCGGCAGGACCACGGAGGTGTTCCACATCAGGTTGACGCCGTTCGGGAAGTTGACGTAATGGCTGATGAGCGGGTCCAACCCGTGGCCGAGCGCGTACGGCATCCAGGCAAGGAACCACGCGTACTCGTCGGCGTCCCCGACGCCTCCAAGTTGAGTGCTGAACGGGTTGGCCCAGGCGTTGTGCCACAAGGCCGCCGCTAGTACGAACGACAGGGGTACAACGACGAGCAGTTCGCGTCGGCCAGCGCGGCCTCGTTGAGGCGGTACCGGGGCGAGATGCGCAGGGCTGTGTGAGCCTGAAAGTGTGAGCCCGAAATGCTCGGCTCCGCCAAATCGCTTGGCTCGCCCTCTCCCGTACGGAGCCGGGGCACCTCTCCCGTTATGGGCAGCCGGGGGCACCTCTCCCGTTATGGGCAGCCGGGGGCACCTCTCCCGTTATGGGAGTCGGGGACTCAGTGGTCAAGGCCTTTCTACCGAGTCTCCGGCAAGGCACGGAGAGCCTGGCCAACATAAGCTGACAGCGGCCTTATCAGTGCATTTTGGGCTCTCTGCTCGATCACGTGAGCTGTCCAACCCGTGACCCGGCTCATGACGAAAATCGGGGTGAACGTAGGAATGTCGAAGCCCATAAGGTAATACGCCGGCCCCGTAGGGTAATCAAGGTTCGGGTACAGGCCCTTGGTGTCCTTCATGGCCCGCTCCAGATGGGCGTACACGGCCATCAACTGGCGGCCCTCTTCGGTCCGGTCGGCCAAACGCTCGAGCGCGACTCGCATTGTTGGCACCCGGCTGTCGCCGTGCTTGTAGACGCGGTGCCCGAAGCCCATGACCTTTTGCCCCGAACCGAGCGTGTTCGAAAGCCACTCGTCCACCTCGGCCGGGCTCTTGACCTCAGTGAACAGACCCATCACCGCCTCGTTGGCTCCTCCGTGCAAAGGCCCTTTCAGCGCCCCGATCGCACCGGTGATCGCCGAGTACAGGTCGGAAAGGGTCGACGTGATGACACGGGCTGTAAAAGTCGAGGCATTGAAGCCGTGCTCGGCGTACAGGATAAGGGAAATCTCGAAGCAGCGGACCACGTCCTCGTCGGGGACGGTGCCCGAGCACATATGGAAGAAGTTCTCGGCGAACGAGAGGCTCGGGTCGGGCGGGATGGGGGGTAGGCCGTGACGGCGTCGCTGTTCGACGGCGACTACCGTGGGCAGCTTTGCCCATAGATCCAACGATTTTTCGAGCTCGGCGTCGGGAGACGTGTCGTCTTCGGTCGCGTCGCAGGCACCGAGGTAGCTCACTGCGGTCCGCAGGACGTCCATCGGGTGGCAGGTCGTGGGGAGGTACGACAGAGGCTCGAGGAGGTCTCTGCCTATTGCGCGGTGCGACCGCTCTGCGGCTGTGAAAGCCTGCAGCTGCGCCGTGTTGGGAAGTTCTCCGTGCCAGATGAGGTAAGCCACTTCTTCGAAGCTGCAAGAGGTAGCCAGGTCGGGCACCGGGTAGCCACGGTACAGGAGCGTCCCAGTCCCCTCGTCTATGACCGAGACTGCGGTCGTGTCAGCGATTACCCCCGCGAGGCCGCGTTTGACCTCGGTCGTTCCTTCGCTCATATCTCTCCCAGCGACGCGTCGAACGCGGTGTAGTCGTCGTAGCCCATGAGTTCGTACAGTTCAGCCCGAGATTGCATCTGCTCCAATAACCCCTTTTGCGTACCCTCAGACGCCAGCGCCCGTAAGCCGCGCTCTGCCGCACCCATGGCCAGGCGTAACAGCGTAACCGGGTAGATGACGATGTTCACGCCGATGGAGGCGAGCGTGCCCACGTCGAGGAGCTCGGTCTTCCCGAACTCCGTCATGTTGGCAAGGACGGGCGCGTCGACCGCCTGCTTGAACTTCTCAAGCTCGCTGGCACCTTCCAGCGCGTCCGGGAAGAGGATGTCAGCCCCCTCGTCCCGGTACGACTTGGCCCGCTCGATGGCACCAGAGAGCCCTTCTATCGCGCGCGCGTCCGTCCGTGCACAAATGGCGAAGCCTGGGTCGCGCCGCGCCCCTACGGCTGCCTTGATGCGCCGGCGCATCTCAGCGGCGCTCACTATTTCCTTGCCGTCAAGGTGGCCACAGCGCTTTGGGTTGACCTGGTCCTCGATGTGGCAACCGGACAGTCCCAGGTCCTCCAGAACGTTGACGGTTCGCGCAGCGTTGAGAGGCTCGCCGAAGCCGGTGTCGGCGTCCACCAGCGTCGGCAACCCGGTGGTGCGGGCGATCTCGTAGCTTCGAGAGGCCACTTCGGAAAGAGTCGTGAGGCCGACGTCAGGTAGCGCCAGCGATGCTGAGAGCACTGCGCCTGACACGTACACCCCTTCGAACCCGAGCCGTTCGATGAGCAGGGCTGATAGCGGGTTGAAAGCACCCGGGAACCTCATCAACCGTCCCGAAGAGAGCCCTTCGCGGAGCGCTCGGCGCCGCTCGCTCGCCGGGGTTTTGGTGTGGAACATCAGAACAGGCCACCCTTGGGCGTGTCAGTTTCCAGTCCGGGCGCGATCAAGCTCAACAGGCGCACCTGTCCTGGGCCTAGCTCGAGGAGGCGCTCAGCCAGGCCGATGAAACGGTCCTGCTCGGCTTCGGGTATCGTCCCGTGAGCGAGGCGGCGGAACTTCTCTATGTACTGAGCACGCCCGAAGGGCCTTGCACCCAGGGGGTGAGCGTCGGCGACTGCGATCTCTGCCTCGACGGTACTGCCGTCGGCCAGTTGGACAACCGCTCGCCCCCCGAACGCCTCTCCGGACAGGTAGCGCTCGGTCCACACGGGGTCCTCCTCGGTACTGATCTTGCGCCAGAGGGCGACGGTGCCTGGCACGTGCGCTCGCTCGGGCAAGTAGGAAGTCTCGTGGTGCCAGGTCCCGTCCTGCAGGGCCACTGCGAAAATGTACGGGAGAGAATGGTCGAGCGTCTCACGGGATGCGTCGGGGTCGAATTTTTCCGGGTCGCCCGAGCCGGTCCCAATGACGTTATGGGTGTGGTGGCTCGTATAGATACGGACCGAGCTCACCGTGTCCAAGTCTCTCAGGCGCCCGTCCTCGCGCATGCGCTTGGCAAGGTCGATGAAGGCTTGGGCCTGGTACTCCGCCGAGTACTCCTTTGTATACGTGCTCAGGATCGCGCGTTTGGGTTCGCTCGGCCCGGGAAGAGGCACCCGGTAAACGGCGTCAGGGCCGTCCAGGAGCCAGGCAATGACGCCGTCTTCACCTTCGTAGATGGGCGACGGCGACGTCTCCCCACGCATTGCGCGGTCGACAGCCTCGATAGCGACCTTTCCGGCGAAGGCTGGCGCGTACGCCTTCCAGGTAGAGATCGCACCCTTGCGGGACTGGCGGGTAGCCGTCGTCGTGTGGAGGGCCTGGCCAATGGCCTGGTAGACGACCTCGGTCGGCAACCCGAGGAGCGTCCCGGTCCCCGCTGCCACCGATGGCCCGAGGTGGGCGACGTGGTCGATCCGATGAGCGTGCAAGGAGATCCCCCTGCAGAGGTCGACCTGGACCTCGTAGGCGGTCGCGATTGCCCGAACGAGGTCGTGGCCGCTGCAGCCGGTGTGCTGGGCGACGGCGAGCAAAGGTGGGATGTTGTCGCCCGGGTGGGAATACTCGGCTGCCAGGAAGGTGTCGTGGAAATCGAGCTCCCGCACTGCGACGCAGTTGGCCCACGCAGCCCATTCGGGCTGGACATACATCCCGTGCGGGCAGCCGAAGACTGCCGCTCCCCCGGGCCGGACCGCCCCGATCGCCCTAACTGCCGCGTCTCCGCCGGATGGGAGAGCGTGGCGGAGGGCCTGGGCGCGGGCGTTGGCGACCGGGCGACGTCTGAGGGCGGCGGCAGCGACGCCGGCGTCGTCGATGAGCCGGTTCACCACCATCTCGGCAACCTCGGCCTCCACCGGCACGGGGTCGGTCGCCACCTCGGCCAGCTTCCAGGCCAGCTGCTCCTCGCGCGGTAGCGCCTCGGCGCTTTTGTGGGACCTGACCTCGTGGTCGATCATCGGCAGGCTTTCGACGAGCTGTCCTGGGGCACGCCTGGCAACGCTACCCAGATCGGCGGGGCTCCGCGGGGTTCCGCCGAGCCCTCCCCGAACCTACGTCGGGCCATTGGCTGTCGCCGGGTCCCTCAGGCGGCCGGGCCCCCATGATAAACAAGTGGACATGCGGGCCAGTGCGGCGGGCCGCGTGGCGAGTTCTGTTTGCTGTGAGCCTCGTTGCAGCGGCCTCGATGGTTTTGATGCTTGCCCAACCGGCGACGGCACAGGCGCATGGCTCGACAAGACCGTCGGGAACAGCGGGCCAACCGGGCGATCGGGCTCGCGGCGACGGGGATATTCAAAGACGGCGGCGTGCTTCGCTATGGTGCGTCCGAGTTCTTCGGCAGCCCTACAAAAATGCACCTGGCCGCCCCGATAGTCGCTATGGCCGCCACGCCGGACGGCCAAGGCTACTGGCTCGTTGGGGCGGACGGAGGGGTCCTGACCTATGGCGACGCGAAGTACTTCGGGAGCGCCGGAGCGCTCGCTCTCCACGCGCCGATTGTCGCAATGGCGCCAACCCCCGACGGCGGCGGGTACTGGCTCGTTGGCGCGGACGGCGGTGTTTTTACCTTCGGGGACGCCCACTATTTCGGTCCACCGGTCCCATGCACGTCCCTGAACCGATCGTCGGCTTTGCAACAACCCCCAACGGGAAGGGTTACTGGCTCGTGGGCAGCCACGGGGAGGTTTACGCTTTCGGCGACGCGAGGTACTACGGCTCCCTCGGTGCGACGGACCTGCACAACCTTCCAGTGGTTGCGATCGCGTCTTCTCACGACGGCCGTGGGTACTGGGTCGTGCAGGGCGGGGGAGAGGTGATCCCGTACGGGGACGCCCCGCGCCTGGGCGGGATGCGCGGCCATCCTCCCGTCGCCGGGATCGCCGTCACCGCGGACGGCCTGGGTTACTGGCTTGTCTGCGGCAATGGCGAAGTAGACGCCTTCGGCGACGCACAGTATTTCGGGGGCAACAATACGGCCGTACCACGGCCCCCCATTTCAGCCATAGTCGCCGACCCGGCGGGCCCGGGTTATTGGCTACTCGATTCGGAGGCGTTCCCTGTCAGCCTCGATCACCCGGGTGCCGGCGCGCATGGTGACATCGTCAGGATCGCTACGAGCCAGCTGGGCCCCAGCCGGGCCGGCAGGAATTACTGCAACTCCTACGGTCCTTGTGAGGAATGGTGCACGCTCTTCGCGACATGGGTTTGGGAGAGTGCGGGCATAGCCATCCCGCGCTACCCGTTCGCTGGCAGCGTTTACTACTGGGCCAAGAGCCACACCAAGGTCGTCTCGGTTACTGCCAAGCCCGCCGCTGGCGACCTCGTCCTCTACGGGACCGGGCCACAGAATGCCAGCACCGCGCCCCACATCGGCATTGTCGCTCAGGTATGGCCCGATGGGGCGATCGACACGGTCGAAGGTGACGCCGGCCCTGGCCCTGGCGGCTGGACATCGGTGCTTGTGAACGGCCCGTACCTACCTTCCCAGTCGTATTTCGCAAATGGCATGCCCATCTACGGCTTCGCCGTCCCGTGAGATCGGTGGCGTGAGCCGGTGCGGTGTCGTCAATCGTCTGACCGAATCTCGCCTCAGACCTGGATGGCCCTAGTCTCGTTTGGTATGCCGGACGACAGCCCTATCACTGACGACAGCCGGATGCCTGACGACATACGTATTTCTGACAACGGGGCCCTGGCTCGGCTCGTTGCAGATTTCCTGGCCCCCTGCGTGCAGCGATTGGGCCAAGAGCCAGGGCCTCGGCCCCATCGGCAGCGCGGGCTACTACGACGGCTTTCTCCTCGTGGAGCAACCTTTGCCGTGGCCGTCCGACGTTTCTGAAATGCCCGAGTTGGCCGAGGTAGCGAAGGTGGCCTATGGGGCGCGGCTGCGCCTTCAGGCCGTGGCTCGCGACACGAGGCCAGGGGCAGGCGGGCCAGCAGCAGCCGAGGGTTCGGGCGAAGAAGCGTCACGGACCGCGCTTACCGGACGATGCGGGCGGTCCGCTCCGCAGGCTCATCTGCTACCGGTCAACGCGGCCAGGGTGGGCGGGCCCGATGGCTCGCTCCGAGCGACTGGCGGAGCCCGAGTCGCTGGCCGAGGCGGCGCAAGCCGTGGTGGAAGCAGCCGCTGTCGCACCTGAAGCGGGGGACAGCGGTGCCGCTGCCACTGCTGATGTGCTCGTTTGTACTCACGGGCGGCGGGACACGTGCTGCGGCGCGCGGGGAATGGAGCTCCTGGGCGCCTTGGGTGACGCCCCTAGGTTTGGCCAACCCGGACGTGCGGTTGTGGCGGACGAGCCACACGGGAGGTCACCGTTTCGCCCCAACTGCGATCGCACTGCCTTCAGCGAGCCTGTGGGCGTGGGCCGACGTAGCCCTACTGGCGCAGGTTGTGGACGCCGAAGGTCCCCTCGGCCTGGCGCTCCCCCGGTACAGAGGTTGTGCGTCCCTCGGCTCGCCTGCCCAGCAGGCGGTCGAGAAAGCCGTCCTATCGGAAGTTGGATGGCAGTTGCTGAGTTCCTGGCGCCGCGCGGTGGACTTGGGTGACGGGCTTGTCGAGGCTGGAGACGGAACTCCACGGCACTTGGGAGGCCGTTGCCAGGGAAGGCCGGCGCGTCGCGCAGCCCGACTGCCGCAGCGATCCCGAGCTCGCCACGAAGCAGAGCGTCGAGTGGGTCGTGGAGGGCCTTCGCCAGATAGTTGCCGCCTGAGAAAGCTGCTAGCTCGTTTCGGCTGACAAGCGGTCCAGTGCGTTTCGGACCTCTGCGACTACGCGATGACCGTCGAAGACAACGTCTTTCCAGGTATAAACGAGCGTCTGCACCCCGCTGAGGGACAAGCGGTTGCGACGCCTTGCGTCCTCGGTCATCTGTTCTGGACCGTTGTGGTACGTATAGCCGTCTACTTCGACAGCGAGGCCGGGAGCGATCAGGATGTCGACCCGGTAGCTCAGATCGGGGCCGGCCTTGACCTCTGCGGCGAGCGGGGTGATGGCTGCCTGCCTCAGCAGTCGCATCGTTCGGCTTTCGAGGACGCTTGGCTGGCTAGAGCCGGGAAACGTGCGCCAACGCAAAGCTTTCCTGAGCGCTGTCAGTCCAGGCCTCCCTTTTCGGGCCGCCCTCCCCAGCTCCGCCTCCATCGCCTCCAAAGTCACAAGTTTGCTAGCAAGCGCCCTGTCCACCGCCTCTTCGACGACCTGTGGAGGCATGACGGCGGCGACGTCAATGACTGTCCGCAGTGGAGCGGTGCATGGGATGTTCCGGACGGTAACGATCTGGGCGGGGAATTCGCTTGGTCGGTGCACGTCGCAGCCGGCTGGGCGGCTCGACACCACCCGCGGGACGGTAATGGCGTGTCGTCCAGGAGCATCGATCATCCGCCACAGCCACGCGGCCGACTGGTGGGACGCCACGGCCGCGGGACCTGCCGTTAGGAGCGCAGCGATGAGGTGCTGCTCAGGCGACTGGCCCGAGCTGGCGAGCCGAAAAGTCTTAGGACCGAGCTGTTCCCACTCTCCGGTGGCGAGCCGGTGCCTCAGGACGTGGTTGCTGACCCCGATGGCGTATAGCTGCGCCCGACTGATCACCCCGAACTGGTCACGAAAGCGACGACCGAGTTCACGGGTCACGAGAGCCTGCACTCTCGGATCATATCTCATACCATTTCATACCGTTTCAGCTCCTCGATGGCGAGACGGCTGCGGCTTCTCGGCGTGGTCCAGGGCTTTTCGGTGCTCGCGGAGGGATCATTTTCGGGCTCGTGGCACACCGAGGTGAGGGGGCCGCGCCGAGATGGGCAAACCACGCCGAGATAGGGGGCTCGCCGCCCGCCCGCCCCGATGCCGCCCGCCGCCCGCCGCCCCCCCAGGCCGCCCCCCCAGTCAGGCGGCCCAATCGGTCCAGCACGCTACGCTCAACGCCTGTGCGCAAGGTGCTGGTTGCGAACCGAGGCGAGATCGCCATCAGGGCTTTCCGGGCCATCAACGAGCTCGGGTACACCTCGGTCGCCGTCTTCCCCTACGAGGACCGGTACTCGCTACATCGCCAGAAAGCCGACGAGAGCTACGAGATAGGCGAGCGGGGCCACCCGTTGCGGGCCTACCTCGACATCGCGGGGCTGATAGATGTCGCCCAAAGCTCCGGCGCGGACGCCATTTACCCCGGCTACGGCTTCCTCTCCGAGAACCCCGAACTGGCCAGAGCGTGCAGTGAGGCGGGCATCACTTTTGTCGGCCCCCCGGGCGATGTCCTCGCGCTGGCCGGCAACAAGGTGAGGGCAAAGGAGGAGGCGGCGGCCGCCGGTATCCCTGTGCTTCGCAGCGCCGGTCCGTGGTCCGGCGTCGAAGAACTTGTAGCCGCGGCCGATCAGGTCGGTTTCCCCTTGTTCGTAAAGGCGGCGGCCGGCGGTGGTGGCCGGGGGCTCCGGCGGGTGGAGCGGCCTGAGGAACTGAGGGCAGCCGCTGAAGCGGCCGTACGCGAGGCCGAGACGGCGTTCGGCGACCCGACCGTGTTCTTGGAAGAAGCGGTTGAGCGCGCCCGCCACGTCGAGGTCCAGGTGTTAGCCGATGGTGCTGGCGATGTTGTCCACCTGTACGAACGGGACTGCTCGGTCCAGCGCCGGCACCAAAAGGTCGTGGAGATAGCGCCGGCGCCAAACCTTGACGAGGAGATCAGGACCAAGTTGTTGGCCGACGCCGTCAACTTTGCGCGAGCGGTGGGTTACCTCAATGCCGGCACCGTCGAGTTCCTCGTGGGACCCGACGGACGCTACGTGTTCATCGAAATGAACCCCCGGATACAGGTGGAGCACACCGTAACCGAAGAGGTCACCTCGGTCGACCTCGTTCAAGCGCAGCTGCGGGTCGCGGCTGGCGCCACGCTCATGGACCTCGGCATATCGCAGGACTCAATCTTCGTGAACGGCACGGCTCTTCAGTGCAGGATCACAACAGAGGACCCCGCACACGGTTTCCGGCCTGACACGGGGCAGATCACCGCCTACCGTTCACCGGGCGGCCACGGTGTCCGCCTGGATGGCTGCGCATATGTCGGGGCAGACGTGTCCCCCCATTTCGATTCGCTGCTTGTAAAGCTGACTTGCCGGGGCAGGACTTTCCCGGAGGCGGTCGCGAGGGCGCGGCGAGCGGTGGCGGAGTTCAGGATCCGCGGGGTGGCGACCAATATCCCGTTCCTGCAGGGCCTGCTGGATGAACCGGACTTCATGGCGGGCAAGCTGACCACCTCGTTCATAGACGACCGGCCCAGCCTTCTTAGCCGGCGCAGCGGTGCGGACCGAGGTACACGCCTGCTCAATTACCTGGCGGATGTCACCGTCAATCGCGCGCCCGGTGCCACACCTGGTGGCGCCGACCCGAGAGAAAAGCTCCCACACGTGGGCGCACCGGGGCGCAAAGTGCCGCCTGGCGTCGGCACCGCCGGTAGCGGCACCGGCAGCACCGCCAGCACCGCCCGGCAGCGCCGGCAGCGAGGCCGGTTCGGGTAGCCGCCAGGTGCTCAACCGGCTCGGCCCGGAAGGTTTTGCCAAATGGCTCCGGGAAAAAGTCCCCGTTGCGGTAACGGACACGACGCTGCGCGACGCGCACCAGTCCTTGCTCGCCACGAGGCTCCGTACGACCGACATGCTCCACGGGGCACCGTATTTTTCTCGCATGCTGCCGGGATTGTTGTCACTGGAGGCGTGGGGGGGCGCGACATTCGATGTTTCTTTGCGCTTTTTGAAGGAGGATCCCTGGGAGCGCCTTGCCGCCCTCAGCGAAGCGGTCCCCAACATCTGCTTGCAAATGCTGATAAGGGGCCGGAACACGGTCGGTTACACCCCCTATCCTGACGAGGTGGCGGTCGCCTTTGTAAGGGAAGCGGCCCGTACGGGCGTCGATATTTTCCGGATATTCGATGCTCTCAACGACGTCGACCAGATGGTCCCGGCCATCAGAGCGGTCCTGGAGACCGGCAAGGTTGCCGAGGGGGCGGTCTGCTACACCGGGAACCTCGCCAGCCCGGCGGAGCACCTCTACACGCTTGATTATTACTTGCGCAAAGCCGAACAGCTGGTCGCCGCGGGAGTGCACATACTTTGCATAAAAGATATGGCGGGTTTGCTCCGGGCGCCCGCCGCACGGACGCTGGTCGGCGCCCTCAGGGAGAATTTTGCCTTGCCGGTCCACTTGCATACGCACGACACCGCTGGTGGCCAGCTTGCGACCTATCTCGCTGCCATTGAGGCGGGAGCCGACGCGGTCGACGGAGCCATGGGACCTCTGGCCGGCACGACCAGCCAGCCCTCCTTAGGGGCAATCGTTGCCGCAACGGACAACACCGAGCGGGAAACTGGCCTTTCCCTGGATGCGATAGAAGCCTTCGAGCCCTACTGGGAGGCAGTTCGGGGCCTTTACCGTGCCTTCGACATCGGCCTCGGGGCGCCGACAACGCGGGTATACCGCCACGAGATGCCGGGCGGGCAGATATCCAACCTGCGCCAGCAGGCAATCGCCCTGGGCCTGGGCGACCGCTACGAGATGGTCGAGGACCTCTACGCCGAGGCGAACCGCATTCTCGGCAATATCGTAAAGGTGACGCCGAGCTCCAAGGTTGTCGGCGATTTGGCCCTTTACCTGTGCGGTGCCAACGCTGACATCAGCGAGTTTGAGCGGGACCCGGCAAGCTTCGATCTCCCTGATAGCGTCATAGGTTTCTTGTCGGGCGAGCTCGGGGTGCCACCTGCTGGGTGGCCCGAGCCTTTCCGCACCAAAGCACTTGCGGGGAAAAAACTGCCGTCTCGCAACATCGACCTGCCCGTCGAGGCCCAAGCAGTGCTCGTGAGCACGGAGGTCAGCCCACAGAGACTGCGCCAGGTGCTGGACTCGCTCCTCTTCCCCGGGCCGGCCCGCGACTTCGAGGAGGCGGTACGCCAGTACGGGGACCTGTCCGTGCTCCCGACTTCTGCGTTTTTCAACGGGCTTGTCCCCGGCGACGAAGTCGAGGTGGCGCTCGAGACGGGTGTCTCGTTGTACCTGGCGCTCGACGCGATCGGCGAAGCGGACGAGGGCGGGTTTCGTTCAGTCTTTTGCCGGCTCAACGGCCAGCCACGCGTGGTAACGGTGCGCGACCGTTCCGTAAAAGACACGCGGCCCAGAGGCGAGCGAGCACAAAGCGACAACCCCGCCCATGTGGCTGCGCCTTTTGCCGGTGCCGTTTCGCTTACGGTCGGCGTTGGTGACCGGGTCGAAGCCGGCCAGACCGTAGCGACGATCGAAGCGATGAAGATGGAGGCCCCGATCACGACGTCTCTCGCGGGTACGGTTGAACGTCTCGCCGTACCTAAGGTTGCGTCGGTCGATGGAGGTGACCTGTTGATGGTGATAGCACCGGGAGTGATCTGAAATGCGAATCGGAGTGGTGACGGAGACCAAGTCGGACGAGCGCAGGGTCGCCCTTACTCCAGCCGGTACCGACGAGCTGGTGGCGGCCGGCCACACGGTCCTGGTGCAACAAGGCGCGGGGGATGGGTCGGGCTTTGCGGACGACGCATACAAGAGGGCGGGCGCCGTCCTGGTCGCCGGGGCCGAGACGATCTGGGGGGACGTGGACCTGCTCGTCAAGGTGAAGGAGCCCGTAGGGCCAGAGCTCGGCTACTTCCGCGAAGACCTTGTCATTTTCACCTACCTGCACCTGGCGGCCGCTCCCGAGCTCACCGCTGCTCTCCTGGCCTCGGGTGCGACAGGAGTGGCGTACGAGACGGTCGAGGACGCAGCAGGCCGCCTGCCACTGCTGGCGCCGATGAGCGAGATCGCCGGTCGGCTCGCCGGCCAGGTGGTGGCGCACTACCTGCAGTCACCCATGGGTGGCAGGGGCATCCTGGCAGGTGGGGCCCCTGGCGTGGCGCCGGCGAGGGTGCTGGTGCTGGGCGGTGGGGTAGTGGGTGTCTACGCCGCACGTGTGGCCAAGGGGCTCGGGGCAGATGTCACGGTCCTCGAGCGCTCCGACGACCGGCTCCGTTACCTGGACGACCGCTTCGAGGGGTCGGTGCGCTGTTTGATGTCGGACGCTCACAGCGTCATTGAGCAGCTTGCGGTGAATGACGCCGTGATAGGTGCGGTGCTGGTACACGGGGCGGCCGCCCCCAGGCTTATCTCGCGGGCGATGCTGTCGAACATGCCGAGGCGCGCGGTGATAGTGGACGTGGCGATCGACCAGGGCGGCTGCACCGAGACCTCGCGCCCGACCACCCACGAAGCCCCGACCTACGTGGTGGACGACGTCTTGTTCTACTGCGTTACCAACATGCCGGGCGCCGTCCCCGTCACCTCGACGAGGGCGCTCACAAATGCGACGCTTCCTTATCTGCACCGGCTGGCCGACCTCGGCCTGGACGGGTTCTGCGACAAAGATCCCGGTTTTGCGAAGGGGGTCAACGTGCGAGACCACGAGATCACCCACCCTGCAGTTGCCGAAGCCTACCGCGCCCAACGTGGTGGAAATTAAAGAAACCTCGGTACCCCGTGCTTAACTGCGACGAAATCGGTGGCTTTTAAGGGGGCTTGCTCAGGCTCAAGTCGCCGGGTGCCGATCCCCCTGAGATGCCGGTGGACAGCAATAAGCGAGTGACAAAAATAACGCGAGGTGCGGAAGTCCGCTCGTTGTCCTCGGTGGTAGGAGACAGTAGGGCCGGGAGCCCCGAGCCACTCGCCGAAGCGATACCTGGTCGTGAGGGGGTCGTTCGAGCACGGCTCAGCCACCTACTGGCATCCCTCGGCGACATCCCCGCTCAACACCCGGCTCTGGCATTTGACCGCGGCCCTGGCTTCGGCCGGCTGCTTGACGAGATTTGCCCGGCGGGATCGGTTGTGATGCACGGCCGTAGGGTACCGAACAAGGCGTTGCCGCTGGACCACGTCGCCATCGTGCCGAGAGGTCTCGTCGTGGTCGGCTCCGACCTTGGCCAGGCGCTACGTGGAGGCCTCCGGCCAGCGCGGCAGGGCCAGCGCGTGCGAGGGAGGACCTAGGCGGGCCTGCGCGCCCCGCGGTCTCAGAGCTTGGGGAGCGGCGCACTGGCCTTGTCCGCGAGATCCTGCGCCGGGGCAATGCCCTGCGTTCCTGGCTGGACGAGACCTCTTGGGGCCATGTTCCCGTCTACGCGGCAGCATGTTCGGCGCCTCTCATGGGAGCGATGCAGAAACCCCCGTTGATGCTGGAGGGCATGACGCTCGACGGCCTGTGGTTGGGAGCTGTCAACCAGCTGCCGGAGTGGCTGGCTTCGGGTGGTGCCCTCGACGATGAGGTCCGCGCTTCGCTGGGCAACTTCCTTGCCGGGGAGCTGCCAGTCGGCTGACCGCCGGAGTGAAAAAGGGCCCTGCGTGTGCTTGGGCCTCCGGATCGGCAATGCTTGTGGGGTGACCCACGCCGAACCAGCCGCAAACACCCGGCCCAGTGATGATGCAGGCCCTGCTCAGGGCCCGTCTGGCCAATCGGGACGCAAACCGGGCCCGACACGCCATTGCCTGGGCGATGAGAAACGTCGCACCCGAGTTGTTGCCACTATCGGGCCAGCGTCCGATGCACCGGCGACCCTGGCCGCAATGCAGGATGCCGGGATGGATGTCGCACGCCTCCCCCTCGCTCACGGGAGCATCGATGACGCCGTAGCGAGGCTGCGCCGAGTCCGTCAGGCGGCCCCCGATGTCGGGGTACTGGTGGACCTACCGGGCCCCAAGATCCGCACCACGGCATTCCCCGAAGGCGGTGTGGTGCTCGTGACCGGGAGCGAAGTTGTCCTCAGCCCCCACGACCTCACGCCTCAGAGCAGCGCGACCAGCATCGGCGTATCGGTCCCCGAGCTGGTGGAGTCGTTGCAGGAGGGTGACAAGATCGCTCTCGGCGACGGTGGCGTATCCCTCATTGCCGAAAAACGTCAAGGCCAGTCGATGAAATCCAGGGTCCTGGCCGGCGGCAAGGTGCAGGGCCGACCCGGCGTTACGGCCCCGGCCTCCAGGCTGGCGCTCAAGACACCTACGCCTGACGACCTGGAGCGCCTCGAGGTACTCCTGGAGGAGGGCATCGAGAGCGTGGCCGTCTCGTTCGTGCGGACAGCGTCCGACCTTGTTGAGGTGAGGGCGCTCACCGGAAGGGGCATCATGGTTTGCGCCAAGATGGAGACCCCCGAGGCGCTCGAGGACATAGACAACATCCTCCAAGCAGCCGACTCGCTCATGGTCGCCCGGGGAGACCTTGGCGTGCGCGTTGCGCTCGAGGAAGTGCCGCACATTCAAAAGAAACTGATCCGCTCCTCGGTCGCGTGGGGTCGCCCGGTCATAACCGCCACGCAGATGCTCGAGTCCATGATCAGCTCGCCTGTGCCCACCCGGGCAGAGGTGACCGACGTTGCCAACGCAGTTTTCGACGGGACCAGCGCGGTTATGCTCTCGGGCGAGTCAGCGGTCGGCATCGACCCGGTCAACGCGGTAGCCACGATGGCCCGGATAGCGCGCCGCGCCGACGCCGAGTTCGACAGTTACGGCTGGGGGCGCAACCTCCCGGCTCAGAACTTTGCCTCTGAGGGCCCGGCAGGCGCCCGGATCACGGCCGCCATTGGTGCGGCAGCGTGGCGTGCCTCGGTGGAAGAGAACGCGGCCGTGATCATCGCTTGTACCAACACGGGCGCAACTGCTCGTGCGATTGCCCGTTGCAGGCCGGCCGCGCCGATCGTGGCGGCGACCCCGTTCGCGCTCACGGCTCGCCAGCTCACAACGAGCTGGGGGGTCGACACGGTGCTTGTACCGGAAGCCAAGACCACTGACGAGGCGGTGAACCAGGCAGTCGAAGCGGTCCGCCGCGGCGGATATGCGAAGCCGGGCGACGTCGTGGTAGTCCTTGCAGGTTCGTTGGGTGACCCCGAGCCCGTCACCGATACGCTCCGATTGGTGCGTATCTACTGAGGGCGCTGGGCCTCTGCGAGGCCCGTGGGAGGTCCAGGCAACACCGTGAAGGCTCGCGATAACGATGGTGCCGGCTCCGGCCAGGCTGGCGCGGCGCCATGCACGCTGTCGGTCGTCGTCCCCACTCGCAACGAGGCTATGAACGTGGGCCCTTTGGCAGCCCGGCTCCAGGCGGCTCTCTCCCAGACAGCGGGCGGTTGGGAGCTGATATTCGTTGACGACTCCGATGACACCACGCCCGAGATTGTCGGGCGTCTGGCTGACCGAGGCCGGCGTGGGCAGCACCGTGCGGATGTTGCACCGGCCAAGGGGTATGCGTTCAGGTGGCTTGGGAGGAGCGGTCAGCGAAGGCTTCGCCACAGCGAGGGGCCGGGTGGTGGCGGTGATGGACGCGGACCTCCAGCACCCGCCGGAGGTCCTGCCGGCGCTCATTGCACCCGTCTTGTCGGGCGATGCGGACCTCGTTGCGGGTAGCCGGTACGGCTGGGCAGGCGCCGACGCGGGATTGTCCAGCCCGTGGCGGCACCTGGTTTCGGGGAGTTGCCGTTGGCTCGTGCATTTGCTGGTCCCAGATAGCAGGCCGTTGCAGGACCCGTTGAGCGGCTTGTTCGCCGTGCGACGCTCGCTGCTCGACGGCGTCGAACTGCGACCGGCCGGTTACAAGATCCTGCTGGAGGTGAGCGTGCGGGCAAGGCCTGCAGCCGTGGGCAACGTGGGGTTCAATTTTGCGCCCCGCCACGCCGGTAGGTCGAAGGCGAGCCTGCGCGAAGGCCTGGTCTTCCTCCGCCACCTGGCTCGGCTTGTCCGGGCGAGCCGGAGCGGACCTGCCGTTCGGCCGGAGGGGCCGGTTGCCATTGAGATAGCCGACGTGGATCTTCGCGCCAAACAGCTTCCGGAGCCGGTCGACAAGCGCTAGCTGGCACCCAGTGATGTGGCAGTTAGCGCAGCGTTCAGCCCGTAACCCAGGCGACGTGGCAGTTAGCGCATTAGTCGGTAACCCAGGCGACATGGCAGGCTAGCGCATTAGCCGGCTAACGGCGTTCGTACAGTTTGTAGTAGCTGTTTTGCGCTACCAGCCGGAACTGGGATGCTACCTTGCTGAAGGTGGGTACCCACGGGGAGCTGCCCTGGTCGCAGGACAGACAGGACGGCAGCACCAGGTACTGCACGGTGGACGAGAACGGCCAGTCGGTGCCGTCGTGTGCGGGGTTGCCATAATAGGCCTGGTGGAACGGGTTAGGCCACATATAGATCTTGGTGCGGTGGTCCAACGCGGGGACGAATTCTTGTACGGCGGAGACTACAGCGTTTGGTGGGATTTTGCTCAGGAGCTGGCGGTCGGCGACGAACGCTGGCGTGTTGGCGCCGGGGATAATGGGGTGGACATCAGAAAAAGGCGCAGCGCCCCATATAATACACGACCACAGCGCGCAGAACAGCACGGCCACAGTGGCGACTAGACGTCGCCTGAGCGTGTGGAGCCTGGAGATGGCGTATACGGTGCCGCAGATCAGTATCGGGACCAAGGGCATCGAATAGTGGTAAAGGATCTGTTGCTGGTACCCGTCCGATGAGATCACGTTCACTGCCAGCTGCAAGATGCCGATAGCGGCGATCTCGGGTACGACCAGGAACGCCAGGCCGGCGCTAAACCCCATCTGCCACAGGTACCAGGGACGGCCTTGGGAGACTATGTAGCTCCAGAATTGGCCCGGGGTCCGTATTATCGGCTCGCAACGTCCCTCCGAAGCCGCCGAACGGCAGCCGGCCTCCGTGAGCGGTGGCGTACCCGATCAGGGCTGGTACCAGGAACAGGTTGTCAAACCCGGCGACGGCTGCTGAGGCCCCGATCAGGATGCTGCCTATTTTACGGTCCCTTCTTACCGCCACCCACAGCGCCAGAGGTATGGCATATAGGGCGGCGTCTTCTTTGCAGGCCAGGATCAGAGCGACACAGAGGATAAACACACGGGGCCGCCAGCGGACCGCGGCGTAGATACCAAGAGCTAAAAGCGGAGTTTCAAAAGCCTCCACATGGAACTGCTCCAGATTGGTCTGCTGTAATGCCGGGTTGAGCAGATAGGCAAAAGCCAGACAGGTAGCCAGGAACGAACTGTGCAGCAGATAGCGGCCAAGCAGGTAGATGGGTATTGCGGCGGACGCCATCAACATCGACTGGATTACGAGCAACGCTGCGGTATGCGGGTATACCCAGAACACCGGGACCAGCGACAGGTAGATAAACGAAGGGTGATCGCCGAACAAGTTGCGCCCCGCCACCGTGAGGAACGGGTCATGGAACCTGCTGAGCAGCCAGATACCCTGGTCCGGGATCGCCATGTCGTAGGCCGGCTGTTCGTAGGCATGCAACATGGCCACCGTGATCATGCTGAAATGAACAGCATAGATAGTGACGAAGATCGCAACCGGGAGATGCCTGCACCAGGGTGGTACTAGGCGACCGATAGCGTCGCTGCTTTGTCGGTAAACTTTGACGCAGCAGCAAGCAACTGCCCGTGCGTAGGTGTGACTACGGCCTGGATGTCGTCCGGCGGCACCTGCCCATCGATGCTTGCCGCTGCTATCGCCCGGTTCGACCCGAAGTGCCAGTTCAGGACCGGTGAGATCATCCATCTCAATTTATTTTACAATACCGGCGTTATGGGCTGAAGAGCCGGGACCGCCAGATGTGGCCTTTGTGAAGGGCGTAGCTGGCCATGACGGCGAGAGTGCCGAGCCCGTAGCGGATGTTCGCCCTCATGGAAGTCGAAGAGGCATCGGAGTGATAGCGGGTGTCGATCGGCACTTCTACGACACGCTGGCGGAAAGCGACCGCCTGGGCAATGACCTGTGTATCGAAGACGAAGTCGTTCGAGTTGCGAAGGAACGGCACCGTCTGTAGGAAGTGCCGGCTGTACGCCCGGTAGCCCGTGTGGAGCTCGCTGAACGACGTGCCCATCACCTTGTTCTCGATCCAGGTCAACGCATGGTTCGCATAAAAGCGGTACAGCGGCATTTTCCCGCGGCGTGCGCCACCGGGGTTCAGCATCCGGCTGCCGAGCACCATGTCGGCTTCACCGTCCAACAGCGGTTGGATTATACGCGGGATCATCTTGGGGTCGTACTGGCCGTCGGGGTGAAGCATGACGACGATGTTCGCCCGGATGCGAAGAGCTTCTAGGTAACAAGCCTTTTGGTTACCGCCGTAGCCGACGTTGTGGGGGAGAGCCAGGGTGCGGATCGCCAGTTGCGAGGCCACTTCCAGGGTCGCGTCGATGCTGTGGTCGTCCACGAGTAGGACCTCGGTCACGACGTCGGCGGGGATCGCCCGCCAGGTGTCTCGCAGTGTGCGGGCGGCATTGTACGCCGGCATCACCACCAGCACAGAACCGGTTGGAAGGGCAGGACCAGTTTCTTCGGGACCAGTTGTTCTTCGGCCCACCCCGCAGCCTAGAGTTCGTCCCGGACGACTTGGGCGACGAGCTCGACTCCGCCAGTTGATTCGGTGCGGCTGCAACCAGGAACTCCCCGCGCCTATCGCCTGCCGCGGTCGGGGATCTGAGCCAACAAGCGGTACAACGCCGGCAAACCGCCGTTGAGCCGCCCTGCCAACAGCAACCACCCTGGCACTACAACGTCCTCGCGCCGGTGCTCGATTGAACTTACGATTAACCGGGCCACCCTGCTGACGGGCATGGGCTTTGGCCACGAGCGCTGGTATCCCCGGTTCCGGCGGGTGAAAAACGGGGTGTCGACAACACCGGGGCTCACGAGAGTGACGGTCATCCGCCGGCCTGCGGCGTCGCGCGCCCACTCCGATCGCAACCCGTCAGCGAGGCCCCGTAAGCCGTATTTCGCCGCACCGTAGGCAACTTCTTCCGCTACCCCTACGAGGCCGACGATCGAGCCGATGAGGACAAGCTGACCGCCTGCCTCGCTGTTTAGCAGGTATGGCGCCGCGGCATTGGCGAGGTGCAAGGGCGCACGGAGATTTATGTCGAGCACAGAATCGATCTCCGCTGGCGACATCGTCTCGAACGGCCCCGACCAGCCGGCGCCCGCGTTGGACACTACGACGTCGAGCCCGCCGAGAGCTGATACTGCGGCCGACACAACCTCCGCGGGCGCTCCCGGTTCGGTCAGATCTCTCACGACCGACGCTTGCAGCGCCCCGGCCGGGGCCAGCTTCAGCGCGTCGGAGGAGCGGCCGGTGCCAACCACGCGAGCACCGCGGGCGGCCAGGAGCGTGCTCACCGCCGCGCCGATACCGCTGGACGCCCCCGTTACGAGCACGCGAAGCCCCGACAGGGACCGGGGGCTTGACAAGGGCTCTCTGCCTCAGCGCGCGTTGACGAGCGCTCGCAGCGACTCGCGCATGCTGCCCGCAGTCGCCAGCACGGCGCTTGGCTCGAAGCCACAGTGGGCCATGCAGTTATGGCACCGGGGGTCGCGGCCCCGCCCGTACTTGGACCAGTCGGTCGTCTCGATGAGCTCCTTGTACGTTTCGGTGTAGCCGTCGGCAAGCAGGTAGCAGGGGCGCTGCCAACCGAACACCGAATACGACGGGATCCCCCATGGCGTGCACTCGAACTCGACCTTGCCCTCCAGGAAGTCGAGGAACAACGGGCTGTGGTTGAGCCGCCAATGCTTGCGTTTCCCAGCAAAAGCCTCCCTGAAAAGCTTGGTCGACTGGTTGACGCCGAGGAAGTGGACCTGGTCTGGTGCCTTTTCGTAGGCGTACCCAGGTGAGATCATCATGGTATCGACTTCGAGTTCGTCGTTGAGGAAGTCAAGGACCTCCTGCACGGTCCGCGGGGAGTCGGTGCTGAAGAACGTGGTGTTCGTGGCGACGCGAAAACCCTTTGCCTTTGCAGCCTTAATCGCCGCGACAGCCTTGTCGAAAGTACCGTCCCGGTCGACCGACTTGTCGTGGCGGTCCTTCAGGCCGTCGATGTGGACCACCCACGAAAACGCCGGGTGAGGCTTGAACTTGTCGAGTTTTCGTTCGAGCAGCAATGCGTTGGTGCACAGGTACACGAAACGTTTGCTGTCCAACAATGCTTGTGTCATCTTGTCGATATCGGGGTGGAGGAGAGGTTCCCCGCCCGCTATGGAAACCATCGGCGCCCCGCATTCCTCCATGGCTGCCAGCGCCTGCTCCACGGAGAGCCTCTTGCGGAGGATCTCGGTCGGGTACTGGATTTTGCCGCAACCATGGCACTCGAGGTTGCAGGCGAACAGCGGCTCCAGTTCGACTATGAGCGGGTACTTGTCCCGCTTGGCGAGTTTCTGGCGCGCGACGTAAGCACCGACCTTGATGCTCTGGCGCAAGGGCACGCCCATCTAACTGATCTCCAGCACTTAACGGACCTCCAATGGAAGGGGGAAAGAAACGTGTTCGATGCCGGTCGAGCGCTCCTCGATCGAGGCACAGCCGAGCGCGGCCACGCAGTCCACGACCTCTCTGACCAGTTCTTCGGGAGCGCTGGCGCCGGCTGTCACGCCCACGCGCCGGGCCCCACTAACCACGAGAGGCGTAGGTCGAGCTTGCTGTCGACAAGGTGAGCGCTCGTGCCGCAGCGCTCGGCAACCTCGACCAGCCGGTTGGAATTGGACGAATTTGGCGATCCCACCACCAGCACAACGTCGCAATCGGGGGCCATCTGGCGGACCGCTTCCTGGCGGTTCTGAGTGGCATAACAGATGTCTGATGCCGCCGGCCTGGCGAGGTCGGAAAAGCGCCGTTCCAAGGCGGTTACCACCCCGGCGACCTCGTCGGTGGCGAGAGTCGTCTGGGTTATGAACGCTGTCGGTCGGCTCTCGTCGAGGTCGATGAGCGAGACGTCTTCGGCTGTGCTGACCAGAGCCGTGCCAGGGACGGTGCCAAGGGTACCCTCGACCTCATCGTGACCGGCGTGCCCGATAAGGACAAGCTGTCGCCCGCCCCCGGCGAAACGGCGCGCTTCGTTGTGGACCTTGCTCACCAGGGGGCAGGTCGCGTCGATCGTGAACATCTGCCGGGCGGCCGCTTCTTCTTGGACGGCGGTCCCAACGCCGTGAGCCGAAAAAACGACGTTGGAACCGTCGGGCACCTCCGCCAGCTCTTCGACGAACACGGCTCCAGCCTCCTCGAGGCGGGAGACTACGTAGGCATTGTGCACGATCTGGCGGCGCACGTACACAGGGGCCCCGTAGCGGTCCAGTGCTCGCTCGACGGTCTCGATGGCGCGCCGCACCCCGGCGCAGAACGAACGAGGTTCGGCTAGAAAAATCTCCCTTTGGCTAGCGGCCGCAGCCCAATTTGCAAGCGCGTGGCGCGACGCCCGCAAAGCCCGGAGCCCGGCCCAGGCTCCCCTGGCGCCGGCTGGCGAGAAGAGCTCCTCGCCGGGAGTGTCAGATATCGCCCTCAGTACCGCCAGGGGCACTCCCCAGTCTTGGGAGGCCACCGCAGTCGACTCCATGTCGACGGCCAGTGCGCCGAGTGCCGCCAGTGCCGCCCTCTCGTCCCCGGTGACGATGTGGTCGGTGCTCACGACCGTGCCTGTCCTGGCTCGCAGGCCGAGCCGCTGCAGCTCCCCCGAGAGCAGTGGTGCCGACGGGAGCCGGGCGACCTCGGTCCCTTCGGCGTCGATCAGGCGGTCGGCCACAACAATGTCACCGGGCACCAGGTCGTTGCCTAGCCCGCCCCCCAAGCCCGCCACTGCGATAGCTGCGTACGGACGGCCGGTCCGCGCACGGGAGCCTCCGCGCCGGACGTCCTCGGACCGGCTTGCCGAAGACCGGCTTGCCGAAGACCGGCTTTCCGAAGACGCTGTGCGGCGTCGCCTGCCTTCTTGAGGCCCATACCGATGCGCTCGACCTTGAGCGTGGCGGGACCGACGCGAGACGTCGCCCCCGGCCCGAGCGCGATCGCCTCGACACGAAGGGGTGCAAGAACGAGCAGCCGGGGCGCCTGCACCGTTTACCCCTCCTGCTCCGGCTTTTTCGCCCGGGAAGTCTTTGGCCGCGGCCCGGTGCCGAGCAGGTACCGACCGAGGGCCGTGAGCGGGAAGACATGCCTGTACAGGTGGTAGTTCAACGAGAAATCCCAGGGGAAGCCGGTGCCCGTGAACCACGGCTCGTCCCAGGTGCCATCTTCGGTCTGGGCCTTGACAAGCCACCCGATGCCCCGCGCGGTCGCGGGGTTGTCCCTCTCGCCGGCGGCGATAAGGCCGATCAGCGCCCAGGCTGTTTGGGAGGCGGTGGACGCTCCCCTCCCGGCCCAGCCGGGTTCGACATAGGAACGCAGGTCCTCACCCCAGCCGCCGTCGAGGTTCTGGTGCTCCAGGAGCCACCGGACGCCGTCGGCCACAGTCGGGTCCTTGGCGGGTACTCCGGCGGCGATAAGAGCCGGCAGCACCGCACCCGTCCCGTAGACGTAGTTGACACCCCAGCGTCCCCAATATGACCCGTTGCGCTCCTGGTGGGCGGCAAGCCAGTCGAGGCCTCGCTGGAGAGCATCCTGGCGAGCCGGCGAGAGCGGGTGGGGCTCGCACGCCAGCATTTCGACGACGTGTGCGGTGACGTCGGCGGTCGGCGGGTCGGTGACGGCTCCGAAATCGAAAAAGGGCAGTTGAGTGGGCAACGTCGAAGTGTTGTCGGCGTCGAAGGCACCCCAACCGCCGTCGGAGGACTGCATGCCGACGAGCCAGTTGAGCGCGCGGTCGCAGGCTGCGTCGCTGCCGGGGCCGCCGGCGGCGCGGCGCAGAGCCAGGACCACTTCCGCGGTGTCGTCGATGTCGGGGTAGTGGACGTTCTGGAACTCGAATGCCCAGCCGCCTGGCGCAAGGTTGGGCCGGCGGACCGCCCAGTCGCCGACGACTGTCACCTCTTCCTCGAGCAGCCAGTCCCGTGCCGCTTTCATCGCCGGGTCGTCGGGCGCCGTACCCGCATCGGCCAATGCGATAGCCGCCAGAGCGGTGTCCCAGACTGGAGACTGGCACGCCTCGATCCTGCCGCCCGTGGTCGTCCTCGAGAGCGAAGGCATCCAGGCCCGCGATCGCGGCGGCGAGGACGGGGTGGTCGAGCGGGTAGCCCTGCAGCACGAGCGCGATCGTCGAGTAGACCATCGGTGGCTGGATCCCGCCCCAACTTCCGTCGGCTTCCTGCCGGGCGACGATCCAGCGCTCGGCTTCGCGCAGGGCCGCTCCCCGTATGAGCCGCTTCGGCCAGGACTCGTCTGGCACTTGTTCGTAGCGATGGAGGGCTCTGTCGAGACCGACGAGGGCCCAGCCGAGCGGGCTCAGGTGCCGGCGCCGCGGCTGCTTCCCAGAGCGAAGCTCTTCGATCTCGAACGGGAGCGGGCGCGACGGCCTGTGCGCGGTTATGACCGAGAGCGCCACGATCGTCTGGCGGGCCCAGCAGGCGAACGACCATATGGAAAGCGGCCATTCGGGTGGCAGGAAAATGAGCTCTGGTGGCACGGCCGGGAGCTTGTCCCAGTCCCATCGGCCCACCATTGCCAGCCACACATGGGTGAAGACCCGGGTCGACTCGACCCCGCCGTGCTCACGTACCCATGCCGCAGCGGCGGACATGTGCGGGTCGCCAGGGTCGTCGCCGGCCAGGCGGAGGGCAACGTAGGCCTCCACGGTCGCTGAAAGCTCGCCCGGCCCGCCATGGAACGTCGCCCAGGGCCCGTCGCGGCGTTGCTGCGAGCGGATGCGGTCGGCGGCGCCGGTCAGCGTCCTTTGGTCCAGGATGCCAAGGAAGTGGCGGAGCAGGATGTCCTCTGCGTCCATGGTCACATTGGTCTCGAGCTCGCCCTTCCACCAGCCCTCGGGCTCTTGGCGGGCCTTGAGGTGCTCGCACGCCAGCCGCAGGGCCTCGGCGGCATCCCGTTCGACGATCTCGGGCCGGCCGGTGACTGTCACGTCGGTCACTGCCACATCGGTCGCTGGCCACGTCACGTCGCGTGGCGGCGACCGCCGTGCCCGATCGGCCTGCGATCTCTGGGTCGTCCGCGAGCAGGGTCATGACTCACGCTCCACTGCGTAAACCGCGAGGTCGGCGAGCTCCCGGCGCGGTACGGCGGACAGGCGAGCCCGTTCAAGCGAGCCGAGACCAGCGTCGAGGTGGGCCTTGGCGCGGGCGGCCGTCCACTCCCGGCCACCGCAGGCCTCCACGAGCCAGGTGGCCCGCGCCACCTCCTCGGGGGTGAGGACCTTGGCCGGAACGGGGGCCCAGTTGGGCAGCCCCGCGGCGGGCCCTGCGCCTTCCCGTTGGCCTGCGTCGAGCTTTGCTCAAAAAGTAGCGCTCTGAGCTCGTTGGCCTCGTCGTCCCCGGCTGCGAGCGCTGCGACTATCGGCATTGATTTCTTGCGCTGGCGAATATCGTTGCCGGCCGGCTTGCCCGTGGTAGCCGGGTCCCCCCATATCCCGAGCAGGTCGTCGACCGCCTGGAAGGCCACCCCGAGGTGCCGGCCGAAGTCACGGAGCGCCTGGACCGTTGTCGTTGGTGCACCGGCGAGGACGGCTCCGATCGAGGCGGCGCACCCGAGGAGCGCCCCGGTCTTTGCTGTCGACATGGCCATGCATTCTTCGACGCTGACCGACTCGCGTTTCTCGAAGGCCAGGTCCATGGCCTGGCCTGCGATCATCTCGGCCGTGGCCTCGCCCAGCAGCCCGGGCCGCCGCCGGTCCCGCTTGATTGCCGCAACCGAGCAAGACCTCTGTAGCCAGGGTCGAAAGAGCATCGCCGGCGATGAGAGCGACCGCCGGGCCCCAAAGCGCCCACACGGTGGGCCGGTGCCGGCGCTCGAGGTCCCCGTCCATGAGGTCGTCATGGATGAGGGAGAAATTGTGGACCAGTTCGACCGCAACGCCACCGGCGGCACCCACTTCGGCGTCGGCCCAGGCCGCCTCCGCCGACAGGATGGGCAGGGCGGCACGGATCCCCTTCCCGCCCTTTACGGCCGTTGGGCTGCCGTCCGCGCCTGTCCAGCCGAGGTGGTAACTGACGACGTCACGGATACTGGGAGCGAGCCGGTCGACAGCTTCCCGCATGGGCGGCATCGTCAACCCGCGTGCCCGTTCGAGCACTTCGGCGACCGAGTTGGTGGGCGTCACATGACCTCCTGAAGTTTGCCTGGCTCGCAAACGGTCCGATCTGAGCGGCGGCAGGCCGGACCGTTGCCCGGCCGCCACGAGCACGGCGCGGGCGGCGCTGACCCCACTTCGCACAGCGCTTTCCATCGTGGGTGGCCAACCCGTGGCCGTCCAGGCCCCCGCCAGGACAAGCCCAGGCAGCAGCGTCCTGGTGGACGCCCGGTGCGCCGAGGAGCCCGGCGAAGCGCGGAACGTGGCATGGAGCTCTTTGGTAACGAAGGTGCTGAGGACCTTCGCGTCTTTGGCACGAGGGAAAAGATCCCTAAGTGCCTCTGTAACCTGGGCTGCCAGGTCGGCTGGGCGAGCCCCGACGTAGTTGTCTGCGGCTGAAATCGATACGGCAAGGTACTGGCCTGTGCCGGCGCCCGACGACGCCGTGCGGTCGAATACCCATTGGGCGACCGTGCCGATCCCGGCCACGAACGGCAGGTCGGTGACACGGCGGTCGAAGTGGACGTGGACGTTGACAATCGGGGAGCTGGCCAGTTCGGACGGTCGGATATGACCCGGCAAGGTCCCCGAAGGGAGCACGCTCTCGACGCAGTAGTGGGGGAGGGCCACCACGACGCCGTCCGCGGAGGCTTCGCCGCCCGAGGTCTGCAGGGTGAACGAGCTCTCGCCGCTCTCGCCGCGCCGCACCTGGTCCACACCCTCCCCGAGGCGAACAGCAACGCCGGCTTTGCTCAGCGCGGTGGCTGCTCGCTCGCCGTGCAGCAGGCCGAGAGGCACCCGGCTCCAACCGATGTCGCCGGCACTGCTCTGCGTAAGAAGGCCGGTTTTGAAGACCTTCGCCGCCATCGCCAAAGAGGCTTCGCTGGCGGGCAGGTTCACCGTAGGCAGACAGATCAAGTCCCAGAGCCCCGAAATAGCCTCCGGTCCCTGGCCGTGCCTGACCAGCCAGGCCTCGAAGGTCTCCTCGTCGAGGGCAGGGTCGTCCAGGTCGAGGCGTGAAAGTGCGAGAGCTGCGCCGGCGAACCGCGCCCGGGCGCTGAACGGGATGACGCCGTAGCCAAGGAGGGACCGTGCGAGGTGGAGCGGCGCGCGCACCCGGTCCCGCCGTAGCGACGCCTGTGCCACGCCGGGCCTCATGACCGTTACGTCCAGGCGGTCCTGGAGCTCGACGTCGCCTGCCGACCCGATCCGGCCCAGGAAGTCGAGATATGCCGTGCAGCAACGGAGGAAGACGTGCTGGCCGTTGTCCATCGACAGCCCATCATGGGAAAAAGACCACGTGAGACCGCCGAGGTGCTTGCGCTTTTCGAAAAGCGTCACGGCGGCGCCTGCGTCGGCACAGGCCAATGCGGCCGAGATGCCCGCAAGCCCGCCGCCGACGACGGCAACCTGCGGGACGCGGCCGGAGCTGCCAGTCATGCCACGTTCCTAGCCAGTGCCATCGCCGCCACTGTCACCTTCTGACCAGCGGACAGGCCGACCCGGCCCCGCAGCACGCTTTCAGGGTCGAGCCGGATCTTGTCGAGCAAGCGTTGGTAGATGCCTGCCATTGCGGCGGTGCAGGCACGGCTGCGGCTATCGAGCAGTGGCAGCAACAGCAAGCCCTGCTCGTACCAGGCGCTCGCGCGGCCAGTTTCGAAGCAGATGAGCGCCATGAGGTCGTCCGGCTTGCCTTCCAGCCGAGGGCTCACGTCGAAGCGGTCCAGGTCTTCGGCGGGTATGTAGACCCGGCCCATCACGTCACGGTCTTCGAGCAAGTCACGCAGGATATTGGTCAGCTGGAGCGCGATCCCGAGCGCATCTGCCAACGGTCCTGCAGCTGCCGGGTCGCTGCTCCCATAGATGGACAGGGACAAACGTCCGACGCTGCCGGCGACCCTCCGGCAATATTCGATGAGCTCGTCGAAGGTGGCGTAGCGGCGGCCGGCGATGTCCCATTCACACCCCTCGACCAGCTCCTGCAGGGCGTCGAGCGGTAGGGCGAACTCGCGGGAGGCGTCGGCGAGCGCAATCAGCACTGGGTCGCCGGGCGGCACAGCCGCCACCGGCAAGCCGCTCGAGGCGCCTGACAGAAGCAAAAGAGAAGCCCGGACCGCTTGGAGGGATGCGAGCTTGTCGTCGTCTTGCACCGCGATGCCGTCGCCCACGTCGTCGATCCGGCGTGCCATGGCGTACAAGGCGCACATCGCTGAGCGCTTTTGCGGGGGCAGGAGCCTGATCCCGTAGTAGAAGTTGCGCGCCCGCGAACGTGTGATCCTCTCGCAGTGCTTGTAGGCAAGGGCAACGGCGGCTTCGTTCAACTGGTCCCCACCCCCCTGGTGGCCGTCTTCGCTAGGTACGCGCAGTTCCCCAGGTACGCGCGGCGGAGCAGACGGCCGAGATGGGCGGTGAAGCGGAGAGGGGCCGGGCGGGACGGGTCGGCGTAGACGTCGAAATCGAGCGCGGCCAGAGCATCAAGGGCGGCGTGGCCTCCCGCCACGAAGCTTGCCACGGCGAACCGTAAGCGCCCTTCCAGGCTGGCAACCAGCGGCGAGCCCTCGTCGAGCATCCTTCGGGCGCGGGCCGCCTCGAAGGCGAGCAACGCCCGGGACGGGACCGAAGCTCCGCCGGGAGCGCCCCGCCGGCCCCGGTCAACGTAATCGGCAGCCGGGGGGACGAGCTCCTCGGCTGTTACCCCGAACCGCCTCATGTCCTCCATGGGCAGGTAAACCCGGCCCACGATGGCGTCCTCGGCCACGTCCTGCCAGTGCTCTACGAGCTGCAGAGCAGTGCAGATGCTGTCCGACCAGGCAATTCGCTCGGGGGTCGCAAACCCGAAGATCGCGAGCACCGTCCGCCCGACCGGGTTGGCCGACAGCTTGCAGTAGCCCACGAGGTCAACGAAGGTTTCGTACCGGGAGACGATTTGGTCCTGGCGGTTGGCCTGGACCAGGTCGAACAGCGGCTCAGAAGGCAAGCTGAGCCTGCGCACGGCCTCGGCGATCGCGCTGACGAGCGGGTGGATCTCGTCGTCGGCCTGCGGGCCGTGACGGCTGAGCTCCAGGCGTAGCTGGCGCTCCACCTCGTCGAGCGCAGCCAGACGGTCGCCCGCGTAGTCGTCGCCCAATTGGTCCACCAAGCGCGCCCAGCCGTAGAGCGCCATCAGGTCGGAACGAACGTCGGCTGGCAGCAGCCGGGAGGCGACGGGGAAGTTTTCGCTGCCGGCCCGGCCAAGCACGAGGTAGTCGGGAGGCAGGTCGATTTTCGCCCCGCCCTCCGGGGACACTGCCCGCATCGCCGCTGCCGTCATCGCAAAGTCCCCTCTGCTGCTCGGGCCCCAAGTACGAGCTGGATCGTGGTGCAAACTACCTGACCCGCCGGTCATCTTAGACACCAAAAGCAGGGCTCGCGCAAGTACTTATCGCTGGTTTACTGTCGGCAATGACCTGCCGAGCGGGACCGCCGGCAGGCTCGGCAGCGGCTCAGCCGGTTTGCGCGGGTTTTTGTTGAAGGCCCCAGTCGGGCGCTACCGCCCACTGCAGGACCGTAGCAAAGGCCGTTTCGATGACCTGGAGGCCCGCCGGGACCGGGTTGTCGGAGAGCGGCCTCCCGGCGGCCTCGGCAAGGGTCCTGAGCACTCGTGCAGCGAGGATCTGGCTCGCGAAGTCGCCTCGTGCTGCTCGCGCCCCGAGCTCGAGAAGGATCGGCATCGCCCTGGCGATCAGGCGGGCAAACACCGAGGCGGTCTTGGCGGGGTTGCTGGCCAGGCCCTCTGGACCACCGAGCTCAGCAACCGCTTGTGCGAAGCGCTCAGCTGTGTCCTGGCACAGGTTTTCTACGACCGCCGTGAAGAGGGCTTCTTTTGAGGGAAAGTGGCGGTAAACGGTCCCTTTGGCGACGCCGGCGGCTGCGGCGATCTCGCTAACGGTCACAGAGGCGTAGCCCTTCGGTTCAGAGAAAAGCTTGAAGGCCGCGTCGATCAGGCGCTGTTGGGGTTCGCCGGCGTTGTCGAGGGGGCCGGGAGGGAGCGGCCCTTTGCCCTGGAGGAGACCGGGAAGGACCTCCTTTATCTGGCAGAGGGGCATTGCGCGCGCATCGCGGAGCTCACGGATGAGCTGCAACGCACGCACGTGTTGTTCTGAATAGGCGAAGCGACCGGGGCGAGGGGCAGAGGGTGCCGGCAGCAGGCCGAGACGCCGGTAATGGTGGACCGTGCTCGCTGGGACACCTGAAAGAGACACGAGCGTCCCGAGGGTGAGCTGCGTTGCGCGCCCGCCGCTTGGTTGTGGTGCTCGAGGCATTCGGAGCGGCCCCCGGTGATGAAGTCCCTGGGTGTTATTCAACTACACGAGCTTGCGGAGCAGCCATCGCTTGAGGCGGGTGTAGGGCGGGTACATCAGCGGTACCTCTCCGCGCTGGGGCCGGCGGAGCACCCCCTTGGCGTGGCTGAAGGTGTCGAAGCCTGCCTGGCCGTGGTAAGCGCCCATCCCGCTTGCCCCGACTCCTCCGAAAGGGATCCCAGGCACTGCGAGCTGGACGGCACTGTGGTTCACGCAGACCGATCCCGAAGATGTCCCCGATATGACTCGCTCAATCAGTTCCGCGTCGACGGAGTAGACGTACAGTGCCAGCGGTTTGTCCCGCGCGTTCAGCTCAGACAGCGCGTCGTCGAGGTGGCTGTAACTGAGCACGGGCAGTAGCGGCCCGAATATCTCTTCCTCCATCACGGGGTCGTCCCAGTTGAGGTCCGCCAGCACTGTCGGTGCCAGGTAGCGGTCGCTTGCGGCGGAGGTCCCTCCCGTGACGACGCGAGCCTTGGTGGCGTGCAGCATCTTGAGCAGCCGTTCCATGTGGGCGTCGTTGACGACACGCCCGAAGGCCCGGCTCTGGTGCGGGTCGCCGCCATAGAACTTGGCCACCGTTTTCGCCATCGCTGCCAGCAGCGGCTCCTCTATGCGGCTGTCGACAAGCACGTAGTCGGGCGCGACGCATGTCTGGCCTGCGTTCAAGAACTTCGCCCACACGATCCGGCGGGCCACGACGTCTACGTCCACTGAGTGGTCGACGATCGCCGGGTTCTTGCCTCCGAGCTCGAGAGTTACCGGGGTGACGTAACGGGCTGCCGCTGCCATGACCAGTCGGCCGACTTTGGCGCCACCGGTAAAGAAAATATGGTCCCATCGCTGCCGCAAAAGGTCCTCGGCGACCTTGGGGCCACCTTCGATGACCGACACGGCTCGCTCCGTCGAGGTAGGCGGGGAGAAGCTCGGCGAGGGCTGCCGAAGTAGCGGGCGCCAGTTCCGACGGCTTCACGGCTACGGCGTTGCCGGCTGCCAGCGCGAAGGCCAGTGGGAGCACGAGGCAGCGGACCGGGTAGTTCCACGGCCCGATGACCAGGACTGCACCGAGCGGCTCAGGCACGATCTCGGCCCGGCCGGGCCGGAGCCTCCAGGGCACCCGCACTCGGCGCGGAGCCGCCCAAGCATCGACGTGGCGGTGGATCCCTTCGATGTCCCGGCGGACTGCGGCGACGTCTGTCAGCCAGCCCTCGAGCTCTGGCTTGCCCAGGTCAGCCGCCATTGCGTCCGTGAGGGTGCTGGCGTCCTGGCGAAGCAGGCGCACAAGGCCGCCGAGCTGCTCGCGGCGCCAGTCAAGTGGGCGCGTGAGACCTGTCGAGACGGTCCCGCGAAGTTCTTCAGAAATGCTCATAAAGATTTGCCCGCCAGGCAATCAGATCTGTTCGCTGAGTCAAAGGACAACCACGGAAAGTGGTGTTTTGCGGAACAGCAGGAACCCTGTACAAGCCGGACCGAGGGTCGCCCCCCTTGGTCCGTGTGCTTGTGCGTACCTGTCGAGTTGCGATCAGGTCCTGATACCGAGCTCGTCGATGCGGCTGCGCATCGCATGTTCGTCGCGCTCGAAAACCCGTGCGAGCGCCCGCACGTCCTCTGAACGTATGGTTATGAGGCGTCCGTTGAAGTCGCCTCGTTGGATCTGGATCATCCCGATATAGCGGCGTAGGACCTCGCGCTCGGGAGCATCCAAGCGTTCGAGGCGGGAAAGGTCGATCGTTATCGGGCCCCCTCCGGGAGCGGCTGGTGCACGGCTTTCCAGGCCGAACTCAGGGTCGCTTGACAGCTTGGGCAGCAGCTGGTCAACAGGGACGGCGTAAAGGCGGGCAAGCCGTTGCAGGCGCAGGACCGAGATGATCCTTTCCCCCCGCTCGTATGCCCCAAGCACCGATGCCTTGAACTCCCGGTCCGACTGCTCCTCGACAGCTTGGAGTGACAGCCCTTGCTGGCGGCGTATGTTCCGGAGCCGTTCGCCGACGTGACGGGCGTAGGCGGGGGTCATCTCCTCCGTGATGCTCATCGTTGGTCTTCCATCTTTTGGTTGCGGCCCTCCAGTGGGAGCGTTTAGGTGTCAACACGAAGAGTAGCCAAAAGTCGCTACGCAAAGTAGTGATAGTGAGCGTGGCCGGCCCGGTTGAGGTTCCGGGTTTTCCCTGCCGGCTCCCATGAGCGGCCGGCCAGGCCACCCCGACCAGGGGATCAGACCTCCGTGGTCTGCTGGAGCACAACGAAATGGTGCCCCACCAGCGGCACAGTGCTGCTGGCCTCGATGATCTCGGGCTTGTAAGCCGGCCTGTCATCGCATGTGTCCAGGACCACTTGCCATGGCCCGCCCCATTTCTGGTCTGGGAGACGGAACCCCAGGGGTTGCTCCCAGGCATTGAGGGCCAGGTAGAACGACGCGTCCGGGACGAAGCGGCCATAGAGGTCAGGTTCGGAGGGTGAGGAGCCGTTCAGGAGCATCGCCAGCGACTGCGCGTACCCGGCCGCCCAGTCGGAGCCTGTCATCGGGAGGCCGTCAGGGCGGAACCAGCCGATCTCGGCCTCAGCCGGTGCCGCACCGAGCTGGCGCAACGGCTTGTCCTGGAAAAATCGCCGGCGTCGGAACACAGGGTGAGCGCGCCGCAAGTGGACCAGGGCGCGGCCATGCCAGGACGTCGGTGCTGACGTTGTCCCAGTCGTACCAGGAGATCTCGTTGTCCTGGCAGTAGGCGTTGTTGTTACCGAGCTGGGTGCGACCGATCTCGTCGCCGCCGAGGAGCATTGGCACGCCGAGCGACAGGACCAGTGTCGTCAGGAGATTGCGGACTTGCCGCTTGCGCAGGGCCACGATGGCCGGGTCTTCGGTCTGGCCTTCGACACCGCAGTTCCAGCTGCGGTTGTCGTCGGTGCCGTCCTTGTTGTCCTCGCCGTTCGCCTCGTTGTGCTTGTCGTTGTAGCTGACCATGTCGGCCATGGTGAAGCCGTCGTGGGCGGTCACGAAGTTGACGCTGGCCCAGGGGCGCCGGCCGGTCGCCTCGTAGAGGTCGGGGCTGCCAGTCAGGCGGTGCGCGAGCTCCTCGATGGACTTGCCCTGCTGGCGCCAGTAGTCCCGGACGGAGTCGCGGTACCGCCCGTTCCATTCGGACCAAAGCACCGGGAAGTTCCCCACCTGGTAACCGCCCGAGCCAAGGTCCCACGGTTCGGCGATCAACTTGATCTGGCTGATCACAGGGTCCTGGTGGATCAGGTCGAAGAAAGCGGAAAGCCTGTCGACTTCATGGAACTGCCTGGCCAGGCTGGCCGCGAGGTCGAAACGGAACCCGTCGACGTGCATTTCCAGGACCCAATATCGAAGTGAGTCCATCAACAGCTGCAAAGTATTGGGACTGCTTACGTTGAGGCTGTTACCGGTGCCCGTCGTGTCCGAGTACAGGCGCGGGTTGTCGGGGTCGAGGCGGTAGTAGGTCGGGTTGTCGAGGCCGCGGAACGAAAGCGTCGGGCCTGTGTGGTCCCCCTCGGCGGTGTGGTTATAGACGACGTCGAGGATGACCTCTATGCCGGCGGCGTGCAGCGCGCGCACCATCGTCTTGAACTCGTTGACAACGCGCTGGCCTGCCCGGAACGCATATCCGTTATGTGGGGCGAAAAAGCCAATTGAGTTGTACCCCCAATAATTGCGCAGGCCCCGTTTTGCGAGGCGGTGGTCGTGAACGAACTGGTGGACCGGCATTAGCTCGACGGCAGTGACGCCGAGGCGCTGGAAATGTTCGATGATCGACGGGTGGGCCAGCCCGGAGTATGTGCCCCGATGTGCCGGCGGGACATCGGGATGGCGCAGTGTGAGGCCGCGCACGTGGGTCTCGTAAATGATGGTGTCGTGCCAATGCGTGCGCGGTTTGTGGTCGTCTGACCATTCGAACGCTGTGTCGACGACGACCGACTTCGGCATAGAGGACGCCGAATCGGTATCGTCCATCGTCGCGTCGTCCGCGTTGGGGAACTTGTAGCCGTATACCTCCGGGCCCCAGACGACCTCGCCCGAAACGGCCTTGGCATACGGGTCGAGCAGGAGCTTGGCGTGATTGGCCCGAAGCCCGCGCCCAGGGTCGTATGTCCCGCGCACCCTGTAGCCGTAGAGCTGTCCAGGTTCGGCTTCCTCCAGGTACCCGTGCCACACGTAAGCGTCCACCTCGGGCAGTTCGTAGAGGGTCTCGTTGCCAGCCTCGTCGAACAGGCACAGGTCTACCGAGTCAGCGCTCTGCGAAAACACGGCGAAGTTCGTCCCGGCGCCGTCCCAGGAGGCACCAAGCGGGTACGGTTCGCCCGGGGTCATGGCGCTCGGCATGAGGGGTCAGGCTACAGGTACGGCCGGTTGTTAAGCTTGGCGCCGTGGCAGGCACCCTCTCCCGGCTAAGTCCCGCCAACGAGAAGCGCCTGGACGACCTCGAGCCGCAAGCGGATCCCTCGACTGCGGCTCCCCGGTTGGCCCGTCCCATCGTCGTAGTTCACGCGCTCACCCTCGCAGCGGCGTTTGGGGCATGGGCTTACCTGGACCGCAATTTGTGGTTTTTTGGCGACGAGTGGGACTTCCTGACGAGGCGAGGCTTGCACGGCGCTTACTTCAGTATCTGGGCACCGCACAACGAGCATTGGTCGGTCCTTCCGATCTTGTTGTGGAGGGCCATATATTCGCTGGAGCACCTTTCGAGCTACTGGCCTTATTTGGTCCCTCTTTTATTGGCTCATGTTTTGGTGGTGCACCTTCTCTGGCGACGCTGCCTGCGCGAGGGGGCCGACCCATGGGTGGCTACCGCTCTGGCTCTATTGTTCGCCTTGCTCGGCGCCGGTGCAGAGGACCTGGCTTGGGCCTTCCAGGTCGGTTTCGTTTCCTCTGTGCTGTTCGGGCTGCTGTCTATGGAGGTGGCCGAGGGACCGCCATCCGCCGGGGACGTTCCCTTTCCGTTGCGCACCTTTCACGGCCCGGTTGCTTGGCGAGATGTAGCGGCCAGCCTCCTGGCGCTCGCCGCCCTCATGTGCTCCACCGTCGGCGTTGCCGCCGGGGTTGCCCTCGGGGTTCTCCTCCTCGGGCGTTTTGGCTGGCAGCGTGCCTTGCGGGCCCTGGCCATGCCGGCAGGCGTCTTCCTGATCTGGTTCGCGCTCGCCGGCCGCTCCGGGCTCAAAGAGACGGGGGACTACCTGGGCATGTCCGTGCTCTCGAAGATCCCTACCTTTGTCGCGACCAACTTGGCCGCCGACGTCGGCAAGACCGCCGGGTGGGCCCGCGGCGGGCCATCTGCTGGCCATAGCGGTGCTGGCCTGGGTGCTCTGGCACTCATGGGGAACGCACGGGCTCTTCAGGAGGCACCCTGCTGTGCTGGGCGGCGCTGTCGCTGCCGTCGTGTTCTACACGCTTGCAGCTCTCGGGCGCGACCGCATCAGCGCCACCGAGGCGCCGTCGCGCTACGCCTACGTCGGGATCGCCTTTATGTTGCCGACATTCGCCTTGATCCTGACCGCTCTGCGCAACCTCGTCGTCCGGCGACGGGAGGGCCCTGTTCCGGGCGACGCCCGTGAGGGCGCCGCTGCCGCTGCCGCGGGCTGCCGGCGCCGGTGCCGGCGCCGGCGCCGGCGTTGTGGAGCGGCGTTGGAGGTGGCACGGGCGTTGCACGCGGCGCCGGCATTGGCGCCGCGGCTCTGGCCGTACCTCCGATTGGTCGTCGTAGCCGTGGTACTCCTGGCGACGCTCAGCAACACGGTCGCCGGTATCAGGTTTGCCCGGACCCGCACCGTATACGTGCGCGGCCTGGAGAACCAGATCATCACCAGCGCGGCGCTGCTGCAGAGCTCAGCTCAGATGGCCAATGCCGTCGATAATTACCCGATATGGGCAAGCGGTGACGCAGCCGGGTACCTCACTCCCGAGATGCTCGCGAGCCTTTATCGCCACCGGCTCCTGCCGAGGCCGAGCCGCGCCCTGATGACGCCTGGCGAGATCCTCAGCGACGAAACCTGGCTGGACGTCACCGACAAGCACCACCTGTTCCGTGACGCCTTCCACTTGCTGAGCACCTTTGGTGTCAAGTGGTACGCCGTGCCGCCCCTTGCGCTATCGGGTGTGGGCGTCGAGGACAACGGTCTCGCAGCCACGGCCCCACTCGGCTGGCCGAGAGGCCCCGGTGTCTGTGACTGGGCGGTTACGACTGCGAGCATCCTTCACCGCGAGTTCCCGTCCTCGGTGCGGTTCGGGCTCGAACCCGGGTCGTCATCAGGTTCGCTCTGGTTGTCTTTCGGTAGGGAGAGCGGGAAGGTGCTCGCTTCGCTCGCCGCCCCTTGGGGGACCGAGGGCTTGCCAGGGCCTGTTGCGCTGGAGGGTGAGGCACTCCAATTGGGCCCCGGCCGGAAGGTCTGGGTGAACGACTCCGCCGGACGCGACGACCTGGTCCTCCAGTTGGCGGCCGGGACTATTGCGGAGTTCTGCGGGTTGGCCGGGAGACCGGCCCGCGTTTCGGCATAGCGGGCGCTGCCCGCTCGCTTCTGGCTCCCTGCCGGTTGCTCCGCTGCTGGGCTCGCTGCCGGCTCGCTGCCGGGGCTCCAAAACCACGCCCCCAAGCCCTTTTGCGCCCCAAGTTCAGGCTCCCAAGACCCGCTGCGCCCCAAAACGTGCTTGAAAACCGCGAATGTGATCTCTGGACATCCACATCGGGCACCGCCATGCAAAAAAACGGCCACTTCTGTCAGTGATGTACGGTCCGCCGGACCACATTCGCGGTTTTCAGCGCATGCCCCTCAATCGCGCCCTCAATCGCAGCGGCTCAACGCTTGAACGCCCTCGGTCCGAGCCTCCTAGGAGTCAGCCCCACCAGAACGCCGTCGCGATGATCACGTAGAGCGCGATGAGCGCGACCCCCTCCAGCCACGAGTACTCGCCGTCGTAAATGACCACTCCCACGACGACAACTCCAAGCGCCAAGGCTGCGACGAGCAACGGTGGGAAAACGAGGGTGAGGTGTGCCGGCCCGATGACAGGGCTCACCAGTACCAGCACCGGTATCAGGAAAAGCGTTATCTGGAGCGGGCTGTTGAGGATTGTGCTTATCGGCAAGATCCGGTCTGGCTTTCCAGGCGAAGCGGATACCGGCCGCGTTCTCGACGGCGTTCGAGGCGATTGCCACGATCACCAGGCCTGTGAAGACGGGCGAGATGCCGAGGGAGCGGGTCGCGGGGACCAGGGACGAAACGAACCAGTCCGAGACAAATCCCGACGCGACGCCGGCGACTGCCAGCACGGCGATCGCCTTGCGGAGCGACCAGCACCCAGCGGTCGGTCGCGTGGGTGAACCTGGTGAGCGGCCGCTGCCCCAGCGCGCCAGGGCCGGACCAGCGTCGCTCGGGGGCGCGCTCGTCTCCCCACTCGGTTTTGAACTGGTCCGGCCCGCCGCGCAGCCAAAATGGGATGCTGGCGGCGTAGACGAGCAGCAGGACAACGGCCGTGACGTCCGACAGAGCGGCTGTGTGGTGGACGGCCGGAGTGTCCAACCGGGCCGCGAGGGTCGGCACGAGCGCGGCGCCGACCGCGAGCGTGAGCAAGGTGACGAGCATGCGGGGAGCTTCCGGCCGGAAGAGCTGGTCGCCGTGGCGCGCCCCTCCGCTCAGGAAGGCCGCTCCGAGCACGAGAAGCAGGGTCCCAAGCACCGAGCCGACCAGGGCGGCTTGGACCACCGTGGTGAGGCCGGAGCGGAGCGCGAAAATGGCTACCAGCAGCTCGGGCAGGTTGCCGATGCTCGACTGCAGCAAGCCCGTCGGGCCCGGGCCGAGGCGCTCGCCGATCTGCTCGATCGACTCGCCCACGAGCGCTGCGAGGAACGCCAGAGCGCAAGCTGAGACTATGAAACGGGCGACGTCAGGGGCGCTCGCAGCGGCCATCACCCCGGACGCGGCCGTGAAGATGCCGGCGCCGGCGATTGCCAGGCGCTGCGAAGTCCCAAGGGCATCGGTAGTGCTGGGCATGTCGTCGACCTGCGCCGACGTTACAGCGACGTCCGGCGCCACGTTGTACAGTGAGTTTCCGGCATAGCCCGGGCGGCGTGGCCGAGTGGTCCAGGCAAGGGCCTGCAAAGCCCTCTACAGCGGTTCGATTCCGCTCGCCGCCTCCCTGTTCAGAGGCCATTTTCGGTCGGCGAGCCGATCCGGCATCCCGTCTCCATCCCGTCCGACCGTCTACGGCTCTGCCTGAACTACAGTGAACGTTGATGGCTTTTACCTGTGGGTTCTGCGCGCATCCTGGTGTGCACGCGGAGGTAATGCCGCACGGCGCGTCGCCGAAACGTTGTTCTCAGTGCGGCGAATGCCAACGTTTAGAGAGGGACGAGGAAAAGCGTGTCAGGACGAGCAGGAGCGACAAAAGGCACTACGAATCGAAGAACAGCCTTAGGGCTTCGAGGCGTGTCGGCTGAAAGCTACGACCTTGCCAACGGTCGACCCCGCCGAGGCGATGACGCTGTCCATGTAGTCGGCGAGCTCCCGGCCCGCGCTCCTCGGTGGCATGCTGGTACCGGAGGGCAGCGACGGGGCTGGCGTGGCCAATTGTGGCCATTAGTTCCTTGAGCGTGACGTCGGGCTTACGGGCGAAGGTAGTTGCGGCGTGGTGCCGAAATCATGCACCCTTAGGCCCGGGATACCCTCGCGCCTCGAGGGCCTCGTGCCACGCCTCGCCCAGGTCGGCCCGCCGCACCGGCAAACCTGAACGCCCGGTGAACACGGCACCGTCGGGTCCGGGTGCGGCGTAGGTTTCCAGGTGGTGGTGAGCTCGGCCACAAGAGCCCCGGGGAGGGACAGCGAGCGGATCCCGGCCTGGGTCTTCGGCTCGGTGATGGTACGGCGCCCACTGATCTCCTGGGCCTGGCGCCGGACATGAAGCGTTCGGTGCAAGAGGTCGACGTCCTTGCGCGGTGAGGCCGAGTAGTTCGCCGGTCCGTAGCCCCGACGAAACCCGCGACGAGGACGAGGCATCTCAAGCGGGGGTCGATCGCCGCCGGCCAGCCGGACGCACGGTCGCGGTTTCCAGCATGGGTCGCTCGTCGGCGTGCTCAATACCGGCGCCCTTGACGACGCACGGGTTGCGCGCGACCAGGGAGTCACTGGTGGCCTGTCATCATGACGGCGCGGAGCAGTCGGTAGGACTTTGCGGCCTGGTCAGGCGCCAGCCGAGCGGAGAGCTTGGCGTGCCAGGTACGGACGCGTTCAGGGGTGATCTGGCGGAGTTTGGTCTTGCCGAAGTCGGCACGCAGGTTACGACGGAGGAGGCCCTCGTAACCGAAGCGTGTCGCTGGCGTCAGTGGTCTGCCCTTGACGAGCCGGTCGTCTGAGCCACTGGTCGGCGTACTCACCGAAGAGACGCTCACCGCCTCGAGGGTTCGGGATTAGCCCGGCCAGCTCGTTGGCCCGCACCGTAGTGAGACGCGACTCGGCATCGGCGGTGCGAGCCCGAAGCTGTCGGAACGTTCTATCCCGTTGACGATGTATCGCACGTCGAAGCGGGTACCGTCGCTTGCTTGCCTGGTCCGGATGTGTGCCATAGGTTCTTACCGTATCACGTGCAGGGCTTGAGTAGAGGGTTTAACGACGGGATGAAACCCACGGGGCGAAAGCCGCGGAAGCATCGCAACTCGCGTCAGACTGGCCGTTATGACGGTGGCGGTTCTGGACAGGCCCATGTACGCAGAGCCCGAAGCGGCGCGGCTATTGGAGATGGCGCCGAGCACGTTGCATTACTGGCTCGAGGGTGGTGAACATCGGCACAAGCGTTACCAACCGATCATTCGGCAAGTATCGTCCGGCACCAAGACTGTGACATGGGGCGAGTTCGTCGAGGCCGCCTTGCTTCGCCAATACCGCAAAGCACTCTCGGTGCCGATGGTGGAATTGCGGAGCTTCATCGAGATCCGCGTCGGGAGCTTGGGGCTTACCCCCTGGCACATGCTCGCCCATACGTGGGAGAGGGTCGGAAGCTATTGCTGAAGGCGCAGGAGGAAGCGGGACTTCAGAGCGACTTCTGTCTGGTCGCAGTAGTGGGGGGTCAGCGTGCTCTCCTTCCACCGTCAGACACCTTCTATAAGCGGGTTGACTGGGATGAGAATCTGCCTCAGGCGTGGCATCCAGCCGAGGACAGAAAATCGCCTGTCAGAATGCGACCAGATAATCGGTTCGGCTTACCGGCGGTCGGTGGAGCAAAAACCGAGACCATTTCTGGGAACAGGTGGAAGCTGGAGTCGATCCTCATGAAGTGGCCACCGAACTCGACCTGACAATCGACGAGGTCCGCTGGGCGCTGGCTTACGAAACCAGCGTGCGCGCCCGTGCCAGTTGACCTTTTTCTTGTGCCTGACGGCGGGACACGTCTGACGCATGTCGTCCGCGACGTCGGCAAGAAAGAGGGGTGTCAGGGCAGCCGATGTTCGGTATTACGTCGATGCCGACATACTTGGGCTCGGGAAGGTGTTGGCAAGTCTCAGATGGGACGTCACATATCCGGGCGACCCTGGGGCTGTAATCCACAAACGACAACGTCCTCCCTGCTCGGTGACGAGCCCAAGAGCATTGGATTCCGACTGGATACCGATCGTGAGCAGTCAAGGTCTTCTCATCATTACCCGCGACAGGCACATCAAGAGCCACACGGCGGAGATTGAAGCAGTGATGTCGGCCAAGGGCCGATTGGTGGCCCTGGGTTCAGTGGATGCTGCCACGACATGGGGACAGCTTGAGGTGGTAATGACCCAGTGGCGATGGCTCGAGGAGCTTCGAGACCTCCCCGGGCCATTCGTGTACAGCTTGTACAGAATGGGCAAGACCAAGGTCGCCTAAGCCGCGGAAGCCCGCTCGACTTCCCCAGCGCGCCGCTCCGGGTGTCTGTAGCCGACGATGAGGGTGACTCTCGAGCTTGGGAAATGGAGGAAAGCGTACGGGTTGGGTGACATGGCGTTTAGTCGACCGGTGGACGCTGCTTGATCGCCCTCAACAGCTCCCGCCCGGGTCCCCGAGCTCGCCAGGCGGCGACGCCAAAAAAGGCGGCGAGGATGACCGCGACGCTGAAGAGCGCTACGAACACGCCCTGGGGGCTAGGCGCCAGATGCTGTGAAAAGAGAGTCGATCCAAAGCCTGCAGCCATTCCGATGCACAGGGTGAAGAACGAGAGCGGTGCGGCGAGCGCTGAGTTCTGGAGGGCGGTCAGCTCGGTATCGATTACGGGGTAGGCAGTGAAGTGCCGAGCCACAAGGTTGACGGTTAATTTGTCCGTTGCAGGCACTTATCGTCGAGGGGGCGCCCTCTTCTCCGGGCGACAGGACCTTATCGTCGGCCTCGTTCATTTGCCCGACCAAGGCTCGAAGCCAAGTCCCGTGTAGCCCGGCGTCACGGGCGTGCTGCCAGTGGGCACAGCGGTCCCTGGACCCATCAAACCTTCGAGGCCCAGCTTGAAAACGTTGAACAGCAGGGTATTGCCGCACACTTGGCAGATGATCGCCACCGAGACAAGTTGCCGACGCGCTGGTGCGAACCTCGTCAGGTTATGGATCGACACCGGTTGAGGATCGTCGACCACCTCGTCGACAACAAACCCGTCTAGAAGCTCCCATTTAGTGCTGTTGCAAACGGCGCACTTGCTGTTGCCGGCGCGGGCGCTTTTGATCTAAGGGCTTGGAGGACGCGCCCCTGAACCTCTACTGACATGGCCATGCGTCAAAGCATAGGTGCAGCTCATTGCCATGACCCTGGATGTGCTCGAGGAAAAGAACTCCGGGAGGAAAAACGGCCTTCGCGTCTTACGGTGCGCTGCCTCGCCCCGCTATCCGGAGCTTCCGCCTGTCCCGGCCGTTCTGACCGCCCCAGATGCCCTCGCCCTCCCTCAGGCCGAAGGCTAAGCACTGGGCCCGCACGAGGCAGCTGGCGCAAATGCTCTTCGCCACCGTCTGGTCGTCTGTGGGCTCGGGGAAGAACAGGGCCGCATCCATTCCTCTGCATGCCGCCCGTGCTTGCCAGGCTGGCCGCTCGAGGAGCTCTCCGAAATCCGGCGGGAGCGTGTCAACCCATGGCCTGTCGGCGAGCACGCTGACGTCGGGCACGGCTCTGAGGGTAGCTGAATCTCACAGTGACGTAATTACGTCGGTGTGGTTATGTGCAGCTAGGTGGGGCGCCGTCAACTGGTCCCGGCGCTCCGCCTCGAGCTCCGGTGATCGTGGGCGGACCCTAGCGTGTCGTTCTGCTTTCCAACAGTTGCCGCAACTGGCGGGACCGCTCGATCGTCGACAGCTCTGGTGGCATGACCAGAACCTACATTCGGCGCTTCGATCGTGTCGGCGTCCTGAAGGAACGCGTCGAGTCCTTTAGCGGGGGCCGTCCCGAATGACTTCGCCGGCCACAGCGGATCATCACGAAGGCCAACTGAGTTTGCGGTCCTGGATATACCGGCCGACCCAAGCAGACATCGCTCCAATCGGAACGTCCTGGGGCACCAGGACAATGGTTTCCTGACCGCTCCGGACAGCCTTACGTTGTCCAGCTGGCGGGTTGGCGTTGGACATGAACTTGTCCGCAGCCCGAACCATCGCTCGAGGTCCGATGATCGCCTCGGTGCGTCAGTCGGCGAGCTCCCGTCTGAACCTTGTAGCTACGTCGATATGGCGTCGCGTAGAGCCTCGACGTCCCAGCGGTGCTGGAAGAGAGCGGCGCGGTCGATCGTGACGTGTGCCACGTGCTTGTCAAGCAACGGCAACTGACCGTCGAGGTGGTCTACGGCTGCAGGCGGGGCTGGGGGCCAGTTGCGGCCGAGAAAGCTGGGGGTTTCACGTCGTTGCGATTACGAGTCCTTGTGCCATCCGTCTTCAGGCGTCCGACCAGGAATTCCGTGCAACAACGAGCGTGGACGAGACAGGCATCGAGCACGGCAGACCGGATGTCAGTTTCGGCGGGCTCCCCCAGAAGTATGTACGTCTTGGTGAGGGCGAAGAACTCGTAGCCCACGACACGGCTCTCGAAAATCTCGTCCATCCGGCCAACGGAGTACTCGGAGGTCGGTGGTGTCACATGGCCATCTTTGCTTACTCTCCGCGCCAAGCGCCGGGCCGGCGAGCTGCCGCACCTTGGGCTGGACGGCACCCTGCTCGAGGCCCGGGCCGAGGGACGGCTCCAGCGGCGGTGCCGTTACCGACGTCGACGGCAAACCAGCGACCGGCGACCATCTTTTAGCGCCGCTATATGGCGATATGGACAATGGAGGACAGAGAGTGCACTCAACCTCCAGGGTTCCCCGCAGCGCAATCGGGTTGCGGCGTGGCGTGGGAGCCCCAAAGTTTCAGGGTTGCTCCGTCCACGTAAGCTGTAAAAGGCGGCAAATAACGGTTAGTTGCCCCAGTACCCCCACCAGAATATGACGAGGACTCCGCCCTCCACCTTTATGGGTAGCGCGTCAGCGAGCGTCCGACTTGTTAGCCCCATCTCCGAGCAAGCCCCATGCTCCGCCAGCGGCTGGTACCAGGCGACCCGAGCATCATGAGGAAGCTGTCTCTGAACAAGTCGCCTGGCACTCGCGAGGTGAGTTCTGCTCGGGAATTGCATGTTGTAGCTCCAAACGATTCCGTTGGAGTCAGGGATTCGACGCCGCAGAACTCGTCATGGTCGCAGACCTCGTCGGGCAGCGAAGGATTGCGGTCGTAGCCTATGGCGCAGGCGTACCGCGACTGTGAGAGCTTTGGGCAATGGACGTCAGCGGTGTGATGCGCGTCCCAAACTGCCATTGTGGCGCCAATCCCGGTGATGACGACAGGCGACGTCAGTGAACCCAGAACGGCCGCTAACCCAACTGCGCCCGTGGCCACCCGCATCAATGGCGACCCTATCAAGTCCTGGTGGTCAGCCCTGGTGGTCAGCACAGGCCCTTCCTCTCAAGGCTCTGAAGGCTCAGGCGGCCGTTTGGCGGCCCTTGCGTAGCCTCTTGCGCTCCCCAGCGTCAACCCACCCCACACCCCGAACTCCTCCTGTAGTCCCGCCGCGAGGCACGATGAGCGCACAGGGCACCCCTGGCAGATGGCCTTGGTCTTCTCTACCTCCCGCTTGCCGGCTAATCCTCTGCTTTCGGCGAAGAAGTCAACCTCCGCTGGGGCGTTCGCGGCAAGCAGCTCGGGCCGCCCAGGCGCCGGGGCCCGCCACGGGAAGCTCGGCGGGGTGCCAACGGTCATCGGGGACCTTGCGGCTGACCCTTATCTCCGGCCGAGGCTGGTGGCATCGGTGCATGGCGCAGAGTTGGACGATTGGGTCGATCGCCTGATTACCGCAGTCGGTGCGCCGGCACAGGACCGGGCGACCGTCGAACTGGGAGCCACGTGTCCTCCGACCAGGCGCTCGCTACAGCCACGAGGAACGACGGTACCGATTGTCAGCTCACAGGTGGCGGATATGTCAACCATTCCCGCAGAGCTACCGTTGGGTGGGCCGTCAGGTGCATCGCTTGAGGCGAGATCCGGAACTCCGGGCAGTCCCGCGGAACATAGCCTGGCGGCCGGGCCGAACCCGGCACCGCGCGAACCTGTGTTTGCAGGCGAGTTCATCGCCGAACTCACACCACCCGAATGGCAAGCGTTCGGGCGCAATGTCATGGGACGAGGCGAAGCCAGAGGGGTGCCCGGGAGTGCTCATGGAGGTAGTCGAGGCACTTCCACCGTCGGTGTTCGATGACGCCGAGGTCATGGGCGGGCGAATTGGCTCGAGGATGGCACTCCCCAATCCGAGCCACCCACGAAGCCCTCACACGATTAGACGCTCTCCACGAGGTTGCCCACCTGTTGGCGACCTCAAGCAGGAACCGGGTCACCGTTGGGGCTTTGCCCGGAACTTCACCCAACTAGTGCAGCGCTGGATTCCAAATGACTCGCTCTCCAATGGCACGAGCTCTGGGTGGAAGAGGTCAAGGTCGCTCCCGTTGTCGAGTGAGACGAGAGTGGCTCCCCTGCAGGTTCGCGGCTAATTACCGAGGTCGTGCGCGGCTCGCAGCGGCCAAGCCCGTGCCGCAGCGTTCGGCGACGAGGCCCCGGGGAAGCGCGCATCGGCTCGACGGTGACCGTTTATCGCGTACGCCTGGGATCGTCGATAGCGACGGTCCTGTGCGCGCTTGGCCCAAACCATTACGAGCAGGAAGCCGGCCGCTACCCATATCGGCCAGGCGGTTGACAGGAACCGGAGATCGGTTCCCAGCGCCTTAGTGGCGGCATGGCGAAGGAGCGGGTTTGGGTCGAACGTGGTGTTCGTGGTCGAAGCCAGGAAGGTCATAGGTTCTCAGCCAGTGTGATGAGCGCCACACTGAGGACAACGACCTTCTCCACGCTGATAGCGGGTCTTGCAGAAACCGCAGATCACCCAGGCGCTCGGAACGTTGACGGGGGAAGCCATCGACCCGCTCTCCGCAAGAACGCCGCTGATGGCTGACTTGGTGTAAGGGTTGTTTTGCAGGACCTCCGCTTCATAAGGATGGGCCTGTAGTTGTTGGGCGAGCAGCGGGCGATTGCCCGCCTGCAGGCAGTGTGCCATGAGTGCGTGGTGGACGGAGTAGCTGGCCAAGAAGACGGAGATGTAGTCGTAGCCGGCGCTGGTCGTCACCCGGCCATGCGGTCCTTTGTCGTGGTCCTGGAGTGCTTGGCCTTGATGCCGGCGGAGCGGAGGCCGATCAGAGTCATCCAACCGTCGGTCCATTTGGTGGGATCGCCCAGAAGCGCCGCTGTTGCCCCGTCGATCCAGGTCAGCTCATCATGGGTGAAGATCGCGGGCGACGTTGTCATTGGCCACGATGCCAGCCATCCGGATGATGCGGACCGGAAAAGGGAATTCCTCGCCTGAGAGGTACACATAGGGCGCTGCGGCCGGGGCCTCGACTTGCCGTTTCCCAAACATCTCCCAGCCCCCCTACGCGGCACCTGTCTCCGTTGCCAGACGTCTCCCTTCGCCGAATAGTAAACAACGCACACAGACCTGCCGCCCGCAATCACAGATGCTTATGGTTTTCCTCACCGTGGGCGCTAGCGAGATCACAGTGCGTCCTAGGGCCTCCGCTCACGAGCTCGGTCACCGACGACTCGGGCGGCTCTCGAGCTGGCAGACGTGGCGCTCGCAGCTGTCCACGTCGCCG
>CAWICT010000005.1:0-61569 GCA_963834735.1 uncultured Acidimicrobiaceae bacterium | reverse complement strand
GAAAGGAAGGAGCGCAAGATGATGGGCAGATATGACCGACCTCAGGGTGCTTTTCATCGGAGGCACGGGGACCATCAGCACCTCCTGCGTACGGCTGTCGCTCGAATGCGGCATGCGCGTCTATGGCCTGAACAGAGGTAACAATCGCGGAGCGCGTACGTTGCCCGATGGGGTGACATGGCTGACGGCGGACGTGACCGACGAGGCGTCGGTTCTCTCAGCCATAGAGGGCCTCGATTTTGACGCTGTTGTCAATTTTCTTTCCTACGACGCCGGCGATGCCGAACGGAGCATAAAAACGTTCCAGAGCCGTACGAAACAGTACGTGCAGATCAGCTCGGCGTCGGTTTACGGTAAGCCGGTGCTCCAGATCCCGATCGTCGAGTCGACGCCCACTCATAACCGGTTCATTGAGTACGCGGGGCAAAGCTGCGTGCCGAAGAAGTGCTGAAGCGGGCGTACCGAGACGAGGGTTTCCCGGTCACCATTGTGCGCCCGTCGCACACTTACGACGATGCCAACCCGCCCCTCCCGGGGGGATGGACAGTGGTGGCCCGCATTGCTCGCGGTGCGGAAATCCCCGTCCATGGCGATGGGACCTCGCTGTGGACCCTTACGCATGCGGAGGACTTTGCGGTCGGCCTCATCGGGCTCCTCGGCAACCCGTGGGCGATCGGGGAATCATTCCACATTACCGGTGAGGATATTTACACCTGGGACCAGATCTACACATCGTCGCTGATGCCTTAGGCGAGGACGCCAAGCTGGTGCACGTTGCTTCCGAACTGTTCCCTGTCGTCGCGCCGGACTGGTTCTGGTCCGACCTGTTAGTTGGCGATCTCGGCCATAGCGCCGTGTTCGACAATTCCAAGATCGACCGCTTCGTGCCGAGCTTCGCACCAAAGCTGACGTTCCATAGAGCGGCTGAGCGCATGATCCACTGGCGCCGTGATCATCCCGAGCAGAACGCGCGAGGACGAGGCAACCGACGCCGTGTTGTCGCGAGTGGTGGAGGCCTATCATGCCGGCCGCCAGGCATTCGCCGACCGAGCTCCGCAGTGAGGTACCGCCCGAGTCGCGGCGAGACGCGGTACCTCAAACCGTCCCCGCCGAGAAGAACGGGACCGTTTGAGGCAACCACGCTCGCTCCTTGGGGATCTCCCGCCGGTCGGCTGGGGGTTGCGTCAGATTGAAATAGCCGAGGCGATCACGCCGAGCGGGTGAGCCCATTCGCGTTGGCGGAGATTCTATGCTGTCGTCCATGCGGACGGCGAACCAATAACTGGTCCTCCCATGGTCATGGTCGAAGCCTTTCGCCCTCAGCTCGACGTCGAAGCGCTTCAGGCGCTTAGACAACGTCTGGCGATGGCGAGACTCCCAACACGGGCATGGACAGTTGGGACGGCGGTGTACCAAGACCATGGCTGGCGGAGTTGCTTACCGATTGGCAGGACTTCGATACCGGAGCGTTCCAGGCACGGCTGGATGCGCAAAACCACGTTTACGTCAGAGTCGGGAGTAGCTACATGCCGTGCACGAAGTCGGACGGGGACCGAGGCCTCACCCGTTGGTTCTGACGCACGGTTGGCCGGGGTCGTTCTGCGAGTTCCATAAGCTGTCCCTCGCTGATAGCCGCCGGATGCGTTCACCGTCGTCTTCCTTCGTTGCGGGGCCGGATTTGCCTTCTCTGCCCCGCCACTCGGCGAAGTCTGCCTGGTGCCGTGCGCCTGGTACCAGGCGTGCGCGTGGCGGTTCGACGATGCACATGGGAGCGATCTGTGGGGCTTGGCGTCACCGCTCATGTGCCCTACCCCTATTGGCCGGTATCCACCTTCGCGGTTCGGTCCGCCGCCGGCTGCTCGAAGCTGAGTCGACCGAGGTGGTGGTCAGCCGGCGAGCCGCTCGCCCAGAGCCGCTCCTCATCGGAGCCGACGTCGCCGCGCTGGCAGCGTCGTCGGCGAGAGGTCGCGCGCGTCGTCCTACTGCCCTGCTGGGCGTCCGGCAGACGACGCGCGAGCACCTGCCGTGGACGACCCGGGAGATCACCGAACGGCTGTGAGTATCTTCGGCGGAGAGCGGGTCCCGTTCCCGAAACCTCCCCGCGAACCGGTTGAGAGGTACTTCACGATAAGTTCGTGGAGCAGCACGACCGCGGCGGTCACTTCCCGGCCGTCAGCGAACCGCAGCTTCTGGCTGAGGCTCTTCGGGATGCGTTCCGGCCACTGCGATGGTAGGGGCGTTACCTGGCCGGAACGTGAGAGCCCGAACGTTGCTCATCGTTGTCACCGGAGACCGAACTCCGGGAGCACAGCGCACAGCCTCGGTGGGATTCCAGTAGCCTCAACATGGCACTGTTGGGCAAGAAGACAGCGAGGCTCCCGGCCGGCCCGACGTTCGTGATGCCAAAGATCAACCCTCTTTCGGATCCGCGCATGCGAGTACTGGTCCGAATGGCGGCGACCGAGGGGAATTACGAAGCGATGCTCGACGCCCATGACCTCGCCATGCGCCTCCTCCCGCCAGGAGACGAATTGTGGTCTTGGTGGCTCGGTGGGCTCGAGAGCCTCAGCGCCAGCAAAGACGAGGACCTGGCGGTGTTCGTGAAGTTCACGCGAGGAGGCAGCGGGTATCGAGCCCTGGGGCAGCCTCCCGGCGGGAGCCCGCGAGCGCCTGCGAGCCTTTGGAAGTTAGGGCGCCCGGCCAGCGTCGCGAGTTTCCAGCGCCTTGCGGATGCGGTCCGGAGTGAGTGCTCCCAAGGTTGCAACCACCGGCCCGAGGCCGGGGCGGGCGGTCACAATGCGCACGATGGCTTCGTCGAGGCCTTGCGATAGGCGAGCGAAGGCTTCGGCTGCGCCCGCCGCAGGGCCGAAGTAACCGACCGAGTTCAGAAATTCGTCGGGGACAGCCGAGACCAGAGCATCCACGGTTTCCCCGCTATGTTTCCTTTGTTCGAGCTCGGAGAGGACTTCGCCGAACCCCATCTCGCCGAACAGCCCGCGGTAACCGGAGGTCAGTGGGGTACCCGGCGTGGCCATGGCGTAGTTGAGGACCTGCTTGCCCAGCGCCCGACGGGCCGCATCGATGTCGTCGTCGACGCAGACCCGGATGTACATGGTCATCGTCACCTCCGACGGGTCGCGTCCCCACGGGCTGCACCCTGGCGCAGGAGACGCCGGCTCTCTGCGATCCGGTCCGTAGTAGCCCAGTTCAGCAGGGCTCCGTCCGCCAGCTCACCGGCGAAGCGCAGCATCTGCGAGCCGAGGGCACCCAAGTAGACCGGTACCCGAGCTAAGCCGCCGAGCGCGAGGGAGGCGTCCCGAAGTCGCAATGCGGGGCCGTCGTAGGTGACCGTCTCGCCCGCGAGCAGCGCCCGCACGACCGTGAGGTAGTCACGCATCACGGCGACGGGCCGGTTTGGCATCCCGACCGACTCCCAGAACCCTGGGCCGTACCCTCCCGTCCCGATACCAAGGATGAAGCGGCCGTCGGATAGCTGGCCCACGGTGGCGGCCTGAGCTGCCAAGGCCAGCGGGCTCCACATCCGGGCGGCTGGGACGACCGATATCCCTGTGCGCAGCGGCGTGTCCAACGCCCAGGCGGTGCACACATGAAAGGCGTCCGGGATCCCTCCTGCGGGGGTCCCAGGCTTTCGAAGCCCAGCCGAGCCGCCTCCCGCCCGGCCTCACGCAGCTCGTCGAACTGGAGGCCTAACCGAGCATCGAGTCCTGCACCGATACGCATTTTCACTCCCGAGGGTGGATCGTCGGCCATCGACGCGCTGCGCTGTAGCGGAGGTAGACGACTCCGGAGCTGAAGGTGTGGGTTTCGACAAGTTTGAATCCACCCGGCGCTCATTTGATATGCCCAACATGCCTGGCGCCCGTTGGGAAAGAACGGAATGCCACCGCCACCAGCACCGGGTAGACCCTGGCCCGGTACTCGTCGATCGCACCTAACGCAGCCGCCTCCGCGGCGAGAGCTGGCTCATGTGCCCTTCCCCGGCGCGGCTCGCAACCGCTCGATCTCATCCACGAGGCTGCCGGAGGCTAGGCGGGCGTTGCCGCCGCCCAGCGGAACACCACCTTCGGGAGCAGCTCCAGATTAGCGGCCCACTCGACAGTAGCCGTCGAGCGATGGATCCTCGTCCACCTATCCCAGGACATGCCCCAATATGCCCGCGCCCTACAGCATCAGTCACAGTCTCGAGCCGCGCCAAAAGGTGGACCCCGACCTCTCGTATCTCGTCTGTGACGAAGCTAAAGACTCCTCGTCCGGCTCAGTCCAGGCGAATCGCCCGGCCCGACGGTAGCCGTCAAGTGATACGCCCATCGAATAGGTCACCCTGCGCATCAGAAGTCCTCCTCCGTAACGGGTCCGACAGTACGATCCCCTGGCGCCGCAGGCACGTCGTGTTGGACAACGTCTCGGCTCATTCTGCACCAGGAACGCCAGCGAGCTGTGAACCACCTCACCAAGTCCGACGACAGACCACCTGGCAGCATTAGGTTGCTAAGGCGGACGATGACCATGTCGACCGCCGACGAGCGCAGCAGCGACACCGCCTTCATGGCGGAGGTCGACGAACTCGTGCGGCATTGGGTCGATGTCGCAGCGGCACGGCGGGAAGACCGGGCGGCACGGCGGCTTGCTGCCCTCCTGAAGGATCCCGACGGCCTCGATTTCACGGTTGCGTTCGTCGACCGGGTGGTCCGCCCAGAGGATGCTCGTGTCGCCGCGGCCAGCCTGCGCGAGTTGGCCGCACGTCCACCGCGCTTCTTGTCGTGGTACCTGCGCCTGGGCCTCCGCGTCGCCGGGGCGCTCGGGCCGGTGGCCCCGGGCGCCGTCATGTTCGTCGTACGCGCTGCGCTGAGGTCGATGGTGGGCCATCTCCTCATCGACGCCACGGACGCCCGGCTCGGGCGGGCTGTCGGCCGGATCCGCTCGCCGGGGACCCGGCTCAATTTCAACCTGCTCGGCGAGGCTGTGCTGGGGGAGCGAGAGGCCGAGCGCCGCCTTGACGGGGCTCGACGGCTGCTGATGCGACCGGACGTCGACTACGTGTCGATCAAGGTTTCGGCCACGGTGCCGCCGGTCCCGGCGTGGGCGTTCGACGAGGCGGTCGGGCACATAACCGAGCGGCTCCTGCCGCTCTACACGCTGGCCGCGAATGCGTCGACGCCGAAGTTCATCAACCTGGACATGGAGGAATACCGCGATCTCGACTTGACGATCGCAGTGTTCATGGCGGTCCTGGACCGGACGGAGTTGCTCGGCTTGGAGGCCGGCATCGTGTTGCAGGCCTACCTGCCCGATGCGCTGTCGGCGATGCGCCGGTTACAGGTTTGGGCGGCGGACCGTCGCGAGCGTGGCGGGGCTTGCATCAAGGTCCGCCTAGTCAAAGGCGCCAACCTGCCGATGGAGCGCGTCGAGGCCGCGCTGCACGGGTGGCCGCTCGCCACTTGGGCAACGAAGCAGGGTACAGATGCCAACTACAAGCGCGTCCTGCGTTGGGCGATGACGCCGGAGCGGCTGGCGAACGTGCGCCTCGGCGTGGCCGGTCACAACCTGTTCGACGTCGCCTACACGTGGGTGCTGGCCGGTCGGCTGGGAGTGCGGGACCGGATCGAGTTCGAGATGCTGCTCGGGATGGCCGCCGGCCAGGCTGCGGCCGTTCGCGAGACGGTCGGGGGACTGCTGCTCTACACGCCTGTGGTCCACCCGGACGAGTTCGATGCGGCGATCGCCTACCTCGTTCGACGGCTCGAGGAAGGCGCCAGCAGCGACAACTTCATGTCGGCGGTGTTCGAGCTGCACGACGACAATTCGTTGTTCGAGCGGGAACGGTCGCGGTTCCTCGCATCGTTGTCGGCCCTCGACGGCGAGGATCCGGAGTTCGTGCCGGCGGCCAACCGTGTACAGGACCGGCGTACCGAGCACCCGACGGTGGCAGACGGCTTCGACAACACACCGGACACCGACCCGTCCGTGCCGGGCAACCGGGCCTGGGCCCGCGAGATCATCGGCAAGGTGGCCACCTCCACCCTCGGCGCCGACCTGGTGGACGCGCACACCGTTACCGACGCAGCCGTCCTGGAGCGGATCCTGGGGTCAGTTGCCGGCAGTGACTGGGGTGCACGGTCCGGCGCCGAGCGGGCAGCGGTCCTTCGCCGGGCCGCAGTCGAGCTCGAGCGCCGCCGGGCCGACCTGCTGGAGGTGATGGCGTCCGAGTGCGGTAAGACTCTGGACCAGGGCGACCCCGAAGTATCCGAGGCGGTCGATTTCGCCAACTACTACGCCACCTTGGCCGAAGAGCTCGACCAAGTGGACGGCGCCCGCCACGTCCCCGTCAAGCTCACGGTGGTCGCACCTCCGTGGAACTTCCCCGTCGCGATCCCGGCCGGTTCTACCCTCGCGGCTCTCGCAGCCGGCTCGGGCACGGTGATCAAGCCGGCGACCCAGGCGCGGCGGACCGGCTCAATGATGGTCCAGGCACTTTGGGACGCCGGTATCCCCACCAGTGCATTGGCACTTGTGCACGTCGACGAGGGCGCCTTGGGCCGCAGCCTGGTAGCCGACCCGCGCGTAGACCGGTTAGTGCTCACCGGCGCCTTCGAGACCGCGGCGCTGTTCCGCTCGTTCCGCCCCGACCTGGCGCTGCTCGGCGAGACCAGCGGCAAAAATGCGATCGTCGTCACCCCGAGCGCAGACCTCGACCTCGCCGTGAAGGACATCGTCGCCTCAGCCTTCGGCCACGCCGGCCAGAAATGCTCCGCCGCCTCGCTGTGCATCCTTGTCGGTTCGGTGGCTCGTTCGGGCCGGTTCCGAAGGCAGCTGGTCGACGCAACTTCGTCACTCAAGGTGGGCTGGCCCTCTGACCCGACGAGCCAGATGGGCCCGGTCATCGAGCCGGTCGCCGGCAAGCTCCGCCGAGCCCTCACCGAGCTTGCGCCCGGCGAGACGTGGCTGGTCCAGCCTCGCCAGCTCGACGGCTCCGGACGGCTGTGGTCACCGGGCGTCAAGTCCGGCGTCGCGCGGGGGTCCGAGTACCATTTGACCGAGTACTTCGGCCCAGTCCTTGGGCTGATGACCGCCGAGGACCTTACCGAGGCGATTGAGATGCAAAACCAGGTCGACTACGGGCTGACGGCTGGGCTGCATTCGCTTGACCGCGACGAGATTTCCATATGGCTGGACCGGGCCCAGGCCGGCAACCTTTACGTCAACCGCGGCATCACCGGTGCGATCGTGCGCCGCCAGCCGTTCGGCGGCTGGAAGCGCTCGTCCGTCGGGGCCGGCACCAAGGCGGGCGGGCCTAACTATCTCGTCGGCCTGTCGGATTGGACCTCCGCGCCGGCGACGGTCACCGCCCCGGTGACCGGAGCAGTCCGCGAGCTGTCGACCTCGTGTCGCCTGTCCTCGGCTCCGCGAACAGCGAGACTTCCTTGATCGCTCTGTTGGTTCGGACGCCGCCGCCTGGCAAAGCGAGTTCGGCACCGCCCGCGATGTAAGTGGCCTGCGGGTCGAGCAGAACGTGCTGCGCTACGTCCCGGTCCCGGTTTGGATCCGCTTCGAGGGCGGCGAGCCCGTCGAGCTGGTGCGGGTCGTGGCCGCCGGGCTGCGGGCTGGGTCAGCTCTGCGCATCTCGGTCGCCGAACCGTTACCCGCGGTCGTCACCGAGGCCCTTGAGCACATCGGGTTGTCCCCGGTCGTAGAGGACAGGGCCGCTTGGCGCACGGCGCTGGCCGGCCTCAGCGCTGGTCGTGTCCGTCTGCTGGGCGGCCAACGCGCTGCGTTCGCCGAGGACAGCGGCGGCAGGCCGGAGATCGCCGTGTACGCGCAGCCCGTCGTCGAGGCCGGCCGGGTTGAGCTCCTTACGTTCGTACAAGAACAGGCAATCGCTATCACCGCGCACCGCTTCGGTTCTCCGACCTCACTTGTCGAAATCGGGCGCCTTGGCGGCCCTTCTCGTCACCGGGACGTTCCCGCGCCATGACCAGCAGTCCGCCAACGACTTGGGCCGACGCCTTTCGAGTTGAGCTCCAAAGGTTGGTTGACACGGGTTATTGCATTGCGAGACAGGGTGGCCAGGCCCTCGGCGAACTTGCCCACAGGGAGCAACGAAAGTTCCTGTCGTCCCTTCCGCCTGGTTATGTCGAAGAAACACCTCCGGAGCTTGCAGCTCGTGACTGGCTCGAAATTTTGATCCTGCAAGCGAGTGAACAGGCCGAGCAGCACAACAATAAGGGCGATCTCGTCGACGGTCTTGGCGGAGAGAGCTCTGACGGCCCTAGCTCTGAGGGTGAGTACGGGCACTTCGTTGTCGACCCGTGGCCCGGTACAGCGCAAGAGGACTTTCGACTACGGCGGAGTGGGCTACAACGGCTCGAGCTGTCCACCCTCCTCCCAGTTTTGGAGAGCTTCGGCCTAGCCGTTGTGGAAGCTGTCCCGTGGCATTTTGTTCTCGGACCGGCCGGCCCTGGTTTCTACGTGGACGATATAGGCCTTCGTGCACGCACGCCAGGGATGGAGCTCGGCTTCGATCTGAACGGTGCGGGCGGAAGGCTTGTGCAGGCGATCGAGGCCGTCCTGTCGGGCGGCTCGGAGCTGAACGTACTCAATAGGTTGGTACTGAGCGCCGACCTCACTTGGCACGAAGTCAACCTCCTGTGCGCCTACCAGGCATATCGCCAGGCCGTGGGAGGCCCGAGGGCGATCGAGCGGGCAGCGTTGATGGGTGAATCCCTCGTCCTGTTCCCGTCGGTCGCGGCCGCCGTTATCAAGCTCTTCTACGATCTGCTTGTCCCGGCACCCCCGTATGGCCCGGGCCCCGACGACGTAGCGGCTGATCACGACGGCGGGCGCACGGGCAACTGTGCTTGAAGCGCTCTCGCGCGTCCCCGACCTTGCGCATCACGAAGTGCTGTCGGAACTCCTCTCGCTGGTGGAGGCCACCACGCGCAGCAACTGGGCTCTTAAGCGGGGCCCGGTGGCTCTCAAGTTCGCGAGCGCATCGGTGCACTTTTTGCCAGCGCCGAAGCCGACATCGGAGATCTTCGTATGGACGCCGTGGTTCCACGGCCTGCACTTGCGGTTCGGAGCGGTGGCCCGAGGGGGGATCCGCTGGAGCGAGCGGCAGCGGGACCTAAGGACCGAAGTACTTGGGCTAGCCCGTGCTCAAGTCAAAAAGAACTCGCTCATCGTCCCTACCGGGGCCAAGGGCGCCTTTGTGCTTCGCGACCTGTTCGCTGGTCAGGACAAAGCCCGAGACGCCTACGCCGCTTTCGTCGTTAGCCTTCTCGACCTGACCGACAACATCGTGGACGGGAAGGTCGTTCACCCGAGCGGCATATGGTGCCGGGACGGGGAAGATCCCTACCTTGTCGTGGCCCCGGACAAGGGCACCGCCACGTTTTCGGACCTCGCGAACGCGATCAGCAATAAGGCGGGTTTTTGGTTGGGTGACGCCTTCGCTTCGGGGGGAAGCAACGGTTATGACCACAAGGCGCTCGGTATAACGGCGAAGGGGGCGTGGCTCGCCGTCGGGCGCCACTTCCATGCCCTTGGGATCGACCCCCAACGCGAACCCATTCGTGTGGTGGGGGTTGGCGACATGTCTGGTGACGTGTTCGGCAACGGGATGCTGCAGAGCCGGGAACTGCGCCTCATAGCGGCCTTCGACCACCGGCATATTTTTGTCGACCCCTCGCCCGACCCACAGCGTTCGTACGAAGAGAGGCTTCGGCTCAGCCGGCTTCCGGGGTCTTCTTGGCGTGACTACGACCTGAGTACTGCGTCAGCGGGATCGGCCGTCTATTCCCGCCAGGCCGTGCAGGTCCCGCTGTCCGACGAGGCGCGCTCAGTCCTCAACCTGGGGCCGAGCCCGGTTTCGGCGACAGAACTGGTTAGGGCGATCCTCGAGGCCCCATCGGACCTTATTTTCTTCGGCGGTATCGGCACATTTGTCAAGGCTCCCGACGAGCTCGACGTTGAAGTGGACGACGCTTCAAATGACGACGTGCGGGTGAGCGCCGACCATGTCCGAGCGCGCGTGATCGTTGAAGGTGCGAACCTTGCCGTAACACAGCGCGCTCGCGTCAGCTATTCGCGCAGGGGTGGGCGAGTAAACGCGGACTTCGTGGACAATGCCGGTGGCGTCGCTTTGTCGGATCGCGAGGTCAACCTGAAGGTCCTTCTCGATCTGGCTGAGGCCCATGGTCGGCTAGGTGCCGGCAGAAGGCACGAGATGCTTGCGCAGGTCACCGATGAAGTGGTCCAGGCAGTCCTCACCGATGTTTCGCGGAGCATTGACTCTCTCGATCATGCTGCGGTTACCAGTGCCACTGACCTTCCGGGGTACGAATCCCTGATGGAGGAACTGGAAGAGGGAGGAAGCCTCGACCCTGCGGTTGAAAGCCTGCCGGATGCTGGCGAATTGAACCGCCGTCGCGGTGCCGGGGCTGGTCTCACGCGTCCCGAGGTGGCGGTCGTACTAGGTTATGCCAGGATCGATATCGCGGCGTCTCTGGCTGGCTCTGCGGAAGTCACCGGGGCTGCCTTCGAAAGCTGCGCTCTCAGCTATTTCCCGGGACCATTTCGAGACGCCTTTTCCGGCCTCGTGCCGCTCCACCCGCTGTACAACAAGATCATCGGGTGCCAGGTCGCAAACGAAGTCGTCGACCGCATGGGGCCGGTATGGGCTCATGAGGTGGCAAAAGAGTCGCGTTGCCAATTATTTGAGGTAATCACGGCCTATTGGGCAGCGAGGGAGGTGCTCGGGATCGCGGGCCTTTACGATGAGGTTGACCGCCTCTCGAGGTCCATACCTGATGACGCATTGGCCGATCTACGGGTCGTACTGAGCACGTCAATCAACAGGCTGGTCCGATGGTACCTGTCTTCCCGCTGACCGGCTCACAACAAGCCAGATGATCGAACGCTGCCGGCTCGGCCTCGATGGAATTGGACCGCCTGCTCGTCCCGCCAACACCTGACGGGGCGCTCCCATGGTCGGCGCCACCCAGTATGGCTGAGCGGGCCATGAACCTAACGGCCCGAGGCGTACCGCCGGCTGTTGCAGAGTGGGCCTCGCGGTTGGAGGTCAAGGCCTCTGTAGGGGAAGTCGCAGAGGTAGCGAGAGCCTCCGGTAGACAAATGCAGGTCGCCTTGGAGGCTCACCGGGCCGTTAGCGCCGGGCTCTCGCTGCCTGGGCTCTCCGAGGTGCTGCGATCGCGGACCACGCTGGACCGCTGGGACCGCTGGCAACAGCATGCATTAGCCGATGACCTTGCTCGCCTAGGAACGGCCGCAGCGATAGCCGCGTTGGCTGATCATCCCGACCTTCCAGGGGCAGATGCCGGGCGAGAATGGCTAACGACGAACGGAGCTGCGCTCGCACCCGTTGCATCGCTCGTCCAGCAGGCCCAACGAACCGCCGCTGTCAACCTCTCTCTCGCCAGCCTCGCCGTGCGCTCGCTGGCCGACGTGGTCCGCTGAGTTAGCTAAACGGTCCCGAACAAGCGGTCCCCGAAGTCGCCGAGGCCGGGGACGATGTAGGCGTGTTGGTCGAGGCCGTCGTCGATTGAGGCCGTCACAATACTGACTTCGGGATGGAGCCCTTGGAGACGGGCGATGCCCTCGGGTGCCGACACCACCGACAGGAGGGTTATCTGGGCGGCACCGGCCTTCTCCAGTTCACCGCAAGCTGCGGCCGCCGAAGCTCCTGTAGCGAGCATCGGGTCGAGGAGGAGCACGGCGCGTCCTTCGAGCGGGGGGAGCTTGGAGTAATAGAGAGAGGGTTCGAAGGTTGCGTGGTCGCGCTCCAGCCCGACGTAGCCAACGGTGACCTCGGGGAAGAGCTCCGTCACCGCGTCCAGCATCCCGAGCCCGGCCCGCAGTACCGGGACAGCGACCAGAGGTTGGGCCAGCCGCGCGCCGGCCGCCCGGGCCAACGGGGTTTCTACCTCGACCGGCGTCGTGAGCATGCCTTTGGTCGCTTCAAGGCAGAGCACCAGGGCCAACCGCTTGGCGAGCAGGCGGAACAGCGGAGGCGGCGTGTTGCGGTCGCGCAGGTCGGCGAGCATCGAGCTGGCTAGCGGGTGACTGACGACCTGGACGCTCACTTCACGTACCTCCTGATCTGCCGGGACTGGGGGACACTCTATGGTCCGTGGAGGACGCCGCGCCTGAGGGGCCCGGTCGAGCGTGGCCCGGGGCATGCCGTGCCAGCCGGTTGGTTTGCACCCCGAAAATCAGTCGGAACTACTGGTGACAAAGAACCTGAGCGTGGTCTACTTTTACCAAGAGCGACCCGCAATCACGACAGGAGGAACGACATGGCAAAGCCAGAGGCAGTCTTCATCTATATCGGCACCTATCCGGACAAGGCGGCCGCAGTCGCCGACTATGAGGTCGTCGAGGAGTTCCACGCGCTCGGCCTCGTCGGCACCTACGACGTCGGCGTGGTCACCAAGGACGAGCAAGGCAAGGTCCATCTCCACGAGCACGAGCTGGCGGCCAAGCGCGGCGGCTGGGGCGGAGCCGTTGTGGGCGCCCTTATCGGCATCGTGTTCCCACCGGCGATCCCCGGGACTGCGTTGGCCGGAGCGGCCGTCGGTGCGGCGATTGGCCATCTCTGGCGTGGGCTGTCCCGCTCAGACGTCAAAGAGCTCGGGGACCTTATCGACCAGGGCGAGGCCGCCCTGCTCGTTGTCGGGGAGGGCAAGCTGGAGGAGGCCCTGGACAAGGCCGAGTTGAAGGCCGAGAAGCATGTCGCCAAGGAACTCGACGTGCTCTGGAAGGACGTCGACAAGGCTGTCGAAGAGGCCGCAAAAGATGTCAGTTGACCCCGTCGCGACTCACCCGCGTAGGAGGGCCCCATGATCGTTGCCACATTCGGAGCCGGCCAGGTCGCCTATTCGATCCTATGGGTTTTCTTTTTCTTCATCGAAATTTGGTTAGAGATCTCGATTTTTATCGACATATTTCGCAGCCACGACATGAGAGGATGGGAAAAAGCGTTTTGGCTGTTCCTGGTCATCATCTTCCCGCTTATAGGGATCATCTTGTACCTGATCTTCCGTGGTAACAAAATGCGGGTTCATCAGGCTCAAGCCGCGGCGGGGCTAGACACGGCATGGTACAGCTACCCGCACGGCCACGGGAGCAAGACCGACCAGCTCTCCCGGTTGGCCGCCCTGCGCGACCGGGGAGATATTACGGCCGACGAGTTCCAACGTTTAAAGGCTGAATCTTGGACCAAGACACCACCTCAGGGCCCGTCGGCCCTGAGGGTCACGGCGACGGCCCTGGGACCAGGGGCTGAGCCGATGCTCCTATAGATGTCAAGCGGGTTTCGGGTTGGCGCTGGCGCTGGCGCGGCGCGCCGGTTCTCGGTGGGCACTAGGATCGGGTGGTGCCCGATCTAGGGGGAGAGCCATCGGGGGCGCGCGCAATGCTACCGATCGGCACAGCGGAATTCGACCAACACCTCGTCTCGCCGGACTTTGTTGTTGACCCTTACGCGACGCTTCAACGATTGCGAGCGCGAGGCACCCATCTATTGGAGCGACTCGGTCGGTGGCTGGTTCGTGACGCGCTACGACGACATCATGCCTACCTTTAGGAATACGAGCGACTATTCCAATGAGGGACGGCTGGGGCGAGCCGCCACCCACCTCGCGGCGACCGACCGCGAAAAGTTACGCGTGTTCGAACAGCATTATACGACTAAAGGATTACTGCACTCCGACCCGCCGGACCACACACGCCTTCGCAGGTTTACGGGCAAAGCGTTCTCTCCGAGCAGGATCGAGGGCATCAGGCCAAATATCGCAAAGGTAACTGGGTCGTTGTTGGACATGTGTGCGGACCACGGCGGGATGGAGGTGGTCCACGACTTAGCGAGTGCTTTACCCGTCGTCGTCCTCAGCGAGTTGATGGGCATACCGGCAAGTGACCAATTCCTTCTTTACCGCTGGGCAGACCAACTTTTGGGCTTCCAGGGCATCAAGAAGCCAGATTCGGAGCTGCTCCTGGCTGCTCAGAGCGCCATAGTCGAGATCCGCGCATACCTCGGGGAGTTGTTGGAGGACCGCAGAAAGGCCCCAGGTACGCGACCTGCTCAGCGCTTTCGTGACGTCTGAAACAGAACCACAGGGGCTATCCCAGACGGAGATAATCAACACCTGCCAAACTTTGTTGGTGGCCGGGCACGAGACCACGACGTCCCTGATAGGCAACGGCCTCGCCCTGTTGCTGGGAGATCGCCAGCAATGGCAACGGTTGGTAGACGATCGGTCCCTCGTACGCTCGGCTATCGAAGAGATCGTCCGCCACGAGAGCCCGGTTGCTCGTCAGCCACGGCGGGTCACGCAGGATGTGAAGATGGGTGACGTGGTTCTCCGCGGGGGAGACATGTTGTTCCAGATGCTGAATGCTGCTAACCGCGACCCCTCGCATTTTGAGAGCCCGGGCGAGTTCCGGGTGGACCGCAGTCCCAACCAACATGTGGGTTTCGGGTTCGGAGCGCATTTCTGCATCGGCGCACCGTTGGCTCGCGCCGAAGGCGAGATCGCGTTCATGGCGCTTCTCGAGCGCTTCCCGACCTTGCAGATGGACGACACCGTGCTTCGCGTGGGACAGCTCGAAGGCGAACTCCCGCGTGCTGTCGTCGTTAACGGTCACGGTGTAACGGTCGATGGCGAGGATATCAAGCACCAAGCGTTGCCTGGGCTTTGTAGCGGGTACGGTCGGGCTCGTCGGGCTGCTCGTTTTGACAAGCCTGACTGCAATCGTTGCACCCACCCCGGCGACCGCCGGCCCCGTTGGCCCTCAGGCGGCATCGGTTGTGCCGGCAGATTCGTCGAGCGAGGAGTTCAGCCTGCACGCCCGCGTCACGAAGACTGTTCGCGGGAGACAGAGACCGACTGCGGCGCGGTGGCGAGCGGTCCGGGAGCACTTACCGCCGGGTCATGCGCGGGCTACATGCGGCCACTGGCTATTACTGCACCCCGGCGTTCCGGATCAGCCTCGACGTTGCCGTCCAAGGGAACTGCCCGCCGAAACTCTACAGCCTAACCCCAACGACCCGCACTGTACTGGCTGGCCTTCGCTCGGGCCTGTCGGCAACGTCGCTCACGGGTAAACTCGCCGCTACAACGGCGTTACCCTCATTTCGGGAGGGTGGTGCGGGAACCGCCAGCTCCCTATCCTGCCCTACCGGACGAGAGCGCACCCCTTTCGCCTAGTTTTGCCGGTCAATCAAGGGTTCGGCACAGACGTGCAAGCAGTTCCATTTCGAATCGACGTGTCGGGCCAAGACGACGGCCAAGCCCCCAATGCTGTTTATTCGGCCTGGGTCAAGATCCTCGTCACCGTAGCTCCCTCTTCTGCCGACCCGCTCACCGCGTCGATCGCGGTCGCAAGCGCCAGCGGTGCACCGGTAACGGCTCAGCAGGCGGTCGTCGGGATGACCGTCGTGGCCACCGTCACACTGTCGGTGAGCGCCACCGCGACCGGGCCGGTCACCGGGGTCACGGCCAAGCCGCCGGTAGCCACCGCGCCAGGCACGGTGCTCATGCCCGCAGGGAGGGCCATCGCCACCATTACCGGCCGGTGGCTTCACGATCTGCACCCGGCCAGAGCAAGACCTATAAGCAGAAGTTCAAGCTCGTCGTGGTGGGCACTGTCCAGTTTTCGGTAAAAGCCAAGGGCACCGCGGCGAACGGTGATGCCGTCAGGGCGAGCGACCAGGTCACGGCCCGCCTCGGCCAGCCGCTGACCATCACTATCAACTGGCTGAAGGGCGACAAGGCGCTGTCGACCGTGGTGAACGGCAAACCCGTCGCTGACACACTTCGCTTGGCTGACGGGGACAAGGCCGAGGTCCCCGACGACGTCACCGCGCAGGTAGTGGTGAAGAACACCTCGAAGTCAACCCAGGACAACGTGGCCTTCAACGGCGTCCCCCCGTTCTCCTTCGCCACCAAGGCCCAGGCGGTGCGTACGCTCCCGGTGGCAGTCACCGCGGTGGCCGGCCTGGCGCTCGGCGACCCTCAGGCACCAGCGGCATTGAAGATAGGCACGCTTGCCCCGGGCCAGTCGGCCAAGGTGACCTTCGCGGTCCACGTCGTGAACAACGGCAGCTTCCGCTTCTCCCCCCAGGTGCTGTCTGTCAGCCGAGGGACGAGCGCGACCAACATAAGCGAGGGCCAAAGCACCCTGACGGTGCTGCCGACGGCCCTGTTGTGGCTGTCGCTGCACCCCCTCGAGACCGGGGCGGTCAGCCCGGGCACCCCGGTGCTGATCGGGGGCACGCTCACCGACCGGAGCCTGACCCAGAGCCTCGACGTCGTGCCCCTGGTGCCCAGCATCGAGGGCAACGCCGGCGACGGGGCGCTCGTCGACCAGGCCGCCGAGCCCGACGCCGACGGGACCGTGCTCCCCTTTGCCGGCGAGGTCGCCCCGGGCGACACGATCGACCTGATGGGCGAGGTCGGCACCTCGCTGGTCGAGGGGACCGACGCCAAGTTGACCTACACCCCTGATGGCACCGTCATCGAGCCCGACGGCAGCGAGCACGCGCTCGACCGACAACCGACATCGGGATGACGGAGGGTTCCTCGCCGATCGAGGTCGACGTCGACCACTCGCCCCCGCCGCCCCCGCCGGCACGCTCGAGACCATCGGCGACAACTTCGTCGACAACGCCTTCTTCTATACCGCCAAGTACTCCTACCTCGCCTTTGCCGGGGTGGCCACGATGGTCCAGCACCCGCTCGACACGATCGAAAAGACGGCCGAGGGCCTCTCCACGGTGGCCGTGGCGGCCGGCTCGACGGTTGCCGACGTGGCCGAGATGGAGGCGGCGGTGCTCCTTTTGGCGACGGTCGGCCAAGCCTTCACCCCCGAACAGCGGGAGGCCTTTGCCGAAGAGGTCGTCGCCGATGTGGCCGCCTCCAAGGCGGTGAAGATGACCACCGCGGTGGCCACGGCGGTGACAAAGGCGGCCTACGACGCCTTCGTGCCGTTCCAGGACGCCATAAAGACCGGCAACTACAACCAGGTGGCCGCCCTGGCCGGCCAGGGCTTTGGGGCCGGGCTGACCGCCGTGGGCGACTTCGTCGTCTCCGACGTCATCTTCCAGAAGTTCCTTGTCGGCCTCGGCCAGGTGCCGGGCATCATCCGCAGCGTGCCGGCGGCGGCGTCCGAGCTCTCCACGGCAACAGCCGAAGCGCTGACCAAGGTGAAAAGCGCCATCAAGAGCCCCTTCGCCAACGACATCACCCTGGCCCAAGCGTCTACGGGACTCCAAGATCGCCCAGAGCCTGGGCAAGGGGCTGCGAGGCATCGAGGCGGGCCAGAACTTGCTCCTCGACGGGGCGGCGGCCCTGACCGACATCTACGGGCTCACGCATCAGCCAGGTAAAAAGGCTGCAGGCGTTCTGTGAGGCCAACGAGCTCATCATCGCCGTGCGCAGCCGCTCCAAACGAGCCGCCCAGCTGATCCGTGACGGCCTGGCCGTGGGCAAGAACGAGATCATCAAGGTGAAGAACGTCAACGAGCTCGACATCCAGTACCTGGGCTATTCATCGGCCGACCTCAACACCATCGTGTGGGCCGAGCCCGTGCCGGTCGAGTACGTGTTCGACCAACTGGCCGCCAGCGGCGCCGACGAGCTCACCCGCGACATAGTGCTGCAGCGGTTCTATCTCCGCGAGTCCGAATGGGTGAACCCCGATATCACCAAGGTGATCAATGGCGCGGAGAAGTCCAAGACCATCGCCTGGACCTTGGACGGCTCCGGCAACGGCGCCTCGACGCTCATAGAACAGACCCGGGCCTTTGGCCTCAAGCCCCAACCCAACCCGGTGTCGACCACGAAGTGGCCCTCGATGAAGGACCGGACCTACCAACAGGTCCTGGTTTCCAACAAGCCGCTCGTAAACGGCAAGGCGCTGGCCGGCTCCCGCCTGGTCCCCATCACCCAGGACATCGACATGATGGCGGTGCTCACTGCCAGCGGCCAGATCCTAGATGCGGTGCAGCGCTCCAAGGTCTACGAGTACCTGAGCGACCTCATCGGCATCGAGCACGGCGAGACGCCGTCTTGGATAAAAAACGGAGAGATCATCTTCCAGGCCAAGGCCAAGATCCTCGCCGATGCCATCCCCGGCGGCGAGGCGCTCGCCGTGTTCGGGCCGGACCGCTCGGTCACCGCCGGTTTCTACAATGCCGCCCTCACTACCTTCAACAACGTGAACAAGACCGGGAACATCTTCTTCGAGGGTGGCTACAACAACCCCGCCTACCTGTGGAAGGCCAAGCTGCAGACGAGCCTCGGGAACTTCGCCAACGGGCTGTAGGCACCCGGCACGCTCTCCGCCGACTTTGGAGCGCTCGTGCGCAAGGATGCGACAACGAAACGAAGAAAGGGAGGACGTCTTGGCTTATCCCCACCGCACGCTCGGGACCGGTAACGCTGGCGCTGACCGTGAGCGCCATGGGCCTCGGGTGCATGGGCATGTCCGAGTTTTATGGGACCGGCGATGATAACGAGTCCATCGCCACCATCCACGCCGCCTTAGACGCTGGAGTAGATCTGCTGGACACCGCCGACATGTACGGCCCGTTCACTAACGAGAGGTTGGTGGGCCGAGCGATCGCCGGCCGGCGCGACCAGGTCGTGCTCGCCACCAAGTTCGGCAACGAACGCAACCCCGACGGCAGCAGGCTCGGCATCAACGGCCGGCCCGAGTACGTGGCCAAGGCCGCGAACGCCTCGCTCGAGCGCCTGGGGGTCGACCACATCGACCTCTACTACCAGCACCGGGTCGACACCACGGTCCCGATCGAAGAGACGTGGGGCGCCTTGAGCGAGCTCGTGCAGGCAGGCAAGGTGCGCCACCTGGGTATCTCCGAGGCCGCCCCCGAGACGATCCGCCGGGCGCACGCCACGCACCCCGTGACCGCCCTGCAAACGGAGTGGTCGCTTTGGACCCGCGACGTCGAGGACGATGGCGTGCTCGCCACGGTTCGCGAGCTCGGGATCGGCTTCGTCGCGTACTCGCCGATCGCGCGCGGCTTTCTTTCCGGCACCATCCGCAGCCTCGAGGGCCTGGCCCCCGACGACGTCCGCGCAGGCCCACCCGCGCTTCCAGGGCGACAACCTCCGCAAGAACCTCGAGCTTGTCGAGCGGGTCACAGCAGGTGGCTGACCAGCGGGGCGTGAAACCTGGCCAGGTCGCCCTTGCCTGGGTGCTGGCCCAGGGAGACGACGTTGTGCCCATCCCCGGGACCAAGCACCGCAGCTACCTCCAGGAGAACATCGAGGCTGTAAACGTGAAGCTGTCCGAGGACGAGATGCGGGCGCTGGACGAAGCGGCCCCGCGTGGCGCCACCGCCGGGGCGCGCTACACGGACATGACAGCGATACGTAGATGAAACGGCACGCCTCGGTCGGGTATCGTTGCCAAGAGCGGCGAAGACGCAGTCGCTGCGGATTCATGGTCGAAAACCGACACCTCGATGCCGAGCGCTCTCGCCTCGCTGAGGATGCCCTTCAGTCGACGAAGGTAAGACTCGTAGGCGGTGAAGGGCCCGAGGACGCCGATCCGGCGCATGGCCTTGCGGGCGAAGCTCACCGCGTCCGCCTTCGGTACGTAGCCCAGGGCGTGGGCAACCTCCAACACGCGGCTGCGGGTCGCCTCTGATACCCGGTCAGGCCGATTTAGAGCGTTGGACACGGTCGAGATGCTGACGCCCGCGGCCTGGGCCACTTCGTAGATAGTGACGTTCTCCTGAGCCACCCTCATCCCCTTTGCCACAGCGTCGGCCGCTCGGCTGCAACAGCCGGCACCGAACTGTTTTTATAGAGTAGCTTTTACAGCCCACCATGGGGCCTACGGCTTTCTAAGCCGAGGTGATCTGGCCTTAGACACTCTTAGACAGTGGAGCCGAGCGGCACGCTCTCGCTGCCGGCGAGTTGCTGCACCGGCTACGAACAGCGCGGCCACGGCTACAAGTCCGCCGATGAGGGCCGTCGCACGCGGACCGTACCCGTCGAGCACCAAGCCACCCACCAGGGAACCCCCGGCGATGCCCACATTGAACGAAGCGGAGGTCCAGGCGGAGGAGATGTCCGTGCTGGCCGGGGCGACCACGAGTATGTGGTTTTGGTTGGTGACATCGTAAACGCCGAGAACGAAGCAGACGACGGCAGCGAACGCTATGGCCGCTGGGAGCACGCGGCCGGCAAGGTAGAGGCCGATCAGAGCCGGCGCCAGCGCGGCCACAGGGAGGATGACAGCGATGTCTGGTCGCCGGCGAGACAAGACGGACCCCACGAAGACCCCGGCCACAATTGCCGACCCAGTGACGAGTAGTACGGGGGCGATGTCGCGGAGGGCGAGCCCGGAGACCTTTGTGAGGAATGGGCTCACGTAGGTGTACATGCAAAAGAAGCCGCTAACGGCCAAGGCTGTCGTCGCTAGGGCGAGGCGGTAGCGCCGCCGGTCGGGCGCCGAGCCAGTCCCGGCATGGGTGTCGGCAGGGTGGTAGCTGGGCAGGAACAGCGCGATCGGAGCTGACAAGACGGCGGCCAGCACCGCAACTCCTATGAAGGCAGCACGCCAGCCGGCCAACTGCCCAAGCCATGTGCCGGCGGGGACACCGAGGACGACGGCCATTGACCCGCCGCCGAGGATCCAGCCCACTGCCCGGCCCGTCATCCCTGCCGGGAACAAGCTGGCGGCCGTCGGGATCACGAGCGACCAGAACAGGGCTTGCCCGAGCGCGGTCACGACCCGCACGGCCATGAGCCAGCCGTAGCTCGGGGCTGCCGCGGCGGCGAGCGAGGTGAGCACCAGGGCGGCCATGAGGACGCACATCGTGGCCTTCCTCGGCAGCCCCTTGGCCAGGTGAGCTAGGGGGGCCGAGAGCACAACGTTGATCGCCGCGTAAACGGTCACGAGCCGGCCCGTCGCAACCAGCGACGAGTGGAGGGCGTGCGACATGGGCTGGAGGAGACCCACGGGGAGGCTCTCGGTCGTCACGTAAGCGAACGCAGCAGCGCTCAGGGCGGCGAGCGCCGCCATGGCAGCCATGGGGTCGCGCCCGGTGCAGGACGCCCTCGAGCGCGCCGGGCGCGTCCTCGCGAACCTCAGCGGTCCCCTCGGGGCCTGCCTGGCCGTCGAAGCCTTCGGGCGTTTCAGTGCAGCACACGGAAGCATCAAAGCTAGGGGACTGCGGCGAGGCCGATGGTCGTTGGGGCTGCGAGCACGAGGAGCAGGCGCCCGGTTCCGAAGCTGGCATTCAAACCGACCAAGGGGGCTCCGCACCGAGGCGAGTGTGAGGCCCAGGAAGAGCGGCAGGTGCGGCCTGGCCTCCACGTCCTTTACAAGGGCCTGACAGTAAGGACGGCAAACCGCTTGCGCCGGCGAGCCGAGAAGGCGGCGGGAAGCCTGTGGTGTTGCCATTGGCCAACATCCCAGTGCCACATCGGCAATACTGCCTGCGATGGCCTTCGGTCAACAGTCAGGCCCACCCGCGTCGGCGAAAGAGCTGAGAGAGCTGCTCGCTCTTCTCAAGGACGCCGGTCATACCGACTTCCGCGACGCACGCGGACCGATGGGGCTCACCCAGCGTCAGGCCGCAGGCAAGTTCACCCGCGACGAAGCGGCAGTGTTCATCGCCCGGCTACAGGAAGGCAACGAGCTCGACGGGAGCGCCCTCGCCGCTGTTCCGGCGGCGACGCTGTCCGCGCAACAGCAGCTGATGCGGCATTTGCCTGCCGAGCAGCTCGCCGTCGAGCTCCGGCGTCGCGGCTGGACCGTCACCGAGCCTTAGGCGACAGCTCGAGGCGGCACTAGTCGACGAGGCCGCACTGTTTGTACCACAGCAGACGGGCACCCCTGCCGCGGGATCAACGGAAAGGGACCGCGCAAACGCAGTCCAGGCCTTTGCATTGATCAAGTTATTCTGGCACTTGCCGTTGATTGCCATAGCCATAGCCATGAGGGAGAGTTTATATTGTGTTGGGTATGGTAATACCGAAGCAACGTCGTAGAGCGGCGCCAGGCGGACTTGCGAGGCCGAAAGTAGTAACGAGTAGTTTTGGCGTGGGCGTCTGGTCCGTAGATCACCCAGTTGTGGGCCAGCGCCCTGCAGAGTGTCTCCACTGAGCCCTTTGCAATGGCCGGTGTCTAGTCATGCTGGTGGACTGGCTGTCACCGGGGACGGCAAGCAGGCGGGGCTCGAGCCCGGGGTTAGGTTCGGCCCGGCCAGATAACAAGCCCGTGCGAGCGGCATCCGACCCCGCAGGCTCGCTCAGCAAGGACAAGTGAGCCCCGTTGTGCATGCCAACTCAACGACTCGGTAAACCAGCTACGCGCCCGCGGACGTCAAAACGTCGAGCTACATATAGTTGTCCGCACGACTATGGCTCGCAGGTGTGGCGTACTCTCGCAGTTCGACACCTTGCGGCGGTGGCAACTTCAGCACTCAGGTCACCTTCGGCGCCAACCTCGCCTCAGTGGGCCGTACTGTTGTCAGACTGGCGCTGGTCGCCCGCAGCGCCACCTCCATGTCCAGCGGCCGGTTCTACGTGCACCTCGTGCCGGGCTACCAAGCGGTGGCGCGCCCCCTCGGCGACGTTGTGACCGGCGGAGAACTCGGGCTGGCCGGGGCAAGGCTGGACGCCACCTCTGACACCGAATCGGCTAGTCCGGTACGAATCGGCGTGTGCCAATAAGACCGATGGCCCCGCACGCTGGACCGACCAGCAATGTTAACATCCCGAATCTCATGTCCGACGTTGCGTCCGTAACAAACCCCACGAGGGGCGGCGCTATAATCTGCGCGCTGTAGGAGGCTACGTTCGCCGACGCAACGAAGATGCCCTGCAGCCCCGCCGGGATCTTTGGCTGTAGGGTCGCAAACCATGCAAAAATAATTCCTAGCGAGAACCCGGAACACCATCCAATCCCGAAAAGGCCAACTGCGATAGGTGCCACGCTCCTCGAAACCGTAATAAGTACTATGCACGTCGCCAGAATAAAGAGGTTCCCTAGTAGCAAGGCTCGCTCGCTCGCTCTCGTTGCTAGGACGGCCCCTGCCATGGAAGATGGGATTAGGCCAAAGCCGATCATGGCGGACATTGTTGATGCAGTTCCGAGCGGCATGTCGAGCTGGGGGTGGACGTATGTTAGTACCCAGGCACCTAATCCAGCGTTGGCGACCGTTGTACCAAATAGATATGTTCCGAGCGCCCATACCACAGGCGAACCGAGTACTATCCTGCTGTGACGGAGGTTCACGTCCTCTTCGCGCGGCTGGCTTTTTACGAGTCTAGCGACAGCAGCAAGAGCCAACGCAGCGATGGCGAGCGTCGAAAGCCCGTCTTCCAACTTCGGCACAACAAAGGTAAGACGAATAGCCCAACGATGTATTCAGCGCCCCATCCGGTTCCAAGGGCTGCCTGTCGGATTCTGTTTGCGTGCACGTTGTTCACACGGGCTACCGCAGAGGCTAGAGGAAAAAGAGCACCAGCGGCAGCACCAGAGATAGTCCGAAGGGCTATAAATATGCCGAGAGACGAGGGCGCAGCCTCCGCGACCAGAGTGGCTAAGGCCAATGACCCAAGGCCTATGCTGGCAACTCTTGCTGGAGGAAACCTAGTGATCAAGAGCCCAGTGGGTAGTTGGACAAGAACGTAACTGACCGCAAAGCAGGAGGTCACAAGACCTATCTGGCCATTGGTCAAATGGTAACGCGAATGAAACTGAGAGGCGAACGCGGGGACGACCAAAAGGGCCAACGTCGAAACGCAGGACAGGCATCCCACGAAGATTGAGATGGGCACCAAGCGTGAGTGTGACGCAGACATGTGTGACCTGTTTGGGACACTCAGCTATTCGTCGGGACCCGAGGGAGGGACTGATCGCGCCGTTGGATGATCGCCATGGGCAACCTCGTACTCTGTGCCTGCGATAGCGGGGGTAGGAGTCACACTCGCTGACCCGGAGGCGCCCGAGCCTTCGGCCTTTAGTAAGCTTGAGCGCGAATATCCAGAACATTGACAGGCCTCCAGCCGTGCGAGGAAAAAGGCCGGAATGAGGCGTGTCGGAGGCGCTAACCCTCCGAATAGAGTCCGATGTCTAAGGTGGAAATACCCGAAGAGTAACATCGGCATGTGTGAAAAGCTTCACGATTCAGCCCAGCGGTGACATGGATATTCTCCATGCCATAATACGCCGAAAATGGTTTTCTGTCAAAGTTTGCGCGCGAGCTTGGTCTTGGTCGCTGATGGCGTCGAGAATCTGACGATGTTCTGTGAGATTCTGCTTCCTGTTTCGCTGCGAGTATAGAGTTGTAGTGTGTATACGCTCGATGAGCCCCCTCAGCGTTTGCAATTGGTTGTAAAGATAATCATTACGAGCGGCGCGCCAGATCGTCTCGTGGAACTGGTGGCTCACTTGAAGCAGTTTTGGCACGTCGTTGTCGGCAGTTAGACCACCGCTACTCCCGACAATGACGTTCGCCGCGTCGACCGCAAGCAGGGTTCCTTGCCGCGCTCGGTCGACGAAGGCGGAGTCGGGCAGAAAACCGACGGTATGTCTAGCCTTCTTTGCTAGGCGCAACACGGCACGTATCGCCGCATCATCCTCCCCCACGTCCACTATGGCCACGTCACGAATTTCCATGTCCCGTGGTCGCCGTCGCGTGCTACGTGCGGAAGCCGAGCAGGACACGGCGCGGTGACGGTGATGGTCCTGGGGTGCTCGCGAGGAGGTTGTCTAGATCGGCAGCGTAAGACCCCACAAAGAGCGGGCTCCTACCACCGGACGTGATAAGCCATCGTCGGTAGCCGGAGATGTCAGGCTCGCCAATGTGGATGACCATCTCCAAGCCGAACAGCGCCAGCACCGAGTATTGAGAACGCGCACCGTCCTCGAAAAAGCGAAGCTCCCAGACTCGTTGAACCGGAGTCCCGTTTTCGCCCCAGACGGCGTCAGCCGAATAGATGCGCCGGATAGAAGTTGGCCAGTCGCGGTCAGTGCCTCGGCGAGCGTGGTTGCGGAGTCGGTCGAGATTGACCTCGTCAATCAGGTAGTCGAGGCCGCCATCGGTCTCCCGCAGGCGAGACGCCATGACCTCCAACGCCACTTTCGCGAGAAGCCGCGAGACTTGTGTGCTCGAGGGCGGCAGCGCCTTGTCTTGACTCCACACGACCGCCCGGGGCTGACCGAGCAACCGGATCAGGTCCTCCGCCCGGTCGAAGATCAGGCTGGCTGGTTCTCTTCGGCTCGGTGCCCTCAGGGTCGCAGTGCCCGCAGTCGGGTCAACTACCCCGATGGCCTGTCCCCTGCCTCGCTTGTTCGGAAGTGCCTGTATGTACCGCAGGTGCCGGATCAACGGGCTGTCCATGAAGGGCTTTTCCACCTCGCGCGAGAAGTAGTTGTTGCACGAGTCGCACACGATCCCAGCGGGTAAGACAAGCCTGTGGTTTCCCAGAGACTGTGGGATGACGTGCTCGTCGCTCCGACTGCCCACGCTCGATTTTTTGCAGAACAAGCAACGCATTTGGGGAGAGTCTATTCGAACGCTCGTTTGCCCAGAGGGAAGCTGCGAGAAGGCGGAGTCGACAGTGACATCCTAGGCCAGGCCCGGCAGACGGTCTGACCGGGCAACGACCCCTTGGTGGGATCCCGAGGAGATACGGCGAAGTCGATGTCCCACGAGAAACCGGTAGCCCGTAAGGCAGGTTTCGGGCAACGGTTGAGCAGTCTCTCTCTCTCTCTCTCTCTCTCTCTCTCTCTTCTCACCTTTTCCACCGACTTGGTCACGCGAAGGTTCGCCGGCCTCGGTACCCTTCGAGGCAGTACGGGTTCAGGATTTGCCGGCCCCAGAGCTGGCGGCGCTCCTCCTTGGTCAGCCGTGCCGCGTCGGCGGCGTCGTCCCATCGCTTGCGGACCGTACCGATTTGAGTGTCGATGATGGCCCGGGCCTCAGCCTCGTCGAGGAGATAGTCCCGGGCGGCGAGGATGCAGCCCGCGAGCTGACTGAAGCGCCAGCCGTCCCGGGCGATCGCCATAGCTTGTTGTTGTTCGCCACCCGAGCGCATCCCCGGCGTTATGTCGTAAGCCGGTGTGAGCCGTAGATGGTTGCCGTCCCAAAAGGCGGCATGGTTGCGGGAGTGGTCGTCAGTGTTGCTGACCAAGATGTTGAACACGATCCGAGAGAATAACTCTCGGAGAATCCGCTGCCGGCTCGGCAGCCTCAGCTCGCAGCCGGTCGGCGAAGTCGTAGTAGGTGGCGTACGAGCCCGCCTCCTCGGGCAGACCGAGCACAGTGAGGGCGGAGACGAACATCAGCCGGTCGCCGGCGGCGGTGCGGTCAAAGCGCTCGACCAATAGGACATCTTTGCCGGCGCAGCTGATGACCTCGACTTTGGGCACCCGGATGCCGGCCATGCCGGCCAGAATCATGGCTGCCCCCTCTGCCTTCACAACCGGGTAGGGGTCGTCCGAGGTAGCGAGCTTGGCAATGAGGCGACGGTCTCCGTCGAGCAAAGTCACCTTGGGGCCGCGCCACCCATGGTCGTCCCGTGGAACAGAGCGGCTTCCAGCGAAGGCGGGATGGTCTCGCCGGCCAAGAGCAGGTCGACCGCTCCCACCATGTCGGCCAGGGTGGCCTCGGACTCCCTGGCCTCGTACGCAGTCGAACTGGACTGGTAGTCGAGAGCGCCGGCCCGGTCAGAGGCTGATTCCAACAGGTAGGTGAACAGTGGTACTTGAGCCGTGTCGACGTCGCGCCCCCGCCTTGCCGGTCAGGCGGTAAAGGATCACCCGCCGTCCCCAAGCGTCGGGACCGCCGTCGGTGAGGCAGCCGTGCACGGTGGTCCCGGGGGGCGGTTCGCGGGGGCCGTTCCTAAGAGGTATCCCGTATAGGGCGACGGCATCGGGGCGCTCCAGGTAGCTCCGCGCATAGGTGAAGCTGATGAGGCCCCCGGATTCGTCGAGCCGGCCGACAACGACCGGCTTGGCCCGCCCGGGGAGGAAGCCCCAGACATAGACCACTGGCTCAGAAGTCATCGTTTACCAGTCTTCGGGCCTCATGCACCCGCTGAGGGAGCAAGGCAAGGCGATCGCGGCTAGTAGCTAGGGCCTTGGGCAGGGCGACCGGGTCGGTTGTGAACAGAGGGACCCCTGTGAGGGCAGCCAGCTCGAACACGGTGCCGATGGCGACCGTGGGCGCCCCCCGCTCAGCTCGACGCACTGTCACGGGTGTGACGCCAGCCCGTTCCGCCAGGCTCTCGACCGACCAGCGCCGTTCCCGACGCGCCTGAGCGATCTCAGAGCCGATGAGCTTGAGGGCGATCGAAGCAGGACCAGAGGTGACACGAGTCATATCACTACTGTAGTATCCTTTATCTCAATAAGCGATACTATAATATCTAAGTGGGGCGACGTATGGCACTTAACGCCAGGCCTCCGAGGTGGGGCCAGACGCCCCGTGAGGGGAGCACGGTGGACGAACTTAATGGTTCGGTCCAGCCGGGTCAGCTAGGTGGTTACGGTGACTCCCGCAACCTCTCCGGTGCGCGCTGAGCACCGCAACCACCGGCCCGGCCGCAACCATCGGCCCAAGGACCTCTGCCGACAGCAACGCCTCATGGTGGCGGGAGGGCCTACTCCGTCGGGTGGCGGCATCCCCCGGTCGATGGCGAACCACTTGCCCATCCCATCGGGACGCAACGTGCCCCAATGGATGGGCAAGAGATGGGCAAAAGAAAGCAACTGGTCTCTTGTCTTAGCCAGGATTCCGCCTCTGACCTGCTACTTTGCTGGCAGCCCCAACGGAATTCGAATCCGTGTCTCAACCTTGAGAGGGTTGTGTCCTAGGCCTCTAGACGATGGGGCCAAGCGGGAGCAGTTTAGACCAAGGCCGGTGCCGGCCTGGTCGGAAGCCAGTGGAGCCGGCCGGTAGCGGCGGACCTCTCTGGCGGTGACGGCCTCCACGCCCGCGGTGAGCGGGCTCCACGCCGGGGGACGGCTGGTCGTAACCTGGGTTTACGTTTCCCAGTGCCGATCGAGGTCCAACTTGAACAGTAACCCCGGGTGGATGACCCCCTCACCCAAGCTGTGGTCCATGCGCCTTACCGAGGGAGCCGTGGTCGCGGTCCTGGTTGCCATCGCCGTTGGATGCGGGCACCGCCTCGCAGGGAGCGGGCCTGGCGGTCGGCTTGGCCGTCGTGGTCCTGCTGGCGGGAGTGCTGTACCTGTTCCTGGCCCACCGGCGTTTCCGGGCGTGGGCCTACCAGGAGCGGGAGGAGGACCTGGTGGTCTCGAGAGGCGTGATGTTCCGCCGCCAGAGCGTGGTGCCGTACGGGCGGATGCAGTTCGTCGACGTTACGGCGGGCCCGGTGGAGAGGCTCTTCAAGCTCAAGACCGTCAAGCTCCACACCGCAGCTGCGGCGAGCGATGCACGGATCCCCGGCCTCGAGCCGGACGAAGCCGCCCGCCTGCGGGACCGCCTGGCAGCGCTCGGGGAGGCAAAGGCAGCAGGCGTGTGACCGACAGCAGTACAGATGGTCTTGAACTGGCAGAGGCTGAACCCGTGGACGCCCGTCGTCCTGGGAGGTCGGGCCCTGGTGATCGTGGCGCTGCTGGGCAGCGAGGAGGCGTCGCGGGGGACCTCCAGCCGCGAGGTGACGATATATATCGGGATCGCGATACTGGCCGCCTCGGTTGTCATCGGCATCGTCAGGTGGTGGGTGACGAAGTGGGCGCTCGACGGCGTGACGCTGCGGATCGAGACCGGGTTGTTCAGGCGGGACGCTCGCCAGCTGCCGCTGGTACGCATCCAGGCGGTGGACGTGGTGCGGCCGTTCCTGGCCCGCGTGTTCGGTCTGGCGGAGCTGCGGATCCGGCTGGCTGGCGGGGGCAAGTCGGGCGGCCGGCTGACGTACCTGTCGGAGGAGGCAGCGGTCGACCTCCGGGCGCGCCTGATGGCCGGCCACCACGGCCTCGACATGGCGACCCCCGAGCCGGCCGAACGACCCATTGCAACCGTCGCCACGGGGAGGCTGGTGGCATCGGCGATCCTGCAGCCAGCGACCCTGGTGGCCATCGTGATGGTGGTCGTGCTCCTCGGCGCTCGAGTCCATTTCTCCGAAGTCGGCCAACGGCGCCGAGACCGGCACGGGCTTGACCCTCGGCCTGTACCTCTTCGGCCTGGCGAGGGTCACCTGGCGCCGTGTCGCGACCGAGTACGGCTTCGCCGTCGCTGCCGCCCCCGACGGGATCCGGCTGAAACGGGGGCTGTTTTCGACGGTCTACGAGACGATCCCCTTCGCCCGGGTGCAGGCTGTGAGGAAGGTCTGAGCCGCTCACGTGGCGCTTCTTGGGCTGGTGCCGCCTCGAGGTGGACGTCGCGGGCTCGCCGGGGCGGGAACAAGGGACCAGGTCGGGCAAGGTCACCAAGGCGCTCCTACCGGTGGGCCCGGTACCGCTCGCGGACGAGCTCTTTTCCAATTTGCTCGGGTTGCAACAGTTCCCGCTGTCCAAACCCCCTCGGCGTGCACGCTGGAAGTCCCCGCTCAGCTACCACTTCCTCGCTGCGGGCGACAACGGCCTGGTTGCGGCGGGGAGCTGCGGGAGGCTGAAAAAGGTAACGACCTGGGTGCCCCTCGAGAAGGTCCAGAGCGTGCGCCGGGTCCAAGGGCCGGTGCAGCGCCTCCTGCACCTGGCTACGGTCCACGTGGACGCGGCCGGGCGCGACGTGCGTGCTGAGTTCCGCGACAGGGATGTGCACGAGGCGGACGCCCTGTTCGAACAGCTGGTGGTTCAGAGCCGCTCGGCCCGCCGTGCGGTCTCGGGCCGAGAGCTCACGCGGTCCATGGACCGCTAGCCGATGTAGCGCCGGTCACTGGGCCCGACGCACCCTTACTCGCCGCACAACGGGGACGGAGCGGTTGGAGACGGCGGGGCCGGCGACGGGACGGCGGTCCTGAGCGGGATCGGCCAGCCCCTGCCGCCCCCGCCGATGAGCTGACCTTCGGCGCGCGGTATCCAGTACCTAGGGACATTGCTCTCCTGAGGTTCGCCCACCGTGCTTACGGCGGTGGCGCTGGTTTTGCGCAAGAATTGGCCGCCGCGTCACCCCGGCGTCGTCCCTCAGCATCGTGGTGTTCAGCTCGTCTACGTACGCTCCGCGTCATGTTCTCCCGGCGAACTTTCCTGCAGATCATGGGCGCTTCGGGCGCCGCGATCTTCACTACCAACCTTTCCAAGGCCCTGGCTTTTGCCGCTTCCCCGGCGTCCTCCCCAGGCGGCTCCAACGGCATCGAGCACATCGTGGTGCTCATGATGGAGAACCGTTCGTTCGACCATTTCCTCAGCTGGCTGCCGGGTGCCAATGGCGTGCACAACCTCACGTTCCCCGCTTATAACGGCTTCACCTACCCCAACTACCCGCTCGCCCCCGACTACCAGGGATGCGGGTACAGCGACCCCGACCACAGTTGGGAGGGGTGGCTCTCCAAAGCAACGGCGGGCTGAACAACGGCTTCCTGTTGGACCCGACCACCCCGGCGGGCACCCCCGGGGTCACGCTGGCTGCGGCCAATACCTACCCGGTCGGCTACTACACCGAGACGGACCTCCCGGTCATCGGCGCCTTGGCGCAGCAATACCTGACCCTGGACAACTACTTCTGCGCCTTCGCCGGCGAGACCTACCCGAACCGCTTCTATCAGCACTGTGGCCAGACCGACCGTGACCACAACTCGTTGACCGCCTCGACGTTGCCCAGCATCTGGGACCAGCTGACGCCCTTCGCACCGGGGAAGACGGGCAACAACCCGGCGCAGCCGTGGGGCGGCTACTTCTACCGGGACAGCCCGTTCCTTGCCCTTTGGTACACCGGGGCGATAACCGCGGGCAACTTCAAGTACGTGGAGTTCTTCCACGCCTTCGACAGCACCGACCCGGCCCCGATCGTTTACCCCGGCAATGTCTCCTTCCTCGACGCCTGCGCAGCCGGGCCGGCCGGCGGCCTGCTCCCGAACGTGTGCTTCGTGGACCCCGCGTTCGAAAACGGCACCGTCGGGACGGGTGGCGACGACCATCCCAACTCCGACATCCGCCTCGGTGAGCGCTTCATCGCCGACGCCTACCACGCCCTCGCCGACAACGGATGGCTCGACAACACCGTCCTCATCGTCACCTTCGACGAGTGGGGCGGGTTCTACGACCACGTGCCCCCACCGCACGTGACCGACGACGACCAACCCGGCCAACGTCAACCACAGCGGCGACTCGACCACCCCGACCGACGGCCGACTGGTCCCCGACTACACCCAGCTCGGTTTCCGGGTGCCGGCCATCGTCATCTCCAACCTCCTGACGCCCGGCCAGGTTTCGCACGTCGGCCCGTTCGAGCACGACTCCACCTTGGCGCTCATCGAGACCACCTTCGGGCTGAACACGCTGACGGCCAGGGATGCGAACGCCAACAACCTGACGCCAGCTCCTCCTCACTACCCCGGTCTCCAGCCCGGTCAACCCGACCTCTATCCCGACCAGCTCCGAGGTGATGGGCCCGGTCATCAGCGCTCCGGCCGAGACGGAGACTCAGATCATTGAAGGAATAGGGAACTTCGACCCGGCGGATATCTGCAGCGCCAACAGCATGCAGTCGGTGTCGCCAGCGGCCGTAGGTCCTAATCCCGCACTACCCGAGTTCCCCTTTACGGCCTTGGGAGTCGCGGTCGCGGGCACGGCCGGGATGCTCGCCCTCAACCAGCACTACCGCAAGGTGAAGCGGCTGGAGTTCGCGATGGTGGACGCCCCGATGGAGGTCGACCTGGCCTCGGAGCTTGCCCCAGCTCGACCGGGAGCCTGACGCCCCCATCGACTGAGCGGTCGGTCCCGGCCGGGAACATCGCCCATCGCCGCCGTGTTGCGCCCTACGTGAGCCTGGCCGTCCCGCTATCGGTATTGGATCTTTGCCCGGTGCCGACCGGGGTGCACGACGGCCGAGGCGTTGCGTCGCAGCGTCGACCTGGCTCGCCATGCCGAGCAATGGGGGTACCGGCGCTACTGGGTCGCAGAACACCACAATGTGGCGGGTATCGCCAGTTCTGCGCCGGCGGTGCTGATAGGGCAGATCGCTTCGGCGACGTCAACGATGCGCGGTCGGTTCCGGCGGGGTGATGCTCCCTAATCATGCGCCGCTGGTCGTAGCCGAACAGTTCGGGATGCTGGAGGCGTTGTACCCGGGACGGATCGACCTCGGTCTCGGTCGCGCACCCGGGACCGACCGGCTGACGGCGCGAGCGCTGCAACGCCAAGTTGGCACATTGTCAGCGGAGGCCTTCCCCGAACAGTTGGCCGAGCTGCGGGCATACTTCGCCGATGACCTCGACGATGGGCTTCCTCAGAGAAGGACCCGAGCCATCCCGGCCGAGGGGAACGAGCCCGCCGTGTGGCTGCTCGGCTCGAGCGGTTATAGCGCCGAACTGGCCGGTTCTTTGGGCTTGCCGTTCGCCTTCGCGCACCACTTCAGTGCGGCGAACACGTTGCCGGCATTGGCCTTGTACCGCAAGGCCTTCAGGCCGTCCGCAGTGCTGGCCGAACCGTACTGCCTGATCAGTGTCTCGGTTGTCTGCGCACCCGACGCTGAGCGGGCCCGTTGGTTACATGGTTCGACGCGCCTGTTCTCGCTCCGGCTGCGGACCGGGCACCCTTCGACGCTGCCCAGCCCCGAAGAGGCCGCCGAGTACCCCTACACCCCTGAAGAACAGGCGGTGATCGACCAGGCGACCGGCTCGCACATTGTTGGTGACCAAGCCACCGTGCTGGAGCAACTGGCCGCGCTGGTCGATCGCACCGGCGTCGACGAGCTCATGGTGGTGACGAGCACTTACAGCCAGGCCGACCGGCTGGCCAGCTACGAGCTGCTCGCACAGGCTGGGCGCCCGTAACCGAGGGTCTGTCCAGCCGGGCGGCGAACAACTAGTGCGGCGCGTATGGTGCGGGCCCCAGGTGGCAGACTTGCAGCGTGAGCTCACTCGACTACTCGGCCGCGCTCGACGCCGTCGTGGAAGCCTCGCCGAGGGAGCTGCTCGGCCTGATCCGCACCGCCGCCGCACCCATCGGGGCTGAGGACATCTTCATGTACCTGGCCGACTTCCAAGGTGTCGTCCTGCAGCCCGTGCTGTTGAGCCCTGACTTGAGCGACCCGATCTTCGGCGAGGAAGAGGTGGCCACCTCCATCGCCGGGCGCGTGTTCCGCACTGGCGAGGTGGTGACCAGGGAACGCGACGGGGGAGTGCGCGTATGGGTGCCGCTGGTCGAGAGGGGTGAGCGGACCGGCACCATTGCGCTCACCGTGCCTAGGGTCGACGACCAGGTCCTGGCGGAGTGCACGCGCCTTGGGCGCTTTGCCGGAGTGCTCGTCCGGGCCTTCGCCCGCGCCACCGACGAGCTGCACCTACGTCGGCGCAGCCGCACGATGGCCCTCGCTGCGGGCATGCAGTGGGACTTGTTGCCGCCACTCACGGTCCGCTGCGCCCAGGCGGTTGCCTGCGGTCGGCTGGAGCCGGCGTACGAGATAGCAGGTGACGCGTTCGACTATGCGCTCAACTACGACCATCTTCATGCGGCGCTCTTCGATGGCATGGGGCACGGGGTCGAATCGACGTTGATGACCACGCTGGCCATAGGGGCCTACCGTCACGCACGACGGGCGGGAGAGCCGCTGGCGGCGGCCCATCTTGCAATCGATGAGGCGGTCGCCGCCCAGTACCAAGGCGAGGCGTTCGTCACCGGCGTCATTGCCCGCTTGGCGCTCGACACGGGCGTGCTCGAGTGGACCAACGCTGGCCACCCCCTGCCGCTGCTCTTGCGAGGGCACCGGGTGGTCCGGCAATTGAGCTGCCCGCCGTCATTTCCCTTCGGCCTCGGAGCGGCGTCCGCTCAGATTGCGAGGGAGGACCTGGAACCGGGCGATTGCGTCCTGTTCTTCACTGACGGAATGATCGAGGGACGGTCGCCAAGCGGCGACAGCTTCGGGGTCGAGCGTCTGGCCGATATGTGGGCACAACAGTCAACATCTGGCCAGCCGCCTGAAGAAATATTGCGGCGCCTGCTCGTTTCCGTCGTGGACTACAACGTCGGCAAACTTCGAGACGACGCCACGCTGATGCAGCTTTGCTGGAACGGGCCACAGGGCCAGCGCCTTCCCCATCCGTCGTGACTGATTAGACCCGGGCCGGCTGCACCTCGTCCACGGTCACCTGGGGGAGGAGCCGGCGCAGCTGCGCCCCGAAGCTGAAGCGGCTCAGCAGCCCGAGGCGCGGCGGGTGGCTGGCGACGACCACCCGGGACGCCCCCCGGGCGCGGGCGATGTCGGCGAGCACCGGGGCCGGGGAGTTCCCCTCGAGCTCCATGTAGCTGGCGCCCAACTCGGACGCCAGTTCCCTGTTGCGGTCCAGTGCCTGGCGCTGGCGGCGGGAGGACGAACCGTCCAGCACGTTGATGTGGACGACCAGCAGGTCGGCGTCGTCCTGGCGGGCGAGCAGGCAGGCGTCGCGGATGACACGTTCGTCCTCGCCCGTCCCGGAGACGCCGGCTACCACTACCGGTCGCAGCTGGGGCTCCACCAGCCCTCGCCTCACGAGAAGGTCGTCGCCGACGGCTACGGCGTTGCCCTCCACCCACGCCCGGCCGAGCTCGCTCAGCGCCTCCAGGTTCGAAGCCCGGAAGTAGTCGGCCAGTGCGCCCCCGACGAGGTCGGCCGAGTACACCTTTCCCTCGGCGATCCGCTGTCGAAGCGCCGCCGCGGGCACGTCGACGAGCTCGATCTCGCCGGAGCGCACGAACTCATCGGGCACGTACTCGACGGCGCCCACCCCGGTGATCTGCGCCGCGTAGTCACGCACCGACGACAGGTTGGCGATGTTCGCCGTCGTCAGGACGTCGATCCCGTTGGCGAGCAGTTCCGAAACCTCCTCCCAGCGCCACCGCCTGGTGTCGGGTACCAAGTGGGCCAGCTCGTCGACGAGGACCAGGTCGGCCCCGCTCGCAATGACCGCCTCGATGTCCATGTCCCTGAACGTGCTGCCCCTGTACTCGACCGTCCGCGCCGGTATGAGCTCGAGGTCGCCGCGCTGGGCCCTGGTCTCGGAGCGGCCGTGGCGTTCGACCCAGCCGATCACGACGTGCTCGCCGTTTTCGGCCCGCTGGCGGCCTTCCGCCAACATGGCGTAGGTCTTGCCGACGCCCGGCGCGGTCCCGAGGTATGTCCGCAGCAACCCGGTGCCTGAGCTCGAGGCCATCGCTTGTCAGATTACGGCTGCGGACCTGGCAAATCACCTAATCGTTCGGTAGAACTTTGCACCCGCTGGCGCGTCATCGCGCCGGCAGCAGCCGGCGGGCGCCTGCGCCCTCGTCGCCGAGGATGTCGTCGGGATTGGTGAGCCGGCAGCGGTCGATCGACAGGCACCCGCACCCGATGCAGTCCGACAGCCGGTCACGCAGCGACTGGAGATGGCTGATGCGTTGGTCGAGGTCGGCCCGCCAGGTGGCCGACAGCCGAGCCCAGTCCGCCCGGGTCGGCGTCCGGCTCTCGGGGAGCTGCTCGAGGGCCTCCTTGATCGCCCGCAGCGGTATCCCGACAGCCTGGGAGGCGCGGATGAAGCCCACCCGCCGCAGCGTCTCGCGGGCATAACGGCGCTGGTTGCCGGGGGAGCGCTGGGCGTGGATGAGGCCCTGGGCTTCGTAGAAATGAAGAGCCGACACGGCCACTCCGCTCCGGGCGGAGAGCTGGCCGACGCTCAGCAACTGGGTTTCTGGGGGCACACGCTCCATAGCCACTTGACCTCAACTTAACTTGAGGTCTTAAGCTAACGCGCATGAGCAATGAACCGGCAGTTTTCACCGACAGCGAGCTCGCCTACCTGGCGGGGCAGCGCCTCGGCCGCCTCGCAACCGTTTCGCCCTCTGGCGCCCCGCAGAACAACCCCGTGGGCTTCTCGGTCAACGCCGAGCTCGGCACGATCGATATTTTCGGCTTCAACCTGGCCAAGTCGAAGAAGTACCGCAACCTGAAGGGCAACCCCAACGTCGCCTTCGTGGTCGACGACCTCGCTTCGGTGGACCCCTGGGTCGTGCGAGGGGTCGAGGTCCGGGGCACTGCCGAGGCGCTCGACGGGGTAGCGCCGCCGATCGCTCACATGAGTAGTCAGGTAATCCGTGTCCACCCCAAGCGCATCATCAGCTGGGGTGTCGACCCCTACTTGCCCAACATGTCGGCCCGCGACGTGCCCGGCAGCCCGAACGAGGCCGCATGACAGCGCCAGGTCCGGCCGCCGCCTCCGCACGCGGTGCCAGCACGGACCTCGACGAGGCCTTCGAACGCATGGCATCTGCCGGCTTCGAGCTCCCCAACGGGTTCGTCAACCACGGTGCCATGGCGTGCGAGGCGCTCGACGCCCTCGGTTTCGAGGGCGAACTGGGGGAGTGGGCAAGGCGCTTCGCCCGCATCGCCGGCCCGGCGGTCACACCGAAAGCCGGCGCGTCCCTCGATTGGCGCGAGTCCCTGGGCGATTACAAAGCCCTGCCGGAGTGGATCGGCCATTTCGAAACGGCGATCGCCGACGACGGGTGGTCCGAGGTCGTCGAGGTCTGGGTACCCCGCCTGGTCCCGGGGATGGCAACGGCGCTATTTCACGGGGTGATCCGGGTGGGCCACGCCGTGCGGGCCATCCAGGCGGCCGACACCTCGGCCCGACGCGAAGAACTGGCACGGGCGCTCGGCTACTGGGCGGCCCGTTACCGCCCGGGCCAGGTGGCGTCCGGCACCGATGAGGTGGACGACGTCCAGCAAGCGGTCCTGGCCGCAGCGGCCGACGGTGCCCGCTACTACTTGGCCTCACCGAGCATCTATTTCCTCCATGGGGTGACCGGCGCCATGGCAATTGAGCTTCTCGCGCCTCACCTTTCCGGCTCGGACCGCTCGGCTGCCCTGGCTCAGCTCGAAGCCGAGCACGGCGCGATGTACGCCGGCGCCCGCCCCGTCGCGGAGGTCCGCGTTGCAGGCGCCCCCCGCCAAGTCCTGGCGACGGCAGCCGAGGCCAGCGGCGACCCCCATGAGGTCAAGCTCGTGGAGGCCGCCCTGCGCGCCCTGGACCTGAGCGGCGACCCCGTCTTTTCTGCAGCCTCTGAGACCGTTACCGGCCTCACATCGAAGGGAGCCGCGCGATGGTCGACCGTGTGAAGGAGCCGCAGCGGCAGCGGGCCTGATCGGGACGACCGAGGAGCTGCAGGCGAAGGGCTGCCTGGCCGGCAAGGTCGGATCGCAGCCCGTCTGCGTGTTCTGGGCCGACGGCGAGGCGTTCGCCGTGGACGACCGCTGCCCGCATATGGGTTTTCCGCTCCACCGGGGGACCGTCGAGAACGGTCTTTTGACCTGCCACTGGCACCACGCCCGTTTCGACCTCGCCTCGGGGGGCACCCTCGACCCCTTCGCCGACGACGTCCGGGCACACAGCGTCGAGGTTGACGGGGCCGACGTCTTCGTGGTGCTGCGGGCCGAGGACGACCCGGCCGGCCACCACCTTCGCCGGCTGGCGGAAGGCCTCGAGCAGGGCCTCACCCTTGTCCTTGCCAAAGCCGTGCTCGGCCTGATGGAGCTGCTCGGCCCGGAGGAGGGGGCTCTCGCTGCGGTGCGCGAGGGCGCCGACTTTGGCCTGTTGAACCGCGAGGAAGGTTGGGGCGCCGGGCTGTCGGTGCTGACGGCGATGGCGAATGTTCTCCCGGCGTTGGCGCCGCAGGACCGGCCCCTCGCCCTGGTCCACGGGCTGCGCTTCGTTTCCCGGAACACCCGGGGCCACCCTCCCCGCTTCGCTCTCCCTCCACTGCCTGCGACGATCCCGCCCGAACGTTTGGCGTCGTGGTACCGGCGTTTTATCGATACCCGCAACGGCGACGCGGCGGAACGAGCGCTTGCGACATCGACCGCTTCGGGGGCTACGCCCGAGGCCGTGATCGCACTGATGGGCGCCGCCATTACCGACCACGTCTTCGTCGACGAGGGCCACACGATCGACTTCACCAACAAGGCCTTCGAGGCGCTCGGCCACCTCGGCTGGGACCGCGCCGAGGCCGTGCTCCCCACGCTCGCCCAACAGACCGCTGCGTCCGGGCGCTCCGAAGAGACGGGGGAGTGGCGGCACCCACACGACCTTCCCGGTCTCCTCGCGCCCGTCCAGTCATCGCCCGCCGACCACTGGCCTTCCAGCGTCCTGAGTTCCCGTGCCGGCCAGAATTCCTTTGGCGGCAATGGGTCTTTTGACGACAAGGCGACAGAGGCGCTCGCCTGGGACGTGCTCGGCGACGACCCCGGCGAGATCATCGCCGCCCTGGACCACGCTGCAGAGCAGGGGGCCAGCGCCGAACAATTGGCCCGTGCGGTTGCCTACGCGGCCGCGCTCCGCCTTACCCGTTTCCACACGCAGAACGACCACGGCGACTGGGATGTCGTCCACCACGGCTTCACCACCGCCAACGCCACCCACCAGTTGATAAACCGCGCTGCCACGCCGGAGCTCTTGCGCGGCGTTTACCAAGCGGCGATGAAGGTATTCCTCGACCGTTTCCTCAATATCCCTGCGGCCCGCTTGCCCGGCCAGCACGCCGCCGCCTCCTCCTCAGCCGCCGCCGGCTCCCCCGGGCGGGCTCCTGCTCCCGGGCGCCCCGACCTTTCCGGCCTGCAAGCTTGTTGGGACCAGGAGGGGATGGTCGACGAGGCGGGTGGGATCGTCTATGCGTGGTTGCGTGATGGGGGCGAGGTCGGAGCCGTCTTGGAAGCTCTCGGGTCGGCGTTGCTCAACGAGGACGCCGATTTTCACTGGTACCAGACCTACGAGGCCGCCGTTCGCCAAGCCGCCGCGTGGCCGGCCGGCTCCGAGCCGGTCGCGCTAATTCTCGCCGGGACAGCACGGTTTCTTGCCGCCCACACGCCGACCCGGCGCGAGCTCGCCCAGGTCGTCAGGATCGCCGCCCGGCTCAGAAGGGGAGAAGCTCTCTACGAAGACGTCTGATCGCTCAGGCGGATTGCCTCACAGCGAAGTCGCCTAGGAGCCGCTCGATGACAACGTCGAGAACGGTGGTGTCGTGGTACGGGCGGGCCACCAGCATCGCTCCCTCGAGGGCCGCGACGATCGTCTGGGCAGCTTGGTCTACCGGCCCCGCAAAACGGAGGGTCCCGGCCTTGCGACCGTTCTCGAGGAGCGCCGCCAGCCAGTCCCGGTTGTGGTCGAAAAACGTGCCCAGGGCGTCGCGCATCGGCTCGCCGAGGGTGTTGTACTCGGCCGCCAGCATCCCGCACAGGCACATCCGTTGGCCGCGGAGCGTGCCGCGATAAAGCTCGCAGTAGGCGAGAAGTTTGTCCGGGGCCGACATTTCCGTGGCGTCGATCGCGGCCAGTGCGGCGTCGAAGCGCTCGTTGTAGCGGCTGATGAGGCTCTCGCCCAGCTCCGCTTTGCCGGCGAAGTGATAGTGGAGCGCTGCCTTGGTGATGCCCAGCTCGGAGGAAACGTCTGCGTAGGAGAACCCGTTGAACCCCCGGCTTTGCACCAATCTCTCGGCTGCGTCGAGGATGTCAGACGCCGTGCTGGACGCTGTGTCCCGCCGTGAGCTGGCCATTCGTACCTCCTTGAGGTTCCCTATTGACATCTTACCTACTAGTAAGTAAGACTAACCCTCAGCCATTCTAATCGGTAGCGGCCCGCTGCGCGGGCCGGAAAGGGGAGGGACATGGGACAAAAGACCGAGCATCGTACCTTCGGGGCCGCCGACGAAGTGAGGGAGTTCCCAAATGGCCGCGCCGAGATCCTGAAGGTCGGTGGAGCAGACATCGGGCGGCTCGTCTTCCAGCCCGGCTGGCGTTGGTCAAACGACGTGAAACCCATAGCCGGGACCGACAGTTGCACGGCACCTCATTTCCAGTACCACGTGTCGGGGCGGTTGGCCGTACAGATGGACGACGGGACCGAGTTCGTGGCCGAGCCCGGCGACGTCACCTCGCTGCCTAGTGGGCACGACGCGTGGGTCGTGGGAGACGAACCTGTTGTGGTCGTGGACTGGTTCGGCGCCAGCGACTACGCCCGCGCGTAGATCATGTCGGCAATCGAAATTGTAGAAGCCTTCGGGGGAGCCTGGGGTTCTCACGACCTGGACGCGGCGATGGCATTTCTCAGTGACGACTGCGTGTTCGATTCGACCGGCCCTGCCCCCGACGGCTCCCGCCACGTCGGCCGCGACGAGATCCGGCGCGCCTGGGGACCAATATTCGAGGACGCGTCGTCGCGTTTCGAGGCAGAGGAGACCTTCGCCGCCGGCGACCGCGTGGTCCAGCGATGGCGTTACGACTGGGACGGGGGCCACGTCCGCGGTGTCGACCTGTTCAAGCTGCGCGACGGCAAGATCACCGAGAAGCTCTCCTACGTCAAGGGGTAGCCCGGCGCGGGTGGATTAACTCGCGCAACATCCAAACAATCAAAGGAGTGAAGATCATGGCTAGAAAAGTTGCAGATTGCAGGGACTTTCCCAGTGAGAGTGGGTGCACCCTAACAATTTCAGGCGAGGAAGACGAGGTGATCGCCGCTGCGGTGCTACACGCTGGCGCTGTCCATGGCCACGCGGACAACGACGAGCTGCGCAGTTGGCTGAGGGAAAACCTCAAAGACGAAGTCGCGGCCTAGCCGGCCTAGCCGAGGATGTTTGCCGGCGTCGCGGCGGGCTGCACCGAGCAGGTGCGACCGAGCAGGCTGTCCGATATGGGCGCCAACCAGGGCGGGCCGACCATGGCTGGCCGGCAAGGCTGACCGATTCTGGCAACCAAGTGTTTTGTGGTCCCAAAGGCACATCCGGGGAGCTAAACGCGCGGCAGGGCAACACAAAAGCTCCGCAGAACTGGTGAGTAGGCCCCTCAGGAGCCACCAGGGAGCGCCTGGGGAGCGCTCGGGAGCCCGGCGATAGCGCTCGCAGCCCTCAAGAAACAGGGGCCCGAAAAACCCAGGATCCTGTTGGCGACCGACCGCTATCGTGAGCCCGTGCGTTCGGCGCCTGAGTTCCTCCTGGTCGCGTTGATCGTGACGCTCACGCCCGGGCCGGCCACGGCGACCATCATCAGAGTGGCCGTTCGCGACGGGCGCGGTGCCGCTCTGAGCGCCATATTCGGCAACAGCATCGGCGTCCTGTTCTGGGGGTGCCTATCAGCGGTCGGGGTGGCTTCGCTTGTCACGGCCTCCGAGGTTGCGTACACAGCCTTGCGGCTAGGCGGTGCTCTGGTTCTCATCGTGCTCGGTGCCAGGTCGCTTTTGCACCGGGAGGCCGACGGCACTCAGCAGCGCGCTGTACGCAGGGTCTCGGGGTGGCGCTCGGGCTTGGCCACCAGTGTCACCAACCCCAAGTTGGCAGTGTTCTTCATCGCTCTGTTCCCCCAGTTCCTCCGACCGCACGCCAACCCGTTGTTGTACGCGCTGGCCATGGCCGCCACCATCGTCGCGTTTGATGTGGTCTGGTACTCCACGCTCGCCTGGGCCGTCCAGGGGCCCGCAACCTCCTGCGGCCTCGCGTGCAGCGGGCGATGGAAAGGTTCACGGGTGCGGTCCTGATCGGCCTGGGCATACGCCTAGCCGTCGAGGCTCGCTGAGCCATATCGACCTGGGCGCCGAGGCTCGCTGAGCCCGACGGCCCTCCCGAGGCGCTATTGACCTGTGGCCGAGCTCGCCCCGCTGCCGAGGTACGTGCCGTGGCCTTCTCGGACCAGGCCGGCGTCGTCAAAGTTCAAGACTTCGTCCACCAGGGCGCCACGCTGGTTGCGGTAGTTGATGACGAGCACATTTACGCCTTGGTACACGCCGAGAACCTCGAAGTGCAGTTCCGGCGTGCGGCGTAGCCCCTCCGCGTAATAGGCGCGCAGCGCCGCTTTGCCCCGCAGGACGCCATCGCTGCCTTCGACGATCTGGGCCGCCACAGGCGATGTCCATAAGACGTCGTCAGAAAAATGGCTGAGCAGCGCCTCGAGGTCATGGCTGTTCCAGTCGTGAGCCCATTGGGCTGCAAAGCGGCTCGCCTCTGTGCTGTCCATCAGTCGGCGGCCACGAAGATGCAAAACGGGTGCCCGGACGGGTCGGCGTAGACCCAGAGCGGCTCTTCCTCGTCGGCGGTCCTGTCTTCCAGCACCGTCGCACCGAGCGCAATCGCTCGCCTGTGGTGGATCTCGAGGTCCTCCAAGGTCGGGACCGTCAGGTCCAAGTGGAGCTGCTGAGGGACCGGGCCTTCCGGCCAGGTCGCCCCCGCAAGGGCGTCCACCTGCTCGAAGGCTATGCGAGGGGATCCCGAACGGTGATGGATGACCAGCCAGCCGCTGGCCTTCTCATCGACCCCGCCGGCGGGCGGCGGTTCGTCACCTTCTCGGTAGACGTAGCCGAGCAGCTCGCGGTAAAACTCCGCCAGCCCTCGCGGATCGGTGGTGTCCAGGACCACCTGTCGAAGAACTGGGAACGAGCCATGGTTTTCCGGTGTCATGCCGGCATTTTAGTGCCCGATCGGGCAGGTGGCCTCGGGAGGGGGTTCAAGTGCTGGGGCTGGGACGACGAGACGCAGATAATGGAAGATCCGTTCGGACAACCGGAACCGGACGAGGACGTGTGGGCTCACGCCACCGGGTGGGACGAGCGTGACCTTGCCCAACGGTCGGAGGCTCTAAGCAGGGACCCAACCGCGGAGATTGACTCCGAGCCAATTCCGAGCGCGGTTTCATCGGGGAAGCGAAGAGAAACAGCCCACCCCCTACACGTCGTCGGTGGGGTTGGGGGCGTCGCGGCGGTGCTGGCGATCATCCTGAAGCTGTACCTCATCGGATGGTTGGTAAATACTGATCTCTCCGCGGCCCATGCTGGAGTTTGGACTTACATGTGTGCCTACGGTGTCGTCGGTGTCTTCGTCGGCCTTGGCATGCGGTGGACTTCGTGGACGTTTGGCTTGAGCCAGGTGCTCTATCCCGAGCTCTACGAGCAGGTGGGTTTCTGGCTCTTTAGATTGGGCATCGTGGTCGCTTCGGTTGGGTACCTCGGTTACCTGATCACGCACTACCTGTTCTGAGTGGCGACTCGCTGCGCAATGCAGCAGCGTGCCTGGGTGCCCGCGCACCCCGCCGGCCGGAACCGACGGGGTGCCCAGGCTCAACTGACCGCCGGGCTAACTGCCGATCTTGGATATGAGGTTGTCAGATTCCTTGGCTACGGTGGCAGGGAGGGGCTCGAAGTTGACCTGACGCAGGTAGCTCGCAGAGTTGCCGCCGGTAGGGCTAACTGCCCAGTCCAAGAAGGACTTAACCGCCTGGCCCACCGTCGCGTTCTGCTCCTTCGGCGGCACGATGGCGTACTCGTAGTTGATGATGGGGTAGCCACCGGACGCGGGGCCATAGATCATGGAAATGGCCTCGTCCGCCGGTGTTTTCGACGTGTACGCCGCAGCTTCCGCCGTGATGGACCCGGCGGTAGGCACCTCGTAGTTCCCACTGTGCATTGCCCAGGGCTGCCATACCAAGATGATCTGCTTGAGTCTCCGATTCATAGCTGATGCCGATGTAGGCCACGCAGCCCGGGATCTTTTCGCACCCGGTCACCATGCCGGCGTTGCCGGTCTCACCAACCGACCCCGGTATCGCCGGGAAGGCGATGCTGGTGCCATAGCTGATGGAGTTGCCCCAACCGCCCGGGTCGGCGGCGGAAAGGTAAGTGCTGAAAAGGAAGGTATCGCCGCTGCTATCGGCACGGTGGAGAGCGACGATCTTTTCCGACGGCAACCTTACCCCCGGGTTGAGCGCTTTGATCTGAGGGGCGTCCCAAGTGGTTACCTTTCCCTGGTAAATAGCGGACAGGAGTTTTCCGCTCAACTTCAAATGGACATTGGCTCCCAAGCCGGCGATGTTGTAGTTGACCATCTGCGAAGAAATAGCGAGCGCGATGTCCTGGAGGCCGGGGTACTGTGCCCGGTCCGAGCCCGACAAATAAGCGTCTGAGCCCCCGATGTCCACCACACCGGCGCTGGCGTCGCTAATACCCTTACCCGAGCCGCCCCCCGAAGGCACGATGTTGACGTTGGGGAACTTCTTCTGATAGGCGCTGGTCCAGATCTGGAACAGTGGTTCGAGCAGGGTGCTCCCGGTCTCGGTCAGGCTGACTGTACGGCCTGCAGCTTTGTGCTGTGTGGCATAGGCCGTCCTGTGGGTGGAGGCGGAAGCCGCCGGGGCTGCGCCCAGCGCCGTCATAAGTAGCGCCGTCGCCGTCACCGCCATTTTCGGCAGAGCGATGCAGAGAAATCTGGTCAGTACTATGGGTCATAATCAGCTCCTTACGCGCGGACATAACACAATGCGACGAGGGAACATGGGATAACTTGAAGGTCATTCAGGTTGTTGGTGGCCGAGCGCCGTTCTCTGGCCCCAATACTGTTTACCCAACCCAGGCGCCGATTATTCGCCGCGCAGCCGTTCGGAGATTAGAATGAACGGAAGGTGAACACAAGGCAACACTTGTCGCAACAGAAGCGTTCGACAGGTTTTGACTATTGCTGAAGCGGGAAAAAGACGCCGCCCTGCTATCGACCGAGAGCGGCCAACCACTCGAGCTGCACAGCCCTCTGGAAGGCTTCGCCACCCTCATGGTCGTTAAAAGGGTACTCTACGATCCGCTTATCGACTTGTCCCTGCCCGCCGTAACGATTGAACGCGGCATAAACTGTAGAGGGCGGGCAGGTCTGGTCCATCAACCGACCGAGAACAACGCGGGTGCTTTTGCGTGCTTCACCAATCCAGCGGCGTCAAAGTAGGCAAGCGTCGAAAACACGATATCGGTGTGGTCACGATGGGTTTTCAGGTAGCGCACGATCTCGGTATAAGGCTCAGTGTCCACGATCTGAGTCGCTCGCGGGAAATCACAGAGGAACGGGACGTCCGCCAGCACAGTCCAAAGGTCCGGTACCAAGGCTGCGACTGACAGCGCGATGCCGCCCCCCTGACTGGCGCCGGTGACCGCCACTCTGTCCGCCCGTACCAACGGGTGTGCCCTCATTACCTCCAAAGCCAGTACGGCGTCTGTGTAAACGCGGCGGTAGTAGTACTCGTGCGGGTCGAGGATCCCCCTGGTCATGAAGCCCGGGTACGAAGGGGAGGAACCAACCGGGTCGGGAGTGTCGCCCGGGACCCATGCTGAACCCTGGCCGCGAGTGTCCATCAGCAGGGTTGCGTAGCCGGCCAAGGTCCACGTGGTCACCTCGAGCGCGTTGCCGCGCCCGCCCCCGTAACCCTGGTAGCGCACTACGGCAGGGATGGGCGCCTCGAGGTTTGCGGGGAGGTGCAGCCAAGCCCGGACCGGGTGCCCGCCGAAGCCAGAGAACGTCACGTCGAACGTGTCGACCAGGGAAAGCCCGGTGGTCACCCTCTTGAACACAGGCGGCCGTGCGGCGGCCCGGCTCTCTTCGAGGGTCGTCGACCAAAAACTCTCCAGGTCCGGAGGCGACGTCAGCTCGGGTGAATACTTGACAAGTTCGTCCGCCGGCAGGTCGTTGTACGGCACTTTCGCTCCTCAATTAGCCCTCACCGCCAGCCAACTTGGCACCGGAGGGATCGTTGCTCTGGCCAGAGACTACAACAAGCGGCCGTTTGTCGCCCAACCATGGCTAAGGCACCGGCGAGGCGCGCGCTATCCGATGGTCGTGACGAGGACCTTCAGGTGGTGGGGCCCCGTGCCATAGAAGAAAGCGAACGCAGGCGGGCTTGCGGAGACTCGACACCCCCATATTTACCCGTGCTCTCGATGAGGCCAAAAACATCGGCAACAAGCACGCCCTTGCCGTGGGGCGGGTGATGATCAAGCACGCGGCTCGTTTTCGCGGGGGCTACTCCTCGTCGTCGACGACGTCGAGGTTGTAGAACTTGGCGGGGCCGTCGGCGAAGCCCATCATCTTTTTCGACAGCCGATCGGTCTCTGGCATGGCCGAGTTTTCCATCGCCTCCTCGTACGAGTCGAAAAACACGATGTTGAAGTAGCGGCCCTCGTTGTCTCGGTCCTTGCACAGGACCCTCCGGCGTGCCTTGCGTTTACCTTCCGTGGCTTCTACCCACTCGTCAGCGACCGCCTGCATCTCGTCAGGTTTGGAGGTCCGGAACTCGATGATCTGGACAAAGGCCATGGGTGCTTCCTTTCGGATCGCGAGGGCGACGTTAGCTGAGTTCCCAGTCGCCCATTACTGTCCTACATCCTCCCCCCAGCCATGTCAACGGCCAGCCCGAAAGCTTGCGTGTTTCAGGGCAGTTCCTTTAGCCCGTCGCCCGCAAGGAGGTAAGCGGGCGCAACGCTGGCGGCATCGGCGCGTACCAGTTCGACCACCGCGGCGCCGGCGCGCTCTGGGGAGAGCGGCTCGCCAAACTGGCCCACGTACTCCTCCTCGGACAGGCCGCTCCGAGCCGCGTAGGCGCGGACCGCCGGCCGACCGAGGTCGGTGAGCGGCGTGAGCCGGGGCAGCACGGCGGTAAAGGTGATGCCCAGACCAGCCCGCTTCGCCTCGTCTTGGGCGTACCCCGTGATGAAGCGTTGGGTGGCCTTGGCGCCGGCGTACCCACCGCTGAGCGGAGACCCGGCCAGCGCGGCACCGCTGCTGATGACGACCACCCTGCTACCGGGGCGGAGCGGCTTGAGCAGGGCCTCGCGCAGCCATTGGAACGTAATGCGCACATCGGTGTGCCAGTTGACCGAGAACGTCTCCCACGTCTGGTGCTGCAGCGGACGAACAAGTGGCCTTGCCCCGGCCACCACTATGACCACCTCGGGCTCGTAGCGGTCGAGCAGAGTGCCCGCCACCGTGGCGTCGCTCGCATCCGCAACTTCGAGGCGGACCGTGCCGCCTCCCGTGGCGGGCTCCGGGAAGGGTGCTGCGGTGCGGGCCACGGCGACAACCGGGGCTCCGGCTTCGGCGAGGGCGGTGGCGATCCCGCGGCCCAGGCCGCGGCTGGCACCGACGACGATGGTGGACTTAGCGGACAAGTCTTGATTGGTCATCTTTGTTTGGTCCTCCTTGTGAGCGTTCATTGGTTGATTGGGTTATGCGGCACGGGCGGGTCATCGCTCGGAGGCCACGAGCGCCGGCGTTTCCTTGCCGAGGCTCGCGGCCACTGCTCGGGCCAGCTCCTGGCGTCGGACCAGCACGAAGGTGAGCGGCACCGCGGCCAGGCCTACAAGCCCGCACACCCACAACGCCCGGCTGAACCCGCCGGTAAGAGCGGCCGCCGCGCCGTACCCGAGGTGGGCGAGGGCGTGGGCACGCGACCCGGCGACGGTCGACCCGACGGCAACACCGATCGCCCCACCGAGCTGCTGGGCGGTGTTGAGCAGGCCCGAGGCGACGCCGGCGTCGCGTTCGCCGACTCCGGCCAGGGCCGCGATCGACACCGGTATGAATGCGAAGGCGGTGCCGGCGCCGGTCACGAAGAACGGCCCAGCCAAGTGCGCCCAGAAATGGCCGTGGACTGGCACTTGGGTGGCCCAGACCACCCCGCCTCCGATGAGCCCCATCCCGAGTGCCATGACGGCCTTGGCCGAGGTCTTGGTGACCAGCATCTGCGAGAGGCCGGCGAAGGCCACCGACGTGAGCGAGGCTGTTAGCCAGGCCAACCCTGTCTTCAGAGCCGAGTACCCGAGCACCTGCTGCATGTACAGGGTGCCCACGAATATGAACGTGTAGAAGCTCGCCGCGAGAAGGAACCCGACGACGTTGGCTCCAGCCACTGTGCTTGAGCGGAACAGGTGCAAGGGGAGCAACGGCGCTTCGGACCTGGCCTCGATGACGAAGAACCCGACGAGAAGCGCAGCCGACGCGGCTAGCAAGGCCACGGTGCGAGCGGCACCCCAACCCACCTGTGGGGCTTGCGAGATCGCATAGACCAGCAACACGAGGCCTCCCGTGACGCTGAGCGCGCCAAGGGGGTCATAACGCCGTCGCGAGATCGACAGCCGGCTTTCGGGTACGACCCGCGGGGCCAGCACCATCACGGCGGCTCCGATGGGGATGTTCAGGTAGAAGATGTACTCCCAGCCGAGGTAACGGGTGAGCGCCCCTCCAGCCAGCAAGCCGACCGTGGCCCCTCCGGCTCCGATACCGCCCCATATCCCGAGCGCCTTATTGCGCTCGGCACCCTCAGCGAACATGTTCATGACGCTGGACAGGGCTGCGGGCAGCATTAGCGCAGCCCCCAGGCCCTGGACGCCCCGCATCACGATCATGAAGCCGTCGTTGGGCGCCAGGGCGCAAGCGAGCGATGCAGCGGTGAACACGGCGAGGCCGGTCATCAGCAGGCGCCGGCGGCCCAAGAGGTCAGCGGCCCGACCGCCAAGCAGGAGGAACCCGCCGAAGGTCAGCCCGTAGGCGGTGACCACCCACTGCAGGTCTGCCTCGGGGAAATGGAGCTTGCGGCCGATGGTGGGGAGGGCGACGTTGGTGATGGTCAAGTCGACGATGGTCATGAAGAAGGCCACGGCCAACAAGGCGAACGCCCGCCAGCGCCTGACCGGGGCCAGTGTGTATTCCCCGCCGGGCGCGAGCCCGACCCGTGCGGGGGAGGTCGTGGGGGTGACTGATTTATCAGTACGAAGAAAGGACATTTCGCGCCTTCGGTCTCCTTGGATATGTCGGACGAAGGTATAGACACCGCTGGGCGCGGAAATTCATCGCTGGGTGGCGCTTAGTTTGGCGGCCCGCTGGTGTTGTTACTGTCGGAGACCGCCGGCCAAGCGAAGGAGAAGTCCCGAAAGCGCCATGACCGAGACAACGTTGGCTCTTGCCCAAAGCGGCGACGGCGACGCCTTCAGGGAACTGACCGATCCCTACCGTCGGGAGCTTCAAGTCCACTGCTACCGGATCCTCGGCTCCGCCCAAGACGCCGAGGACGTGCTACAGGAGGCCCTTTTGTCAGCGTGGCGCTCAATTGGCAGTTTCCATGGCGTTTCTACACGGGCGTGGCTCTACCGCATTGCGACCAACCGCTGCCTCAACCATCTCCGTGACGAGTCCCGCCGTCCCCGCCGAGCCGGCGGGCTGCCTTTCCCTACGGCAGCCGAGCCCGTGCCGGCCGAAGACCCTTCTTGGTTGGAGCCCTACCCCGACCGCTGGATCGACGAGGTTACGCCCGGTCCCGAGGCACGCTACGAGGCGCGTGAGTCGGTTGCATTGTCGTTTGTGTCAGCGCTCCAGCACCTGCCCGCCAAGCAGCGGGCCGCCCTTATCCTGCGCGACGTCCTCGGCTTCCCAGCAGCCGAAGCCGCTGACATCCTTGGTACGACTCCCGCATCTGTGAACAGCGCTCTCGTGCGGGCGAGGGGCAGTTTCCGTCCCCCTGGGGACAGCGACCTCGTCCCCCTTCCCCGAACCGCGGAGGAAAGAGCTCTTGTCGACCGTTTTGTCGAGGCATTCGAGAGCGCCGACATCGGCCAGGTGTTATCGCTGCTCGCCGAAGACATCCGGCTGGCGATGCCACCCGAGCCCATCGAGTTCCGCGGCCGGGGGTCGGTTGGCGAGTTCTTCAAGTCGTTCTTGTCCTGGGGCCAAAAGGTCAAGCTCGTCGCGACTCGAGCGAACGGCCAGCCCGCCTTTGGTTACTACCTGTTCGACCCGTCCACATCGGCCTTCAAGGGCAATGGTCTCTTGGTCGTTTCGTTGAGGGAGGACCAGGTCTCCTGCATCACGCGCTTTGGTGGTGCCGACGTCATTGCCCGTTTTGACCTGCCGCCCGTGATCAGTTCGTAACCGTCAGGAACGCAGCAGGGACATCGTGCCCGAGCCAAGGTTCAGGACGTACACACTGCCAGTCAGTTCGTCGACTGCCAGCCCGTCCGGCTGGGAGCCGGCGTTCACCTCGGGGACCGGACCGGTGCACCCAGCCGGTCTCTCGGCGTTGCAGCGCGTTGTGTTGAGCACCGAGACGTCAGCAGACCCGTGGTTGGTGACGTACAAGAGGCCGGTCCGTGCGTCGAGCTCGACGAGGCGTGGCGAGCGCCCGACGAACGCCGTCGGGAACTTGCCAGCGCACCCTTTTGTGACGAAGCCATTGCAGATCGAGGTGTCGATCACAGTGACAGCGCCCGGCAAGTTGCCGTCGTGGTTGTCCGCGACATAAAGAGTGTGGGTGGCGTTGTCGACAGCCAGCCCGTACGGGCCGGCGGGGCCTCCTACCACCGGCGCCACCGCGCCGAGCGAAATCGTAGCCGCGACCTCTCCGCAGCCCACCATGTCGCCTATGCAGTCGGCTCCGTTAATGACGATGACATCGTTCCCCGACGCGAACGGGTTGCCAGAGACCGCGCCGTAGACGGTGTCGGTCGCGGGGTCGAGCGCTAGCGAGTAGGTGCCCTCGGGGACGTCGATCGTGCCGCGAGGCCCGGCGCAACCCGAGGTCAGTTGGGCATTGCAGGTTTGGGTGCCGACCACTGCGACCTTGTCTGCCGTAGCGCCGTAGGGCACGTAGAGCGACCCGGTACCATCGTCGAGCAGCGGCGCAAAGGGTGACTGCCCGCCGACGCGGATGCTTGCATGGTGGGACGCGCATCCCGATACATCGGTGGCATTGCAGGTCGCGGTGTCGATCACCGCCACCGAGTTGGGAGCCGCCTCGGCGACATAAAGAGTGTGCGTGGCGTCGTCGACAGAATCCGACCTGGTTCGGGCCATCTGTTGGGATCTTCCCGACGGGGACGCAGCCGCTGAGACGCGCTGGGTCACAACGCGACGCGTCGATGACGTCGACCTGGGGAAGGTTCTCGTCGGTGACGTACAGGGTGCCGGTCGCCGGGTCGAGCGTGGCAAGGGCGCCGGCGTCCGGCACGCTTGGCGCCAATACCCGGCAGCCCCGGTGGTCCAGCGCCGTGCAGCCACCCACACCTGTGACTATGAGCACGTTCGGCCCGCCCTCGTTTACGGCGTAAGCGGTCTGATTTCCGGGCGTGACAATGAGGTCGTTCTGGTTAGCGCCAGGGCCGACCTCCGGAGCCTCACGCTGCGACGGGGCGAGCGCAGGGCACGCGCTCGGAGTGGCGCCATCACAGGTCGCGGCGTCGATCGACGAGAGCGTGTCGTCGCTCCCGTTGAGCGCGAAGACCGTGTGGTCTTGGGCGTCAACAACTACGCTGCCCGTCCCCGCGCCGGTCACCACGGAATGCGTCGCGTTGTGACAGCCTGACACGGTCAACGAACTGCATCGTGCGCCGTCGATCAGCGAGACGCCGTCGGATTTGGCGACGTACACCGTGTTGTTCGCCCGGTCGACTGCGACCGCAGAGACGCCGATGGCGACCGTGACGGTCGCCGGGGCCGCCCCGCATCCACTTTGGTTGCTGGCGTCGCAGGTATCGCCGTCTATCACCGTGACCGTGCTGGCGTTACTCGTCTCCAAATTCGGGTTCCCCTGGTCGGCGACGTAGATGGTGTTAGTTGCCGGGTCGATGTCGAGCTGCCCAGGCCCACGGTCATCCTTGACGAGCACGGCGTGCTGCCCGCAGCCAGTCGTGACCAGGTCGTTGCAATTCGCAATGTCGACCACATAAACACCGTGGGTCGGGCTCGCCACGTAGAGCGTCCTTGTTGCGGCGTCGACCGCACCGGCGACGATGAACGCATTGGCGCCGATCGCGATCGTGGCGACGACGCGTCGACAACCGCTGGTGACCGTGCCGTTGCAGGTCCGGCCGTCGAGCAAGCCGATCGTGCTGTCGCCTGTCGGCGGGTTGTTCATCACGTACACAGTTCCGGTCGTCGGGTCGATTGCGGCACCTAGCGGGCCGTCCGCGGGGGCGGTCGCCACCACATGACAGCCCGACCCGTTTGTCGCGTTACAGGTCGCCGCGTTAACGATGTCGACGGCTCTACCCGGCGCGTTCGTCGGGCAGTAGGCCTGTGGGCACTGGATGGGCACGTAGATGGTGCCGTTCCCCGGGTCGAGCTCAGGCATGCCCGGACTGCCGCTCAGCGTGACGTAGTGGGCTGCGACGTCGGTCGGCGAGGCTGCCGCCACCACGACGGCGCCTGGGCCCGTGACGAGCACCGTAAGGACGAGTGCCAGGCAGGTCGTCACAGCGGCGAGTAGGGCCAGTGGCCTCCTGGGCCCCGAGCCGCCTGTTCGCTGGCTGTCAGCTCGGGGCCTGCCACCCGCTGCCATCGGGGTGCGTAACGCTTGTCGAGCGGGGATGGTCGAAGGTCCGAACCTGGCGGCGCTGGCGGGCATGAAGTCTCCTCTCGACAGGGCATTAGCCGGCGGCCGGAGCTGCGGCCGAGGTACTCGGCACGGTACGAAGGGGCGATCGGTGCCGGGTCGCAATGAGGTCGCATCGCAGGTGCCCCGCCACGCGTATAACCTTGCGACGAGTTCACGACGCACAGGAGGTCACGGGGAAGGCCGTGGAGCTGAGGCTGCTCGGGACGACCGAGGCTCTCCGCGACGGTGTCGCCGCCCCACTCGGGGGACCGCTACAACGTGCCGTCCTAGCGGACCTGGCGCTGTGTTCCCCGCTCACCGTAGCGATCGAACAACTCGTCGACGACATCTGGGACGCGTCGCAGCCGGTCTCCGCGACGCACACGCTGCGCGCCTATGTCTCCAAGGCTGCGTCGCAGCCTGGCCGGGATCGGCTGTCCCGACGCCCTCGTGACGAGTGGTACGGGCTACCGGCTCGTTGTCGCGAATTCCGAGGTCGACGCCCTCTTATTCGCCGAGCTGGTCGTCAAAGGGCGAAGCGCCCTTTCAGAGCGTGACCCAGCTGCCGCCTCCGAGCGGTTCCGCCATGCGCTCTCCCTTTGGCACGGGCCGGCCCTCGCCGACGTCCGGCGGGCCGCGTTCGCCGGGCCGGCGGCGGCGCAACTCGAGGGCTCCCGCATGGACGCAATGGAGGCGCTCATCGATGCACGGCTCCAGCTGGGAGAGCACGGCGAGGTTGTCAGCGAGCTGGAGCGGCTTATCGCCGCCCACCCGCTTCGCGAGCACCTGCACGCGCAGCTGATGACCGCCCTGTACCGCAGCGGGCGCCAGGTTGACGCGCTCGGGGCCTTCCAACGGGCCCGTAACGTCCTTGTCGCGGAGGTTGGCGTCGAGCCCGGCAGGGAGCTGCGCGAGCTCGAGCTGGCCGTGCTCCGTCAGGCGCCCGAACTCGATGCGGTACCGCCCGCCGGTCGGTCACGTGGGCGGTCGGCCGTCTCGCTGGGAGCGACCGTCAGTGTGCCTCCGTCGCAAGAACTCGGCGGCTTAGCCGCGGCGGGCGCGTCGTCGCCGCGGCGGGAAGGGAGCGAACGCGGAGAACGCTTCCGGAGCGGCTCGCGACGGAAGCGGCTGGTCGGGGCGGCTTGCGCAATTGCCTTCGTCGCCACGGCTTGCACCTTGCCGCTCGTGATCGCCGCGACGGCCAGCAGTGGCTTCGGGGCGACGGGCGTGGGCGAGCTCGCGACCGCTGGTGCTGGTTTAGTGCGCTCGGTCCCGTTATCGGGAGTGCCCGGCGGCGCGGCGGAGGGTGACGGATCGGTGTGGGTTACCAGCCCCGAGAGCGGGATGCTTTACCGCGTCGATCCCTCGAGCGCCTCGGTCGAAGCGACGGTCCAGATCGGCAACGGCGCCGGTGCCGTCGCAGTCGACGGGCCTGACGTCTGGGTCGCTAACACCCTGGACGACACGGTCGCCCGTGTCAGCGCGACAACCGACACGGTGGTGGAGACCGTCGCCGTCGGGAGCGAGCCGAGCGGGCTTGCGATCGGCGACGGCAGGGTGTGGGTGGCGGACTCGGCCGGGAGCACGCTTTCGGAGGTAAACCCGGCTACGGGACAGGTCAGCAACGAACCGCTTGTCGCAGCTCCGTTCGGCGTGGCGGTCGGGGACGGGTCGGTCTGGGTCACCAACCCAGGGAACGACGAGGTCACGCGGATTGCCGCTGCGGGTGGGCCGCCCGTGGAAATCTCGGTCGGTTCGGGGCCAACGGCGGTCGTCTTCGCCTTCGGCTCGGCGTGGGCGGCGAACGGCCTCGACAGCACGGTTTCGCGGATCGACCCGGCCACCGACTCGGTCAGCGCCACAATCGCCATTGGTGACGGGCCGGACGCCCTTGTCGTCGCCGGCGGTTCGTTGTGGGCGGCGAACCGCTTGTCATCGACGCTCTCGCGGATTGACCCTGCGAGCGACAGTGTCTCGGCGACGCTCCCCATTGGCGCCAGCCCGCTGGCACTGGCGGCGTGGGGCCGACGAGTCTGGGCGGCCACTGGCGGTGTAGTGGGCCGTCCCTCCGGCGGCACGCTCCGTGTGGTGCAGTCGGTGCCCACGCTGTCGATCGACCCGGCTCGCGCCTACGGCTATGAGCCCGCACAGTTCTACGAAGGCACGTACGACACATTGGTCACGTTCCAGCGGACAGGTGGGGACGAGGGCCTGCAGATAGTCCCTGACCTCGCACTGGCGATGCCAACCGTTAGCGACGGCGGGCTGCAGTACTCGTTCGTGCTGCGGCAGGGTTTGCGCTATTCCGACGGAAGATTTGTCCGCCCTGAGGACTTCCGGCGTGCCATCGAACGCGTCCTTCAGCTCGACTCGGCCAACGGCTTCTTCTTCACGGGGATCGTCGGCACCGCTGCGTGTACGAGCGACCGCCCCTGCAACCTCGACCGGGGGATCACCGTGTCGGAGGCCACCGACGCGGTCGTCTTCAACCTCACGACTCCCGACCCCGACTTCTTGGACAATCTCACTCTGCCCTTCAACGCACCGGTGCCACTCGGGACCCCGGACCACGACGTCGGCACAAACCCTGTGCCATCGACGGGCCCGTACATGATCAGCCGGTACGTGCCGGGCAAGGAGCTCGTGTTCTCGCGCAACCTCTACTTCCACGAGTGGTCAGCCGCAGCCCAACCGGCCGGCTTACCCGACCGGATCGTCTGGACCTTCGGTGTGCCCGAACCGAGCGAGATCGTCGACGTCGCGTCCGGCCGAGCGGACTGGACCTCCGACTCCGTCCCCGACGCTGCATCGCTGGCTGCGCAATACCCCACGCAAGTCCACGTCAACCCCGCGTTCAGCATCGACTACGTCGCGTTCAACACGCGGGTGGCACCCTTCAACGACAAACGCGTCCGCCAGGCATTCAGCTTGGCAGCGGACCGCAGCGAGCTCGCCACGATGCTCGGGGGCCCCGATGTCGCCGTCCCCACGTGCCAGCTGTTGCCCCGCGGCATCTCGGGCTACGAGCCGTACTGCCCCTTCACGGTCGATCCGAGCCCTGCCGGCGCCTGGCTGGGGCCGGACCTCCCGGCAGCGCGGAAGCTGGTCGCCGAGTCCGGGACCAAAGGGATGCGTATCGTTTTTTGGGATGTGCCGGGGACCGGCCCGACAACGAACTTTGCCAGCTCGGTCCTTCGCTCACTCGGTTACCGCGTCAGCGTCGTCTCACCGTCTTTGCCGGTGTTCTTCGAGAACGTCAACGACTCGCGTAAGCGGGTGCAGGTGTCGGCGGGCTCGGTCTATCTCGACTATCCCACGGCGTCGGACATGTTTGACCAGTTCTTCCGCTGCTCATCCTGGAAGCTTGCCGACCCCGGCGCTACCCACGACGGCTCGTTCTACTGCGACCCCCGGCTCGACGCCTTGATGAGCGAGGCCGACCGTGCCGAGGCAACCGATCCCTCGCTGGCTGCGTCCATCTGGGGGGCGGTGGACCGCGGCGTGACCGACGACGCACCATGGGTGGCGCTCGCCACCCTGACCCAGGTCGACTTCGTCTCCGCGCGGGTGCGGAACTACCAGTACAGCCCAACGATCGGGGTGCTGCTCGACCAGCTCGCGGTCCACCAGTAGCGTTCTCTGGTGTAGAGGAGTACCCCTTGCCAAGGGAGGGCACATGGACGCCAAAGAACGACGCCCGGCCGGCACGCTGATCGACCCTCAGGGCTACGATGTCGCACCCTTGCCGTGGGGGGAGGCCGAGGCCCGAGTCGACGCCGCACGCTGGTACTGGTTGACCACTTTGCACCCGAGCGGCCGCCCCCACACCAGGCCGGTGCTGGCCGTCTGGACCGGGGGAGTGCTCTGCACAACGTCAAGCCGGGCCGCGGAAAAAGGCATGAACCTCCTGCGCGACCCGAGGTGCTCGGTTGCGATCATGGCCGACGACATGCACATCGTCATCGAAGGCACCGCATCGCCCGTGGAAAGCACGCCCGCGCTCGATCGTGTGGCTGAGGCCTACCGCTCGAAGTACAACTGGCCCGTAACGGTGGTCGAGGGAGGTTTTGAGGCGCCCTACGCAGCGCCGGGTGCCGGGCCTCCCCCGTACGAGCCTTATGAGATAGCTCCGAGCGTTGTTTACGGTCTTGGCACCGCCGATCCCATAGTGCATCGCCACACCCGCTGGCGCTTCGCCGAGGAAGGGGCCTAATCGGCGTGCTCAGGTCCATCGTCACCGCCTAACGGCGGTCTGGGCGAACGCCTGAGGGAGCCTCCAAGGGGCTCAGGAGGAAACCGTCCCCGAGCCGGTCAGCAAGAGGATTCGCCGGGCGAACGCGTTGCTGCAGGGCGGGCTGACCTGGTCCTCGTTGCCCATGAGGCTCAACGAGAAGTTGCCGGTGATCCCGCGGTAGGAGCCCGTGCCCGACCCGACCACGATGGGCACGGGGGCGGTGACGTCGAAGTAGTCCGAGCAGGTCCGCGCGAAGACCGGCTCACGGCTTGTTTTGGCACGGAACTTGCTCGCGATCGGCTCGATATAGAGCCGGAAAGTCCCGTGCCGAAGCTCGAGCTCCATCTCGCTCGTGTGTTCCGGGTCGACCTTGCCGTCAGGCAGGACCGTTACAGCTGGCCCGTAGTCGCCGATGACCCCGCTGACGATGGCCTGGAAGTCAGGGCCGTCGCTGTTGATGCTGTAGATGACGAGGTGCGCCACGCCATGGACAGCGGCAGCCGCCGGCGTACGGTCAGCGGCAGCGCTTACGGTGCTGGCCTCGGCCCCGGACGAGGTGGGCATGATGACGGCGCCGAGCATGGCGGTCCCGAGTACTGCGGTCCCGAGTACGGCGGTCCCGAGTACGGCGGCACGATGGGCCCGGAAAAGACGGTCCCTGGGCATATGTGGTCCTTTCGATAGAAGCTTCGGCACGGTGGTACTAACCGAGAGTACACGCTGAGTGTATACTCTCCGGTATGCACATTCCTTTTACCCCACCAGCACCCACCCGCGGAAGCTCCTGACCAGCCGACGGGTTCCCTTCGCGAGCAGGCATCGTCCTGACCGGCATCCTTGCCGGGGCCACCCTGCCGAGCTCAACCGCCGGCGCCGAGGCGCCCAGGCCGCAAGCCAATGGCGGCACGGCCGATTGCACCTCTATTACGACCTGCTATACCGCCCAGCAGCTCCAGGTCGCCTACGGCGTCGCCCCCTTGCTGGCCCGCGGCGTCGACGGGCGGGGCGAGACAGTAGTGCTGCCCGAGCTAGCCGAGCCGCAGTTCCCGATCTCGGTCAGCGACATCCGCCAGGACCTCGCTCAGTTCGACAAGTTGTTCCACCTGCCTCCGGCCCACCTGCGCTCCGTGACAACGCTCGCTCCCTCGGCCTCGCCCTGGTTGGCCAACGGGGAGGAGGTCCTGGATACCGAGATGGTGCATGCGATCGCACCCGGCGCCACGATCCTGGAGCTGATGGTGAGCGCTACGTCGCTGAACAGCGCGCCCAGCGCCGTCGCTGCCTCGGTAGCGGCGATCCGCCTGGCAGCTCGCTTGGTGGCGTCATATCCATAAGCGCCGCGGGCCAGACCGGGGGCGAGCACTGCGACACTCCCGCCGAAGTGGCCGCTATCCACTCGGCTTTGGAGGTCGCCACCGGGCGTCACGTGACGGTCGTCGCGGCATCGGGTGACATTGGCGCCGTGGGCGAACCCTGCGACGTGGTCAAGGGCCTGATCGGAGGCAATTTCCCCCCGTTCAAGGAGGTCAACCTGCCGGCCGCGGACCCGCTCGTGCTCGCGGCGGGTGGCACCAACCTGACCGCCAGCCATAAGAGCGGCGCTTACATCGCCGAGAGCGCTTGGGGCCTCCCCTTCGGCGACCCGGGGAGCCAGTTCCAGGCGTCGGGAGGGGGTTTCAGCAGCGTGATCTCCAGGCCCAGCTATCAGAATGGCGTGGCTGGCATCGGGGCCTACCGCGGTGTGCCCGACGTCGCGGCCATCGCCTCTCCGCACACCGGCATGGCCATTATCACGAGCGCGGGCGGCGGGAACTACACCATAGAGGGCCATGGTGGCACGAGCGCCAGCGCCCCCTTGTGGGCAGGGCTGATCGCGTTGGCCGACCAATATGCCGGGCACCACCTCGGCTCCGTGAACTCGGCCATCTACCGGATCGGCCTTGGCGCCGAGTACCACAAGGCGTTCCACGACGTCACCAGCGGGGACAACACGGTCAGCTTCCCGCCGGAGACGATCACCGGCTACCACGCCAAGGCTGGTTGGGACCCGGTGACGGGCTGGGGCAGCCCTGACGCGAGCGTCCTCGTGCCGCTGCTCGCTGGCTGAGCGCAACCCGCCGACCTCTCGGGGCCTCGCGAAACCGCAACCAGTTGTCCCGCACCCACCCCTGACGAGGAGTGTGACGCGGGTGTGACGCCTGGGCCGTTCACTGCTGAGGTCATGTCAGCGACCCTTTGGCGAACGGCCGGTCCCTATCGGGCATGCAACCGATGCTGAAGCGCGTCCCGGACCAACACCAACGAGAGGAAATGAACATGAGTGCTCACATCATTGGTTCCGGCCGGTTGCAAGGGTGGCGCCGGCCCGTTACGGCCGTTTCCACGGCACTTGTCCTGCTTTCCGGGCTCGTCTTGACCGATGCCGCCACCGCCGAGGCGGCAACCTCGCCCGTCGGCCACATCTACTGGTCCAACGCCAGCGGCAACACGATCGGGCGGGCATACCTCGACGGCACCGACGTCGACCAGAGCTTCATCAGCGGAGCCAGCGGACCGAGCAACGTCTTGGTCCACGGCCAGTACATCTACTGGGGCAATGCGACGGGGTGCACGCAAGACGGCGCATGCAACGGCTCGATCGGGCGGGCGCACCTGGACGGGACCGACGTGAACGAGCACTTCATCCCGGCCGACACCCCGTACGGGCTGGCGGTCCACGGCCAGTACATCTACTGGGCCTCGACGGGTATTGGCAAGATCGGGCGGGCTGACCTCAACGGCAGCGATGTTGACCCGAGCTTCATCACCGGCCTCAACCAACCGGACGGGGTTGTGGCCAACGGCCAGAACATCTACTGGGCCAACAACGGTTCGAACACGATCGGGGAGGCCGACCTCGACGGCACCAATGTCAGCCCTAACTTCATCACCGGCCCCAAGGGGCCGGAGGGGATGGCGATTGATAAACAGCACATCTACTGGACTAACGTCAGCGTCGGCTCGATCGGGCGGGCGAACCTGGACGGCTCCGGCGTCAACGAGAGCTTCATCGCCCATGCCGGCAACAGCCCGACCCGGGTGACCGTCGACGGCCAGCACATCTACTGGACCGCTTTGGCGACCCTTGCCATCCCGTCCCCCGGCACGATCGGGGAGGCGGACCTCGACGGCGCCCACGTCAAAAACAACCTGATCTACAGCGCCAAGTCGCCGGTCGGGGTGGCGGTGTCACCCGGGTCACTCCCAGCGCCGGGCAGCACGACGTCGGGTGGTAGTGGAACTGGCGGCAGCGGCAGTGGATCTGGTGGTAGCGGATTCGGTGGTGCTGGCAGTCGATCTGGTGGTAGCGGTGGCAGTGTCACCGTCGTGAAAGGCGGAGGCGGCAGCTACTACCCCGGAACGGACTACTTCGGCGCTGGCCACCGCCTCCTCCCTTCACCATTGGGCGATGGGCAATGCGAGTACCAAGAGTTCAGCGACGGTTCCTACCAGGCCCAGATCGCCGTCTACGAGGCCAACTGCACCCAGGCCGACATGGCCGGGCTGGGCGCCCCGCCAGCAGCTGGAGGTGCCGACATCGCTGACGGGTTCCAGTGCACAGCCACGGCTGAGGGTGCCGGTTCGAAGTGGGGCTCGGCCTGGAGCGGCACCTTCTACGCCTACGACTGCGTCGCCGGCGCAGCTCAAGTGGCGTTCAACTGGGGACCGCATTACTTCTAACGGAGCCCCGTCGGCGGGCTCTGGTGACGCCTCTCATCGTCGCCAGAGCCTCCAAGGAGTTCCTCCCTTGAGGCGGTAGTGCCGGCGTCAGCCAGCGCAGGCCGGCGGTCCCTCCTCGAGGGTGCAAGGCGTCGCGACACCCACCGCCCGGACAAGCAACTCGTAAAGCGTGCTTCGCTCCTCGGCGCTCAAAGCGGTCAGCAGTTCGTCTTCGACGCAGCTGAGCCGGGCATTGGCGAGTTCCAGCTGTTCTTTCCCAAGAGGTGACACTTCGACAATGTGACGGCGGCGGTCCTCGGGATCGCGGCGGCGCGCGATCAAACCCGCGCTCCTCGAGGTCATTGAGCAGCCCAACGACGTTGCTCGGGTCGAGGCTCAAGGTTTCCGCGAGCGCTTGCTGGGTCACCGCGCCTTGCCGTTGGAGCAGCCTGAGGGCGATGAGGTGACGAGGACGAAGGCCGCCGGGGGCCATGGAAGCCTCAGCGGCGCGGCGCCCGAGGCGCGCGAGGTAGTCCAGCAGGGGCAGGAGGCGCTGCTCCTCCTTCGTCCGGGTCTCGTGCTCACCAGCCAATTGTACACTCCCGACAGATAGTTTGTGTATTACCATTTAATGGTGATACACTAACGATCTATGAGACACCTACTTCATATCGACTCCTCCCTCCGTACCGAGGGATTCAGAAGCCGGCAGCTCTCGGCGCACTTTGCTGACCGCTGGCGGACAGCCAACCCGACGGCATCGTCACCTACCGCGATCTCGCCGCCGACCCGGTCCCGCACCTCGACGACGTGGCCCTTCTTCGCACAGTTCGTCCCTGAGCCCGATCGCACCCCCGAGCAAGCCGCCGCAGTCGCGCTCGGCGCACAGCTCGTCGACGAAGTCCTGGCCGCTGACACAATCCTGATCGGGCTCCCGCTTTACAACTTCGGGCCGCCGAGCACCTTCAAGGCCTGGTTCGACCGGATCGTGTCGGAACGTACGATGGGCAAGCTCGGTGACAAGGAGTTCGTAGTCGTGTCAGCGCGCGGCGGTGGCTACGGCCCCGGCACCCCGCGCGAAGGCTGGGACCATCGTGAGCCGTGGCTCCGCCATGCGCTCACCTCGCTCGGCGTCGAAAACGCCACCTTCATCAACACGGAGCTCACACTCGCTCGCGAGTCGCCCAAGATGATCCCGCTTGATCTCGGTGCCGCCGAGGACCAGAGCCTGTCCGAGGCGTTCGCTGCGATCGACAGCTTGTTCGTGGCCGAACCGTTGTCCGTGAAGTAAGGCCCGTTACCTCACACGAAAGCCCCAGGCCGC
>CAWICT010000004.1:0-33468 GCA_963834735.1 uncultured Acidimicrobiaceae bacterium | reverse complement strand
AGGTGATCTCGCAGCGCTGAAAGGAGTACGCCGGCGGCCAGCGCGGCGGTCTCCGCCCGGAGCACGTGCGGGCCGAGGCGTACGTGGTTGGCGACCGCGTTCAGCTCCCGGTCGGTCCAGCCACCCTCGGGGCCGATGAGCACGGTAGGAGTGGCCAAGGTGAGCGGGGCGCCGTCCGGGACGGCGAGGGCAATGCCGGCACGGGCTGGCCCAGCTCCAGCCGCACCAGCACCATCAGCGCCGCACCGCCACATCTCAGCTCGGCGGCGCGACGAGCTTGGACGAACTCCACCGGCCCCTCGACCGAGGGCAGCCAGCACCGCCGGCTCTGCATGGCGGCCAGGCGCGCCACCTCGCGGAGGCGTTCCATCTGGCGCTCCGAGCCGGCGGTGTCCCAGCGGGCGACGCAGCGGTCAGTGAGCATCACCACGATCCGGTCGGCGCCGGCCTCGGTGAGCTTCTGGACGGCCAACCCGGGATGTTCGCCCTTGGTGAGGGCAAAGGCGACCGTGAGAGTGGGCTTGGGCCGCGCCTCGAAGATCGGGCTCTCGAGCGGCGACAGGTGCCTGCCCACCCCGGCGGCGGCAGCGCCTGCCCACTCGCAGAGCCGGTAACCCCCCAGGCCGTCGGACGCCGACACGAGCTCGCCTACGCGCAAGCGGAGCACCCGTGCGAGGTGATGGATGTCCTTGTCGGAAAGTACCGGCCGGTCGAGGTCCTCGACGAACACGTGCGCCACTGCCCGGCGCATCCTTTCCCCCGCTTATTTGAACGCGCCGCGGATGCGCGAGAGCAGCCCGGCGTCGGGAGGCGCAACTTCCTCGCCGCGGGCGGCGGCAAAGCGGCGCAAGAGCTCTTCCTGGGCCGCCGTCAGCGCCGTCGGGGTCTCGACCGAGACGGTGACAAGCAGGTCGCCCCGTCCCCGGCGCTGCAGGTGGGGCACACCCTGGCCGCGGTAGCGCAGCTCGTGGCCGGTTGGGGTACCGGGGGGGACGGTGATCTCCTGGGGGCCATCGAGGGTCTCCACGGTGAGCTGGGCGCCGAGAGCGGCCTGCGCCATGGTCACATGCAGGTCCGTGCGCAGGTCGACGCCGTCGCGGCTGAGGAGGGGGTGCGGCCGCACCCGCAGGTGAAGGTAGAGGTCGCCGGGCGGCCCCCCACGCGGCCCGCTCGAGCCCCGGTTGGAGAGGCGCAGCGTGGAGCCGTCGTCGACGCCGGCGGGGACGTCGACGGTGTACGCACGGTCTTCCATCCGCCGGCCCTGGCCCCTGCAGTCGGCGCACGGTGTCGGGATTTCCTGCCCCGACCCGCCGCAGCGGGGGCACGGGCTCGAGGTGACCATCTGGCCGAGCAGGGACTGCCGCACGCGGCGGAGCTCCCCGGTCCCGTGGCAGGTCGTGCAGGTGACCGCTGTCGTGCCCGGGCTTGCCCCCGAACCCGAGCAGGTCTCGCAGGTCATCGCGGCGCGCACGGTGACTTCCTTCTCCGCTCCGAGCACGGCCTCGTGGAACTCGAGGTCGAGCAGGGCTTCGACGTTCTCTCCCGGCGGCGGGCCCGCCTGCCTGGCCTGCCCGCGCCCAGCGAACGGCCCGGCGGCACCGCCGAAGAAGGCGTCGAAAATATCGCCCAGCCCGCCGCCGGCGAACCCGGCGAACGGGTCGCCCGCCCGCTCACCGGCGGGGCCGAACATGTCGTACTGCCGCCTGCGCTCCGGGTCCTTCAGCGCTTCGTAGGCGCGGTTGACGAGCTTGAAGCGCTCCTCGCTGTTGCCGGCGGCTGCGGGGGCCCGGCGTGGCGGTCGGGATGGAGCTCCCGGGCGAGCTTGTGGTAGGCGCGCTTGATCTCGTCCTCGGTGGCGTTGCGCTTCACGCCGAGGGTGGCGTAGTAGTCCTCTTCAGCCACGGTCCTCCTCAGCCACGGTTCTCCTCAGCCACGGTGCGAGCTCCTCTCCAGGTCACCTAGATCGTCACCGTCGCCGCCCTCGCTGAGGGCACGGCTCAACTTCTTGGACACCACGGCAACGGCGGCAAGGGCCTGGTCGTAATGCATCCTGGTCGGCCCGAGGACCCCCACGGTACCGGCCCGCTCCCCGTCTACCTCATAAGGCGCCACCACTACTGAACAGTCCGCGAGCGGCAGGATCCCGTGCTCGGCGCCGATCGCCACGGTGAGGCCGCGGTCGAGCACGTCCTTCAACAAGGTCACCAGGACGTACTGCTCCTCCAGGATCCCGAGGACCGTGCGGATCGTGCCCACCGCCTCGAAGGCGGCGGCCATCCGTGCCGCGCCCCCGACCCAGACCTGGCCGGAACTGGTTGTCTGTTCAGGGGCCCGCAGCGCCTGCACGGCGGCTCCCGCCAGGGCGTCCACCGCCAGGTCCCCGCTCAGGGTCAGCGGCCCGGGCTTCTCCAGCGTCGCACCTACCAGGGACATCGCCGTTGAGGCTGCCGCCCTGTCCACCTGGGCGTCGGAGACCTCGGCGGACAGCTCGAGCGGGCGTCGCTCGACGGCCCCGTTGCTGAGGACGGCGACGACCAGCACGAGGTGGGACGAAAGCTTCACAAGTTGGAGGGAACGCACGCGGCCAGGTTCGGGCGCGCTCGGGGCCACGACCACGGCGGCGTAGTCGGTGAGCCGGGAGAGGAGCCCGCTCGTTTCAGCCAGCATGCGTTCGAGCTCGCCGTGAGTCCTTGCGAAGAACAACCGCACCAGTTCCGACTGGGCCGCCGCCAGCGGGGCCGGGCCGGAGAGCGAGTCGACGAAGAACCGGTAGCCCTTGTCGGTCGGCACTCGGCCGGCGCTGGCGTGCGGCTGGAAAAGATATCCGTCCTGCTCGAGCACCGCCATCTCGTTGCGGACCGTCGCCGGCGAGACGCCGAGGTCGCCCAGTTGCGCGACGAAAGAGGAGCTGACCGGCTGGGCTGTCCTTATGTGGGACTCCACGACGGCCCGGAGGATGGCTGCTTTCCGTTCGTCCAGCATCTCTGGCAGTCAAGGTTACCGAGTGCTAGCCACCCACTCGTGACGTAGCCTGGAAGGGCGATGGCGCCATCGGGGGATTTTCCAGCCCAGGTGGCGACTTTGCCCGTCCGTGCCAAACCTGACTAACGTTGTCAAGATTCGGCCGCCCAACTGGAGGAACTCGTGCCTGAGCAGCTCATAAGCCCCCACGGGGGGGTTCTTGTCGACCTTGTAGCCAACCCCGACCGTGCAGCCGAGCTGAAGGCGCAGTCCAAGGACTGGCCGTCGTGGGACCTGACGCCCCGTCAGATCTGCGACCTCGACCTGCTCGCCAACGGCGGCTTCTCGCCGCTGCGGGGCTTCCTCGGCGAGGAGGACTACGAGGCCGTCTGCGACAGGATGCGCCTTGCTGACGGCACGATCTGGCCGATGCCGGTGACCCTCGATATCCCTGAGGAAAATGCGGCCGCTCTCGGTGAAGGTGCGAGCCTGGCGCTCCGGGACCCTGAGGGTGTGATGCTCGCAGTCGTCCATGTCTCCGATCTCTACCGTCCCGACCGGGAGCACGAAGCCAAGCGCGTTTTCGGCACGACCGACAAGGCCCACCCTGGTGTCTCCTACCTGCTGAACAAGGCCAACCCCGTCTACGTCGCCGGCGAGCTCGAGGTGGTCAGCCCTCCGTACCACTACGACTACAAGTCGCTCCGGCTGTCCCCGGCGCACCTCCGGGAGCGTTTTTCCGAGCTGGGCTGGGAGAAAATCGTCGCTTTCCAGACGCGCAACCCCATGCACCGCGCCCATGTCGAGCTGACGCTGCGAGCAGCCCGCGACCTCGAGGCCAACCTGCTCATCCACCCCTCGGTCGGGATGACCAAGCCGGGCGATGTCGACCATCACACAAGGGTTCGCTGCTACCAGGCCGTGTTGAAGGGCTACCCGCACTCAACGGCCACGCTCGCCCTATTGCCTTTGGCGATGCGCATGGGCGGGCCCGCGAGGCCGTGTGGCACGCCATTATCCGAAAGAACTACGGGGCTACCCATTTCATCGTGGGCCGTGACCACGCCGGCCCCGGCAACGACTCGACCGGCAAACCTTTTTACGGCCCCTACGACGCCCAGACGATGCTCAGCGAGTACGCCGGCGAGTTGAACATCGGCATGGTGCCCTTCCAGCAGATGGTCTATGTCGAAGACCGTGACGAGTACATGCCTGTGGACGAGGTCCCTACCGGCACACGCGTCCTCGACATTTCGGGCACCGAACTGCGCAAGCGTTTGGCGGAGGGGCGTGATATCCCATCGTGGTTCACGTTCCCCGAGGTGGCGGCGGAGCTCCGCCAGAGCTACCCGCCGCGTGACCAGCAGGGTTGCACGATCTTTTTCACCGGCCTGTCCGGCGCCGGCAAGTCCACGATCGCCAGCATTTTGCTTACGAAATTGCTCGAGGAGGGCGGTCGGCCCGTCACGCTCCTCGACGGCGACGTCGTCCGCAAGCACCTTTCCTCCGAGCTCGGTTTTTCCAAGGAGCACCGCGACATCAACATCCGCCGGATCGGTTGGGTCGCTTCGGAGATAACCAAGAACGGCGGCATCGCGATATGCGCCCCGATCGCTCCTTACGAGGCGGTGCGCCAGGAAGTCCGTTCCATGATCGAGCCGCTCGGGGGCTTCATCCTCGTGCACCTTTCGACCCCGATCGAGACTTGCGAGAGCCGCGACCGCAAGGGCCTGTACGCCAAGGCACGCGCCGGGATCGTAAAGGAGTTCACGGGGGTTTCTGACCCGTACGAGGCACCCGAACATACCGAGGTCCGGATCGACACGACCCACCTCAGCGCCGAGGCCGCCGCCCAGCACGTCATCCTCCACCTGCAGAGCGAGGGTTATCTCGGCCGACCGTCGTAACCGGCCTCGTACCGGCCGTCGTAAGCTGGCCGTGTCGGCCGGCCGTCGGCCGTCGTATCCGCGGTCCCGGCTGCGCCCGGTCGCTCGGTCGGCGCTAGGCCCGCAACGGCATTCTCGGCGTGCGTTGTCCCTTCTGGGCGTGCATTGTCCTTCCTGGCGTGCACTGTCCTTCTGGGTGCGCCACGGGCCAAACGCGGGCTCCGTGGGCACCGAGAACCGATTGCTACGCCCAGAAAGGGAGGGTTTCCCAGCCGAGTGGCGCGCATCGGGCGCGCCGGCGCGCGTAGCGTGGCCGGATGGGACTCGGGGGGGCTGGGGAGATCAGCCGTCGCCGGCTGCTCCAGCTGGGGGCGATGGGCGCTCTGACGGCTGTCGGCGCCGCGTACGGGTCGCGGACAACGGCCGCGGTTGCCGCAGCACGCCGAAGGGCCCGGTCGCGGCCGCGGCCCAGCCTCCCAACTCCGGCTGGGCGAAGCTCGAAGGCCAGTTGACCGGGCGCCTGTCATTGCCTGGGTCGCCCGGTTACCCGCTTGACCGCGAGCTCTACAACCCGCTGTTCGACACCGTCCGCCCGGCTGCGATCGCTTTTTGCGCCAGTGCGAACGACGTTGCACGGTGCATAACCTTTGCCCGGGACCACCTGTTTGGCCATCGCCGCCCGGAGCGGGGGCCATAGCTACGCCGGATATTCCACAACTTCAGGGCTCGTAATAGACGTAAGCCTCATGTCCCGCGTTGCCATGACGCCGGCTGGGCCGGAGACCCGGCGGGTAGCCACGGTCGGTGCCGGCGCCCGTCTGATCGACGTCTACTCAGGCCTCGAGCAACATGGCTTTTCGATACCCGCCGGCTCGTGCCCAACGGTCGGGATAGCCGGATTGGCCCTCGGCGGCGGGATCGGGGTGATGGACCGGCTTTGGGGCCTCACGTCGGACAACATCGTGGGCCTCGAAATCGTCACGGCCGCAGGAGAAATCGTGACGGCCGATGCCGAGGAAAACGCCGATCTTTATTGGGCTTGCCGGGGTGGGGGAGGGGGCAACTTCGGGATCGTCACCGAGTTCGGCTTTTCCACTTTCCCGGTGACCGAGACGGCGTTGTTCTTTGCGACATGGCCGTGGGAAGCGGCGCGCCAGTTGCTGCCGGCTTGGTTGGAATGGGCGCCGGAAGGGCCCGATGAGCTGTGGTCCAACTGCGTGTTGGAAGCGGACCCCGGGTCTGTCGACCCCTACATCCAGGTGTCAGGGGTATGGGCGGGGAGCGAGGCGGGAGCCCAGGCGCAGCTGAACAGGCTCATCGCTCTGGCAGGCCCTCCCGGCGTCCAGTCGATAGGCCAGAACGCCTTCGAAGATGCCATGTACATCGAAGCGGGCTGCCGCGGGCTGTCCGAGACGGCGTGCCACCTGAGCGGCAAGTACCCGGGCGGGATGCTGCCCAGGACCATCACCGTGGCAAAGTCCGACATCTTGAACGACCATTTGAGCGACGCCGGCGTCGAGGCCGTGCTGGCCGGCATCGAGCGGCGCCAGCCGGAGGGCGGCCCGGGCGGGATAGTCCTGGATTCCTGGGGCGGAGCGATAAACCGGGTTGCGCCGGGTGCCACGGCGTTCGTGCACCGCAAGGCGTTGGCCTCGGCGCAGTATGCCGCCGTCTACCCAGAAGGTGCCGCTCCCGACGACATCGAGGGTGCGCGCAATTGGATGAGCAACTGGTACGCAACTCTGCGGCCCTACATGAGCGGCGAGGCTTACCAGAACTACATCGACCCCGCGTTGGCCAACTGGGAGCACGCTTATTACGGTGCCAACCTCACCCGTCTCCGCCAGGTAAAGGGGAAGTGGGACCCCGACGACGTGTTCCATTTCGCCCAGAGCATCCCGCTCCCCGCCAAAAAGTGACGCGGGTTCGAATCTCCGGTACCCCTTCAAAGCTTCTCGGCCAGCCTTACCAGGGCGCCGAGCTCTCGCTCCGCCGGGGTCTTGGTGTACAGGGCCGCCGCGTAGATCGTGGTGCCGTTGATGGCTTCGATCCCCTGGATGGGAATCCCTCCGTCGGTGAAGCTGTAATAAAAAGCCTTCATGCCGAGGCCGGAGTACGGCTTGAACACGAACTTGAGCGCCTGCGCCTGGGTGAGGGAGTGCTTCAGTTCGCCCCCCGTGAGGGGCCTCGAGGTGACCTCGAACCCCGACAATGACGTCGATGCCCAGCGCCGCCATGCTCTTAACCGAACCGTAGATGCAGGACGTCACTACGGCGGAAATTTCGTCGTCAGCTTTGGTCGCCTTCAAGGTCTGGGTGAAGTAGGTACCGGCAGGCACGGGATGGCCGACGGCCGCGGCCACCGATGCGGCGCTTACTTTGCTGCACGACGAGGTCGCCTGCGCCGGCGAGGGACGAGGCCTGGGCGACGGTAGGGACGGCGACGAGGCCCAATGCGATTGTTGCGCTTAGAAGCAGACCGCTGTACCGGGACGATCGGCGCCCGGAGAAGCGGCGCGTCGACTGGGTGCGCGGGTTGGAGGATGTTCTGGCAATCATGGGGGCTCCCTTGTGGGTTGGATGTCGCTACGTGAAGAGCTTTGGAATTGCTGGGCCTTCTGGGCTGGGCCGCGTATGGGTGCCGCGGTGTCAGCTCAGGACCTGGTAGGTGTGCTGCACCACGGGCCGGTCAAGAACAGAAAGCACCCTTGCTTTGATGTGGTCGATTTGAACGATGCGCTCGTTGAAAGCGGCGTCGCTGCGGCTTCGCGGGAAGCCCAGCGCAATATCGGCTGGCTCGTGCCGGGTTGCCGTTTACCCTACGGAGGGGAGCCGGGCTGAAAATCTCAAGTTGGATGTTGTCGGGGTCGCGAAAGACAAGCACGGACCCATAGGGCTCGTCCGCGATCGGGGACTGGGTCAAGGGCTTATCGGCCACGTCCAGCCGGACGACACCGTGCGCTTCGAGATGCGCTTTGCCACGCCTCAAGGTCGGCCCGTATGGGCACGATGAACCCGGCGTGGTCCAGCCCGGTGGTGGTCTCTCCGAAAACGCCGCCATCGTTGGTGTCGTGACGGTGCAGGACAATCATCAGCTCGTGCGCATCGTCAGCGAGTACCCTGCCAACACCGCCTTGGTGGGGTGCGTCCATCATGAAGTGAACAGCGAAGATATCTTCGTACCAGCGCACGCTGGCGTCGAGGTCGGTCACAGTGAGAGCTAGGTGGTGAAGGCGGGCTCTGGTCACGGCTGGTCATGTGGTTTCCTTCTATGGTTTGGTGATGACAGGGGGGCCTTGAACGTGAACCCTTGAGTTCTTTATCAGGAATGAACGTAGACGTCGGTAGATGAGCGGCACATCCCGTCGACCTCGGTGTTCATGGGCGAGACCTGGTAGGCGAGGATGACTTGGCTACTCGCTTGCCGGGCTCGGGGGCCGATTGGCAATGGGTGACGAACATGGTCGCAGCCTCGGCGCTCAACCTCGTCCACCGATCCCCACCCGGGTCATTAGAGAGCTGCTGGTCGACGAGACCGGTGACTATCGCTGTCCACAGGTCTAAATGTCTAGGCTGGGTGATCCCGTTGGCCGCCAGAATTTCCCGGGCCACGTCGAGGGCACGTACGGCTGGGGCATACGACTCGGCCGACGGTTCAAAATCCGGGATCAGCCGTTGGAAGAGCAACTGATACCGAGCAATGTCGCTTTCGCAGAACTGGGCGAAGCGTCGTAGCGAGGCCACGAGCAGCTCCAAAGGCGGCCCCGCCTCAAACGGCTCAGTCATGCAAGCGGCGAACTCGGTCGCCGCTCGGCTGAACATGGCGTCATAAATCGCACTTTTCGAGTCGAAGTAGGCGTAGACGGTGGGCGTGGTTATACCGGCCCTTCGCGCCAAGTCTCGAAGTGAAAATGCGGCCAAGCCCTCCTTGTGCGCTAGCTCCCAAGCGGCATCGACGATGGCGTCACGGGCGGATCTCCGCCGTGCTTCTCGCCACCCTACGGACGTTGATGCATATGACACTGATAGATAATCTTATACACTGTTCAAGTCGCTGTCAAGCGGCAATGAGGTACTCCGAGACCTCCGCTTGGCGAAGTTAATCGTCGAGGCGACGAGGCGCAGGGCCTGGATGAAGGCCTCCTGGGGCACTTCGACCCGGCCGATGTTCTTCATGCGCTTCTTGCCCTCTTTTTGCTTTTCGAGGAGCTTGCGCTTGCGGGTGATGTCGCCTCCGTAGCATTTCGCAAGAACGTCTTTGCGTTTCGCCTTCACGGTTTGGCGGGCAACGATCTTGCCTCCGACGGCGGCCTGGATCGGAACGTCGAACAGTTGCCTCGGTATCAGCTCACGCAATTTCTCCGTCATCCGCCGCCCGTACTCGTTCACGTCTGAACGGTGGATGATGGCGCTGAAAGCGTCCACGGGTAGCCCGTTCAAGAGGATATCTATTTTGACGAGGTCTCCCGGCTCGAAACCGGCCGGTTCGTAGTCGAGGCTGGCATAGCCCTTGGTGCGGCTCTTCAGTGCGTCGAAGAAGTCCATGACCACTTCCGCGAGCGGGATCTTGTAGACGAGCTCGACGCGTTCGGGCGAGAGGTACTCCATGCGGAGCATCTCGCCGCGCCGCGCCTGGCAAAGTTCCATTACGGTTCCGGTGTTCTCGGACGGCAGCAGCATGGTCGCCTGGAGGAACGGCTCCTCGACCACCTCGATCTTCTGCGGCGAAGGCATCTCGGCCGGGCTGTGCACGCGCACCTCGGAGCCGTCGGTGAGCCGGGCGATGTACTCGACGCTCGGGGCCGTCGCTATGAGCGACAGGTTGAACTCCCTTTCCAGTCGCTCCCGGACGATGTCCATATGGAGCAGGCCGAGGAAGCCACAGCGAAAACCGAACCCGAGCGCAGCCGACGACTCGGGGAGGTAGGAGACCGAGGAGTCGCTCAGCCGCAATTTCTCCAACGCATCCCGGAGCGACTCGAACTCGTCGCCTTCCACCGGGTAAAGCCCGCAGAAAACCATCGGTTTCGGCTCCAGGTAGCCCTCGAGGGGCTTCTCTGCCGGCCGGGCGGCGTCGGTGATCGTCTCGCCGCTGCGGGCTTCCCCGACGTCTTTGATGCCGGCGATGATGTAGCCGACTTCGCCCGGGCCGAGGCCTTGCACCTCGGTCGGCACCGGCAAGCGCACGCCGACCTCTTCGATCTCGTGGACGCGCCCGGTCTGCATGAAGCGGAGCTTTTCCCCGGACATGAGCAGCCCGTTGAAGATCCGCACTGCGCTGACGACGCCCCGGTACTGGTCGTAATACGAGTCGAAAATGAGCCCCTGCAGCGGAGCAGACCGTTCACCCTTGGGGGCGGGGATCCGTTCGCAGATGGCGTCGAGCAGTTCGGGGACTCCCTGGCCGGTTTTGGCCGATACCTGAAGCGTTTCTTCGGCTGGGATCCCGAGCACCTTTTCGATCTCGGCGGCGGCGCGTTCGGGGTCGGCGGCGGGGAGGTCGATCTTGTTGAGCACGACGATGATCTCGAGGTCATGCTCGAGCGCCAGGTAGGCGTGCGCCAGGGTCTGCGCTTCTATGCCTTGCGCGGCGTCGACGAGCAGTACGACCCCCTCGCAGGCGGCCAGGCTGCGGCTCACCTCGTAGCTGAAGTCGACATGGCCCGGCGTGTCGATCAGGTGGACCGTGTAGCCCTTCCAGTAGACCCGCACGTTCTGCGCCTTGATCGTGATGCCGCGCTCGCGCTCGATGTCCATCGAGTCCAGGTACTGGTCGCGCATGTCCCGGGCGCTCACCGCGCCGGTTAGTTCGAGGATGCGGTCCGACAGCGTCGATTTGCCGTGGTCGATGTGGGCCACGATCGAGAGGTTGCGGATCTTGTCCGCGGCTGTGGAGGAGGTCAGGTTGCTCATGGTGCTAGCTCCCAGTTTGGCCTATACGTTGGCCGGTGACGGTCGAAGCAGATCAGCAGGCCCCGTCGGGGCCCCGTCCGAGCTCAGCGCCCGCCGCCCACCGAGCGCCCTGGCGAGCGCGAGAAGCACCCGGATGCTGCTATCGTCTAACTCCCTGTGGCAAATATCAAGAGCCAGATAAAGCGTATCGGCACCAACGAGAAGAGCCGCCTGCGCAATAAGGCCGCCAAGTCCGAGGTCAAGACCCGGGTCAAGACGGCTCTTACTACGCTTGAGGCGGGCGAGGAAACGGCGGTCGAGGACCTGCGTATTGCGGTCAAGAAGCTGGACAAGGCGGCCCAGCGGGGCATTATCCACCGCAACCAGGCATCCAACCGCAAGTCGGCCCTCATGCGCCAAGCCGCGCACGCGGGCACCTCAGCCAGCGCTGAGTAGGCCAACCGCCGCGTCAGCCGGCGCCTGCGCCTAACAGGTCGGCACCGAGCAGACCAGCGCCGGAAGCGCCGACGCAGCCGTCGCCGCGGCTCAATGCCGGCCGTGCCCCCTCGCACCCGCGTGCACAGGCGCGCCACGCGCTGTGCGGGAAAGCCGGCAGAGGCGAGCTACGAGCACCTCCAGCACGACCTCGGGTTCCCAGTCCAACTTGCCCTTGAGGGCCAGCTCGGCGTCCGCTAGTGCGATGACGGCATCCCCGCTCCCACGCATCCCCAGGCGGCGGGCAGCGTCGAGCGCCTTGCGGGCGGGGAAGGTGCTGCGGCCCTTGGCGATGCCGAGCGCCTCAGCCGCCTGGGCCTCGGTCGCGATGTCGGGTGACTGCACCCGCAGGATGTTGCCGAAGTGGCGGTGGAGGATTGCGAGGACGACCAGCGGGTGGCGGCTACCCGCCTCCATGAGGCGGTGCAACAGCTTGAGCGCCTCTGCCACCGGTTCGCCTCGGTCGATCGCATCTGTGAGGTCCCAGGGTGGCACCGAGCCGGGCTGGCCGAGGTAGGGCGCGAGTTCTTCGGGGCCGACCCGTGCCCCGGTCCCATAGGCGGCCTCCAGCGTGTCCAAGAGCATGCCGAGCCGGTTGAGGTCCTCTCCCAGGTGTGCTTCGACCTGCGCAGCAGCGGCTGGCTCCAGCTTGACGGGCCCGTGCGACAGGCGCTCGGTGACCCAGCTGTGGGCTTCCCGGCTGCCGACGTCGGTGTTGAGCACGGCCGCCCCTGGCTGTTTGAAGGCGTTCACGAACTTGGCCGGGAGCGTGCCACCTCCTCCGGCCACGACGAGCTTTGTCGAGGGCATCGGCTCCTCCAGGTAGGAAAGGAGCGGTTGGAGCTGGTCGCTCGTCAGGGCGCCGGCCTCGCGCAGCACCACTACCCGACGGTCGGAGAACAGCGGCGGCGTCCTGCAGGCGTCCACGACGGCGGCCACGTCGAGCTCCTCGCCGGCGAAGTCCTCCACCACGAAGGACCGCTCGCGGTCGCCGACAAGCTCGCCCACCAGTTTGCTGACGGCGTCCCCTAGCAGCGAGGCGTCGTCCCCGGTGACCAGCCAGCTATTCGTTTTGTCGGACGGGCCGCTCATCGGGCCTCCAGTATCGCCGCCAGCATGTCGCGGACCCGGCAGGTCCCACGAACGTCGTGCGCCCGCACCACCCGGCACCCGAGGGCGATCCCAAGGGCGTGGGCCGAGGCGGACGCCTCCCGGCGCTGGTCGATCTCCAGGTCGAGGACGACCCCCAAGAAGGTCTTGTTGGACGCCGAGAGCAGGAGCGGGTAGCCCAGCGCAGCCAGCGTGGAGGAAGCCCGCAACAGCTCGAGGGACTGCGAGGCCGTCTTGCCAAGGTCGAGCCCGGCATCGACCATCACCCGGGATGCAGGGATGCCCGCGGCCAGGGCACGGCTGGCACGTTCGGTGAGGAACGCACAGACGTCGCTGACCAGGTCGTTGTAGACGGGCTCGGGGTCCGGGACCCTCGGCGCAAGGCGGATGTGGGTCGCCACCACGCTTGCCCCGGCAGCTGCCGCGACGTCGAGGTACTTGGGGTCGGCGAAGCCGCTGATGTCGTTGCCGAGCACGGCGCCCGCCCGGTACGCCTCGGCAGCGACGGAGGCCCGCCAGGTGTCAACCGACACCGGCAGGTCGAAGCGGGCGACGAGGCCTTCGACGGCCGGCATCAGCCTGCTGAGCTCCTCGTCCTCGTCCACCTCCGGCCCCGGGCCAGCCTTGACCGCGCCCACGTCGAGGATGTCGGCGCCCTCGCTCACGATCTGGTCGGCCCGCCGCCAGAAGGCGTCCCAGTCCCAGGTGGCGCCCTTGTCGAAGAACGAGTCCGGGGTCCTGTTCAGGATGCCCATGACCAGCGCCCGGGTGGTCAGGTCGTAGCGGCGACCTCCGAGTTCCAGCACCGGGGACAGCGTTGTGATCATGGCGCCAGCGACGCTACCGCCTCCCGCCGTCGCTCGGCCCCTCAGAACAGGCGAGCCGTCAACGCCTTGCGGTACCCGGCGACCCTGGCGTCTTCGCCCATGAGCTCGAGCAGGTCGAGGTACTCCTGCTTGGCGGCAGGGTCGTCCTTTACCCGGTCGAGCAAAGCGTCGAGCTTGCCCGTGACGGCATCGTCGCCGCCCGCAGCCTCGTCGCCAACCCGTGCCTCCGCCAACAGGTGGCGCACTTCGGCGGTCTCGGGGACGCGTTCGAGGAAGACGAGGGCCTCTTTCTTGCCGTCGGAGGTCCCATTGGCTATCAGCACCGAAGCGAGGGAAATGATGGCCGTCGTGTTGGCAGGCTCGAGGGCCACCGCCTTGCGCAGCGAGGCTTCGTCTCCAGCTGCGATGAGCTGGTCCACTTCGGTCGGCGCCGGTGCCACTTCGGCCAGCCAGGCACGAACAGTGGCCTCGGGTTGAGCACCGATGAACCCGCTCACAACCTTCTTGTTGCGTACGGCGTAGACGGCGGGGATCGATTGCACCTGGAAACTGGCGGCCACGCGGGTGTTCGCGTCCACGTCGACCTTCGCCAGCACCACCTCTCCGTCCCTCTCGGCCACCAATTTCTCCAAAATGGGCCCTAGCGTGCGGCATGGGCCACACCATGAGGCCCAAAGATCAACCACGACCGGTACCTGAGTGGAGCGTTCCAAGACCTCAGCCTCAAAAGTGGCGTCAGTTACGTCCAACGTTGCAGTCATATCTCCTCCGGCGCTCTGCGCCACGGTGGCCCACCTTCCGGGCCCCGTAGGTATAGCGTCCCACAGGAGCGTGACATTCCCAATGGGAGCTCTATGACATTCGCGTCCATCAGGAGCTGGCCCCAGCTCGAACGCCCGGTGCTCGTGCTCGGGCTCGACGGCTGGGTCGATGCCGGCTACGCCGGGGCGACGGCTATCAACGCGCTGCTCGAGTCTGTCCCGCACGACGTGCTGGCCACCTTCGACTCCGATGCCCTGCTCGACCAGCGCTCGAGGCGGCCGGTGCTGCGGATCTCTCACGGGACCCACGGCGGCCTGACCTGGCCCGAGCTGCGCCTGCTCTTCGCGACCGAAACCGATGGCCGGAGCCTGCTCGTCCTCGCCGGCCCCGAGCCCGACCTTCGCTGGCACGAATGGACCGATGAGGTCGTGGCGCTCGGCCTGCGCCTCGGCGTCGAGATGGTGGTCGGCCTGGGCGCCTTCCCGGCCCCGGTCCCGCACACGAGGCCGGTACGCCTGGCGGCGACCGCCAGCAGCGCCGAACTGGCCGGCCGAGTCGGCTTCCTCCCCGCGACCATGGAGGTCCCGGCCGGGGCGCAGGCGGTCCTCGAAGTCGCCTTCGGGCAGGCCGGCGTCCCGTCCATCGGCGTGTGGGCCCGCGTCCCTCACTACGCCTCGGGCACTCCCTACCCCGAAGCCTCGGCGACCCTGCTCGACGAGCTGTCCAAGCTCACCAGCATCCGCATCGACACCGCGGCGCTCCATCGGGCCGGGGACACCGCCCGTGACCAGATCCAGGCGCTGATCGAAGCCAGCGAGGAACATTCCGCCATGGTCCGCCAGCTCGAGACCCAGCACGACTCCGAGCTCGGGCTCTCCGCAATCGAGTTCAGCAACCTGCCCACCGGCGACGAGATCGCCGCCGAGCTCGAGAGGTTCCTGCGGGGCGAGAGCCGCTAACGCGCCCGGCGACGTCGAGCGCCGCCGAGCAACGCTTGGCGCGACTTTTATACGCCCCGCGCCGCCTGGCCGACTTTTGATCGGCGTTTTTCGGTATACAGATGGACCAGACGGGCCCGCAGCGGCACGGTTCCGAGGCTGAATGGGGAGGTCAGCCCACCTGGGATCGGCAATCCGCTCGTAGTTGCGCCGTATTCTGGCTGCCATGAGGGCAAACAGAGCGTGGCGGTCAATTTCGATGTCTATGGCGGTATGTGCGGGCCTCCTGGCCGGGCTCTTGGCCGTGACGGGGCTGGCTAGCGGTGATGCCGTGGCCTCGGCGTCGGCCGCGGCACCCGCACCGGTTCCGGCGGTAGCTGCGGCGCCGGCTGCAGCCAGGTTCGACCCGCTGTCGGTGACCTTCGTATCGCTCAAGACCGGGTGGGCCCTGGGACGAGCCCGTGCGCCTCAGGAACGTGCCTCGGCCTTCGGGAGACCACCGATGCGGGAAGTTCCTGGGTGACGAGGCCGCTCCCCGCCGCCCTGGTTGCGGCCGCAGACCGCAAAGTGAGCGGTTCCTCGGCGCTCGACGAGTGCTGTGGGGGTGGGCTGAACGTCCGCTTTGCCAACTTGTCGGACGGGTGGATTTACGGCGGCTTGTTGGTGCCTTCCCAATTCCAGGGCACCAGCGGACCTGCGCTGTGGTCCACTCACAACGGAGGCGCCACCTGGGTGCAGGACCGGCTGCCGGCGGGGCTCGACCCCACAGGTTCGATCTTCGACCTGGAGGCCACCGCTGGCAGGGTGTACTTCATGGCCCACGACAAGAGCTTCGGCGTCACCGTGGAGAGCTCGCCGCTCACCCACGACAGCTGGAGCCATGACAACGCCGTCGGCTTGGGTTCCCCGGCCGGTGGGGGAGAGCAGTCGGGCGCCTTCGTTCTTCAGGGCTCGCACGGCTGGTTGGTCGAGGGCAACGACCGGGGCACGACTGGCAGCGCCGAGCTCGTCGGCGGCCAATGGGTGGGCTGGGTGCCGCCGTGTGCTTCAGTCGGCGACAGTTTCGCCATCCCGGCAGCCTCCACGGCGGAGAACCTGGTCGCGGTGTGCGTAATGGGGGGCTTCGCCGAGGGGCTCTCCAAGAGTGCTCCCAAAGGGGCGACCCTCGGGTCGAGCTGGCTCTACTTTTCGAGCAACGGTGGGAGCTCCTTCCAGGCCGGCCCCGAGCTCGGGCCGCAGGGGGACTTCTTCGGCAACGTCCTCGCTTCACCGGAGCCGGGGGCCATCCTGCTCTCCCACGGCGACATGGGCCAGGAACTCACGGCGAGCTTCAACGGCGGCCATACCTGGACCGTCGTGTACCACGGCGAGCTCAACTACCTCGGTTTCACGAGCCCCCTCCAGGGTGTGGGCATCGTGCAGTCAACATCGACGACCACCAGGATGATCATGACCTTCGACGGTGGCCACCTCTGGGCGCCGGTCACCTTCTGATCCCGACGGGTCGGCCGCTACATGCAGGTGTCTCCTGAACAGGTCACACGGGTTGTAGGGGGAGTGGGGCTCGGAGCGGCAGGCGCTGGTGGGGGGAGGTCCTGAAGGAGGCGGACCGCAAGCCCTATGATTCCGTTGCTCGCGAGCCCGCCCTCGTTGGCCAGGATGACTGCGGCCTCTTCCCGGCCGGCCAAGACCAGGAGAGCCGAGCTCATCCCATGCGTCCCTCCGGTTTTGATCGCTACGAGGCCGAGACCCGTCTCGGGGTAGATTTCCCAGGCCATCCCCATCTGGAAAGGTGTGCATGGGCGAGCAGAGGTCGTCCGTGCACTGGGAGGTCACGTCCGCGAGGGGTGACGTGGTCTGGGGGAGGAAGCTCGAGTCGGCGTTGGGGAACCCGGACTGCGCCTCGACCCAGGTCGTCATGTCGTCCAGGTCCGAGATGAGCCCGCCGCCGCCGGCCATCGCCCCGGTGTTGTCCCAATACTTGGTCCTGGTTTGTACGCCGGAAAGGTACTTGTACCCGGTAGCGAGCTGCGGGGTCGCCCGCTCGAGGTAGGTCGAGCTCATCCCCAGCGGGCCGGTGACTAACGTGGCGAGCGCCTGATTGTAGGGAGGGGCCGCCTGGTGCGGGTCGTAGATATTTGCGAGCACCGTGCCCAGCAATCCGTTGCCGAAGTCTGAGTACTGCCAGTTGGCCCCTGGGGTGAGGCCGATCGGGTCGGTCACCGCATCCCACATCAATGGTTCGGTGTAGTTCTGCAAGGGCGTGCAGGGCGCTGTGCAGTCGCCGGCCAGGTTCGGCGGGTCGTCAGGTAGGCCTCCCTCGTCGGTGACAAGGTCAGCGATGGTGATCTGCTCGCCGTTCGCAGAAGTGACCGTGGTCCCTGTCGGGGCGAAGGCTTGCAGGTCGTCGTCCAGGCTTATTTTGTTTTGCGTGATCATGTACGACAGGAGCGCAGACGTGAAGGTCTTCGTGTTGGACCCGATCTCGAACTGAGTCGTTGCGGTCACGGCGCTCCCGCCGACGCGGCTTACCCCGTCCAGGAAATCCATTGCCGAAGGTGTAGAGCTTTTTCGCCGGCGTGGGCATCACAACTGCCGCCGCCAAGCCGACCACGTGCTCCTTCGCGATGAACTTGTTGATTGATTTGCCGAGCTCGGCTAGGAGGTTGATGACCACAAAGTTGCTCTGTTTTGACGGCGGGCTTGCGCCCTCGGTGCTGAGCGCTTCTACCACGAACGAGTAAGTGGCGAAGTTGGTCAGCGGGCTGACCGTCTCGGTCGTTGCGAGGGACGAGAACCTGACGCCCGGCTCGGCCGTTGTACCGAGGTACGGGACGACCTCGTAGCCGGTGATTGCCACGCTCGATGCCGGGGCGGTCCACGACACCGTCGCCCCGGTGAGCCCGCCCACTGCGTACGCCCCGGTTGGGGCGGGCGGGACGGTCGGCGAGGCAGCTGAGGGCACCGCGCTCACGCACGATGTGACGACAAGCGCGGCCGCACTCAGGCCAACCGCGAGGGTATTGCGGACGAGACGCCACCGAGCCGGACCAGCGGGCATTCGGGCCTCCTTGCTCTCCAGGGCTGGCTGTGCCCTCCGAGCTGACCCGAGATTAATGCCTCCGCTCGGACGCTTGGACGTCAGGTCACAATGTTGACGAGGTGAGGCGGCCGCGCCACCACGCGCTCGGGCTCACGACCTTGCAACTGGCTCGCCACCTTGGGGGAGGCGAGCGCAGCCGCCACACATTCCTCGGTCGTCGCTGCGGGCGAGATCTCGATGCGTTCCCTCACCTTGCCGTTCACTTGCACGATCAGGGTCACCCGCTCTTCGGTCAGCATCGCGGGGTCGGCCAAGGGCCAGTGCTCTGCGTGCACCCTGGTACCTTCGCCGTGCCGGCGTTCCCAAAGCTCCGCGCTCATGTGGGGAGCGATAGGGGCCAGCAGCAACAGCATCGTGTTGACAGACTCGTCCAGGGTCGCCCGCCGGGCTCCCCCCGCGGACTGCGTGTAGCGGTACAGGACGTTGGTGTGCTCCCGCAGCGCTGCCACGGCGGTGTTGTAGGACCAGCGCTCGAAGTCGTGGGTCACCTTCTCGATCAAACGGTGAGTTGCTTTTACGACCCGTTCGTCTTCGGCGCTGGGTTCGCGGTCCGTGCCCTGCGACCCGTCCGCTTCGCCGGTCCCCAACCGCCACACGCGGTCGAGGAAGTGGCGGCAGCCCTCAATTACCTCGTCGGTCTGATCGGTCCAGTCGAAATCGTCCTGGGGCGGCCCGACGAAGAGGTGGAAAATTCGCAGAGCGTCGGCTCCCACGGAGTCGTAGTACATCTCCGGCGCGATCAAGTTGCCTTTGGACTTCGACATTTTCGTGCCGTCCATGCGGATCATGCCCTGGGTGAACAGCCTCTTGAAAGGCTCCTTGAGATGCTTGGGCGACAGCCCGACGTCGCCCAAAGCCCGCGTGTAGAAGCGTGCGTACATGAGGTGCAAGATGGCATGCTCGATGCCACCGATGTACTGGTCGACCGGCATCCAACGCTCCGCCGCCTTGTCGTCGATAGGGGCGTCGGTTGTCCACGGGTCGCAAAAACGTAGAAAGTACCACGATGAATCGACGAAGGTGTCCATCGTGTCGGTCTCACGTTCGGCGGGCTTGCCGCAGATCGGGCACGTCGTCCATAGGAACGCTGCGTCTTTGCGCAGCGGGGACTCGCCCGTCGGAAGGAACTCGACGTCGTCGGGCAGCAGTACCGGCAGTTCAGTTTCCGGCAGGGGGACTATCCCGTGGTCAGGGCAGTAGACGACGGGTATCGGGCAACCCCAGTACCTCTGGCGAGACAGCAGCCAGTCGCGCAGGCGGTACTGCACGGTGCGTTTCCCGAGCCCATGTTCCTCGAGCCAGTCGATCGCCTTGGCTTTCGCCTCGCCTGTGTCTTCGATGCCGTCCAGCCACTCGCTGTTTATCCGCGGGCCGTCGCCGGTGTAGGCGCCGCCCTCCCAGCCCTTGGGAGGCTGAACCGTGCGGACCTTCGGCAACCCGTACGCCGTTGCGAAATCCCAGTCCCTGTGGTCCTCCGCGGGCACGGCCATGATCGCGCCGGTCCCGTACCCCATCAGGACATAGTCCGCCAAGTAGACCGGGACCTCTTTGCCGTTGAACGGGTTGACCGCGTAGGCCCCCGTGAAAATGCCGCGCTTTTCCAGTGAGATCTCGGTCGACTGGCGCTCGATGTCGGGTTCCTGGCGGACTCGCTCGATAAACGCCATGACATCTTCCCGGCGGTCCGGGGTAACTATCGACAGGACTAGCGGGTGCTCGGGCGCCAGCACCACAAAAGTCATGCCGAAGGAAGTGTCCGGCCTGGTGGTGAAGACTTCGATCCGTTCTGTTGAGCCGGCGACCGCCATCTCGAACTGGGCACCCTCCGAGCGGCCGATCCAGTTGCGCTGCATGGTCTTCACGCGCTCCGGCCATTCCAGGCCGTCCATGGCGGCCAGCATGTCGTCGGCGTAAGAGGTGATCCGGAAGAACCACTGCTCCAGGTCCTTTTTTATGACGAGGTCGCCGCTGCGCTCGCAGGTCCCGTCGGCGCGCACCTGTTCGTTGGCCAGGACCGTGTTGCAGCCGGGGCACCAGTTGACAGGGGCCTTTTTCCGGTAGGCAAGCCCGGCCTCCAGGAAGCGAAGAAAGATGACCTGGTTGAACCGCATGTACGTCGGGTCGTGGCTCTTCACCACGCGCCGCCAGTCGTAGCTGGCGCCCAGCCGTTTCAGCGAGCTCGACAGTTCGGCGATGCGGGCGTCGGTGAACAGGCGCGGGTGCACCCCGGACTTGATCGCCGCGTTCTCCGCCGGCAGGCCGAAGCTGTCGAAGCCGATCGGGCTCAGCACCGAATAGCCCTGCATCGTGCGCCAGCGGACGTTCAGGTCGCCGAAGGTGTAGTTGCGTACGTGGCCCTGATGAGCGGGGCCGCTCGGGTAGGGGTACATGCACAGCACGTACGCGGTGGGCCGCGGGTCGTCGTTGTCAACCTCGTAGGCGTGCTCCGCTGCCCAACGGGCCTGCCAGCGGCTCTCGATCTCTTGAGCGTCGTACGCGTAGCTCATGGCCTTACAGGGTACGCTGCCGGCGCACCGCTCTTGGCCCGGTTTCCGGCCCCCGTCGGACCGGCGCCCGTAGGACCCGTACCCGTCGGACCCGCTCCGGCAGGCCGGCCCGGTCTGGTCCCGTGGCCGGTCCCGTCGGACCGGCGCCACGATCTCCGCCCTCGTGCCGCGAAATGCCATCTGGGGACCAAACGCCGTCGATAGGCAACACAAATTCGTCCCCAGAACTGGTGGGAGAGCCTCGGAGAGCCCTCGGAGGCGTGGCAATGATCAGGCCATTGTCCGAAAAGTGAACTTGGGCCAGCGTGCAGGCGCGGCCTGTTGTACCTTGCCTGTTGTGGCAGACGGAAAGTCCAGTCTCACAATCGGCCGCGGCAAGGAGCGCTTCGACGTCGCCACGGGTGAAGCGTTCACTTTCGGCCGTTCGCAGCGGACCAACCTCTGCCTTGACCCCTCCGACCTCGGGATTTCGCGCGTCGCCGGCTCCCTCGAGGCCGACGCTGGCGTTTGGTGGCTCGTGAACAAGAGCACGGTCCGGCCGCTCGAAGTTGTCGACGACGTGGGCATACGCACCGTGCTGCCGCCCGGTAGGCGCATTGCGCTGACGGCGCCGATCACGGTGATAGTCGAGGGAGCGACGAGGCGTCACGCACTCACCGTTGACCTGCCCGAAGACGCTCTGGACGGCCTCCGCCACGGCCCCACTACCGGGCCGCAGACCGACGGCAACCCCACCCGGGCCGCCGCCGACGTCTCGATCACGCCGGCAGACAAGTTGGCGCTCGTGGCGCTCTTCGCCGGCTACCTCGAACCATTTCCCCGTTACGACCCCCACCCCAAGAGCTACGCCGACGCCGCAGCTCGCCTGGACTGGCCCCGTACGACCCTCGTGAAGAGGGTCGAGTACCTGCGGACGCGGTTCACCAATGCCGGCGTGCCCAACCTCTTGGGGGAGAACGCCCTCCCGCACCTGGCCGAGTGGGCTCTCGCCACCGGGCTGATCAGCCGCGCCGACCTGATCCTGTTGCCCGCCCGTTAGTCGCCTGCCCGGTCACTACCCGGTCAGCTACCCGGTCACCTGCAGGGCCAGCTCCTCCACCAGCACGTGGCCGTCCGGAGCGACCCCCCTGAGGACCACGTCGTCCCAACCTGGCCGTGAGCCCGCTGGCACCCCTAGAGCTGCGTTTACGTCGCCCGCCGCACCGACGGCCAGCACAGAGCTCGCACCGGTCGGCTTGGTACCGATCTCCATCCTCACGGCGCTACCCGGTTGGAAGCCGCTCCCGCTCACCGTGACCCTGGAACCCGCCGAGGCACTCAGCTCGCTCAAAGAAGAGCTCGGCACGGCTGCCGGACCGCTGGCGTCGCCGTCACCGTCGCCGTCGCCGAAGGACCCACGGCAGAGAACAGCAGCGCCAGGCCGGTCAGAGCGGCGAAGTAAACGATGGCCGGGCGTCCATGCCGTTTGGTCCCCAAGCGTGGTCGCCTGGCGTAGTAACCAGGCATGAGAGAACTATCGTCCAAATTGAGCGCGGCTGTACCGTCTCTTTTGCTCGGTAGAGCCGGCTTTAGGCTTTGGGCCGCGGAGCATTCGACTTCGCCTTCGGGTAGAGGTAGACCATCTCGAGACCCCTGCTGTCGCGGAAGGTGACATAGCCTTTGCCCGTGTAGACCGCTATATGAGCCGCCCCATCGTATTCGCCGACGATATTGGCAATATCGACAGGGGCAGACCATACACGAGTAAATGGGTTGTACACCCACATGCGCATTACTGAGTTACCAGCTGAATCAGCACCGGGCCAGACGACATAAACGTTGCCAAGGATATCCCAATACATGGCCCCAATATCGTTGTCAAAGGGGCTGGGTCCGTGGCAAGGACAGTCACTGCACCGAACTTGTGCTCTGCAACGTCCCAGGGCGTAACTCAAGATTACCATCGCCTTTAGCATCAACGTAGTAGTCGAGCAGGAGCAAACCAGAAGACACTTCTGCGAGCAGCGGGTCTTCACCGCTCCCAACTAAGCCGGGGCGACTCCATTGATTGGGCTGGAGGTCGTAGTCTGACTCATCGTAGTAATAGCCAACGCGAAGAGGGCCGCTTACCGTCGAGTAGGCCTCAACTATCTCAGCACCGGCGAAACCGCTAGTCCCGGACTCGACATCCTCGGCATTGAAGACGAATTCGTGGGAGGTCACCCCTAACACTGACGGGGCGAGCCAGGTATAGCCTAACTCGGGATTGTATGAGCTTATGGAGAACTCGTCGGAGCTGATGAACGGGGCGAGTAGGACATCGTCAACGGTGGTACCATCGGCGTAGTTGGTGTATGTCTGGGGTGCGCCAAAACTGATGCCATAGTTGACGGATTCCCACACGACGACGTCCCCAGCACCATACCGGGGGGCCACAACGTACACGTCTTTGGTGTTGCGGCCCACAACCGGGAAGGGCTCGGGTTGGGCTGCCCTCGCTCCCGCCTGGGCTAGAAGGTAGGCGCAGCGCAATGGGCTGGAGGCAGGCGCCGCCGAGGGTCATCCGGCAGAAAAGGACAGTGTCGGCCTTGGTCGGTGAGCTTGCCACCCGGTCCCAGGCGATATAAGCCAGTCCGGTGCCGGGTGATGGGACGACGGCTCCGGCGCTGTCCGCATGGGCGTCAAGAAGCGTCTCAAGGCCTTCGCTGATCCCGTAGCCAACGACAGCCCCGGACTTCTGAGCCGGAGCCCAAGAGCCCGGCGCTATCGACGGGGCCAGCGAAGCGACCAAGGAGGTGCACGAAAGCACCAGGCGAGCTCGCTTGGAAAGCGCGTTCATCATTGGTGGCCGGCTCCTTGCGGGGGCGTCGGTAGCCGACGCCTATGAGGGGCGCAACACTGCGTCAACCCAGACCACGCTAGCACTGGGGTCTCCCCAGCCCCAGCACGTTCCAGTGTCGACAGGTTCTGGCCCATGAGGCCGTGTAAGGCTGAAGGGCTCTCGCTCACAGCCCGGGGCACACTGACGGGATGGACCGCGGCGGTGGGCAGGTGCGGCCTGGCGGGCCATCGCTTCCGCGACACCGCCGAAGGCGCGCGATAGAAGCCGTCCCCGCTGCTTCCTGGTAGGGCCGTGAAACGTGGCGTCCCCGCTCCGTGACCGCCGCACAGTGGGCCCCTATCATGGCATCCGATGAAGCGAACCTCGCACTCCGCCGACTCGGTACAACCACCCCAGCGGGATGTGGCCGTTTCTCTTCATGCCCAAATCTCGCACAGCATCCGCGAGCGGATCGTTTCGGGCCAGTGGCCGCCAAATTATCGCCTACCACCTGAGCCTGACTTAGCTAAACAACTTGGCGTTAGCCGTGGCACTTTACGACGAGCCCTCGAGACCTTGATCGGAGAAGGCGCTCTCAGGCAGGTGGTGGGCCGAGGCACGTTCGTGATCTCTACGGTCATCGAACCTGCGATCGCACAAAAACTCAGCACATTATCTGAAGATCTCGCCGCTCAAGGAATCCTGACCACGACTGCGGTCCTCGACCTCGCTGTCGTGGAAGCGCCCAAGCCGGTAGCCAGCCTCTTGGACGTAGTCCCCGGTCAGGCCGTCCTTCGCTTGGCGCGGCTGCGCTCCACCGTCAGCGGCCCCTTAGTCCTGCTCCATAATTACGTTCGCCTGGATCTGGCACCCGGGCTGGAAAAGGTCGACTTCACTTCCGTGAGCCTGTTCGGTGCCTTGGAGCAGCGCTTCGGTTTACGGATCGGGTCGGGCCGACGCACATTCAGTGCTGAGAGCGCGACGTACGAAGTTGCGCTCGCACTACAGCTCAAAAGGGGAGCCCCCGTCCAGTACGCGGAGCAGGTTACGTACCTGCGCGATGGTCGGCCGATCGAGTACTCCGATATTTGGATCAACAGCAAACTTCTGCGTGTCACCTCGCTCCTCTTGCGTCAATGACTGGGGCTGTCCGTGACGGCTCTGTCGGAGCCGGACGTCCTTGACAGCGCCTCTACGGGGCAGCTATCGTCCCTCGCTTGTACCCTATTGTCTACAGACATGACCCAGGTCTACGGACATAACCCGGGCGGGGATTGAGGACGACGGATGCCACCAGAGCTGGAAGAGCAGTTCGAGGCCCTCAAGACGGCGCCGGGCGACGAGGCGGACTGGTCAGCTTGGGTCAGGGAAATCACGGGGTGGCGCCAAAAGGCCCGCCAGGAGTACCTGAGCGACGACACGCGCTGACGACGTGGTGGAATCCCAGTGGGCTCGCAAAGCCTTTGTATGCGGGCTGGTCATGTTGTGGGACGAGAGTTTCTACGACCCTCGCTCTGGCAGCTTCCTCGTCGAGAAGTACCTCGACAATGCCGAGCGAGATTTTGGTGGCTTCGACATACTTATCCTTTGGCACGCCTACCCACGGATCGGCTTTGACGAACGCAACCAGTACGACTTCTACAGAGACATACCGGGAGGCCTAACCGCGCTCGCCGACATAATTGAGCGCTTACACCGGCGTGGGGTGAGAGCGGTCATTGACTACAACCCTTGGGATCTCGAGACGCGGAGAGAACCTGTGACCGACGCCCAGGCACTGGCCGAGCTGGTCTCGACCGTAGGGGCTGACGGGATATTCCTCGATACCCTGGCTAACGCACCCAGTGACCTCCGGGGCGAGATCGACAAGGTTTCGCCAGCCAATGTCTTCCAGTCCGAAGGGGTCGTGCCATTGGCGGGCGTGAGCGACCACCTGATGTCCTGGGCGCAATGGACCGAGCCCCTCAAAGAGCGGCTCCTGATGCGGAACCGCTGGTTTGAGCAGCGGCACATGCAACACCTTGTACGGAGATGGCACGACAGGCACCGTGACGAACTGCTGACAGCCTGGCTCAACGGTGCGGGCGTCGTCGTGTGGGAGAACGTCTTCGGCTCCTGGTACCCGTGGAACGACGGGGACAAGCTCCTGCTCAAGTCCATGCACAGGGCCCGAAAGAGCTTTGCCGACTTGTTCAGCCTCGGTGATTGGACGCCCTTTGTCCCCATGCCTAGCGAGGGCTTGCGCGCGAGCCGCTGGGAGAGCGGCGGGACGGTCCTTTGGGCGCTCGCGAATTGTTCCGAACGTGACCTCACCGGAACAGATGTTTCCTTTGCTCTCCGGCCCGGGGCGCTGGCTGTCGACGTCCTCGCCGGCCGGAGGATCGACCCACGGGAGCCCAGCGTGACGATCCCCGCTCGCGGTATCGCCTGCTTGGTCACCACGAGCGAAAACCGAGAGCGAAATCTGGTCGGCAATAGAGCGTGCCCGCGCCGAGAGCCCTAGTGCGGGTGCCGCCTATCCTGAGACGATTGTTCCGGTCGAGCCGCCCTTGCGACTCCCGAGCGAGAAATCGGCTTCTCGTACCCTCTCGCCCGGGATGCGTGTTGTCCCTCCGGGGCCTCGTTCGTTTGGGTCAGTGTTCCAGCTGCGCGAGTGCGGGACCTACGTGCGCGCCGATCATCTGAACCAGGAGTTTCCCGACCAAGAGCAGCAGCGGTCGAGCCAGCGCGTCCTTGAACATCGACGGTCTGGCAATCGACGAGTTGCCGGTCAGCAACGCAGAGTTCCAGAGTTTCCTGCGATCGAGCGACTACGCACCAATCGTGCCCCACCTTTTCCTGTCCCACTGGGTTAACGGCGGCCCACCACCCGAACAAGCCGATTGGCCGGTGACGTTCGTTGACCTGGGCGATGCCAGGGCGTACGCGGCTTGGACCGGCAAACGGCTCCCCACCGAGGACGAGTGGCAGGTGGCAGTGTCCGAGGGCCACGCTCACTATCGCCGCCGGCGGGTCTGGGAATGGACAGAGAGCGAACACTCCGACGGCCACAGTCGCTTCGTCATCCTCAAGGGCGGGTCCGACCTGGTGCTTGGTGGTTCTGGTTGGTATGCGGAGCGCGGGCGCTCGCCCGAGCGCAGCGCGAAATTCATGCTCTTCGCACCAGGCGTCGACCGCTGCTCCACGGTTGGTTTCCGCTGCGTCGTTGACCTGGAAACCCGCTACGGCTATGGCCACCAACGCCAGGGTGGCCGAAGGGACGACCTTGACAAGCCACGGTCGAACGACTAGCGTTTGATCATAATTGTTCATAGACATGGCCTGAAGGGCAGTTCCAAGAAGGGAGCCGGGACGTGCTGACGCCGCAACAACTGAGCGACTATTCGTCAGAGGGGTACTTCCTCATCGAGGGGATGTTGTCGCAGGAGGAAGTGGCAACCTTCCGAGACCACGCACGCGACGAACTTCGCCGGGACGCAGCAGCCGGGAACATGATGGAGAAAAAGGACAAGGAAGGCAATACGACCTTGTTGAAGATGTGGTACGAGGCGGGCGACGATATGTACGGACTTGTCGCACGTGACCAGCGTCTCGTCTCCATCGCACAAGACTTGCTGCAGAAGGACATTTATCTGTACAGCCACAAGATGACCGTCAAAGAACCCCTGCAAGGCGGGGCCTGGGAGTGGCACCAGGACTACGGGTACTGGTACGAGAACAAGTGCCTTGCCCCCGAAATGCTGAGCATTTGGGTCGCTCTCGACAAATCCGTGAGAGAGAACGGTTGCTTGCAGGTGTTGCCCGGCTCTCATGCATTGGGCCGTATAAACCACGTCCGGGTCGACGGGCAGTCAGGTGCTGACCCTGAGTACCTCGCTGCCGCACTAGAACGCTTCGAGCTGGCGTACATGGAGATGGAGCCGGGTGACGCTCTTGTCTTCCACTGCAACCTCCTGCACAGGTCAGACGCAAATACGAGCAATACCCCTCGGTGGGGCTACATCGCCTCGTACAACACTGTTGCGAACATCCCGTTCCGCCAGGTTCGCGACTATGGCCACAGCCTGGACCTCCAGCCCGTCCCGGCCGGCAGCTTCGTGGAGCGAAGGACAGTGAGCAGCGGCACGTGAACTTGTACCCCGCCTTGGTGCTGCCCGCACTGGGCCAGTTGCCCGCCATCGAAATGGTGCAACCTTTAGAGGACATCCAGGGGACAAGTGCGCCACGGGTTGGTACTGCGCCGTGAGCCTCTGGCCGTGAGGATGAACGCGGTCCACATTGGCTGCGACTTTGCGGGGAGATTATGTTGCCGCAAAGAGGTTCGCCGAGAAGAAGCTGGCCGACCCGAGCAGCTGAGCGTACCGAGCTGGCTAGGCCACTCGCTCCTGAAGCGGCACCGGCAGGTCGGAAAGGTGCGGCAGCGAGGGGATCACCGAAGCAAACGGACGCTGAGGCTCGCCGAGGCAACAGCGAACTCGACGGCGGACAGAACGTCGAGCCGACGTGCCGAACGCTGTCGCGAGCGGCCGCCGGTGAATGCGTCGCCCGCTCCTGTGGTGTCGACGACGGTCGGTGCAACGAGCGCGGGGACATGGTGACGCGTCGTCCCATCGTCAACCATGGCCCCGTCCGCGCCCAGCGTCAGAACGATGTGGGCCTGCAGTCCGCTGGCGGAGCCGGTCCACCAATATGTCAGCTTCGGTCCCGACCGCACTCCCGGTTATGAGTTCGGCTTCCGAACGGTTGGGCACGATGACGTCTACTTCACGCACGACCTCGTCGGGGAGCGCTACGGCCGGGGCCGGGTTCAGCACGGCAAGGGTGCCGGCCTGCTTGGCTAGGGTGAGGGCGCGGGCGGCCACCGGTACCGGTACCTCCAGCGAAACAACACAGACCTGGGCGGCGGCAATCTCGGCGGCGAACGTCGTCAGCATGGCTGGCCGTCAGCTCGCTTTAACGCACCCACCCCCACGACGATCTGGTTTTCGCCTCCCGCCTCGACCACAATTGAACCCATCATTGTCGGGAGCCGGCCGGTTACCACCTTGCGGGCGTCGATCTTTTCGTGCTGCCAGAGCGTATGGCCCATCGCACCAAATGCGTCAGGCCCTACCGCTGTCAGCAACGCCACCTGCGCACCTAGGCGTCGGGCGGCGACGGCCTGGTTGGTATCCCTTGCCGCCGTGGTCGACGCCGATCGAATCGGCCAATACCGTCTCGCCGGCCTGGTGCTCGCCTGACCCCGAAGATCAAAGCCACGCCGTAGCCACCCACCACAGCAACTGAAACTGTTAGACCTCCATTTCGGCCAGGGTGAGCCCTCGCGCCGGGAGGCAGGCGGCGAGGGCGTGGTACCAGGTGACTAGCGAGGCGATGTCGTCGCGACGCTTGCGGTACGTCCGGTCTTCGTTCCAACCAAGGTCTTGGATCGTAACCCTCAAGCCGTCGTCGAAGGCGATGGGGTCCAAGACGTGCCAGCGGTACATACCAAATCGTTGCTGCGAGAGGTAAAGGCCGTCGGGGCGGATGACCTGGTTCAGGCCCAGGAAAGGGGTCGAGTAGCGTGTGTAACCGTCGCCCTTGACGTCGAAGTTCCAGGCCCCACCGAAATAGTCCTCTGTCCCCGTGCTACAGATTGTCGGGAACTCCCGGTCGTCGTCGAGGTAGAACTTCATTTCCCCCTCTCCCCACCACCCCGGCGAGTTGACGCCGACGGCCATGTAAGTGCCGCAGTAGACCCCTGCCCCTGATGGGCAGTCCAAGAGCTCGTGAACGCTCTGCTCACCCAAGGGGTTGTCGCGCCGCCAACGGGCGTGGAAGTAGCCGGCGTCCCCGGCAACTTCCTGCTCGGAGTAGTCCACCTGGTAGTAGAGGGTCAGGTCCTTGGCGCTCAGGTTCTCCAGCGTGAGGCGAGCCTTCGACTTGAACGGCATCTGCCAGTACGAGTTCATCCCCCGGTGCGGCGCCACGACGATCGGCAAGGATGCGACGGGGCTAAAGGAGGCCCACCCGTTGCAAAAGAAGTCTCCGAGTGGCACCTCGACAGCGGGCACGTCGTTGCCGTCCCAGTACATGCGGAGCACCGCTTCCCGTCCGTGCGCGGTGGTCGTTAGCCATATGTGCCTGATGATGCCCGGGCCACTTATATCGGCCAGCTCCGCCACCGAGCCAGGCCCGACGACGATACTCGGCGAGATCTTCCAACCCGGCCCGAGCGCACGAGCGGCTGCGGCACCGGTGCCCGCAACGGCCCGCGCAGCCTGGCCCTTGGCGCCCGTCGGGTTTTCGGGGCTAACGGCCCTGCTGCGGCCATGGTGGGAACTCCCGACGTTCCACAGGTCAGCTAGCACTCGCCCTCCCCAAGATGGTCATGCTCGCCCCTTCCTGTTTATGCTCGCGCAGCGGGCTCCCCGGTGGGTTGCAGCTCGTAGTCCCCGGGACCGAGCAGGCCCGGCTCCGCCAGGGTGTAGAGCAACCCACGGGCTCGTACACGCTCGACGCGCACGGACCCACCCAGCACGTGCAAACGTTGGGCTGTGCGGCTGTCGTCGCCGGCGAGCTCGACCGTGCCAAATGCGCCGCCCGTAGACCAAAACCAGCGGCCGCCCTGGTTACCTGCGGGATCGAAAGCGAGGCTCCCGTCCCTCCCGTCATAGTGGAAACCGGCCAGGGCGAGGACCAACCCCCAGCTAGCGAGGGCCCGGCCGTAGTGGTGGCCGCACTCCGCCTCATCAAAGGGGTTGCGCCGGCGGCCTGAGAAGCGTTCTCGCACGGCGACGACGACGTCTTCGGCGAGGCGGAGCTCGCCGGCTTGGGCGCAGCCCATGGCGAACACGTACTCGAGGCCGGTCCAGGATTCGCACCAGTAGGGCATCGGGTGCTCGGGGAGCCCATTGGGGTACGACAACACCAGGTGGCCCCGCTCGCCATCCACCACGTAGGTCCGCACGTAGTTGGTTAAGTTGCCGAAATCATCGACATAGTTGAGCCGGTGGACGGAGGAAAGGGCGGTCTTCGAGTGACCTTCGTCGTAGACAGGTGCAAGCCCGACCAGCCGCGCATATGTGTCGCCTACGAGCTGATCGACTTCGCAACCGTCACCGACCTGGAACTCGGGGTCGTCGGGGTTCTCCGCCCCCATGTTCGGGTGCCGCAGCTTGGCCGGCACGCTTGAAAAGTCTCGCGGCGGTATTATCCGCTGTTGGTAATAGGAGCCATTGAACAACTGCTCCTCCGTCGCCGCCGTCCCCGTGGCAAAAAGCCTAAGGCAGGTGCTGGCAAACTCCGAGTCGCCAACGGCGGCCGCCATTTCCGCGGCTGCTTCGAGAGCGGCAAGGTACCACGACTGCACCATCGGGTTGGGGCCGTAGTACTCGACGTCCATGGTGTTGTGCTGCGGGCCCTCGGCGAGCCCGTCCCGGTCGCCGTCCCAGCCGCCTTCTATCCAGGCGAACTCAATGGAACGCCGGCACGATGGCCACAACCGCTGCAGCCAGGCATCGTCTCCTGAAAGGCGCCACTCCCGGTACAACTTGACCACGCACCCGAACTGGCCGTCGGCCGCCGTCTGGGCCCACTCGCCAGCACGGTCCAGGGGGACCAGGGTGCGAAAGCTCATGGCCCCGTCGTCCGCAGTGGCGTACAGGTACTCGATCTCCCTCATCCGCCGTGCCAGCCCGCCCCACACGAATGGCGTGGCCAGGTCATAGTTCCACACGTGTGTACAGGAGCCGAAACAGCTGCCGACATCGTCCATGCAGCCTTCCCATGCCAACGGGTTGCCGTCGGCGTCGCGAAAAAACGTTTGGCTGCGCAGAGTACTGAGGTTGAACAGGGCCGCCTCCTTGACCTGGGCGGGGAGGTCGGTCGACCAAAAACCGTTGACGAACTCTTCGGTGAGCCGGCGGAGCTCGGTTACTTGGGGTGCCTGGCGAACGACGACATCCCACGCGTCGCGGTACGACGCGGCGTAGAAATTGCCAATGATTTCCGGCCCACTTATGCCGCGCGGCCCATTTGCCGGCGCAACCCAGGAGTGCCGGTTCGGGAAGTGCCAACCCATCAGGAACGCCACCTCGGCCCTTCCATGGGGAGGGAGCGTCTTTCGCGCCCCGACCGTGCCGGCCACCGCAGAGCCGAATGTCGGAGCCGGGCCCTCCCGGCCGACACCGAAGACCCCCTCGTCCGGCATCCCGTTGGCCATGAAGCCGCGCCACATTGTGGAGATGCCCTGGTTCCACTTGCCAAGCCCCCAAATTGGCCCCGTCCATGACCCCTCGCCGAGGGCGGCCACAGCGATTGAGCCCCAGCCCTCCGCCTCGGGGTCGAAGAACTCGTCCGACAGGAAGTACCCCTCGACACCTCCTTCGGACCGTCGCCTGGCGACCGGACGACTCGGCAAGCCGGCGCTGCGCGACCCATGCCCGGTTAGGGCCTCGCACGAGAACATGACGCTGCAGTCGAGGGGCTCGTCGCTGTCGGACTCGAGGACCACCGTGATGATCGCGATCGGAAGACCGCTCACCTCCTCGTCACCAGGCACGAGCGGGTTGAACATCTCTACAGAAGCACGGACGGGCACGTGTTGGTCGCTGAGCACGGCCCGGCCAAATGGGTAAGTGGCCTCATAGCGACAATCGCGGAACCGGGGTAACCCGGCGACCGGGGCAGGAGAGCCCTGTTCGCCCTCGACTTCCTCGTCGAAAAGCGCCCCCTCGAGTACACGGGCTACCGGCTCGCCACTCGCCCCCTGGCACCAAATGCCCAAGAAGGTCAGCGCTGACGACAGCCCTTTGGAGGGATGGTTCTCCAGCTCCCAGTCACGGAACTCGCCGCGACCCCCAAACCCGACGGTGCCCGTCCCGATGCCCCCGACCGGGAGCGAAATCCGGGCCCTGTCTTGGTGACCGTAGGTATGTGCGACGGGCCAGCTCATGATCTGGCTACCTGCAAGGCTGGCTCGTTGCAGCACGAACCACGGTGCCGCCATTCGAAGTCGAACACCAGGCGCTTGCGACGCTTTCGGCCCGCCCCGAGCCTCTCCAACAACATCTCCACGGCAGAGTCGGCCATTGCCCGCACCGGCTGGGCGAGCGTCGTTAGGGGAGGGTCGGTCAACTCAGCCCAGGGAGGGTCATCGATGGCGACGAGGGCGATGTCGCGACGGACCTTTAGCCCTGCCTCCTTAATGGCATGGAGCGCGCCAACGGCCATCAGGTTGTTGCCGACGAGCAGGGCAGTGGCGCCCCTGGCTAGGAGCTCGCGGGTTGCCCGCGCACCTCCCTCGTAGCGGAAGTCGCCGTAGGCGACTATTGGGGTCAGTTTGGCCGCCTTCATGCACTCGTCGTAGCCGCGGAGGCGTTCGGCGCCGGTCTCGACTCGGAGGGGACCGCTTATGTAGCCGACCTTGGAATGCCCGCACGCGATCAAGTGGGCCGTGCCGGTCCTGGCCCCCTCAGCATTGGCGGCCACAACGGCGTCAGCCCGTCGGTCTGCAATATCCCGGTCGAAGGCGACGACGCATGTGCCGTGGTCGATCAGCTCGCCGATCTCCGGGGCCCTGGCTTCCGTCGGCGAGATGATAGCTCCGGCTACCCGTTCCGCTGTCAACACTCCCAGGTAGGACCGTTGCTTTTCCGGTTGCTCGTCCGTGTTGCACAGCAGCACACGGTAACCCTGCCTGTACGCAGCGTCCTCGACGGCACGGACGACGGCGGTGAAGTGGGGGTTCTCGATGTCGGAAATGACCACCCCTATCATCTGCGCCTGCTGGCGGCGCAGGTTGCTGGCCACCCGGTTGGGCCGGTAGCCGAGCTCATCGATGACTGCCTGCACCTTCTCCCGCTTGGCTTGGGTGACCGACAGGTTGTTATTGAGCACCCGCGACACCGTGGCCGGCGACACTCCGGCTCGCTGGGCGACATCATTGATCCTCAGGGGGGTGTGGGCCGGGCTCACGGTGGGGGACCTTTTCGAGGAAGAACCGATTTCAGTAATCGATTTCAAGAAGCTAACGGCATCTCTTGGCGCTGTCAAGGATGCCGGAAGGTCAGGTCGCTCGGTCCACCCCGAGACCTTTGAGCCTGTCAGCTATTGTGGGTTGGACATCTGGGGGCGTAGCTCAGTTGGTAGAGCGCTTGCATGGCATGCAAGAGGTTCGGGAGTTCGATTCTCCTCGCCTCCACCAG
>CAWICT010000003.1:0-281991 GCA_963834735.1 uncultured Acidimicrobiaceae bacterium | reverse complement strand
TCGACCTCGACGATGGTGGGAGCGTCGGAGTTCGCAACGAACAGGTCGGGGCCGGCGACGACCATCGCCTCCGGCCCGTTGAAGCCGTACTGCGGCCCGAAGAGCGCCCTGACGAAGGCACCGGTTGCGACGTCGAGCTCGATGACGGTGCTGTCGTTGAGGTCCGCGACGAAGAGGTCCGACCCGGCCACGACCATGTCGGCAGGGTCCTCGAAGCTCCATCCGAGCACGTTGACACCCCCCGCGACGGGTGTTGCCGCAAGGGCCCCGGCAGGTAGCCAGCACAGCATGCCTGACATGAGGGCAGCCGCCAAGAACACGCGCCGACCGGTGGCGCCTCGACCTTGGCGCGGAGATTTCATCGCGCCGACTCTACGCAGCCCGTTCCTCGGCTGCAGGAGCCACCGACGCCTCCTTCTCACCCTCTGGGTACAGGACGCCATAAACGAGGGCGGCGACCGTCCCTCCGACGAGAGGAGCGACGATGAATACCCACAGCTGGCGGAGCGCGTCGCCTCCGACAAACAGCGCCGGACCGATGCTCCTTGCGGGGTTGACCGAGGTCCCGTCGATCGGGATACCGATGAGATGGACAAGCGTGAGAGCGAGGCCGATCACGAGGCCGGCCACTAATGCGTTGCTCGCACGTCTCGTAACGGCAAGGATCACGAAAACGAACAAGAAGGTGAGGACGACTTCGGCCACGAACGCGCCGGCTGCATTCGCGTGGATGATCGAATGGGCCCCGTACCCGTCGGTGCCAAGCCCGATCGTGCCGGTGTGGTAACTCGGTGTCGTGTGGAAGACGCCGAACAGTGCGGCCGCGCCGGCAATCCCTCCGACAACCTGTGCGGCCCAGTAGCCGGCAGCGTCCGTCAGAGTTATCCGCCGCGCTACCAAAAACCCAATGGTGACGGCGGGATTTATGTGGCACCCCGAGATCGGGCCTATCGCATAAACGAGCACCAGCAATACCAGGCCGAAAGCGAGAGCCGTCATTACGACCCCTGCGGACTCGCTTGCCCCCGTCACTTTGAAGCCAAAAGTCAGTGTCGCAGTACCAACGGCAAAAAACACAAGCAATGCCGTGCCCAGCGCTTCGGCTAAGAGCGATCTCCATTTCACGGTCGTTCACCCCTTATACAGTCGTCAACTCCTTGTGAGGTCGATCGAAACTGTTTCTACCAGATCGGGCCGCTTGCGGGCCTCTCCCCGGTGCAGTTTTATAGCAACGGGGCACCCGACCAATCGCGCCGGCGAAGTTCGAAAATGGCGACCGCCGCGGCGGTCGCAACGTTGAGGCTCCCCACGCGCCCGAGCTGGGGGATGAACGCGACAGCGTCACAAGCCGCAAGCGTGCCCACGGTAAGGCCATGCTCCTCGTGGCCGATCGCAATGCAAACGTCAGGGCCCACCGAGAGCTGGAAGAGAGGGACAGCGTGGTCGGCGAGCTCCAGGCCGACAACGGCGAAGCCGTCCTCCCGGGCCGCGTCGGCGGCGTCGGGGCCGCGGTCGAAGGTAGACCAGGATAGGAACCGCTCTGTACCCATGGCTGTCTTGCCGACCTTGGCAGACGCCGGAGACGTCGCGCCGCCGGCGAGGTAGAGGTGCTCGACCCGGAAGGCAGCCGCCGTGCGAACGATCGTGCCGACGTTGAAAGGCGAGCTGACCCCGTCCAGCAGCAACGCGAGGCGCCCCGTCGTTCGCTTGCCCCAGTCACGATGAAGCCTCTTCAGGTCAGTCGGCCCTAGCTGCTTCATCGGGTCACCTCGAGCACCCGGTACCCGGACTTGGACGCCGCCCGCCGCACGGCCCAGCCGTTCATGCCCAGCCACTCAGCCAGGGAGTCCGAGCCGAGGTGGCGGTTGACGACGAGCCAAGCACCTGCTCCTGTGTCCAACCTGTCCAACCAGGTCGAGAGGAGTTCGTGGAGGGCGTCCTTCCCCACCTTTATCGGGGGGTTGGACCAGATGCCCTTGAAAACGACACCGGTTGGGACCTCGTCAGGCCCGGCTGCTCTCAGGTTGGGCATGCCGAGCGATGCCGCGTTGGCGGCAGTGAGCTCGAGGGCTCGCGAGTTCACGTCGACGGCCCAAACCGTCGCCCCCGGCGAGCGCCGGGCCAGCGCGCAGGCGATCGGGCCGTAGCCACAACCCAGGTCAAGTAGGTCACCCTCAGCCGGAGGGTGCGGGGACTCCTTCAACAGAGAAAGGGTCCCTGGGTCAACCCTGCTGCCGGAAAAGACGCCCCGGTCCGCCATCAGCGTCAACTGCATGTCGGGCAGGCAAAGCTCGACAGGCTGAGGACGCGAGGGCGCAGAAGGCTTGGCGGTGAAGTAATGGTCAGCCACTGCGCCCCGAGGTTACCTGCGGCAACTGGCCTGGTATTCATAGAATGTAGCGAGATGGCTGACACCGCCCCCTACAGGATCCGGACCTTTGGAGACCCCGTGCTGAAGCGGCGCGCCGAGGAGGTCACCGAGATCGACGGGCGCATCGCCCGGCTCGCCGAGGACATGCATGCCACGCTGAAAGTCGCAAACGGGCTCGGGTTGGCCGCCCCGCAGGTAGGTGTCGGCCGCCGTCTGTTCGTCTACGAAATAGGCGATAGCGGCCCCCGGACCATCGTGAACCCGGTTGTCAGCGATTTCGACGGCGAGTGGGAGTACGAAGAAGGCTGCCTGTCTGTGCCGGGACTGTATTTCCGGATCACTCGCCCCAAGCACGTGCACATCACTGGCTACGACCTGGATGGCCAGGAGGTCTCGATCGAGGCCGTCGACCTGGAGGCAAGGCTGTACCAGCACGAGCTCGACCACCTGGACGGGCGTCTCCTGCTGGAGCTGCTGGATGACGACCAGCGCAAGGCCGCGATGCGCGAGCTGCGCCAGCGCGCCGAGACAAACGGAGTTCAGCGGGCCCCGTCAGCGTTGTGAGGCTCGCCTTCCTCGGCACCCCCGAGGTGGCGGCCGAGACGCTTCGGGCACTGGCTGCCGCAGGCCACGACATCCGCCTCGTCGTAACCCGCCCGGATACCAGGAGGGGTCGCGGTCCCGAGGCGAGCGCGAGCCCGGTGAAGCAGGCGGCAGAGCAACTGGGCCTGCAGGTCACGCACACCCCAGCCGACGTGGTTTCGTCCGGCGCCGAGCTCGGGGTTGTCGTCGCCTACGGGCGGCTGATCAAGCCAGATGTACTGGCTGTCATTCCAATGGTCAACGTCCACTTTTCGCTCCTGCCGCGCTGGAGGGGTGCTGCGCCCGTGGAACGGGCGGTCCTGGCAGGCGATACCGAAACCGGCGTGTGCTTGATGGAACTGGAAGAGGGCCTCGACACCGGTCCGGTCTACGCGCGTGCCGTGACCGCGATCGGGCCTGACGAGACAGCGGACGAGCTGCGCCGTCGCCTCGGCAAGATGGGGACCGAGCTGCTGCTGAAGAACCTGGCCGTTGGCCTCGCGGCACCGGAGCCGCAGATGGGCGAGCCCACGTACGCTTCCAAGATCAGCGCCGATGAGCTGCGCCTCGACTTCGACCAGGCGGCCGTTATCTGTAACAGGGTCGTGCGTGTCGGCAGGGCGTGGACTACGTGGAGAGGAAAGCGCCTGCTCGTGCACAAAGCACGAGTGTCCGGCGAGGAGCAGGGCCTCTCGGCTGGGCAGGTCCAGGGGGACAAAGTGGGCACGGCGGAGGGAGCTCTCGAACTGCTCGTCGTCCAGCCCGAAGGCAAGCCACCGATGGATGGGGCAGCCTGGGCGAGGGGAGCGCGCCCCCGGCCCGGCGAGCGCCTAGGAGAGCCGGGCCGCCCACAGTGACGGCGCGAGTGAAACCTCCCAAGGTCACGGCGCGGGGCTTAGCCATCACCGCCCTGGTAGCAGCCGAGGACGGAGAGCGTGCCAATCTCGTCGTGCCGCGCCTGCTCTCGGCGTCTGGGCTCGACGAGCGGGACCGCGGGTTCGTGACCGAGCTCGCCTACGGCACCCTGCGGATGTGCCGGGCATGTGACTGGCTGGTCGGCCAGTTCGCACGCGGGGAGCTCGAGCCTGTGGTCCGGGCCGCTGCCAGGGCCGGTGCCTACCAGTTGGCCTTCATGCGGGTCCCCGCCTACGCGGCCGTTTCGGCGACCGTGTCCGAAGCGCCTCCGCGGGCGAGGTCGCTGCTCAATGCGGTGCTCCGGCGGGTTGCTGCGCTTGTCGAGGCAGGACCGCTCGTGTGGCCTGACCTCGGTACGAGGCTGAGCTACCCGGACTGGGTGATACGCCGCCTCGGCGAGGACCTGGGCCCGGAACGGGCAATGGGGGCGCTCGACCAGATGAACATCGCCGCCTCGCAAACTGTCCGCGCCGACGGCTATACCCAGGACCCGGGCAGCCAGGCCGTTGCCGAACACATGGCCGAACTGATGAGCAGGCACCCCGGGGCAGTTCTTGACGTATGCGCTGCCCCGGGAGGCAAGGCGACGTTGCTGGCCGGGAGCTCCGCGCTCGTTGTCGGCGCCGACCTGGCGCCCGCGAGGGCGAGCCAGGTCGCTGGTAACGCCGAGCGGCTCGGGCTGCACAACCTGGCCGTAGTGGTCGCAGATGGGACCGAGCCGCCCTTTCGGCCCGCCCGCTTTGCCGGGGTCCTCGTCGACGCGCCCTGCAGCGGGCTGGGTGCGCTGCGCCGGCGTCCTGACGCCCGCTGGCGCGTCAGGCCCGAAGACGTCGGCCGGTTGGCGGCCCTTCAGCGCAGGCTGTTGAGCTCTGTGGCGGGGCTCGTCGCGCCGGGCGGCGTGCTCGTCTACAGCGTCTGCACGCTCACGCGGGCCGAGACCGTTGATGTGGGCACCTGGTTGGCCGGGGAGCTGAGCTCGGGCTGGAAGGTCTTGGAGCCTCCCGGGCCGCCGTGGGAGCCTCACGGTGGAGGAGCGCTCCTGCTCCCGCAAGCCGCGGGGACCGACGGCATGTACCTGTCGGCGTTCCGCCGCGAGGCGGCTTAGGCCGCTCGAGCGCCCGGTTGGCGTGCAGTCCCGTGGCGCGTACTAGGTTCGGCGCCGATGGCACAGGCAGGATCTCCCGGCCCGGCTCGACGGGCGCAGCGCTCCGTCCGCATCGCCCCATCGATCCTGTCGGCCGACTTTGCCCAGCTCGGGGACGAGATAAGCCGGGTCAGCCCGGAGGCCGACGTGTTGCACGTGGACGTGATGGACGGCCATTTCGTGCCCAACCTGACCATCGGGCCGCCCGTAGTGACCTGGATCCGCCGCCACAGCGATCTTTACCTCGATTGCCACCTGATGATGGACAACCCCGGGGAGTTCTTGGGGGCATTCCGAGAGGCCGGTGCCAACGGCTGCACTGTCCATGTCGAAATAGGCGGCACCGCCGGGCTCATCGCCCAGATCCGCGACCTTGGCCTCGACGTCGGCCTTGCCGTCAACCCCGAAACGCCTTTCGAGGACTGCGAGCCGTGGCTGGACCAGCTTGACCTGCTGCTCATAATGACCGTGCACCCTGGCTTCGGCGGGCAGAGGTTCATGAGCGAGATTGTCGGCAAGATTGCCCGGGCACGCCACGCCATCGACTCGGCCGGGCTTGCCGTCGACCTGGAAGTGGACGGGGGGATAGACGTGGGGACGGCTCCCATCGTCACGGAGGCCGGTGCGAGGCTGCTTGTGGCGGGGAGTGCGATATTCGCCCAGCCCGACCCGGTGGCGGCTGCTCATCGCATCAGGGAGGCTGCGCAAGCTGCGCTTGCGACCGTGGCGCGCTGAGGGGGCTCGCTAATGAGCTATAGAGCTAAGGTCCTAACCGTTTCGGACTCGGTGATGAGGGGCGAGCGCCAGGACGAGAGCGGCCCCGCGGTCGCCCGGGCACTTCAAGAGGCCGGTTTCGAGGTGGTCGAGCAGTCCAGCGTCCCCGACGGTGCGGCATCGGTGGCTGGCGACCTGACCCGGATGGCTTCGGGGTTCACGGGCCTTCTGGTTACGACAGGGGGCACGGGCTTCGGGCCGAGGGACCTGACCCCGGAAGGGACCGCCGAAGTCCTGGACCGCCTCGCGCCAGGGCTCGGCGAGGCGATGCGCCGGTCGAGCGAGATCGCGCCCTTGTCGCGGGGTATTGCCGGAGTGCGCGGGCACGCCCTGGTGATCAACTTGCCGGGGTCCCCCAAAGGTGCGCTCGAGTGCCTGGCGGTGATAATCGACCTGCTACCGCACGCCATCAGCGTGCTGGCGGGTGAGCAGGCGCACTAGCGGCCCGCTTACGCGGTAGTGCGCCAGGGGGCAGTAAGGTCGGCCCGTGCTACGCCTCGTATTGCCCAAGGGATCGTTGGAGCGCGCAACGATAGATCTGTTCGAGGCCGCGGACCTGTCCGTGACACGCAGTTCGGACGTGGACTATAGGGCGACCATCAACGACCACCGGATTTCAGAAGTGCGGGTACTGCGCCCACAGGAAATTCCCCGCTACGTAGCGGACGGCCTGTTCGATATTGGGATCACAGGGCGCGACTGGGTCGAGGAGACCGGCTCCAACGTCGTATCTCTGGGCGAGCTGGCGTACTCCAAGGCGACCTCTAACCCGATCAAGGTCGTCCTCGCCGTGGCCGCCGAGTCGCCTTGGTCGTCGGCCCGGGACATGCCCGACGGGGTGAAGGTCTCGACGGAGTACCCGTTGCTGACGGAGCGTTATTTTGCCGAGAACGGGGTGAAAGCAGACGTCGTCCTTTCGTATGGCGCGACCGAGGCCAAGGTGCCGGAGATTGCAGATGCGGTAGTGGAGATCACTGAGACCGGAAGAGCGTTGAAGGCGGCGGGGCTCCGGATTATAGAGACGGTCCTGATTTCTTATACCGAGCTCATCGCGAACCCGACCTCGGCCCAGGACCCCGAACGCCGCAAAGCCATGGAGGACATCAACACTTTGTTACAAGGCGCCCTGAAAGCCCGCGGGCGTGTCCTCGTCAAGCTCAACGTTGAGGCATATGACCTCGACCGCGTGATCAAGCTGCTGCCCGCGATGCGCAGCCCTACGGTTTCAGAGCTCTTCGGCGGCGGGAGTTATGCGGTCGAAACCGTCGTGCCCAAAGAGACGATAAACAAATTGATACCCGAGCTGAAAGATGCGGGCGCTACCGACATTATCGAGCTGCCGATCAGCAAGATCGTTCCCTGAGGCAACCGGTGGGCGTGCTCATGCCGGCGCACAGCGGCAGTGTCGACAGTTTCGACAAAGACGTGGGGCTGGGGGAGGTGCGTGGGGAAGACGGCCGGCTTTACCCGTTCCACTGCACCGAGATCGCCGACGGGTCCCGCGATATTGCCGTTGGCCAGAAAGTCAGCTTCGCCGTAGCGCCTGGTCACCTCGGCTCCTGGGAGGCGCGGGCGCTGCAGCCGATCGACTAGCGGCCAGGTGGTCGCTCAAAACGACCGCCAGTGCACGCGGCGGCGAATAACGCACCGGTGAGCGCTGTGCCCCGTACCCCGAGGGAAGCCAGCACCACCCCACCCGCCAGCGATCCTCCGGCGATCCCGGCATTGAAGAACGCTGAGGCCCAAGCAGACGCAACGTCGGTGCTACCCGGGGCGACGTATGAGGACCCGGTTCTGGTTGGAGATCACGAAGGCGCCGATCGCAAGGCTGGCGAAGGCCTCGCAGGCGATGGCCGCAGGCCCGTTGGTGGCGAACACGTAAAGAGCGGCCAGGGCGGCCGCTAAAAGAGCCACCGGCGCGACAGTTGCAAGCCGTGGGTACCTGTCGAACAGGGCGCCGGTGGTGGCGACCCCAACGGCTCCGCACCCGCCGGCGAGCAGCAGGACCGGGGCGACTGCGCTCGAGTGGAGCCCGCTCACCCGCGTGAGCAGAGCGGTGATGTAGGTGTAGGACGTGAACGCGCCGGTCACGAATAGCACCGTTGCGACCACCAGCAGCCGGTAGCGCCGCCGGTCCGGGCGGGACCCTACGGCTGCGTGGCTTTCGGCTGGGTCGGCCGTCGGCAGCAGGAGGGCAACGGCTACAAGGCTGGCAAAGCCGACGCCGCTCAACACGATGAAGGGCAACCTCCAGCCGCCCTGCTGGCCGAGCCACGTCCCAAAGGGCACGCCTATGACCACGGCAAGCGAACCGCTCCCGATCACCCCTGCTACGACCTTCGCCCTTACCCGGGGCGGGAAGAGCCCGACCGCTGTCACGGCAATGATCGACCAGAAAACGGCTTGGGCCAAAGCCGTGGCGACCCGTCCACCAAGCAGCCACCAGTAGTTTGGGGCGGCTGCGGAGGCCAAGTTCGTCAGGACGAAGGTGGCCAACAAGGCACAGACGAGGAGCCGGCGGGGCACCCGTTTAGTCAGGTGAGTGAGGGGGGCGGAGGCAATCATGACCACGGACGCGTACGCGGTCACGAGGAGCCCCACGGCCGAGACCGACACGTGGAGGTGTGCCGAGATGACCGACAGGAGGCCCACCGGCAGGTTTTCCGTGGTCACGAAGCAAAAGGCGCCCGTCCCGAGCGCGATCACAGCTGCTATGGCGGCACGCGGGCCGGCGCTCGTACAAGACCTCCCTGGTGGAGGGGCCCGCACCCAATGTCAGGCCTTCCATGTTGGCCCTTCCCACAGCGCCTCCCGGCCTGGCTGTGCTCTCAACTCTGTTTGCGCGGCTACGCCCCGGCCGGTAGCCAACCTGGGTCACCCAGAGGATATCGGCAGAGCCGTCGTGCCGGCATTCGCCCGCTCGCCGTGCAGCCAGAGCGTTCGCGACACCACAACCGATGGGCCAAGATGGCATTGTGACGAACATGATGAACAGCCCGGGCGATGACGAGCCGCAGGTGATCGTGGTCCAGTCGGAGCGTCCACCCTCCGAGGCCGGCCGCCGAGAGCCTGCAGGTCGGCGAAGCTGACGGCGAGACTCTGGAGAAACCCGGCAAGGTCATGCGGATCGGTTCGATGATCCGCCAGCTGCTGGAGGAGGTGCGCCAGGCTCCCCTTGACGATGCCAGCCGGGTACGTCTTCGGGAGATCTACGACGCGTCGTTGGAGGAGCTGCAAGGAGGCCTCTCGCCTGACCTGCGCGCCGAGCTGGCGCGGATGGCGCCGCCGTTCCACCCTGAGAAAGTCCCGACCGATGCCGAGCTCCGGGTTGCGCAGGCGCAACTAGTCGGTTGGCTCGAAGGCGTTTTCCACGGGCTCCAGGCGACGCTGTTCGCCCAGCAAATGGCACAGCGGGCGCAGCTCGAGGAGGCTCGCCGGCGAGGACTGCCCCCGGGCCAACTCGATCGTGGCGACGTGCCGATGCCGGGGAACTACCTGTAGGGACGGCACATGAGCCTCGCCTACCTGGACTCCTCCTCCCGAGACGACCGGCGCAGCGGTGGGTCACGCCGCATCCCGATCAACACCCCATCGGGGCGCTTCGAGGTGTGGACCAAACGGGTCGGCAACAATCCCTCGCTCCGCCTGTTGCTGCTGCACGGCGGACCTGGCTCCACGCACGAGTACTTCGAGGCTGCCGACAGCTGGTTACCGGCGGCCGGGGTCGAGTACTACTACTACGACCAGTTGGGTTCGGGTTGGAGCGACGTCCCGGTCGACGAGTCCCTGTGGGACCTCGACCGCTTCGTCGACGAAGTCGAGCAGGTGCGGACCGCCTTGGGCCTCGACCGGGACAGTTTCGTGCTGCTCGGGCACTCCTGGGGAGGGATCCTCGCCGCGGAGTACGCACTGGCCCATGGGGAGCACCTAAAAGGCCTGGTTATCTCCAACATGATGATGGACGTCCAGGCCTACAACGCGTACGCCCGCGACGTGCTGATGCCGGGCATCGACCAGCAGGCGCTGGCGGAGATCGAGGCGCTCGAGGCCTCCGGCGACTACGAGAACCCGAGGTTCATGGAGCTGCTCATGGAGCACCACTACGTGCACCACGTGCTGCGGATGCCTGCCAGCGACTGGCCGGACCCGGCCAGGCGCGGGTTCGACCATATGAACCCGGCCATTTACGTGAAGATGCAAGGGCCGAGCGAGCTGGGTATCTCCCCCTCGGCCACGCTCGCGGGGTGGTCCCGCTTCGCAGACCTCGGGCGCATCGACGTGCCTGCGCTGGTCATCGGTGCCGCCCACGACACGATGGACCCGGCTCACATGGCAGAAGTTGCCCGCCGCTTACCGCAGGGGAGTTACCTGTACTGCCCGAACGGGAGCCACATGGCCATGTACGACGACCAGGAGACCTACTTCCAGGGCCTCATCGAATGGCTGAAAGGGCTCGCGTAGCGGGCTATTAGTCGGCCCGCAGGAGCAACGCCGGCGTGCGAGCCGCGGTAGCCAGTAGGGGCGCCCTCGTGCTAGCACACCGGGGCGGCACCGCTGCGCCCGCTGGTCAGCGGCTATGGAGCGGTGGTGGTCACCGAGGCGCGCTAACTTTGACGGAACAACACGGCTGTAATCTCGTCCACAGGATACTCACAGAGCCCTGTTGATGGCGCGCATTGGTACGAGGAGAAGGAGGTAGATGGGCAAGTGAGCAAGTCGTTTGCACACCTGCACCTCCACACGGAGTTCTCGATGCTCGATGGGGCAGCACGGGTCGACCAGGTCGTGAAGCGGGCGGCCGAAGATGGCCAGCCTGGGATTGCGATCACAGACCACGGCAACATGTACGGGGTCCTGGACTTCTACAAAGCCGCACATTCTGCCGGTGTCAAGCCGATCATCGGGATCGAGGCCTACATGGCGGGCGGTAGCCGGCTCGATCGCCCGCTGAGGCGTGGTCGCCTTGACGACACCGGCGGTGACGCCGACGAGGGTGACAAGCTTTATTACCACCTGACGCTCCTAGCAGAGAGCGACAAGGGGTACAAGAACCTCCTCAAGCTGTCATCAGAGGCCTATCTTTCGGGTTACTGGTACAAACCGCGCTGCGACTGGGAGCTGCTTGACCGGTACCACGAGGGCGTAATTGCTACTACTGGCTGCCTGGGCGGGCTCGTAAACCAGGCCCTGCTGCGAGGCGACGTCGAACAGGCCACCGCTCATGCCGCCAAGCTGCAGGAGATATTCGGCCGGGACAACCTGTTTGTCGAACTCCAGGACCACGGGCTCGAAAAACAGCGCAAGACCAACCCGCAACTTGTAGAGATCGCGAAGGCGATCGGCGCGCCCTTGCTGGCGACCAACGACAGCCACTACACGACGCGCGACGACCACCTTGCCCATGACGCCTTGTTGTGTGTGCAAACAGGCTCGGCAATGGATGACCCTAAGCGGTTCCGTTTCGAGGGCTCGGAGCATTACATGAAGACGTCCGCTGAAATGCGGGCACTTTTTTACGAGCTGCCTGAAGCGTGTGACAACACGTTATGGGTAGCGGAGCGAGCGGACGTCACTATCGAGCTAGGCAAGCCGAAGTTGCCCGCTTTCCCGCTCCCGGAGGGGTTCGCCAGCTCTGACGAGTACCTTCGGTTCCTCAGCTTCCGTGAAGCCGAATCGCGCTACGGGACGCCCGTGCCGGCCAATGTGGTCGAGCGGCTTGATTTCGAGCTCGGCGTAATCGCTTCCATGGGCTTTTCAGATTATTTTCTCGTCTGTTGGGACCTGATCCGCCACGCCCGCGAACAGCGGATACGGGTGGGGCCGGGACGGGGGAGTGCGGCGGGCTGCTGTGTCGCCTACTGCTTGCGCATAGTTGACGTCGACCCGATCCGCTACGACTTGCTGTTCGAAAGGTTCTTGAACCCGGGGCGCAAGCAGATGCCCGATATCGACATGGACTTCGACGAGCGTTACCGGGGTGAGATGATCCGCTACGCCTCCGAGCGCTGGGGCTCGGACCATGTCGCCCAGATCGTCACGTTCTCCACCATCAAGGCGCGCGCCGCGGTCCGCGATGCCGCCCGCGTCCTCGGGTACCCCTACGGCGTTGGCGACCGCATAGCCAAGGCAATGCCCCCGCTGGTGATGGGCCGGGACACACCTCTTTGGGCGTGTTTCCAAGAGGACCCAAAGCATGCGGACGGCTACAAGACGGCGAGCGAACTGCGCGAGATGTACGCCGCCGACCCCGACGTCAAGCGCGTTGTCGACGTTGCCAAGGGCCTCGAAGGCCTCCGCCGCCAGGACGGGATCCACGCCGCCGCGGTCGTGATCTCGAGTGACCCGCTCACCGAGCACCTGCCTGTGCAGCGCAAACCGGAGCCAGGCGGGCGGCCCGAAGACGCCCCGATCGTCACCCAGTACGAAATGCACGCTGTCGATGAGCTGGGCCTGCTCAAGATGGACTTCCTCGGCCTGCGCAACTTGAGCGTGATCGAGCGGACCCTGGACATGGTCGAGCTGAACACCGGCCACCGGCCCGACATAGACAATGTCGACCTCGACGACCCGGCGACGTTCGGCCTGCTCCAGCGGGGGGACACGGTCGGTGTTTTCCAGCTGGAAGGCTCCAACCTCCGGACCTTGGTCCGCTCCCTGTTGCCAACGACCCTGGGGGACGTTGCAGCCCTTGTCGCGCTCTACCGGCCCGGCCCCATGGCAGCGAACATGCACAACGATTACGCGGACCGCAAGAACGGCCGTAAGCCGATCACCTACCTGCACCCCGACCTGGCGGAAGTGCTGAGCGATACGTACGGGCTGATGATCTACCAGGAGTCGATGCTCCGGGTTGCGCAGCGTTTTGCCGGCTACAGCCTGATCGAAGCGGAGACCTTGCGTAAAGCAGCTGGCAAAAAAGTCCGCGAAATAATGGCCAAGGAACGGGAAAAGTTCGTAGCCGGGTGCGAGGCGACCGGGTACGGGACGGCCATAGGTACTGCCCTGTTCGACATAATCGAGCCGTTTGCCGACTATGCGTTCGGCAAGAGCCACGCATACGGCTACGGGATGGTCGCCTACTGGACTGCCTGGCTGAAGGCCAACCATCCCGTCGAGTACTTGGCCTGCTTGCTCACGAGCGTGAAGGACGACAAGGACAAGATGGCCGTCTACCTAGCCGAGTGCAGGTCGATGGGCATCGAGGTCCTGGTCCCGGACATCAACTTGGCGGCCTCGGACTTCACCGCCGTGCGGCCCGGTCAGGTGGCTGCAGCGGGCCAAGTGGAGATAAAGGGCAACGGCGTGATCCCCTTCGGGCTGTCGGCGATCCGCAATGTGGGTGAAGGCCTGGTCGAGCGGATCGTGAGCGAGCGCGAGGCGGCCGGCCCGTTCAAGGACTTCTACGATTTTTGCAACAGGGTCGACCCGGTCGTGCTCAACAAGCGCACGGTCGAGTCGCTCATCAAAGCCGGCGCCTTCGACTCGTTGGGCCACCCACGCCAAGGCTTGTGCCTGGTCTTCGAACAGGTCGTGGACGCAACGCTGGCAAGGCGCAAAGAAGCCGACCAGGGGGTCCTGAGCCTTTTCGGAGACCCCGGCCTAGGGGACCAGGTTTTCGACGACACGCGAGTGCCAATCCCGGACCAGGAGTTCGACAAGCACAGCAAGCTAGCCTTCGAGAAAGAGATGTTGGGGCTCTACGTGAGCGATCACCCACTCGTAGGGGCCGAAGCTGCCCTCCGGCGCCACGTGGACTGCACGATCCTGGACCTGCGCGAGGACCTTGCCGGGCGGGACGCGGGTGCGGGGGCGTCCCCTGTCGATGGCAACGGGACCGGCCTGGCAAACCCGAACGGCAACGTCGCAGCTAGCGGTGCCGGCGGCAATAGCGGCTCCGGCGGTGGTGGGTACGGCGGCAATGGTGGGTACGGCGGCAATGGGGGCTACGGCGGTCCGTCTCGGGTCGCTGACCGTTGGGTAGGCGGCGTGGTCACCGGGCTCGCCCGCAAGTACACCAGGAAGGGCGAGCTGATGGCGACGTTCTTCCTGGAGGACCTGCAGTCCTCGATAGAAGTATTCGTGTTCCCCCGCACCATGACCGAGGTGGGCTACCTGCTCGCTGACGACGCCGTGATATGTGTCAAGGGCAGGCTCGACCTGCGTGACGAGGTCCCGAAGCTTGTCTGCTCCGAACTTAAGAAGCCCCAGCTCAGCCTGGACGGGGCGGAGCCGTTGAAGGTGGTCCTGCCGGTCAACGCCCTCGACGACACCCGGGTCCAAAGGTTGCGCGAACTGCTCCAAGAGCACCCTGGGCCTTCACCCGTTTACCTGCATGTTGGGTCCAAAGTGGTCCGCCTTCCGGTCGAGCTCAACGTGGCCCGGAGCCCCGGCCTTTTGGCTGAGTTACGTGTACTGCTTGGACCTGCCTGTTTGTGGAACGGTTCCGCAGGGAGCGGCTAAACTTAAACGCGGTCCCCAGCTAGTGAGGAGTGATCGCCGACATGACGTTCGATGTCGAGACCAAGGACTGCACGGCGCTTTCAGATGGCGAGCTGGCCGATATGGCCGACATCGTTGCGGATGGGCCTGCAGGTTTGGATATCGGGGTGCTCTCCAAGCAGAGAGACGAGTGGGTACTCATTACCCAAGTGCGCGTCGCAGGCCACCTGATGGGCTTCTCTTTCTGCACTCTGGAGCGCATCGGGGGCACGCCGTGCATTCTTTGGGGTCTCGTGTCGGTGAAGCGCTGCACAGAGCGGGAAGCGATCTTGGACGCCCTGCGAGCCGATCAGTTCCGTAAGGCTGTGCTGGCCTTCCCGGACGAGGATGTCCTGGTTGCGACCAGGCTTCGTGAGCCTGGTGGGTTTACGGCCCTGGCGCAGCTCGAGGACATCTGCCCCCGCCCCGGCTACAAGGTCTCGGGCGAGGAGCGCGCCTGGTCACGGCGCCTTGCGAAGCGTTTCGGCGCCGAGGGGCGCGTCGATGACCGCAGCTTCGTGGTGCGAGGCGATGGCTCGCCGTGCCCGGTTTTCGACTACGAACCCGAGGACCCGACCGAGATCGACGAGGAGGTTGCCGGGCTCATGGCTTCGATAGACGGCGACCGCCGCGATGTCCTCATAGCGTTCGGCTGGGCGATGTCAGAGGAGCTGGCCTCCGGCTTCAAGTCCTAACCGCCGATCAGCGACGGCGGTGCTGGCAGCGCTAGCGGCGGGGCACGACCGCTTCTACGACCTTGTGGCAATAGCCGCTCACCGGCGGTTCGAGAGCGACGACGATCCTGGTGCCGGGGCGCATTTCGGCGTACCGTCGACCGCTCCTCTCGAGCGAGGCGGCGAGGCGCGGGTCCTGGCAGGGCAGGACCTGGGGCCGGCCCCCCCAGGCGAAGTGGCACCACACGGGACCAGCTTCGGCCGTGACGACAAGTGGGGTCGTTGGTTCTGCCATAGCGACCGACGGATGGTCAGGCCGACGCTCCCAGAACGGCACGGTGGGGCCTTGGAAGCCGAGCAGTGGGACGTTCTCGGGGTGGAGCAGTGGACGGATCAAGCGCCGGGCGGCGCCGCCCGCCATATGGCCTGAGAGGCGGGGAGGACCGGCTATTACGATCGCGTCGGGCTCTGCGGGGTCCGGGAGCAGGTCGGGATTGTCCGCAACCGTGACTTGGACCACGTCATAAGGCCGCAGCCGTTGGTCGACCTCGATCGGCGACCAGCCTCTGACGAGGGCACCTGAGGCAAGGTCAATGCCGGCGCAGTGCCGCTCGCCGGTCGCAACGACCATGAGCTCGAGAGTGGTCCCTGGCGAGTCGTGGAGCCGCCGCATCGGCTTGACAGGCACCTTGAGGGTCGGACTAAGAAGCACGAAGGCCAATAATGGCCGGTCGGGAGCCGCTATAGGTGGATGGTCGAGGCCGGCCAGGTTTTTCAGAGGTCATGGTGGGCCCTTATCGAGGAGCGCCGCCAGCTCTGCCGGCTCGGTCACCGGCAGCTTGCAGGTGTAGCTCTCGCAGACGTACGCCCGACCACTTGTGCTGGGGCCGTCACGACCCTCCCAGAGGGGGGACGGGTAGGGCTCCGCCCAGGCGAGCACGGTGTCGGGCAGGTAGCGCTCCCAAACAGGGCGTACCAACCGCGGGTCCGAGGTTGTGACCACCACCTGACGCTTTGGCGACATTAGGTAGTCGGCTGCGAGCGCCATGCCGGGAAAGGCAATGGGGCTACGTGACATGGCCGGTGCCAAGGAGCCGACGGTCTGCTGAGCGACATCGGTGAAATGCGGTTCCCCTGTGAGTTCCCCAAGGCGAGCCAGGGCCAGCACGGCGGTCGCGTTGGCGGACGGGGCGGCCCCGTCGTAAACGTCCTTCATGCGCGCGATGAGCGGCTCGGCGTCGCTGCCGGAAGTGAAAAACCCGCCGCCTTGTTCGTCCCAGAAGAGCGCGAGCATGAAGCTGGCTGCCTCTCGGGCGGCGTTGGCCCATTTGGCTTGGCCCGTGGCCTCGCCAAGGCGGGTAAAGGCTTCGACGAGCCAGGCGTAGTCTCCAGCGCACGCGAGGTGCCGCCCTCCGGCTCCGGCACCCACTTGCGCCCCGGGCCGCCACGAGCGGAGCCAGCGACCATCTGGGCGTCGCAGCTTCGCGAGCAGTAGCTCGGCGGTCGCCACCGCAGCACTGACCCAGGTTGGCTGCGCGAACGCGGAGCCCGCGTAGGCGAGGGCCGCGATTGCCATTGCGTTCCATTCGGTTAGGACTTTGTCGTCAAGGCCCGGACGCGGGCGCTTCGAGCGACGCTCCAGCAGGGAGAGCCGCGCAAGCTCTATGTCGGGTGGCCGGGCGATCGCGCCGATGCCTGAGCGCCACAGGATGTTCTTGCCTTCCCAATTGCCCTCGGGGGACGCGCCGTACCATTCGACGGCGGCCCGGCCGGCGACCTCCTTTAGTTCTGCGATATCCCAGGTGTAAAAGCGCCCCTCTTCGCCCTCGCTGTCGGCGTCTTCGGCAGCGGCCCAGGCGCCCTCCGTAAGACGCAGGGGCGGGCTGAGGAGGTAGCCGACCGTTTCTTCGACTACTTGGCGGTAACGCGGCGCGACCGTCAACTGCCAGGCGTGGGTGTACGCCAGGACGAGCAACGCGTTGTCGTAGAGCATCTTTTCGAAATGGGGCACGAGCCAGCGCCGATCGGTGCTGTAGCGGGCGAAGCCCCCGGCCAGGTGGTCGTAAATACCCCCGGAGCTCATTGCGTCGAGTGTGCGGCGCAGGGCATCGAGCGAGGCGACGTCGCCGGTGCGCCACGAGTTCTGCGCCAGTACTTCGAGCGTTGTGGGCTGGGGGAACTTGGGGGCGCCCCCGAAGCCGCCCCACTGCGGGTCGTAGCGGGCGAGGAGTGCTTCGCTCGCGCGGGCCACGGCACCGGCTTCCGGTCGCGCGTGGTCACGGCGCTCGCTCGTCCCAGCGCCGCCCAACTCCAGTTCGCCCACCAATTGTCCCAAGCCGAGGTCGTCCGCCTGGCTCTGGCTCGGCCCCGCTGACCAGCCTGGGAGCTCGGCTCCCTGGCGGACCGCGTCGGCTAGGCGGCCCGCTTCAAGTTCGAGGTCCGCCCGCTGGGACACCCACAGTTCGCCTACGCGGCGCAGCAGGCCGAGGAAGCGGTCCTTTGGAAGGTAGGTGCCGGTCCAAAACGGTCGTCCGTCCGCTAGGGCGATGACCGTCATGGGCCACCCGCCACCGGCGCCTGAGAGCTGCACCGCCTCCATGTAGACCGCGTCGACGTCGGGACGTTCTTCGCGGTCCACCTTGACTGCGACGAAACCGTCGTTCAGCACCTCGGCCACCTCGGTGTCTTCGAAGCTCTCATGGGCCATCACGTGGCACCAGTGGCAGGCCGAATAGCCAACCGAGATGAGCAAAGGCACGTCGCGCAGGCGGGCGGCAGCGAACGCTTCGTCGGACCAGGGCCACCAGTCGACGGGGTTATCGGCGTGCTGGCGCAGGTAGGGGCTTGGCTCCTCGGCCAAACGGTTGAGCGCCACCGGGCCAATTTACAGGTGAGCCAGCCGCAGAGAAGCGCTCTACGATCCTGCGCGGCGCCCCGGAAATCAGCCACCGCCGGCAATGCCGCAGGCCGGCAATGCCGTAAGGTCGTGGTGATGAGCTACTACCCGGAGCCAGAGACCGTGATCGGTAGGTCGGCTTACGTCACCGTAGCCATCCCCGGGGGGACCAAGGCGGGTGAAGTGATCATCCGCGTAAGCGGAGGGACCGAGTCGTATATCGCTTTTGCCGACCAACCGGTCGAAGTAGGCGCGCAAGTCGTCGTGGTGGCCGACCGGGGAGCGCGTACGTTGTTCGTCGCGCCGTTATGAAACAACCACTAGCACCCCAGTAGAAAGAGCAATTTTATGTTTGGCTGGCATGTCCCCTCCCCCAACGAAGCGATGCTTATTTCCGGCGGCCGGCGCCATGGCGACGCCCCCTTCCGCATAATCGTAGGCCACGGAGCTTTTGCCGTGCCCGTACGTAATAAGACCTATTTCCTCACGCTGGCGATGCAGGAAGCGGAAGTCGCCGAGCCGTGCGTGACCCAGCAGGGCATAACCCTGCAAGTACGGGCGGTTATCGCCTTCAAGGTCGGTGACGACAACGAGTCGATAGCAAATGCCGGCCGCCGCTTTCTTGACGACCAGGACTCGATGCCCGAGCTGGTTGGCCGTATTTTCGCCGGCCACCTGCGCTCTGTCGTGGGCTCGATGACCGTTGAGGACATCATTCGCGAGCGCCAGAAGCTCGCGGCCGAGGTCCTTGACGCCTCGAAGCCGGAAATGGCGAAATTGGGCTTTGTCGTCGACGCTTTCCAGATCGAGTCGATGGACGACGGCCAAGCGGGTTACATAAAGGCGCTCTCGCAGCCACATATAGCAGCGGTCAACCAGAACGCCCAAGTAGCTCAGGCGCAGGCGGACCAAGCGGCATCGAAGGTCCGCCAGGAGTCGGACCGCAACCAGGCTGATTACCAGCAGCAGACAGCGGTCGCCAAGGCGGAGTACCAGGCCCAGATCGACCGGGCCCAGCAGACTGCGGCCCAAGCCGGGCCGCTCGCTCAGGCGAAAGCCCAGCAGGATGTCCTCTCTGAGCAGGCCAAGGTGGCCCAGGCGCAGGCCGAGCTCCGCCGCCAGCAGCTCGTCGCCGAGGTCGTGCGGCCCGCTGAGGCCGAGGCAGAGAAGGTACGGACGCTCGCAAAGGCCAACGCCGACGCGATCCGCCTACAGGCCGAAGCGACCGCCTCATCAGGCGGCGTCGTGCTCGAGCGCATGCTTGTCGAGAAAATGCCGGAGATCCTCGGCGCGGCGGCCGGCGAGCTCCGCCAGGCGAACGTGACGATCCTGAACGGCTCTGCAGGCTTGGGCGACCTCGTGGCCGGCCTAGCCGCGCAGGCGACCTCCATCCTGGAGATAGTGCGGAAGGGCAATGGGAAAGCGGCCGACGTGTTCGCTGCCAGCCTCAGCGCCGGTGTCAGCCAGGAGCCGGGCACGGGGCCGCCCGCGGGCTGATCAGGCTCGCGAACCAATAAACCGGGCGTTCAGCGCAGCTGGTCCCGAAGGATCGCCGCGCCGCAGTTTCCCGATCGAAGTCTTTGGCAGGGAAGGCACCAGGACAAGTTCCTTCGGCGCGGCGTAAGCGGCAAGCTCTGCGCGGACGAGCGCCCGCAGTTCTTCCAGGGCGGGCGGGGCTGCAGCGTCGGCCGGCACGACGAAGGCGACGACGCGCTCACCCCACTCCGGGTCGGGCCGGCTGGACACGGCCACCTCGCCGACACCTGGGTGCTGGCGGAGGATGCGTTCTACCGCAATGGGCCATACATTTTCCCCACCTGTAATGACCATGTCAGAAAGCCGCCCGTGGACCTGCAGCCGGCCCTGCCCATCAAGTTCGCCGACGTCGCCGGTCGGGAACCATCCTTCCGCGTCGACGGGCACCGTCCCGTCCCTATAGGCACGCAGGAGCATGGGGCAACGGAGAAGTATTTCACCGGAGGCCGATATAGATATTTCGACACCGCGCAGACGGCATCCCGTCGTATACGACGCCGCTGCCGGTTTCGGTCATCCCGTAGGTCGTCACAACGTTGGGCGGTAGCGAGGGCGGTGGTTCGGAGCCCCCGAGGAGGATCCTGTAAAAAAGGGCGGGGTTTATGCGAGCGAGCGCCGTCGGTACGAGCGACACGAGGACCTCTGGGCCGGCGGCAGCCGCAACCGCAGCGGCGTCGAAACCGTCGAGGACGCTGAGCTGGGCCCGGTCAGAACCGACCGTGTGACGACTGACAGGCCGCCGATGTGGCTGAGAGGTAGGCAGGCGAGCCAGCGGTGCTTCGCAGGGTCGACTTCGAGCCGTTCGGACGTCGCCAAAGCGGATGCTGTGACGGCGCCGTGGGTCAGGACCGCAGCCTTCGCTTCACCTGTGCTGCCGCCGGTCGGGACAACGAGCGCGTCGCCGTCGTCCACCGGGAGCGCACCGGGCCGTGGCAGCCGGCCGTCGCGCGTTACGACCCACGCGGGGCGCAGTGCGTCGAGGAGGCGCTCCCTGGCTGGCGGGGCGAGGCGCTGGTCGACCGGTGCGACGGCACTACCCTCGTCCCAGGCGGCGCGCAGCTGCTGGACGAACTGCGGGCCGCCTGGCAGGTCTATTGCGACGAGGTCGGCCATATTGGCTAGTTTGCCGCCAACGCTCCGGTGTGAGCGATCGGGTATTGAGACGCCGACAAGGAAGGTCCGCGACGGATGATCGACAAGAGCTCTGTGAGGCACCCCTGGTTCCTCGGCGCGCGCCCGCGGACCTTGCCCGCCTCAGCAGTCCCGGTCCTTGTGGGTACCGGAGCGGCTGCGGCATACGGGCATGCCATCTGGTGGCGGGCTCTCCTGGCAGGCGTCGTCGCCGTGTCGCTTCAGGTAGGCGTCAACTACGCCAACGATTACAGCGACGGGGTCCGGGGAACTGACGCCGTCCGTGTAGGCCCGCTCAGGCTGGTCGCCTCGGGGACGGCAACGCCCGGGGCGGTGAAGAGGGCAGCTCTCCTCGCGTTCGTTGTCGCGGGCGTCGCCGGGCTGGCGTTGGCGGCGGTCGCTGGTTGGTGGCTCCTGGCTGTTGGTGCTGCTTGCGTGGCAGCTGCCTGGCTCTACACCGGAGGCCCGCGGCCGTACGGGTACGTGGGGCTGGGCGAGGTTTCGGTCTTCGCATTTTTTGGCGTTGTGGCGACGGTGGGGACGGCCTACGTCCAGACGGAGAAAGTGACGGGCCTGGAGTTGCTCACGGCTCTCCCGGTCGGCTTGCTGGCTGTCTCGTTGCTGGTGGTGAACAACCTGCGGGACATCCCGGGCGACACGGCCGCAGGCAAGCGGACGCTCGCCGTCCGGTTGGGCCCCACCGCGACCCGTTGGTTCTACGAGGGCTGCGTCCTGGGGGCGCTCGTTGCGATAGCTCCTATCGCCGTGAGCAGGCCCTGGGCGCTGCTGGCGCTGGCGGCACTTCCGTTGGCCGCCGTGCCGGTCAAAGCCGTCGCAGCCGGCGCGGAGGGGCGGGCGCTCATCCCCGTACTGGGCGCCACGGGTCGCGCCCAGCTAGCCCTCGGGCTGCTACTCGCTGTTGGGCTTGCCCTCTGAGCTGCCGCCCTGCCCGGACCAAGGCGGCGCCGATCTCGTCCACCATGGCGCTGATCGCTGCCGCGACGACCTTGGGGTGTTCGAGGTGGCAAGCGTGGCCGGCTCCGCTAACGATCACGACACGGGCGGTTGGGCCGATGGCTGAGGCCATCCGAGCAGCCTCGTCGCTGTACTTGCTGTCGAGTTCGCCGGCTATGAGCAGGACCGGCAGGGAGCGCTCTTTGAGCTGAGCGAGCCGGTCCCAAAGGGGTTCCTGGGAACCGGTGCCGGCGAGCCGCAAGCTCGATGCCAGGCCGTCTGGCTTGTTCGCCAGGCGGGCTTCGCGGCCAGCGCTGTCCGGCTGGGAGGGTGCCGAAGAGAGGTTGGGCCAGCCAAAAGTCGAGGAAGGCCTCGGTGCCTTCGGTAATGGATGCGTTCGGCGAGGGCATCGTCGGCTGCGCGGCGGGCGCTCGCGTTCTTCGGGGGCATCGATACCCGGTGTCGTGCTGATAAGCACGAGGCCCTCAACCTGGTCGGGGTGGGCGAGAGCAACGTGAAGAGCCATGCGCCCACCCATCGAATAGCCCACCCACAACGCCGGCCTGCCCACGGTCTCGACCAGCAGGTCAGCGGTACGCCATAGGTCCGCTCTCACTTGGGACGACCCCCCATGGCCGGGCGCGTCGGGGACGATGATCGGGCCAGCGGCTCCGCAGCTCGGCGACGATCGGGGCCCACGATGCGCCCGTCTGAGTGAAGCCGTGCAGCAATACGATCGGCTCGGCTTCGGCTCGGCGCCGAGCCCGAGGACGGGCTGACCGGGCCGGTAAAGCTTGCCGAGAGGGCGGTGTACTGTCTCACACCGTGATCTTGGGCACACGATGCGCTGCGATCTTGGGCCACGCCGTCATGTTGGGCCACGCTGTCATCTTGGGCCACACTGTCATCTTGGGCCACGCTGTGATCTTCGGCCACCCTGGGATCTTGCCCGAATGACGTCCTTTGCGGCCAACGACGTCCAGGCCGCCTTTGCCCGTGTCCTGGTCGACGAGTGGGTGCGTGCCGGCGTCACCGATGCGGTAGCGTGCCCGGGCTCGCGGTCGACCCCCCTGCTCGTTGCGCTGGCAGAAGCGGCCGAGCGGGGGCGCTCCGCCTCCACGTGCTGCTCGACGAGCGCTCGGCCGGGTTCTTCACGCTCGGCCTCTCTTTGGCGTCGCCTTCGGGCTTGCCGGCGGTGGTCGTCACCACGAGCGGCACCGCTGCGGCCGAACTGCTCCCCTCGGTGCTCGAGGCACATCACTCGGGGGTGCCCATGCTCGCCGTGACCGCAGACCGCCCACCGGAGCTGCACGACTCGGGCGCTCCCCAGACAGTTCACCAGGTCGGCCTGTACGGGGACGCTGTCCGTTGGCAGGCCAGTCCCGGTGTCCCCGAGCTGGCAGCCGCTCCAGCCTGGAGGTCGCTCGCCTCGCGTTCGGTGCTCGAGGCCCGCGGGGGAGCACGTCGGCCCGGGCCGGTGCACCTGAACTTGGCCTTTCGCGAGCCTCTGCTCGGGTCGGCGGACCGCGTGCTCGGTCCCGTCGACCTTGGCCTCGGCTCGGGGCCGGAGGCTGACCCGGCCGGACAGGAGGCAGATCGTGCCGCGCTCTCGCCGGTCCGCGACGGTCGGCCCGGCGGCGCTCCCTGGCACCGGCTGCGGGCCAGGCAGGAGGAGGTCCCGCCGTCCGACATCGTCCAGATGCTGGCCGAGGCGGGGAGCGCGGCCTGGTCGTCGCTGGCGGAGGGGCCGGGTCGGGCGCGGAGTCCATCGGCGCCGACGCGGTGGCGGAGCTTGTCGGCGGCGACTGGGTGGCCGGTAATGGCCTCTCCGCTGAGCGGTTGCCGCGTGCCGGGTGCGATCGGTGCCGCCGATGCGTTGCTGCGGTCGCCGGTTGTCCAAGTGTGGCAGCCCGACGTCGTCGTGCGCCTCGGCGCTCCCTGGGCCTCTCGCGTGGTGAACGAGTGGTTGGCGGCGCTCTCGTGCACCCAGATCCTTGTCGACCCCTGGGGGGTCTGGGCCGCTCCCGACCATGCCCCCGGCGAAGTCGTGGTCACCAGCCCGGTGGCCTTGTGCCGAGCAGTCGCCAAGGCGGTCAGAGAGAAGGCGGGCGGCATGGGGGCTCGAGCAGCGAGTGGGCTCGCCGGTGGTCACTGGCGGAATCGACTGCCCAGGAGGCGATAGGCGCTGCGCTCGCACGCGAAGCCGACCTCACGGAACCGGGTATCGCGCGGGCCTTGGTCGATGCGGCGCCGGCGCGGAGGGACGGTGGTGGTCTCGTCGTCGATGCCTATCCGGGACGTGGAGTGGTGGGGCCGCCCGCGCGACGGGCTCGCAGTGGTGGCCAACCGGGGTGTCAATGGCATTGACGGGGTGCTGTCGACGGCCCTCGGTTTTGCAACGTCCCGGAACGCCGGGCCGGTCACCGCGTTGCTCGGTGACCTTGCTTTCCTTTACGACGCGGGGGCACTTTTGGGGGCTGTCGGCGCGGGAGTCGACCTTGACGTGGTCGTCGTGGACAACGACGGAGGGGGAATTTTCAATTTCCTACCGCAGTCAGGCGCTCAGCCGCCGGCGCGCTTCGAGCGCCTGTGGGGCACGCCCCACGGGGCTGACCTGGTTGCCATAGCGAGAGGGTACGGCGTCCAAGCCGAGGAGGTCACGGACCTGGCGAGCCTGGCGAGCGCCGTTGCCGAGGGAGGTCAGGGTAAAGGATTTCGCGTGTTTGTTGCAAAGACGGACCGAAACGGCAACGTGGCCGTCCACCGACGGCTGCACACGGCGGTCGAGGCGGCTGTCATTGGTCTCGCCGGACCGATCTAACCTTGCCCGTCGCGGTAGGCGCTGGTGCTCAGGGCTGGGTGGTCAGGGCCGGACGAGGGCTGCGAGGAGCGCTTGTAGCTTGAGCTGGGTCTCTGCCAGCTCTGCATCGGGGTCGGAGCCGGCGACGATGCCGTTGCCGGCATAGAGAACGGCCCGGCGGCCCGAAACGGTCGCGCTCCGCAACCCGAGTGCCCACTCGCCATCCCCCCGGCTGTCGGCCCAGCCGACCGGGCCGGCGTAGCAACCCCTGTCGAAGCCCTCGTTGTCCCGTTGCCAGCGCAGGGCAGCATCCACAGGCAGACCACCGACGGCCGGTGTCGGCTGTAGGAGGGCGGCGAGCTCGAGGCTGGTTGGCAAGGGTGTGTTGCCGGTGGACAGGGCCCCGCGGATCTCGGTCCCGAGGTGTGAGACGTTGCGCAGCGGCATGACCGTGGGGGCCTTGGGGACGTCTAGGGAGGCGCAGAAGGGCCGCAGTTTGGCCGCTATGGCGTCCACGACCAGCTGGTGTTCGTGGCGGTCTTTGCGGGAACCCATGAGGGCGGCAAGCAGAGCCTCGTCTGTCGCCGGGTCGCCGCTCCTGGCCACTGTGCCCGCAAGCGGGTGGCTCAGGATCTCCGCGCCCGTGCGTCGCACCAGCACCTCTGGGCTGGCGCCGATGAAGCCTTCGACGTGGAAGACAGTGCAGGACGGGTACAGCGACGCCAACCGGGAAAGCGCCTCGGGCAGGACGAACGGACGGTTCGCAAGCACCTCGACCTGACGGGCCAGGACGACCTTGGCCAGTGAGCCGCCTTCCATTTCTCCGACGGCCTTGGCGACGAGCTGCTTCCACTCGTCGTGGGGGATGCAGGCGGAGAGCTCGAAGCCGTCGGGGAGGGTCTCCATGGGAGGCTCGTGGCGAAGCTCGCTGAGTTCGTCCTCAATGGCGCGACGCAGCTCAGAGGCTGTGCGCCCGGGCGGCTCGATGAGCGTGGCCCAGCTCGTCGCGCCGTGGCGGCCGACGACAAGGCGGGGGACCACCAGGTGCCCTCCAGCGGCCGGGTCGTAGGGGAGCGCCCCAATGGCGACGGGCCCGCAGCCCGGAAGCCCGAGGTCGTCATGAGCCCTGACAGCCGACAGCGCCTCGGCGACGAGCGACGTGCGCTCCGGGGCAGCCCAGCTAGGCGGCAGAGCTAGCCGGAGGGCTTCGCCCAATGCGAGCAGGCTGGCATCGGCGCGGCTCCAAAGGCGCCGCCCGTCGTAGCCCGCTGCCCTGACCTGCTGAGGCAGCAACTTCGCGTCGATCTCGAGTGTCGTAGACACAAGCCGTCCGGCCGCCTGCAGAGCACGGGTAGCCCTGGCCGGGCCGTTGCCGTGGTCGCTGACTGAGGGGGTCATCGTGTGCCGGCCTCGTACTTTCGGGTCGCAATGTAAAGCTGGCTGATGCCACCGGACAGAAGCTCGTGTTCGACAGCGCCGAAGCCCGCTTGCTCCAGCAGCTCGACGACCCTGGACGCTGGTGGCAGGTAGGCAAAGCTGCGGGGCAGGTAGCGGTAGGCAGCTGAGTCGGAGAGCGCGGAATCCGACAAGCGGCACCGCGTAGTTCGTCCAGAGGCGGTGGCCCAGCCGCAAGAGGTGAGCCTCGGGTTCAGCGAGGTCGAGGAGCGAGATGCGCCCGCCGGGACGGGTGACGCGGGCCAGTTCGACGAACAGCGATGCCTAGGTCGGTGACGTTGCGCAGGGCGAAGCCGCTCACGGCGCCATCGAAGGCCGCCGCCCGGAACGGGCTGAAAAGGGCATCGCCGTGGACCAGGGGGCCTGGCGAGCGGGCGTGCGCGAGCATGCCAGAGCGAGAGGTCCACCCCGACCGGGCGCAGGAGACGGCGGTCGAGCTCACGGGAGAGGTCCCCCGTGCCGCAAGCGACGTCGAGGACCACCGAACCAACCGGCAGCTCGAGGCGATCGATGCAGCGGTGCCGCCAACCCCGGTCCATCCCGAGCGACACGATGCCGTTGACCAGCTCGTAGCGTCCGGCGATGGCGTCGAACATCTGGCGGACGGCCTTGACCTTCTCGGGGCCGGTGGGTAGTTGCTTCGCTGCGGCCGGCGAGCCTTCCCCCGGCCCTGGCTCAGTCGTAGTAGCGGAAGACGACATCAGCTACACACGATGGCTTGGACGAGCCCGCAACCTCGAAAACGCAGTTCAGCGTGGTCTGGCGGCCTCCTTCGAAGGCCTCCAGCGAAATGAGCGTCGCGCCGAGGCGAACTCCGGAGCCGACCGGTACGGGCGAAGGGAACCGGAGACGGTTGATCCCGTAGTTGACGACGAACCGGGGCCTTTGACTTCGAGGATCTCTGCGAGGAGCGCCGGGAGGAGGGAGATAGTGAGGTAACCGTGGACGACAGTGGTCCCGAACGGGCCAGACTTTGCGCGTTCGTGGTCAACGTGGATCCATTGGTGGTCACCGGTAGCCTCGGCGAAAAGGTCAACCTGCTCCTGGGAGACCGTATGCCACCCGCTGTAGCCGAGGTGGCAGCCGACCTTGGCTTCCAGTTCCTCGGGTCCCACCACGGCCGGGCTCATGCGGGCAGGTTAGGTCAGCTGGGCACTTTGCGGCCAAGCCGAGGTGGCGGAAGGGGGTGGCGGGCGGGCCAAAGCGCGTGCTACAGGCGCGACGCAGGGGTGAAATGGAGGCGGCCTGTGCCGAAAACCGCAAACGTGGTCCCGTTATGGCCCGGTCGGGCACGAAAACGTCGATTTCTTTGCACCAGTGTCAGTGATGTGCGCTCCTGCGGACCAGATCGGTCACCGCGATGAAAAGTCGGGCGCTCAAGGGGCCGCGAGTGGCCGGAGGAGGCTTGGTTGAGGCCGATGACCCACGCCTCGCGCAACTTGTCGACCACCTGGCCAGCGAAGCGGGGGTCGACCAGGTCGTCCCATGTGAAGCGTAAGAACGCCCAACCCGCTGGCACCATCGACAGGAGAAGCCGGTTTTGCCGGCGCAGGTCCCGGCTAAGCGCCTCGCGAGAAGCGTGGGCGGCCGCTCCATCAATCTCCACGGCGACGCGACGAAGCGGCCAAGCAAAGTCGAGCCGGAACGCCCCTTCGCTGGTGGGGACCGAGAACTGGCGGAGCGGTTCGGGCATGCCCGCCCGGCGAGCAAGCTGCAGGAACAGGGTCTCGGCGTCGCTCTCCGTAGGGGGTGCCCCGGGCGGACGACTCGCAAGAACCGAGCGGAGCGCGCCGCCCCTCGCAGCCGCGGGACGGCAGCAACCGCCTCGACCAGGGCGTCAACCGAGACGAGCCTCTTGCGGAGGGCCGACTCGAGGGCGCGTTCGATTATTTCGGGGCCGACAACCTGGCCAAGGTCGAGCAGAGTACGGGTGACCGAGGTGACGCGAAGGCCGTCGACTTGACCGATCTCGGCCGGCTCGAAGCTCCTTGGTCGGTACAAGCTCTGCGAGCTCGCACGTCCGGAGGTGGCTGCGAGCTCAACGATCCCAGGCTCGACGCCGTCGAGGCCCCAGAGGGCCGCGGCAGTGCGGCGGAAGCACACCACTGTCGCTCGCACCCGCGGCGAACAGGAAAAAATGGCCGCGTACAGGTCATGGCGCCACTGGGCTTCCCGCTGTTCGAGCCCTGCCGCCCCGCCTCTCCATTGCGTCCATTGCGCACTGAGCACGAGCCAACGACCCTGGCGAACGAGCCAACCGCTGTCGATGGCCAGCGCGATCCGGTGACGGCTGAGCCCGAGCTCGCGAAGCTGGTCGTAGCCGGCTACGCCGAATTGGCGGTCAAAGATGCTAGGGAACGGAATAACATGAAACTACATCACAAGCCGTCCGACTTCACAAGGTCTGGCTCACAAAGTCTGGACCGGCGGGCACGGTAGCATGGCCCGCTAAATGTTCGAGGCGCTTTCCGACCGGTTCGAAGGCATTTTCACGCGCCTGCGCGGCCGCGGCCGGCTGAACCAGGAGGACGTGGACGAGGCGCTGCGGGAGATCCGCATGGCGCTTCTGCAGGCGGACGTAAACCTGCTGGTGGTTCGCGACGTTATCGGGCGCCTGCGCGAGGAACTGGTCGGAGCAGAGCTCTCACGCAGCCTCTCCCCGGGCCAGATGGTGATCAAGGCGGTCAACAACGAGCTGGTGAGGATCCTCGGTGGCACGGCGCTGAAGATCACCTACGCCTCGAGGCCCCCGACGGTCGTGCTCCTCGCCGGCCTGCAGGGTGCCGGCAAGACGACTACCGCCGCCAAGCTCGCACGCTGGTTCAAGCAGCAAGGTCGCAACCCGCTCCTGGTCGGGACCGACCTCCAGCGCCCCGCTGCTGTTGAGCAGCTGCGGGTCCTCGGCCGGCAGGTCAACGTCCCGGTGTTCTCAGAGGCCGTCCGACCCCGTGACCGTCGCCAAAAAGGGCCTGGCTGAAGCCATCCGCGTTGGGCGTGATGTGCTGATCGTCGACACCGCCGGCCGGTTGTCCATTGACACAGAGCTGATGGAGCAGGTCCGCCAGATTTCGGCGACAGTCCAACCGCGTTACACGTTCCTCGTTATCGATGCGATGACGGGCCAGGACGCAGTAACTACGGCGGAGGCTTTCCATAAAACGCTCGAGCTCGACGGGGTCATATTGACCAAGGTCGACGGCGACGCGCGAGGTGGCGCGGCATTATCGGTAAAAGAAGTAGTTGGCAAGCCCATTGCGTTTGCGTCCACCGGCGAAAAGCTAGAGGATTTCGAGCTTTTCCACCCTGACCGTATGGCCGGGCGGATCCTCGGAATGGGCGATGTGCTCACCTTGATTGACCGCGCCGAGCAGGCGCTGAACCGTGAGGACGCCGAAAAGGCCGTCGCAAAAATCGCCGCTGGGCGTTTCACCCTCGACGATTTCCTGGAGCAGCTGCAAGCGGTCAAGAAGATGGGGCCTTTGTCGGGCCTGATGGGGATGCTCCCTGTCCCCAAAGAAGTCCGCAATATGGAGCTCGACGACGCGATGCTGAAGCCCGTGGAGGCGGTTATCCGCTCGATGACCCCGGACGAAAGGGCGGACCCTTCTCTGATCAACGGCTCCCGGCGTACCCGCATTGCCAACGGCTCGGGAACGACCGTGCAGGAGGTGAACGAGCTTCTCGAGCGTTTCAAGCAGGTGCAGGCCTACATGCGCCAGGTACCCGGGCTGGGGGCGCTGCAGCGGCGAAGCTCGGGAAAAAAGGCAGCCGCCAAGAAAAAGAAGCGCCGCTGACCTCCTGGCGGTAAGGGCTGGGCGGCGGTCACTAAGGCCGGTCCATCGCGCCTACACTTAGCAGGTCCAAACAAGGAACGAAAGCAGAGGATATGGTCAAGCTCCGCCTGATGCGGATGGGCAAGACGAAGCAACCGACCTACCGAGTGGTCGCGGCAGACAGCCGCTCGCCGCGCGACGGGCGTTTCATCGAGATTGTCGGTAGCTACGCGCCCCGTCAAGAGGAGAACAAGGTCGTCCTAAAGGCCGAGCGGGTGGCTCACTGGCTCGGCGAGGGCGCACAGCCTACGGACAGGGTCCGGCGGCTGCTGGTAGGTGCGGGGATACTCGAAGGCGCTCCGGTGCGGGAAGCCCCTGTGGGCGCCGTCGCAGGTCCGGCCAAAAAGGCCAAGTGAGCGACCCCTACAACCGTGTGCCCGGAGGCACGGCGCGGGCCGTGCTCGAGTACCTGGCGCGCCATCTTGTCGACGAGCCGGACGCTGTTGAGGTCGAAACCAGCAGCGGCTCCGATGCCCAAGCGGTGCGGCTCAGCTTGAAGGTCGGCCCGGGTGACGTCGGCAGGGTGATCGGGCGGCGCGGCCGCACGGCGCAGGCGATGCGCGCCGTCACGCGAGCCGCGGCGGCCAGGGACGGTGAAGAGGTCTTCGTAGACATAGTGGACTGAGCCCGTTTCAGTGCTGCTCGAAATAGGCCACGTAACGCGACCCCACGGGCTCAAGGGTGAGGTCGTAGTCGGCCTGGTCACCTCCGTAGAGGGCCGGTTGGCACCGGGTAGCGCGTTCGAGTGCCAGGGCCGCGAGCTCGTCGTCGAACGGTCACAAGCCTTGCCCGGTAAGGCGGGCCCCCGAGGGGGCCAATGGTTGGTGTGCTTTGAAGGCGTCAACACCCGCGAGGCCGCAGAGGCCCTTGCCGGGGCGACGTTGCGGGCGGAGCCGTTAGCGGGAGCCGACGCCGAGGGCCTCTGGGTCCACGAACTGATCGGTGCTGAGGTCGTCGGTACTGCCGGCGAGGGCCACGGCACGGTCACCGCAGTCGAGGCGAACCCCGCGAGCGACCTGCTCGTCCTGGACAGCGGGGCGCTGGTCCCCTTGCGCTTCGTCGTTGCGGCCGAGCCCGGCAAGCTGACCGTAGATGTGCCGGACGGCTTGTTCGAATTATGACGGGCGACATATGAGGGGCGACATATGAGGGCCGAGATTTTCACGATCTTCCCCGAGCTCGTGTCGACCTGGGCAGGGGCGAGCCTTATCGGGAAGGCCTGGCGGAGCGGGGCGATCGAAATCGTGGTCCATGACCTGCGTGCCGGTGCCAACGACCCACGCCGCAGCGTCGACGACAGCCCTTTCGGCGGAGGGGCCGGCATGGTCCTGGCCCCCGAGCCGCTGTTCGCGGCCGTGGAGGCAGGCGCAACCCGTGAGACCGCTCTACCTGCTCGGCCCGGGTGGTCTGCGCTTCGACCAGGCGATGGCCCGTGAGCTCGCGGCCGGCCCGGGGTTCTCGCTGCTTTGCGGGCGCTACGAAGGTGTCGACGAGCGGGTCGCCGAACATCTTGTCGACGGCGAGCTGTCGATTGGCGATTTTGTGCTCGCCGGCGGGGAGGCAGCGGCCGCTGTCGTGGTCGAGGCGGTGGCGCGTTTGGTGCCCGGCGTCATGGGCAATGTGGCCTCGACCGACGAGGAGAGCTTCACCGAAGGGCTGCTCGAGTACCCGCAGTACACGAGGCCCGCAGAGTTCCGCGGCTGGCCCGTCCCTGAGGTGCTCTTGTCTGGTCACCACTCCCGTGTGGCCGAGTGGAGGAAGGCCTCGGCACTCGCCCGCACGCTGGAGCGCCGGCCGGATTTGATAGCCGCGCGGGGCGGAATTTCTGCGGAAGAGGAGGCACTGCTCGCGCAGTGGGGGTTCGATGCTCTAATCTCTCTTAGTTATGGTCCCGACCGATCTGATCGACCGTGAAAATTTGCGCGACGATGTCCCGGACTTTTCCCCCGGGGACACGATAAGGGTGCATGTAAGAGTGGTGGAGGGCAACCGGGAGCGCGTACAGGCGTTCCAGGGTGCTGTGATCGCCCGTAAGGGCTCGGGGGTCCGGGAGACCTTCACCGTACGCAAGGTGAGCTCAGGCGTGGGCGTCGAGCGGACCTGGCCGGTCCACTCGCCTTCGATCGCCCGAGTCGAAGTTGTCACCCTGGGCGACGTGCGGCGGGCCAAGCTCTACTACCTGCGCGACCGGATCGGCAAAGCGGCCAAGATCAAAGAGAAGCGCGTCGCTCACTGAGCTGTCTGGGCCGGTCCGATTGGCGTGGGCCGAGGTGCCTCAACTGAGGGCCAAACAGGCCGTACCATGCTGATATGAGGGTGTTTTGGGTGAGCGTCGAGGAGGAGTTCCATGAGCGCTGAGGACCTCGAGCGTTATGAGACCGAGATCGAGCTGGCGCTCTTTCAGGAGTACCGGGCCGTCCTGCCGATGTTCCGCTATGTCGTAGAGACCGAGCGGCGCTTCTACTTGGCGAACGACGTCCAGATGGAAGCCCACGGCGAGGCTCCCCGCACGTACTTCGAGGTAAAGCTCGCCGACGCCTGGGTGTGGGACATGTACCGCCCGGCGCGCTTCGTTTCGAGCGTGCGGGTCGTCACGTTCAAGGACGTGAACGTCGAGGAGCTCCCGGACAAAGAGATCTAAGCCGGTCACGGTCACCGTCACCGGCGCCTGAGACCATCGGCCCGGTGACGGGCTCTGTTGCGGGGAAGGCTGCGGCTAAAGGTGGCGGTTCCCGCCGAAAGACGCTCGGCAAGACTGGCGAGGACTTGGCAGTGGCGTGGTACGAGGCCAGCGGTTACGAAGTATTAGCCCGCAACTGGTCCTGCCGCGATGGTGAGCTGGACATCGTGCTCCGGCATGGCCGGCTCCACGTCTTCTGCGAGGTCAAGGCGCGTTAGTTCGGGTGCGTTCGGGCTGCCGGCAGAAGCCGTCGGGCCGCTCAAGCAGGCCCGGGTCCGCCGCCTCGCGGCGCTGTGGTTCGCCGAGCTCTCCCGGGGCGGTAAGCCGGGTCATGGGCGCGGCGCGGGTGGGCCCGTACGCTTCGACGTGGCAAGCGTGCTCGACGGTGAGGTGTCAGTCATCGAAGGCGCCTTCTAGCCGGCGCAATCGCGCACTAAACCCCCCCGGCTCCCGTCTCCAGGTGCTCGTCTGGCGCACTTTTGTACGGGGCCGGCGCGCTTGAGACCGCCGACTTTTGCTCGTTTTCCATAGGTCAAATGCGCCTGACGGTCGGGCAGTTCGGTCCAGCGACTGCTGGCACCGGCCGACGCGTGCCGCTCCGCCGTCCGCCGAAGCCCTCCTCGGAGCCAGGCCTTAGTTGCCGGGGCGGCGCCGCTCTCGTAGTAGCCAGCACGAGGTATGCCAGTGACGGCGCAGGTCAGGCGAATCGCGGGGCACCACGACCACGTGGCCCGTGCCGATGGTGACTACCTGCTGGCAGCCTGGGCAGATGTAGGCCTTGCGTGCCTGGGTGGGGTGGATCCGCCGGACGTCGAGGCCGAGCGCTTCGCCGGTCGCGGCCAGGTCGGCGATCTCTTGGAGCTGTTCCAACTTGAGCGGCGAACGCTCGGGCTTCTGGCGCCGCCCACGACGTCTTGGGGCAGGGCGGGTCACGCCAGACAAGTTAGCCACTCCCGCCCGCTGCCGGTGCTCCTCGTCTGCTGGCGGTCCTCGTCTGCCGGCCGACCGGAACGGTCACTGGCGCCTGTTAACGTGCCCTTTGCTCGTGGCCGGCAGCCGGCCTCTCCGCAGGTGCGGTCCCAGACTTTCCAGGGGGTGCCCAATGTTGGCCACGGTCTCTTCAGCCACGCTCGTAGGTGTGGACGGTCATCCCGTTTCGGTTGAGGTCCATGCGAGCAACGGGTTACCAGGTTTCCGTGTCGTAGGGCTTCCCGACGCTTCGTGCCGAGAGTCGCGGGACCGGGTGCGCGCCGCCATCCTTTCGAGCGGGCTCCGGTGGCCGCAACAGCGGGTGACCGTCAACTTGGCGCCGTCGGGAGTGCGAAAAGCCGGCTCAGGCCTGGATCTTGCTGTGGCTCTGGGCGTGCTGGCCGCAGACGGGCAGCTGTCTGCAAGCGCGTTGGAAGGCTTGGCTTTCGTCGGCGAGCTCGGCCTCGATGGTTCCCTCCGCCGGGTCCCCGGCATCCTCCCGCTGGCCGCTGCCGTTGGCGAGGGATATGTCGTGGTGCCACCGGCGTGCGCCCGCGAAGCCTGTTTGGTCCGGCAGGCCATCGTGCGCACGGCTGTCAGCCTGAAGGTCCTCGTGGAGGTTCTGCGCGGTGGGAGGGGGTGGCCGGAGCTGCCGCCGGCCAACGCGGCGTTCGAAGAAGCACGCTTGCCCGACCTGGCGGAGGTCCGAGGTCAGGCCTTCGGCCGCCAGGCGCTCGAAGTTGCAGCGGCAGGCGGGCACCACCTGTTGATGGTGGGCCCAGCAGGCTCGGGCAAGACGATGTTGGCGACCCGCTTGCCCGGGCTCCTGCCTGCGCTCTTGCCTGATGAAGCTCTGGAGGTTGCGAAGGTCCACTCGGCTGCCGGGATCGAGCTCGCCAGCGGAGGCCTGTCGCTCCGGCCGCCCTTCAGGTCGCCCCACCACAGCGCCTCGGCAGTGTCCCTCATAGGTGGGGGCGGCGCAAGGATCCGGCCGGGCGAGATCAGCTGCGCGAACTTGGGCGTGCTTTTTCTTGACGAACTGGCGGAGTTCCCGGCGCCGGTGCTCGACAACCTCCGCCAACCGCTTGAAGAAGGTCGCGTCGTCGTGTGCCGGGCGAGCGCAGCGGTGGCCTTCCCGGCGCGTTTCATGCTCGTCGCAGCGATGAACGCTTGCCGTTGCGGCGCCGACGGTTCTCCGGGCTCGTGCCAGTGCGCCGACAGCTCGCGGGCGCGTTATATCGGCCGCATCTCCGGGCCGCTCCTCGACCGGTTCGACCTCAGGGTTAGGGTGCGCCGTCCCGACGTGGAGGACCTGCTGAGCCCGAGCGGCGGCGGGGCGGTCCGAACGGCCAGCGAGCCATCGTCCGTGGTCGCCGCTCGAGTTGCCACCGCTCGGCGTGCTGCGCAGGAGAGGGGTGTGCGTTCCAATGCCGAACTTTCATCTTGGAGCCTCGACAAGCTGGCACCGCTCAGCCCGGCGGGAAGGCGGCTGCTCGAACGGCGCCTTCGGGACGGCCAGCTTTCCGCCCGAGGCCTCGACAGGGTGAGGCGCGTCGCTCTGACGGTTTCGGATCTCGCAGGGAGGCAGGGGCCTCTCAGCGGGGAGGACGTCCTACTTGCGCTGGCCCTGCGGGCTCCGGGCGCGCTCGGTGTCGAGACGACGAGTGGCACTGCCGACCCCTTGCCAGGCCTCGAGCTGACCCGCTCATGAGCGCCGCCGGTCAACTCAATGCCAGGCGCTGGCCGGGGAGTACCGGGCGCCGACCTGGAGGCTCCGCCGGCAGCGTACGCGGCCGCTTTAGCATGCTTGCCTGCAGTAGGGCCGGGCTGGCTCGTCGAGGTCCTTGCCCAGCAGTCGCCGAAGGCAGCTTGGGAGCTGGTCCGCTCGGGTGAGCTTTGCCGGCCGTCGAGGAGCCGCCTCTCGCCCGGAGGGCCGGACTGGTCTGAGGCTGCATGCCGACTGGACGTCGGGTCGCTATGGGCCTACTGCCAGCGGGGAGGTATCGCGGTCGCGTGGCCCGGGACGCCGGGTTACCCGAGTGCTCTACGCTCAGGGCCGGCACCGGCCGGGGTGCTTTTCTCGCGTGGCAGTGTCGAGCTGCTTGAGGGACGCCCCTGTGTCGCGCTGATCGGCACGCGGAGGTGCACGCCCGAAGGTAGGGAGGTCGCCTACCAGCTCGGTTATGACCTTTGCGCCGCAGGGGTCGTTGTCGTGTCGGGGTTGGCGCTCGGCATCGACGGTGCCGCGCATGCCGGAGCGCTGGCAGCACTTCGAGATGCCAGGACGGGCGCGGGCCCGGGCCGGGCGCTGCCGGCTCGACCGCAGGACCGGACGGGGGCGCTGTCGGCTCGACCGTTGGAGTTGCCGCAAGCGGGGTCGATGTCGTCTACCCGCGCCAGCACGCCGCGCTGTGGGGTGAAGTCGCCCGGCTCGGGGCAATCGTATCGGAGACGCCGCCGGGGTCACCGGCGCAGGCCTGGCGGTTCCCGTCCCGCAACCGCATCATTGCGGGGTTGGCGCAAATGGTGGTGGTTGTGGAATGCCACGCGAGCGGGGGTTCCTGGCACACAGTGGAGGCGGCTGTCCGGCGTGGCATAGAGGTCGGCGCGGTACCTGGCTCGGTCCAAAACCCCGCCTCGGTCGGCACCAACACCCTGTTGCACGAGGGGGCTATCCCGGTCCGTGGCGCCCAGGATGTCCTCGACGCGCTGGGTATTTTCGACCACCCGGCACAGCCAGGTCGGCGACCCGGGCAGCGCTCCGAGCCCGGCCGCGCCGTAGATGGGCCTGGTCGCGCCGCAGATGCGCCGGGCAGCACCGCAGCTGCGACGAGCCCACGCCCTGGGGAGGGCAAAGCGAGCCACGGTCCTGGCCAGCGCAAAGAGACAGGCACGGGGGCGGCTCCCGGCGCCGGAGCCGGGCCTGCCGCCACAGCGGCTGCGGCGCGCGGAGCCGAGCCGCGCGGCCCCCTCGATGACAGAGTCCTCGCGGCAGTGACCGGGCGCCCGCTCTGTCTCGAGGAGATCGTGGAGCGCAGTGGCTTGCCGGTCACGGCTGTCGTTGTTGCGCTGGAGCGGCTCGAAGAGCAGGGTGCACTCCGGGGAGAAGCCGGTTGGTGGGCGCGGGCTCGCCTGCCCACTCGTTGAACACCGCGCAGCCGCCGGTCGCGCGGCATTATTGTTGGGCATGAAAAACCTGGGGGACGCCGCCGCCCGGAGGACAGGGGAGCGGGTGTGCCGCGGGCGCTTCGCTGGCTGGCGGTCGGGCTCGGTCTCGTGGTCGTCTTGGCGTTCCCGAGCGGGGCGTCAGCGAGCACCGGCGGCCCGAACCCGCTCGGGACGTGGACGTCGCAGTTCACATGCACCGCGGGGTGCGGCGGCACGTTTTCCCATACGACAACTATCACGAAGTTCTCGCCGAGCACGGGTGCGTTCTCCGGGACCGACAGCGACGGTCCTATCGAAGGAACCGTAACTGGCTCAAAGTTCTTTTTCCGGACAGTTCCTGCTAACCCCTATCAGTACAAGCTGAACGGCACGATCGGCATGTTCGGGAAGTACGAATGCTGGAGCGGTTTTGCGATCGCCCAAAACGGCTCGGGGCCTTGGATCGGGTCCCAGGACCCCAACGCAGCGTTCGCAACGCTGAAGTGCACACCTGGCAACTGGCCAACAGCCTCTGAGGCAAGCTCGATAGCGACCTCGCTCGTTACGCCGTCGAAGGCCTTTGCTTCTGTGAAATCTGACGTGGTTGACGCTGCGATAACGCTCGGCATGGCACTTTTCCTTACGTTCCCGTCGAACCTGTTCAACTCGACGTTCCAGGAGAACTACGCCGACATAGTCGCCTGGTGGGAGAAGTGGACAGCCCTCCTGTTCCCGGTCGGTTTGCGAAGGGCACTCAGGAACGGGTTGCGCAAAGTCGGGAGCCTTGCGCTTGCCGTCACGCACCTGTCGGGCCGATCGGGCGAAAAGAAGCTCGAGCGCGAGCAGCTGACCTTTGGGTCGGTCCTGCTCGTCGGGGCCTTGTTGGGGGCTCTCCTCGACCCCGGGTTCGGGCTGAACCTCCGCAGTGTGCTCAGTTTCGTGGCGATCCTGATCGCAATGGTTTCGGGCGTCGCACTGTCGGGGTTCGTAACGGGCGCCTACCACCGGGCGCGGAAGCATGGCAAGGTCCCAGCCAAGTTGGAGGCGTTGCCCTTCGGGCTTTTGATAGCAGCGATGTGCGTCTTCATATCACGTGTGACAGGTTTCGAGCCCGGGTACCTCTATGGCATCATTTGCGGCGTTGCTTTTACCCGGAAGCTAGGGCCAAGCGAAGAGGGCCACGTCGTGGCGCTCGGATCCTGGGTAAGGGTTGTGCTGGCCATTGTGGCCTGGTTCGCTTGGGCGGCCATAACCAGCGATGCGACCAAACCTGGGAGCTTTTTCGGGACGGTGCTTGTCGACGATTTCTTGGCGTCCCTGTTCGTTTCGAGCCTTGTGGGCACCGTGATCTCCCTCTTCCCGCTCCGCTTCCTCCCGGGCCACAAGCTGCAGGCGTGGCATAAAGGGGCCTGGGCGCTTACGTTTGTGGTTTCGCTGTTCGTGCTTGTGCAGGTCCTGTTGCGTCCGCACTCGACCTCGAGCGGGCCGTCGCACGCGCCCCTCGTGACGACTGTGCTTTTGTTCGTCGCCTTCGGTGTTGGCTCACTGGCGTTCCGGGAGCACTTCGCAAGAAAGCGCCGTTTGGAACGGGCACTGGTCACCCATGCGGCGATCAGCGAGCTCGGGGAGCGCGCAGGCGCTGTTGCGACCGCTGCGACCAACCCCGGCCCTGACGGGGCGCAAGCTTGAGCGCCGCATGATCGAGGGCAGGCCGTCGGAGACGGCGCAGAGGGTTGCCGCCCACCGCCTTGCCTTTGAGCGCGTGGCGACGAAGTACGGCAACCCCGCTGCGGACATGGCGCTGGCGACCGATGTCGCAGGTTGGCCGCAGCACGGGATGTCCGCAGGAAGGATGCACGAATACCTTCGAGCGCGTACCGCCTTTTTCGACCGCGTCGTCGTGGGCGCGCTCGAACGAGGTTTCACGCAGGTGGTGATCGGCGCCGCCGGTTATGACGGGCGAGCTCTCAGGTACGCAAAACCGGGCGTCACATGGTTCGAAGTCGATCTTCCTTCGACGCAACAGGACAAGCTCGCACGCCTTCGCCGGCTCGAGGTCGCTACGGGGCACGTGCGTTTCGTCGAGGCAGATTTTGCATCCGACCCGGTGGCTGAGCGGTTGCTGGCCGCGGGCCTGAGCCCCTCCAGCTCGTGCCTGTTCTTGTTGGAGGGCGTAGCTGTCTACCTCGAGCGGGGCGTACTGGAGCGAGCCCTGCGCCAGTTCCGTCAGGCGGCCGGACCAGACAGCCTCTTGGCGATCAGCATGTCAATTGATAGCGACGCGCACGACCCCGAGGTCCGGTCCAGGTTCCGGGAAGCTGTGGCCGCAATAGGGGAGCCTGCCCGGCTGACCCTAGAACTCGCCGAGGCGGTCGAGCTCCTTGCGAGCACCGAGTGGCAGGAGCTCGCCGAGGTTCACGCCACCGACAGCTCCGCCAATGAAGATAACGACGAAGACAGCGACGAAGATGGCGACGAAGCCGCCCAGCAGAGGCGTCGATCGGTCGGCCTTCTTTTAGCGAAAGTCATGCCGGGCCCACGGCCAGGTTCGTGAAGGAGCTTTAGTGACCACTGCAAATGACGAGGGTTTCTCGCTGTTCGACACTCCGATCGGGTGTTGCGCCATAGCTTGGGGCCCCGGCGGGATCCGGGCATTGGAGCTACCGGAGGAAACGGTGGCCGAGACGCGTGAGCGGGTGTGCTGGCGTGCCCCAGGCGCGAGCGAGATGGCGCCTCCCCCGGAGGTCCAGGTGGTGATCGACGCTGTTTTGGACCAGCTGGCCGGGAAGGACTGTGACCTCGGCTGGGTGCGCCTGGACATGGAGGGCTTGCCGTCTTTCCATAAGCGGGTCTATGAAGTTGCCCGGACGATCCCGGGAGGGGCGACGATGACCTACGGAGAGGTCGCCAGGCGTATGGGGGCGCCCCGGGCGGCTCGCGCCGTTGGCCAAGCCCTTGGGCGTAACCCGTTCCCCGTTGTCGTGCCCTGCCACAGGGTGGTGGCGGCCGGCGGCAGGCTCGGAGGTTTCTCGGCGCACGGGGGGACCTCGACCAAGGAGCGGCTGCTGGCCATCGAGGGCTGGCAGTGACGGTGGCGGGCACGGCCAGTAAGCGCAGGCGCCTGGCCCGGTACCAAGGCTGCGGTGCGGCACCTGCGGTCCGCCGACCCGGTGCTCGGCAAGCTGATCGACGCTGTCGGGCCCTGCGACCTGGAACTCCGCGCTGCCCCGGACACCTTCGCCGCTTTGGCGCGCTCGGTCGTGTACCAGCAGCTGAGCGGCAAGGCGGCATCGGCAATATTCGCCCGCTTGTGTGCGCTTGGCCCCGCCTCTGACGCGAAGCGCAAGGAGTGCCCGACGCCGGAGGTGATCCTGGCCAGCCCCGTGGGATCGCTGCGTGCGGTCGGCATGTCGGCTGCCAAGGAGCGCTCGCTGAGGGACATGGCGGAACGTTCCGTGAGCGGCAAGCTCCCGGCCATGGCCGACTTCGCTGCAATGGACGACGAAGCCGTCATCGCCGAGCTGGGCCAGGTCCGAGGCGTCGGGCGCTGGACGGCCGAGATGTTCCTGATTTTCAGCCTGGGCAGGCCAGACGTACTGTCGGGCGGTGACCAGGGCCTCCGGCGGGGGTTCCAGCTCGCGTTCGACATGGCCGAACTGCCTACTCCGCAGGAGCTGTTGGACCACGGCAAGCTATGGGCGCCCTACAGGTCCGTAGCGAGCTGGTACCTGTGGCGCTCGGCTGAGCGTAAGAAATAGACGGCCCGCGAAACCTCAGTCCGCGCCGAAGTCGGCGCCGGTTGACGGCGGGACCTCAATGCCGAAGCCGGTAAGGCCCTTTTCAAGGCGCTTTATGACTACCTCCAGGACTCTCACCCGGGCGTAGTTCTTGTTCTCCGCCGGCACGAGTTCCCAGGGAGCGGCCGGGTGGTCGGTGCGCTCGAGCATTTCTTCTACCGCCTGGACATAGGCCGGGCGCTTGTCCCGGTTGCGCCAATCTTCATCGGTGAGCTTCCAGCTCCGCAGCGGGTCGTCGCGCCGCCTCTCGAAGCGCGCCAGTTGCTCCTTGGCGGAAATGTGAAGCCAGAACTTGACCAGGGTCATGCCCTCGGCGACATTGCTTTTTTCGAAGCTCGTGATCTCGCCGTACGCGCGCTTCCATTCCGCCTTGGTGGCGAAGCCCTCGACTCGCTCCACGAGCACCCGGCCATACCAAGAGCGGTCGAAAACGGCCATGCCTCCGTTGCCGGGGAGGTTCGGGGAGAAGCGCCAAAGGAAATGATGGCGCTTTTCGCGGGGGGTCGGCGCTGCGTACGACTCGACGCGGACGTGGCGAGGGTCGAGCCCGGACACCAGGCGCTTGATCGCGCCCCCTTTACCGGCTGCGTCCCAACCCTCGAACACGACAGCCAGTGCCGGGCCGAGCCGGCCGTCGCCGATCAGGCCGCCGGCGATGAGGCGGAGATGGAGGAGCCGGTGTTGCAGCGCGACCAGTCGCTGTTCGCTGTCTGAGCGTGACATCTTGAGCGAGAGGTCGACCTGGTCCAGTCTGCCCATTACCCGTCGAACGCTACCTGGTGTCAAGGGTTCGGCGCAGCCAGTCCTCCACTCCGGCGATATGGATCGTGGACCACATGCTGGCTAGTTGGGCGTCGTGGGCGCGGATTGCCTCGAATATCGCGTGGTGCTCGTACAGGGTCCTGGCCCCCGAGCCCTCCTGGGTGATGCCACGCCAGACACGCGCTCGCTGCGTCGAGCCGGAGAGGCTGTCGATGAGGGAGGCGAGCACCGAGTTGCCGGAGGCGGACGCGATCGCCGCGTGAAATTGGAAATCGGCAGCCACCAGCTCAACGACGGGGGAGTGGATCGTTACGAGATCGAGAATTTTTTCGAGCTCGGCCAATGCATCAGTAGTGATCTCGGTGGCCGCGCGGCGCATGCCGCCGGCTCGAGAATCCGACGAACCTCGAGCAGTTCGAGCACCGAGGAGTCGTGCTGGAACTCGACGATGAAGCTGAGGGTGTCGACGAGGGACTCGGCAGACAGGTCGGAGACGTAGGTACCGTCGCCCTGGCGGACATCGAGGATCCGCACTAGCGACAGAGCGCGTACCGCCTCTCGCAACGAGCTCCTGGACAACCCCAGGCTGGCGGCCAGGTCCGGTTCGCGCGGGAGCCGCTGGCCCGGCCGCAGTTCGCCCGAGCTGATCATGACCTTGAGCTTCTCGATGGCCTTGTCAGTTACTGCCACCATTGGCTCCCTCCAGACACGTCGCAATCGTCGGATGATTAGTCCGCAAGCGAGTATGTCACAACAGTTGGGAACGGGGATCCATGAAGTCGCCGCGCGACGCCAAGGACTACTTGACACGCGGTGGCCTGGGCGTAATACTGCGTAGACATCGGATGAATGGGGGAGGCAACGAGGTAAAGCAAGCCAGGTCAAATGCCATGGGAAGTTAGTCTGCACACATACATCGGACCATCGGGTCGAGGTCTTGACGCGACCGGGCATTGAAACCGCCTTGCCTCAGAGCCTCGTCCTCCTGTCCGCAGCGATGCAGCAGCCGCCCTCGGGGCGGCATGCAGTTTTCTCTTGAAGATCGACCTGGAGCGGTTCGACGCCCGAACGAGGGAGGAGGAATTTGACGGGGCGTCACCATTGCGCAAAGCAACGACAAGACGGGGTTCAAGGACGAGTTATTAGCGACTCAATCTTGCACCAGCAGTGAAGCCTTTAAGCGCTCGGTGCCAAAACCCAAGCGAAACCTTACAGAAACCGGGAGGGATGAATGAAAATTTGGTCGAAGAGAGGCCTAAGCCTGCTTGCCGCCGCAGGCCTCGTAGTGCCCATGATGTCTGCAAGCGGCCCCGTAGCCGCAAGCGCCACAACGCTGCACTCGGACGCGTCCGCGCCGATAACAATCGGCGTCGACCTCACTTACAACAACACTGCGTTCTGGGCTGCGTACATCAACTACGAAAGCCAGTACGCCAAGCAGCTCAATATCAAGCTCATTGGCCCGCTTCTCGCCTCTGCGAGCGCCAGCTTGCAGAACCAGCAGGTCGAGGAGCTAGTCAACGAAGGCGCCAAGGCCGTTGTAGTGAACCCTGAAACTGCCGCCAGCTTGGGCCCCGCCATCACATACGCCGCGTCCAAGCACGTCCAGCTGATATCGGTGGACACGATCGTCGGTGTCGGCCACGTCTACATGGTTGTCCGAGCCTCCAACCTGTTCTACGGGTATGCGGCTTGCTCTTACATCTCTTCGAAGGTGAAGTCGGGTTATGTCCTTGACCTTGAAGGAGACCTCACTTCGTCCAACGGCGCAGACCGTACCAATGCTTTCAATGCCTGTATGGCCAAGAACGACCCGGCTGTCAAGGTTTTGAAAGACCCGACTGTTTGGACCGACGCGACTGCGGTCACCGACGCCCAGAACGCGATCAATGCTTACGGCTCCAACCTCAAGGCCGTCTACTCGCAGTGGAGCAGCCCTGACCTCGGCATTCTGCCTTTGCTCAAGAGCAAAGGTTTTGGCCCGGCGGGGTCAGCCAAGCACGTGATCTTGATCAGCGACGACGGTGTCGCCTTTGAGATGTGCAACATAGGGTCGGGCTGGGAGGACGCATCCTCGTCGCAACCGGCCAACCTCTATGCCTACTGGGCGTTGCAGTACGCCAAGGACGCCGCTCTGGGTGTTGTGCTGAAGCCCGGAGATGCCGGAGGCGGTGCGCCTGCATTGCAAAACGTCAGCTTCACTGGCGACAGCAACCTGGGCGACCCGATCGTGGCCCCGTTCGTCACCAAGGCCGCGCTGCACCTCACCTCCACCCCGGTGGACGGCATGCCCGCCAGCTTCTCCACTACGCCAGTAAGCGACGCCGCCCTTTGGGGCAACGTTTACGGCAAGGCCCACGGCGGAGTTTGCTCCGGGTCCACCTTCTAATCCACCTGCCGGCCCATGACCTTAGGTACCCCGGGTCAGGGGCTGGTGCCCGCTACGAGCCTTTTGGACAAGGCCCCGTAGCGGCTCACCTACGGCCGACCACGGGCGGCCACAGCTGGCCCGCGCTACCGTGCCACTACAAGGCCGTCCACTAGAGGGCCGAACATTCACTACGAGGCCACAGAACGGAAGGCATCAATCGTGGTCGAGATCCAGCAAGAGCCAGCCCTGGTCGGCGAGGTCCCCGTCGCCGAAGCGATCGGCATCCACAAGCAGTTCGGGAGCACCGTCGCGCTCCGCGGAGTGAGCGTTTCCCTGCACGCCGGACGCTGCCTTGGCCTGGTTGGGCGCAACGGAGCTGGTAAATCGACCCTCGTGTCGATCATGTCGGGCATCGTCGGGCCGGACAGAGGCCAGGTGCGCTTTGACGGGCAAAGGGCACCCGACTTGGCAGACGTCCGAGCCTGGCGCGAGCGGATCTCTACCGTTTTCCAGCACTCCATGGTCGTGCCTCAGCTCACGGTGGCAGAGAACGTCTTTCTCAACAGCCAACCGGGCCGCTCAGGGTTCGTCGATTGGAAAACGATGCGGGCAGAAACGGACCGGGTACTTGCCGAATGGGGTTTCAGCGACGTGGCTGCCGGCGCACCCTGCGCCACGCTCACCGTCGAGCAGCGCCAGCTGGTTGAGATCGCCAGGGCGCTGGCGGCGGGGCGGAGGTGCCTGCTCCTGGACGAGCCCACCGCAGCGCTCGAGCGCGCCGAGATCCGCAGGCTCTTCGACCGAGTACGGGCGTTGGTCGCGGCCGGGGTGGCGGTCCTGTACATATCGCATCACCTCGAGGAGGTCTTCGAGGTTTGCGACGACGTGGCCGTCCTGCGCGACGGTGAGCTGGTCCTCGCCCAGGCAACCGTTGGTCTGTCAAAAGACGAGCTCGTGGCCGCCATGGTCGGCCCCAACGTTGCGGCAATGACCACCACAGCGCGTACGCGGCGCAACGGCACGGACGGGCCGAGCACCGCGACCATGGCCGGCCATGCTTAGTGGTACAACACCTCTCGGCCGTCTCTGCTCGTGGGGCGGTTCGGGATGTGTCGCTGGAGGTGCGCCACGGCGAACGCGTCGGGCTGGCGGGCCTTTTAGGTGCCGGCGTTGCCACCCTTGCCCGCGCGGTAGCGGGCAACCAGTCCTGGATCTCGGGCAAGATCGAGGTGGAAGGGGTGCCTCTCGTCCCGCGGCGGCCCGACAAGGCTCTCAAGGCGGGTGTCGGCTACGTGCCTGAGGACCGCAGAGCTGAAGGCTTCGTCCGGATGTTGAGCGTAGGTGAGAACTCAACCATGACAATCGTGGACAGGCTCGCGAACCGCCTGGGAGTGCTCTTGCCCCGCAAGAGGGACGCGGCCGCCCGTCCTCTCGCCCAGAGGCTGTCGATTGTTTCCGCCGGGCTCTCACAGCTGGTCGGGGAACTGTCCGGTGGCAACCAACAAAAGGTCACGGTGGCGCGGGCGGTTGCGACCGCGCCGAAGCTGGTGGTGGCGATAACACCGACCCGGGGAGTCGACGTGGCCTCCAAAGCGACGTTGCTCGAGGCGTTGTCTTCGCTGGCCCGCGACGAGGGCACGGGTGTCTTGTTGGCCACCGACGATTTGGACGACCTCGTTATCTGCGACCGGGTCATCGTGCTGCGCAATGGGGAGATCGTCGCCGAGTTCACTGACCCACCTTTTGACGCGCGAAGCGCTTATAGGCGCCATCGAAGGCCTGGTACCGGAAGGGCAAGCGACGGCGTGACCCAGGTCGACAGGGATAAGGGAGCGAGCGGCGCTGCGGGCGCGGCACTCAGTACCGAGGCGGGTAGCCGCACCGCTGTCGAGATAGCCCTCCAGCGCAGCAGCCGGCAGGCACAGGCGGTATCGCTGGTCAGGGAAGCCGCCCTCCTTCCGGTCCTCCTGGCGCTCATCGTTGTGGGTGCTCTGGTGAGCCCTGTTTTCTTGACGGTGTCTAATTTTTCCGGCATCGGCCTGCAGGCCTCGGCTCTCGGCGTGACGGTCGTTGGCGAAAGCCTCATCCTTCTCATAGGCGGGATGGACCTGTCCCTGGAGGGGACCTACGGCTTCGCGCCGATGTTGGCCGCTTGGCTTATCGTCCCGGTCGCTGCGTTCGGATCGGGTGCGGACTTGAACCCTTATCTCGGGTTGCTCGTGCTGCTGCTCGCGGGTGGCTTTGTCGGCTTGATAAACGGCACGCTAATTGTGAAGGCGCGCCTCAACGGCTTCATCGTTACCCTTGGCATGACCATCGTCTTGGCTGGTCTGCAGAATGGCATCCCCAAGGCGCAGACCCTGTTCGCCTTGCCTGGGGCGTTCAGCTACCTCGGTTCGGCTTACTGGGGCCAGGTCCCGGTCTCCCTCGTCGTCACTGCGTTGATCTTCGTGGGGGTGGGCCTGTTCCTTCGCTACCACCGGGCCGGGCGCGCGATCTACGCCGTAGGCGGTAACGCGGAAGCCGCCCGGGCCGCCGGTATCAGCGTGGATCGCGTGAAGATCTCCGTGTACGTTGCCGGGGGGACCCTGGCTGCCATTGGTGGGCTTATGGAGGCGGGACGTGTTTCAGCAGTCACCGGGCAGCAGGGTTACCAGGAAGGGGTCATTTTCACGGTGTTTGCCGCCGCAGTGATCGGCGGCGTGAGCCTGCTCGGTGGAAGGGGCAACATGGTGGGCGCCGCGACCGGGGTCGCCCTCCTGTCGATCGTGCAGAACATCTTGGATCTGGCCAACGTCTCCAACTACTGGATCGAGGCCATCGACGGCGCCGTGATCCTCGTCGCGTTGGTGATTGCCAGGATCATCGGCGGCAAGGCTTCCCAAGGGTGAAGAGATGACTGGAAAATTCTCCCATTTCGAAGTCAGCGACGTCCGGTTCCCAACCTCACGGTCATTGGACGGCTCGGACGCGATGAACCCCGATCCTGACTACTCAGCTGCCTACTTGGCCCTGCGAACCTCTACGGGGGAATCTGGCTACGGTTTCGTATTCACGATCGGGCGCGGCAACGAGGTGGCCGTGGCGGCGATCCGCGCCGTGGAGCACCTCGTCTACGGGCTGGACGTGGACGAAGTCCTTTCCGACATGGGGGGCTTCTGGCGCCGGCTGACCCACGACAGCCAGTTGCGCTGGCTCGGCCCGGAAAAAGGCGTCATGCACATGGGCATCGGCGCCGTTGTGAACGCCGTTTGGGATCTCTACGAAAAGGCAGGCCCAGCCGCTATGGAAGGTCCTCGCGGACTTCAGCCCAATCGAGATCGTTGAGCTGATCGACTTCCGCTACCTCACCGATGTGCTCGCCACCAGAAGAGGCCTTGGACCTCCTGGCGCGGGCATCATCGGGAAAACGTGAACGGGAGCAACAGTTGTTGAGCGAGGGTTACCCGGCCTATACCACCTCGGCTGGCTGGCTCGGGTACTCAGACGACAAGGTCCTCGGGCTGGTGAGCCGGGCATTGGCAGACGGGTTCACCCACATAAAGCTGAAGGTTGGCGCGGACATCGACGACGACGTGCGACGGGTCAAGCTTGTGCGTGAGGCCGTCGGCCCGGACATCAAGCTGTCCGTGGACGCGAACCAACGGTGGGATGTCGACGATGCGATCGCCAATGTAGGCCGCCTGTCGCAGTTCGGCCTCCACTGGGTCGAGGAGCCTACGAGCCCGGACGACATCTTGGGCCACGTTGCCATCTCGCGTGCGGTGGCACCGGTCCAGGTAGCGACCGGCGAGCACGTAGCCAACCGAGTGATGTTCAAGCAGCTGCTGGCGAGCCGGGCGATCGACGTTTGCCAGATCGATGCCTGCAGGGTCGCGGGCGTGAACGAGAACCTGGCCATCATCCTCCTGGCAGCCAAGTTCGGGGTGCCGGTCTGCCCTCACGCCGGGGGGGTCGGGCTGTGTGAGATAGTGCAGCACTTGTCTATGTTTGACTTTGTGGCTGTTAGCGGGAGCACCGATGGGCGCTGGATCGAGTTTGTCGACCACCTGCATGAGCATTTCGTCGACCCGGTGCGGGTCGTGAACGCCCGCTACCTCGCGCCAACGAGGCCAGGAGCCGGCGCCGAGCTTAGGCCTGAGGCGGTCAAGGATTTCGGGTTCCCTGGTGGGCCCGTTTGGCAGAACCTATCCGAGGCTGCCGACGAGAGAGGGAGGAACTGACGTGGGTCGCTTCGACGGGAAACGGGCCTTGGTTACCGGAGGCGCCTCAGGTATCGGGCTCGGTACTGCCCAGCTGCTTGCCGCCGAGGGCGCCCGGGTCGCCGTGCTCGACCGGGAGGTCCCCTCCGGGGCACCCGGCGGTTTGGAGTACTTCGTCGCCGACGTCACCGACGACGCGGCTGTGCGCGAAGCGGTCTCGCGCTCTCGAAGTGCTGGATGGCCTCGAGGTCCTCGTCAACTGCGCGGGCATCGGCGCGCAGGGCCGAGTTGAAGACAACGACGACGCCGAGTGGCAACACGTCTTCGACGTCAACCTCTTCGGCATGGTGCGCGTGACCCGGGCGTGCCTGCCGGCCCTCCGCGCGTCGGCACCCGGGGCCATAGTCAATGTCGCGTCTATAGCGGCGTTGACCGGCCTGCCCGAGCGCGCCCTTTATGGGGCCACGAAGGGCGCCGTGTTGTCGCTTACCTTGGCAATGGCTGCCGACCTGCTGCGCGACGGAATCCGCGTGAACGCTGTGAGCCCGGGCACCGCCGACACCCCGTGGATCGGCAGGCTTTTGGCGCGTGCCGAGGACCCAGAAGCAGAACGTGCTGCGTTGGCCGCCAGGCAACCGCATGGGAGGTTGGTCTCTGTGGCCGAGGTGGCGGACGCGATCGCCTATCTGGCATCGCCGACGGCGACCTCGACGACCGGTGTGTGGCTCTACGTCGACGGCGGGATGGCGAACCTTCGCCTTCGGCCTCAGCGTTGAGCATGCGGCGGGTCGCGTCGGTCATCCGGCTCCGACCGGAAAAGGAAGAGGAGTACCGCCGCATTCACGCCGCCGTATGGCCAGGCGTGCTCGACACGCTGCGGAAGGCGAATATCACCAACTACTCGATCTTCCTTCGTGACGGGCAGTTGTTCAGCTATCTCGAGTACACCGGCGACGACTACGAGGCCGACATGGCGGGCATCGCAGCAGACCAGACCACCCAGAGCTGGTGGCTGCTCACCGGGCCCTGCCAGGAGCCGGTCGTCTCGGCCGCCCCCGGGGAGTGGTGGGCGCCGGCCACAGAGGTCTTCCACCTCGATTGACCTGCCTTTTCTGATGCCTGTTCCTGACGGATTTGCGCCGATGACCCCCGGCAAACGCGTGGACGCGCACCAGCATTTCTGGGACCTCGACGTGCGCGACCAGCCCTGGACTGCTGGGCTCCCGCTGCTCCGCCGTTCCTTCGGCCTTGCAGATCTGCGCCCACACCTGGTTGCCAACCGGATCGACCTCACGGTCGTCGTCCAGACCATCTGCGTCCCTGAGGAGACGCCAGAGCTGCTGGCATTGGCGGCCAAAGAGCCATCCATCGGCGGCGTCGTCGGTTGGGTCGACCTGTGTACGCCCGGGGTGGAAGACCGTATTGCTTTTCTGAGGGACCTCCCGGGGGGCGACCGGCTTGTCGGTATCCGCCACCAGGTCCAGGAAGAGCCTGACCCGCGCTGGCTCTGCCGGCCGGACGTGCAGCGCGGCCTTGAGGTCGTTGCGGCTGCCGGGCTGGTCTACGACCTAGTCGTGCGGCATCAGCAGCTTCCTGCCGTCATCGAGACTGCCAGCGCGCTCGACGACGTGCTCTTCGTTCTCGACCACGCGGGCAAACCGCCGATCGCCAGCGGTGCGATCAGCCCGTGGCGCGAGCACGTCAGCTCGCTGGCGCGCCTGCCCAACGTGGCGGTCAAGCTCTCGGGCATGGTCACCGAGGCGGACCACAAAGGGTGGACCGTCGAGCAGCTGCGGCCTTACGGGGACGTGCTCCTCAATGCGTTTGGTGCCGGCCGCACAATGTGGGGATCGGACTGGCCCGTGTGCCTGCTAGCGGCGAGCTACGACGATGTGATGAGGTCGGCGGAGCAGCTAACGGCGTCGCTGTCTGCTCCGGAGCTTGCCGCAGTTTTCGGCGGCACCGCGGTGGCCTGGTACGGGCTCGAAAAGCAGCTACGGGCTCGAAAAGCAGTACGGGGTCGATAAGACGAAGTAGCAGGAGGGGAGCGAGTGAAGCATCGACGGGTGGGCCAAACGCAGCTCGAGCTGAGCGAGCTCGGCTACGGAGGGGCCTCGGTCGGGAACCTGTATGTCGCGCTCGACGACGAGGCGGCCGCCTCGACGCTACGAGCGGCGTGGGAAGCCGGCGTGCGGTACTTCGACACCGCCCCCCACTACGGGTTAGGGCTGTCCGAGCGACGCTTGGGAGCCTTTCTGGCCGGTTTGCCGAGAGACGAGTTTGTCCTATCCACCAAGGTCGGCCGGCTGCTCATCCCCAACCCTTCTCCCAAGGGGTGGGACCTGGACAATTGCTTCGTAGTGCCAGACGACCTCACCCGGGCCCGGGACTACTCACGCGATGGGGTGCTCCGGAGCCTCGAATCGAGCCTGGACCGCCTCGGCCTGGACCGCGTCGACGTCGTCTACGTGCACGACCCCGACGATTACCTCGATGAGGCCATCAGCGCGACGCGTTCCTGCGCTGGCCGAGCTACGCGACGCCGGAGTTGTCGGGGCGATCGGCGCCGGCATGAACTCTTCGGAGCCTCTCGTGCGCATTGTCAAGGAGAGCGACGTCGACGTGGTGATGCTCGCTGGTCGCTGGACCTTGCTCGACCGTTCGGGCGAACCGCTGCTGGCCGAGTGCCTGGAGCGGGGTGTATCGGTGGTCTCAGCCGCAGTGTTCAACTCGGGGTTGCTCGCACGGTCGTGGCCACCCGACGGTGCGCCGTTCAACTACAGCCCCGCCTCAGAGGCGGTGCTGGCGCGGGCCCGTGCGCTAGCCCGCGTATGCGAGGACCACGGCACAACGCTGCCGGAGGCCGCCGCCTCTTTCGGGCTCCGCCACCCGGCAGTGGCATCGGTGGTTGTCGGCGCGGGCTCGGCGGACCACGTCACGGTGGCCGCTCAGCGTGTTACCACGGAGCTTCCCGACCGGACCTGGCAGGCCCTCGATGAGGTCGTGGCCGGCTGGACACCACACTGAGTCTGGTACGGCATTGCGGAAAAAGACGAAAAACGCGCCAAAACCGAAACGAGCCGAGCTGTCACAACCGGCCTCCAGGCAGGGAAGACCCTTGTCGGTGGTCCAGGATTGTCCGCTTTTGGGCAGTTTGAGGTTTACAGCGTTTGGGCAACTACCTTCTGTCGCAGCACAAAGTCGGCCTGGCGGCTACCATTTACCACTGTGGGTTCCCCCGGCAGCACGCAAAGTGGGCATAAGGTGGTGGTTATGGATGGCCATCGCGGCGTGAGCCCCGGAGCAGGGAGTGCAGAGGGCGACGCTGCAGTCGAAGTCGTCGCGGGCGAAGTCGTCGCGGGCGAGATAGCCCCCCGGTGGGCTCTCGCGGAATGGCTGATGTCCCTCACGGACCTGTCTCCTGCCAGCACTCGGGCCTATGAAAACGGCGTGCGCTCGTTCATCACCTGGGCACAGCGGGCCGGGGCGGACGGCCCCGAAAAAGTAACCCGGCTGGTCTTGCGCCGGTACCTCGCGTACATGACCACCAGGCATTATGCCCGCCAGACGGTAGCGCAGAGGGCGTCGGCACTGAGGCGCTACTTCGGTTGGCTGGGCCGAAAAGGCACGATTGCCGGCGACCCGACGATCAGTCTGTCGGCGCGTACCGGAGGGTCCCGGCTGCCGCGACCGCTGTCGCGCTCGGAGCTGGAGGTCATCCTGGACGACCCACCAGCTCGGAGCGAGGTCGCCGACGAGGTGCGGCTCCGTGACGACGCAGCCCTCGAGCTTCTGTACGGCAGCGGCCTGCGGGTGAGCGAGCTTTGCGGGCTGTCTGTGGGGGACCTCGACCTGCGAGGCGGTTGGGCCACGGTCTGGGGAAAGGGCTCCAAACAGCGAAGGGTGCCCATCTCAGAGAGCGCCGCCCGTGCCGCACGAAAGTGGGTCGACGAGGGCCGGCCGGCATTGGCCAGGGCGGAGTCGCCTGCGGAAGCTCTTTTCCTCAACGCGAGGGGGCATCGCCTAGGGCCCCGTGACGTGCGCCGTATACTTGACCGACGGTCACCGTCGCCCACGCACCCCCATGCTTTGCGACATAGTTTCGCGACTCATTTGCTGGACGGCGGCGCAGACCTTCGAGTTGTACAGGAGCTCTTAGGTCATGCAAGCGTGCGGACCACCCAGGTCTACACGCACGTGAGCAAAGAGCGCCTGCTCGCCGTATACGACACGACGCACCCGAGGGCCTGATGGAAACCGAAGAAGTCCTATTTTCAACTGACGAGCTCTGGGCGGACTACAAGAGCAGCGGCGCGCGAGAGCTGCGTGACAAGCTGATCGTGCGCTACTCACCGCTCGTCAAGTACGTCGCGGGCCGGGTATCGGTCGGCCTGCCTCACACGATCGAGCAGTGCGACCTCGTGAGCTATGGCATCTTCGGGCTCATCGACGCGATCGAGAAGTTCGACAACGAACGGGCGATCAAGTTCGAGACCTACGCCATAACCCGGATCAAAGGTGCCATCATCGACGAGCTGCGCAGCATCGACTGGGTGCCGCGGTCGGTGCGTGCCAAGGCGAGGGCGATCGAGAAGGCTTACGCCAAGCTCGAGGCGCAGCTGCTGCGGACGCCGAGCGACCTCGAGGTGGCCACGGAGCTCGGCCTGACCGAGGACGAGCTTCAGGCGCAGTTCTCCCAGATCTCTTTCGTTGGCATCGTCGCGCTCGACGAGGTGCTGTCCGGCGGCGACAGGGGCGAGTCGACCACGCTCGGCGATACCCTGGCCGACCGCCACGACGGTCCGATGGCCGCGTTCGAGATCGAGGAGATGAAGCAGATCCTGGCCGGGGCGATCAACCGCCTCGGCGACCGGGAAAAGATCGTCCTGTCGCTGTACTACTACGAGGGTCTTACTCTGGCGGAGATCGGCCAGGTGCTCGGCGTGACCGAGAGCCGCGTGTGCCAGATCCACACCAAGGCCGTGCTGCAGCTGCGTGCTCGCATGCTCGTCGCCGACAAAGAGACAGCCTGACGCACTGCGTGTAGGCTGGGCCCCGGGCCTCCGCAAGTAGCGGCCCGACAAACCTACGCCCAGGGCGCCTCCACGGTCGCCGCTGGCCCCGGACTTGGGGGCTACGCGGCGCTAGCGCCCGGGGGACAACAACCGATGGAGAGGAGTAGTAATGGCCGTCGTCACGATGAGGCAGCTTCTAGAGGCGGGAGTCCACTTCGGGCACCAGACGAGGCGCTGGAACCCGAAGATGAAGCGCTTTATTTTCGGAGAGCGCAACGGTATTTACATCATCGACCTGACCCAGACGCTGCACAGGGTCGATTTGGCTTATTCGTTTGTGCGGGACATGGTCGCCAACGGAGGCAGCGTTCTGTTCGTGGGCACGAAGAAGCAATCGCAGGATCCCATTGCGCGTGCGGCAGAGCTGTGCGGTATGCCATATGTCAACGAGCGTTGGCTTGGCGGGATGCTGACGAACTTCACAACTATCGCAGCCCGCGTAAAGAAAATGCAGGAGTACGAGCGCATGCGTTCGGCCGGCGACTTCGAAGCCATGCCGAAGAAAGAGGCGCTCATCTTGACCAGGGAGCTGGAAAAGCTCGAGCGCAACCTCGGCGGTATCCGGGACATGACGCGCCTACCTGACGCGGTGTTCATCATCGACATCAAAAAAGAGCACATCGCCGTATCGGAAGCCAACAAGATGGGCATCCCGATCGTCGCCGTGGTCGACACCAACTGCGACCCGGACCAGGTCCAGTTCCCGATCCCGGGGAACGACGACGCCATTCGTAGCGGCACGCTCATGTGCCGGGTGATCTCTGAGGCTGTCGCAGAGGGGCGTTTCGTGGCGTCCAAGCGCAGCGCCATGCTTTACGCCGTGCCCGCAATGCAAGCTGCGCCCGCGGCTCCGGCCGCGGCTTCGGCCGCGCCGGCCCCGCGAGGCCCCCCCGGCCACCAAGGCCAGCGCATGTGCCCGCTGACGCCGACGCAGAGACAGCCGCTGCCGAGACAGCGGATCGCTGAGACAGGGATCGCTGACACAGGGATCGAAGAGACGGCCGATGCAGAGCCAGGCGCCGAGGAGACAGCCGCTGTGGGTACGGTCGACTTACCTGCGGCTGAGGCAGGCACCGTCGAGGCGGGAAGCCCCGGGCCTGACGACGCCGAAGGGCTTGAAACGTTGACGGCTGCAGCCACTGCCGCTGCAGCACCAGAGCAATAGAGTTAGGAGCGCGAACCATGGCAGAGTTCACCGCCAAGGACGTACAGGCCCTTCGCAACGCGACCGGGGCCGGGATGATGGACGCCAAGCGTGCGTTGACTGAAGCAGACGGGGACACCGAGGCAGCTATGAAATGGCTTCGGGAACGTGGGCTCGGCAAGGCCGCCGAGCGAGCGGGACGGGAGACCCAGGAAGGCGCTGTCGCCGTGTCTTATGACAAAGAGGCGAATGCGATAGCGCTTGTCCAGCTCCGTTCAGAGACAGACTTCGGCGCCAAGAGCCCCGATTTCGTCAACCTCGTAAACGAGCTGGCCGCACTTGTCGCCAGCGACGGTGAGGACGCGGTCCAGCAGCGCAAGGCTGCTATCGAGGACCTCAACATCGTCATCAAGGAAAACGTGCAGCTCGGAGAAGTTATCCGTTTCGAGGCCGCGCCGGGCAACCTCCTCGACTCGTACCTGCACGTGCAGAACGACCGTGGGGTCAATGGTGTGATCGTCGAACTGGCCGGCGGCAACCAGCAGCTCGCCCACGACGTCGCCGTCCACATCGCCTTCGGGAAGCCCAAGTACCTGCGCCGAGAGGACGTCCCAGGCCGAAGAGGTCGAGGCGGAGCGGACGACTTTGGAGGCCGAAACGCGCCGCGACGGCAAGCCCGAGGCGCAGGTACCGAAGATCGTCGACGGCAAGCTGGGTGGTTGGTTCAAGCGGGTGCCCGGAGGCGTGCTGCTCGAGCAACCGTTCGCCAAGGACGACAGCAAGACCGTCGCGCAAACGCTGGGTGACGCACGGATCGTGCGCTACGCCCAGGTTGTGATCGGCGGTTGATGGGCCGGCCGGGAGCGCCTTGGAAGCGCGTCGTTTTAAAGGTCTCAGGCGAGGCCCTGGCAAGCGAGGCGGCCGATGAGGTCATCGACGGCCGCATTGTCGAACGTCTCGCCAAGGAGATCGCGGCCGCCCGCACCGAGTTCGGTACCGAGATCGCTGTTGTGATCGGAGGCGGGAACATCTGGAGGGGTGCGACCGGCTCAGCGACCGGGATGGACAGGGCGACGGCCGACTACATGGGCATGTTGGCGACCGTGATCAACGCCCTGGCCCTCCGAGACGCCCTCGAGCGGGAGGGACAACCGACCCGCGTCCAGACGGCGATCGGCATGTCTGAGCTGGCCGAGCCCTACATTCGGCTACGTGCGATACGCCACCTCGAAAAGGGCCGGGTAGTGATCTTCGCGGCCGGGACGGGCAACCCGTTCTTCACCACCGACACCGCAGGTGCGCTCCGGGCCGTCGAGATCGGCGCTGAAGTGCTGTTGAAGGGCACTCATGGCGGTGTCGACGCCGTGTATACCGCTGACCCCCGCCTGGATCCGAGGGCCGAGCAGATCAGCGAGATCAGCTTCGACGAGGTGATCGGCAAGGATCTGCGCGCCATGGACCTGACGGCCATCACGCTGTGCCGGGAGAACAGTCTGCCGATCCTGTACTTCAGCATCATGGAGCAGGGGAACTTGCGTAGCGCGCTGGCGGGTGACCAGATAGGTACGCTTATCCACTGATGCCTGACACCCTGGTTGACGCCGCCATTGAGGATTGCAAAGAGCGCATGGCTCGCGCGGTCGAGCACACCAAGTCCGAGTTCGCGAGTATCCGGACCGGCCGGGCGACCCCGGCGCTGATCGAGAAGTTGAAGGTCGAGTATTACGGCGCCGAAGTGCCTTTGCAGCAGCTGGCAGGGTTGCACGTCCCGGAGGCGCGGGTGCTGGTCATCACTCCCTACGAAAAGGGCCCGCGAGCATCAAGGCGATCGAAAAGGCTGTCCAGTCATCGGATCTCTGGTATCACGCCGAGCAACGATGGCTCTGTGATCCGCTTGGTTTTCCCGATGCTCACCGCGGAGAGACGTAAAGACCTCGTGAAGGTGGTGCACCAAAAGGCAGAGGACGGGAGGGTGGCCGTCCGCAACGTGCGCCGTGCGACGAGGAAGGACCTCGAGGCGCTGGAAAAGGACGGGGACATTTCCTCTGACGAGCTCGACCGATCGGAAAAGGAACTGGACAAGCTCACCCACGACTACTCAGCCGAGATTGACCGCGTCCTTGCACATAAGGAAAACGAACTGCTCAACAGCTGACGGGCGCCGGCATCGGGCCCTTCCGCTGGCGACCGAAGGAGGTCCTCGGCTGAGTCTCCAAGCAAGACTGACTGGGACGTTGGGCGAGCCGCGACCTGTGCCAGATTTCCGGCGCCACCCAGCGTCGAGGAGCCAGGGCCGTTGAGCCCCCGCGCCGCCCGGCGTGGCGGCCGGGCCGAGCGGAAGAGCCCTGGCCCGAACACCACGCTCAGCCTCTGGGGTGAGCCTGGCCAGCCAGAAGGCTATGACCCCGGGGCCCCGACCGGCCCGCTGGAGCTTGCGGAGCTGGCGGAGGTGCACCGAAGCGAGTGCACAGCAGGCGAGGTGCACGAGCAGGTCGAGGCGGCCGGCGAAAGTGGGGGGCCGGTCCAACCGATCGAGGCCACCGAGGGAGCCGAACCGGTGGACCAGGGCCTTGACGGCGAACATGCTGGGGAAAGGCAAGCAGCACGCAGCGCGCAGCCGGATGTCCAGGGAGGCACAATTGCGGAGACCGGCCAAAAGATGGAGTACCCTCAGGAGGTCGTACCACCAGCGGAGTTGGTCATCACAATGAGCTCAGGAGACGGTACAGAACTTCCTCATTGGGCGGACCCGCCCACAGGCGAGGTCCCTCGGGCGGTCAGTGGCTCGAAGGCCCAAGAGGACGAGCTCCAGGCATGGAGGCTGCTCGGTTCGCGTGGTCTGCACTGGCGGGATGACGTGAACGACTGGTCGGATGGGCCCGGCATGGAGGACCTCGTCGACAACGATGATGAGCACGGCATCGCCGCTGAGGAGGCGACCGACCGCCCGTTCTCGTTCGACAACGACTTCGAGCGCTTAGAGCGTGAGCGAGCTGAGCGGGCTGAGCGGGCGGAAGTTGCGAGCGGAGAGGCCCCTATCGAGGGTACCGTCGAGGGATATGCTCCGCCCGGCTCTGGCAGCGCACCCTCAGCGGATGAGGACCGGACGCTCGGAGATCGCGTCGGCGCAGGCGCCAACGCCCAAGACGAGAGCGGCGATGCGGGCCTCGCGGAGGCACCGGTCCCGGCAGGCGTTGCAGCCATGAGCAGCATCCCGCCGATGGCCCCCCCGGGTACCTCACCCCGCCGGCAGCGTGGGGTGGTGGGCCGGAACTTGCGCAGGCCCGGGGCTGCGTCCGCGAACGCTTCACCGGGAGCGATAGCTTCAGCGGCCGCGGCCAGGCATGCCAAACGCCCCTACGACCTGGGGGCGGACAGAGCCGCTACCGGAGGCGCAGGGCGCGATATCGGAGCGGCAGTGGCAACCGGAGCCGGCCTCCTCGCCCTCTTCGTCATCTGTTACCTGGTGGCACCGGCTGCCCTATTGGCACTGTCGGCCGTGGTCATCCTCGGTTGTGCCCTCGAAGCCTTTGCCATGTTCCAGCGAGCTGGGTTCAGGCCGGCCACCCTGCTGGGAGCGCTCGGCTCGGGTGGCGCGGTCGTGGCCGCGTACTGGCGAGGTTCGGCGGCGTTGCCGGTGGTCTTGGTGGTGGTCGTATGTGCGAGCCTGGTCTGGTACCTGGCGCGCGTCGTCGAGGCCCGGCCCGTCGTGAACGTCGCGGTAACCGTGTTCGGTTTCGCCTGGGTGGGGATGCTGGGCTCGTTCGCGGGGCTGATGCTTGCCGCGCCCCGAGGGGAGCACCTCTTCCTCGGCGCTGTTATCCCCACGGTCGTCGCAGACCTGGCGGCGTGGTTTGCGGGCAGCCGGTTCGGCTCCCATCCGCTTGCGCCGGCCGTCAGCCCGAGCAAGACGTGGGAGGGCTTCGCAGCAGGCGGGATCGCTGCTTTGGTGGCCGGAGCAGTGATCGGCAGCCAGGTTTCGCCCTGGGGGGCGTGCGCCACGGCCTCGAGCTGGGCCTTGTGATCGCAGTCGTCGCACCGGTTGGCGACCTGGTCCAGTCCATGATCAAGCGGGACCTGCGTTTGAAGGACTCGAGCTCGCTGCTCCCGGGCCATGGCGGCCTGTTGGACCGCTTCGACTCGCTGCTGCTGGCTTTGCCGGCTACCTACTTCCTGGCAACAGCGCTCCATCTTGCCTAAGGGCCCGCCAGCAGGTCCCTCTCCATCGCGGGCAGCACCGGCTCGATCGGCACCCAGGCGCTGGAGGTAGTGCGCGCCAACCCAGGCATGTTCGAGGTGACCGCGCTCGGGGCCCGGTCGTCGGTAGGACTTCTCGCGCAACAAGCGCGCGAGATGCACCCGAGGCAGGTGGCCATCGCCGACCCGGCCAAGGCGGACGAGCTCGCCGCCCTCGTCCCCCGTGGCACCGAGGTCCTCGCAGGCGAGGGCGCGCTTGCCGCGATAGCCGAAGAGGCCGACATCGTCCTCAACGGTGTTGTCGGGTTCGCGGGCCTGCCCGTGACCCTGGCAGCCTTGCGGTCGGGAAAGCGCCTGGCCCTCGCGAACAAGGAGTCCCTGATCGCCGCTGGCCCTGTGGTGCAGCGGGCGCGGCTGACGCCTGGCGCGGAGATCGTGCCCGTGGACTCGGAGCACTGCGCCGTGCACCAGTGCCTGCGGGGGATACCCGGTCCCCAGGGGGCACCCGGCCCGGACGGAGACGAGGGATGGGGGAGCTCGGCGCTGCGTCGCATCGTCCTCACGGCGTCCGGCGGGCCCTTCCGTGGCAAGACTCTCCGTGAGCTGTCCGAAGTGACGGTTGAGGACGCCCTCGCCCATCCCACCTGGAAGATGGGGCCCAAGATCACCGTCGACAGCTCCACGCTCATGAACAAAGGGCTTGAAGTTATCGAAGCCCACTTCCTGTTCGGTGCCGGTTACGACCAGATCGATGTCGTTGTCCACCCTCAGTCCGTGGTCCACTCGATGGTCGAGACCACCGACGGGGCCACGATTGCCCAGCTGTCGATGCCGGACATGCGCCTGCCCATTGGCTACGCCCTCTCGTACCCTGAACGTATGGCGACCCCGTTCGGTGCGATCGACTGGGCCACGCTTGGGCATCTGGATTTCGAGGTCCCTGACACTGCGACGTTCCGCTGCTTGCCGCTCGCGTACGAAGCCGGCCGGCAAGGCGGGACGGCTCCCGCTTGCCTCAGCGCGGCCAATGAGGTCGCCGTGGAGGCCTTCCTAAACGGGAGGCTCCGATGGGTCGATATTCCATCCGTGCTCGAAGGCGTGATCGAACGGTTCCAGGCCAGCGAGCCTCGCGATGTCGACGATGTGCTCGAGGCTGATGCCGAGGCAAGAGCTCTCGCTGGGCAAGTGCTCGCCCAACGTGAAGGCCTGAGCCGTCCCCACCCACGCAGGAGCACTGCTCTTGACTGAGCCGATCTGGCCGACGACCTCTGCGGTGGCGACCGAGCCGGCCGTCGTGCCCGCCCCTGGCCCTGCGCCCGCACGCGGCCCCGCGCCGGCGATGGACAAGCGCGAACAGCAGGCCGCTCTGGTCCGGCTCATCATCGTCGTCGCGGCGGGCCTGGTGGTAGCTGCCCTGTCTGGGGCGTTGGAAACGGTGCTCGTCGTGCTGGGCCTGATCCTCATGATCGTGCTGCACGAGCTCGGCCATTTCATAATGGCGAAGCGCGCCGGGATGAAGGTGACCGAGTTCTTCGTCGGTTTCGGGCCGCGGGTTTGGGCGGTCCAGCGTGGCGAGACGACCTACGGGGTCAAGGCGTTGCCGTTGGGCGGCTACTGCAAGATCATCGGCATGACCAATGCGGAGGAGGTGGACCCGGCCGACGAGCCACGCGCCTACCGCAACCAACCAACTTGGAGGCGCCTGAGCGTCGCTCTGGCGGGGTCGTTCGTCCATTTTCTGCTGGCGTTGACAATGCTGGTCATCCTGTTCGTTGGCCCCGGCGATATTGGCAATTTCATCTCCGTCCCGCCGTCCAACGACCAAGTCACTCTTTACAACTTTGCGCACGGGAAATCGCCCGCACAGCTGGCCGGGCTGCGGGCCGGGGACCGCATAGTGGCGGTCAACGGGCACCGTTTTTCCAGCTGGGAGGGCCTCGTTGACTACCTGCGAGTCCGCCCCGACAAACGGGTCACGCTCACCGTCGACAGGGGCGGCCGGGACTTTGTTACGACGACCGTCCTCGCCAACGGCGCCAAGGTCCTCGTGGAGGGCGACAAAAAGCCTGTATATACCAAGCCAACCGGGCTCCTTGGGATCGAGGCCGGCCCGGTGCGCTTCGGCCTGATCGGCTCGGTCGAGCACGCCGGGACCACCTTCGGGTCGACTGCGGTGACGGCGGTCAGCCGTCTCGGCAGCCGGATTGCAGACGTCGGCAGCTACGTGAACATGCTCGGGAGCCAAAAGGCGGCTGATAGCCCGACAGCGGTCCGCTTCCTCTCGCCGGTGGGCGTGGTCGTGCAAGCCAACAGAGCGACTGAAATCGGATGGTCCGAGGTGTTGTACCTCCTGATAGTCATCAATATCTTCGTCGGGATCTTCAACCTCGTCCCGTTGCCCCCTCTTGATGGCGGCCACGTCGCCATTGCCCTGTACGAAAAGGCGCGGAGCCTGCGCACCAAGCGGCCCTACCACGCCGACATCAACAAGCTCATGCCGGTGGCATACGCGATGGTTGCACTGATCCTGTTCTATGGCGTGTCATCGCTGTTCCTCGACCTGCGCGACCTGCTGACGTAATCACGTCTTCGTCGGCCAGCCGCGCATGAGGTTGTAACCTGGCTGGCGAGAGCGACGGAGGAAAAGTGGCCGTGGAGCGTTACCCCCGCAAGAAGACGCGCCAGATCATGGTGGGCCCTGTCCCGGTGGGTGGGGACGCACCGATAACTGTCCAGTCGATGACCACCACCAAGACCGCCGACGTCGAGGGCACGCTGGCTCAGATTTACGCCCTCAAGGCGGCCGGTGCGGACATCGTGCGATGCACCTGCAACGAGCGGGAGGCGGCCGAGGGCCTTGCCCGGATCGTGCCCCGCAGCCCCGTACCGATCGTGGCGGACATCCATTTCCACGTCGAGATGGCTCTCGCAGCGATCGAGGCGGGGGTCGACTGCCTTCGTCTCAACCCCGGCAACCTCCGCAAGCCCGAAGAGATCAAGCTCGTGGCAAGGGAGTGCAAGGAACGGGGGATCCCGGTCCGGATCGGTGTCAATGCGGGCTCCTTGGACAAACGCCTCTACGACAAGTACGGAGGCGCCACGCCTGAGGCGATGGTGGAATCGGCCCAGCACGAGCTCGCCCTGTTCGCCGAGGTCGGCTTCGACAACGTGAAGATATCGGTGAAAGCGTCCAACGTGCCCCTGATGGTCGAGGCCTACCGGCAACTTTCCGAGCAGGTCGACCACCCGTTGCACCTCGGCCTCACCGAGGCGGGCCCGCCGCCCGCCGGCATCGTCAAGGGGACAGCCGGGATCGGCACGCTGCTCATGGAGGGCATTGGGGACACGATCCGCTACTCCCTCACGACGGACCCTGTCGTTGAAGCCAAGGCCGGCAGGACCCTGCTCGAGTCCCTTGGGCTGCGAGAGCGGCGCAACGTCGACCTGATCGCCTGCCCATCTTGCGGCCGCGCCGAGATCGATGTGTACAAAGTTGCCCAGGAGGCTCAGGCAGCGTTGGAGTCCAGGGAGATCCCGTTGCAGGTCGCTGTCATGGGGTGCGTCGTCAACGGGCCGGGCGAAGCCCGCTCGGCGGACCTGGGGATAGCGGCTGGGAAGCACCGGGGGCACCTGTTCATCAGGGGCGAGATCGTCCGCGTCGTGCCGGAGGACGAGATGGTGGCTGCCCTGGTCGAGGAGGCCGAAAAGCTCGTCAAGGAAGGCTTCGAGGCACGCCTCGCAGCCGCCGACAAGTCTGCGGCCGGGGAGGCCGAGGCCGACCGGCTTGCCCTGCTCGACGCTCAGGGGCCCGACGTCAACCGTAGTGAGGCGCGTGTCGAGCTGATCAGCCGTCGCCTGGCGGGTGGCACAGGCTCATAGCGCCTGACCCATCCCTGTCGGGGCCTGACCCAGCCCTGTCGAAGGCAGTGCGTCAGGCGGTGGCCGCGTTCGACGCCTCGACGCCGCGAGAGGCGGCGTCCCAGGAGCGTTTCCTGAGCGAGCTCGACCGCTTGGCTGACCCCTTCGATCGCTACGCCGACCTCGTCCACGTGACCGGCTCGGCGATCGTGAGCGGCCCGCGGGGCACGGTCCTCCACCTGCACAAGAGGCTCGGTATCTGGCTCCAACCGGGCGGCCACCTCGATACGGGCGAGGTTCCCTCGGACGCGGCGCTCCGGGAGGCCGAGGAGGAGACGGGGCTGCCGGTCCGGCACCCGCCCGGCGGGCCCCAGCTGGTCCACCTGGACGTGCACCTCGCCGCAGAAAGCCATGTCCACCTGGACCTGCGTTACCTCCTCCTGTGCGATGATGCCGAGCCGGCACCGGCCGCGGCGGAGAGCCAGCAAGTCCGTTGGTTCACGCTCGACGAGGCTCTAGCCATCGCCGATGGAGGCCTGGTAGACGCCCTGCGAAGATTGCCGGCTGCGCTAGCGAAGTAACCCGGGTGCTGAACGTGCCCTGAAAACCGCAAATGTGCTCTGGCGGGCCCGACATCGGTGACAAAATCGCCGTTTCTTTGCATGGGCGTCAGTGATGTGGCCCAGTGAGAGGCACGTTCGCGGTTTCGGAGCGACGGCGCGGCCGTGGGCGCTCTATACCGCCAGCGACGTGTCCGCGTCGTCGTCCACCGAGCCGGGAGGTTGCCAGGGCTTGACCCAGGGCGAGGGTGGCCAGTTCTCGGCGCCCGCCATGAGAGCGAACCAGGTAGCCCCGTCGATCGATTCGCGCACGATGTCGGCGTGACCGGCGTGGCGCGCTGTCTCTTCGATCAGGTGGAGCAGGATCCAGCGAAGTGCCCAGGACTCGGTGTCGGCCGGGAACCAGGGGACATCGCGAGGTACCGGGACAGGGTGGTCGATGGGTAGTGAACGGACGATCCGTTCGGTTTCCCGGCCGATGGCGGCGTAGCGCTCGAAGGTGCCAGCCAGGGTTTCGTCCGGGCCGAGCCGGAAGCCTTCCTGGTAGTCGCCGTTCGGTCCCGAACGGCGCTTGCCGGCCGAGCACCACGTCGGTCCAGAACTTCTCCACCTGCGAAACGTGCTTAACGATGCCGCCTACGGACAGCACGCTCACCGACGGGGTGAGACGGGCCTGCTCATCGGTGAGGCCGTAGGCAGCATGGGACAACACTCGGCGCTGCTGGGCCAGGAAAACCAGCAGCTGTTCGCTTTCGGTGGGCTCGGTGGTCGGGAATCCGGGCATGTTGGGGCTCCTTTGTGCGCGCAGCCGAGGCTGACTGGGCGGGGTGGTGGTGGTAGTGGCAGCGGTAGTTGTCAGTGGTGCAGGAGCTACTTTGCCGATCTTAAGTGGCCATCCTCTGTCCTAATTTCACGCGAAGATGGGCTCTTAGATATGCGTGCCGACCGTCTTGTAGCCCTTCTGTTGCTGTTGCAACAGCGCCAGCGCGTGACTGCGGCCGAGGCTGCCGAAGAACTGGAGGTATCGGAGCGTACGGCTCGGCGCGACCTGGAGGCCCTGAGCATGGCTGGGCTGCCCGTTTACTCTGAGCGGGGCCGGGCGGGAGGCTGGCGGCTGTTAGGTGGCGCCCGGACGGACCTATCGGGCCTGACCGCCCAGGAGGCCCGCGCCCTGTTCCTGGTCGCGGGGCCGGCCTCGGCAGCTACCCCTGAACTGAAAGCGGCGCTACGAAAGCTCGTCAGAGCGTTGCCCGAGCCGTTCCGGGCGAGCGCGGAGGGGGCGGCGGGCTCGGTGGTGATCGATGCTGGAAGATGGGGAGAGACCCGCACGGTGCGCCGGCCGCAGTTCCTCGAGGCGCTCCAAGTAGCGACCGCCGACGGTCGAGAGCTGCGCCTCGGCTACGCCGATCGCCAGGGCAAGCCGAGCGTGCGCACCGTTAGCCCGCTCGGCCTGGTCCTGAAAGGGACCACGTGGTACCTGCTCGCAGGGACGGAAGATGGTTTAAGGACGTTCCGCGTCGGGCGGGTGAGCTCCCTCGAGCAGACCGGCAAACCCGCCGAGCGTCCCGAGGGCTTCGACCTCGCGCGGGCGTGGGACGACGTGGTCCACCGCGTGGACCAGCTGCGTAGCCCGGCTGAGGTGTCGGTCCTGGCCCAGCCGGAGGTTGTCGACGCGCTCCGCTGGATATTCGAGCGTCGAGCCGTCATAGAAGAGGTCCAAGCGGATGGGCGCGCCCTGCTGCGCATAGGCGGCCACCGCACCGACATGATCGTGGCGCAGCTAGCTGGGTTTGGCCGAGATGTCGAGGTGTTGGGGCCTGCCGAAGCGCGTGAGCAACTTGCACGGCTCGGCGAAGAACTGGTTGCCACCTACGCCGAGCCGCGCGAACGGTTCACCGACGCCCTAGCCTCCGGGTCGTGGGAGTTGCAGGGTCGTCTGAGTGGCCGGATTGAGAGTGCCCGGGTCGTGAGCAAGCTCAAGCTGGACCTGCACGACATCTACAACCGGGGCGACCAGATCGACCACGCCCTGCGCGAGGTGATCGACGAGGCTGTGCGCATCAAGGCCGCCTCGGTGGAGATCATCCCCGGCAAGGGCTCCGGGCAGCTGAAGAAGCGAGTGCTCCGTTTCCTCGACCAAAAAGACATCCGCCCGCTGTACCACCGGATCGAAAAGGACTCGGACAACTTCGGACGGGTGTTCGTCTACTTTCGCTGGAAGTGAACAGGAAGTGAGCAGCTAGAAGGGTCGGCCGGACCGGGCCTCGGTGGCCGGGGGAGGGCAGTCCGGCGACCGCGGCAAGATGAACGCCCAGGGTGTAGTGGGACCTACCTGGGCTATAATGCTCGTTGTCACCAAGGGGTGATGTTGGGCGTGGGCTTGCCTGCCTGGCAGGAATGCCCACGCTTTTGTATGAGGAACCTTGAGCGAACTGGAGGTGAGATGGGCGCCGAAGAGCAGATCACTGAGGCATTGACGCCGGCGGTGCAGACCGCTGGGCTGGAGATTGGGACGTGGAGCGCTCCGGTGCCACCTTGCGCGTCTTGGTGGAGCGCCCTGGTGGCGTCGACCTCGACTCGATTGCTCAAGTGACCTCGGCCGTGTCCGCCATCTTGGACCAGCGCGAGGACCTCGCCCCGGCGGGCAGGTACATGCTCGAAGTGTCCAGCCCGGGCCTCGAGCGCCGGCTGCGCTACCCGGAGCACTTCGCCCGGTACGTCGGCACAGATGTCGTCATCAAGACGACGGAGGCCGTGAACGGCGAGCGCCGGGTGCGGGGCGTGCTGAAGGAAGCGACGGCCGATGAAGTGACCGTCCTGACCGATCCAGCGACCGGTGAGGCGGCCGAGGTGCACATCCCCTTGGGTTCTATCGAGCGTGCGAACACGGTCTTCACATGGGGCCCGCCTCCGAAGGGCGCCAAGACCGTCCCTAGCCGCAAAACGGCGGCGAAGGTTGCCACGCGAGTTGGCGTTCCGGACAACGAACCGATGGCGGAGGCCTCTGGGGAGGCTGGATGAAAGATAACCTCGCTTTTCTCGATGCACTGCAACAGATAGCCAAGGACAAGGGCATCAGCGTCGATGTCCTGCTCGACGCGCTCGCAAACGCGCTCGTAGCCGCTTACAAGCGGATGCCGGGCGCTGCAGAGGAAGCCGTGGTGACCATAGAGGCCGATTCCGGCGAGATCCGGGTCTACGGCCAGGAGCTGGACGAAGAGGGCGCCGTCATCAGGGAATGGGACGACACCCCCAAGGACTTCGGCCGGATAGCGGCACAGACCGCCAAGCAGGTGATCTTCCAGCGGATCCGTGAAGCCGAGCGCGACCTCAAGTACGAGGAGTACGCCGGCCGGGAAGGCGACATAGTCACTGGGATCATCCAGCAGAGCGACAACCGTTACACGCTTTTGGACCTGGGCAAGGTGGAAGCGCTGTTGCCGCAGGCGGAACAGGTGCCCTTCGAGCACTACGAGCACAACGCACGCCTCAAGGCCTACATCGTCGAAGTGCGCAAGACGAGCAAGGGCCCACAGATCGTCGTTTCTCGGACCCACCCAGGCCTCATCAAGCGCCTGTTCGAACTCGAAGTGCCTGAGATCGCGAATGGCATCGTAGAAATCAAGGCCGCCGCGCGGGAGCCGGGTCACCGGACCAAGATCGCAGTGTGGTCGAACGACCCCAACGTCGATCCAGTTGGAGCCTGCGTTGGTGCTCGAGGAGCCCGTGTCCGCATGGTGACTACCGAGCTGCGCGGCGAGAAGGTGGACATCGTCCCTTACTCCGATGACTCGCGCGAGTTCGTTATGCGAGCGCTGCAGCCGGCGAAGGTCAAAGATGTCGTCCTGGACGAGGAGTCCGGGACGGCCACGGTGATAGTCAACGATTACCAACTGTCCTTGGCCATCGGCAAGGAGGGCCAAAACGCGCGCCTCGCTGCCCGGCTTACCGGTTGGCGCATCGACATCAAAAGCGAGAGCCAGCTCGCCGAGGAGGAGGCCTACGCCGCTCAGGAGTGGGCCGAAGGCGAGTGGGTGCAAAACGAGGCCGGCGAGATGGTCTGGCAGCCGGCTGGCGGCGGTGAAGCACTCTCCGCTGAGGAATGGGAGGCCACGACCGCTGGCGGGAACGGTCCCCCCGAGGCGGAGTTCGAGGTCGACCTGGTTGGCGATGCCGGAACGGTCGTAGCTGACACGGTCTTAGAGGGCACAGTCTTAGATGGAGCGGACGCGAGCACGCCGGAGCTGGTCGTGGATGTCCCAGCCGTAGTGCCGGCAGCCGCCGCGAGCGAAGCCGAAAGCAATACCCATGGCCAAGAGGGGGCGGACGGCGCGGCTAGCGCCGTGGAAGGAGCGGGGTAGACGCCGTCCCCGGTCCGGACGTGTATCGGGTGCCGCGCCCGCACCCCCACCGGTACACTGGTCCGAGTAGTTTTGGGCGTCAACGGGCGGCTGATCGTCGACCGTAAAGGCCCGGGCCGTGGTGCCTGGCTTTGCAAGCTGGGAGAGCCCGAGCTGGCCCAACCCGAGTGCATCGAAAAGGCTGTACGCCGCGGTGCCTTCGGTCGGGCCTTGCGTGCCGAGGTAAGCAGAACAGACGTCGAGGTGCTGCTCGCGACGGCCTCGGAACGTGCGAGGATAGAAAGTACGAACGGCGCCGCTGCCAAAGGGCGTCCCAAAGGACACGAAGAAAAGGACTGACGAGCAACTTGGCCAAAAAGATCCGGGTTTACGAGCTGGCACGCGAGCTGGGCCTGACCAACAAGGAAGGGCTGGATCTCTGCTTGGCGATGGGGATCGGCGTTTCGAGCCATTCCTCCAGCATCGAGGACGCGCAAGCTGATCGGGTGCGCCGCAAGGCGGAACGTGAGGGCCTGAAGCGCTCCCATCAACCCCCGGAGCCACAAACTGGGACGCCCGAGGTCAGCCCGTCCTCGGCCCTGGCCGGCAGGTCCGGCGGCATTGCGGCGCGAGATACGCTCGACGCTCCGGCCGCCAGGTCCCATCAGGTCGCGCGCTCCGACGGCGGTGTAGCCACGGCTCCACCTCCCGGCGTGCTTGTCCCCGGTGAAGCGCCTGGGCTCCACGACGCTGCCCAAACAGCCCGCAGGCCGGTGCCCGCAACGACGGCGACATCTTCTCGCCCGTCCGCTGACGTCCGTCACGATCTAGGTGCGCCTAGCCACGCCCCGGCGTCAGGGCCAGGGTTAGGGCATTCGGCACCCGCTGCAGCCGCACCGGCTGCCGGCGCGCCAAGCCATGCTCGGCCCGTACCGGCACCCCCCGGCCTGAGGGCGTCAGGGTCAGGTTCTTCGGCACCTGCGGGTGAGGTCTCGGCGCCGGGCGCGGCGACCGCCGGTACCGCCGCTCATGCCCATGCTGGCGCGGCCACCCATACGGCCACCAGCACCCATAGCGCGCCGGCCGTGCCCCAAGCCAGGGTCGACGCGCCATCAGAGCCAGGGTTATCGGCAGGTGGCCCGGCTCACACGGCTGCTACGCCGCAAGCGAGGGCGACCGGTGCCGCGCAGCCAGCACAGCCGCGGCCAGGCCAGCCGTCTGGGCACGGGGCGGGGCCAGCGCAAGGCCCGCAAAGCCGCGGTGCCGCTGTCTCGCCTATGACAGGCAAGCCGATCCCACCTCCTCCCGGCTTCCGCGGCCCCTTGTCGCCGATGACAGGCAAACCGATCCCACCTCCCGCGCGGCCCGCCCCGGGCAGTCCGGGAGGCGACGCCAACTGGCAGCCTGGGCAGGGTCAACGCCCCTCCGGGCCTGGTCAAGGTGGCAGTTACGCTCGTTCGGGAGGCGCGCCCTTCGTACCGGGCGGTGCCCCCGGCCGGCCGGGGGAGAGGCCCGGGCAAGGTCGCCCGCCTGCTCCCGGTGGTCGCCCCATGGCTCCGCGAAGCGGCCCGTCGGGGCCGGGCGGACCGATGTCGCGTCCCGGTTCTCCGGGCACAGGTGGCCCCCGGCCAAGTTTTGGTGCTGGCCCCGGCCAGCGCTCTGGTCCCCCAGGGGGGCCGGGTGGCCCAGCAAGCCGTTCGGGTGCTCCCGGGATGCGCCCAGGTGGCGCGCGGCCGCCGCTTGGCGGCCCCCGCACGGGCCCGCTTTCTCGAGGCCCCGACGCGACCTACCGCGCTGCCCCTCCGGGCAGTTCCCCCTACCGAGGAGCGCCAGGTGCGGGTGTACCGCCGCGAGGTGGCGGGCGCCCAGGTGGTGGTCCTGGCGGAGGCCCGGGTGGACGCGGCGGCGGGCGCAGCCCGAGCAGGCGCAGGCGCTCTCGCGCTGAACCGCGAAGAGCTACAGGCCCAGGCACCGTCGACATATGTGGCCTCTCACGCTCCCGTGCCTGAGGGTGAAGTCATCGTCGAACGGGGTGCCACGGCCCAAGAGCTGGCGCCGCGCCTGAACCGAAGCGCCGCAGACGTCGTGCGGTTCCTGCTTACCCAGGGCGAGATGGTGACAGCCACGATGTCGCTTTCCGACGACATGATCGAGCTTTTTGCCGCCGAGATCGGCGCCACCGTACGGCTCGTCGATGCCGGTGAACAAAAAGAGGCAGAGCTTCAGGCTCGCTACTTCGGCGAACAAGATGACGACGACGACCAGGAAGAGCTCCTTCGCCCGCGGCCGCCCGTCGTTACGGTGATGGGCCACGTCGACCATGGCAAGACGACTCTCCTGGACCGCATCCGTGAGTCAGACGTAGCTTCCGGCGAGACCGGGGGCATTACCCAGCACATCGGTGCGTACCAGGTAGTGACTGCAACGGGCCCGTCATAACGTTCATCGACACGCCAGGCCACGAGGCGTTCACCGCAATGCGCGCCCGAGGCGCCGAGGTCACAGACATCGTCGTGCTCGTGGTGGCCGCTGACGACGGGGTCATGCCCCAGACGGTCGAAGCGCTGAACCACGCTAAGGCGGCAGAAGTACCGATCATCGTGGCGATCAACAAGATCGATCGCGCCGATGCGAACCCCGAGCGGGTCATGCAGCAGCTCTCCGAGCTGGGGCTGGTCCCTGAACAATGGGGCGGCGACACGATCATGGTCGAGGTGTCGGCACAGCAAAACCTTGGCGTCGACGACCTGCTGGAGCAGTTGATGGTCGTGGCGGAGGTCGAGGAACTGCGCGCCAACCCCGAAGCTCGCCCTCGCGGCATCGTGCTCGAAGCCAACCTGGACCCCGGGAAGGGCCCGGTGGCCACCGTCATAGTCCTGAACGGCACCCTTCGGGTCGGCGACCACGTCGTCGCTGGCGCGGCCTGGGGCCGTGTCAAGGCCCTGATCGACGACAAGGGCGACAACATCAAAGAGGCGCCGCCTTCGTTCCCGGCACAGGTGCTCGGCTTCGACTCGCTGCCTGCGGCGGGCGACGAGCTGAGAGGCGTGGCCAGCGGCCGGACCGCACGAGACGTCGCCGAGCAGCGCGAGCTGCGCTTCCGCAGCGCCGACCTGCGCCGAAGCGCGTCTGCGACGAGCGGAGGAGCCAAGCTCGAGGACATTTTCGAGCAGATCCGAGCGCGGTGAGGCCGCAACGCTCAACCTCGTCGTCAAGGCAGACGTCCAGGGGTCGTTGGAAGCTGTCACGGAAAGCCTGCGCAAGCTCGAACGCGAGGACGTGAAGTTGGCCTTCGTCCACCGCGCCGTGGGCGGCATCACCGAGAACGACGTTGCCCTAGCGGCGGCGTCCAACGCCACCATCATCGGGTTCAACGTCAGGCCTGGTCGTGAAGCCCGCTCGATGGCGGTGGCCCAGGGCGTCGAAATCCGGACCTATGAGATCATCTACAAGCTCATCGAGGACATCCAGGCCGCCATGGTCGGCATGCTCGCACCCGAGTACGAAGAGGTCCTCACCGGCGAGGCTGAGGTGCGCGAGATCTTCCGGGTCCCCAAGATCGGGGCCGTGGCAGGTTGTTACGTCCGCAGTGGCGTGATCACACGTGGTTCCAAGGTGCGGTTCCTTCGTGACGGGGTCATCATCTGGAAGGGTGCGATCACCTCGTTGCGACGCTTCAAGGAGGACGTCCGTGAGGTCCACGAGGGTTTCGAGTGCGGCATTGGCCTGTCGAACAACCAGGACCTGCGTGCGGGCGACATCGTCGAGACCTACGAGGAGCGGGAGATCCCCCGCACCTGAGTGAGCGCGATGCACGCCGCAGCGCTGAGCGTGGAGCTGCACTTGCCGCGGGTGCACTCCTTGAAGGACAAACGGGCCGTAGTGAAGCCGATAGTCGAGGGATGCCGGCACCGCTTTGGCGTTGCCGCGGCAGAGGTGGGTAAGCAAGACCTCTGGCAGGCGGCGGAGCTCGCGTTCGCGGCCGTTTCCTCCAGCCCGCGCCATGTGGCAGAGGTGCTGGACTCGGTCGAGCGCTTCGTATGGTCGTTCCCTGAGGTGGAAGTCGTCACGTGCGAACGCCACTGGTGGGGGGACTGATGAGCCGGCAACGTCGCCGCCCCTCCTGGCCGACCCAGCGGCACTACCCGCGAATGGCCCGGGTCAACCAGTTGCTGCGCGAAGTGCTGGCGGAAGAGATCGAATTGGTCGCCACCACGGACAGCCGGCTCGAACTGGTGACCGTGACCGCGGTCGCCTGTGAACCGGACCTGCGCCACGCCAAGGTCCTCTTGGCCTCGTTACCGGATGAAGCCCTCGCTGCCCTCGGCGAGGCGCGCCCACGCCTGCAGAAGGCGGTGGCCCAACAGGCAAAGCTGAAGCGGACGCCTCAGCTGAGCTTCGCAGCGGACCCAGCGATCCTCGCCGGCACGAAGGTGGAAGAGATCCTGCGAGCCATCCAGTTGGAAGACGAAGCCCGCGGCCCGGCGCCAGGTGGCGAGCAAGAGCCTCCGGAGTGAGCCAGGTCGACGGTCTCGTCGTCATCGACAAGCCGACCGGCTGCACCAGCCACGACGTAGTCGCCCGCTGCCGGCGCATCTTTTCCCAGAAAAAGGTGGGCCACGCTGGCACGCTCGACCCCGACGCCACGGGTGTCCTGCTCGTGGGGCTTGGCCAAGCAACGAGATTGCTGCAGTGGCTCACCGGGCTGCCGAAGCGTTACACGGGTGAGATCGTTCTCGGCATTGCGACTAACACGCTCGACGCGGGCGGCGAGGTCACGGGAAAATGGGACATGAGCACGGTCACCTTGGAGGCCGCGCGGGCTGCCGCGGCGCAGCTAACAGGAGAGATAACCCAGGTCCCCCCTATGGTTTCGGCCTTGAAAGTCGGTGGCCGGCGTCTGCACGAGCTCGCCAGGGCCGGCGTTGAGGTCGAGCGCGCTGCTCGGCCCGTCACGGTGCGGCGTTTCGACGTGGAACTGGCCGGGCCGGGTCCGGTGCTCGCCATCGACGTCGAGTGCGGTTCGGGGACCTATGTGCGGAGCCTGGCTGCAGACCTAGGGACGCTGCTTGGCGGGGGAGCCCACCTCCGCAACCTGCGCAGGGTTGCAGTGGGGAGCTTTTCGGTGGACAGTGCTGTCACGCTGGAGGAGCTCGAAGCGTCGCCGACGAGGTCGGACGCCGTGCTGGTACCGGCAGCCGCTCTCCCAGGAATGGAAAAGGCCGTCGTGGGCCCCGAAGTTGCCGTAGCTGTCAGCTACGGGAGGATGCTCACCGCCGACATGCTCGCCGGCGGCGGCGCCCGCGGGCCCGGGCCCTGGGCGGTGCTTGCGGAGGACGGCAGGCTGCTCGCCGTTTACCAGGCACATGGGGCGGGGCAAGCCAAGCCGGCGGTTGTCCTGGCATGAGCCTGTTGCGGGAGCCATGCGCCTGCGCCGGGCATGAGCCTCCACGGCGTTACTTCTCGACGTTGGCGCGTTCGCGCTTGACCTTGTCCCAGAAGTTCGAGGGCATCAGTTCGTAGCGGTCGTGATGGGCCTTGAAGCGGCCCCGGCCGCCGGTGAGGCTGCGCAGGTCGATCGCATAGCGGGCGAGCTCCGCCGTCGGCACGAGCGCGATGATGATCGACTCGCCAGGTTGGCCGGTCTCGGTTCCCTGGACCCGCCCGCGGCGGCTGTTGAGGTCTCCCAGCACGTCGCCCTGGTAGGCGTTCGGGACGGTCACTTCGAGCAACGAGAGAGGCTCGAGCATGACAGGCCCCGCCTTGGCGAGGGCCTCCCGAAGACCGAGAGCGCCAGCCATCCGGAACGACATCTCAGAGGAGTCGACGGGGTGGTGCTTGCCGTCGAAGCACGTGACGCGTACGTCCACGACCGGCCAACCGAAATGACCTCCGTCCGTCATGGCCTCCTCGGCGCCTTTCTGCACGGCAGGGATGTACTGGCGGGGGATCACGCCGCCGACGATGTTGTCCACGAACTCGAACCCCCCTCCGCGCTCCATCGGCTCGACCCGCAGGAACGCCACACCGAACTGGCCATGACCGCCGGTCTGCTTTTTGTACTTCCCTTCGGCTTCGGCGCTGGTGCTCACGGTCTCGCGATAGGGGATGATGAGCTCCTCACTTTCCACGCCGACGCCGAACTTGCGGGAGAGCCTTTCCATGGCGATGCCGAGATGGGCCTCGCCAGTGCCGGACAGCACGGTCTGATGGGTCTCGTCGTCGCGGCGCACGGCCAGCGTGGGGTCCTCCTCCTGAAGGCGGTGGAGGGCGGTCATCAGCTTGTCCTCGTCGGCCTTGCTCTTGGGGTGGATCGCGATGGACAGCACCGGCAAAGCGGCGTCGGCGACCCAGTCGCCGGCGGAACCCGTCGGCAGCATCGCCACAGGCATATTGCGGGGCGTCAACGTATCGCCGGTGTTCGTGGCGGCGAGCTTCGCCACAGCCGCGATATCCCCGGCGGCCACCTCAGTGAGCGGGAGCTGTTCTTTGCCGCGCAGAGTGAAAAGTGCGTGGAGACGCTCCTCGGCTTTGGACCTGGGGTTGAACATCACGATGTCTGGGCGCAATGTGCCGGAGGCAACTTTGAAAAGCGATATTTTCCCGACGTAGGGGTCCGCGATGGTCTTGAAAACCCACGCCAGAGGTTGGCCGGCAGAGTCGGGGGCGATCTCGACGGCTTCAGCGCCAGCGTTACCGGGCGCCCGCACCAGGGCGGGTGGGCGCTCGAGGGGGGAGGGGGCAACGTCGCATATGCAATCGAGCAGGCGGTCGATGCCGACCAACTTGGTTGCCGAGCCACAGATCACGGGGAAAACCTGCGAGGAGACGACCCCGCGGGCGAGCGTCTTGGCCAGCTCGTCGGCCGAGATTTCGTCGCCCTCGAGATAGCGGGCCATGAGGTCGTCGTCGGCAACCACTATGCCCTCGACAAGAGCATCACGGACGGAGTGCTCCTGGGCCGCCATGTCGTCAGGTATCGGTACTTTAGAGGCCGTGCATTTACCCGGGTCATAAACAAAAGCGGAATCGGATAAAAGGTCGGCGATCCCGTGGAAGTTGTGTTCTTCACCTATAGGGAGCTCGAGGGGGGCCACGCCTGCACCGAAAGACTGGTGCAATTGCTGGAGCACGTTGGGGAAATCGGCACGTTCCCTGTCGAGCTTGTTCATAAAGATGAGGCGGGGGATGCCGAGTTCGGCCGCCGCCTTCCAGAAAATCTCAGTTTGTACCTCGACGCCGTCGACGGCGCTAACCACGATCACCGCAATATCGGCTACGGACAACGCCGCCAGCGTTTCCGGCACGAAGTCTGCATACCCCGGGCAGTCCAGGACGTTGACCTTGTAGCCACGCCATTCGAGAGCAGCCAGGGAAAGGCTGGTGGACATGTGATGGGAGTGTTCTTCGGGCTCGAAGTCAGACACGGTGGTCCCGTCTTCTACCCGGCCAGCCCTGTTCGTGGCGCCGCTGCACAGCAACAGGGCCTCGGTCAGCATGGTCTTGCCGGAGCCCCCGTGGCCGACGAGCGCCACATTGCGGACCTTCGCTGGTGGGTACGCTTTCATCCGAGCACCTCATCCTTCCCCCGCGGGTTGCCCCGTCGGTGTTCCCCTTCACGGACCGGTCCAGGCCGTTCCAGTTAAGCTACCTTCTCTGCTGGTCGGGGCCAAGATCGAGATCCGCCATTGCCGGGCCGCTCTCGGCGCAAACTCCTTGTCTTCGGAGCGTGGGTGGTAACCTGAGCTACGCCCATCGGCCCATAGGAGCAGGTAGTTGTTCGACGCACGCTTCCGGACGGCGGTAGACAAAGCGGTGAGCCCGGCTGGGCAGGCCCTTCGGCGAACCGGTCTGTCCCCTGACCACCTGACGGCGACGGGCATCTTGATGTCCATCCCCGCCGGCTGGGCGATCGCGACCGGCCACCTGGTCATCGGGCTGGTCTTGCTCATCGCCTCGGCTCTGCCCGACCTGTTCGATGGGAGCCTCGCCAGGGCGAGCGGGCGGTCAAGCAACAGGGGCGCCTTCTTCGATTCGGTGGGTGACCGCGTCAGTGACACGGTCGTTTTGGCGGGCTTCGCCTGGTACGCACAGGACCGCTTCGGCCACCACGCCGCTCTTGTCCCCCTGGCGGTGTTGGGTGTCTCCCAGCTGGTGTCCTACATCAGGGCAAAGGCTGACACGCTCGGGATAGACGCCAAGGGTGGCCTGATGGAGCGCGGCGAACGGGTCGTCGTGCTGTGCTTCGCTCTGAAGTTCCCGGCGGACATGTTGTGGCTTCTCTGGGTGATCGTTGTGCTCTCGTTCCTCACTGCGGCGCAGCGTTTCGTAAAGGTCTGGCGCCAGGCCGACCGGCCGCCGGCGCCATTGCCGGTTGAGCCCGCCGCCGTGGTACTGCGGTGGAGGGCTTGGCGCGAGGAAAGGGCCGGCCGCGAGGCAACCTGGTGGGCTCGAGCACCCAGGGGGCCGGGATCGTCGGCGAACGGTGGGTTGCCGTTCCTGTCGGGCAGCAGGCGCCCGGGCTCGGGTGCCGCGGGTAGCAGGTGGCACGAGCGACGCTTGGCGCGCCGCGAGCGTTTCTCGGACGAAGCAAATGTCGGCGCCGGTTCGCCTGTACCGAACGGGCAGGAACACGGCCAGGACCAACGTCGCACCGAGATCCACGATGAGGCGAGGGCAAGGCGTCGGACCGAGCCCAAGGGACAGGGATAGTTGCCACGACAGGCAACGTCGCCCGTTGCCGAGACTGGTCCTGCTACCTCGCTTCGCCTAGAGGCAACGGGGCGAACGTTCCTGGAGGCGCTACGCGGAGGACTGGCCGGCACAGGGGCTTTGTTCTAGGTTGGCTCGCGGTGCTGAGCAAGCAACTCGCGACGTACCGCGTGGGGGCGGCGATTGCCTCCGCGCTGCCCGGCGAAGTGGCCAGTGGTGTTGCTCAGGGGCTGGGAGCGTTGCTGGGCCGGCTCCCGGATTACGACGGCAGGCGGGCTGTCGTTGCGTCGCACATGGCCCGGGTGCTGGGCCGCCAACTCGGGCGACCAGAGAGGCGTCGCATCGTCGCAGAGGTTTACGGTTACTACAGCAGGTATTGGGCGGAGAGCCTGCGTCTCGCTTCGGTACCCCAAGCCCAGGTGACGGCGGGCGTGTCGGTCGTCGGCGACGGATCACCTCGAGGCGGCTACAGCGCTTGGCCGGGGAGTGATCATCGTCACGCCACACCTCGGGGGTTGGGAATGGGGAGGCAGGTACCTCATCGGTGAAGGGCTGCCGGTGAGTGTCGCGGTCGAGACGGTGGAACCGCCGGACCTGTTCGAGTGGTTCGAGCGTTTCCGCGAACAACTTGGTTTCCAGGTCGTCGCGGTCGGGCCAGGCGCCGCCGCAACCCTGATCCGGGCGCTCAAGGAAAAACATGCCGTGTGCCTGTTATCGGACCGCCTGGTCGGTCAAGCCTCTGGCGTCGAAGTCTCCTTCTTTGGAGAGGGCGCGATGCTGCCAGCCGGGCCGGCGACCCTCGCGTTGCGATCCGGGGCGCCGGTGCTCCCTGGAGCGATTTACTTTGGCAAGGGGGCCAGCTCGCATCGCGTCGTCTTCCGCCCGCCGATCGAGTTGCCGACCGGGTTGGGTTTCAGGCAAACCGTGCGCGCGGTCACCCAGTCCATTGCCAGAGAGCTGGAGCACCTGATCCGCCAGGCGCCGACGCAGTGGCACCTGCTACAGCCCAACTGGCCCGGGGATCCCTCGCTGCACAGTCCCTCCGCATGGGCGCGACGGGAGGCCCGGGCGCTGACGCTGCCGCGGGTTGCCGAATGACCCCGGCTTGCGCAGCGACCGGGGGGCTGGCGTCGTGCGGGTAGGCCTGGTTTGCCCGTACAGCCTGAGCATCCCGGGCGGGGTGCAGGGACAGGTGCTCGGCATCGCGAGGGCGCTGCGTTCCATGGGAGTGGAGGCCCGCGTGCTCGCCCCTTGCGACGGGCCGCCGCCCGAGCCATGGGTTTCTCCGCTCGGTGCTTCGGTCCCGGCGGCGGCCAACGGGTCGGTTGCGCCGATCGCGCCCGACCCAGCTGCTTCGTTACGAACGATCAGGGTCCTGCGCGATGAACGCTTCGACATAGTCCATCTTCACGAACCCCTGGTCCCTGGCCCAACTCTCACCGCTCTCCTGTTCAGCGATGGGCCATTGGTCGGGACCTTTCACCGCGCAGGCACGATCTCGTGGTACAGGGTGATGCGTGGCCCCGGACGGTGGGCGACGCGGCGGCTGGCCCTTCGTTGTGCGGTATCCGCGTTGGCACTGGAGACCGCTCGGCAGACCCTGGGCGGCGAGTACGAACTTTTGTGGAACGGCATAGATATTCGGCTCGTGTCGGCGGTGGAGCCGTGGCCGAGTTCCGGGCCGACGGTCCTGTTCCTGGGCCGCCACGAGCCCCGCAAGGGCTTGGCCGTTTTAGTTGAGGCAGTGGTGCACCACGGGGTCGAGGCCAGGATCTGGGTAGCGGGTGAAGGGCCTCAAACCGCTTCGCTGAAAGAGGCCACCCTCGGGGACTCTCGTTTCGAGTGGCTCGGCGTGATAAGCGAAGACGAGAAGCTGCGCCGGCTGTGCGGGGCCGATGTCCTCGCCGCACCTTCACTGCACGGGGAAAGCTTCGGCATGGTGCTGCTCGAGGGCATGGCTGCCTGCACTCCCGTCGTTGCGAGCGACATCCCGGGCTATGCGAACGTGGCCCGTCCATCCAAGGACGCGATCCTGGTGCCGCCCGGGGACGCCGCGGCCTTGGCCGCCGGCCTGCGTGAGGCGCTCGCCGGAGGGGCGATCATCAAGGCCATGACCGAGTCGGCCTACGCACGGGCCGGGGAGCACTCCCTCGGCTCCCTCGCCCGCCGCTACCTCGAGCTCTACGAACCTTTGCTCGCAAAGCACTAGAGCCGCTATTCGCGGGGGAGTGAAATGCGGCACACCCCCGTAGTCGACCGTTCGCGCGCCAGTAGCTTTTGAGACTGTACGGGCGCTTCGGGCCAGTAATGCGCAGAAAGTCGGCCACGTGGGAGGTTGGAGTGCGGTTGTCCATTAGGCAGCGCGGCTACTTCGACGCCTTGGGCGTCCTCATTTGCGAGGTCGTGCTGCTGGCCACCTTGCTGAAGGCCGGTTCGCTGCTCGGGACCGTCGACCTTGCCCATTTCGCAACGTGGCTTCGGGCGACAAGCCCGCAGCGAGTTGTCACGAGCTGTCTCCGTCTGCTGGGAACCGCAGTCTCGGGCTGGTTGCTGCTCAGCACCGTGGTCTACGGGGCTGCGGCACTGAGCGGCCGGGTCGGGTTCGTGCAACAGGCGCGCCGCGATGACGCTGCCTGCCCTGCGTCGCATCCTGGACGCCATGGCGGCGGCGTCGGTTGCCGCATCTTCCATAGGCAGCACGGCTGCATTGGCGAGCGCTTCGGCTCCCGCGCACCCCGTAGCGATGGTCCAACCCCTGATGCCGCCCCGACCTGTGGAAATGGTCCGGGCTTCGGCGACACGCGACGTCGTCGGGCCCCTGAGCGCCAGTAGTTCGGCGGTTGGCCGCCATTTCCCACACCCCGGCACCCTCGACCACGAGCCTCCCGAGACGCCCTTGCCAGCCGCCAATCCTAAGGAGGTACCGAGCCAGGCGAACGGTTTCGCCGGGCTACCGAGGGGCACCAAGGTCGTAGTGGTCGAACCCGGCGACTGTCTCTCGGTGCTAGCGGAGCGGCACCTCGGCGACTGGCGGCTTGACAGTGAAATCGAAGCCCTCAATTTCGGCCGCCTACAACCGGACGGGCGTGCGCTGGTGAACGACCACTGGATATACCCGGGTTGGGTCCTCGTGTTGCCGCCCAACGCCGTCGGGGCTGCAGGTCGTGGGCGGGGCCAGTCGCGGGCGGGCCGTGCAGAGCACCCGCCAGCCGGTCGTGAAGCGGGGCCGTGGACAGCGCCGTTCACGACGCCGTCCACGCCACAAGCGTTGTCTCATCACCCCGTCGCACCCGAACGCCCCTCCCCAAGCGAGGTCGCCGCGCCAGCCGAACACCCCGCGCCCGCCGAACACCCCGCGCCCCTCGAGCGCCCCCCAGTCACGACGCCGGCCGAGCATGTCGAAAACAGCGCGCCAGCCGAACCCCCAAAGCCACCCGGTCACGGCGTTGCGGAGCCGGCAAGGCCCGCCGCGGGCAAGGCTCGTCTCGAACGGGGCGGAAGTGCCGCGAACCACGGCCATGAGGAGCTGGCCGTGGTTGCGGGCGTTGCGGCGATCGCAGCCGCCGGGATCATCTGGCGGCTGGACTGGTCACGGCGCGAGCAATTGCATGCTCGTCCGAGAGGTCGACTGATCCCGCAGAACCGGCCCGCCGTCCAAGCGGTTGAGCGCCGCGCTCGAGCCATCGCCAGCGAGGAGGCGATGCGCTGGGTTGACCTCGGGCTTCGGTACCTGAGCGGCCTGGTCGAACAGCAGTCGCTCGACAAAATGGGCCCTGTCCCGTCCGTGGTCCTCGTGCATGCCGGTAAACGAGGCCTCGAGGTCCTAGTCTCGCCAGCCGTCCAAGGGGCCTTTGGGTGGTTCGAGCCGAGAGAAGACGGGACGAGGTTGCTCCTGGACGCGGAGGTAACGCTGGAGGAACTTCAGCGTCTCGCGACCGACCGGTGGCCGGCTTGGCCGGCACTGGTAAGCCTCGGAAATGACGCCGACGGAGCGTTGCTGTTCAACCTCGAGCACGGGGGGTCCCTCTCGGTCGAAGGCCCGAGCAAACTCGTCGAAGGGGCCCTGGCGCGCATCGCATTGGAACTGTCCAGCCAACCATGGTCAGACGAGATGCTCGCCGGGCTATACCTGATCGGGGATTGCCCCTTAGACGGACGGCTCAGGGGGGCACAACGGGTTGCGGGCGACGAGGCGATGGACCTTGCCGAGAGGCTCGATCAGATATCAGCGGCCCAGCAGGAGCTGGCGGGCGCCATTTCGCTTTCCGTTCTGCGGGCCGTGGCCTGCGAAGCGCGGCCCAACGTAGCTGTCGCCTTCGCAGGGCGCCCGACAGAGGCCCTGCGATGCCTTGCGGAAGCGGCTGTCCCAGAGCGCAGCGGGATCGTGGTCGCGGGAGCCGGGCCGTTTACGGGCGCGAGGTGGGCGCTCGTCATTGGAGCGAACGGAGCCGCGTCACTTAGCGGCCTCATAGACGAACGTCCGGTGTCTTTCGATTTGAAGTTGGAATGCGACCCCGAGGAGGTGGGCTTGTTGAGTGAGGCTCTGGGAGCCACTGCTGAGCGGGGAGGCCGCCCCGCCGAGGTCCGCGTCGGGAGCCCTGCGCAGGCCGCAGTGTCATCGACATCAGATCTGGCAGCGCGCCGCCAGAGCGTGGCGAGGTGGAAATCTGCTTGCTCGGGCCCGTCGAAGTGGCCGGAGGGGACATGAGCGCACTCGAACCCTCCCGGCGGACGGCGGCTCTCGCGCTTCTTGCCTACATGGCCGCACACGACAGACCCGTCAACGCAGATGAGCTGGCTGGCGCACTTTGGCCGCTCGACGCCACGAAGGACAACCTCGGGGGCCCCCAGCGCAAGACCGTTATGAACGTGATCTCCCGCGCCCGCCTCGTGCTCGGTTATGGCGCACGCGGCCAGGAGCGCCTCGCCTATTCGGCGCGGGGCTACCGGCTCGCACCGGAGGTGACTACGGACTGCGCCCGTTTCGAAGCCCTCGTTGCGGCGGCTCGCCTGGCCGCGCCTCCTGCTGCGATCGGCGCCCTCCGCATGGCGCTCGAGCTGGTCAGGGGAGAACCGTTCGGCGGCGCGCTTTCGAGCCAGTTCTTCGAGTGGGTGGCCAGCGAGCACCTGGACCTTACCTTGACGTCCAAAGCGGTTGACGCAGCCGAGGAGCTGGGCCAGCTGGCGCTCGGACTTGGCGACTTCGAGACGGTGTTTTGGGCGGTGGGCAAAGGCCTGCAGCTGGAGCCGACCAGAGAGGAACTGTTCCGCCTGTGGATGCACGCGCTGGGCCGTTCTGACCGGCCGGCGAACGTCGACGACGTCTACCGAAGATTGATGCTTGTGATCCGACAGAAGCTCCACCCGCTGCAAGAGCCTCAGGAAGCGAGCCGCGAAGTATGGCGCACCTACACTGCCGCCGAGGTAGCCGGCCGGCACGCCTGAGTACCGCCAACATGCGAGGCCTATCATGAGCCCGTGCCTGCAGTGGTGCTCTACCGGGAGGGGGTCACCCTGGGCGAACGTTGGGCCCGCTGCGGGTTCGGCCTTCCCCTGAAGTCCTTGAGAGCCAGCTGGCAACGAGTGCAGGTCGACGTCGACCACCTCGAGTTCTCGGTTAGGACGGCGACTCGCCATGTCGTGATGATGCCGCCGGGACGCCACGAGATCCGTGTGCGCGGGAGGGGGTTCGCGCCATCGGTGGCTACCGTCGACCTGATCGGCGACCAACGGGTTATCGTCGCGATAACACCTCAGTACCTGGAGTCGGTCAGCCGGTCCACACCACTTGGCCAGCTGCTGGCACACGTGGTCAGCTGGGCCCGAGGAGCTTCAGCCGTACCGGTTCTACAAGAGCTGGCCTTTGTTCATTTCCGCGCTCGGGTCGTCGACCGTGGCGGGTCTTGGCGCGGCGGCCGTAGCGGCGGCGGTGTACGTCCTCACCCAGCACGTCCTGGCCGGGCTCCTACTGCTTGCGTGCGTTTCGGTCGTGGTACCAACGCTGCTGTTCAGCGGGATCGGTGGCCTCGTCATGGCGGTGCGCTTCTTGCGGCTTTCCTCAGACTGGCGTGCACCACGAAAGGCTGGAGCACCAGTGGCTCCCGGGCCGCTGCACACCTTGACCTAATGCCACGACGGGCGGTGACAATCGCTTTGCCCGGCACCGGTCACGAGCCCCGGAAGGGGGGCGAGGGCTCGTGACCGGCCCGGTCCAGGGGCGAGGGTTCCCTGGTGGCTTGCCCCGCATCCTGCGGGACACTTGGTAAGTTACCGGCCCAAGGTTTCACGGAAGCAACGGCTATGTTGCAGAACGGTAAACACTTGTAAGCGCTTCCATGAACAGGTTACCCCTGGGAAGGGCTCCCCGCAACCCCTTTTGGGGCTTTTCGTTTAAGCAAGCGATGCCCTCCTCACCATGGCCCGCAGGGCGATCCGCCGCTGGTAGGGCCCGCAGCTCTCTCGCGACGGTCATGCTCGGCGGCCTGGTGTTCGGCGTGCCGGCACTTACCTCCAGTGCGTGGCGGCAACTACGACCAGCCTGCCGGCACCTAGGACCAGCCTGCCGGCACCTACGACCAGCGTGCCGGCACGCCCTGTTCTTGAAATTGGCGATTCCCTGGGCATCGATCTCGGCTGGGGGCTGACCGATGAGCTCTCCGGCAGCCGGCACCGGCTTATTGCCGTGGCCGTGGGCGACACCGGCTTGGCCGAGCCGTCGTATTACGACTGGCCGGCGCAGCTGTCCGTCGACCTTCGCTTGTACCACCCGGGGACGGTGATCGTGTTCCTTGGAGCCAACGACGTGGAGAGCTTCTACACCTCCAACCGCTTCCTGGCGTTCGGCTCGCCAGGATGGGCGGAGTTTTATGGCAAGCGGGTCGCCAAGATGATGGACGAGGCTGTTAGCGCAGGAGCGAAGTTGCTCTGGGTGGGGATGCCGCCGATGGAGGACCCGAGCTTCTCCTCGGACATGGCCACGCTCAACGCCGTCTACAGGGCCGAGGCCATCGCCCATCGACCTGACGTCAGCTACTTGGCATCCTGGCGCGTGCTCGGCGGCCCGCAGGGCCAGTACAAAGGGGCGCTGAGCGGGCCGGGAGGGGACGAGGTGGCCCTTAGGGCACCAGACGGGGTCCACATCACACGCGCGGGCGGCGACCTGCTCGCCAAGGCCGTCGTTGCGAGGCTGAAACGCTTCGGCTGGCTTTAACTTAAAGACCGCCTGCCTGCGGGCGAGGGACCCGCTGGCAGGCGGCCCATCCTCACCTGAGAGCCCAGAGAGGGGGGGCTCTGACTGGCTCCAGGGAGAATGGTGGGGAAAGCATTCCCCTCCGGGTTTCTCTGTCGGCAGTGGCCCGAGGTAGTTGAGGAGGAAACTGGCCAGCCGGTTCGAAGTGCGCCCGAAAGTACTGCTTTGTCCCGTTAATCAATATTGCGCAACTCCCTCAGCCTCGGCTGAGGGAGACCTGAGCTTCTCCTAAAAGACGCCAGCGGGACCTGAGTGCCAGTCGGGCGTTATTGGACGACTGTCCCGGTGAACGCCTCGGCCGTCTCGACCGCAGCAAGGATTGCCCGCGCGAGAGCAAGTGCCGACGCCGGGTCGAGCTCGACCGCCACACGCGCCGAGGGGCCCAGCTCAGGGTTCAAGAAGTCGACGTTCAGGGTGTGCTCGGCGGCCGCGTGCACCGGGTGGTCGAAGTAGACGGTCGCGGCCGACAGAGAGAACCATCCCGAAGGTCCCTTCCCGCTGCCGCTTATCGGGACGTGTTCGGTTTCGTAAGTGCACATGGGGCCGTCCTCAGGAGGCCAGGTAGCGCCGGAAGAAATGGTCGATCTGTTCCCATCCGTCCTTTGCAGCTTCGGGGCGGAAAGAAGGGCGGTCCACGCAGAAAAAAGCGTGCCCTGCTCCCGGGTACGAATGGAACTCGTAGGTTTTCCCATGCTCGACAAGGAGCTTTTCGAGTACGGCCACCTCCTCGGGTGAGGGGTGCTGGTCCTCCTCGCCGAACAGGCCGAGCAGCGGGCACGACAGGTCCTTGACGATGCCTACCAACGGGCTCATCTTGACCGGGGAGCCTTCAGGGAGCGGGTTCACGATGGCGGCCCCGTAGCAGTCGACGGCGGCATCGAGCTGCAGCGAGCACGCGGCGAGGAAGCTCTGACGCCCACCCGAGCAGTAGCCGATGGTGCCGACCTTGCCGTTCGAGGACGCAAGGGACTTTATGTGCTTGCTGGCAGCGCCCACGTCGCCTACGAGGCGTTCGTCTGGCACGCCGCCCCGGGCGCGCACGGTCGCGGCCGCATCGTCTGGGCTTGCGCCCGGCGCCTCACGGCTGTAGAGGTTCGGCATCAGCGCGATGTAGCCCTCATCGGCAAAGCGGCGGGCTATCTCCTTGGTGCTCCGGTCGTAACCGGGCATGTGGTGGATGACGACAACTCCCCCGAACGGCCCGTGCCCCAGGGGTTGCGCCAGGTACGCCTCGATCTGGTCACCGCCGTGGCCGGCGATGGTGATCGTTTCAGCTTTCATGTCGTGGCTCATGGAGGCGAGGCTACCGTCGGCTGAGGAGATGTAAGCGCCGTGACCGCAGCATCCTCGCTCGTCAACCGCCTGGCCAGGTAGAGCCCGAGCTCGGCCAGGCGGTTGACGGCGTAGGGGCAGGCTAGGCGGCAGGCGGGTCTGTAGTGGTCGTCGGGCCGGTCGTGGTGGTCGTGCCTCCCCAGGGCCAGGGCCCTTCGGGCCGCCCGGAGCCCAGGACTTGCGGTTGGCCTGGACCTGGGTCAGGTCGATGACAGTCTGAGCAGTGGCGGTGTCGCCGCTAACGGTTGCCGTGACGGTGACGGTGTCGCCGTTTTGGACAGACGTGATCCCGCTCGAATCGGCGTTGACGACCGTGGACGAATCGACGGTGTACACCTGGACGTACCCGTCGGCGCTGGTGACCGTTATCGAACCCGCGCTCACTGACCCGGCTTTGCCGTACTGGGTGTCGATCGTCTCATAGTCGCCGTTCGGCCCTTTGAGCGTGTAGGTCCCGTGGATGACCCCGTCAGGTCCGAACAAACCGCCGAGGGTGCTCATGCCGCCAAAGCCGCCGAGGCCCCTGAACCCGCCGACGGGGCCGTTGCCGGCCTTGCCGGCGAAGGCGCCGAACTGCCGGCCTGCCGGGGCCACCCTGACCGACGGGGCCACCAAAGAAGCCCCGGTGCACTCGGCCGGGCGCCGTCGAAGGCGTTGTCGTAGTCGTGGATGAGCTGGCTGCGGCAGGGGTCGCCGGCGAGGAGGTCGTGGCGGAAGCAACCGCGGCTGCACCTGCGCCTGCGCCGAGGATCACGGCGAGGCCAGCAGCCGTCTTCGTCAGCCGCGACCGCCGGGGCTTGCGGGCCGAAAAACCGGGAGGTGGCGGGGGAGGGGTGAAGGGATAGAGGTCGGCATCCTTGTGGTCATCGCTCATCTTGAGCTCATCTCCTTGCTCCCGGGGCGTGTTGGGGCCACGGCTCAGCTGCTTCGCCAGCTTCCGTCCCAGACATGAAAAGAACATGAGGGCAACCTAAGGCTTTAGGCGAGATACCAGCGCAGCTTCTGGGCGGTCAGGCGTTACCTGGCTTGCGTCAGGCGTTTCCTGGCGTGGCCAGGCCTTTCTTGGTGCCATCTGCGTGGAAATCTGTTGCCTGCGGCACGCCGAGGTACGTCGGGCGACGCCGAGATAGCCCAACCACGCAGCCTTTTCCACTCTCCAGGTGGCTGAGCGCCCGCCGAGAGGGATCAGAAGTCCCTCATGACCATGCCGGTACGTGGTTTCGGCCAGAAAAATGTCGTCTTCGGCGGCATCCGGTCGCCTCCGTGAGCCGTCCGAGCGATCTGGGAAACAGTCGCGGGCCGGCAGAAGACCGCGGCGTTCGCCTCTCCCGTCCTCACCGCCAGCAGGGCGTGGGCGATCTCGTGCTCGTACGTCAGGTCGTGCTGGGGCAACCCGGCAAGAGCCGCGTCGATGCGGCTCGAGTCGAGGTCGTAGCCGGCGGCTGCTCCCGTGGCCCGCGGCTTGGCGAGCCAGCAGCCGGACGCGGTTACGAGCGCGAGGGCGCCCACGTCCGCCATCTCGGAGAGCAGTTTGGGCCCCTCGGCCGCCGTGGGCCTTAGTTCGAAGCTGGTGCCGAGGGCACCGACCAGGTCGAAGCCTGCCGGCAGCCCGGATACGACCCGGTGGATTGCCATGACTTGGAGCTGTTGTTCGGAGAGCTCCACCACCAAGGCGAGCACCGCGTCGTATCCAGCCGAGCCTGGCGCCGCCCGGCTCGTCCCCGCGCTCGCCGGCGCCGGCGCCTGCATCTCCACCTGCGGCCCGCCGTTCGGCCTGGTACGCCAGCGCTGTCTCGTAACGGTGGTGCCCGTCGGCGACCAGCAACGGGCTGGCACCGACCAGCTTGGCCACCGCATGGTGGGCAGAGGGGCTCGTAACCGGCCAGATCTCGTGCAGGGTCCCTTCGTCGTCGCGAGCGCTTATTACGCCCCCGCTGCTGTCGGGCTGGTCGAGCGGTAGCGGCCCAAGAGCGTCGGCGAGCCCTGCCTCCGAGGACAGGCACCAGATCGGCGACGTATTGGCGTGCGTCGCCCGGATCAGCTCCAGGCGGTCGCTCTTGGCCTTGGGCGTCGTGTTCTCATGGGGGAGGATGCCTTTGCCCGGCGGTTCGAGCACGAGCGCCCCGATCACGCCGAGCGTGTGCCGCGGCTCACCATTGGGCGCCACGTAGCTCATGCGATAGCCGTACAGGGCCGGCTTGTGTTCGCGGACGAGCGCCCGGCTAGCCTGCCAGCCCTGGAGGAGCCGGGCAGCTTCGGCGTAATGCCCGTTGGGCAGTTCTACCCGGACGACGTTGTAAGGGCTGCGCGCCAAGAGGGCCACACGCTGCTCCTCGGTGATGATGTCGTACGGCGGGCAGATGACGACGTCCACGGAGCCGACAACCGGCACGCCGGGGCGCAGGCCAGCAAAAGGCAATAGCTGTGGCATGGCTCCTGACTAGCAGCATGAGCCCGGCCGGGCAACTTCTCGAGCCGTGCCGAGCACAAGTGCCGCAACACGCCTCGTGGGCGGCGGTCGGTATCTTGGGAGGGTGAGACAAATGCCTGCCCGAACTGGTGCACATTGGAACTGAGCGGTCCGATCTGGGGGACGTCCCCCGAAGGCGACCAGCCGGGCTGGCCATCTGCCGCAGCTCCGTCCCAGGAGGCCCCACCGGGCGGGCCGCAAGGATCCCCCCAAGCAGACTGGTGGCCGGAGCAGGTGAACGGCCACGGTATGTCACCCTGGGCGACTGAGCGCCACGCCGGTCCCGGCGCACCCGACAGGCAGGGACGGGGTAGTCCGCCCCGCCGGGCGCGGCAAGCCAATTCCCGCTGGGGCGGGCAAACCGAAGAGCACACTGAGGCGCGTGTGGGAGCGCGTGGTCGGGGCCCTGGCGGCGATCGGCGCCTTCCTGGCCAAGTTCGGCGCGCTGCTGATCAAGCTCAAGTACATCGGCCTTGTGCTGTCCATGCTTGTTTCCATTGCTGCGTACTCGCTATTTTTTGGCTGGACTTTTGCGGCATGCTTTGTGCTTTTGATCTTCGTACATGAAATGGGCCACGTAATAGAGCTACGCCGGCAGGGCGTGCCGGCAACTGCGCCGCTTTTTATCCCGTTCCTGGGCGCTTTTGTCGGGATGAAAGGGAGCCCACGTAGCGCTTTCCAGGAAGCCCTCTCGGGCCTCGCCGGTCCGTTGTTCGGCACGGCAGCCTCGGTGGTGGTGGCCTTTTGGGCGAACGCGACGGGGTCGAAGTTCTTGATGGCGTTGGCCTTTGTCGGCTTTTTCATGAACATGTTCAACCTTTTGCCGATGCTCCCGCTCGACGGCGGGAGAGCCGCCGCCGCTTTACACCCTGCGATCTGGCTCGCCGGTCTAGTCGGCCTGATCGTCTGGGAGGTCCTTTACCCGAGCCCGGTGATACCGATCATCCTCATCCTCGGTGGCTACGAGCTATGGAGGCGATGGAGGTACCGCAACAGCCCGGCTTCGCGCCTGTACTACTCGTTGCTTCCCCAGCAGCGCCTTACCATCGGGGTCATGTACCTCGCGCTGGTCGCCGTGACTGTGTACGGTTCGCACGCGACGTATGTGGCCCGCAGCTTCAAGTGGTAACCCGGCGCGCTGCCGCGCATTGCCGCGTGACCCGCTCAGTCGCAGCCGGTGGACCGGGAGTGACGTGGGCGCTGGATCTCGACGGAGTGGTATGGCTCGCTGGGCACGCGATACCCGGGTCGGCCGAGGCAATTAGCGAGCTGCGTTCGGCCGGCGAGCGCGTCGTGTTCCTCACCAATAACTCGGGGCCGCTCGTTGCGGGCCACGTCGAGGCGCTCGCCAAGGTCGGGGTGCAATGCGCTCCCGGGGACGTCGCTACTTCGGCCCAGGCGGCTGCGTCGATGCTGAGCCCGGGTAGCCGGGTTGCCGTGGTCGGCGGCGAGGGGATCCTCGAGGCGCTGGACGAACAGGGCGTGAAAGTTGTGGGCGCGAAACAGAGCCCAGGCTCCGTCATCGTGGGACGTTGCCTGGAACTGGACTATTGGGCCCTCAGCGCAGCAGCTGGCGCGGTGCGAGACGGGGCGAGGTTCATCGCCACTAATACCGACTCCACGTTCCCGACAGGTGACGGGCTGGTCCCGGGCGCGGGCGCTCTCGTGGCTTTCATTGCAACGGCGGCAGGTCGCCAGCCCGAAGTTGCCGGAAAGCCGCACGAACCGATGGCAGCGCTCGTGAAGTCCCGTTACGGCGCACTCAGCGTTGTTGCCGGTGACCGGCCCGAAACAGATGGCCTATTTGCAAAACGCACTGCTTCCCGCTTCGGCCTTGTTTTCTCGGGCGTCACTCAGCCGTCAGACCTACCAGTCGACCCGACCCCCGACCTGGTGGCCAAAGACCTGGCAGAGCTGGTCAAGCAGTACCTGGGCCGTTAGGACCTGCTTTGAACAGCAGAGCCGGCAGCTCTTTCATGTCGTAGAAGATGTGGTCCGCTCCGGCAAGCATCTCGGCCGGCGTGCGGGCCGCGAAACCGAGCACCGCCATACCCGCCGCACGGGCGGCCTGTACGCCCACTTCGGCATCCTCGATTACGACGCAGCTGGACGGGGGAAAACCCATCTCCCGTGCCGCGAGCAGGAAAAGGTCTGGCGCCGGCTTGCCCTCGGAGACGTCCTCGGCCCCCCACCAGCGGTTGCCAAACCGCTCGAGCAGCCCGGCCGTCTCCAGGGCGAACTGGATCCGGTCCCGACGTCCGGACGAGGCTATGCAATACGGCGTAGCCGGAGGCATCCAGGCAGTCCAAGACCATCTCGATCCCCGGGACGGGCTGCAGGTACTTGGCGATGAGGCTGAAGATGTTGGCCCGCATCATCTCTTCGAAAGACGCGGGCAGCGGGCTGCCGCGCCATTGCTCTACGAGGCGGCGCGTCCGGCCCAACGTGCTCCCGCGGAACGCCACCCCGCACTCCTCTGGCGTCATTGGGTACCCAAGGGCCGTGAGGGTCTCAGACATCGCCCGCTCTGCGAGAGCTTCGCTGTCGACGACTACGCCGTCGTTGTCGAAGACAACGAGCCCCCAATGCGCGCCGCTCACCTGTTCGACGCTACCAGTAGCCGCAGTTGCGACCTGGAAGCGCTTCTACCGCGCTCCCGCTCGGGAGCGGCCGTATGCTCTCCATATGGGAACAGAGGATGACCTGAAGCGCTTGGGCCAAGCCGCTGCGGCGCTCGCTTCGGTGGCTGCGGCGCGAGCGAAGGAAGCGGCCGAGCAATTGCTTGGCTCCGGTGAGAAGGCGCGCAGTGGCGCCAAGCATAAAGCTGAGAACCTCGTAGGAGAGGGTCGCCACGCCGCTGCCGAGGTGATCAGCGCTTTGCGCCGCGAAACCTCGGTAATCCTGCACGACCTGCAGAAGCTCGAAAAGAACCTCCGCAGCAACCAACACAAAGATGGCGGCTCAACTGCTGAGAGCGCCGAGGCCGCCAAAACTTCGCCTACGAAGAAGGCTGCAGCGGTGAAGAAGTCCGCTCCCGCGAAAAAGGCCGGGGCGACCAAGAAAGCTGCAGCAACCACAACGGCGGCGCCAGTGAAAAAGGCGGCAGCGACAAGAAAGCCGCGGTGGCAAAAAAGGTGGTGCCGGCAAAGAAGGCAGCACCGGCGAGCAAGGCCGCTGGTGCCCGCAAAGTAGGGGGGGTGCGGAAGTCTGGCGGTGCTGCGGGCCGCCCGACCGAGGGACCGGCCTGAGCTGGGCGCGAGGAAGCGGCTTGACACCGAACTGGTAAACCGCGGACTGGCGACGAACCGAACCGAGGCCGCCACACTCGTGGCGGCTGGGCGCGTGCTTGTCGGGGGGGCCGTCGCCACCAAGACATCCCGTCAGGTAGGCCCCGGAGAACCACTGGTCGTGTCGGCTCCACCAGCACGTTTTGCTAGCAGGGGTGGGGAGAAATTGGACGCCGCGCTGGAGCATTTCGGCCTGGAAGTTGCCGGCAAGGACGCTCTCGACGCTGGTGCATCCACTGGTGGCTTCACCGATTGCCTACTGCAGCGGGGGGCGGCAACTGTGGTCGCTGTCGACGTCGGCCACGGCCAGTTGCTCCACCGGATCCGGTTGGACCCTCGTGTGGAGGTAATGGAGCGCGCAAACGTGCGCTATCTCGTCCCACAAGACGTAGGCGACCGTCGCTTCGACGTGGTTGTAGCGGATTTATCTTTTATTTCCTTGATGATGGTCGCGAGCGCGCTGCTGGGCCTCGCCAAGCCCGCTGCGGATCTCGTCGTCCTCGTCAAACCACAGTTTGAGGCGGGCCGGGCAATCGTGTCGAAGGGCAAAGGTATCGTTCGTGACCCCAGGGTCTGGGCAAGCGTATTATGCGACGTTGCAGGAGCCTTCGAGGCAAGCGGTGCCGAGGTTGCCGGTGGGATGGCGTCCCCCCTGCTGGGTGCGGAGGGGAACGTGGAATTCTTCTTGCACCTGCGCACCGGGGACAAACAGCGTGCGCCCGGGGCCACCGTTTCCCTAGACTCGATCGCAATGTCTGCCGCGCCGTCGAAGAGCCTGTCGACCGGGACCACCGAGACAGCGCCGCCCGTCACCCAAAACGGGGACCTCTGAGATGGCGGCGATCGGGTTCGCTTCCCATTCCGGGCGCCACAATGCTGTCGAGCTCGCGAAATCGACGGCGGTCTGGCTCGAGGAAAAAGGCCACGAGGCTGTGCTGCTCCCCGAGCTTGGCTTATTGCGCGAGACCGGCTCCGCGCATCTGCAGGACCTCGATCTGCTGATCAGCCTGGGCGGCGACGGGACGATGCTACGGACCGTCGGGATCGCGCTCGGGACCGAGGTCCCGGTGCTAGGGGTAAATTTCGGCCACTTTGGCTACTTGACCGCCGTAGAGCCCGACGGGCTCCGCCATGCCATCGAGCGCTTCATCGACGGGAACTATCACCTCCACCGTCGGATGACTGTCGACGTCAGCGTGTTGTCCGATGGCGCCGAGGCGCCTCGCCTGAGCGCGACGGGGCTCAACGACATAGTCCTGGCGCGGCCGTCGGGTACACATACCATCAATGCGAGCGTGGCAATTTCGGGCGAGCGTTTCCTCAGGTATGCCGCCGATGCGCTGATAGTTTCGACGCCGACCGGCACAACCGGTTACAACCTGTCCGCCAGAGGCCCTGTTGTCTCGCCGACATTGCGTTGCTTGGTGCTCACACCCGTGTCCCCGCACATGCTGTTTGACCGGAGCCTCGTGCTCGACAGTTCGGCCACGGTGTCGATGGAGCTGGACGGCCGCTTCGACGCCGACCTCATCGTGGACGGCGTCCCGCGCGGTCAGCTCGAAGTCGGTGGCAAGCTCGTTTGCAGCGCTGGTACCCGCGATGCGTTGCTGGTCAGCTTCGGGGACCGGGACTTCGAGACCGTCCTCAAGAACAAGTTCCACCTCGCCGATCGCTAGCCCACGGCGTCGCTGGCCCCAGAGCCCGTAACCGGTACGCTCGCGCGATGCTGAGCGAGCTCAGGGTGAGCCAGCTGGGCGTCATCGAGGATCTGACGCTCCTGTTAGGCCCCGGGATGACCGCGCTCACAGGCGAGACGGGGGCCGGCAAAACCCTCGTGGTAGAGGCGATCGAACTGTTGCTCGGTGGACGGGCCGAGGGGGTGCTGGTGCGGCCCGGGGCGGCCGAGGCCCTGGTTGAGGGCCGCTTCGTGCTGCCAACGGGCCTCGAGCAACCCGGCTCTCCCGATGAGGGCGGTCCTTTCGAGCGCGCTCCTGAAAGTGGTCCAGCGGGCGCAACAGGTTCAGCGGGCGCAATAGAGGTCGTGCTGAGCCGCGCAGTGCCCGTGGACGGGCGGTCGCGCGCTTACCTCGATGGCAGGATGGCGAGCGTGGGCGCCTTAGCTGAGCTGGGGGAGCGCCTCGTCGACCTCCATGGTCAGCACGCCCACCAGTCGTTGCTGTCCGGAGCTGCCCAGCGTGACGCGCTCGATTCGTATGCCGGCGCGGACCGCCGACCGCGAGAAGCGGCACGAGCTGCATTGCGCGAGATAGATGAGGCGCTTGCCAGAGCGGGCCGCGACGAGGCAGGTAGGAGCGGCGAGATGGAACTGCTCCGCTACCAGCTAGCAGAGCTCTCGGCCGCGCAGATTAAAGGCCCCGGAGAAGACACCGAGCTGGCGGTGGAGGAGGAACGTCTCGGCAAGGCGGCCGCACACCGGGCTGCGGCGGAGGCAGTTTATGAGGACTTGTCGGGCGACGAGCAGGTGCTCGACCGGGTGGGCAATGCCCTGGCCCGGATCGCTGCGCACCCGCCCCTCGCAGCCCTGCACGAGCGGCTGAAAAGCGTAGCGGCCGAGCTCGCCGATCTCGCAAGCGAGGCGCGGGAGACGGCTGAGGGGCTCGAAGAGGATCCTGAACGACTAGCCGAGGTGGTCTCCCGGCGGGCCGTACTGCGCGAGCTTCGCCGGAAGTACGCCGGTCCCGCTGGCAGCCTTGCGGACGTATTGACGCTCCAGGAGGATGCGGACAAGCGATTGGACGAGCTCGAGGGCTTGGAGGAGCTTTCCGCCCACCTGGCCGAGGAACGGGCGCATGCGCTTGCCAAACTTCGCCGTGCCGCAGCGGAACTGGGAGACGCCCGAAGAGCAGCGTCGACGGCCTTAGGCGAAGGAGTCGAGAGCGGGATTGCGCCGCCTGGCGATCCCACGTGCGCGCTTCGAGGTGAGGGTAGGCGGCCCGCCCCAAGGCGAAAGCCTCAACAAAGACGGTGGCGGGGAAGCCGACGACTTGCGGGAACTGTCCGGCGAGGACGTCACGTTCCTGCTGGCGGCGAACCCGGGAGAGCCGTTGATGCCTCTGTCCAAGGTGGCTTCGGGGGGCGAGCTGGCGCGGGCGATGTTGGCGCTCCGCCTGGTGCTCGTTGGAGCTTCGAGCGAGCACGGGCCGGGGACCGACAGGGCGGGGACCGACAGGGCGGGGACCGACAGGGCGGGGACCGGCGGCGCGGTTGAGGGACCTCTGACGCTCGTGTTCGACGAGGTCGACGCCGGCATTGGTGGCGAGGCGGCGCTCGCCGTCGGCAGGGCGCTCGCTGAGCTGGGCCGGCGCTACCAGGTCATCGTCGTTACCCACCTGGCCCAGGTCGCGGCCTTTGCCGACGCCCAGATTGCGGTGAGCAAGGTCGAGCGCGAGGGCCGCAGCATCGCGGTGGCCGCCGCGGTGTCCGGCAAAGAGCGCGTCATTGAGCTGTCCCGGATGCTCTCCGGCCAGCCCGACAGCGCCACCGCCCGGCGGCACGCCAAGGAGCTCCTCGAGACGGGGCGGCAAGGCCGAGACCGTGCTCGGGGACGAGACAGTGCACCTGGCGGACGAGGCCGCACAGCTGGCGGACTAGACCGCACAGCTGGGGACGAACCCGCCCAGTGATCTCCTCGCGAATTCCACCCGTGGGTGCCGCGCGGAGCCGCGCCGTTCCCGAAAACCGCGAATCCGCCTCTCACTGGGCCACGTCACTGACACCCATGCAAAGAAATGGCGTGTTTTCTCACCGATGTCGGGCCCGCCCGACCACAGTTGCCGTTTTCGGGGCACGTTTATCCACCCGGGTTACTTCGCTAGCGCAGCCGGCGATCTTCGCAGGGCTCACGGCTCGCCCCATTACCCGCAATCCAACTCGTTCAAGGTCGAAATCGAGGTCGGGACGTAAGGCGTGATGGCGGCCGCCCGGCGCAGGCCGTGCAGAATTCGGTAATCGGGAGCACCCTGAGCCGTTCTGGGTCGATCGGGTGACCGCAAATTATGCACGTGCCATAGCTGCCGCTGGTGAGGCGCGCGAGCGCGTGGTCGAGATCGTTCAGGTGCGCAATGGCCTGGGCTCGGAAAGCGGCCGTGCGCTCTCGTTCGAAGGCGATCGTTGCGCCTTCGGGGTCGTGCTCGTCGTCGGCGTTTGCATCCAGCGAGGCCGCGACGATCCCGTTGAACTCGTCGACCAAGGCGTCCAGTCGCTTCAATGTTTCGGCACGCTCAACCTCCACGATCTCTCGCGCTTCGACTGACGTTCATGGGCGCCAAACCTATCGTTGTGGGAGGGTTAGGCTCGCTGCGTTGGCGGCAGGTCCGCCAGGTCGAGGAGGTGCGTGGGACATGGCTGCAGACGAGGCCGTGATCGGCGAGGCCACTGAGCTGTTGCAGAGCTTGATCCGGAACCATTGCGTGAACGATGGCACCGCCGCCTCAGGGGACGAGGTCCGTAACTCGGAGCTGCTGGCCGTCTACCTCAGCGGGGCCGGCATCGAGCTCGAGCGCTTCGAAAGCGCACCTGGCCGCGAATCTCTCGTTGCCCGTATCGACGGGAGCGACCCGACGGCTCCGAGCCTGTGCCTGATGGGCCACACCGACGTGGTACCGGTCAATCCCGCAGGCTGGCATGAGGACCCCTTCGGCGGGGAGTTGATCGACGGCGAGGTATGGGGTCGCGGTGCTATCGACATGCTGAACATCACCGCCACGATGGCTGTCGCGTTCAAACACCTCGCGCAGTCGGGGTTCCGGCCACGCGGTTCGCTCATCTATTTTGCCGTGGCCGACGAAGAGGCCGGTGGGCGCCTCGGCGCCGAATGGATGGTCGACAACCACTGGGACGCCGTGGCGAGCGACTACGTGCTTACCGAGATCGGTGGATGGTCCGCCTGCCTGGGGACGGGAGCCGCCGCATCGTGGTCAATGTCGCCGAAAAGGGACTGGCCTGGAGACGCCTGACCGTGAAGGGCACACCCGGGCACGGTTCGATGCCGTACCGTACCGACAACGCCCTGGTCACCGCCGCCGAGATCGTGCAGCGGATCAGCGACTACCGGCCCGCCCCCTGGGTCGGCGACCTTTGGCTCGAGCAACTGGCCGGGCTCGACTTGCCGGAGAGCACCAAGCGAGCGCTGGCCGACCCGGCGGCGCTCGACGACGCCCTGGCCGAGTTACCCGCAGGCTTGGCACGGCGCTGTCACGCCGTCACGCACATGACCTTCTCCCCGAACGTCGCGCACGGGGGCGAGAAGACCAACACTGTCCCGGACCATGTCGTGCTCGAAGTCGACATCCGCACCCTCCCTGGCACAACTCCCGAAGATGTCGACGCCCATCTCAAGACGGCGCTCGGCGACCTGGCAAATCGTGTCGAGATCAGCTCGCTTCAGGAGTACGGCTCGACACGTTCGGCCACCGACAACCCGCTGTGGGAGGCCCTTGGCCACCAGGTCGGTGCCGTCTACCCCGGTTCGTCGCTCTCACCGTCCCTCCTCGTCGGGGCGACCGATGCGCGGTTTTTCCGGGACAAGGGCGCCATCGCCATGGGCGCGGCGCTGTACTCGCCGGAGGTGACGTTCGAGACATTCGCCGGACGCTTCCACGGCAACGACGAGCGGGTAGACGTCGCTTCGCTCGGGCTGTCTACCGAGCTGTGGACCGGGGTCGTGAAGGAGCTTCTCGGCTGACGGAGGACTACGAACGCATGGCCGTCGCTATCGGTCGAAGCGCGTGTGTCCCTCAGCGAGGGAGGGATACCCATCGGTGCCGCGTTGTTCAGGGGACCGGACCTGTTGGGCAAAGGCTATAACCGGCGGGTGCAGCTCCGGAACCCCATCCTCCACGGAGAAATGGACTGCCTGCAAAATGTGGGCCGCGTGGGCACCTATGCGGGCACGACGATGTACTCGACGCTGATGCCTTGCTACATGTGCGCCGGCACGATAGTGCAGTTCCGGGTGCCGAGGGTGGTAGTGGGAGAGTCGCTCACCTTCCCCGGCGGCCGGGACTTCATGGAGGCACATGGCGTCGAGGTCGTTGACCTCGAGATGCAAGAGTGCGCGGAAATGCTTCAGGGCTTCATCGCTGCCAACCCGGAGCTGTGGGCCGAGGACATAGGCGAGCTCTAGCCGCCGCTTGGCCGCGAGGCGTGGATTGCGGGGACGCGCCGGAGGGGCCAGAATCAGTCATCCGACCTAGGAGGACTTTTGAAAACACCAGCTACAAGAGCGCTCGCCCTGGCCTTGTCGACGTCTGCGCTCATGTTCGGCGTCGTTGCCACATCGGCATCCGCCACGGCCAGGGTGCCGGACGCAGCCGGCGCGCACCCTCGTCATCGATAACTCTTTCGTTCTCGTCACCGCCGACCCCGGTCACATGTTCGAGCCGACCGGCGAGCTGGTTGTGAACGCTCTCTACGACACCCTTGTCACCTTCTACGGTGGCAATTTCAAGAAGGTCGTGCCCGACCTGGCGACCTCGTACCAGGTCCTGAACGGCGCCCGGAAGTACGTCTTCCACCTCAACCCCAAGGCCAAGTTCTCCGACGGGACGCCTGTCACCTCGGCTGACGTCGTGTGGTCGCTCAACCGGCTCATCAACCTGAAGGGCAACCCGGCGTTCCTGCTGGCCGGCGAGACGATAACTGCCGACGGCCCCGAGACCGTCGTCATGACGTCGGCCCAGCCCAACCCGGGCCTGCCGTACATCCTGCCCAACCCGGCCACGGGCATCTTGAACTCGAAGGTCGTCGAGGCCCACGGCGGCACGGACGCCGCCAACGCCTCCACCAAGGACACGGCCGAAAACTGGCTGGACACGACGTCGGCTGGGTCAGGGCCCTACATCCTGAAGTCGTTCAGCACCACGACTCAGGTGGTCCTGGACGCCAACCCCAACTACTGGGGCCCCCGCCGGCCTACTCGACGGTCGTGCTCCGCAACACCGCGACCGCAGCCGTCGAGCGCCTCGACGTACTGCGCGGGACCAATGAGATCGCTCTCGACCTCGACCCCAGCCAGGCCAGCGGCATGAGCGGCGTCCAGGTCCTCGAGGGGGCGTCGCCCAACGTGTTTTTCATGTTCGCCAACGACAACTCCAAGATCTCCAAGATCACGCCCAACCACGACTTCCAGATGGCGCTGCGCTACGGCATCGACTACGCCGGGCTGCTCCAACTGGCCGGCGCCGGCTCGATCCAGGACCCGGGCATCGTCCCGTCCGCGTTCCTGGGCGCCCTGCCGGCCTCCGACGACGCCAAGTACGACCTGGCCCAGGCGAAGTCCTACCTGGCCAAGTCCGGTGTCGGTAACCCCACGCTCAACCTCACCTACCCGACCGACCTCACAGAAAACGGTCTTTCGTTCGACGACTTGGCCGCTCGCCTGCAGCAGTACCTGGACCAGATCGGTATAACGGTCAAACTCCAGCCCCAGTCGATATCGGTTGGGCTTGGGACCTACCGTGCAGGCACGGAGGCGCTTGGGCTGTGGTTCTGGGGCCCTGACTTCCCAGACCCGAGCGATTACCTGAATTTCGGCCCGGGAGCCCTCGTGGGCCTTCGCGCAGGATGGACGGCCGCAGAGGACCCGACCGTCGCCGCGCTGGCCAAACAAGCGGCGACCACCACCGGCATTGCCGCACGGCAGGCGATCTTCGAGAAGTTCCAGCTGGCCATGAACGCGACCGGCCCGTTCATCCCGTTGCTCCAGCCGGCTGAGGTCGTGGTCGGTACCAAGGGGATCAAGAACCTTCAGTCCAACGGCCTGTGGCTGGTCGACCTGCGCAACCTGGGCTAACTGGGCCTTAATTGGCCGCCCCCACCCTTCCCGATATCGACCGGCACCGAGCCCGGCGGGCCACACCCGCCGGGCTCGGGCGGTTCTTGGCCCGGCGCCTGGGGATCGGCGTTGTCCTGGTAATCGGGATCACCCTGGTTGCCTTCATCCTCACCCATCTCGTGCCGGGTGACCCGGCGGCCGCCAACCTGAGCCAGTCGGCTTTGGGGGACCCGGCCATTGTGAAGGCCTTCTACCACGAGTACGGCCTCGACAAGCCGGTGCCCGAGCAGTACCTCATCTACCTGTGGAAGCTGGTCCACCTCAACCTGGGCATTTCCGAGCAGAGCCATCGCCCCGTGGCCACCGACCTCAGCCAGTACTTCCCTGCCACGATGGAACTGGCCCTTTTCGCCATCGTCGTCTCCACCGTGCTGGGTGTCGGCTTCGGCGTACTGGCCGCCGTCCGTCGGGGCCGGCCGATCGACGGGGGCCTCCGGGTAGTCAGTTTGCTCGGCGTATCGATGCCGACGTTCTGGGTGGCGCTGTTTGTTTTCTACCTCTTCTACTACCGCCTGGGCTGGCTCCCCTCCGGGGGAAGGCTCAGTCCGGGTCTCAACCCGCCCCCGACCATCACCGGCTTCTACACCGTCGATTCTCTTCTGCACGGGCAGTTTTCGCTCTTCCTCAATGCCCTCGAGCACCTTGTCATGCCGGGGATGGTGCTCGGCCTCTTCACGGTGGGCACCGTGCTTCGTTTCACCCGCGCCTCGGTGCTCGAGGTCATAAACAACGACTACGTCCGGGCCGCCCGCGCCAAAGGGCTCTCGGAATGGACGGTCATCCGCCGCCACGTGATGCGGCCGGCTTTGCTCTCCATCGCCACCGTGGCCGGCCTCGCCTTCGGGAACCTGCTCTCGGGCACGGTGCTGGTCGAGAACATCTTCTCCTGGCCTGGGATCGGCCAGTACGCCTACCTCAGTGCCACGAACTTGGACCTGCCCGCCATCACCGGCGTGAGCATCGTCGTGGCCATTGTCTACATCGTGATCAACCTGCTCGTCGACCTGCTCTACAGCATCCTCGACCCTCGGATCGAGCTCCGTTGATCAGCGCCGGCGCCCTCTTCCGATGCCGGGCCGCCCGGGGCGGAGGCCGGGCCGAGCCAGGACCGCCTCACCCGCAAGGACAGGGCAGCACTCCGACCGCCCTGGCGCCAGCCTCTTGCCGTCATCGGCATGGTCACCATCGCGGCCTGGGCGCTCGTGGCCATATTCGCCCCCGAACTGGCGCCTTTCTCACCCGACAACCAGTTCGCCCCCCTGGGGGCGGCCCCGTCGCACCTGTACCTGTTCGGGACCGACGAGCTCGGCCGCGACGTGTTCTCCCGCGTCCTGTACGGGGCTCGCCTGTCGATGCCCCTGGCCGTCCTTCTGGTGCTGGTAGCCATGACCATCGGTTCGGCTCTCGGCGCCGCGGCAGGCTTTTTCGGCCGCGCCGTCGACGCAGTGATAATGCGCATCGCCGACCTCGTGTTCGCCTTCCCCGGCATCATCCTGGCCTTGGCTGTCGCCGCTGCCCTGGGTGCCTCGCTGAGCAACGCCGTCCTCGCCGTCATCGTCGTGTCTTGGCCGTCGTACGCCCGCTTGACCAGGGCACTGGTGCTGTCGGCACGCTCCTCGGAGTACGTGACCTCGGCGCGCCTGTTGGGCAGTTCCTCTTGGCGCACGATCTGGGTGGAGCTCAGGCCGAACATCGCCGGGCCCATATTCGTGCTTGCTGCCCTGGACGTCGGCAACGCCGTGCTGTTGCTCTCGGGCCTGTCGTACCTCGGCCTCGGTGCAAAGCCACCGACCGCTGAATGGGGAGCCATGGTGTCCGAGGGCGTCCAAAACTTCAACCTCTGGTGGCTCGGGCTGTTCCCCGGCCTTGCCATCCTGACGGTCGTACTCTCCTTCAATTTCATCGGCGACGCCCTGCGCGACATGCTCGACCCGCGGACGGCCCGGATGATCCGCAAATGACCGGGGCACCGGTCTTGGAGGTCGACAACCTCACCGTGGCGCTGCGCACGGCCCGTGGGATGCGCAGGGCAGTCGACGGTGTCTCGTTCACTATTGGCGAGGGCGAGATCCTCGGCGTCGCTGGCGAGAGCGGGTCGGGGAAAACCATTACTGCGCTTTCGCTTCTCGGGCTGCTGCCCATCGGGGCACGCACCTCGGGAGCGTGCGCTTCCAGGGTCGCGAGCTGCTCGGGCTGAGCCGCAAGCAGCTCCGCGAAGTCAGGGGCAAGCAGGTGGCGCTGGTCTCGCAGGACCCGGCAACTTCCCTGCACCCGCTGTTGCGGATCGACGTGCAGATGACAGAACACGTCCGAGCTCATCTGGGTTTTTCGAAGGAGCAAGCTCGCCAGCGCGCCATCGAAATGCTCGACGCGGTGCGGATCCCCGACCCCGAATCGGCCCTTTTGTCGCACCCGCACCAGTTTTCGGGCGGGATGCGGCAACGGATCGCAATTGCCATGGCGCTCGCCTGCGAGCCGCGGCTACTGGTGGCCGACGAGCCGACCACCGCTCTCGATGTCACCGTGCAAGCTGGGATCTTGCGGCTCTTGGACCAGCTCCGTCGAGAACGCGGGGTGTCGGTCATGATCATCACCCACGACCTCGGGGTAATGTCCACGGTTTCTGACCGGATCTGCGTCCTGTACGGCGGCAAAGTGGCCGAGTACGGCGTCACGGGCTCGGTACTGGGCCAACCCCGCCACCCCTACACCGAGGGCCTGATGCGTTCACTGCCCAGCGCATCGCAGGCCGGCTCCCCGATGGTGCCTATCCAGGGTGCACCTCCCAGCCTGGACACGATGCCGGGTGGTTGCGCCTTCCATCCCCGCTGCATTTGGGCCGGGATAGTTGCCGCCTCGTCGTCCCGACCCTGCGGGTGGTCGAAGGCGGGCGCTGGCTGGCGTGCGACATCGACCCGCTCCATGGGCGCGAGCCTGACCTCGCAGAAGTTGGCGAGATATGAGCGTTTTGCCGGGCGACGCGGCGCCGTTGCTTGTCGTTGAAGACGTTGACGTCGCCTACCCGCGCCGCGGCCAGGCTCCGGTGCGGGCGGTGATCGGAGCCAGCATCACGGTGGCGGCGGGCGAGATCGTAGGGCTCGTAGGCGAGTCGGGGTGCGGGAAATCGACGCTCGGAAGGGCTGCGGTTGGGCTTGTCGCCGCCACCGCTGGCCAGGTCCGGTACCGCGGCGAGGTGGTCGAGGCTATGGGCAGAGCTACCAGGCCTCCCCGGCTCCGGTCGCTTCAGATGGTGTTCCAGGACCCGTACGCCTCGCTCAACCCGAGGCGGCGCATCGGTCGCCAGGTCGCAGACGCCATCCGTCTCGGCACGGGGGCCAAGCTGGACGACGCAGAAGCCGGGGTACGGGTGGCCGCTCTCCTCGAACGCGTGGGGTTGTCTGCCAATATCGCGCACCGGTACCCACATGAGTTTTCTGGCGGCCAATGCCAGCGAATTGCGATCGCGCGGGTGCTGGCCACCGACCCCGCCTGCGTCGTGGCAGATGAACCGATCAGTTCACTGGACGCGTCTGCGCAGGCTCAGATCGCCAACCTGCTGGCGGGGATCGTGGCCGGCTCCGGCCTCGGGATGCTCTTCATTTCTCACGATCTTTCGGTGGTTCGCAAGATCGCCCACCGAACCGTCGTGATGTACCTCGGCCGGATCGTCGAATCGGGGGTGACCGGGCCGATCTGGCATGAGCCGGCGCACCCCTATACGCGCGCCCTCATTGCCGCTGTCCCGGTACCAGGTGCACGGTCGGGCCTGGCGGCCGAGCTCCCCGGCGACGTGCCGAACCCGGCGCGGCCGCCGTCGGGCTGCCGCTTCCACCCGCGCTGCCCCGAGGCTTTCGACCGCTGCCGTAGCGAGGACCCCCCGCCCGTCGAAGTCGAGCCCGGCTGGCAGTCGCGCTGCCTGCTCGCAAGACCGCGGGTGGGACCGACGAAGGACTGAGGCGCCAAGGCCCGAAGTAGGCGACGGTGAGTCAGTGGGCGAGGAAGTGCTCGCGCACGGCCGGCAACACGCGGGTGCCGAGAAGTTCGACACCGCGGTCGTCGCTCAGCCCGTGGGGCGTACCGAACTCGACCCGGTCGGCGCCCGCTTCGAGGACGGCGATGGCGTGCTCGGCAACGACGGCGGGGTTTCCTGCGAAGGCGAACCGGTCGAGGATCTCGTCGGGTACGGCCTTAGCAGCCTCCTCGTCCCCGCCCTCACGGAGCGCGCGGCCGAGATTTGCCAGCACTTCAGCGGGGATTTCGACCGTCGGGTCGAGCCGGCCGACGACATCGAGGTAGAGGGCCACCTCGCGGCGCGCCCGGGCTCGGGCCAACCTCGCGTCTTCGTCGACAACCGTTACTGCCCCGACGACGACTGCCCACCGGCCCCCGCGTGCCCCTCCCCGGACCGTGCCCACCCGTCCATTGCCGCATCAATGGCACCATGTCCGGGTTGGCTGACCCGCCGATCTTCACCTCGTCGGCTATCTCGCCCGCGATGGCGGCGAGGCGGGGCCCCCATGTCCCGATGAGGAGCGGGACCGACTCCCGCAACGGGCGCTCGCGCAGCGCGGCCCCGGGCGGAAGGGAGAAGCGGTGCCCGCGTACCCCCGCACGGTCCCCTTTGAGCAGCGCTGCCACGACGGCGGCCGCCTCGGCGATGACTTCGGGCGCGTTGCTCTGGTCGATACCGAGCTCGCCCAGCCAGGCGCCGCGGGCAAGCCCGAGGAAGGCCCGCCCCTGGCTGGCGACGTCGAGCGCAGCGACCTGCGCGGCGATCTCGACGGGATGGGTTGTGAACGGGTTCAGGCAGGCGGGGCCGATCGCCACCGAAGATGTCGCCCGGGCCATCGAGAGCAGGGCGGGCAACGGGTGCTGGAAGTAGAGATCCCCGAACACGCTGACGACATCGAAGCCGTAATGCTCGGCTGCCGCCGCCAGTCGCTCGTAGTCGGAGCTTTTCTTGTCCGCTTGAAAGCCGAGGCCGAAGCGCGGGCTTGTGCGGTTCACGTCAGCTCTTGGGCGTCCAAATGGACGAGGTCAAGCCGCTCGATGCGCATGACCAGGCGTTCGCCGGGGTCCGGGCAGCACACCAATGCTTCAGTCTCCAGCCAATCGTCCTCGGCCAGAGCACGCTGCTTGGCCGGGAGCAGTGGCAGCGCCGCGGCCAGGGCAAATATGCAGAAATGACGGCCCGGTGGGATCGTCAGGTGGCTCGAACGGGTGAGGTCGAAGTAGTCGCCGACCGACAGCCCACAAACTGACCTGCCCTCTATCGACTCGACCGTGACCCGAAGGTCCCACAGATCCATATCCTCAGCACCTCCCCGGCTGCAGGACCAGGTTTAGTCGGCCAGCTCCGCCACGGGCGACATCTTGGCGCCAACCCTCCCGCGGAGCACTGGTGGAGCGGACGACCACAGCGGTGGTGGGCGGGAGGAAATGTTGGCATTGTGGTTGGCGATGTCCGACAAGAACGCAGGATGGCTGACCAACGCCCAGGTGATCGACGTCACAGACGGCACGGTGATGCGCAACCGCAACGTCGAGATCGTGGACGGGGCCATAAGCGCCATTTCTGCGACGCTACCGCCGGGCCCGGACAACGTCATCGACGTCGCAGGCCGCTTCGTTCTTCCTGGCCTCGTGTCTTGCCACACGCACCTCTCGATAGTTTTCCCGATGTCAGCTACGGATGAGTCCGAGAGCCCGGCGGCTACGGTCCTGCGGGCGGCTAAGCGGGCCCGCGAAGCACTCGATGCCGGCATTACCACGCTCCGCTGCGTGCACGAACAAAACCGCGCCGACCTGTGGTTGCGAGATGCCAAACAACGGGGATGGGCGGAAGCGCCCCGGCTTGTCGGAGCGGGCCGGGCCATCACTACTCCTAACGGGCACGGTGCCGGAGCCGCCTGCGTAACCGCAGAAGGCGAGGAGGGGTTCTACCTCGCGGCCAGCGGAGAACTGGAGGCCGGCGCAGACCATATCAAGATTTTCATCAACGGCGGCTTGGCGCGCGAAGGCGAGGACGTTTCGCGACCGGAGATGACCGACGAGGAACTCGCCGGCGCCGTGAGGGCCGCTCGGCAGCACGACACCTACGTTGTAGCGCACTCGGGCGCCTCGCAGGCCATCCGTCAGGCTCTTGACCAGCGGCGTTCGTTGCTTTGAACATGCCTACGAGCTCGACACCAGCACGGCGTCACTGCTGGCCAGTGAGGGCGCCTACTTGACCCCCACCTTGGTTGTAACGCGGTGCGAGCCCTGGATGCGTGCCAATGGTTTCGAGGAGGCGACCATCGCCAACGCCCGCGCCGCCGCTGACGGCCATCTCCAGAGCATCAAGAACGCCATCGCCGCTCGTGTCCCGCTGCTTTGCGGGACCGACTTGCCGCCTGCCGACGACGTCGGCGGCCTGCCATCGACAGTGGTCGAGCTCATGCTGCTCGAGGAGGCCGGTCTATCGCGCCTGTCCGCCCTCCAGACAGCGACCATCAACCCGGCCCGGCTCATGCGCGCGGAGGACCGGATCGGCCAAGTAAGCCCGGGCTTTCGCGCCGACCTTATTGTCGTGGACGACAACCCGCTTGACGGCCTAGCCGCTCTCGGCCACGTCGAGATTGTCCTGCAGGAAGGCCGAGCCGTGAAGGTTAGACCGTGACCGTCGCAGTGCGGTTCAGGCGCTCGGAGCTGTGCCGTCCCGGCTTGCAAGGAGATCGCGGATCTCGGTGAGCAGGGCGATATCAGGGGGAAGGGGTTCGTCGGCCGGCACCTGACCTTTGGCACGGCGCTCGGCGATCTTGTTGAGCGGGACGACCACAAAAAAGTAGACGGCGGCCGCGACGGAGACGAACGTGATCGCTTCGTTGATCAGATCCCCGTACAGGAAGTGGCTGCTATTGATAGTGAATGTAAGGTCGCCAAAGTTTGGCTTGCCGAAGATGGCGGCAACGATCGGCGTCAGGATGTCGGCTACGAACGCCTTAACAAGTGCAATGAACGCAGTGCCGATCACGACCGCGATCGCGAGGTCAACCACGTTGCCTCGCATTATGAACTCTTTGAAGCCCTTCAACATGTCTCGAACTCCTCCCCAGGCGGCCCACGAGCGGGCCTGAACCGGGCCTATGCTAATTCCTCACCACCACTTGCTTTCGACAGCCCGGTCGGTGCGGCCCGTGGTGTCCAGCGCGTCGAGATCGGCCATGTCCGCCTCGGAAAGCGTGAAGTCGAAAATCTGAGCGTTCTCGGCAAGGCGCTCACGGTGAGTCGATTTAGCGAGAACGGGCAGCCCGTGTTGCACGCACCACCGGAGCAGTACCTGCGCCGGTGTACGCCCGCTGCTCTGAGCCACGCGGGTTACCGTTTTATCTGAGAGGTAGCGCCCCGTCCCGAGCGGGCTGTAAGCCTCGAGGGCGACGTTGCGGGCCTCAGCCGCGTCGAGCAGCCCACGGCGGTAGTCGAAGACGCTGAACTTGACCTGGTCCACGACCGGATAGATGGTTGCGACCGCGAACAGCTTCTCCAGTTCGTCCACGTTGAAGTTCGAAACCCCAATTGAGCGCGCGTACCCGAGCTCGCGGGCGCGCTCCATTCCCGGCCACGCCCACGTCGGACCACCTTGGGGCCAGTGGATGATGTAGAGGTCGACGTAATCGAGGCCGAGCCGTTTAAGGCTCCGCTCTGCCTCGACGTCGGGCTTTTTCCCACCGGGGTTGAACTTTGTGGTGACGAAAACTTTTTCACGCGCCACGCCGCTTTCCGCGAGCGCCCGTCCGACACTTTCCTCGTTGCCGTACGCCTGAGCCGTGTCGATGTGGTGGTACCCGAGATCGAGCGCCGCCCGGACGGCGTTGACGCACTCGGGGCCATCGGGTACCTGCCAGACGCCCAGCCCGAGCAGCGGTATCTTGTTGCTGTCCGCAAGCACTCGTGCGTGCGGACCGCCTGGGTTTGGACCAGTTCCCATAGACCTCTCCTCTTGACAGGTTAGCCAGCCTAACAACCGTTGACTTCTAGGCCTGCGCCTGGGAGGGAGACGTCGTAGCATCGGCCGTGTGACGATCATCCCGGACACGAAGGACTGGACCTGGGTCCTTTTGCGGCCATGCCCGGATTGCGGTTTCGACGCCTCGAACTTCCCATGCCGGGGCGTCTCCGAGGAGCTGCGCCAAAGGAGTGCAGCCTGGCGGCCCCTCCTCATGCGACCGGACGCGGTGGCACGTCCGAGGCCTGCGACTTGGTCGACGCTCGAGTACGGCTGCCACGTGCGCGACGTGTTCAAGATCTTCGACGTCCGGCTGGTGCGAATGCTCCAAGAGGACGACCCGCTCTTCGAGAACTGGGACCAGGACGAGACCGCCCTGGCAGGCCGTTACGGCGAACAGCAACCCGGGAGGGTCGCAGACGAGCTCGAGGAGGCCGGAGGTACCCTCGCCGACCGCCTCGACCAAGTAGGCGCGGACGATTGGTCTCGGCCCGGACGGCGCAGCGACGGGGCGACCTTCACGGTCGATTCCTTGTCGCGGTACATGCTCCACGATGTTGTCCACCACTTGCACGACGTGGCCCCGGGGACCGGGCAAGGTGCCGGCTGAGCGACGTGGCCTAAGACCGGGCGCGAAAGGGGAGAGTTCTATTCGATGGCTCTGGTCCGTCACGACTTCGCGGTCCCGCCAGGGGCCGCCACGGCACTTTTCGTCCTGGAGCCACTGGGCCCCCAGCACAACGCTGCGGACCTAGCAGCCTGGACCTCAAGCATCGCCCATATAAGGGCGACGCCCGGCTTCGCCGGTCGCCCGTGGCCGGACAGGCCCTTTTCTCTCGAGGAGAACGAGACGGACTTGGTGCGCCACGCCGAGGACTTCGCGAACCGGACTGGCTTCACCTATACGGTGCTCGATCCGGCGACGGGCGAGGTGATCGGCTGCGTCTACCTCTACCCGCCGCGCCGCGACGGCTACGACGTCGAAGTCCGGTCCTGGGTGACAGCCGATCGCGCCGATCTCGATAAGCCGCTTTATCAGTTCGTGTGCGAGTGGCTTGCCGGGGCGTGGCCGTTCAGCGAACCGGACTACGCCGGACGCTGAAGCACGCCGTGCCGAATGCTGAAGCACGCCGTGCGGTCTAGCTAAGCGGTGCGAGCTTCCTTGTCGGTGAGCCAGCCCAAGAGGTTCTCGGCCGGCATGGGCCTGGCGAGGAGATAGCCCTGGCCGCTGTCGCAGCCGAGGCGACGGAGGTGCTCCCAGGTTTCGTCATCCTCGATCCCCTCGGCCACGGTGTGGAGGCCGAGGTTGCGGCCGAGGTCGATGACGGACTGGACGATGACGGCGTCGTTGGGGTCGCGGTGCATGTGGTACACGAAGGAGCGGTCGATCTTGAGCTCGTTGACAGGGAGGTTCTTCAGGTAGGAGAGCGACGAGTAGCCGGTGCCGAAGTCGTCTATCGAGACCTGCACGCCGGTGGCAGAAAGCTCGCTCAGCAGCCGGTGCGCCCGCGAGGGGTCGGCCATGATCGTGCTCTCGGTGATCTCGAGCGCCAAGAGGTGGGGAGGGATGCCCCACCGCTCGAGGGATGTGGCGACTTCTGCTAGGGAAGTCGTCGTCGAGCAGGCTCCGGGTGGATACGTTTACGGCCACCGAGAGGTTGGCCAGGACCGGGCTACCGTTCATTTCCCGCCAGTGGCTGAGCTGCTCGAGAGCGGTGTTGAGCACCCAAGTGGTGAGGGGCTTGATGAGCCCCGTGTGCTCTGCCAGCGGGATGAAGTCGTTCGGTGGGACGAGGCCGTACGTGGGGTGCTGCCAGCGGACCAGGGCCTCGACACCGTGCACGTTCCTTCCTCCCAGGCCCGCCTTGGGCTGGTAGTACAGGACGAACTGGCCTCCGGAAACCGCAGCCCTGAGCTCGCTCAGGAGGGCCAAGCGGGCTGGGGTGTTTATGTTGAGCTCATCGTCGTAGGTCACGATGCTGGCGTGCGAGTCCTTGGCCACGTACATCGCCACGTCGGCGCGCTGCAGCAGCAGATCGGCGCTGTCGCCGTCCACGGGAGCGATCGCGACCCCGCAGCTGGCCTCTACCGGCATGGTCATCCCGTCGATGTCGAAAGGCTCCTCGAGCAGCTCGATAATGCGTTTTGCAACCACCAGTGCGTCGCCGACGCCCTCGACGCGCGGGAGGAGCACGCAGAACTCGTCCCCGCCCAGGCGCGCCAATGTGTCCGAGTCCCGAAGGCCGCGGCGCAACCGCGGCCCGACTTCGCGCAGCACCTTGTCGCCGAACTTGTGGCCAAGTGTGTCGTTGATGTCTTTGAAGCGGTTCAAGTCGAACAGCAAGACCGCCGTACAGGTGCCGTCGCGCGAGGCGAGGCGCAATGCCTGGTCCGTGCGGTCGTAGAAGCAGGCTCGATTAGGTAACCCGGTTAGCTCGTCGTGCATCGCCTGGTGCCTCGCATCGTCGAGCGCCTTCTTCATTGCCTGCACAGTGCTCGAGTCGTTCAGCGCCAGGCCAGCGTGCTCGGCGAAGGAGGTGAGGACATCGCGCTCATGCTGGCCGTACCTGCGCTCGGGGTCGATCGACGCCACGACCAGGCTGCCTGCAGGGCGGCCCTCCAGCCGGATCGGTACAGCCATGGCCGAGCGGAGCGTTTGTGTCCCGCGCATGCAGACGCCCCGAGGCAAGTCCTGTTCGCTCTCTGCGACGCACAATCGGTCCTCTACGATCGCGCGGCCACCGACGCCGTCACCGGCGGGTTGACGCTCGAGCCCTGCGCCGGGATGAACTGCGTCCCCGGCAAGCGACGCTGTCAACGTGAAGCCTGGATCGGATTCGTCTACCAGCTGCATCACCACGACACCGTCACCCAAGAACTCGGCAACACCTGCCGTGACCGCGTGCAGTACTTCGGGGAGCAGCGCCCTCGAGCTGATCTGACGTTGGATCGAAGACAACCTCTCCAGCAGCGCCTGCCGGTCGCGCAGCGACGCCACGAGCTTTGCGTTTTCGTCGACCTGCCTCCGTTCCACCGCAACCGTCCGCAGCAACCGGAGCGCGAGGGCCAGTACCCTGCCCATCCCGCGCAGTAGGGCGACCTCCTCGGCGCTGAAGCGGTAACCGGCCCGCGCCAACACGAGCTTGGAGCCTTCATCACGGTCGACCGGGATGACGACCGTCTCGCACACCCCGGCGCCGGGGATGTCGACGTTCGTGCGGTGCCCGAGAGCTACTGCGAGGATCTCCGGCTCGTGGGCGTGCCCGGTTGACCACCCAAGCGACGACATCACGGAGCGACCCCTCACAAAGGCGCCACCATCGGCGTCGAACGACTCTGCGAGACGCTCGAGGGCGTTAGCGACCGCGAAGTGGTCGTCCGCCGCGGTCGTTAGGACCGCGAGGAACTCCGCGAGCTGTTGCGTCGCCCAGTCCGAAGAGGTCATTACATCCTTTATGCGAAAGCAACCACAACGAGAGTTTGGTTGTGGAAGCCGTTCAACCCGTGGGTACGAGCGAACTCCCCGTACGTGTAGAACCCAGCCACCGGGGCCCCGGCGGCATAGGTGGCGATGCGTTCGACCTCCGCAACGATGCCCTCATCACCGAGGACACCCTTTCGGGCGATGCAGTCAAATGCCAGCACTCCGAGCGGTGCCCGCCCCCCGAGGCCGGAGAGCGCGTTCTCGCAGGCGACGTTGGTCGCCTCGAGGACCGAGCGGCTGTCGCCCTCCATGATCCTGACCATGCTCCCCTGGGGGACAGCGGCAATGCAGTTCAGCGAGCCGTCCGCAAAGTCTGCGCCGGCGACGAAGCGGACCTCGTCGCCACCTCGGCGGCTCAGCCCGAGGGGATGTGTCATGGCGAAATGGGTGAAGGCATCTGCGTCGTCATGAACAGCCAGGGGCGCTCCAAGGCGCTTGAGGTATGCGGAGAGGGCCGGCTGGTCGTCGAGGGCCAACACTCGGTTGCCCTCGCTGGCCGTCACGACCATCGGGTCTCCCACGGCGCGCCAACCGTGCTCCACTCCGATGCCGATCGGGCCTTGTGACCCGATGGCTGCACCGACGATGGAGTTCTTGAGGACGCGCTGGCCGTAGAACTGCCAGGTCGACTTCATCTTCAAACCGTCGCCGGCACACCCACCGACGAGCGGGACCTGCGCACCCAACACGCTGTACGCCCCGCGGACAACTTCTTGCTGGTCTCCGCCGAGCCCGTCGCTCAAGACCAATAAGACCTTGTGAGGGCTCGATTCGAGCCTGGCGGCGCTCATTGCCACCTCAGCGCTGGCCTCACGAAGCCCGGCATCGGCGCTGGCCGAGGCGGTCCGCACGTCGAACCCCGGCCCTCCGACCGCCATCGCGACCACACCAGCGGACCCCGGTCCCGCCGCGGCTATCTCGCCGGCTGTAGTGCAGCCGATCACCGGGACGTCGCCGGCGACTTCGTGGATACCGGCGAGCAGCCGGGGGAGGTCATAGGCCTCGGACGAAAATACGACTAGGAGCTTGGCTTCGTCACCCGAAAGGGCTGCTGAGGCCGCTTCGACGCCGGCGCTGTGGGCGTCGGGGTTTGAGGATGAGCCGGTCGCGGTCCACTGCGTCTTGGCGCGAGCTGCTGAAGGTGCGGAGATTATGCCCATGCCTATCGGATCGGCCCCCTTTCCTGGGTCTTTAGCAGGAGTGGCCTGGGAAGGCTCACCCGGGCCGCATCGGAGTACCCTTGCCGCAGAACGCGCGGGACCAGAGAAGGTAAGGCGCGGACCTTGCAGAGCGGACCGGAGACCGGACCTTAGAGGAGGCCAAGTTGGACAACGAACGGGCGAAGAGGGCCTTGGAGACCGAGCGGCGGCGCGTCCAGGGGCTTCTCGGGGACACCGTCGAGGCGGGAGAGCAGGACCGGGAGGAAGCGAACGAACAAATCGAGATGGACGGCCCCGCCCAGAGGTTGACCGCCGAAGGGCTCGACGACGCTGTTGCTGCCGGCTTGCGCGACCGCCTCGAGGCGATCGAGCGAGCCGAAGCCCGCCTTCGCGCCGGCACCTACGGTCGCTCGATCAAAAGCGGCCTGCCGATCCCCGACGCGCGGCTCGAAGCCGACCCCGCGGCGGAGCTGACGGTGGAGGAGGCGTCGGAGGAACCGCCGGCGGTCTAGGGGCGGTTCCGCAAGACCCGGATCGAGGAACGGCACGCGAAGCGCAACGCTTGGACAAGATCCTCCAAGACGCGGGGGTGAAGTTGTCCAGCGTGGCGTCGGACGTGTTGGGTCGCTCGGGGCGGGACATGCTCGACGCGTTGGTGGCCGGCAGCCGCGACCCGGAGGTGCTGGCGGAGCTGGCCCGAGGGCAGTTGCGCCGCAAACTCCCACAGCTCCAGGCCGCTTTGGAGGGTCGGTTCTCGCCACATCACGCCCTGCTAGTCAGCGAGGTCCTGTCGTTGTTGGACTATCTCGACGAGTCCATCGGTCGGCTGTCGGTCGAGATCGACCGGGTGATCGCCCCTTTCGCTGAACACCGGGACCGCCTGGCCAGCGCCCCGGGGATCGACAAGCGGCAGGCCGAGGCCATCATCGGCGAGATCGGCGTCGACATGACAAGGTTCCCGACCGCCGGGCATCTAGCGTCATGGGCCGGAATGTGCCCTGGTCAGCACGAATCGGCTGAAATGTAACGGCCACCGTTCGGTCCACCAACTTCTCGCGCGGGCTGAGATAGGGTGGGGTGGCCACCAGGGACCGTCCTCACGAGGCAAATCTCGAAGGAAGGCGAGCCTCCACCGGCCACCACCGTTAGCCGAGCATGGAGGAGATTTTGGCGAAGCACATCTTCGTGACCGGGGGAGTGGCGAGCTCCCTCGGTAAAGGGCTTACCGCTGCGTCACTGGGGCGGCTCCTAAAGAGCCGGGGCCTGCGGGTGACGATGCAGAAGCTCGACCCCTACATCAACGTCGACCCGGGCACGATGAACCCCTTCGAGCATGGCGAGGTCTTCGTGACAGAAGACGGCGGGGAAACCGACCTTGACCTTGGCCACTACGAGCGCTTCATCGACGAGGCCCTCTCACGGGACTCCAACGCCACCACGGGTTCCATCTACCAGTCGGTCATCGCCAAGGAACGTCGGGGCGAGTACCTCGGCAAGACCGTCCAGGTGATCCCCCACATCACCGACGAGATCAAGCTGCGCATCCGTCGCCTCGGCACAGAAGACGTCGACGTCGTGATCACCGAGATCGGCGGGACGGTGGGCGACATCGAGATCCTCCCGTTCCTGGAGGCGATCCGCCAGTTCCGCAAGGACGTAGGGCGCGACAACGTCTGTTACGTGCACGTGACCCTTGTGCCGTACCTCGGGCCTTCAGGCGAGCAAAAGACCAAGCCGACGCAGCACTCGGTGACAGAGCTCCGCTCCCGGGGCGTGCAACCGGACGTCATCATCCTGCGCAGCGACCGCACCGTGCCAGCCAACATGAAGACCAAGATCTCGCTGCTTTGCGACGTACCCGAAGAGGCCGTCATCTCCAACGTCGACGCGCCCAACCTCTACGAGATCCCCCTTTCGCTGCACGACGAGGGCCTGGACGACTACGTCTGCCAGCTCCTGCGTCTCCAGGGCGCTCCTGAGGGTGAGGAAGGGTCCCGTTCCGGGCGTCTGGACCTCTCGCACTGGCAAGCCTTGGTGCGCCGTGTGGAGTCGGCCTCCAAGCCGGTCCGGATCGGCCTGATCGGCAAGTACGTCAACCTCCCCGATGCCTACCTGTCCGTAGTGGAAGCCCTCCGGCACGGCGGTTACGCCCATGGCGCGAAGGTCCAGCTGGACTGGGTCCAGGCCGAAGAGGTCGAGGGCCTGATGGCCGAAGGCCGCCTCCGGGACCTTGACGGCATGATCGTCCCGGGCGGCTTCGGCGAGCGCGGGATAGAAGGCATGATCGCCGCCGTCGGGTACGCCCGCGAGGGCCAGATCCCCTGCCTCGGCCTGTGCCTCGGCCTGCAGGTCATGGTCATCGAGTTCGCCCGCAATATCGCCGGCCTGGAGCGTGCAAACTCCCGCGAGTTTTCGCCCAGCGCCCCCCACCTGGTCATCGACCTGATGGACGACCAGAGGGAGATCGTCAGCCAGTCCAACTATGGAGGGACGATGCGTCTCGGCACCTACCCGGCCAAGCTCCGGCCAGGGACGCAGATGGCTGACATCTACGGCTCACCAGAAATGTTGATCTTCGAACGGCACCGCCACCGCTATGAGTTCAACCCCCGCTACCGCAGCCGCCTCGAACAGGCCGGGCTCGTCTGTTCCGGTGAGTCGCCCGACGGGCGGTTGGTCGAGATGATCGAGCTGCCCAGCCACCCTCTTTGGATAGGGACCCAGGCACACCCGGAGTTCAAGAGCCGCCCGGACCGCCCGCACCCTCTGTTCAGGGCGCTGGTTGGAGCGGCATCGGAAAGGGCCGAAGGGCGACAGCCGCACCTGATCGACCCGGACCAGCTGCGAAGCGTGCCGTTTGTGCCGCGTGACACCACCGAAGAGGCTGGCATTGCCTTCCGATAAGTTCCGCAAGGTAGGCGAGCGCACCGTCTACCAGGGAAGTCTCCTACACGTGGCCCAGGGGACCTTCGAAGGGCCCGGCGGCGAGCGCTTCGAGCGGGACCTGGTCCACCACCCCGGTGCGGTGGTAACGGTCCCAGTCGACGAGCGCACCGACGAGGTCGTCTTCGTCCGCCAGTACCGCGCGCCGCTGGACAGCGAGCTCTTGGAGGTGCCTGCCGGCAGGCGCGACGTCCCGGGCGAGCCTCCGGAGCTGACCGCCGCGCGGGAGCTCGTCGAGGAAACGGGCCTGGAAGCCGGCCGTCTCGACCTGATCGGGCACTTTTACAATTCGCCCGGCTTTTCCGACGAGGAGTCGTGGTGCTTCCTGGCTCGGGACCTGAAGGACGTGGCCGACGCCCGCCATGGGATCGAAGAACAGCACATGACCGTGGAGCGGTACCCCTTCGCCGAGGTCGGTGAGCTGGTGCGCTCCGGTCGCATCACCGATGCCAAGACCATCGTCGCGCTCTTCCTGGCCCAGGCGGAGATGGGATAGGAGAAATGGGGGGCGGCGCGGCCCTGAGCATGCCAGGCGAGGAACTTCTCAGCTGGCTGGCCGTCGAAAAGGGCGCAGCCCGAACACTTTGGCTGCCTACCGAAGGGATCTCGTCGCCTACGAAACCTGGCTGCGAAGCTCGCGGCCTGAAGCCGGCAGGCAGCGCGGACGGGCTCGGTGTGGCGAGCGTCGAGGAGGCCACCGTGGCCCAGTACGTCGCCTATCTCCGCGGCGTCGGCTTGGCTCCCTCCTCCGTTGCACGTTCGATGGTCTCGGTGCGCTCTCTGCACAAGTTCCTCGTCCAAGAGGGGACCGCCGAGACCGACCCGACGCTGGACTTGAAACCGCCGCCCGTCCCCCAGGGGCTCCCCAAGGCACTCAGCGAAGACGAAGTGGGTTCCCTGCTGGCAGCCGTCACCGGCGGGGGACCGCCGCAGCTGCGCGACCGCGCCGTCCTCGAGCTTCTCTACGGCACGGGAATGCGGATCTCCGAGCTCACCGGGCTGTCGCTGTCGGACCTCGCGGTCGAGGACCAGCTCGTGCGCGTCCTCGGCAAAGGGCGCAAAGAGCGCATGGTCCCGTTGGGCCGTTATGCCCGCGAAGCTCTGGCCGCCTGGTTGGGGCCCGGTGGCCGCCCCCTCCTGGTGCCCGCGAAGTGGGCGCGGAGAGCCGACTCGGATGCCCTTTTCCTCAACCTCCGCGGGGGACGCCTCACCCGCCAGGGCGCCTGGGGGATCGTCCGGCTCTACGGGCAGCGGGTGGGCCTGGACGGGCGGCTCAGCCCGCACGTCCTGCGGCACAGCTGCGCTACCCACCTGCTCGACCACGGCGCCGACATCCGGGTCGTCCAAGAGCTCCTCGGTCACGCTTCGATAGCGACCACCCAGGTCTACACGAAGGTTTCTGCGGAACGGCTCCGCGCAGCGTACGAATCGGCGCACCCCCGCGCTCGCGCGCCTGGTCGGGCGCGAACTTGACGGTTGCCCGTCGCAGGTACCCTTGCAAGGGCTACACTGCCCCCGATGGAGGCGAATACGACCAGCGTGTTGCGGGAGGAGCTGGAAGTGCAGCGTGCTTCGCTCCGCCTCGAGCTGGCGGAGCTCGGTTACGGCAGCGAGGGCCTGTCCTACGACCCGAACTTTGCCGATTCGAGCCAGGTGACGGCTGAGCGTGGCGAGACCGAAGCGCTCGGGACGACGCTCACGGCCAACCTGGTCGACGTAGAACATGCTCTCGAGCGGATCGAGGCCGGCACCTACGGCACCTGCGAGGCCTGCCAGGGCGAGATCGTCGCCGCTCGCTTGGAGGCGATGCCAGCGGCCCGTTTTTGCATCACCTGCGCCGCCAAGCGCCGTTAACGATCGCTGAAGCAGTCAAGGCGCGAGCAGGCCGATCGAGGCGCTTGCACGCGCCAGCGTTACGGAGGCCACTTCGGATGCCCGCGCCGCACCATCCGCGAGGATCACCTGGACCGTTGCGGGGTCCTCGGCCAGCTGGCGATAGCGGTCCTGGATCGGCAGGAGCGTCTCGATAACAGCTTCCGCCGCGTCCGTCTTGAGCCGCCCGTAGTTCTCGTACCCCGCAGCAATCTCTTCGGGTTTTCCACCCTTCAACGCGGCCAGCAGCTCTAGCAAGTTGGAGACCCCGGGCTTGGCCAGTGGGTCCCAGCGAACTGCGCCCGGGCCAGGCGGGTCGAGGTCGGTGACCGCGCGCTTTACCTTTCGCTCGATGACCTTGGGGTCGTCCAGAAGGAAGATGAGGCCCGCGTCGGAACCAGATGACTTCGACATCTTGTGGACGGGGTCCTGCAGGTCCATGATGCGAGCGCCGCCCCCCGTAGGGGCTATGGCAGCCTCCGGGATGGTGAAGGTCTCCCCGTACCGGGTGTTCCAGCGCTGAGCCAGATCCCGGGTGAGCTCGAGGTGCTGGCGCTGGTCGTCGCCGACCGGGACGAGGTCCGCGTCGTAGAGGAGGATATCGGCCGCCATGAGGACCGGGTACGCGAAGAAACCGAGCCGGGCCGCCTCTTCGCCACCCTTGCCGGTCTTGTCCTTGAACTGGGTCATGCGGGCCAGCTCACCCATGCTGGCGGTGCACTCGAGCAGCCAGGCCAGCTCGGCGTGCTCGTGGACATGGCTCTGGACGAACAGGGTGCAGCGCCCCGGGTCGAGCCCGCAGGCGAGCAAGAAGGTGGCCATGGTCAGCGTGGCCTTGGAGAGCTCCTCGGGGTCGCCGGGCACCGTCAGGGCGTGCAGGTCCACCACGCAATAGAAGGCGTCGTAGCGGTCCTGGAAGTCGACCCACCACCGCAAGGCCCCCAAATAGTTCCCGAGGTGGGGCGCACCAGTGGGTTGGACGCCGGCACCAGTGGGTTGGATGCCTGAGAGCACCCTCTTGGAGGTCTTGGCAGGCTTCACGACAAAGCAGGGTACCCGCGCTCGGGCCGCGAGCCCGGTTCAATAACTGGAGCGGTACGAGAGGGGGAGGGCGCTACAGCAAATGGGTGAGTGCCGCCAACCCGAGACCCCCGCCCACGACGACGGCCGCGACCAAGGAGAACACCAACGCCGGCGTTTGTTTGCTGCGGGCAGCGCCGTGCGCCGCACGTTGCCCCGGCCCGGAGCTGACGAGCCGTCTGGTGGCAGCCGGCTGCGGTCCGTAGCGCCTGGTGGTTTGGCTAGCCAGAGCCGATAGGCGCCATTGCCCGTCTCCGGCTGCGCCCTGCGTGCCGGTCAGTGGGACCAGCCATGAGATCGGCGGGGGTACCGGTTCGGCGGGGGCGACGACGCGAACCTGTGCGGTCGACGGGAGGGGCTCCAAGACGTTGCGCTGTTGCGGCTCGGGTGCAATGACGGACCTGGTCCCCGGCGGGGCTGGCTGTTGGGCGGCCCGCCTGGGCCCGGGCGACGATGGTCTCCGTGTTTTGGCCGGTGCCTCGACGGCCTTCGCTGGTGGCACCCGAGGGGCCGGTGCGGCTTGCAGGACGGGCTCTTCCACCTCGGTGGCGACCGCTACCTGCGCGGGTGCTACAGGCGTTACCTCTCTCGCCGGGTCGGGCAAGCGGTCAAGGCTCTCCCTCTCAGCCTGCAGCAGTTGGGCTAGCTGTGCTGCTGCGGGGTTTGGGGCCGCTGCCGCGCGGGGACGGGGGGCTCAGCGTCGTCTTCGGCGGAGTGGGCCACAGCCTGAGCCGCGCCCCACACGACGTAAGGGGTCTGAGCCCAGCCCGCGAGGGCTTCGATCTCGCGCAGCGTTTCGGCGAAAGCCCCGGCGCTCTGGGGACGCTTGGCCGGGTCCTTGGCCAGAGCGTTCTCAATCAGGTCGGCGAGGGCAACGGGTACGTCGATGGCGGGTGCTCGCGGAGCCGGGTCCCGCAAGATGCGCAGGATCACCGAAGCGGGAGCCTCTCCCTCGTAGGAAGAAAAGGGCCCGCGGCCCACGAGGAGCTGGTACATCGACGACGCCAAGCCGTAAATGTCCGATGAAGCAGAAAGGGGCAGGCCCTCGAGGGCTTCCGGGGGGGCGTGCAAGGTCGTGAACCCGAACACTCCCTCAGTCGATTGGGCCTGGGCTTGGAGCGTGGCGACACCGAAGTCGGCCAGGACGGGCTCGTCGAACTGAGACACGAGTATGTTTTGCGGCTTCATGTCGCGGTGAAGGAGCCCGGAGCGGTGCGCCGTCTCGAGAGCCCCGGCGATCTTGATACCGACCTGGACAACCTCGCTCGCGCGTAGGGTCCCGTTTTGGCGGACCCGGTGCGCGAGCGACTCCCGGCAGAGCTCGAGCACAAGGACCGGGCGCCCCTCGGGCGTAGAGAAGGTCCCGTACAAGGTCGTCACGTTGGGATGGTTGCTGAGCAGGGCGAGCGCTCCCAGCTCCTTTTCAAAGACCTCGACGAGGTGCGGCGACGCGTCCGCCACGCGCAGGACCTTCAGCGCGACCGGCCGCCCGGTCCCGAGCTCGACAGCTCTGTAGACGGTGGCGAACGCCCCGTTAGCCAGCTCCGTGACGTTCGCGTAGCCGGGGAAGGTGGCGGCACCGGCCGATGCAGTCGCGCTCTTGCGCCCTCTCATCTGCGCCCTTTCATCTGGGGCCCTCGTCAAGGGGGCGTCCCGGGGCCGTGCCGACGAGCAACAGGGCGTGCGCTCTGTCCCTGCCCGGGACGGAATGCCGCACGGACCGGTAGAGCCGCCGCTGTGACTCCCAGGCGAGCCGGGCCGACTGTGGGTCCACTGGCAGCTCGGTGGAGTAGAGGGCCTGGTCGGCGAGCGTCCCGACGAGCTTGACGGCCGGCCCGAGGTCCTCACCGAAGCGGTCCGCGACCTGTGCGGCAACATCGCTGCTCGTCGCCGACGATGGGACCTCGACGCCGAGCCGTGAGAGGCCGTCGAGGAGCTCTAGCCAGGCCCCGGTCGCCAACAACGCCGGGTCGTCAATTTGGTGGCGGGCTAAGCGCCGCAAACGCCGGCGAAGCGCCGGCACCCCCAAACCGCCGATGAGCAAGATCAGGACGATGGCGGCAGGTAGCCCGGCCCCGAACACGACCGGCCAGTCGAGGTGCAGCGGCAGCGTGAGCTTCACATTGACCGGCTTGGCGATCGCATGGGCAGCACCTTTGCCCGGGAGGGCGGTGGCCTGTTTGGCGCGTGCACGGGGCGCCGGTTTGACCTGTTCAGACGGTGCGGAAGGGTCAGCAGTAGTCAGCACCGGCGTCGTGTCGACGACGACCCAGCCGTAGCCAACAACCGGTACCTCGTCCCAGGTCCAGGCATCCCGGTTTGTCAATTCGTACTGACCTGCCGGTAGCGGCAGCGACGACTTCGCCGCGCTCGGTGCACGGAAACCTGTCACCACCCTGACAGGCACGCCGAGGTAGCGCGCGACGACGGCGAAGAAGGTGGCGAACTGTTCGGGGGTCGCTGCGTGGTCAACGGTAACGGCGTTCATAACCTGAGCCAACGAGGTGCCGGCCAGGGCGGCGGGGTTGGACAGAGCCCCCGCCGAGCGGCGCAGGACGACGCGACGCTCCCGGGCGCGAAGCGACAAGTCGATGTCCTCGAGGAAAGCGAGGGACGGCCTGGCTTGCAGGCCCGTAAGGCTCACCGCAAAGCGGACCGCAGCCGCGACATCGCTCACCGAACCGGGCGGCAGTTCGGTGTACGCGGGATTGTCGCCGCCCGGGACAGCCGCCCCCAAGGCAACCAGGTTGTCTGTCCCGAGGCCCCTCGCCGTAGCCGCCGGCACGCGTGATGACACGCTGTAGGAGGCGGGTAGGGCGGGGGAAGCCGCGAGCATCCCGCTGGTGGCGTCGGCGTCCACCGAGAGGCCGTCCACTTGCACCGGGCGGTCGAGCACCGGCAGGAACGGCAGCCCGATGGAGCGTTGCAGCGTGTAACGCTGGAGCACGACGTGGCTCCCTGGTTCGCTCGAAGTCGCGGCACCGGACGATGGGACCCGGCCACCAGTAGGGCGGAAGGTCGCCGAGGAGGTCCATATGTCCCCGTCATAGTTGTCGAGGACCGCCATGGACATGTAGCCGCTCCATGGGCCCTCGACGTCTACGCTGAAAAGCCGCTGGGGCGGCCCTCCGGGATCGGACCGTCGCAGCGAGGCGAGGGCGTCCAACGGGTCGACAACGGTGCTCGACAGCAGCTGGGTGGAGCGCGTGAGCGAAGCGGGCTTGTTGACCAGCGCGGGTACGTGCGACACCCCGATTGCCAAGCCGACAACGAGCAAAGCCGCCATTGCGGTGCCAGATGCCGCTCGCCGCAGCGAGCTGTGGCGCCGGCGGGCCCGGCTTGCCAAGGCGCCCTCCCCGCGAGGCCCGCCGGCGTCGGCGTGAGCCACTTGAGCCTCGATGAGCCCTTGGCGAGCGAGGGCGCCCACGACGAACGCGCCGAACAAACCAGCACCCTCGCCGATGGTCGCCCCGGCGGGCGCCGAAGTCGTCGCTGCGAAGGCAAGGACGAAGAAAACGACCGGTACGCCCGGCCCGACCGCCGAGGGGCTGGCAGGACGAAGAAGCAGTTCGGCCGACAGGGCACCACATAGCCAGGTGAGCACTATCGGCGCGGCCATGAGGTAGCTCCCCCCGCCAAGGGGAAGGGTTTCAGTGAGCAGTTGGGCGGGCACGTGTGCCAGGCCGTTCCAGATGGAGTCGAAATTGAACCCGTTGCTGATCGCCAGCAGAGCCACCAGGCCCGTCAGGGAAGCGGCGTACGAGACGCCCGCCGCAAAACGCAGGGCCCGCGAGACGATGACGCTGATAAGGACCGGCAACCCCGCGGAGAGCACCAGGAGCAGCGGCGCAAGGTTCACCTGGTAGGCACGCAACCACGGCATCGAGGCGAAGAACGTCCCGGCGGCGGCCGCGGCGAGGAGTACTCCGAGGAGGGCTCTTTGCAAGCTGAGCCGGCTCATCTTGTCACCAGCTCGCCCCATGCCTGAGCCAGCTCGTCCGCCGTGCTCACCACGAGCACCCTTACTCCCGGGTAGACGGGGGCCGGGCCGGTCGGGGGACGACCGAGACCACTATCACGTGGTCGAAACGCCGTCTCAGAGCAGCGATCGCGGGAAGGGTGTCGAGCTCGAGCGCGCCGGTTACCACCACCAGCGCGCTCCCGCCGCGATCGCGCCGCAGTGGCAGGATCTGCGCCGACAAGGAGCCGACGCTGCTCGGGACGAGGTCCGTCAGGTAATCGACCAGTCCCGCCGGGTCGCGCTGGCCAGCGCCACCGACCCGATCGCCGGCGGTCGTGCGGATCTGGACGGGTGCTTTCCCGGCCGACAGTGAGGTAGCCACAGAGGCGGTGACGTCCATCGCCTCTTCGAAGGTCTCGGAGGAGTAGACCTCCGGTCGGATGTCGACGAGCACAACGGTGTAGGGCTGGGCGGTGTCCACGTTGTGGCGGACAACGAGCTTGCCGAGGCGAGCGGTCGACGGCCAGTGGACCGTGCGGAGGTCATCGCCGATCACGTACTCCCGCAACCGGTGGAACGTCACACTGCCCTGGGGTGACGTGTCGCTCGACGGGCCCTCCAGGTTGCGCGACATGCCGCTTGGCAGCGCGCTCAGCGAGAGCGCTCGCGGGTGGACGGAAATCACCTGGGGTTCGCCGAGGGCCCTCACCCGGCGGCACAAGCCGAACGGGTCGGCTTTGGGTATTTCCACAGGCCCGACGCTGTAAGTGCCTCGGCGGGAAGTCGGCAGGCGGTAGGTCCGCAAACCTGCTTCCCCCCTCCGCAGGCGCGGCAGCTCGGCCCGGAAGATCACATCGCCGAGGCGTTGCTCTATCACGAGCGAGCTCAGCGTACGCCAGGACAGGTTGACGGCCCGGATAACGGCTATCGCTGGTTGGCCTTTTTCGACCCGAGGTGGCTCGACGGCGCGCTCGAGGGCGAGGCGTGGGGAGCGCGCGACGTAGACCAGGGCCCCGCTCACCAGGACCAGCAGGCCCACCCCCATAACGAGCAGTGGGGCCCATCTGGCGGCAACCCCGGCGATTGTCAAGCCGGCCCCGGCGATAGAAGCGCCCCACCCCAGGCGGGTCAAGGCCCAACTTCCCCTGTCACCAGCAGCGTCACTAGCGGAGCACGGCTCGCGGTACCGGGACGGTCTGTACGGCTCGGGTGATTACTTCGGCTGGAGTCCTTCCCTGGATTTCAGCGTCCGGGCGCAACACCACGCGGTGTGCGAGCGTTGCCAAGGCCATGGCCTGGACGTCATCGGGCGTGACGAAAGGCCGGCCGGCCGCGGCCGCCACAACCCGGGACGCACGCAAGAGGGCCAGCCCGCCACGGGGGGAGACCCCGAGGCGCACCTCGGGGAGCTCCCGGGTACGGGCGCAGATGGCGACGATGTAATGCTCGATCGGCGCTGAGACTTCGACGGCGCGCTTGACGAAGTCGATCATGCCGAGCAGGTCTTCGCGGTCCATCACGGCCGGGAGCTGATCGACGCTGGGCGAGTTCCGTTCGGTCCTGAGCACCTCGGCTTCCGCTTCTGGCGAGGGGTACCCAACTGAAAGCCGCATCAAAAAGCGGTCGAGTTGGGCCTCAGGAAGGACGTAGGTGCCTTCGAGGTCGATCGGGTTCTGCGTGGCGATGACGACGAACGGGCGAGGGACAGGGTAAACGGCAGCGTCGGTGGACACGGTGTGCTCCTGCATTACTTCCAGCAGTGCGGACTGTGTTTTCGGCGATGCCCGGTTGATCTCATCGCCGAGGACGATGTTGGCGAACACCGGCCCGGGGCGGAAACTGAAGGTGGAGGTTGCCTGGTCGAACACCGTGACCCCGGTGATGTCGCTCGGCAAGAGGTCCGGCGTGAACTGGACCCGGTTCCACGTGAGGTTGACCGACTTGCAGATCGCTCGGGCGAGCGAGGTCTTGCCGACCCCGGGCACGTCCTCGATCAGCAGATGGCCTTCGGCCAGTACGCACGCAACAGCTGCCCGGACAACCGCCTCCTTGCCGTGCAGCACCTTTGTCACGTTGGCGACCAGGCCGTTGTACATCTGCACAAACCTGGCGATGTCGGCCCCACCCGCGGCCTGTGCCGCAGCTCCGGTGGAATGGCCTGTCATGGGCGTCGTGGTGCTCACGTAGTTGCCTCCATTAGTGGGTAGTTCCGTTTGCTGCAGTCGGATAGGCCCGCCTCCGGGCCCTACGTGCCGCTCGCGCACCCCAAGCAAGCGAGCCGGCGAGAACGACAACCAGCAGTGCAGCGATCAATATCCACATCGCTGTAGCCCACATCGCCGACATTTGGAGGAGCGGCTGGCGTCAGGCGCGGTGACCGGGGCGCCTCTGGGGCCGAGGCCCGATGGTCCTCGTGGGCCTGCGAGCGGGATGACCGCTGCGGTCGTCGGTGGCAGCGTGGTGGCGGACGGCAAGGTTGTGGTGGTCGACGGCAGGGTCGTGGCCGGCAGCGTGGTGGCGGACGGCAAGGTTGTCGTGGTCGACGGCAGGGTCGTGGCCGGAAGCGTGGTGGCGGACGGCAGGTTGTAGTGGTCGGCGGCAGGGTTGTGGCGGACGGCAGCGTGCTGGTCGGGCAGTCGCTCGGAGTGCAACTGGTGGTGGTTGTCGCGGCCAGGGTGGTAGTGGTGACGGGGGCGGTTGTTGTTGGTGCTGCTGCTGTTGTTCCTGTGGTGGCAGTGGTTGCTGTCGTTGGTGTGGTTGCTGTGGTGGCTGTCGTTGTACTGGACGGCGGGCTCAGGGTCGTTGCCGGGACGACCGTGGCAGCCGTCGTGGACGGGAGCGCCACCGAGGTGGTGGTAGTCGGCGGCAGGGGCAACGGTTGTCGACGGCAGAGGGGCCGTGGTGGGAGGAGGAGGAGCAGGGAGCGAGGGGAGGTTGGCGACCCCGACCACGGCGGTGCCAGCTTGGCCGAGATAGACCCACGAAACCGTTACGGTCGGGGTCGGGCAAGTGGTCGGCCACTTTACGGTGACGGGGAAGACGGCGGCCGCGTCGATGGCGGTACCTGCATCGCAGATCGGCCCACCGGCCGCCGTGACCTGCCAGTCGGTACCGGGTGGCTCGCCGCTGCCGTTGTAGGTGACCAGGAGGTCGAACGTGGCGCAGTAGCGTCCACACGGTTCGCTGACGGCGACGCTGAACCGGTAGGACGAGACCGCACCAATAGAAAACGACGAGGTGAACGCGGGCGACGGCACGCCGTAGGGGTCAGGCGACAGCGTGCTGTGCAGCGTCAACGTCAGGCTGCAATGGCCACCGATCTGGTCAAGGTCGACGTTGGAGGTGAACTGGTCGCCTCGCAACGGTCCACTGACGGGGAGGACCTCAGATGCGCAGGTTACCTTGCCTTGAGCTTGGAACGAACCGGGCGGCAGCCCATGGAACGTGGCGACCACCGTGCCAGAACTGGGATCGGGCTGCGACTACGCCCGCGACATGCATTTGGATCTGAGCGGGCCAGGGCAGCGTCTTGCCGAACGATGGGCTGGTGATCGTCACCGCCGCGGACGGGTGAGCAACCGGGGTGACGGTGACAGTCGCCCGGTAGAGCTTCGCCGGGTCGAGGCCGGGGACATCAACCCCAAGGGAAGATGTAGGGCCGACGCTACGGCCGCCGACGGCATAGCGTGAACGTTACTTGGTCGCCGCCGAAGGCCACTTCATTTGATGCGTTCGGGGCCACGACAACCTTGAGGGCCGCGGTAATGGTTTGACCGGTCGGAGCCCCCGCAGCAAAAAGCTGGAGATCAGCGGCGTGCTGGCGGCTGCCAGGCCTGAGTGCAGACCTGGTCGGAAGTTGGCCCCCCGACGAGCCCCGTGCTGCTGACGCCTTGGACGCTGAACGACAGCGAGTCTCCGAGCAGGCCCATGGCGTCGCCGGGGTTGATGGTGACGCTGGTACGCGACCCGGGCACCTCGAGCCGGGGCGGTATGCCAACGAACGCCGTCCCGCACGACGAGCCCGTAACCGTCCACGAACTGGCCGGCACCTCGCAGCTCGGGCCGCTGCACGGCGTCCAAGACACCAGCCACCCGCCGGTGCCGTTAGCGACTGCCGTCACAGAGGCCGGAGCGCCCGGCCCCACCGCCGTCGTCAGGAACCTGACCGGGGCCGACGACGTCGACCGCTTGCCGATATAGGCGGTCACGACCGCCTCGTAGCTGGTACCCGGGATGAGCCCCGCAAAAAGGAGCTGCTGCTGGCCATTGACGACCTGGACCGGGTGCGCCGGCTGGGGGGCGCCGCCCAGAGCCGTGACGGTCACTGACCACGTGCTCGGGAGGCAGTCTTGCTCGGTCAGCAGGTGGTAGGTCCACGCGACCAGTGCCGACTCGTCAGAAGGCGTGATCGAGCTGATCTGTGGCTCGTAAGGCTTCTCGGCGGTTGTTGCGCAATCGGCCTGCTCGGTGACCGGTTGGACGGGTTGGACCGGCTGGACCGGCTGCACCGGCTGAGGCAAGGTGGTCGGAGTGGTCGACGGCGTTTTCGAATGGGGCCCGGGGGGGTTTGTCGGCTGTGAGGTGTGTTTCTTTTCGGCCTTCACGTTGGCGTCACCCGGGCCGGCTGCGCTGACGATGACGGCGGTCGACTTGTTGACGATCACCGGAGCGTGGCTGTGGTCGGTGAAAACGACGACCGCGAGAAGGCTGTCCGGGTTGTTGAAGATGACCCGAGGCCCGTCGACGAGCACCTCTGCTCCTTGGAAGCTTGCCTTTTCGGTCGCGCCGGCGGCGGGGTAGCTGACTGCACCGGGGACCGGCTTCATCGACCCAGTGCCCGGCCGCACCATCCACAATGTCGGTTGCCCTGGTTGGGCCTGGTCCAGGGTGTAGAGCTCACCGTCCGAGTAGGCCGGCACAGCCGGCTCGGCGCCCGGGCCGAATGCCTTCAGGACCACGGGGCCAGATACCGCTCCGTCGGGGCCAACTCCGAACACCGACCACCCCGACGACATTCTCGCCAGGAACCAGAGCTCTCCCGCTGCCCCTTGCACGGGTAAGAACTGGGTTGCGCGCGCTGTCCCGGCGACGTCGACAGCTTTCCTCGTGGCCGTTGCCCTGCAGCAGCTGCACCTCACCCGGCAGTGCGAGGCCCACTGTCGTCGGGGAGGCCTCCAAGGCCGCGTCCGCACACCCAGTGGGCAACTTGGCCCGGCTCCCCACCGATAGCCCCTGGCCGACCTGGGCGGCCGGTCGCACGCGGAGCAGGTCACATTTTGAGCCTTGCTGGGCCAAGAGCCACAGCGCACCCCTAGAAACCGCCGCGGCGCCGGGCTGGTCGGCGGCCGGCACACCCAACTTTGTGAACCCGAGCGGGCGGACCGAACGGCGCAAGCCCTCCGCCAAAGCTTGAGCGCCCGCCACCACAGTCGAAGAGTCCACCAGCGAGATCGTGCTGTCCGGCGCATATCGCACGATGTAAGTGGCCGACCCGTCGGCAAAGCCTGCCGCTCCCGTCTCATGGCTGAGCGGCCCGAGAGAGATCCCATTGGTGGGCGGGCCAAGCACGTAGTTGTCCTTCGCGAGCATGTTGAAGCTACCCGTCGCACGGTTCACCAACATCGTGCCCGCAGACGTCGGCACCGCCTCGACTTCCGCCGTAGCTAGTTGCCCCGACCTGGGCGTACACCCCCTCGAGCTGGACCGTCACAGCACCGGTCGCCAGGTCGATGACTGTGAGCGGCCGGTAATCGTCGAGCACGAGCGACCCTCCGAAGATCGCCGTGTGCCGCGAGGGTGGCGCTTGCCCGGTGGCTGCGGACCACACCAGCCCGCCGATCAGCAGGACGCTGACAAGCACGCCCGTGACCGCCCCGAAGGCGCCAAAGTTTGCGGCCCGCCTTTCGCCTGCGCTTGGCAGGCCAAATCGGGACGGGCCAGCTGGGCTAACGAGATCGAAGAGCGCGCTGTCTCGGGGCGTCGTCATCGTCTGGAATCAGGAACCTGGCGGCCAGGTTACCGGCTCCTCTAGCCACAATACGTGACCCTCGCGTGTCGGTACGCGTTGGGAGGCCGGCTCGCGGAAGAACCTGTCGGTTCGAGTGAAGGACGCACGCGCCCGGTCGGTGGAGCCCTGTCCGCGCGGCTCGTCCCCTGCGGTTTGTCGGTGCAGCCCAGTCCGTACACCCATCACCTCGGGCGAGCGGGGACGCCGGTAGGCTCGCGGCAATGGGTTACCAGGTGAGCACGCCTGTCTTCGAGGGCCCCTTCGACCTGCTGCTTCACCTGGTGACCCGTCAACAGGTGGATATATGGGAGCTTTCACTTTCCTCCATAGTCGACGAGTTCGTGGCAACCATTGAGCGGATGCAGGCACTCGACCTGTCGGTTGCGACCGAGTTCTTACTGACGGCGGCGGTTCTGCTGGAGCTGAAAGCCCGCCGGCTGCTCCCTGAGAGCTCCGATGGCGAAGACGAGGAGGAGCTGGCCCTCTGGGAGGAACGCGATCTCCTGCTGGCGAGGCTGCTCGAGTGCAAGACGTTCAAGGATGCCTCGCAAGCCATGTCCGCGCCTCATGGACGCTTCCGACCTCAGCGTCGCGCGCCGCAGCCGGCCTGGAGGAGCGCTTCGTCGGCCTTGCCCCAGACCTCCTCGAAGGCGTTGGCGCCGAGGACCTGCGCGGGGCGATCGTCAAACTGCTGGCCGCCAAGCCGGTCGTGCGGGTGAACACCGACCACGTCGCGCCGGTGCGGGCGAGCGTGGCTGACACCGTGGCGGACCTGCTGGCAACGTTACCGACGGTTGGGCGCACTACGTTCAAGCGGCTCACAGCCGAGCTCGGCGCAAGGATCGACATAATCGTTCATTTCCTGGCACTATTGGAGCTCTACAAGCGTGGGGCTGTGGATCTGGAGCAGGCGAACAGGCTCGGCGAGCTCCACGTCAGCTGGCTCGGTTTGGACGACGAACGAGGACCGTGACGACTCGGCCCGGGAGGCCGTCCTCGTTGTAGGCGGCTCCTTAGGTGGCTCCGGCACCGACGAATACGAAGGCTGAAGACAGTGGGGGACGACGACAACGGCGGGGCACGCCGACCAGGAGATCGACTTGGACCACATCGAAGACGCCCGCGTTGAAGCGCACCACATTGACCACGCCAGCGTCGAAGATGCTCCCCGCGACGGTGCTCTCGGCTATTTGGAACAGCGTCGGGCGATCGAGGCTGTCCTCATGGTCGCCGAATCGCCCGTCGAGCCGACGATGCTGGCACAGCTGCTCGAGCTGCCGCCGGCGACCGTGGACCAGATCTGCGAGGACCTGGCCCGCTGTTACCGCGACGACCAGCGCGGCTTCGAGCTCGCACGGGTGGCCGGCGGCTACCGTTTCCAGAGCCACCCCGACATGGCGCCGTACATCGAGCGTTTCGTGCTCGAGGGCCAATCGGCGCGTTTGTCGGGTGCTGCGCTGGAAAGCCTGGCGATCGTGGCCTACAAACAGCCCATCTCCCGTGCCCAGGTCGCGGCGATCCGGGGCGTCAATTCCGACGGCGTGCTGCGGACTCTTTGCATACGTGGCTACGTAACAGAGGTCGCACGGGACCCGGGCCCCGGGCAAGCTCTCCTTTACGGCACAACGACATTGCTGCTCGAGCGGCTCGGCCTGGACAAGATCGAGGACCTACCGCCTCTCGGGGACTTCGTCCCCGGCCCAGAGGTTATGGACGCTCTGGAGCAGGGTCTGCGCCCGGGCTAGCCCCTTCGGAATTGTCAGGCCCGGCTCGCCCAGCCTGTTCGCCGGCCAGTACCGCGTACAGCCGCCTGCGCGGCATCGTCGAGGACCTTGGCCGCCTCCTCGTACTCGCGAGGGCCACCGCTCATGCCGACCTGTCCCACGACAGGCATGAGCTTTGCCACCGCGTGGCGAAGAGCGCGCGCTCCGACCGGGGCGCCCGCTGCAACTTCTTCCCATGGAGCCGGGCCTTTTGCGACCTCGGCAGCGGCTCGGCGACCTTCTTCTGTCAGGTTGTAACGCCTCTTGCCGGCGCTGTCGTCTGTCTGCGCGACCACCAGGCCCTCGTCTTCGAGCAACTGGAGAGTCGGGTAGATAGAACCCGGGCTCGGCCTCCACAAGCCCTCGGTGCGGTCAGAAAGCTCGCCGATGATCTCGTAGCCGTGCATCGGGCGCTCGTTGAGAAGAGCGAGGATTGCGCTGCGCACGTCGCCGCGCCGTGCCCGGCCCCAGGGTCGCGCCCCGGGCCGTCCCCAGCCCCTGCCCATCCCGGCGCCTTGCGCGCCAGGTGCTCCAGGCCCGAACGGGCCACCATAAAACCACATCCGGTTCGGCCCACCGGCCAGGTCATCTGGGTTCCCGGGCCCTTCACCTGGGCCGGCCCAGGGTGGGCCAGACCAACCGCCGCCCCTGGGACCGCGTCGGCCCCGTCCCCACTCCGGCCCTTCTTCAAAACGTTCATGACGGTGCATCTATGTATTCCTCCTGTCCTGCCGGCATCTCTTACCAGCGACATGGAGCACTATATCGCGATATATCGGTAACTGGCGAAGCTAAGGGTTTTGGCCTCCCAAGCAGGACTAAGGTGGGAACGGTGCCGGGCGACAGTGCATTGGGCGCCCCGGGCCTAGCGGGCGAGGGCGCCTGGAGCTTCGGGGCCACCCAGACAGGGGACACCGAGACAGGCGAACGGCTCCAGAAGGTGCTCGCCAAGGCGGGCCTCGGGAGCCGTCGGGCCTGCGAGCTGCTGATCGTCGAAGGGCGCGTGAGGGTCAACGGCGCTCCGGCCCGCCTCGGCCAGCGGGCAGATGGCGCCCACGACCACATCGAAGTGGACGGGGTACCTTTGCCAGGCCGGGAAGGGCTCGCCTACTACCTGCTCAACAAGCCGGTCGGCGTCGTGTGCACCGCCTCGGACCCGCAGGGGCGCCAGACGGTGCTCGACCTCGTACCCGAGGTGCCGCGGGTGTACCCCGTCGGGCGCCTGGATATCTCCTCCGAGGGCCTCATCGTGTTGACTAACGACGGAGAACTGGCCTTCCAGCTGACGCACCCGAGCTTCGGGGTGATGAAGGAGTACGTCGTCGAGGTCGAAGGCAAACTATCCAAGGAGGCGGTCGGCAAGCTGCGCCGCGGCGTCCAATTGGAAGACGGTTTGACGGCTCCGGCGAAGATCTCCGTGCTTACGCCGAGCTCGGCCCGGGTCTCCATCCATGAGGGCAGGAACCGCCAGGTGCGCAGGATGTGCGAAGCCGTCGGCAACCCTGTACGCCGCTTGGTCAGGACGCGGATCGGGCCGCTCTCCGACCCTGCGCTCGAGCCTGGGAAGTGGCGTGAGCTGACCGTCCGCGAGGTCCGGGATCTCTGGCAGGCTGCGCTCGGGCCGTTGCCAGCCGTGCGAACAACTAGCATTTCGGCTGGCACTTAGCCCCTAGCCCGGTCCGTCGAAACAATGCCTTCCAACCCCACTCCCGGCCCCATGTACCGCGTGAGAGCCCTGCGGGGAGCGACGACGGTTGACCAAGACACACCGGAGCAGGTGACCGAGCGCACGCAGGCCTTGCTGGCTGCGATGGTCGCTCGCAACGAGGTCGACCACACGCGCGTCATTTCGGTGCTGTTCACCGCCACCGACGACATCCATTCGATGTTCCCTGCAACTGCGGCGCGCGCCGCCGGGTTCGGGGACGTCCCGCTGCTTTGCGCCCGGGAACTTGACATAAATGGCGCGCAGCCTCGCTGCATCCGGGTCATGATGCACCTCGAGACGCTCCAACGAAGAGCTCCACCACATCTACCTGGAAGGCGCCCGCGGGCTAAGAGATGACCTCCCTGAGTAAGAGATGACCTCACCGAGCAATAGCCCCGCCGGCGGCCAGCGCAGGGCGGCGATCGTCGGAACGGGGCTGATCGGCGGTTCCATCGGGATGGCCCTCCGCCGCCAGGGCTGGTGGGTGAGCGGGACCGACCGCGAGCTTTCGAGGGCCGAGCGCGCCCTCGAGCTCGGTGCGATCGACGAGGTCGGCGTGGACACGGCTGCTGCTGTGACCTTCATCGCCGTGACTGCGGGGGCTGTGGCCGAGGTCGCGAAGGCCGTGCTTTCCCAACAGGACGCCGAGAAGCGCACGGGAGCAGTGACCGACGTCGCCGGGATCAAAGAGACGATCGTGTCGGCTGTGGGGCACCCGCGTTTTGTCGGCGGGCACCCGATGGCCGGCTCGGAGCAAGAAGGCGTCGACGGGGCCGGGCCCGACCTGTTCCTCGGCGCCACCTGGGTGCTGACGCCGGGCCAGCACACCTCGGGGGAGGCGTATTCCGAGGTCCAGGGGCTGGTGAGGCTGCTGGGCGCCAACCCGGTCGCTGTCGACCCGAGGCGCCACGACGAGCTCGTCGCGCTCGTCTCGCATACTCCGCACCTGACTGCGGCGGCTTTGATGAACCTGGCCGCCGACGCCGCCACCTCGGACGCGACGCTCTTGCGGCTGGCCGCCGGGGGCTTCCGGGACATGACCCGGATCGCCGCGGGCCACCCCGGCATCTGGCCCGACGTCGTCGCCGAGAACCGTGACGCGATCTGCTCCGCCTTGGACCAGCTATCGGCGAGCCTCGACAAGGTGAGAGCCATCGTCGCAGGGGGCGACCGGGAGGGGCTCCTCGAGCTGCTCCAGCGCGCCAGGGAGGCGCGGGTCAACCTCCCCTCGGGGGCACCGTCGCTCGGGCACGCGAGCGAAGTGCGCGTCCCTGTGCCGGACCGCCCGGGAGTGATCGCGGAGGTGAGCACGCTGCTCGGCGGGCTCGGGGTCAACATCTTCGACGTCGAGATCGCCCACTCGGTCGAGGGGGACCGGGGCGTGCTCGTTTTGATAGTGGACGCCGGGACCGAGGACGTCGTCCGCAAGGCCCTCACCGACCGGGGCTACAAGGCGTCAGTACAAAGGCTCGAGCCATGACCTGTCGCAACGGCGCGCTGGTACAAAGGAGACGAATGCCAAGGAGGCGAAGTTGAGCAACAGCGACGCGGCGAGCCTGGGTGGTGTGCAGAACCTGGGTGGTGTGCAGAAAGAGCTGACCGTCCAACCTGCCGGCGGCAGGGCGCTCAGGGGCCGGCTCAGCGCGCCGGGCGACAAGTCGATCTCGCACCGGGCGCTGCTGATCGCCGCTCGGGCCGAGGGACGCTCGCGGATCCGGGGGCTGTCGAACGGCCAGGACGTCCGCCACACGCTCGAGGCCGTGGTAGCGCTCGGCGCAGGCGCGGAGCGCAGTGGGGGAGACCTCTACGTGGATGGCGGCGCCGCGCGCCTGCATGAACCTGAGGCCCTCGTTGACGTGGGCAACTCCGGCACCGGCATCCGCCTGCTGGCCGGGTTCGTTTCGGCCCTCGACGGCCTGTGCGTCCTGCAGGGGGACTCGTCGATCGCGCAACGGCCGATGGACCGGGTTGCCGTGCCGCTCAGGCTGATGGGGGCGCAGGTCGATGGCCGCCAAGGGGGCCGTTTCCCGCCGCTGGCGGTGCGAGGCGGGCACCTTCACGGCATCGAGTACACGCTCCCGGTGCCTAGCGCCCAGGTGAAGTCGGCCATACTTTTTGCTGGTCTCGGGGCAACGGGCCCGACGACCGTGCATGAGCCCGTGCCGACACGTGCCCACACCGAGGAAATGTTCGCCGCCGCTGGCGCAGACATCGAGGTGCACCCGGCAGGGGCCAGCTCCAGCGTCGTCCTCCAGCCGAGCGCGCTCCACGCAACCGACATCGACGTCCCTGCCGACCCTTCCCAAGCTGCCTTCTGGGTGGTCGCTGCGTGCATCGTCCCTGGGAGCGACCTCGTCCTGGAGCGCGTTTACGTCGGGAGGGGCCGAGCCGGCTTTATCGACGTCTTGGTGCGCATGGGGGCGAAGATCGAGCTGGTGAACGAGGACCCCCTCCGTCACACCGCTGACATCCACGTTCAGGCCGGCCCCTTGGTGGCCACCGAGGTCGGAGGCGCGGAGGTGGCGTCGCTCATCGACGAGATACCTGTTCTGTCGGTGGCGGCGGCGTTCGCTGAGGGCACGACTCGCTTTTCGGGCGCATCGGAGCTCCGAGTGAAAGAAACGGACCGGGTCGCGACCACGGTCGAGCTCCTCGGGGCGCTCGGCGTCGGGGCCGAGCCCGCCTCCGATGGGCTCAGCGTGCGGGGCAATGGGGGTGCCCTGCTCAGCGGTGGTACGGTCAACTCGTACGGAGACCACCGCATCGCGATGGCCGGCGCGGTGGCCGCGCTGGGCGCCCGTGGCGCAGTGAAGGTTCAGGGATGGGACGCAACGGCGACCAGCTACCCGAGCTTCGAGGAGGACATGCACCGGTGCCTCAGTTGACCCCGCCGGAGATGAACCAGGCCAGCCACCATGTCATCGCCATCGACGGCCCCGCAGGGTCAGGCAAATCGACCGTGGCACGGGCGGTCGCCGCCAAGCTGGGCATGCCTTACCTGGACACGGGTGCGATGTACCGGGCCGTAGCCTTCATCGCCATGCGCCGTGGCGTCGACCCCGACGACGCGCCGGTCGTGGCACGGCTCGCGGTCGACATGCAGCTTGAAGTGGACGAGCGCGTGCTCGTAGACGGGGTGGACGCAACCATCGAGATCCGCAGCCCCGAAGTGACCCGCGCGGTGAGCGTCGTGGCCATCAACCCGGCGGTCCGCAGGGAGCTCGTCCGTCGCCAGCGCGAGTGGGCCGAGGCAAAGGGCTCCGGCGTCATCGAGGGCCGGGACATCGGTACCGTCGTCTTCCCCGAAGCCCCGGTCAAGGTCTTCATGACCGCCAGCGACGAGGAGCGCGCCCAGCGCCGCACCCAAGAGATGCTGGACATGCACTACGACGAGGTTGCCGCAGACATTGCCCGCCGCGACCACATCGACTCCACCCGCCAGTACGCACCCCTCGCCGTAGCACCCGACGCAGTTCTCGTCGACACCACCTCCAGCACGGTCGAAGAGGTCGTCGAGCTCGTGCTCCAGCTCGCCACCAAGGCCGGCCTCGCCTGACCCTCTTGCCCGTCTGTAGTGGGACGAAGCCGTCCGTCTGGAGACGAGCTCGCCCTAACGGAACGAAGCTCGTCTCGCAGACACACGGTTCGCCCTATTAGTAATTACGCAATGTTTGCAACGAAAACCTACGGTGCTGGCGGTCACTAAGCACGCGGGGCTTTTTGGGGCGCGAGGTGGAGCGGCACCACGCCTTGGCACGGGCCTCAGTGGGGTTTCTCGGTGTGGTCAACCGTTTTCTGGGCGTTAGTGGCGCAACTTTTCGGCCCATAAATGGAGGCGGCCTGCGCCGAAAACCGCAAACGTGATCTCGCGATGGCCCGGTCGGTCACGAAAACGTCGATTTCTTTGCACCAGCGTCAATGATGTGCCCTCTTCGGGACCAGATCGGTCACCGCCATGAAAAGTTGGGCCTGAAGGGTGCCCGGAGGGCGACCCATTGAGGCCGATGACCCACGCCTCCCGCAGCTTCTCCGGCCCGCTTTTGGCCGAGGGTTCAGCCGGCGCCCGCGAGGCGTTGGGCTTCATCGAAGAGGACCTGGAGCTCGGAATGCAACCGCTCGGTGAGGTCGTCGATCGCACGTTTGGGAACACGGCCCGATCCCGAGGCAGGAGGTGGCCATATCGGCCTACCGATAACGAGGGCCGTCTTTGATGGGCGGACCAAGGAGGAGCCCACCGGCATGGAACGCTCGCTCCCACCGATGCCGACCGGCACGATGGGAACGTTGGCACGAAGGGCGACAAAGGCCGGCCCCCGCAATAGCTCTTGAACAATAGGCCCCGAGCGCCGGGTCCCTTCTGGGAAGAGGACGACGGGCTCGCCAGCGGCGAGCGCCCGCTCACATATCTGAAGCGCCACGCGGTCCGGCGTCCCTCGCTTCACGGGGAAACTACCAAGCGAGCTGAAGACCTTTGCGATCCAGTTGACCGAAAAGACCCCTTCTTTCGCCATGAAACGTATTCGCCGGTCCGTTATGCGGGCCGTGAGGAAGGTGTCGATGTTGGAACGGTGCACCGGCGAGATGATGTAAGGCGTCGTCTGCGGGAGGTTCTCTCTGCCGACGACCGTTGGCCGCCAAAGGAGCCACCCTGGCGGCCAAACGATGGACCAAACAATCCGGTACCAAGCCAGTTCGAGCCGCGTCGGCGGCCGCACCGTGAGCTCCGGCGGTTGTGGCTCACGCTGCGCGCGCGCGGCTCGCCTCCGCCGGCTCAGCTTCGCCAGGTTGTGACCCATTTGGCTCGCCTTGCGCGTCCGAGGACGCTGCCGGTCGGCTCGTCTCGTTCGGGCTCGGAAGTCGTGGCCATTCGAGCCACGGTATCCCGCGGGCACGATGGCTGGCGGCGGCGAGCGTCGCCAAGTGCTAGCTAAGTGACCGCGAGCTCTAGATATCAGCTCCCGCTGAACCGCTGGACGTACTCCCGCTTGCCGACCGAATAAGCGGCCCAACCCTTACCCGATGCGCCGACCGCGCTCGCCAGCAAGCCGATCCCGCCCGGGTTCCCGGCATTGGAGAACAGGATCCTCGGTTTGCTCCAGCTGGTGCCGCCGTTGGAGCTGTAGGCGAGGTCGACGCCCGTCGTATTGTCGAGCCAGGTGGCGAAGATGTCGCCGGCGCTGTCCTGGGATATGGTCCCCTCGGCGCCAACCTCGTCGGTGGCGATCGTCACCGCTGGGCCGAACCCAGAGGAAGGCGAAAAGTGCCTGTACTGGACGAGGGGGCCCGGGTTGGGCACGTGGGCCTCGTTGGTCTCGAGCAAGCCGAGGCCGGACGGGCCGCCGCCGACAGCCGGGTCAGTACCATCACAGTCGGCCTTGGCGAGCGGGCGCCACGGGCTAGAGCCGCCGGGCGACGTCGAGAGGTCGGCTGGTGTGGTCGAGGCGCTGATCGGGGCATAGGCATAGACCAGGGCCTCGCCGGCGCTCGACGGGCAGGGTGAGCTTCCCTTGCCCGAAAGGGCGGCGAACACGCCGAGCACGCCTGGAGAGCCGACGAGCTGAGAGGCGAACGCGCCCCCGAGGTTGCCGATCGCGTAGGCGCTCGCCGGCAGGGGGTTGAGGGTCGCAAATGGCGGCGTAGTGGCCTCCGGATTGGTCGGTCGGTGCGGCGAGCGAGTTCGCCTGGAAGGCGGGGTTGGACCCGGGGATCACGTAGCCGGCGCCGAAGTCGCCGCCGGGCAGCTCGATCGCCGGGCCGGCGGGCCCGCTATCGCCCCCAACGAAGCCGACGGCGTGAGGCTCGAGGTTGAAGGAGACTCCGCCGTCCGTCGAGACGAACTCGTTGATGCCATCGATGTCGGAGCCGCCGACAACAATGGCGAGCACGTAGATGTGGCCCGGCTCGAGCAGCACGCTCGGGGGCCCGAAGAACTGGTCGCTGGACGGGTCGGCGACCTCCAGGGTTACGGGGCTGCAGCTCGTGGCGGCGCTAGCCAGCTTGCAGAAGCTCAGCTTCGTGGGGCTTTGCTCCCACACGACGTAGCCCGTGCCCGACGCGTCCACTGCGACGGCCGGCGGTACGCTCGGGGCGCTCCCGACCGTGACCGGGGTGCCGGTGCTGGTGCCGCTCGACGGCGGGGCGGCGCTGGCCGGGAGAAGGGCGCCGCTGCTCTCGGGTAGGCCGGTCGCAGTAGGCCCGCCGGTCGCCGCCTGGACACGGGCCTCGGCCCCTCCCAAGCAGACGTTGCGACCGCCGGCGAGGCCCAGGTCGTAGACGCAGTCGGAGAGCAAGTAGGGGTTGGTAATGCCTTCGGCCTTGCAGTCGCGCTTGGCGGCAGCGACGGTGGTTGGCGCCAACGACGCAACGGTGACCGCCCTGCTCGGGAAGGCGAGGTCGGTGAAGCTGGCGGTGCTGGTGCCCGGGGGGTAGTAGAAGAGCGAGCTCTGCTGGGTGATGCGCCAGCTCTGCGCGAACTGGTGGTAGAGCACGTCGAAGTCCTGCACGCTCTCCCAGGGAGCGGCAAGCTGGTCGAGGCTGTAGAGGGCCCCGTTGCCCCCAACCAGCTCGTCAAATGGCTCCCCCGGGTCGCCTAGGAGCCCTTCGAGGTGCCCGGCGCGCGACGGCGCCACCTTGACGATCATGTCGATTTCGTCGCTGCCGTTGCAGGTGATGGTCTCATGGGCGATGGCGCCGGACTCGCCCGAGGACACCGATACAGCAGTCCCGTCGGGCCAGGTGACCTTTGCCGAATCGGGGTCCTTCACCGATATGGTCCCGCCGCCGGCCAGAGCGCGGGCTCCGTAGGCCACGGCTCGGCGGTTTATCCAGAGCTGAAGATTGCCCGACTTGTTGGCGGCGAGCTCGACAATGTTGGGGCCGACTTGCATCGCCGTCGCCGTGTCGAACGCGACATCCGCGGCGCCAGGGAAGCGCTGCTCACGGACCTGGATGTCGAGGTCGTCGGTGGTCGACTTGACCAGGGTGAACTCCCCGGCGGCCTGGAACACGTAGCCGGAACCGGAGAAAGTCTCCTCGTGCGGTTCCCCGTACGAGGCGGCGCCGTCGCCGCTCCCGTTACCTTCGCCAGCGCCCTCGCCGGCGCCGGCACCTTCGCCGAACGCGGCGTTGGCCTCCTGGAAGGCGACGAACGAGAACGCGTAGCCGAGCCCCTCGCTGAGCGGCTCCAACTCTTCGGCAGCTTCTGCCCCAGCCTCTCCCCAAGCCTTGGCCCCGTCCACTGATGCCTCGGCGGCGTCCGTGGCGAGGTGCAAGGTCTCGCCCAAAGCCTCGCTGAAGGTTGGGTTCTCCTCCCCGTTAGCGACGAACCTCGCGTCGGGCTCGGTCCCCTCCGCCGCCCCGCCGAGCGCGGAGGCCGCGACTGGCTCCAAGATGGTGTCGGCAAAGTTCTTGAGCGCTACCGAAAGCCGGACCTCTGGGCCGGTGACCGAGCTCGACGCGAGCACGCCGGGCAGTACCAAGGTCTTGGGCGCGATGTTCGCCAATCCCTGCTCGACTGGCTCCGTGTCGACGATGGCGGCCCTCAGCGCCACCACCTGGAGGACCGTGGAGGGCTGGAACGCCGCAGCGGCCACATTGAGCAGGTGCGTGAACGACGACGGCAGGCCGCGCAGGAGCTTCGCTTTCGCCGTCGAGAACTGCGCCGGCGTGAGGGTCAGGCTCATCTTGTCGGCGACGAAGGCTCGCACGACAGTGGCCTGCAAGGCGGGGAAGCTCCCGAGCAAACGGGAGGCCGCAAGAGCGTACTCGAGCACTGGCGTTCGTCTGGCGCACCCACGGGAGCTGGGCATTGGCGGACGCGGCAGCCTGCGCGCGGTCGAGTGAGACGCGCATCCCGATGACGGCGTCGCCGAAGAGGGTCTCGGTATCAACAAGGGAGTTGAGGGCGGCGAAGGCGGCTTTCTGCTGGCTCGAAGGTGCTTTCACCGGGACAGGCAAGATGAGCCGCGGCGTGAAGATCGACATGAAGCTCCCTACGGCCGGCCCAGATGCCTCCGCGTCGCTCCTCGCCGAGCTTGCTGCGAGCTGGACCGCAGCGAGGGCGGCCGCGTTCAAGCTCCCCGCCGTCACGGGCGTAACTCCTGAGCCGGCGAGCGTTAGGGCGATCGTCGCCACGGCGGAGAGTGCCAGGCCGAGGCGGCGACGGCGGGTTCGGGTCTTTGTCAGATCCATCGCGGTCGCCTTTCGTGACGGCCAGTCCTGGTGTGGAGCCAGCCTTACCACGCAATTATGCAACCCGCCCGTGGCTTGGCGGCTCCATCTTCGGGTTCATCTCCAGAGGAAGCGAATACCGCTGCACCGGTTCGACGAGAAAGCCCTGGGTCGGATCAGTTCGCCGGGCTGTTTTGGTAGGCGGCGACGAACCACTGCTCGTCCTGTTTGGCGAGAACCCATGTAGCTCGGACCACGCGTTCGGCCGGAAGTTCGGCTTGGCCGGCCATGAGGACGCCACCTTCGGTGATGACCACGGCGGTGTCGGCCGAGGAACCGGACGCTTTGTGGTTCGTCGAGGACTCGTGATCCTTTGAGGGGGCCGGCGAACCCGGCGGCCATGGTCGTCCGGATCTCGCCCTTGTTCTTCTTGTGCACACCCGGTTGCACCACGGTGGCATCGTCTGTGTAGAGCGCTGCGAACGCGTCCGCATCTCCGGCTGCCCAGTTCTCGTAGACGGCGTGGATAACGCTCAATACCTGATCGGTCGGGTCGTTGTTGGTCATGGTCTTGCCTTTCATGCTCTCGTTGGGAATTGGTTTGACGCAGGTACCTACCGGGCTGACGGTCGAAATTCATCGCTCCGACCGATGATTTCTGCCACGCTGCCCGGTAGATATCTGTATGGGACCAAGAGGGGCGCAAGTGAAGGATGTCAGGGACGACTTCGAGCGCCGCGCCCACCCATTCCGGCGCGAGCTCCTCGCTCACTGTTACAGGATGCTCGGATCGGTCCACGAAGCCGAGGACCTGGTGCAGGAGACGATGCTGCGCGCCTGGCGGTCCTACGATCGCTACGACGACCAGCGCGGGTCGGTCCGCACATGGCTGTACCGGATCGCCACCAACGCGTGCCTGAGCAAACTGTCAGGGGCGAGCCGCCGCATCTTGCCGTCCGGGCTGGGCGCCCCGGGGGACGACCCCGAACAGCCCCTGGCCGCGGCAATGGACGTCCCCTGGCTCCAGCCGATCCCCGACACGATGCTCGGCTTGGCTGACGACGACCCGGGGATGAGGGCCGCGGTCCGTAGCGGTTCGCGTCTGGCGTTCGTGGCGGCTATGCAGTACCTGCCGGCTCGCCAGCGCGCCATCCTCATCCTGCGCGACGTGCTGGAATTCTCCGCCCTCGAGGTTGCCGACATCCTGGCCACGACCCCCGCCGCGGTGAACAGCGGCCTGCAGCGGCGCCGAGCCCGGCTGAGCGACGGCTCCGCGAGCGAGGACCAGGTCGAGGAACCGTCCGACCAGGCCACCCGCTCGCTCATCGACGAGTACGTCACGGCGTTCGAGAGCGCAAATGTCCCTGCGCTCATCCGGCTACTGACCGATCAAGTCGTCATGGAGATGCCACCGGTCCCGTTGTGGCTCGTCGGCCCCGCGCACTACGGCCAGTTCATAGCCCGGGTCTTCCGGATGGCAGGCCCCCACTGGCGAATGCTTCCGACCGCCGCCAACGGTCAACCGGCCGTTGGCGCTTACTGCCGAGGCGTCAAGGGCACCTACGAGGCCCACAGCCTGCAAGTGTTCAGCGTGACCCCAGCGGGGATCAGACATAACGTCGTCTTTTGGGATTCGCACCTCTTCGAGATGTTCGGTCTGCCCCTCACGGTTGACGCCCGTTCGGCCGCCGCCACGCGTGGCCACTAGACCCGAGGCACCTCGCACCCGTCCTTCGACGGGCTCGTGCCGGGCTCGTGCCGGTTGGCTAGGACGTCTTGGAAGCTTTCCAGGACCCGGTGCCGGCGACGTGGCCATTGGCCTCTAGCTTCCAGGTGCCTGACATGGAGTTGCCCGAGACCGAACCGGAGTAGGTGATCGCTTGTGAGCCCACGGTGCCGAACTGAATGGACGTGCCTTTAACGTCCCGTGGATACTCGTGGGCAGCGTTACCGAACGCCGAGATCATGATCGTGCCGCTCAGGTTCGATTTCGTCTCCGTCCAAGTCAGCTTGAACGTGCCTGAGAAACGAACCGCTGTAGCTGCCCTTCCAGGTCCCAGACACCGACGAGTGGTGCGTCGTGTGGGCTGTGTTGGCTAGCCGTGCGGAAGCCCAACTGGAGCTGCTCCAACCAGGAGCCATCGTGAGAAGTGCCGCCGCGCTGACCGTGGCGACCAGCTTCGGTGCAATGGAGGAACGTAGGGACATGGGCCCCCTCCTTTGGTTCCGCGCGTACCCGGACAATTCCTGATCCGGTCAAATATTACAACTGCGACCTCCAGAGTCAACAGGCGAGTTTGACGGCCGGCTTAAGGTCCTTTTCGATGAAGCCCAACGGTTGCCGGGCGCCGGCTGAACACCCCCGAAGACCGGCTGGAAGCCGAGTGCCTCGGCGTCCTGCGGGCGTTATGGGGAATGGGCGTCAAGTGGTGTTTCGGTTCTCTAAGGTCGATAATTGTCTCGTTTGCCGGAGCTGATGCGGCACGAGGCGCGGTCGGGCCCTTCGGCTTTGTGTCAGTCCGGCGACGCTTACCATTCCGACGTGCGCGGTACACGAGGCTCATGGCGATCCCGGCCATGACTATGCCCGCCCCAAGCCAGAAACCGCGGTAGTTCTGATACGCGATCGCCACATATCCGACCAGAGGGACCGACCACCGCACTCGGTAGGCGGAGTCCCCGCGTATGGTTATGGTCCAGGGGTCACGGACTGTGTTCGCATCTCCCTGGGTATTGATGAGCATTTGCCCCGAGCTGCCTTTCGGCAAGATGGACGATGCGGTGCATTACCTGCTCGGTGGGCTTGTCCGGGGATCTGAACACGATGACGTCGCGCACGGCAAGGCGGTCCACCGGGACCTGCTCGGAGATGGCCAGCCCACCGACTGAGAGCCCCGGTCGCATGCTGCCGGAGTGCACCGGTGTCGTCATCCAGGTCCCTCGGGCTAGGGCGACGCCGGCGATCCCTGCCAGAGCCAGGACAGCCACCAACGCGACTGCCTCGACCAACGTGACAACACGTTTGACAAGGGTTACCGGGCTCGAGGCGCGACGGTGTGACGAGGGTCTCGGGTTGCCATTTTCAGTGTACGAGCTCGTCATCGAGGTGCCAACTGCTCGCGGAGCCATATGCTTCACACCGCGAGCATGCCATGCTCCAGGTCCGCCCTGGTCGCCGGTACGCCGCCTGTGGCGGAGGCACTGCGGTGAGCGCGAGGTGCAAGAGACCTAGACGAAAAGCGGGACGACGTGGCGGCGGTCCATGAGGGACTGCATTTCCTCGTCGGTGGGCCGCTCGGAGGCTCGTGCTGCGGCGTCGAGGACGAGCGGCAGGAGGTCGATATCCGCAGCCGTGTTGAGGAAAAGGCCGGGGCGCCCGAGCACCCATGACACGGCCAGATCTATGTCGGCCTTGTCGGAGAACGGTTCGTACCACGGGCTGGCGGTGCGCTCCCGGCCGGCCCAGGGCGCTGCGGCTATTGCTTTTATCGTCTGCACGGCGACATTGCGTTCCGCACATGTCGCCACAAGAGCTTCGAAGTTCTCGGCGTAGTACTCGTTCTGCATTGTCACGTAGTTGTAGGGCAGGAGCACCGTGTCGAAATCGAAGCGTTCGAGCGAGCGCCGGTGCGTTGCAGCAATCTGGAGCCCGTGCCCCGTCACCCCGATGAAGCGGACGAGGCCTTCTTCACGGGCGGCGACGGCAGCCTCGACTGCGCCACCAGGGCTCAGCGCTACGTCCCATTCGATCGGGTCGGCGAGGTTGTGCATCTGCCACAGGTCCACGTGGTCGACGCCCATACGTTCCAAGGAACGCTCTAGCTGTTCGCGTGCCTTTTTGCCTTCGCGCTCGCCTGTCTTGGTGGCAAGGAAGAACTCGCCGGGCATGCGGGCGAGCCATGGCTTGATCAGTTCCTCGGCCTTGCCGTAGCCGGCCGCGACGTCGATGTGGTTGACGCCAGCCTTCACGATCGATGTCAAAGGCTCTGTCGGCGTCCGCTTCGCTCGCTGAGCCGAGCGCCGCCCCTCCGAAAATGGCTCGAGTGCTCTCGTGGCCAGTTCGTCCAAATGTTGCCTTCGGGATACCCATGCGCCCTTTTTACCGCGTCGGTCAGCCCAATGCGGCGAGGACTTTGGCCGCCGGCACGTCCCGGCCGTCGAGCACAGAGCGCTCTACCGGCGTTCCTCCTGCCGCCTCGCCGGGAGCGAAGCCAGCGGTGGCCAGCAGGCCGGCCACGCCTCGGAGCACTTCACGCAGCTCGCGGGGCAAAGGGAAGTACTCGTCCTCGGGGACGGCGCGCACCTCCTCGGTGCCTTTGGCTGGGGCAAGGCGAACAAGTACCTCTTCGACGAGCGACTCGGGAGCCGAGGCGCCAGCGATCACGCCGACCACGCCGGCGAGGTCGTCGGGCAGCTCGGCGGCGGTGTTGACGCGAAGCACGCGGGGGCACCCGGCCGCGACGGCCGTGCGGGCAAGGGCCAAGGTGTTGGAGGAATTGGCGCTACCGATCACAACCATTGCGTCGCAGCGCCCTGCGATCGCCCGAAGCGCGCTCTGGCGGTTGGTCGTCGCGAAGCACAGGTCGCTCCGCCCGGGCACCCAAAGCTCCGGCCAGCGCTCCTGGGCTGCTTCGAGGATGCTGCGCCACTCGTCGAGCGCAAGGGTCGTTTGGGCGAGGAACGCTACGGGGCCTTCGGGGGCCGGCATGGCGAGGACCTCGTCCAACGCTCTCTACGCGGTGGATCGCCTCGGGCGCCACAGCCATCGTCCCGACCGCCTCCTCGTGGCCTTCGTGGCCGACGTAGACGATGGAGTAGCCCTTCGACGCACGCAGCTTCACCTCGTGGTGGACCTTGGTCACCAGCGGGCAGACTGCGTTGACGACGGCGCCCCCGTTGGCCCGGGCCGCCTCGACGACCTCGGGTGCCGACCCGTGGGCGGAGAGCATGACCGGCCGGCCGGGCGGCACAAGGGCTATGTCGTCGACGAAAACGACCCCCAGCTGGCGGAAGCGGTCGACCACGATCTGGTTGTGGACGATCTCGTGGTAGCAGTAGACCGGAGGTTCGAAGACCCTCACCATCCAGGCGAGCGCCTTGATCGCCATCTCCACGCCGGCACAAAATCCCCGGGGCGACGCCAGGAGAACCTGTTCGACCTCCACGCCGTCCCAACCTACCGGCTCCTGGCCACGCACGGAGACGGCCGGCCCCGGGTAGCGGCTGAGGCGTCTATCCTGGTACAGGCCATGGCCCTGCCGAGAGTGGTCGCGGTGGCTCCCGGGTCACCCGCAGACCGGGCCGGCGTCCAACCCGGCGACGAGATCGTCGCCCTGGACGGCCAGCTCCCCAGAGACATCATCGAGTACCAGTTATTGGCAGACCAAGCCAGCCTTGGCCTGGAGGTGAGCCGCGGGGGGATCGAGTTCTCGCTGCAGGTGGAGCGTGACGGCGGCGAGCCGCTCGGCATGGAGGTCGACGCGGCGCTTTTTGACCGGGTCCGGACCTGCGACAACCACTGCGAGTTCTGTTTCATACACCAGCTGCCCAAGGGCATGCGCAAGAGCCTCTATGTCCGCGACGACGACTACCGCCTCTCGTTCCTGTACGGCAACTTCACGACGCTCACCCGCTTCACCGAGTCGGACCTCGAACGGGTCCTCACCGAAGGGCTCTCGCCGCTGTTCGTCTCCATCCACTCGACGGACCCCGAGGTACGCGCCCGCATGCTCCGCAACCGCCGCGGCGCCACAAGCCTGCGCTGGCTGCGGGCGCTCCTGGACGGTGGCGTCGAGGTGCACGGCCAGGTCGTCGTCTGCCCTGGCGTCAACGACGGCGACATCTTGGAGGGGACGCTGGCGGGCGTTCTCGACGAGTACCCCGAGCTTGCCAGCGTGGCGTGCGTGCCTCTCGGGGTGAGCCGTTTCAACCACGAGCAGGCGATGCGGCCACATGCGGCAGCCGAGGCCGCTGTCGTGGTCGAACTCGTTGAGCAATGGCAGGAGATTTTCCTTACATGCCTCGGCAAGCGGCTCGTATATGCGGGGGACGAGTACTACCTGGTGGCGGGCCGCCCGTTCCCGGCGCTGGAGACTTACGGGGCGGTCGCCCAGCACGACAACGGCATCGGCATGGCCCGGGCCTTCGAGGCAGCTTTCGCCGGACGGGACCTCGACGAAGATCTTGGGGAAAAAGGGCCGAGCGGGTTTTTCCGCTCGCTCGAGGGGGCTCCGGCTCTTGGCTATCGGGCACCACGCGCTCCAGGTGCCGTGACCCTGTTGCCGCGGCGCGGAGCCGGCATCACGGTGCTCACAGGCGAGTACGGCGCCCGGGTCATTGCCCCGCTGATTGCCCCACTGCCGGGCGACATCGAGGTCGTGGCGGTCCGGAACGAGTTCTTCGGTGGGAACATCGCGGTTGCCGGTCTTCTCACGGGGGCCGACCTTTCGGCCGTTCTTGCCGGTCTGCCGGAGGGGCGTCGCTACCTCATACCTGACAGCTGCGTTTCGGGGGGCAAGTTCCTGGACGGGATGTCGTTGGAGGACCTGCCCAGGCCGGTCGAGGTGGTGCCCGCCGACGGCGCGTCGTTGCGGCGCGCGCTGGAGCCGGCGCAAGCCTCGGCTCCCAAGCACCCAGCGCTTGCGCTCGCCAAATGAGCACCAAGCGCCCCGTGGTGGCGGTCGTCGGGCGGCCCAACGTGGGCAAGTCCACCCTCGTCAACCGGGTACTCGGACGCCGGGAGACGATCGTCGAGGAACGGCCCGGCGTCACGCGCGACCGTAAATCCCTCGAGGCCGAATGGGTCGGGCGCGACTTCACCCTCGTCGACACCGGGGGTTGGCAGGTCGGGGGCATGGCGCTCGACAAGCTGGTGTCCGCGCAGGCTCAGAAGGCCATCGAAGAAGCTGACGCTGTCCTGTTCGTGGTGGACGTGACCGTCGGGCCGACCCAAGCGGACGCCGACGTGGCACGCCTGCTGGTGCGCTCCGGGCGCCCGGTCGTGCTCGCCGTCAACAAGGTCGACACGCCCAGCCCGGGAGCTCGACATCTGGGACTTCGTCGGGCCTGGGGTTCGCGCAGCCCTGGCCCGTCTCGGCTCTGCATGGCCGCGGGACCGGCGACCTCCTCGACGCCCTGGTCGAGGTCCTCCCGCCGGAGGGCGAGGACCGCGTGGAGGCCCTCGCCGAGACCAGGCGCCGGACGAGGACGGGCGAGGCCGGCCGAGGGAACCGCGGCCGGCGAGGTCCTAGCAGGGCGAGGCACCAGCTGGACCAGGGCGAAATGGCCAGGCCGCGACTGGACAGGCCGACAGCCCGGGGACCATTTCGGTCGCCATCGTCGGGAGGCCCAATGTCGGTAAGTCGACCCTTTTCAACAGGCTTATAGGCGACGAGCGGGCAATCGTCCACGACATGCCGGGGACCACGCGCGACACGATCGACACCGTGGTCGAAACGGCCGATGGGCCGGTGCGTTTCATCGACACGGCCGGCATGCGGCGGCGGGGCAAGGAGGCCGAGGGCGCCGAGTACTACTCGATGGTGCGCGCGCTGCAAGCCATCGACCGCGCAACCCTGGCGCTTGTCGTGATCGACGCCAATGAGGGGGTCACCAAGCAGGACCAGAGGCTGGCCGAGCGGGTCGATGCAGCCGGCAACCCTGTCGTCATTGTCCTCAACAAGTGGGACCTGCTCGACAACGAAGCCAAGGAGCAGGTCAGGGCGCAGGTGGCCAACATGTTGGGCTTCGTTTCGTACGCCCCGAGCCTGGAGATCAGCGCCCAGACCGGCCGAGGGGTGCAGCGGCTCTACCCGGCCCTCGCCAAGGCCGTCGAGGCGTACCGCCGGCGTGTGCCGACCGCGCTGCTCAACAAGGCGCTTGCGGCCGCTCAGGCGGCTCACCCCGCCCCGCACGGTGCGAGGGTGCTCTACGCCACGCAGGGAGCGACGGACCCGCCGACTTTCACGCTGTTCACCTCAAAGGAGCTGCCTGCGAGCTATATCCGCTACCTGGAGCGCTCGATCCGGGAGCGCTTCGATTTCGGGCCGACGCCCCTCAAGCTGCGCGCGCACGCCGCCGCGCCAGCTGACGCGGCGAGCTCAGACGCGGCGGATCGCCAGGATTGCTACGTCGTCGTGCAGGGGAGAGGAGAAGTCCCTAGCCGCTTCGAGCAGGGTCTTGCAGAGGACCGTCGTGTCCTGGCCGGGGTCGCGCCGCACGATGTGGGTGACCCGTTCCTCCCCGAACAGCTGCCCTCCTGAGCGCGCCTCGGTGAGCCCGTCGGTATACAGCACCACGAGGTCCCCAACCTCGAGCGGCAGGTCGCGGGAAAAGTAACCCGCCGTCGGGTCGAGCGCCAGCAGCGGGCCGGTCGCACGCAGAGGCCGCATGTCGCCGTGCTGCCAGACGAACGCCGGGGGGTGCCCCGCAGACGCATGGCGCATCGTGTTCGCTTCCGTGTCGAAGATCACCGTGCAGACCGACACCATGTCTTCGGGGCGGCCCAGGGTCGACAGGGTCTTGTTGAGCTCTTCGAGCGCCTGGGCCGGGTCGCGGTACTGGCGCAGGAAGATGCGCAGTACGTGCTTTACCTGGAAAGCCGTTATCGAAGGCTCTATCCCGTGGCCGGCCACGTCGCCGATCACGACCGCTAGACGGTTTGGGCCGGTGGGGAAGACATCGTAAAAGTCGCCGGCCATCATCCCGCTGCCGGGTTCGTAGACCCAGCCGATATCAAAGCCCTCGTAAGCCGGCAGGGTTTCTGGGGCAAGGCGGGCTGCCCACCGGCGGGGAGCTAACTGGTCCTGGGCGAGGACCTCCTCGGCGCGCCGTTCCAGCCGGGAGCGCGATTCGGCGAGGCGGGCCTCCGAAAGGAAGCGGGGGGCGTAGCGCAGCGAGACAACCGCCGGGATGGCGACGGCGAGCAGCAGGCCCTCGAACCATGGCGAAGTCGAGAACGAAGCAAGGACGAGACCACCCGCCAGCACGGCGTAAAGGATCGCGGCGTGGAGGTCCTTGTTGAAGGCGCTCCGAGCCAACTTGGCGGCTTCGGAGCTCGTACCCGAGGTGCGCGTCTCGTCTTCGATGCGGCGTGCCGCCCTGGCGAGGCGAGCGGCAGCCCTCGACCAGACGACCGACGCCATGGCACACACGATGCCTGCAGCAGCCAACCACGGTTGCGCCAGCAAGTGCCGGATGCCCGACGTCGAGCCGGCAACGAGCACGAGGTGCGCCAACACGGGGAGCCCATGCACCGGCATGGCCAAAAGGCTACTGCTCAGATGCTCCAGAGCGCCTGGGTCGGGGACATGCGCGCCGCGCGAAGCGCTGGGAAGAGGCCCGCTACCGCCCCGATCAGGACCGCGGCGCCGAAGCCGCCACCCCACGCGAGGGGCGGCACGACGATCGCCCAACCCTTCGTGGAGGCGTACACAGCGGTCGAAATGGCGCCAATGGCTATCCCCGCCACTCCGCCGATCACCGACAGCAGCACCGCCTCGGAGAGGAACTGCAAACGGATGTGGCCCTTGGTGGCGCCGAGAGCGCGGCGCAGCCCTATCTCGGAACGCCGTTCGAGCACCGAGATAACCATGATGTTGGCGACGCCAACGGCGCCAACAAGCAGCGCCACGGCGCCCAACCCCAGGAATAGGTCGTTGAAGGCGCCCTGCGCGTCGGCCTCGGCGGTGAGCGCGGCCGAGGGTTGAGAGACGTCGACCTGGTTGGGCGCTTCGGGGTCGGCGGTGGCTGCGAGCACCGAGTAGACGGCGTTCACCTGGGAGGTGACCGCGCGCAGGTAGATCTCCGACGGGTGGCCGTCGAAGCCGAGGTATGTCTGGGCCGCGGGGAAGCCGACGAACACCGAGCTGTCGATCTCTGGCGTCAGCACGGCCTGGTTGAGGATGCCGGCGACGTAGAACCACTCATCGCCAACCCAAATCCGCTCTCCTTCAAAGATCCGGTCGATGCCCAGCCGCTGGGCTGCCGCCGCGCCGAGCACGGCGACCGGCTCTTGGGCCGTGGCTGCGTTCAGCCAGGACCCTTGCGCGACCGTCGTACCGACGGCGGAGAGCAAACCGAGGCTTGCGGCCTCGACGCTCAAAGCGTTGGTATCGATCGACGGGATAAGTGGGCTCCGGAAGGCTCCGGCGTTATTGACCGTCCCGTCGTATTGCACGTCCGTGACCGGGCCTATCCGGCCGATCATGCCCGGCGCGTCCACGGACAGCTCTGCGGTCTGCCCGAAAAGCGTCTGGCCGTTGGTGACCGTCAGCAAGTTGGTCCCGAGCTTGTTGATCTCGGCTATCAACCCGGCCGACGACGACGACGAGAGCCCGAGGACGGCGACGATGGCCGCCACCCCGATCGCGATACCGAGTGCCGACAAGCCCGCCCGCAGCTTTCGGGTCCGTAAACCGACACTGGCAAGCCGGGCGAGATCGCGCGGCCGGAGCCGCGCCGGGACGAGCACCACGGGGCGCTGGCCCCCCGCCCCTGCTACGGCCACGCCGGAGCCTCGCTGTCGCCGTTGTCGCCCGCCGGGCCGATCGTGCCGTTGGCCCCCGTGCCGGTCGGGCCGCTGTCGGCGAGGACGCGCCCATCGAGCAGCTCGATGACCCTTCCCATGCGCTGGGCCACCCCGTGGTCGTGGGTGATCACAACGATGGTGGCTCCGTCGTTGTTCAGCTCGGCGAACAGGTCGAGCACCGACTGGCCGGTGCTCGAGTCAAGGTTCCCGGTCGGCTCGTCGGCCAGGAGCAGCGCCGGCCGGCCGACCAGGGCTCGCGCGATCGCCACGCGCTGGCGCTGCCCGCCGGACAGCTTGGTGGGAAGTACGGCGAGCTTGTCCGAAAGGCTGACTCGGGCGAGCGCGTTGGCGGCAGCCCGGCGGCGCTCGGAAAAGCTGGCGCCGGCGTAGAGGAGGCCGTCGGCGACATTGTCCAGCACGCTTTGGTGCTCGGCCAGGAAGAACTGCTGGAACACGAAACCGATCCTGCCTGCGCGCAGCGCCGAGAGCTCCCTGTCCGAGAGCTGCGAGATGTCGAAACCCGTGACCCGCACGGTCCCACCCGTTGGGCGGTCGAGCGTCCCGATCAAGTGCAGCAGCGTCGTCTTGCCCGAACCGGATGGCCCGACGATCCCGACGAGCTCACCGCGACGGACCGTGAAGCTCACGCCCCGGAGCGCCTCGACGGGCGGCTCGCCGGGGTAGGTCTTGGTCACGTCGTCCAGTTCGAGCACTAGCGGCGGGTCGTTGCCCACAGTGAGGCGGTCCCCTGCAACAGGCGACGCTGGCCCCGGGTACGGGCTGGTGGCGGGGGCGGTCATACGTTGGGGACCACGACCTGCTGGCCGGCAAAAAGGCCAGGCCCGCTCACCTGGACAAGCCCGTCTGCGTCGTCGAAGAGCCCGAGGGTCACCCCCTACGAGGTGGCGCACGCCCGCCGGCCCCGACCGCTTCAACTGCGTAGCCTCCACCTGCGAGGGCGAGGAGCGCGTCGACCGGTACAACCAGGACGTTGTCCGCCGTTCCTTCCGTTATCCAGACCTCGACGGGGAGCTGGTCGAGCGTGCCGGTGGCGGTCGGGTCATTTGGGGCGATATCGACGTTGATCGTTGGGCTGCCGCCGCCGCTGTTGGCGGACGGCACCGTGGCAACGGTGCCCACGTAAGTGACGGTGCCGGGGAGCGTGGCGTTGTTGGGCATGACGATGCTCACCACGTCGCCAACCTTGACGTCGGACTGCAAGGAGGAGTCGAGGGCGACCTGGACCTGGCGGGACAGCAGGGTCACAGCAAGCACAGGTTGCCCCGGGGTCACGGTCGCCCCGAGGTTCGGCGTCACACCCGTAACCCGCACGGCACCCGGTTGGAAATCGACCGAGCCCACGGGCAGTTGGCCGCTCGGCGAAATGCCCAGGGCCGCTTGGAGCCGTTTGACCGCCGATTCGGTGGTCGCGGTGAAGTTGTCCCCCTGCAGCCCGTTCTCGTAGCCGAGAGCAGCCAAGTTGGCGTTGAGCTGCGCAACATCCTCGCCAGGGGTCATGCCCGGGGCGAAGGCGCGCCACGGGGTGACGGATCCATAAAGCAACGCAACCGGCTGGCCACCGATCGCGAAGAGCTCCTTGCCCCGGGACACGACCTGGCCAACTGCGGGCAGCTCGGAATAGGTCGAGCTCTGTCCGGCGACATCGGCTTCCTGTTCGTCGGTCGACAAGGTGGCCTCGTCTTGCGACACGGTCAGCCTGGCGGCCGCGACCTGGGCGGCCGCTTGCTGTGCCGTCTGGGTGTCCTTGACCTCGGTGGCGCCGACGTTGCCCTCGGCTGCGCTAAGTGCCTGTTGGTCCGCGGTCACCTTGGCCTGGACCTGCTGGAGAGTCTGGGTGTTCTTCGTCTTTGTAGATGCGACGTTGGCCTCAGCCGAGCTGACGGCTTCATCGTCTGCGGTCAGCTTGGCCTGGAGCTGCTGGACCGTCTGGGTGTTCTTCGTCTTCGTGGAGCCAACGTTGCCCCCAGCTGCGGCTGATGGCCTGCTGGTCTGCGGTCAGCTTGGCCTCCAGCTGCTGGACGGTCTGGGTGTTCTTGGTCTTTGTGGCTGCGACGTTGCCCTCGGCCGAGCTGACGGCCTGCTGGTCTGCGGTCAGCTTGGCCTGCAGCTGCTGGACGGTCTGGGTGTTCTTGGTCTTTGTGGCTGCGACATTGCCCTCGGCCGAGCTGACGGCCTGCTGGTCTGTCGGTCAGCTTGGCCTGGAGCTGCTGGACGGTCTGGGTGTTCTTGGTCTTTGTAGCTGCGACGTTGCCCTGCGCCGAGCTGATGGCCTGCTGGTCGTCGGTCAGCTTGGCCTGGAGCTGCTGGACGGTCTGGGTGTTCTTGGTCTTTGTAGCTGCGACGTTGCCCTGGGCGCCGGTAACGGCCGACTGGTCGGCAGAGACCTTCTGCTTATCCGCGTTGACAACAGATTGGTCGGATGCCACAGCGGCCTGATCGGCGGCGCAGGACGTGGCCGAGCCGGAGGGGGAGCCGGGCGGCGACGAGGAGGAGGGCGCGTTGACGCTCGCCGCGCCGTTGCCCCGGCAATCAGCGGTCTCTTTCTGTTCCGCGGCGGACAAGGTCGCCTCGTCGGAGCTCAGGGTCGACGTGTCGGTGGCGAGCGTCGCTCGCTCGGACTGGAGCGCCTGCTGGGCCTGGGTAAGCGCTTGCGAGTCTGGCGACGTCTGCCGACTTCAAGCCGGCCTGGTCAGATGCGAGCGTGGCCTGAGCGGCCTGTGACGGAGGCCTCGGCCTGGGCGAGAGCTTGCGAGTCGGCGACGTCGGTGGACTTCAAGCCTGGCCTGGTCAGATGCGAGGGTGGCCTGAGCCGCCTGTGACCGAGGCCTCGGCCTGGGCGAGAGCTTGCGAGTCGGCGACATCTGCCGACTTCAAGCCGGCCTGGTCAGATGCGAGCGTGGCCTGAGCGGCCTGTGACGGAGGCCTCGGCCTGGGTGAGAGCTTGCGAGTCGGCGACGTCTGTGGACTCCAAGCTGGCCTGGTCAGCGGCGAGAGTCGCCCGAGCCGCCTGGACCGACTGGCTGGCCTGGCCGACAGTTTGTGAGTTGGCGACGTCGGTGGAATGCAGGGACGCCTCGTCAGAAGCCAGGGTCGCCTGAGCCGCCTTGACAGAGGCCTCGGCCTGGGCGAGAGCTTGCGAGTCCGCGACCTCGGTCGACTGCAAGCTGGCCTGGTCAGCGGCGAGAGTCGCCCGAGCCGCAGGCACCGATTGCTGGCTCTGTTGCAGTGTGTCGGCGTTACCCTGCTGTGCGGTTTGCAGGGCGGACTCGTCCGTCCCGAGGGTCTGTTCGGCCATCGCAACGGCATCTTGCGCCTGGGCCAGCTCGGAAGGGGCGGTGCCGGCCGGAAGGACTATGTCCGTAGCGCCGGCGTATGTCAGGGTGCCCGAGACCTCCGTCTGCGAAGAGAGGTCCTGCCTTTCCACGGCCTGCAACGAGGTGGGATAGGCGTTGTCGCTCGCCCCGCCGCTGGCCGCGGGCTTGGATGCGAAGGGGTTGGCGATGGCCACCCAGGCCGCAGCAGCGATGACCACTACGACGATCACAAGCCCGATGACGCGCCGCCGCCTCCGCCGTCGCGGCCGCCAGGCGTCTTCCGGTAACTCGAGGCTTCCCTGGTCGGTCCCCAGTGCTGTCGGAGGCGACGTCATGGCGCGCTAGGCCCTTCAGCGACCGGGCTGTCATTTCGTCGGAACTTTGGGCAAGGTTGCATCGCCGGTCCTTTCGACTTTTCCACAATTCCTCAGTTGCTGTAAGGCAGGCCCTGGGGTATGAGCTTCTCGCAGATCGCCCTCGCCGCCACGAACCTTGGCGAGTTGGGATCCATCCCCGCCGGGAGCGGGAACTGTACGTTGCCGGGTGATGGGAACACGGGGTCGGGAAAGCCCACAATGTTGTGCGAGCGCATGCAGGCCGCGGCTTTTAGGTAGTCGGCTTGCTGTTGCGTGCTGAACTGGGAAGACGTCGGCTTTCCCGGCAAGAGGTGTTGGCAGGCTGCTTGCGCGGAATTGAAATGCGGCGAGCTGGCCACGCTGGGGGTGAGGCGGATCGAAACCTGGCCTGGGCCGATGACCGGGTCGGGAAAGTTCGCCACGCCGTGCGAGCGCATACAAGCCACGAACTTCATTGCGTCGGTACCCATTTTTCCCGTACCCACCTTTGCCAACCCCCCAGGTGCTGGGCCATTAGCCGCAGCGGCCGCGGCTTTCGGCGGCGTCGTCGTAGTCCCGATGCTCGCAACCCGGGGTGCCGACGCGCTCCCGCAAGCTGCGGCAACGACGGCAAGCAAACAGGCGCCTGCCAATAGGGAAAACCGTCGCATCATCACACCATTAACCTCCAGCACCGGCGCTAGCGTTGCCTGCGGCCCCAGATGGACCGCCTGGGCCAGAAGGTCCGTGGGTGGCAAAGTGGGCGCCCTTCGGGCCGGGCAGGAGCTTTTGGCACGCCGTCTGGGCGGCCTGGAACGCCGGGGAGTTGGGGGTGAGGTCGCTTCCCGGCCCCGCCTTGATAGAGATGCTGATCCCACCCCCGCCGCCGGAATGGAAGACCGGGTCGGGGAAGTCGGCGACGCCGTGGGACCGCATGCATTGGGAGAACTTGAGGGCCTGCGCCTGGGCCTGGGCGACCTGGGCTGGGCTCGGGCCGTGCCCGAGGCCTGAGGTTGGCGTAAAACGCTGGCAGTCCTCGTTGGCCTGCTGGAACGCTGACGAGTTCGGGCTGAGGTCGCTGTTGGGGCCTCCCTGCAAGGTAAAGCCGCCTTGGGAGTTCGGGTCGGGGAAATCGGGGACGCCATGTGCCCGCATGCATTGGGCATAGGCGAGCGGGCTGCCGTTGCCGTTGTCGTTGCTCGAGCCCTTTGCCGGCCGCGAGGTTGTGGTGGTGCCGAGCTGGGCGACGCTGGCTGAGGGGGAGGTGCCACCGCAGGCAGATGCCAGCAATGCGAAGCCGACAATCGCGCCGAAGATGGCGGCCCCCGTCTGCCACGGGACGGCAGCTGACAATTGCGTGCTCCTCATCGGCCCAGTTCTACTCGCAGTGAGGTAACAGGGCCCCAACAGCCCCTGTTACTTTGCTGTTACCGGCCATCGGCCACCCTGAGTAGCAGAAGGAGGGCCCTGCATTGGCAAGACGTCGTTGGTTACACCTTCCCGGCCGCACTGTGCGCGTGCGTCTCACGGCCTTGTACGGCGGGCTCTTCCTCCTGTCGGGAGCGTGCCTGCTTGCGATCACCTACGCGCTCGTCGCCGGGCAACGCATCACCACCGCATTCCAGATATCGGGGGCTTTGAGAGGCAATTTCAGACTGGTCCCGGTCGGCCCCCAAGCCCAGTACGTGGTGAGGCCAGGGGGCCTGCCCGCGAGCGCGGCGGCGGCGCTGCGACGTCTTCTCGGACAGTTCGCGAGCGGGCAGTGGCCACGTCACGAGTAAAGGCGCGGGAAGCCCTCCTGAGCGTCACGAGCGTCACGAGCGTCACGAGCCTTCCTAGCGTGACGACCGTAACGAGCCTTCCCAGCGTGACCAGCGTCACTGGCCCGCCAGGCGTCACGAACGTCTCCAGCCTGCCAAGCGTAACGAGCGTGAGTGCAGCGCCTGGCCCCGGCGGCCATGTCGTCGCAGCTCAGGGCCCACAGTTCGTCGGTTTCCAGGCAACGCTGCCGACCCCTGACCAGCTGCATGCGCTCCTCATCTTGTCCGGCGATCGCGCTCGCCATTATGGCCGTCGTCTCGATCGGGCTCGGTTGGCTCGTGGCGGGGCGCGCCCTCAGCCCGATCCGCGAGATGACTTCCAACGCCCGGCATATTTCCGCCGAAAACCTGCACGAGCGCCTCGGCGTCCAGGGCCCGACGGACGAGCTCAAGGACCTTGGCGACACGATCGACGACCTGCTGGCCCGGCTGGAGACCGCGTTCGAGGCCCAGAAGCGCTTCGTAGCCAACGCGTCGCATGAGCTGCGCACGCCGCTCACGATGATGCGGACGTCGGTCGACGTGGCCGTCGGCAAGGCTCAGCCCCCGGCGGAAGTGAGGGTCCTCGCCGGCAAGGTCGGTGAAGGGCTCGACGAGGCTGACCGGATCCTGGAAGGCCTGCTCCTCCTGGCGCGGGCACAACGGGGCGCATTGGGCGACCTGACTGCGATATCGCTTCCCGACACTCGTGGACATCTGCGATCGCAGCCGACCAAGCAGAGATCACGCGAAAGAGCCTCACTGTCGAAAACCAGCTTCTCCCTGCAACGATAATGGGAAATGAGGTGCTGCTCGCGCTCATGGTCGCGAACGTTATCGATAACGCCGTCCGGCATAACGTCGAAGGTGGCGCGGTCCACATTTCCAACGAATTCGACGGCGTTGTGGCGCGCCTGGTTGTCGAGAACGGGGGAGAGGTCCTAGGTGAGAACGAGGTGCAATTGCTCGGGGAACCGTTCCAACGGATCGGAGCCGAACGGCTTGCGAGCGGCCACGGCGCCGGCCTCGGCCTATCAATAGTCAGTGCGATCGCCGCCGCGCATGGCGGGGCTTTGCGACTAACTGCGCGTCCCGAGGGCGGCCTTAGGGTGGTCATCGAACTTCCGGTGGCGGGGCACCTATGAGAGTGCTCGTCGTCGAGGATGTCCATCGCCTCGCTGACGACATCGCCGAAGGCATGCGAGACCAGGGGATAGCGGCCGATATCTCCTATGACGGGCCGGACGCGTTGAAAAAACTCGCGATCAATGCCTATGACGTCGTCATTTTGGACAGGGACCTCCCCGGCGTGCACGGCGACGTGATCTGCCGGACTATCGCCGAGGGCGACAACGCCGTGATGGTGCTGATGCTGACTGCGTCTGGAACGCCCGGTGACCGTGTGACGGGCCTGGGGCTCGGGGCGGACGATTACCTCAGCAAACCGTTCCATTTCCCAGAACTTGTGCTGAGGGTGCGCTCCCTAGCGCAGGCGCAGGGTCAACACGCACCCATTGGTGCTCAAGATGTCCGGGATCGAACTAGACCCGTTGCGGCGCAGCGCGCTGCGCGACGGCGCGCCGTTGGAGCTTTCCGTGAAGGAACTCGCCGTCCTCGAGGCGCTGATGAAAGCGTCGCCTGGTTACCTTTCGGCCGAGGCCCTGCTCGAACAGGTCTGGGACGAAAACGCCGACCCTTTCACCAAAACTGTGCAAGTAACGATCAGCCGGTTGAGGCGCAAGCTAGGCGAGCCGCAGGTGATCGAAACCCTTCCTGCCGTCGGGTACCGCATCAAATGACGATGTATTTGAATTAGTGAGCTCGTCAGGACGACGGCCCAAGCGCCGCCCAAGCCGCCGCGGCCACCATCGAAATTGAGGCGATGCCATAGGCCTCGTTCGGTGACCCGGAGGTGAGCACGGCGATCAGGTAGTCGCGCTCGGAGCCATCGACCCAGCCGATGCTGTTGACTGCCCAACCCGGATCCCCATGGCAGCCAACCGTTCTTGAGAGCGACCGTCGTGCCCGGCGGCGTCGATGCCGACGCGCCCCAGTACTCGAAGGGGGCGACATGCTCCATCAGCTGGAGCGTGAAGGCGCGAGACGCGTCCGTGAGCACACCGTTGGGTTCGACGAGGTGCTCGAGCAGTTTCACCTGGTCGGCTGCGGTCGTAGTGGTCAGGCCCCACGACAGGTTCGGCGTGGTGGCCAGCATGCCGACGGAGCGGTCAAAGGCGGCCACGGCCGGCGCGCCGCCGATTTCGTTCCACAGGGCGGAGGTGTCATCGTTGTCGCTGAGCTCGATCATGTCCGATGCGAGTGCCTGGTCGGAGGCGCTCAAGGGCTGACCTGTCTGTTGGGCCCTCACCAGTAGAGCTCCGAGGATTCTGAACTTTTACGATGCTGGCCGTAATTACTTCTTCATCCGGGCGGTACGTGTAGAGGTTGCCATTGCGCAGGTCGAGCACCGCCGCCGAGACGACGCCAGTGCGCAGGTCCAGGGCTGCGTCGAGCGCCGGAGTAAAGAGGCTGCCGACCGCCGTCGGCGGCCGCTCGCCCTCCACGAGCCAGTACCCGCCACCCTCGGGGTTTGCCGACACGGCGACCACCGGTTCTGCCAGAGATTTCCCAGCGGATGAGCCAAAAAAATGGGCATCGCCAAAGCTGAGGACGGTCCCGTCGGAGCCGACGAGCCAGTAGCCGCGGCCGTCGACCGTGGGCGCCATACCGACAACGGGGGAGTGGAGCGGCTTGCCTCCGGCCGAGCCGTAATAGTGCGCGTCACCGAAACTGAGCACACTGCCGTCAGAGCCGACCAGCCAGTACCCGCCACCATCGGGTGTCGGTGCGATACCGACGATGGGGGAGTGGCGCGGTTCGCTGCCAGTTGACCCGTAATAATGAGCGTCCCCGAAGCCGAGCACGCCGCCCTCCGGCCCGACCAGCCAGTAGCCGCCACCATCGGGTGTGGCGGCCATCGCCGACCACCGTGTCGATGGGGTCGTCCGCTCCGGCTGAGCCGTAGAAATGCGCGTCGCCGAAAGCTGCGCACGCTTCCGTCCGAGTCGACCAGCCAGTAGCCGTGGCCATCGGGCGTCGGTGCCATGCCGACGATCGGGGAGATGCGGGGTGTGCCGGCTGAACCATAGAGATGAGCGTCGCCGAAGCTGAGCACGCCGCCGTCGGACCCGACGAGCCAATACCCGCCGTCCATCAGGTGTCGCGGCCATGGCGACGATGGGTGCGCGGATCTCCTTGCCCTCAGGGCCGAAGAAACGGGCGTCGCCGAAGGGCAACACCGTCCCGGGAGCCGCAGTTTCGTCTCGGACCAGGTTCGTTGGCCCGTCTCGCACCGGAGCCGCCCGGGAGACCGGGTTGCCGTGTGTCAGGACAAACGCCACGAGCGCCACTACGACGACAGCCGTAGCAGCGGTCCCCCCAGCCGGCAGCAGGCGCTTTCGTGGCCGCGAGTGCAGTCCGATCTGCCCGAGCGTACGAGGTCAGGGCGCGCGGTTCGCGCATGGTCACCGCGTTCGCAGTGAGCCCTGGGGCGACAGCGCACGTCCGGAGACGAGCTCGCCTACGGAACGAAGCTCGTCTCACGGACGCACGCTTCGCCCCATATGTTCCACGTGCTCCGCGCCCCTGCGTGAACGCTGCGGGGTCACCAGGGTCTGGGCTGGGCCTAGCCTGGGAGCATGGAGACCGGCGCAATTGCCGTGGTGTGACGACTGCAGCAAGTTCTGGAACGCGCCGGAGCTTGCAGGGGACGGTGCGTGCCCTTCCTGCGGGCGCGTCCTGACGGCGCGTCCCAAAAGAAAAACGCCCGCTGCAGCGTCCGTAGGTGCCCCGGTCGATGGGGAGCCGGCGATGGCCACGGCGGGCGACGCCGGGAGCGGCACGCGTGTAGCGAGAGCAAAAGGGGCTCCCTGGCATTTCAAGCTCATGGTTATCGGCGTGACGGTGTACATGATCTACCGCATCTACTGGCTCATCGAGTGGCTCCCGAAGCACGTTTGAACGCTGATCCCACAGGGCCTGCTGTTGCGGCCGGGCCCGCCGGACGTGGCCGTCCGCGAGAGCGGGGAGATCGTGGGGGAGCGAGGCCGCCGCCTCCACGTCGAACGGTGGGCGCCGTAGCCGTCGCTCTCGGGGCCTCCGAAGGCTCCCATCGTCATCGTGCACGGCTTCGGCGAATACGCGGACCGCTACAACCACGTGGCGCAGGCGCTCGCCGGTGCTGGTCGGTCTACCTTCGCCTTCGATCTAGCGGGCCACGGCCGCTCCGACGGCCGGCGTGCGGTTGTCGAGAGCGTGGCCGAGACCGTGGCGGACATCGACCGGCTGGTTGGCGAAGCCACGAGCACCTCCAAACCGGTCCTGCTCGGCCACAGCATGGGGGGCGCCTTTGCCGCCGCCTACGCAACCGCCAACCAAGGTCGCCTCAGTGCGCTTGTGCTGTCGGCTCCGGCACTGCACCTCGCCTCCAGCCCTCGCTGGCAGGCTTTGGCGGTGCAAGGCCTGGCGGCGGTCGTCACCTCGGGCCGGGGTGACGCGGATCGACCCGGCTGGCTTGAGCCACGACCCTGATGTCGTCGCCAGCTTCGTGAGCGACCCGCTCGTCTGGCATGGCCGGTTCCCTGCCCGAACCGCAGTGGAGCTCTACCGAGCCTCGCGGCTTGCTTTCGCTGGGGCTGGCGAGCTGCGGCTGCCCACCCTCATCCTGCACGGGGACGCCGACCCGATAGTCCCGGTGCGCTCGAGCCCGAAGTTCTTTGCCGCCCTTGGCAGCGAGGACAAGGAACTGCAAATCTTTCCCGACCTGTACCACGAGCCTTTCAATGAGCTCAACAGGGACGCTGTGATCGCCGTCCTCCTCGAATGGCTCTCCCGGCACTGACGCGGTCGCGAGGCGGGGCCCACCGTCGGCCTGGTAGCGTCGTGTCTCGCACAACGCACGGGCGGTGGCGCAGTTTGGTAGCGCACCAGACTGGGGGTCTGGGGGTCAAGAGTTCAAATCTCTTCCGCCCGACAGATAAACCAGCAGGTAGAAGGCAATGACGGGCATCCGGTGAAGGTTTCGCTAGGTGCCCGTTTTCTTGTTTTGGCAGAACTGGCGCCGAACTAAGCCTCAGCCGCAGAACTAGCCACGAGGTGTCTGATGAGCGGAAAGGTCGGGAAATCCAGCAGCCGGTTCCTCAGGAGCGCCGCGGAGACACACCTTCGCGGGCTTCGGAGGCGAACTACAGTGCTGTAACCTTGGGGCATGAGTGAGTTGAGCATTGCGATCGCTGCAGTCAACGGGACTCGACCGGTCGCCAGTAACGATCACACTCTCGAACGGGACTAAGCGCACCTGCAAGAGGACGTTTGACGTCGTGTTGGGCTGCACGGTTGTGGAGGTTCGAGCCCAGGACGTAGACGCCGATCCGCACATACTCTGGCCGGGGTGCGCTCGTTCGGAACCTTCGGCGGTGTGTTCTACGTCGTCACAGACCAGGCTTGGCTGCGTCACGTCGACCAAGACGGCAATCCCCCGCCTTCACTAAGCCCTGACGGCTAAGCCCCGGCAGCAACCAAGGCTCGAGAACGGCTTCGAGGTGCCGCGTCTGCCAGACCTAAGCTGGCAACCCGCCGGGTGCCCAACCTTGTCCTGGCCCCAAAGATGAAGCGGCGCCCGGCGTGTGTTCTGGACGTCCAGATTTAGCCCGGCCGCTCACCGTTCCTCTTGAATCGGCATCCGCCAACCGCTCGAACGTATGTGCTATGAACGGCTGAACATGACACTGGAACAGGACGTGGTCGAAATGTTCACACAGGCCGCCAACGCCGCACGGGGGAACATCGCTGCCCCGAACATGGAAGCGCAAATGACGGAAGCTCTGACCGCCGGCACGGTTGAAGGGTTGAAGCTGCTCGCCCGCACGATCGAGGCGCAAGACAGGCGGATCAAGGTCCTGGAGCGGACCATAGAGGAAGCCGGGCGCTCCTGAACGCATGAACACCACGGAGGTAGTGGCGATCGTCACAGGGGCCGACGCTCCTCGTGGGTTCCGGAGGAGTGGGTCTTACCTCTTATGTCGCCAGCCGGGCTAACCGTCATGAGCTCGGGACGAAGCTGACGAGCGACTCGCAGCCTGCCCACAACACGTGTTCCGGCGCCCTCCGCGTTGCGACTTCCTGTAGCGGGTTCGTTGCTCACGCAGGACAACGTAGACGCCGCCTTCGAGGAGGTGATGAGCGCCACCGGAGCCGTCCATATCCGTGGCAGCGACGCTGCCCGTGTTCAGGCGGATGCCCTCTTTGCGGCGTATCAAGAATTCGTCAACATAACGATGACAACGCCCGCTGGTCCGGCGACACCCCAACTCCAACCGCCCTACAGGCCATTACCAACGCACGGGACGACTTCCTGAACCTCGCCCGTGCCGAGGAGCATAGCTGGCGCCTTCCTCGACAAAATTGCCCGCCGCGTCAATGTTTGGCTGGAATCTACTTCGGCTCGGCAAGCGGTCCGCAAACGCCCATCGGGTTGTAGTCGCTGGCCGGATAGAGATGGCTGCCCTTGACCCGCCGGTCAGGGAGGAAGAGCCGGGGCCGAGTGCTTGCCTGAGGCAGTCGGTATGAGTCGAGGTACCAGAGCCCATAGCGGCTGACGCCGAACGGCAGGGCGCCGGTCCCGCCAGAGAACGTGTTGCCGAAGAGCTCGCCGCTACTGACGTTGATAGTGAAGCTAGACGGGGTCCCTTTTCCGGTTATTCCAAAATCGACCTTCGCCGGCCCATTGGGCGGATCGCTGGGCAGGTCCATGTCAGTGATTTGATACCACCCACTGTTGGTTACGCACGCTGCTTCTTGCCAGGTCCCCGTCAGCGTGCCGGGCGGAAATCAACGATGGTCAGTCTCACGATGTCGATGGCGTACTGCTCGTACTGGCTGTAGCCAGCTAGGAAGCAACCCTTGGCGCAGCCGGTTAGCAAATCCGACGTACTCCCAAGAACCCGCCAGACCGGAGACGGAGCTCGCCGTTGTCGTTGTCCTTGTAGGTGGCGGCACATTACAGCCTGTTCCGAATGGAGTAACACACGTTTGACCTGCCTGGCCGGCCTCAGTAAGGACCGAGAACAACAGCCATCCACCGTCTGCACAGGCTTGGCCAGGAACACCAGACCGGCACGTTGTAGCCACCGCCCAGCTTGCCCACACAGCGAGGGCCCTGGTTGCCCAAAGGGAAGTAGCAGCGCTGGTACTTGGTGCCGGTGCCAACTGCGTTAGTCACGGACCATGTCGTCCAGTGCAGGTCCGAGAGGAAACCGTTGCCGTCCTCGCTTAGAGCGATGGTTGACGGCCGCACCTCGTAGCAAGCGATCTTGTGATTGACATACTTGCCATGGACCTCAACGGTGTTGTAGCAAGGCGCCGGGTTTGGTCCTCCCACCCAAACCTTCGGCAACGGCTGGGCGTAAGCGACAGACGGGACCAGGACGCCGAGGGACAAGCAAGCTATGGCTGCCCCGACCCTGAGGAACTTCATGGCCTCCAAGCTACGCCCTAACAGCCAACGCACCGAGCATCGGGTTTTAGACGGAAAAGGCACCCGACCGGCGAACCGGCCAGGTGCCCCTAGTGCGTACCGCCCGTGGACCTTTACCGGGTGCGCTTCAGCTAGTAGATGGGGTAGATCTTCCACAAGATCGCTACGGCGGCGATGACGAACCACCCAAACCAGCCGAACCGGCGCAAAAATCGACCCACGCCCCTAAGCTAGTCCCTGCGCAATAGCCACGGCCCAACGGCACCATGGCGGCGATCGCAAGGCTGTGTGGGCCGCAGAGAGGCTGTGGTGGGACGAGACCAAGACCATCCATGTAGCCTGGACATCGTGGCTGACCATGGCAAACCGGCAGGACGGCATATCCGGGCCGGCCGTCGGTCGCCCCTCGAATTGTGGTGGCCTCCTAACGTGAAGCCGCCGAGAGTCAAGGCTTGGTTTTGGCTCAAGTGGTTCGTTTACCGACACTTCAAACGTACACGACTGGGTTGCTATCTTCCGGCCACCCCCTTAGTAGATCTAACGTTCGCTTTGGAGTCCAAGCTCCGTAGAGAAGTAGAGCGCCCACCTAATCCGCGTTTCGTGTCCATGCGGCAAGAGGAGCCGAGACCTTGACGATTCTCTGGGACGAAGAGACGATTAGCGCATCCTCATTGTGTGAGCGAGACGCTCACGGTTGCGGCGGAAAGTGAAACACTCAGTGCGTACGGCCCTGCGTAGGTGTAGGTGAACTGATCGGCGCTCGACGTCTCCGAGGTGCCGGACGGCGACACAACGGTTATGTCAATTGTTCCGGTTCCGGCCGGCGCGGTCGCGGTGATCTCCGTCCCGCTCACGACCTCGAAGACGGCCGAGGCACTGCCAAACAACACCTCGGTGGCCCCGGAGAACGCCGTGCCTCCGATCGTGCAAGACGTGCCAGCCACGCCGGCGCTCGGCGAGACGGAGGTGACGGCCGGCGAGGGGATTGGCAGGATCCGACCAAGGCCAGCGTCCAGTGGTCGTTGTTGGGGACCTGGAAGTAGACCAAGATCGGGTCGTCGGTCTCGGCGATAAGCCAGGCCAGCCCACACCTTGGCCGGGGTGAGGAGCGCTGTGTACCCCGTCCACGGGCTACCCGGCACCGCCTCGATCGAGTTGCCGGCATCGTCCCTAGCAAACACAATCAACGCTGCGCCTGGTGTCACGCCCTCAATGGTTGCGCTGGCAATTCCTTCGCCCGACCGAATCGGTAGTTGTTTCCGTCCCCATTGAAGCTGGCGTAGCCAGCGCTGCCGTAGCCAGCGCTGCCGTAGCCCTGCCCTGCGTTAGAGCCGAACTCCAACGCCCCGCCATACCACGCGAAGCCGAACGCCTCAGCCAATGCGGTGTTGGAGCTCTGGTAACGTCGGCGCATACCGAAAACGGGAAACTAACCAGGTTCAACCAGTCGTTGCAACACCCCGCTGATGGAGGTGGCGCATGAATGTTTGGGAGCGGCAACGACAGGTTCGGCAGTACCGGGGCCAGATGCCCTCCCCAGGCAGGCCGCCGGTAGCGGTCCGTAGTGACAGGGTCACGTTCTGGGCGGCTATCGCTCGTGGGGTAAAGACCGAGGACGCTGGGAGCGAAGCTGGGGTGTCAATCCCGGTTGCGTTCCGCTGGTTCCGCCACGCTGGGGGCGTGAACCCATGCCTTCCTTCGGTCGTGTCGGGCCGTTACCTGTCGTTTGCCGAGCGCGAGGACATCGCCATCTGGCGTGCTCAGGGTTTAGGGGTCCGTGAGGTCGCTCGACGCCTCGACCGGTGCCCGTCGACTTTCTCGCGCGAGCTGCGCCGCAATGCCTCGACGCGGACTTATCAGCTCAACTACAAGGCGTCCACCGCCCAGTGGCACGCCGAGCGCCGCGCCCGGCGGCCGAAGGTGGCCAACTGGTCACAATGAGCGCCTCCGCGGCTACGTGCAGGACCGGCTGTCGGGCGCCGTCCGGGCTGTTGATGGCACAGCCATTGGGCCAGCAGGGGCCTGCGCAAGGGCCGGGCAAGCCGCATCGAGGTGACCGCCGCTGGGTGCAGGCCTGGAGCCCCGAGCAGATCACCAACCGGCTGAAAGTGGACTTCCCCCACGATGAGACCATGCGGATCAGCCACGAGGCCATCTACCAGGCTTTCTACGTCCAAGGGCGCGGCGCCCTCAAGCGCGAGCTGGTGGCTTGTCTGCGCACAGGGCGAGCGCTGCGCGTCCCGCGCCTGGCGCGCACGACCAGCAGCGTGGGGGCACGTGACCCCCGAGGTGCTGATCAGCGAACGCCCGCCGAGGCCGACGATCGGGCCGTGCCCGGGCACTGGGAAGGCGATCTCCTGATCGGCCTCGAACGCTCCGCCATCGGCACACTGGTCGAACGCTCTACTCGGTTCACCATGCGGTCCACCTGCCTCGAGAAGATGGTTACGGGGTCATCCCCAGGACCAAGAACGGCCCGGCTCTCGCTGGCTACGGTGCAGTCACGATGAAGAACGCGTTGGCCAAGCCATGACCATGCTCCCCGACCAACTTTGCCGGTCTTTGACTTGGGACCGGGGCAAAGAACTCTCCGCAGCATGCTGCTTTCACGGTCCAGACAGGCGTCGCCGTCTACTTCTGCCGACCCCATAGCCCCTGGCAACGAGGGACTAACGAGAATACGAACGGGTCTGCTCCGCCAGTACTTCCCGAAGGGCACCGACTTGTACGCGATGGAGCGCTGAGGAGATCGAAGCCGTCGCCAATGCGCTCAACAACCGGCCACGCAAGTCCCTCGGATGGAAGACGCCCGCAGAAGCCTTCAACGAACACGTATTATTGGCTCAACAGAGCTTGGTGTTGCGACGACCAGTTGAATCCGCCCTAATCTCCGGGTTCGATGTGAGAGTGCCGAAGCCTGCGCTAGCGCCGTCTATCCCGCTGTCTGGGCTGGTTGTGAGGAACAACACAACGGCGTCGCCGATCGTGGCGTTGGCGGGCAGAACTTGCCCGTTGGCGCCACTACTGTAGCCCCCGCAGGCGGCGCGTCCCGCCCTGGATAAACGCTACTGCCGTCACGAGACCGGCACCGATGAGAGTTGCGCCCAAGCGCCGCCAGCGGCTTGTAGGTTGCCCTCTGCGTCAAGTCCGGCAAGGGTCACGAGCATGTTCCCTTGCCGCCCTGCCGGAGGTCGAAACGTTGCCGAATATGCCCCGGTGGACGTCTCGACAAGTGCTATTACGGACGCAGGGCCATGTCCGGGGAAGCCATACGTGGCCGAGACGCTGTTCAGCGAGTGGGCATTTCCCGGGCTGTCCGTTATGCCTACTGAGATTGTGATCGGGACCCCGCTCCAAAACTGTTGTACCGACTCATGCTATTTCCTTCCTCGTAATGCGCCGACAGTCGAGACAATCTCGCTTGCCGTTCGGGCGTGTGTAGGTGTTCTCGGGTGTTGGGGTGTGTCTCGGTGGCATACATTGCGGCGGCGCGCTTCCGACATCCTGGCGAGGTTGTCAGGACTAGGCCACCATCGGGGCTTGCCGCGCCATTTTTGCTTTATGTTCCGGGCTGTGCGGAGCAAACCTCCGTGGAAGTGTTGCCCCGCTCCGCTCAGGCGACTTGGCACGATGTGCCGTTCGGGCACCGGGGGAGTGGTGCCTTGCCCTCGTAGCATGCCTAGGGCCTGTCCGCCCCTGGTCCGTTTGTCAGCAGCCGTCGGGGTTTATTGGACAGCCCCGGCGGTCCTGCCGTCTAACGACTTTACCACACCTAAGGCAACGTCTGCCCTGGTGGCGAGCATGGCGTCCATGCGGTCCGCGACTTCGTGGTCCCGCTCCTGGGCGGCGAACTGGTAGGTCATGGCGGCGTTGATGGTCGAGTGCCCGAGCCGGCTCATCAACTCCTTGAGGTTGCCCCGGACTGTGCCGCAAGGGTTCCGGCGAGGTGCCGGCAGTCATGGAAACGGAGCTCGTCATGGCGGGCCGCTCGCCGGGGCCTGCATGTAGCGGCCCACAGGTGACGATCGAGCGGGGCCCGGTTGTGCTCGTGAACACCAGGTCCGTCGGCGAGGTCCCCGTGTAGGCGGCCAGGTGCCCCTCTAAGGCGGTCGCCAAGGTGGCGGGTATGGCAACCGTACGGACGCCTGCGGCGGACTCTTAGGCGGTCCCACGAGCCGGCCGGCCGCCGTCTCCTGTGCGGCCTTGGTGACCTTGATCTCCCGGTGGAGCAGGTCGACATCCCGGCGTTCGAGTGCGAACAACTCGCCCTCCCGGAGACCGGACAACGCGGCCGCCCACACAAGCCCGGCGAAGCGTTCGTTGAGCCGCTCGACAACGTCGGCGATCGCCTCCGTGGTGACCTTCGGACGCTCCGGCGTCTTCTGCGTCCCCGCCTTTTGAGCGTTGCCGGCGAGAACGGGATCAGTTCGTCGGCGACGGCGTCGTTCAGGATCGTTCGCACGAGCCGGTCGCCTTGACCGCCTGCCCCGGAGTTGCGATCGCCTCGTACCACCTGGCAACGTCCCGGCGCCTGATCTTCGCCAGTTCGAGCTTGCCCAAGGTCGGGGTCACGTAAAGCCGGAGCAGCGAGGTGTTGAACTCCAGCGTCCGTGGCTGGTAGCGCCTCGCCCGTCCCTGCGTGAGCCAGCGCTCGACGTACTCGTTGAGCGTTATCCCTTTGCTGGCGTTCGGGTCGATCCACACGCCCCGGTCGAGATCGGCCTGTTCTTTCGCCAGCCAGGCGCCTCCCTTGGCTTTGCTCTCGAAGGTCTCAGGAGCGTTACGGAAGGTGCCTTCCTTAGTCCGGTACCTGGCCTGCCACCTGCCGCTGCGTAGCTGGTACACATTGCCGAACTGCCTGCGCTTGGTCATGTCCCTGAGTTTACCCGTTTGCAGAACAACTCGCAGAACTTCGGAGTGCCTTTCGGTGTCCGAACGTGTCGGCCGGTGTCCCGTCTGAGGTAGCGTCATTGCTGGTCAGGGACGTTCTCAGCGTCCGTGCCTACAGCTATTCAGCCCGCCCTCGCCAGACTGGAGGTCTGGGGTCAAGAGTTCAAATCTCTTCCGCCCGACGGTATTGAGCAGGTCAGAACGTGGAGCAGTGAGCAGCGCAGCCCATAGATCAGCTCGGCGTCCGAAGCCAGACCGGGCACGTTGGCGCGGAGCCATGCCTTATATTTCGCACCGCTGGCCGTTCCGGTGTCGGATTCAAGCGCACCACAGATGTCCGGGAGAGTGAGCGCACCATGAAGGGCCAAGAAGTAGAGCCCGGCAGCTACGCGGCACGGGTCTCGCGAATGAGTTCGTCCACAGCGCCCATGATGCTTCATCGAATTCACCATAGGAGGCCTGATCGCCCGCCCGGCCGTTGTTGGTAGGGCCCCGCGCAGGCCCCGCCGTCGTCACCCATAGCGACGACGAGGCCCGCGGATGTCTCTGGGCAATAGTGACGGTACAACCGTCGAGAGTCGGGAAGTCCTCGCCTCTCGCAACGTGGCACGCTGTTCACGTTGCGAGCCCGAAAAGAGAAAGGGGCGCTAATCGCCCACCCCCTCCATACCAGCCCAACATTTGCGGAGGAGCCTGGGCCATTTGCGACCTGCGGTTTTGCAGCGCCGCAGGATGTCACCGGTTGAAATACCAGGGCACGCCCGTGACAGTCGCAGCCCTCAACCTCGGTCGTTTTGCGCAACCTCTCTTCACGTATGACGTCACCTACAGCTTGAGCGGTACGGCGTTGGGAGACGACTTCGACCTCGTTCGAAAGGCGGGCGGTGATGGAGTTCTCCTATGCCGACGAAGAGCAGTCCATGAGCACGGACCTTTCGCAGATCGAAAAACTCCTAGGCACTGCGGTTGGGAAGGTAAAAGGCTAACGCACGGGAGCATGAACCGGGTCACAGTCACGGTCGCGCGGCCCCAACACGCCGGTGCTTGAAGAGTGGCATGTGAGCTTCACGCTGTGCCCGTTCTGTTCGTAGCGATAGCGCTTCGCGCTGGCCTTGGTCGGGGTCTTTGTGGCCCGACGCGACGCAGGTCGTGGGTCCATCCGGCTTCGGCTTTACCCGGCGAGCGGAGGTTGACTGTCACACCCTGGGACCGTAGGTCTCGGCGTGCCGCGAGTCGCCGATGCCATGGCGGGCCGAGACTACGCCGGCGCAGTCACTGTTGAGCGCCGCGGCCAGTGCTATCGCCTCGTGTACGACCAGCACGAGAAGCCCACGGTCTGCCCTGAGCCCATCACCCATACAGACGGGCTCTACCTCTCATTCCACCGCAAGTGGTACCCGGTGGATAGCTGCGAGCGCCACGTGACCCAGCTCAGAGCCGCCCTCGACCTCGGTAAGTCAAGACCGGCCGCGGCTCAGTAAGCCGGAGGCCAGGCGGGCGGTTAGGCGCAGATGTCCACTGTCGGTTCGGTGGGCGGGCTGGTCAACCAATGAGCACTCCACTGGAAGCTAAAAGGCGCATATCCTTTGGCCGCGTTATGTGGACGATGTGTTCGTTCGGGAGGTGGGTAGCAGCCAAGATCGTGTCAACCTCGGTAGCGCGCTGCGTCTTGCCCTATGGGAAGGTCGACGTTACATAAACGGTTTGCCCGGCTCGTCGCATCGGAGCGAAATCGCCGTAGAGGCCATAGCCACTCGCTGTGCCTGTCTTGGTGGCCCCGAGCAACCCGCCCCTGCTTGGTTCCCAGCAATTCTTTGTGCCGGGCGCAAGGCTCGGGACAAAAAGTCCGGAGCTATCGAGGAGCACCGACAGCGACGCACAAATCGTCGTGGCGGTGGGTACCGACGACTTAAGGGGACCATCGTGTCGCTCACCCATGTGACGTGACCGTTCACGGCCGCGATGACGATGTGGTCAACAACGGGTTTGTAACCGGTGGGTGGCGTCCCTCCTTCGAACCATTCGGCGGTTCCCCGAAGGGTTTCCTTGAGGGACGTGAAGCCTGTCTCGACCTCGTCGACTCCCGGTGCAGCCCTCGTTACGCTCACGACCGTGCGGTAAAAGGCGATCGTTGCCGCGTTGCTGGTCGCGCTGGTGGCCGCGTTGGCGATGCCGGCGTTGGCGGCGAGACTTATCAGCGTCAGCAGTGGGACAGTGATGGCCGCGACGGCGCAGCCCGCTAGCTGCGATCTCCTCGCGGGCCTTGTCACGTTCCGGCCGTTGCATCTTGTCATAGGTTGGCCTCCCTTCTGCGCGTCCGCCCATCGCTCCGCGCCCAACAAATGGCTCAGTACCCGAGTGCCAGTCTGCTCGAACTCGCCCCGACTTCGGGGTAGGAGGCCGAGCCGTGTTCAGGAGGTTGGCCTAAAACCCGGGTTGTTCGTCCTACCCGAGCGAGGAACGCACTGCCGGCGCCTACTGTCTGCCCCGTGTGAACGCTGAGGACCGGACGGATGAACCCTAGGAGCTAGGCGCCGCTGGCGAACAGCGGCCGCCAAGCTCTATTTCCGCGACCGCCCGGAGTACCGGATCTCGCCTCGAGCGATGCACTTGACGGCCTAGCCAACGGTAGTGGGTCGTTTGGGGTCCGTACTGCCGCTCGTGAGAAGCTGTGTCGATGTCGTCCTTGCTTGTCATCGCTGGACCACCAGGGGCGGAAGTCGACCGTAAGTGCCCTCGTGTCGGCGCGCCTCTTACCAGCATCCTGATCCAGGGAGATGCGTTCTTCAGGTTTCTGGACCAGGGCGCCGTGACTCCCTGGCTCCCAGAGGCGAACAGCGTTTTCTGAGGCGGTGGCATAACGCCCCCGCCAGCGGCCCTTCTACGCCTTCGTTCACTTGGGCCGTTGAGGGTCATTACTGGACTCCTGCACAACGACGACAACGAGCCGGATGCATCACAGCGCCACTCGGTACAGAGTCTCATGCGACGATTCCTCAGCACCTATGAGGAGGTAAAGAGCGTCACCATAGACAATGTTCGCATCGACGGTCCCGGCGGGAGTGCCGAAGCTCACGACCTTGGAGAACTGGCCGTTGGTCGGGTCGAGTTTGACGATCTGCTCGGAGGAAGCACCGTAGGTGCCGATCGTGCCGATCCGGCCCGGCAGTGCCGCAATCAAGCCGAAGCCAGGCGCGTAGAGCACCGCTGGTGCGTCGGCTGGCGACCCGCCGATGTTGGTCGGGCTCGGCGTCTTGGCGGCGTTGGTGACGACCAGCACCTTGGACGCGGCGTTGTGAACGTCTCCGTTAGGGCAGCTCCGGTTCGGCCCGTTCACCGAGACGTTGGCCCAAGCGGTGTGCCCGGAAGCCACAAGCCAGTTGACGTACTGCCCCTTGGGCTGGATGACGACCGGACGGCTAGCCGAGGTCGGCAGGAAATACAACACGGCCGGCGGGGAGTGGGCGGCAAAGCCGGTTTCCGTGCTTGGGCCGAACCATAGCCCGTCGTCGTTGGCCGCAAGCTCGATGCGGGTGAGCGCTGGCATCGTGGTGGTTGCGAGGACTTTGCCCGAGGTGGCCGAGAGCCTCAGCACCTCGACGGGCAACCTCGGAGGCTGTGAATTGAAACCTACCGTGCCAACGTCGTAGAGCCACAGGTAACCACCGCCGTAAGTCCACTCTGGCCGGCTGTCGGAGAAGTTGCCGTACCGAGCCACGACTGGCCCGAGGTGGACCGACCCTGTCGCAGGGTTGCGCACGGCGATGCGCACCTGTCCGTCTTGGGAGCCAATCGGGAGGATGGACTCGACTGGCATGACCTTGTCACCGTAGAGGAGCGGGTCGGTGCAGGAGGTCGGCCGGTTGGAGAGGATGCGAAGCGTCGTCGCCACCACGGTCGTCAGCTGGCAGCTCGTGCCAGCGATGGCGCCGATAAATAGGTGGCCGCCAAAGGCACCGAGCGTGCCTGTCGTGTAGGACTGCGGGCTGATGACTGGGATTCTCATGCGAGACATAGGTAGCGGAAGCAGCCTGCGCGGACGGCTGGCCGAGCCGGGACGCGCTCCCAGGTCGCCGTTTCTCGGCGATGGCGAACCGCCGAAGGCAGCGACCAGTCCGACCACGAGGCCCACAATTAGAAGAACGACGATGGCGCTGATGATACGGCGTGACGCCGTCGACGGCGAGCCTCTTAGATGAGGACTTCGGCGTCCAGTGGGGGAAGGTCACTCCGGGTAGCTTGAGCGCCCCAGCGTTTACCCTGTTTGAACTCACCAACTGAAACTCTGGCGGTCGTCGTGCGTCGCGGCGAGCCCGCCTAAGTCGGTCAGGCCCACCACCGCGAAACTCGGGTGGACGAGAGGTGCTCGGCCCCTATTGTTGGCCTGTTGTGACAACCGTCCATCCACTCCTCGAATCGAACGTCAAAGCCGCAATTGAAAGCGCAGCATCCCGTCATCTCGGACGACGCTGGGTCAGCCATTCGTTCACCGACCTGAACGACCGGGCATCACATCCGTGCGGCGTCCTTCACGGCGAGCCCTTCTCGGTGTTCGCGAAGCTCGGTCTCGGCGACAATGCTGACGAGAAGTTCCAGGCCGAACTGAGCGGCCTGACTCTCCTGCGGGATCGCGCACGGATCGCTACGCCGACGCCGATCGGGACCGGTCTTCTCCCCCTGGATCACGGATGCCTTTTGTTGACTGAGGCGCTATCCGAGCGTCCTCCTAAGGATCGAACACCCGACGACTGGAGAGCTATCGGTCACACCCTGGCCACCCTGCATCAAGTGCATGACGCACGATTTGGGCTCGAACATTTCAATGGTTTCTTCGGCCCTTTGCGCCAAGACAACAACCCTGTCAGCTCCAACCATTGGGTCGACTTCTATATCGAACGGCGTGTCGTTCCATTACTCAGGTCTGCCGTTGACTCTGGGCACCTACCGATGGATCTTGCGGGTTACGTCGAGCGCCTCGTGCACCGACTGCCATCGCTCTGCGGTCCAGAGCCACAACCGACGCTGCTTCACGGCGACGCTCAACAACACAACTTCGTCAGTACCGATGACGGCGCCGTGGTAGCCGATGTCGCGCCGTACTTCGGACACCCCGAGATCGACTTGACGCTTGTCGATTACTTCCAGCCCGTGCCCGACGACGTATTTCACGCCTATCGTGATATCGCACCTATTGACGCGGGCTTCGCGCAACGTCGTGATCTCTGGCGCATCTTCGTCGACCTGGCGTGCATCACAGTTGAGGCCACCCCGTTTAGGCTACGCGCTGGCTCGCCTCGCCGCTTCGGTTCGCTGCTACAAATAAGATGGGTGCACCGTGGACCGCTATCCGGTCTAAGATCTCGCAGACCCCTTGTTTCTGCACAGAGCTTCGTGTGCGCGGGCCCCTATCTCCTGCCAAAGTCAGCGATGACCACTGATAGCGACGCCATCGCGACGATAGCAGCCATCCGAGCCGGCGATCTAACCGGACTGCAACGGCTCCTCAGCGACAATCCCGACCTCGCAGCTTCGAGGCTCAATGTCGCGAAGGGGCGTACGCCACTCCATATCGTCACCGACTGGCCCGGCTACTTCCCGAACGGACCTCGGATCGCGAAAGTACTGATCGACGCCGGTGCTGTCACCGACACTCGAAGCACAGACGACCAACATGGCGAGACCCCTCTTCACCGACGGCGAGCAGCGACGATGCCGATGTTGCACCGGTGCTAATAGAGGCCGGTGCTTGCTCTTCAGGCCGATCGGGGTGATGAGAGAACAAGCATCGTTGTCTTCATCACCGGTGGCACCGGGCTTGGCTCGAGGTCGGATCGCCTCAATGCCTGGATTGGCATGGGACCAAGAGTCAATAACACACGCGTGTAGTCGGTCCCAGAGGCGCTGCACACGACCACCGGACGATATTTCAGAGATCGTCGCCGTACAACCTTTCCGGTCGATCTGGTCAGTGGTCAGAAAAATGTTGCGGGGTACGAGCTGCACCGAAGGCAATCCCCCCGATTTCGAGAATGCTCGTGCTGCTCACGAGCCCGTTGAGCGTTTGGCTGGACGCGATCGTCGTCAGCCCATGGCTGATAACTCGGACAACGGCGTTGTTACGCTCCGCAATAACTTCTCCGTTTGCCGAAGTGATCGCTCCAACGCTGAAGGCCGGGTAGGCCTCCGTCGTACCGTCGTCGCGCAGGACCAGCAGCTCCTTCGGGTGCCCGGCACCGCTGTAGGCAGGCAAAGACCGTGAAACCTGGACCGCTAGCGCTCGGGCCACAGTTCACCAGCGCCGAGGTGATCAGAGGCGACGAGTCCAGCTGGGTATCCGCCAACTGGCCCGTCGGAGTGAGCTGCAGGAACGGTCCGAGGACGACGGGCCTGCGGACAAGGCTGAGCGCCTTCGAGCAGAAGCGAGCTGTCGGCGCCGACTGAGAGGGCGATGCCATTTAGCGGCGCCGATCCCGCCGCCATCGAGCTGGCGCCTGCCGCCACTCCCGTGCAGCTTGGATGGAGGCCGGCCACAGTCCGGATCAGGCCACTGGGGGTGATCTCACGAATGACCGATCCTGACCTGGTCCGGCCCCTGCTGGAAGTAAAGAAGTACCCGTTTCCCAACGCAACCAGGTACGACGGACGATCAATTCTGGCATCCACCGCAGGGCCACCGTCGCCCGAAAAACCGGGGACGCCAGTTCCCCGCCGCTAACCGAAAATGTCCCATCGGGCGACCGCTTGAGTATTTCTTGGCGACCGCCGTCGGCAATGTAAAGGTCGCCGTTGACGAGCGCGATCCACGACAAGGGTCAAGCGGAGAAGCAAAGGTTGTGCGCGGGAGTCGAACTCGGGCTTGATGACGACGCCAGCGCCAGCCGTGAGCCGGAAGGAGGAGCGCTGCGGTTCGCGTGCAGCCCCAAGCGCGACGCCGAACCCGACGACGAGCAGCACGCAGGTGGCGACGAGCAGCGAGGCTGCCAGTAGGCGCTTGGCTCGAGGTCATGCCCTACGCCTCCGGACATCGCACGGTGGTGCTCGTAAGGGACCATACTGGCTGACCCCAAGCGACTATCTGGAAGAGACCACGCCGGTGTCGAACTGCACCTGGCCGTTTGCGAATCTCACGGTAATCGGGCTTCCCACGCCTCGGTACGATGCGACAATGGCAGACCTTGTGGAGGTGGCGAAGACCATTGAGCCATATTTCCGTGCCGGCCGGCTAACCGTTGTACCTCGCCGCCGCCGTGCTCGTCTCGCGGTGCTTGACTTTCTCGCGGCGCACTTCGAGCCGGGGCGGCAGTACACCGAGCGCCAGGTCGACGAGATGCTGTTGCGTTTCCACCCGGACTACTGCGCCCTACGGAGGTACATGGTCGAAGAGGAGCTAATGGACCGGAGCGATGGGATGTACTGGCGCGTTCTGGTGGCACGTTCGAGCTGGACTGACCTCGACGAGCTGGCGGACTTCCCGGGCGCCTCGGCCTTAGTTCTATGACCTCTGGTTACGCCTGACTACGGTGGCCCCGGCCTGAACTTCGCACACCGTCTTCGCTGCCTGGAACTGAGGGTTGTTCGGGTCGAGGTCGCTGCCCGGCTGGCCCTGATCGAGATGCCTATGCGGCCATCGCTCGATTCCGGGTCGGGGAAGTCGGTGATGCCGTGGGAGCGCATGCATTCGGAGTACTGAAGCGACTGAGCGAGCATCTCGGCCAGCTGTGCCGGCGAGGGCGGGGCTCCTCCATTGGGCATGAACTTCCGGCACGCCTTCGGGGCAGCCTGGAACTGGGGCGAGCCGGGAACGGCGCCACTGCTCGAACTGATGTGGAAGGTCCCGTTCGAACTCGGGTCCGGGAAGTCCGGCAAACCGTGTGAGCGCAGGCACTCGGCGAACTTGAGATCCCGGCTGTAGCTCCCTCCTAACGGAAGCTGCCAGACACGCCGCCCCCAGACGGGCCCGCCGCCACCTCCCCCGGGAGAAGGCGATTGGCCCCCACCACCCGGGCTCTGCGCGCCATGAGCGCCCGACCGGGCGGTGGTCGTCGTCTTGCCCAGGCTGGCGACACTGTTATGCGCGGCGCGCCCCCGCAGGCGGCCACGAAGAAGCTCAGGCTGACCAGCACGGACATCACCGCCACACGTCGGTCAGTCAACTTGGTTATGCGCCCAGTGTCGCGCACCTGAGGCAATCCCCCGATACGGGCGAAAATACGTTCAGATTCGTTCAGGATTAGCGGGCGAAACGTGTGAGCCGCGCGATGAACGTCGTTCCTCAGACGGGTTCGTCGCCGGGCTTGCGGTGTCGACCTACGTAACCCGAGAGGGCTTCCTCCAGCTTGGGCACCGCAGCCGCCGCACCAAAGACCGGAACATCTCGGCGCCAGACGCGGTCTCCACGGTCAGCCAGATTTTGCCGCTGGCTCGCACCCTGGTTATGTCTACTGCGGGGCACTCCCAAAAGGTGTCAGGGCGGCGGCGCTCGAGTCGGTTGGGCGTGAAGCGCACGGTGCCGCTACCGGCGGTCAGACGGCCTCCTGCGAGGCGCCATCGGTACCGGCGGGCGGCTCGATGGAGAGCACACCAGAGTGATCGGTCGTTCTGGGCCGGCGCTGTAAACGCGGGAAGGAGCCGAAACCCAGCTGGGCGCGGGCCGTACTATCCGTCGAACGCTGGCTCACTGTTTTTTCAGCCAGTTGTTTGGCGCCTTTATGGGCAAGTCACAGCCCGCTTTCAGCGTTCCCGGGGACGATGGGGGCAGAAGCGAAAGGAGCTCCCGATGAACATCGTCATCCCCGAAGGCAGCAAACCCGATCCTGCGAGCCCAGCCTCGCGCGAGAACATCGAAACCGCTTCAACCGACGCGAGCCGGACCTGGCCCCTCCCGCCCCCAGTTGCCAGTCCGGAAGCCGACGGAGCCCCGCGCTCGTTACGGCGGAGCCACCGCCGTTACCGGGCGGGGAGCGCCGCTTTGATCCTGGCCGCGGCCGTGGCAGGTTTGGGCGTGGGTCATGTCATGCGTGGGCAGCAGCACCACCAACACGCCAGCACAACCGCCGCCACACTCTCCCTCGCCCAGGTCGAGGCGAAGGTCGACCCCGGCCTCGTCGACGTGGTGTCGACGCTCGACTATGGGCAGGCCGAGGCCGCTGGCACTGGCATCGTGCTCTCGTCCTCAGGCGAAGTCCTGACCAATAATCACGTGGTCGAAGGCGCGACCAGTATCGCGGTCACCGATATCGGTAACGGAAAGACGTACACCGCCACGGTCGTTGGTTACGACGTCACCTCGGACGTTGCCGTCATAAAGCTCCAGGGCGCCTCTGGGCTGCAGACAGCCTCCCTTGGCAACTCCAGCACCGTGGCCGCGGGCGAGAGCGTCGTGGCGATCGGCAACGCGGGAGGCGCTGGAGGGACGCCATCGGCGGCTCCCGGGACGGTTACCGGCCTGGACCAATCGATCACGGCTTCTGACGAATCATCCGGTTCGAGCGAACAATTGACCGGCTTGGTCGAGACCAACGCCGATATCCAACCCGGTGATTCCGGCGGCCCGCTGGTCAACGCGAGCGGCCAGGTTGTCGCCATCGACACTGCGGCGTCGTCCGGCTTCGAGTTCCAGTTTGTCGGTTCCCAGAACGGCTCCGGCACCCAGGGGTATGCCATCCCTATAAATAAGGCGCTCTCCTTGGCCAAGCAGATCGAGTCCGGGAAGTCGTCCTCGTCGGTCCACATAGGCAACTCCGCCTTCCTAGGTGTCGAAGTGGCGTCGACCTCGGCGTACTACGCGTCCGCCGCAGCTTCCGGCGCCACTGTTGTCGGTGTACTTTCCGGTTCCCCGGCAGATGAAGCTGGTCTCGCCTCAGGTGTCACGATCACATCCGTGGGCGGTCGTACTGTCGCCTCGCCGACCAGCCTTAAGGACATCATGGACCAGTTCCGCCCCGGTCAAAAGGTGACCGTGAGCTGGGTCGACCAGTACGGTAACTCCCATAAGGCGACCATTAAGTTGGCGACCGGCCCGACCGGCTAATTGCCGGCGTCCGGCGCTCGGGGCACCGACCGAGCGTCTGCCGGCGGCCGAGGTGCATGACTAGCGGCGATTAATCGGGCGAACCGTGTCGGCCGTGGGACTAACCTCGTTCTTCAAAGGGGCTCGGCCCGGCCGCCGGCGTCGACCGACCCCAACCAGCTATTTCCAGCTGAACCGCAGGTCGTAGTCCCGCTTGCCAATCGCATAAACGGCCCAGCCCTGACCAGATGCACCCACGGCGCTCACCAGGAAGCTGATCGCGCTTGGGTTGCCGGCATTCGAAAAAAGTACTTTCGGCCCGCTCCAGGTCGCACCGCCGTCGGAGCTGTAGGCGAGGTCAACGCCCGTCGAGCCGTCGAGCCACGTGGCGAAGATGTCACCTGCGCTGTCCTGGGAGAGCGACCCGTAGAAAGCGACCTCACCCTTGGCAATCGTGACCGCCGGGCCGAAGCCCGACGAGGGGAAAAGCGCCGGTACTGAACGATTGGGGCGGCGGCCCTGTCTGTCTCGAGCAGGCCGAGGCCGGACGGGCCGCCCCCGACGGCCGGGTTCACCCCGTAGCAGTCGACCTTGGTCAGGGGGCGCCACGGGCTCGAGCCGCCCGGCGACGTGGAGAGCTCGCCCGGTGTTGTCGAAGCATCGATCGGGGCGTAGGCGTAGACCAGGGACCCGCTCGCGCTCGACGGGCAGGGTGAGTCGTTCTTGCCCGAAAAACCTGGGAACACGCCGAGCACGCCAGTAGAGCCGACGAGCTGGGAAGCGAACGCGCCGCCAAGCTGTTCGAAGACGTAGGCGTTGGCCGGTTGCGGGGTGAGCGTCGCAAACGGGGGCGTGTTGACCAAAGACTGGTCGGCCGGCGCCACGAGCGAGTTGGCTTGGAAGGCGGGGTCGCCGGGTTTCACATAGCCTGTGCCGAAGTCGCCGCCGGGCAGCTCGACGGCCGGGCCGGCGGGCGAGCTGTCCTGGCCAACGAAGCCGACTGCGTGAGGCTCGAGGCTGAAGGAGGCTCCGCCGTCGGTGGAGACGAACTCGTTGATGCCGTTGAGGTCGGCGCTACCACCGCTGGCGATGTCTAGGACGTAGATGCGGCCGGGCGCGAGCAGCACGCTCGGGGTACCGATGAACGCGGCGTTGCTCGGGTCGGCCACTTCCAGCGTCACCGGGGTGCAATGCGAAGCCGCGGGCGCGAGCTTGCAGAAGCTCAGCTTTGTGGAGCTCTGCTGCCACACGGTGTAGGCGGTACCAGATGCGTCGACGGCGATCGCCGGAGGGGCGCCCGTGCCGCTACCGAGCAGGGCACCGGCGCCTGCCGCCGGAGTTGTCGCCGGCGACGTGGTCGTTGTTGGCTGCGGGGAAGTGGGTGCCGTCTTGCTGCTTGCCGGGATGGTGCCGCTGCTGTCGGGTAGCCCAGTCGCAGTGGGGCCTCCGGTCGCAGCCTGGACACGAGCCTCGGCTCCGGTAAAGCAGGCAGCCGGAGCGCCGGTCAGGCCGACGTCAAAGACGCAGTCGGCGAGCAATTCGAGGTTAGTAACACCTTCTGCCTTGCATTCCCGCTCCGCCGCAGCGGCGGTCGTTGGGGTCAGTGACGCTACGGTGAGCGCCTGGCTCGGATAGGCGGGGTCGGTGAAGCTTGCAGTGCTCGTGCCCTTCGGGTAGTAAAACAGCGAGCCCTGCTGGCTCGATGCGCCAGCTCTGGGCGAACTGGTGGTAGAGCAGGTCGAAGTCGTGCGCGCTCTGCCAGGGCTCCGCCAGCTCCTCCATGCTGTAGGTGGTCCCGTTACCGCCGACGAGCTCGCCCGGTGGCGCCCCCGGGTCGCCGAGCAGGCCCTCTAGGTGCCCGAAGCGCGACTCGCGGCACCCTGATGGTCAGGTTGATCGCGTGCTTGCTGTTGCAAGTGAGCACTGGTCGGGGAGCTGCGTGGTGTTGATCGTGAACACCGTTACTGCCGTCCCGTCAGGCCAGGTGACCGTCGCCGCCAAGGGGTTCTGCACCGAGAGCTCGCCGCCACCGCCGAGCGCTCGGCTGGCGTAGGCGACAGCGTGCCGGTCGACCCACAGTTGGAGGTCGCCAGAAGCGTTTACTGCGAGCTCGACGATGGTGTTGCCCACGCGCATCGCGGTCGCCGTGTCGACGGCGATGCTGGCAGCTCCCGGGAAGGGCTGCTGGCGAACCTGGATGTCGAGGTCGTCGGTGGTCGATTTGACGAGGGTGAACTCCCCGGCCGCCTGGAAATCGTAGTCAGCACCCGAAAAAGTCAGCTGGTGGGGTCGCCGGCCGAGGCGGCGTTTCCGCCGCCTCCGCCACACCCGCCGCCGCCCTCACCGCCGCTGCTGCCCCCACCGCTGCCCCCACCGCTGCTGCCGCCGCCGCCGCCTTCGCCACCGGCCGCCTTCGCCACCCAACTGAAACGCCTTGCCGACGTCATTGAAGGCGACGATGGCAAATCCGTAACCGAGCGCCATGCCGATCAGCCCTAGCGGCCCGGCGGCGGCGGCCTCCCCGGCCTCACCTCCGAGATTCTCGAACGCATCCGAAATGGCCTCGTAGCCATCGGCGACGATATGAGCCGCCTCGCCAAGTTCGTCCTCCCCCCCCGCACTCCGCGAACGGCTCGAACCGCCCGGCCATCCTCGGGAGTGCCGATGCTGGGACGGGTTCCAAGATGCCATTGGCGTACTGCTTGAGTTCCGCCACAAGACGGACCTCGGCGGCGCGTGACCGAGCTGGATGCCAAGGCGGACGGCAGGGGCAAGGCCCTCGGTGCAAGGTTGGCCACTACTTTCTGGAAAGCGGCCGTGTCCAGGATTGCGGCCTTTAGCGCCGCTACTTCGGGGACAGTCGCAGGCTGGTACGGTGCCGCCGCCACCGCGAGCAGTTGCGGGAGCGAGGCCGGAAGGTGGCGCAGGAGCTTCGCTTTCGCCGCCGCGAACTGCGCGGGCGTGAGGGTCACGCGCATCCCGTCCGCGTCGAACGCTCTGACTACGGCGGCCTGCAGGGCCGGGAAGCGCGTGAGCAGGCTCGAGGCGGAGAGGGCGTACTCGGCACTGGCGTTCGCCTGACGCACGAACCACAGCCCGGCACCGGCGGAGGTGGCGGCCTGGGCCCGGTCGAGCGCAACTCTCATCGCCACGACGGCCTCGCCTAAGCGGGTCCCCGTGGCCATCAGGGCGTTGAGCGCGGCGAAGGCGCCCGCCTCTTTGACCGTGGGGGCCTTGACCAGGACCGGGAGATTGGGCGGCGGTACGTAGACCGACGTGAAACTCGAAACGGCCGACGCAACCACTGTCGCATTCGCGGTCCGTGCTCGGGGAGCGGCCGCCTTCGCTTCGAGCCCTGGTGCGACCGCCCCCACCCGCGTCGGGACGCCGTGGCCTAGCACCGCTGCCGAGCTCACGCTGCCATCCGACACGGAGACGATCCCCGAGCCGACGAGCGTGGCGATGGTCGCCAGGGCGGCGAGAAGCGTTACGCGAGGACTGGTATGGCGGGCTCGGGCCTCTTTGAGATCCATGACGGTCGCCTTTCGTGACTTCCCCGTCCCTGGTCGAGCGGGCCCAAAAGCATTATGCGTCGTGGAAGATCAAAACGCACGCGGAGTGGACCATTTTTCGCTCTCGGCGTCCGTTGCCGGTTGTGGCCGCCGCGCAAAACAGCCGTCCAAGAAACAGGCCCGTTGTAGAGCCTTGCGCACGTCGCTCGCCTGCGACACTTCGTCTGTGCCCTTGGCCCGTTTGTTGGCTGTTTTGTTGGCAGCCGGCGCCGCCTGGCTCGCCGTCACGGCACTGCCTGCCCCACAGCTTTACCTTGTCATCGCTTGCGATGCTGTGCTGGCAGTTCTAGTCCGAGCTGCCGTTGGAAGACCGACAGCGTCTCCGAGAGGCCGCTAGTACGAAACACTTCGGGTAGACCGATTGCGTCGTACAACTATTAACGTACGTCGGGTGGTTAGTACGAGCCGCTGGTCAGTTCACTTTCTCCGACGTATTTGCCCAGCCAGTCGTTGAGCGGTGCGGACGCCCAAAGGACATCTAAGACCCGCTCCTTTGCCGTCTTCGTACCGAGCCAATTGGAAGGGGCCCACAATTTCCAGACCGTAATGCCCTTTCCCTTCAGGAGCTCTATGCGAGGGTGGTCCTTGGGGTAGCCCTTTGGCGCCGTCTTGAGCGGGTCGGAGGGCGCGCAGCCGTAACCCTTCGCTTTGACCGCCTCAACAATCAACTCGAGGGCCGTGCCGCTTTTCTGTGCGTCGACCGCTTTGCGGTAGCGCTCGAGCTGGTCCGGCGCCATTACGTGCATGCCCGCACCGACACCGAGGCCCTCTGCGGACAAAGTCACGTAGCCAGACGGCCCGACGGCTGCGGCGATGTTGGTCTTGTACGGCGACTTGTCCTTGCTGAACCTCACGTCTCGGTAGGGACGGAACAACCTCCCAGGGCCGAACTCTGGCTCCAGCTCGACAAGCAGCTCCTCCATCGGGCGCTTGACGCTGACCTCGTAGGTCTCGATGTGGGCCTGCCAAAACGATTTGGTGTTGTCTTCCTCGAGATCCTCAAAAAACTCGACCGCCACGCCGGGCCATCCTGCAAATGCCATCCGCGGATCGTAGCTCCGGCGCCGACCTAGAGGACGTCGATGTTGACTGTGGCCGTAACCCGGCCCGATCCACAGTTGGCAAAGCCGGACGCCATCACCTTGTAGTGACCAGAGCGCACGTACCGGTGGGACAATTGCCAGGTTTGGTGCGCTGGTCGGCCCCCTCCGGCTAGGCAGTACATCGGCATTGCGGGCGCAGCGCTGGACCCGTCGCCGAACTCGACCAGGTACCCGAGCGCGCCCGTTGCGTGGCTGTCCGAGACGCTGAGGTTGAACTGGACGGCTGCCCCGCGGTCCGCCCGCCACGGCTTCACCGTAAGGGTGACACTGAGACCGCCCAAGCTCGTCGTTGACGTCCGATGCCCTTCGGCTGGCGCTGCCGTCCCGGGCACGAATGCAGTGGCCTTGAGGACCCTGGAGGGGGTAGCGCTGGAGGTGGTCGCGGCACTCATTGCGACGACTGCCGCCGCGGTGGCCGCCAATGCCGCCCATCGCAGGCCCAGGAACCTACGCCGAAGTCCCACGCCTCCAGGCTACCGGTCCGGCTTCCGGGATGGCGGGCACGCTGGGGTCGGTCCCGTACCCAGGCCGCGACTTCAGTTACAGGTGCTGCCGTGGCAGTGAGGCTTGGGCGGCACCGGCGATGGCGTCATCGGATAATAGACCATCACGTAAAGGTCGTTCTGGATCAGGTCAGTTCCCTCAAATCCGTTGCCGAACGAGAAGCTCCAAGCGGACCCTGCCGGCTGGGAGCCGCTACAAGGCACGCTGGTTGTGGAGCATGACCAGTAGAGGTACGGCTGGAGGTCGTGGAACCCACCGGTCTTGGTGTTGGGCGTGGCGACCACAGGCTGGCCCTGGCTGTAACCCAGCGCGTTGTAGTAGAGCTCACCCAAGAGGCTGGCTTTGCAGTCGAAGCCACCGCACGTATCGCTGGTCGGAAGTTGCCAATCTGTGGCGCCCAGCCACGCCGCGCTGTTCATCGCCGCGATCCAACTGATTGCCGTTTGCTGCGCCATCGAGCCGTCGCTGTCAACGCCGACCACCCCAAATCTGTGCGTCTTGGCCAGGTCGGCGTTGGCGAGCCACGTCACGTCGGTGGCCGGATCATAGACAGTCTTGCCGTCCGCGCTGGCGTCCAGTGCCTGACCGGCCTTGACGGCGGTGGCGAAGGGGTTTCCCGGGATCATCGGGAGCACATACATGTTGTGCTTAGCGACGTTGGTGCCTTGCCATCCCGTGTTGAACGAAAAGGTCTTGTAACCCTGCGCAGCGTCGGCCGCGGCGGTGTTGGTCCAGTAAAGGTACGGCTGGAAATTATTGAACGGCCCGGCCTTGCCAACGTGGACGGGGACGGCGGTGTCGGGCTCGTCCAACCCCAATGTCGTGTAGTACAGCGACCCCATTGCGCTCTCGGAGCACCCATACCCGAAAGTGCTCGTGTTGTGGCTCGAACAGCCCGGGTCATACGACGGCGTCGCCGGGAGCATCCAGGTGCGGTGGCCCAGATAGTCGTCGGTGTTCATGGCGGCCACCCAATTGACCGCCGTTTGGTAGTCCATCGAGCCGTCCTCGTTGATCCCGGCGACATCGAAGCTGTCTTTTCTGGCCAGGTTGGCATCGGCGAGCCAGGTAACGCCCAAAGCGGGGTCGGCGACCGTCTGACCTATAGCGACACCTTCGCCGGCCGCCGCTTGGAGAGCCGGTCCAGGCGACATCTTTGCGGTTGACGCCGCCGCTACAGGAGCCGTCGCAAAGACGCTCAGCCCGACCATTACAGACAACCCCAAGCCGCGGCACAAAGGGGACCTCACAGCGCGAGCCTAATGCGGAGGCAAAGATCGGGGGCACCCAGGTATGAAGGCACATGCTGTCACACCGCCCGCCGCATCAGGACACGCGGATGGTCCTCGTCGCCTTGTTGCCACCCCGGGCCGTGACAACCAGTTTCTTGGTGAGCGGGTGTTCCTTCGCGCCGGCGAAGGTTTTCGAGCCCGCCTGAGTGAGCCTCAGCTCGATGGTCGCGCTCGGTGCTCCTACCGAGCGAGTACGACGCCTTTGCAAGGACGACCGCGCCTTTCACGAGCTCGGCTTCGCCTGAACATGGGGCGTTCTTGCAGGACAGCTTGACTGCAATTTGGCCCCGGTCGACGGTGGCCGTCGACGACACGACAACGATCCGGGGAGGAAGCCCGTGGATGATGATGTCCAGCTGGACCTGGGGCGCGGCCGCCCACGCCGAGTCGCCTTCCTGGTCGGCATCAACCAGGCAGGTGCCCGCCGCCGGTGAACTGGAGAGCCGTCCCGCTCAATGAGCACGCCCCGGGCGTGGAGGCGGCGTCGACCGAGAACGCGACGGGTAGACCGGAAGTCGACGTCGCGACGAGGTTGTAGGTGGCACCGGAACGGGCCGGGCTCGGGTCGGCTGAGGTGAACACGATCGTCTGGAGAGCTTGCTCGGAACCAGCGGGCGCGCTGAAAAGGTAAGCGGCGCCATCGATCGCGTCGGCCCCGGTAAATGGGGCGTCGCCAAGCACGGCTGTTTGGCCGTTGCCGGACAGCGCTACCTCGTCGCCGAGATCGTCCGGCGAGCCTGCGGGGCCGGTGAAGGTCGCCGCCGCGACCGTGGACCAGGTGCCCCCTGACTCGGTGTAACAGGTAAGCCGCTCCGTCGCCCCCGATCGGCGCACCAAGCAGCGCGACCTGCCCGTTAGCCGACAGAGCGACCGATTGGCCGAGCCAGGCACCCGATGCCGTTGGCCCGAGGAAGCTGGCAGCCGGCGCCGAAGGCCAGGTCCCACCCGACTCGGCGTAGATAAAGGCCACCCCGTCCTGGAACGGGGCCTCCCTCCGGTGCACCCAAGAGCGCGACCTGCCCGTTCGCAGATAGGGCGACCGAGTTGCCGTCCTCCGCACCGGCGCCGGGAGGACCGGGGAAGAAAGCCGTGGGGGACGAGGGCCAGGTGGCACCCGACTCGCTGTACAGGTAACCGGCGCCGTCGTAGGAGGTGCCAGCACCGGGCGCTCCCACGAGCGCTACCTGCCCGTCGGCAGAAAGCGCCACGGCGGAACCGAACTCGCCACCTCCGTCGGTGGTGGGGGGCCCGGTGAACGTGGCAGCCGGCGTGGGGGACCAGTTCCCCCCAGATCCCTGCGTAGACATACGCAGCTCCGTAGCTCGCGACCGGGGCGCCCACCAACGCCACCGTCCCGTCTGCCGACAGAGCGACCGCAGAGCCGAGCTTGCCGCTGGAGCCGGGGGCTCCCGCGAACGTGGCCGTCGGCGTCGAAGGCCACGTTCCCGCCGCCTCCACGTACAGGTAGGCGGCGCCATCATTGGAGGGTGCAGAGCCCCCGCCAGGCGCACCCACAAGGGCGACCTCGCCGTTCGCCGATAGCGCGACGGCGGTGCCGATCTCGCCTTGAGACCCCGGCTGCCCCGTAAAGGTGGCTGTCGGGGTCGAGGGCCAGGTCCCGCCGGACTCCACGTACAAATAAGCGGCGCCGCCGCCCGCCGCAGCCGGTGCGCCGATCAGAGCGACCTGCCCGTCGGCGGACAGGGCCACCGATGCACCGAGCTGCTCAGCAGAGCCCAGCGCCCCCGCGAAAGTGGCCGCGGCTGTGCTCGAGGGGGGGACGAACACAGCGGGCTGAGGACCGCTAGGGCCAAGGGCCACGACGGCCAGCACCGCTGTTGCGGCGGACGCTAGTGCCAACCGACGGAACACCTCGCGGGACGACCCAGATCCTCCTCGAAGGGCCACTTCCTACAGCAAACCGCGGCCAAAGTAGGCCGAGCTGTCGCCCCCGAGCCCGGGCGGGCAAAAGAAGTACCCACCGCCGATGGGGCTGATGAAATCCACCAAGGGCTCGTTGATCAGACGACCCTGCACGGTGATGAACTGGTTCAACAGGTTCTGCTGGTAGCACGTGAACAGCAAACCTTGGTCGAGCTCGCCGTTGACGTCCAGGCCCCGCGGATAGTTGTAGCCCCGGCGCAGGATCCGGCTGGGCGCGCTGGCCGTCGTCCGAGGGTTAGCGAGACGGATGTGGGCCGTCAGCGGCGTGATGAGGCCTTGGGGGTCAGATTGGTAGTCAGGTATGGAGAACTCGTTGCTGCCGTCCAGCGGGTCGCCGGTGGCCTTCCGGCGACCGATGATGTTCTCCTGGTCGTAGGTCGCCGCTCGGTCCCAGAACTCGGCGAACATCCGGATGATCCGGACGACCTGGAAGGTGCCGCCGGCCATCCATGCCGATTCGGGCCCGCCCTGAGGGACCCACACGAGTTGCTGCATGGCAGACGCTTGGGACGTGTCAGGGTTCGCGATCCCGTCCATGAAACCCATCAAGTTGCGCGGCGTCCCCGCCGGCCGCGGAGGGCTCTTGAAGCCGTCCATTTGCCAGCGCGGCTGCATCGCACCGCGTGTGTGCTTTGTGATGTCGCGCAGAGCGTGCAAGACCGTGTCGGCGTCGTTCGCGCAGATCTGGACGCTGAAGTCACCCTGGCACAGGGCCGTGTCCAGGTTGTCATTGGGAAAGCTCTCCATTGTGATCAACGTTGCGGGCTTGGAGGAGATCAGGCCGAAACGTTCGTCGAACAAGCTGGCGCCGATGCCGAATATGAAAGCGACCGAGCGCGATGGCACGCTCGGCCCGAGGATGCCGTTGTCATCGGCCGGCGCGGCTGGCCCGTCGTTTTGGGGCAAACCACCTTTGTACAAAAGCCGCATCCGGCTGGTCAGCGCTGCGCAGCAGGTCACGCAGCTCCGCCCGGGTCTCGGCAATGACGTCGAACGCGACCATCGCGGTGTACGGCGTTGGCTCGCTCAGCACGGCCAGCTGGTGCTCGCCCTCAAAGGAGGCTTGTTGAGCACTCTGCATCGTCACTTCGGATGCCCCGTCGGCGAAGGCGGGCCCGTCCGTGCCCGACTGGCCGCTCACGGAAGAGGCCAAGGCTTGTGGCAGTTGGACCAGCCCAGAGCCGGCTGTGGCCGCGGCCAAGCCACTGCCGACCGCCCCCAACTTGAGAAGCCGGCGCCGGGAAAGTGGCGCGCTCATGAGGTCCCCGTCGCGGGTTGAACTGGCTGGAGAAGCTCGGGTACCTCCGAGAGCTCCTCGAGCAGGCTGCCTAATTGCCCGTCCAGGCTCTCGTGTTGCGACGTCGTCAACGACTGCAGTGGCTCCCAAGTGCCATTCGGCTCCTCGTAAGCCTTGAAAGCTGCCGCCATTGCGGCGACACCTTGCTGCAGGCGGGCAAGCACCCCGGGACCGCTCTGCTTTAGGACAGGCCCGAGCGCGCTCAACGCCATCTGAGTGCCTTCGACATTGGCCCACGCCGTGGCCAAATCGGTGTTGCTGCCCTCATCTGTCTCCCCTGTCATCTCGTACTGCAACGTGTTCTCGAGGATCTCGTAGGTGCTGAGGCCGAGGTCGGTGGGCGCCATCGGCAGGTGGGGGAACTGAGCGATCAGCGAATGGACCGCCTGGTCCAGGGCAACAGCAGTGGGGGAGAGCTCCGAGGTGGTCTGGCCGCCCCATAGCCCGTACTCGAGCGCAAAAAAGCCCGTGAAATAGGGGCTCGTCACGCCGCCCTGCAGGCTCAAAGCCGTGCCGTTGATCTCCGCGGCTGAAGGGACCAAAGGCGCCGTAGGCGCCGCCCAGGCGCTCGTAGTCGAGGTGAGCCGGAAGCCAGAGTTGGCGGGCATGGGCTAATTGGCCAGACTTCACGGCCGACTCCAATGCGTCCGTGGCGCTCCCGAGCCGCTGCAACCACTGTGTGACGTTGGCCCGGTAAGTGGAGGTAGCGAGCTGCAGCTGGTGGGCATCGACCGGGGTATACGAATAGGTCCCGCTAACGGGCGGCCCGGTAACTTGCTCCACCTGAGAGCGCAGCAAGGCTCCCGAAAAGGCGTTGCAACTAAACGAATAACGGCCCGGAGGCAAAACGACGTCCATCGTGTCCTCGGTACCCGGCGCAAGCATTTCGATTTCGCCATAGACCGATGTCTGGTTGGCGCCCACAAGTTCGACTTCATAAATTGTGCCGGCGCTGACATTGTCGACCGTGAACACGGTCCGGCCTGAGTGGGGTGCCTGCCAGCCCGGAGCGCAGGCGGTGCTCGACACGGTTATCAGCGCCGTAGGGGTGCCACCGCCTGCTTCGGCTTGGGGCACGCGTCCTTTGGCCAGGGCCGTGCCCCCAATGGAGAGGACCACACCGCCCGCAACAAGTACTGCAGCTAGCGCGGCAGGGACGGCCGCCTGCCAGGGCCCTGGACGCCAACGGCGCGTCGCCGTCGGCCCGGCGACAGGCTGATGATGTGCCATTGTTTAAGCACAGAGTTTACGTGCCGGCCGCCCGAGAGTTCAACGCGGCCCGGCGTGCACCCGGGTGGCGACGGGCGAGCCACCACCCGGGTGCAACACAGTTTAAGTTCGGCCGCGACTAGGGCCAGTCAAGGATGGGCGACCATGGTCACCTGTCCGGCGAGCGGGCCAACGCGGCAGCCCCGAGAAGCTCGACGTCGTCGCCGAGGGCCCCCGCAAGCACCGAGACGGCCCTGGCCGCCACCGGGGCGGCATATCGGTCGACGGCTTCCCGGATGCCGGCGACCAGGTATTCAGCGGCCGGCGCAAAGCCGCCGTCGACGATGATCGCGCCAGGGTTGAACAGGGTTGCAAAGTCGGCGAGCGGTCGCCCGATAGTGCGGCCCAGGTCCTCGAGCACGCGCCGCGGCCCGCTATCGCCTCCGGCGGCGAGGTCGAGGACATCGTGGAAAGTGAGCGGCCGGTCGTAGGCCGGTTGGACCGCCCGGACCAACGCGTCGCCAAGGATGCCGTGCAGGCACCCCCTCCCTCCACAGGCGCACAGCGGGCCGTCATCGCTGACCTGAACATGGCCGAGCTCGCCGGCGAAGCCCGTCGCTCCCCGGTGCAACTTGCCGCCGATCATCAAACCGGCCCCGACCCCGTGCGCGAGCCTCAGGTACAAGAAGCTGCCCGTTCCCCGTCCTGCACCAAAAGTGGCTTCAGCAAGCGCGCCGAGGTTGGCATCGTTTTCGACCACCGTCGTCACCCCAACCAGGCGCTCCATCGTGACGGCGAGGTCGCTCGACGGCCACGGCACGTAGCCGGGGCCATCGGCTCCCGCCCCGGCGGGCGGCGCAGCAGAGCCCGCACCGCGCGGCGCCGGCTCGCCTCCTGGCATGACGGGAGCCGGGATACCCACCACGACCAGCCTCAGTTGGCTCCTCGCCACCTCGGCCTCTCGCAACGCATCCTCCAGCAGGCCCGGGCCCGGCCCAGTCACGACTTCGTCGTGAGCCCAGCCTCCGACCGGGACGGATGCCCTGCTGAGAACGTCGCCGGCGTAGGTGAGCACGGCCGCGGTGAGCATGCCCCCCGAGAACACGAGTGCCCCGACCAACGGGCGCGGGCCTGCCAGCATCAGGACCTTCGCCGGTCGTCCCGGGCGCCGGAGGTCCACAGGCGCCTCGCTTTCGACCACGAGGCCGCCGGCAATAAGCGAGTCGACCAGCCCGGCAAGGGTGGCCTTGGGAGCGCCCAGCTGTTCGGCAAGCGCCGCGCGCGTGAGGGTCGTGGACCAGCTCAGCGCCTCGAGCACTTTGCGTTGGCTCGGCCGAAGACGCTCGCTCCGAGGTTCGCCCGAGCTTTTCCCAGCCTTGCTCACTGCGACCAGAGTAGCCGGGTTAGAGCGTCTTCGCTCAAATAGGAAATACTTCGCTAGCTGAAGACCCGTCCCGTTAGGCTGGTTATCGTGCGAAGCTCTCGGACCGAGTTCGGCTGGTCCCACTCAAACTATCCCTGCCGCGCCCACCTCTCGGCGGAGCCTTTTCGCTTCCGCCATGCACGTGCGCACCTACCGATGGTGGTTTTTCTCCCAGGTCCTATCGGCGTCGGGGTCGACGATGTCCGGCGTCGCAATGTCGTGGCTGGTCCTGAAGCTCACCGGGAGCGCGATCCTGCTCGCGCTCACTGCCACGGCAACCTTTGCCCCGTCGCTGTTCGGAGGGGCGTGGGCCGGCTCGCTCGTCGACCGTTTCGAGCGTCGCCAAGTCCTTTTTTGGACGCAGTCCGCCTTTCTGCGTATTGAGCGCCACGTTCGGCACGCTCGTCGCGCTCGGGGGGCTCCGGGTGTGGGTCGTGTACGTGTTCGCGTTCGCCATCGGCCTGGTCAACACGCTCGACGCCCCAGCACGCCAGATCTTCGTGCTCGACCTCGTCGGCCAGGACCGCGCCGCCAACGCGATCAGCCTCAACGAGATAGTGATCAACACCGTCGCGGGTCCTCGGCCCTGCCGTGGGCGGGACATTGCTGGCCACGGTGGGAGTGGCGGCGTGCTTCTTGGTCAATGCGGTTACGTTCTTGCCACCCCTCGCCGTGGTAGTGGTGCTCCTTCACAGGAGAGGGTGGTCCGGTACGCAGGCTGCGCCAGGCGAAAGGCGGCACGGGCATACCTGGGAGGGGTTCGTGTACACCTGGCGCAAGCCTGCACTGCGGAGTTGTGTTTTCATGGCCGTCGCTGGCGGCATGCTGTTCAACATGGGCGGCACGCTGCCCCTTATCGCGACACGTGTGTTCCATGCCGGCCCCGCGGCCTACGGGGCGATGATGGCTGCCTTCGGCGGGGGAGCGCTGTTCGGCGCGGTCCTAGCCGGTACTGGCTCGTCGTGGCCCAGTGGGCGCCACGTGAGGGCGCTGGCCCTGGCCACCGGGGTGGAGGTATGCGTGGTAGCGGCCTCGCCGTGGGAGGGCATGCTCTTCGCCGGGCTCGCGCTCGCCGGGTTCCTGTCGATCTGGTTCATCGCACTGGCAAACGCGCTCGTCCAGTTGCGGAGCGACCCGGCCTTCCGGGGACGGGTGATGGGCGTGTGGACGATGGGCCTCCCCGGGATGCTCCCGATCACGAGCCTCGTCGTCGGCGCCCTTGCAACCGTGGGCGGGGGAGCGCTCGGGGCACGCCTGGCCTTCGGGCTCGCCGGCCTCGCTCTGGTCGCCAGCGCTGTCGCCGGTTGGCGAGCTCTGGCCGACCGTGAGGACGACGAGTTCCTTGCGGCACTGCTCGCATCGTCCGCGGCACCTCTGGCTACCGCCTCCGCCTAGCGCGAACCAGCGGGGGAGCGGGTAGCGCTGCGCGACGCTTAAAGCGCCAGGCGTAGCCCTTCGCTGGAGCGGGCCAACACGGGGGCGTCGTCGGCGGGCGGTACCCAGCGCACGCTCACGATGTCCCCTGTGCGGAAGCTCGCCAAGCGCCTCGCCCACGAGTCGAGCACCGCTCGACCGTCGCGACCCTGGAAGAACGTCGTCAGAGGACCTTCGGCCACGTACGCGTCGGCTCCCTCGACCACTTCTACCAGGTTGCCCTTCAGGACCACTTCGTAGCTCATGGCGCCTCCTTTCGTCTCACGCTCGAGGGTAGGGCGCTCAGCCTGTGGGCATCCAGAGGAAGAACCTGTGATTTTCCGGTGGAGCGTTTGCCGACGTACCGGTTCAGGGGGCTGGGGCCATATAGCGGCCGACGTAGTTCAAGAAGTAGTGGTTTGCTGGCCCGGCCCTCGGGCCTGGCCGCTACTGCGCGCCGACGGCCTCGGCTTTATCGAGCTTCGGTCTGGCGAAGTTGACGTGTGAGCGCCGTTCACCCGGCTTCGCCCTGTACATCGCGGCGTCCGCGTCCCTGATCATGTCTTCGGGACCTTGGTAAGCCGGTCGTGTTGGACGCGATACCGATCGTGGCGCTTACGGCGACTTCTTGGCCCTCGATCTCGTAAGGTGCCGACAATTTCGCCTGTAGCCGCTTGGCAATCGTGCGGATATGGTCGACGCTCTTCACACTGTCAAGCAGTACTGCGAACTCGTCCCCACCGAAACGCACGGCCGTGTCGTTGCCACGCAGGTGCGCAGATATCCTTTCGGCGACCCGTACCAAGAGCAGGTCCCCAAAAGCATGCCCATAATTGTCGTTGACGGCCTTGAAGCCGTCCAAGTCCATGAAAAGGATGCAGAACTGATAGTCGGGCGAGCGTTTTGCCCTTGCGAAGGCCTGTTCCAACCGGTCCGTGAAGAGCGACCGGTTCGGCAGCCCCGTAAGGGAGTCGAACAGCGCAGCTTGGCGCAGACGGCTTTCAAGCTCCTTGCGCTCGGTGATGTCTGTCAGCGAACCCACGACGCGCGCAGCCTTGCCTCCCGGTCCGCGGACCGCGACCGCACGGCACAAACCCCAACGGTAGGTCCCGTCCTTGGTAATCATGCGGTGCTCGAGCTCGAGCGAGCCCTCGCCTCGACAGAGTTGGCGGTCGACCATCTCTTTCAGCTCGTGGCTGTCGTCGGGGTGCACGCGCGAGAACCATTCAGCCGGCGTATTGCCCACCTCGTCTTCGGCGTAGCCAAGCATTGCTTTCCAGCGGGGCGAATAGAAACACCGTGCCGGATGGGACATCCCAGTCCCATAGCCCGTCGTTCGCGGCCCGGGCTGCCAAAGCGTAGCGTTCCTCGGATGCTCTGATCTCTTCTACCAAGGCATCGTGGTCGAGGGCTATCCCGAGCATTGCGGTCCACTGGAAGTAGATGTCCCCACCTGTCTGGGTGGCGGCCTCGACTTGGCCGGTGACAGCTAGCACTCCCCAGTGGCGCGCCGCCGTGCGGACCGGGAGCACCAGGACGAGGTCGTCCGGCTCGGAACCGTCGGCTATTAGCGAAGCGACCGGGGGGAAATCGGCGACGCTCAGGGTGCTACCTATCGGCAACTTTTCGCCCACGCCGGCACCGAAAACCCCGGCTACCCGCAAGGGCTGAGGGCCGGAGCTCTGGTCCTCCGCGCCACCGCCCCAGACTGCAAGGCAGGCGCTCTTCACGTGTGTGCCCTTTAGCCACGCGAGAGACTCCGGCCCGGCACCTTCCCTACCCATTCCGACTAGCGCGAGGCTGACATGGTGCTCGTCGCGGAGGGACTCCTCGAGGCTGCTGTTCAGCTCACCCTGGCTTCGCGCAGTCGCTCCGTTCACCGTCATGGAGACCTCGTAAGCGCAGCGGTCGAGCGCCATCAGGCGCTCTTCGCTATAGCCGTGGTGGCTCAGCAGGTCGCGGCGGTACTGCTGAACGCATTCCATCACCGTGGGGATCGTGGCGCCGCGGGGGAACGCCCGGTATACCGACTCGGCGGCCTCTCGCAGGCTCGCTGAATTTGGCGACAGCGACTCCAGCAGATGATGGCAAAACCGAGCAACCTCGTCCGCAAAATGTGAAATGACAAGTTCTTGCGGGGATGTCGGGGTCGGGCCCGGCGAGCAGAGCCGTCAAGTCGCGACAGAGGCGCAGACCCGCGCTCTCGCCTGGTAGACGCGGGCGTTGTAGCAACGTCGGCGCCGGGCACCCGCACGATTCGCGGGGCACGAAGGTCGTCTTTACCCTGTACTCGCCTGCGGGTACTTCTTCGCCGTTGACCATGTCGACGACCAGGCGCGCCGCCATTTCTCCCAGGCGCCCGAAATCTTGGCGAACGGTCGCGAGCGGCGGGGAGGTGCGTGCGGCAAAGTCCCTGTCGTCAAAACCGACCACCGCCAGCCGGGAAGGCAGCTTCACGCCAGCGTCGTTGAGCGCGCGGACCATGCCGGATGCGATCAGGTCGGTGGCAGCGACAACCGCCGTGCAGGGCAGCCCGGCGCGGAGCATCGCTCCGGCGATCGCCTCTCCTCCGTCCTCGGGGCCAACGAAGACCAGCTTCGGGTCGGGTTCGAGGCCGTGCTCGCGCAGCGTTTCCAAGTAGACCTCGTACCGCTCGCTGATGTCGTCGGACCTTCCCTGGACCAGGTTGCCGGCAAAGGCGATCCGAGAGTGCCCATGGGATATAAGGTGAGCGACTGCCTCGGCCACGCCTGAGCGATTATCGGGCATTACTTGAGGACATTTGAAGCCGGGGAGGTGGTAGCTGACCATTACGACCGGCTTGCCTAGGGCGTGGATCTCCTCGAGGTACGCCTCGTCTGTGGCGTCGAGGACCGTAATAAAAGCGTCTACCTGTTCCCAGGCGAGATGCCCACCGGCTTGCCCTGGCAACCATGGGTACGTGCCATCGAGCCGGCCGTCACGGGTCTGGATGGCTACCACCCGTCCACCCAACGTCGCCGTCTGGCGCGCGATCCCCTTCAATACTTGGCCGTAATAAGCCCCGGCGAGCAGCGGGGAGAGGACGGCGATCCGCACCCTGTCCTCCCTCACTTCCGGTCCTCTCTTGTCGGTGCCTTGCGGCGACTGCCTCACGTTCTAGATAACGCCTGCTTCACTCTTCGTACTTCGCTGGGCGCTGCGCGTGCTGAGGCAATGATGACAGCTACACAACCGCTTTTCTAGGCGTAAACCTGTACTGCGTTGTTTTCTTCTTGTGCGCTGAAATGCCACTTCAGCGCACTTTGTCCTGGTTTCCGCGCACCATGAACGGGGAAGCGCGCAAGGCAGGGGAGCGGGCCCGAGTTGGGAGCCGAGAGTTGGGAGCGGGCAAGGCGGGGGAGTGGGCAAGGCGGGGGAGTGGGGGGACGCCAAGGCGGGACCGTGACGATCATGACCGTAGGGCAGGCAGTGTTTCGCCCAGCTTTGCCGCTGGGTAAACACAAGGTGAACAGTCGGTGTCAGACGTTACGAGAACCAGCGAGATGGTTATGTACCCGCCGTGGTTTGACGCTGTTTTGCACGGTTCAGGAGGTCACGGTCGTCATGTCCGCTGACGGTAGTTATAACCCTCGCCTCACACGTCGCCAGTTGCTGGCTTCGCTGGGTTGGGCCGGCGCTTCGGTGGCGTTGGCAGGCCCGGCGGCCGCGTGGGCGCGCCGCTCGCGAGGGGCACACCTCGTCCGCCTCGCGGCATCCACGAAGGCCGCGGGATCGGACCTTGGGGCAATTGACCACATCGTGTTCTTGATGATGGAGAACCGGTCCTACGACCACTACTTCGGGGCTTACCCAAAGGGCCGCGGCTTCGACGACCACCCCGTGGGCTCCCTGGGGGTGTTCGCGCAGGCTTACCCGGGAGCAACAAACCTTTTCCCTCCTAACGTATTGTTGCCCTTCCATCTCGGTTCGACCGCGGGCGAAGAGTGCACGGACGACCTCACCCACGACTGGGGCCCGCAGCATCTCTGCTGGGACGGCGGCAAGATGGACAGTTTTGTTTCGGTCCACACATCGTCGACCTACGAGGGGGCCAACGGCGCGATGACAATGGGTTACTACGAGCGTGCCGATCTTCCCTTTTACTACGCGCTCGCCGACGCCTTCACGCTGTGCGATGCATACCACAGCTCGATCTTGGGGCCAACACACCCAAATCGGCTGATGGCCAACAGCGGCACCATCGACCCGGCCGGTACCAACGGCGGCCCTGTGACCGATACCAACTCCACCCCGGACGCGTTGTGGAACTGCACATGGCCGACGATGCAGGAGGTGCTCCAAGACGCCGGGGTGCCGTGGAAGGTGTACCACCCGTCCAACGCCGATCTAGCTCCTCAGTACGCGGCTTTGGCCACCTACCCCACTTGGGACGACTCTCTTTACAACCCGACGCTCAATCCCGAGGTCATGGTGGCAAGCGACCATGTCCTGCCATATTTCTCGGCATTTCGCAACCCGGCGTCGTTGCTCTACCAGAACGCGTTCCTCCCGACCTTTCCCAACGATTTCCTCGCCGATATCAACTCGGGTTCGCTGCCTAGCGTCTCGTGGGTCATCCTCCGCTCGGGTTCGACGAGCACCCGTCGTCCCCCGACAACGGCATGTACTTCACGTCCCTGGTCCTTGACGCTGACCTCTAACCCCGAGCTTGGTCAAAAACGGCTTTGTTCTTGATGTACGACGAGAACGACGGTTGGTTCGACCACGTGCCGCCACCCACGCCCCCGCCGGCACCCCGGTGAGTACCTGACAGCCACCCCGTCGTCGACCCTCGAACCCGGCGCCTCGTCAGACGACCTCGGGATCACCGGCCCGCTCGGGCTCGGGGCCGGTGCCTTGCCTTGTTATCTCGCCCTTCAGCCGGGGCGGCCACATCGCCAACGAGACCTTCGACCACACCTCGCAGCTGAAGTTGGTGGCCGAGCGTTTCGGTGTCGAGGTACCCAACCTGTCCACCTGGCGGGACCAGACGGTCGGCGACCTCACCTCGGCGCTGTTCGCTGGCACGTACACCACGACGGTGCCGGCGCTCCCTGCGCCGACCTTGCCCGCACAGGAGCTCACCGGCGATTGCTCGCTTGTGAACCAGGACACCGAATCCGGGGGTGCTTCGCCGAGCGTCCCCAGCAACCAGACGATGCCTAACCAGCAGGGTGGCACCACGCCGGCGAGCGACTACTACACGACGTCAGGTGGGGATGCCGGCTCGGATCCCAGCTCCGATGTGGGCTCCGGCCGGCGCATCGTCGTGGAGCCGGCCGGACGGCGACGGATGACCACCAAATCCTCGTACAACCGGTTGGCTCGGGTTACCAGATAGCCCGGTCGATTACGTCACAGTGACGATATAGGGTCCCGGCGGGCGAGGGGAGTGACATGCCCCGGGCAACAGACCTCGGCGCGCGTACGCCAAGCACGATAGGTCACACCGAGGAACGCCCTTGTGGTGCCGTTCTAGTGCCCGACGGCGATTAGGACTGCTAGGAGAACGATGCCGGCCGTAAGGAAAAGAACGGATTTGGATCTCATGAAACGTGTCTGTTGACGGGTCTCCTGACGTGTCTGTTGACGGGGTTGCTCCAGGTTCCGCTGCGTGAGCTCGACGAGCCGCTTGTCAATAGACGGAGGGTTCAGGGACATGCGAAAAGGGTACGTTCTTGCCCCTGGCCAGCGCCCTCCTTGTGCTCGCGGCGTGGTATACCAGGCCCGCTGAGTGGTCTCAGCGGCATCCGCGTTGCGACTTTTTCCGGACTGGCCTTACTTGATCCCATCACACATGTCCGCCCGCTAGGTTTCCTGCCTTCACGCGTGAGTGGGACTCTAAACCTCGGCTCAACCGACAAAAGTCGGCCCTTCCGCGAAGATTGTGTCCCAGACGGCTGGCTCTTCCGGGTAGAACCATCGTTCGATCTGGCGCCCCTCGCGGTAGTGGAAGACACTTACGACTCTTGTCTGGACATCCACGCCATCACGCCGTGCACCCATGATGCTCAAGGCGCACACGTGCTCGTCGCTACCCATCACGTCATGCTCGTTGAGCCAGAAACCCTTCGACGCCAGCTCGCGAAACCACGCGAACAGCGCGTCACGTCCACGGATGTCGCCTGCCATACCGTGCTCGCCAGGAACATGCCAGACCACATCGACGTCAATGAGTGAAGCCAGCAATGCGTCGTTGCCAGATCGGAACGCATCCGCAGTGCGGCGGTAGGCCGTGGCGTTCGAATGTTCGGCTCCGCTCACTGGTGGACAGAGTACTTGCACGGCCCGCACCACCACGGACGGGACTAGCTCCCTGTCAAGCCGCCGATAATGCCCGTTATGTCAAGTTGAGAACAAAAAGGTCTGGATGGGCCAGGACGACGTTCTTGCCCCCGGACTAGCGGCAGCTCGGTTCACTCTGTTCAGCCAATGAGCAGGTCGGAGACCCCTAGGGCTCACGGAAGACGCCCTGGAAGCCGAGCCGTCGCCAGCGCACCGCAGGCCGTGAGCTCCCGTCCCGGTCCATAACCGTTGCCCACTCCCAGGTCGCCCTGCCGTCCGGCCCGGTAAAGCGCCACGTCATCTCGAAGATGCCTGGCGCGTTGACGACCGCTTTTACACGCAGGTCACCCGGCCAGGACGCCGGTCCTTTTGCTTCGACCCACCGGTCGGAGGCCCAGTTGAAGGCCTCGACGGCTAAGCGGAACATCTCGCGTTCCTCTCCGGACAGCCGCCGATAATCATCTTTGAAGGGTTCTGGCAGCTCAAACCTCACGACTCGAGCTCGGCCAGCATTTCCACGACCCCATCAGTCGCAGCTACACGGCCAGCACTGATGGCGTCGTCGGCTTCCCGCTCACGCCGTTGCCACCGCTCCGACCAGAACCACGCCTGGTCGGACGGCACCGCTACATGTGGGCGGAGAACGATCTCTCCTCCCCTTTCGATCACTTCCACCTGCGCTCCCGGCTGGTCCAAGCCCAGTTGGCGACGGATCGAGGTTGGTATGGCGATGAGCCCACGGCTCTGAACTGCGATGAACACACGTTCGTGAGCCACGAAACTAAAGCTTAGCCTCTCCGCGGTATTACTGCAATACTGAATTACAGCTCCCCTCGAGGCCCCTCGACCCCAAAACCGCTCCCCCTGCGCTCGTGCGAACCCGCTCAATAAAAGGCGATCCAGCAGGTTCTTTAGCCTGCGCGAGGGCGTATCAGTGGGCTCCGAGCAGCTGACGGATCCAGTCGCTCGATGCCGCGGCTGCGACGGTCTTTCCTTTTGCGTCGAGATCAGCACCTTTGGCGCCGTGTCCTAGTAGCAACACGATGATCCGGTGTTGTTCCTCCTTTGCTATTTCCGACCCAGAATTGCCCTTGCCCGTTGTTTGGACAGCCAGATGGAGGGGGGTCGAACCACTCTTGTTCATCAGCAGCGGACCGGAGGCTGGGCCCGTTCGGGTGGAGCGTGGACGACGTAGTGCACTGGCTCCGGGTAACGGTAGTGGCGATCGCTCGGTTGAGCTCGGTCACTGACGGCCACCTTGTAGAAGCGCGAGCCCGACTGCGAGGAGCGCTGCTTCAGTACGCGCTTGAATGGAGGCGGCTGACCGGCCTTCCTACCTTCGGCCAGACTTTCGAAGAACCGACTGTAGAGCTTCTCGTGTCTCGATCATGCAGGGGCTTGCTGGAGGCCCTCGGCGCACGGATGATCGCAGATGATGAGGGCCTTCACATGCCACCACTTCCTGTAATGAACTGGCGCCACCCGCCGTTCGACCTAATCCGCCTATCTACGAGGACGTAACTGGCTCTTTACAGATGACAGACGGTGTAGCGCTGGGCGTCGGCGTGCAATCGGATAGCCCCGGTCCTCGAAGAGCTGGATGACAACCGGCCTCAAGGGCCGGCAATTCCCTGTCAAAACAAGTTGGCTCTTTGCTTACCACCTATACCGCCGTGCCGCGACGATAACTCGGGAAGCCCATTCCCGTTCCAATGCTCTCACGGCAGAACTCTCGTCGCACAAGCCCTGACCGCTGGCAACGGCCGGAACGCATAGGCCCTCGTCAGAGGGGCCCATTTAGTTAGTCACCGGCAACCTGTCGATATAGAAGGCATGAGAGCACGGCGCGTATACCAGGTGTTTGCGCCTGGGCCCGGACAGAGGGCGGTGGACTTCCGTTCAGGGGCAATCCCGTTCCTGTCCGGGGCAACAAGGCGGGCGTGGTGGACCATTGATAAGGCGGCCGGGACGCCTCTGGCCGCCCCTTGAAAGGAGGTGAGTAACCAGAATGTCAAACCAGATTGTTCGCAGAACCGGCGCTGTTGTCCTCGCTGCCGGCGTAGGTGTCCACGGACTTGGGTGGGCGGCGGTCATCGTCGTCCTCGTAGCGGTCGCTTTGAGCGCGGTAACGGTCCTGCTGTTCTTGAGGGCCAGGCCGAATGCATCATTGCTGGAGGCGGCCAGCGCATGGGCGATGGTCCTCCACGCCCTGTTGGGTCCCCGACAGAAGCGGCCCAAGAAGCAGTAGGCCCCGTTGTGGCTGGCGTGGGCGGGGGCTCCCCCTCGCCCACTGACGCCAGCGGGCACGGTCTCGGTGATGGTTGGGCGTAGAACCTGCGGCACACCAGCCCGCGCAGCAGTCTGGTGGTGGTCGCCAAGGTCAAAGAGCTCATCGAGCTTGGGTGTCGGCATGGTTATCATCGTGACGAGCTTGCGGCGATGGTCAAGAACACACCTGACTAGGGCTGGTGCCCGGCTTGGCGGTGGCGCGTCGAGGTCTCAATTGGGACGGCAACATCCCCACCATTGCCGCACATTTAGGCGTCTGAAGGAGCCCATGCGCGTTGAGCGACACTTACTAAACGGACGGAATGCAGCTTCCGTTGCTCTCGGGGGTGAGCTGCACCGACGCGACGCGCCTGCCTTGTCTGTCAAAGCCGTAAACGGTAGCCGGCTGCAACGTGCCCAGTTGGGCGTTGTTGGCCACCGTGCCCAGGGTGGCGAGGACGGCCTGGCCGCCTATGGGAGCCATCAAGTCCGCGACATGATTGGCGAAGACGACCTCTACCCTGGCGATGGCCGTACCGGAGTGCACCACAACGAGCGTGATCGGTGGCCCCATCGAACCGGGCGGCTGGCCGTCCCCGCTCAGTATCCTCACCCCTGGCGCGAGCCCACGCGGGTTTGCCGGGCGGCAGATCTCCAGGCCTTCTAATCCCACCATCACGAAGGAGCCGTCGGCTACGTCCGGCGACAGGAAGCTGCCGACGGTGTGGCCGACGATGAGGACCCCCTGGTGGGTCGTGCGCACGAAGGTCGGGTTGGAAACCTCGCGGGGCCCGCCCGGGTTTGTCGGTCTCGGGACCGGGGCCATGTCGACCAAGCGGCCACGGGCGTTGTAGGCGGCCACATGGCCGCCGGGCAGCGAGCCGAGGTGAGCGAGGACCGCCCAGCCCCCGACGGGGCGCATCGCGTCAGACCCGCCACCGGCGAAGGTTGCCCGCACCATGGAGACCTGCGTACCGGCCCGGACGGCCACAGCGGTCGCCGAGGACCTGCTCGAAAGGCTCCGTAGCGGTGACCTGAAGGCCGGTGACAGGCTGCCCACTGAACGGGCCTTGATGGAGGAGTTCTCCGTCGGGAGGAACACCCTGCGGGAAGCGGTGCAGTCCCTTGTGGCTTTGGGCGTGCTCGAGGTGCGACCGGGCAGCGGCACCCGCGTCTGTTCGGTGGACGCCGAGACGGTCCTATGGGCCACGACCATTTCGTCCCTTCTACGAGACGAGGCAGTTACACATCTCTACGACCTCCGGGCGGTGCTCGAGAGTGAAGCGGCGGCGAGGGCTGCCCTGCAGGCAAGCGACGAGCAAATCTCGGAGATGCTGGTTGCTGTTGAGCGTTACCGGGCGGCGGTTCAGGGGCGGCAGGAGCCGTTCTCTCATGACATAGCGGTTCATCGCAGCATCGCCGCAGCGTGCTCCAATCCTCTCTTTGCGCACTGTGGCGCTCCCTCCTCGTGCTGTTGCCGCCTTGAGAGCCCACGGGGCCCGGCACGCTGGCTGCTGCACTTGAAGCCGAGGCCCTCCGGCGGCCTTCTCGAGCACGGTACACTTGCCACTGTGGAGAGTGGTGCCCAATGCACGTGCGGATGGTGTGGACGGGTTTTTGATCGACCACATACGCGGGGTCCAGCCCCTAAGTAGCCACGACAGCTGTTAGAAGCGGCTCTGGTCGAGTATGGCGATATCCTCGCAGTGAGTTACCGCTGCCGCCGGGTTATTCGTTCGCCGAAGCCCTGCGTTGCGGTTTCTGCAACGGACCCTAGTGAGCAGCGAATCTTGGCGGCAGCCAGTGGGATCGCCGCGCCCTTCCCATCCCGGCCTCGGGTAGTACATCTTCCCGAGCTAGGGCCAAGTAGCCCGATCGGTGCAGCAGTTTCTGACCGTCTCGACGGGCTGGCCCTTCTCGCCGATGCTCTCTCCGAGGACAGCGCTATGGGTCAACTGCATAACTTCTTCCGGCTGTTCGAGCGCGCCTTCGCTGCCGGACCCAATAACTGTGTGGCGCCGCTACTGGCCCTACTGCAAGCCGGCCCTGGCAACTTGCACTGGAGCCACGCGGGAGATTTCGGATTGGTTCCAACGCCTCCGGCCTGAAGCCACCCATGCCGACCGGCGCGACACGTACGCAAGGGCACCCGATGTCGAACCATTCCTGGGACGCATCGAATACGCGGCGTTTGACGTCCTCCTGAACAAGGCGACATGGCGTCGTCGTGACGGAGTGCGACGTAGTGTCCTCGATCTGGCGGCAGGGCTCGATAGCGACAAGTCGACCGTTGCCCTGCGGAAAGCTGACACGACTGTGATCTTCCCCTGGATAGATCCCTTCGGTCTCTTTCCCATCGACTTCAATGTGCACCCTCACGTCGGACCGCCAGTCGTCACAAACATGCCCGGGTTCACTCAAGAAGACGAAGCTGTCTTTATTGCAAGAATGAAGATCAGGAACGACTTCAGCAGCGGCGAGACGTACGACATCGAAGTGCTCACTAAGCACGAGTCAACGCCCGCAGAAGGTGTATAGCACGCCTAAACATGCGATATCAGTATGGGATATTCTCAATCGCCCTTAAACATCCGCCCTATACCGCCGAGCTGACGCTCTGAGAGCCACATGTTCACGCTTTGCAGGTCGCCGTTCTTCACGAGGTGAAACGTAACTGTCGCTCCTCTCCCGATATCGCTGGCCCCGATATCGTCTTCAATATCCACGCTTTCTACTCGTGGGGAAAGATCGTCCCCCATGTAAATGGCGTCGTGATGCACCTCGTAGGGCGCGCCACGTTCGATCCGGTCGTTGCAGTCCGGGCAGATCAACCACTCGAACAGTGGAGTACCAGGTTCGCGAAGCCGAAAGACAGCAGTAGCCGCGTTCGGGCACCGCAACACTTGGCAGAGCATGGGAGCCTCCTTTGGTTGCTCATGTAGGACATTCGTGTGAGCCCAACAGCCCTTTCGTCACGGTGACTTTGTCAACCCCCCCCTGTACGAGCACTGGACCCGTCACACGATCTTGAACCCGAACACGGCCTGTGCGCGGCGCAACAGGTCCTCCGAGATGCGGGCACTCCGGTCCCGGCCGAGGCTGTGTGGCACATCAGAGCGACCGAAAAGGGCGTAGCAAACTTCTTCGAACGAGGGGTCGTGGGAGGCGCCGTAGCGAACGCCGTCGAAGCCAGCGCGCCAGAAGAGACGAGCCCATGGGTGGGAGACGGTCTCGTACGGGTAGCCGGCGCTGGTTGTGGCCGTGATACCGAAGGCAGCCGCGGACCGCGCCGTGCAGTCAGCCAGGCAGAGGTTGTGCGCAATCGTCATTTCTGCCAGTTGGCGCTCGACGATGTCGGTGCGCGGAATGACGACCAGCCGTCCGAGGGTCTCCACGAAGGCCCCGAGGTCATGCTCGGCCAGGTAGCAGGTGCCGTAGGGCGGTGGCACGTCGAAGCGCTGCGAACCGTCGCTTGAGAACCACCAGGGGCTGGAGCCGCGGCGGTGGATGCGGAAGATCCTCTCCCCGGCGGGCAGTATGAAGGACGGGAAGCCCCGCAGGTCCAGACCGGAGCCTGGTGCGGGAACCCGTCGTTTGCCTCTCGTTGTCCAGTTCAAGCCGCGGCGCATCGGCACCCATCTTGCACCAGCGCACCAGGCGGCCTGGCGGATGACCGGTGGTCAGTGCCCCAGGCTGCCAGCGGTGTGACGGGCTGCTTCGTAGAGCGCAGTCGGGTCCTTGCCCAACCAGTCCGCCGGCCGGGCCCATAGAGCTCTGGTTGGGGTGACGCGAACCACGAGACTCGGCCTTCCCGAGAGAGCCCTGCCGGGCGTAGCAGCTTGAGCGTCTGCACGACCTCGGGCCTCACCTCGTGGCCATCGAACTGGTAGGCAGGCAGTACCAACTGCCCAGCGAGGTCCATGGCAAGCAACGTGCCGCGTTCGATGCGTTGATGAACGGCTTGGCGGCTCGAACCGCCCAGTACTTTGGCCGTCTCGCTCACGGTGAGGTACCGACCCAACGCGACTTCCCACGTCGCCTGAGCTTCGGCCAGGGTGGCGAGCTTCGACCCGAAAGCTTTCGGGTCGGCAAGTTTGGAGATGGTTTCGACCAGGCTCCCACGTGTGGCCCCGGCGACGAATGCCGACACCACCTGGTCAAGCGGGCTTTCTTGCGCATTCTTGCGACGCTTATCATCCCGTGATTGCTTCCTGAGAGCCGTCGAACCAACTAGACGGCCATGGCTTCGCCCTTTGGGCGCGCTCACGACGAAGTTGGCCACACCACTGTCCCGGTGTACCGCTGACTTGGCTCTGGTGTCGCTCTTGACCACGCCACGCCCTGGGACCGCTCGCTTAGTCGGCGTGCCACCTACCCTCGTTGCTGCTCTTGGCACTTCTCCACCTCCACTTTCTGTCAATGATGTCAAGTGTACGTCAACGATGTCAATGGTGCTGCCTCACAGAGACGTCCGGGCGTGGGTGGCCGGCACCGGCCCGGGAGCGGGTCCAGGCCACTAGCCCAGGCGTCAGGACTCTCGCTGGTGTAACTATGGCCTCAGAGCAAAAGCAGCTGCTATTAGGTCCGTGAACCGTAATCGCGGAAGGGGGTGACGCCAACGGGAGACCGTGGTCCTGCGCAATCTCCGGGGGTAGGTACAGGCGCACTCATGATGCATAACGACACTTATGCATCACTTGTGGGTGGCGCCTCAGAATCCGCGCTTGCGGGATGAGCTGAACGCCACAACACGATTAGTGAGTCGGTGATGATGCCGGGTGTATCACGCGGTGTAGTAGGGGCCTTCCCGGGCGACGTCACCCTGGCCTTCGGCAACCAGAGGGATAAGGCTGTGTCCCGTGCAGGTTCTCCGCAGCCTCTAGGTGCTCCGCCACGCCAAGTCCAGTTGGGACGACCCCGGCTTAGGCGACCACGCACGTCCCCTTTCGCGCCGCGGGGAACGGGCAGCCCGGGATATGGCCGCCCACCTGAGCCGGGAGGCGGTCATGCCGGACCTCGTGCTGTGTTCGACAGCGCGACGAGCGCGCCAGACGCTTGGGGAATTGTCACTGGCCAGCGAGGTCGCTACGAAGACGGCCTATATGGCGCCGGCCCAGCCGAGCTCCTAGCCAGGCTCCGGTGCCTTCCCGACGACGTCGGTTCGCTGATGCTGGTGGGCCACAACCCGGGCCTCCAAGAGCTCGCTGTCTCGCTTGCTGGAAATGGTGACCCCCTCCCGCTCGCCCGCTTGCGTGACAAGTTACCGACGGGGGCGCTCGTGAAGCTCACCTTCCACGGCCCCTGGGCGTCGCTCGGCCAAGTCGACGCTACGCTGGAGGCCATGGTCCGCCCCCAAGACCTCTAGGCAGATCACGCCGTCTGAGGGTGCCGATACCCGTGCCGGCACAGTCAGTTAGCTCAAGACCAGCACTTCTGGTGCCCACGGCCTTAGTCCACAGTAAAACGCTGGAAAGTGACGGCGTATTCGCACCCCGCCGCCATACCGGCGACGGAGGCCATATTGCGCAGGAAGTCATCGGTGTCGAACTCCGAGCGCAGCGGCAACGGGAGAATTTTCGCCAGGCTTGACGTAGACAAAAGAGGCAAATTGCCCGCTGGCATTGCCTAACGGTAGTGTGGACCACACCCTCTCGGGAGAGCCCTAGCTTGGGCTGAACGGCGGCGGCCGCTCGTGCAGGTTTGCCCTCAACCGAGCGACAGGGAGGAGTTCGTGTGTGCGCGTTGCCGTAAGGTCTTTCCTGTCTGTTCTGGCGCGCCGAGGGCGCGAGGCGCACCTACGGGTTACTGAGCACCTACCCGCCCACACCATGCGGGCTGGCGACCTTTAGCGCCGCCCCGGCTCGCGCTCTGGAGGCGAACGGCGCCGCCGTGGGTGTCGTGCGGGTGGCGGACGGACCCCCGTCGTCCGACCCCAGAGTGATGGCCGAGCTGGACAATGGCGTGCCCGCCTCGTTGAGAGAGGCGACCGCCGCCCTAAATGGTTGCGACACGGCCATCGTGCAACATGAGTACGGCCTGTACGGCGGCACCGACGGCGACGAGATCCTCGACATCCTGTGCAGCCTTACGGTCCCCTCCATCGTCGTCGCCCACACCGTGCCGCTCGACCCGACCGACAACCAAAAGCTAGTGCTGGGGGCGGTCTGCGAGATGGCCAGCGCCGTGGTTGTGATGGCCGAGACGGCCCGGCAGCGCTTGTGCCGCCTTTTCAACGTAGACGCCTCCAAGGTCACGACTATCCCTCACGGTGCCACGCTGGCCTCCCGCTCCCGGCCGCCCGGTGCTGCTCACCTGGGGCCTGCTTGGCCCGGGAAAGGGGATCGAGTGGGCCATCGACGCCATGATGGACTTGAGTGCCCTGCACCCTCGGCCCCGCTATGTCGTCGCCGGTCGCACGCACCCCAAGGTCGTCTCATCGGCGGGCGAGGCCTACCGGGAGATGCTGGTGGCGCGCACCTGGGCCAAGGGGGTGGCGCCGTCGGTGACCTTCGACGCGGCCTACCGGGACCTGCCCTCGTTGACCCGTTTGGTACAGGACGCGACGGTCGTCGTCCTGCCCTACGATTCCCAGGACCAGGTCACCTCCGGCGTGCTCGTCGACGCCCTCGCTGCCGGCCGGCCCGTCGTGGCGACCGCGTTCCCCCACGCCGTCGAGCTGCTGTCGAGCGGGGCCGGTATCGTCGTCCCCCACCGCGCCGCCACCGCCCTTGGCGCGGCGCTGCGCCACGTCCTCACCGAACCTGGGCTTGGCGCGTCGATGGCGCGCGAAGCGGCCCGTCTCGCCCCTGCCTTCGGGTGGCCGGCGGTTGCCCGCCAGTACGCCGCTCTCGCCGACCACCTCATCGCCGATGGCGCCAAGCTCAACCAGGGCGCGGAGCCCACCCATTCGCTGATCTCGCCGCTCCAGCACGGCCGCCGTCTTGTCGGGATGGCGCCGTGACCGGCGACGCGCAGGCACCGCAGATGGTGTCCCGGGGCGCGCTCCGGCTTCGTCCCGATGCCGGGCGGGTCATCACCGTACTGTTCGTCCCCGGCGAGGAGATGCCCGGAGGAGACTCACGCGCCGTCGCGGTCACCGAACGAATCCTGGCCATGGACGACGCCGACGTCACGGCCACGCTCGCCGACCTGAGGGGGCGCTTCGCCCTTCGCCACCGGGATCTCGAGGCCACGTGGAGAATCCATTTCGGCGACGCCGCCCGCCGCCTTGGGAAAAGCGATGACGTACCCACCGACAGGGCGCTGCTCATCGGCGCCTATTTCACCCGGGAAGTGTCGCCCGAGGCGGCGGCCCTGTTCAACCCCTCCATCGTCGCCCACCCCGACCAGGCCGGCCTGGGCGCAGGTGAGACGCGTTTCGTAATGAGCCTGCGAGCCGTGGGTGAAGGCCACACCTCGTCCATCGAGTTCCGCACCGGCACCGTGGACGCCGCCGGCGTCGCCCGTCTGGACGACCCGGGTACGTTCCTCGAACGCGGCCGAGTTTCGCCCGGTCCCTACTCCCGGCGCCTTTTTCACACCAAATTGGCCGAACATGGCTGCGACAACAACGCCGCCGCCCTCGTCCTCGACCGCCTGGGGGCTGACTTCGGTGCGGCCCAGTTAGATGCTGCTATTGGCGAACTACACCCTGACCTCCTGTCCAGGGCGCCGGTCAGGAACGCCGTTGAACAGATCCGCTGGGTGGCGGCCAACAACTACACCGTCGAGTTCCCGGCTCGCACGACGATCGCCGAACGGGTGCTGTGGCCACACGGCCCGACCGAGCTCCACGGCATGGAGGACGCTCGCTTCGTACGTTTCGTCGACGGCGACGGCGCCGTCAGCTACCTCGCCACTTACACCGCCTTCGACCAGGCACTTGTCGCGCCGCAACTGCTGACGACCACCGACTTCCGCACCTTCGTCGTCTCCCAGCTCTCGGGGCCGTTCGCCACCAACAAGGACATGGCGCTCTTCCCCCGCAAGGTCGGCGGCCGGTATCTGGCCCTCTCGCGCTGGGACCGCGAGCACTTGGCCGTCACGGTGTCCGACGACGGTAGCGAGTGGGCCGAGGGCGCCACCTTACGTTGGGCGCTACGACCGTGGGAGCTGGTCCAGGTGGGCAACTGCGGGTCACCGCTCGAAACCCGTGAGGGTTGGCTTGTCCTGACCCACGGTGTGGGGCCGATGCGCACATATGCCCTCGGTGCCATCCTCCTTGACCTCGAAGACCCCCGCCGTGTGCTCGCAACGCTCCCGGCGCCGCTCCTCGTGGCCAACGAAGACGAACGGGAGGGATATGTGCCAAACGTGCTCTACTCCTGCGGGGCGCTCCTCCACGGTGAGGTCCTGGTCCTCCCGTACGGGTTCTCCGACACCGCCGTCGGCTTCGCCCTGGTCGACGTGGCCGAGCTCCTAGGCCGGCTGAACGGCTGACCGCCGTCCCCTGGTCCCTGTGGGCGTGCATTATCAGGCATTGAAGCAGCACCGAGATTTTATTCTCAGGTGGATGGTTGAAGGACAAACTACGCAACGCCAGCGTTACCTACCATGCCCAAGGCCGGCCCGTGGTCTGTCGCCGTCAGGGTTGCGCCGAGCCGGCCACAGATGCCGTCGTGCAGCTCTGCGCCGGCCACCTGGCCGCGTACGAGCACGGGACGGCCCGATCAGTCGCCAAAGCCGGTAAGCCGGGCCGGAAGGCGAGGGCATGAGCACGACCTAATGCGCCGGTGAAAGGACAGGGTGACCGAGGTGTGGCATGCCTAGGTTCAACCCGCACCCGGGGAAACCGCGGTCCGAACGCGACAGCGCTGAACGACCTCGGAGGACCGAGAGACCGCGCCAGCCTCGCCGGGACGTAGACGAGGAAGTCCTATCCCTGCGCGAGAAGGGAGGGAGCTACTCGGCCGTGGGCCGGGCCCTCGGGCTCAAGCGGGCCATGGACGCACAGGCCGCCTTTGTGCGGGCCGTACGGAGCCGGCCCGACCCCGAACGGGCAGCGCTGTCCTAGAGAGAGTCCCTGCGTCTCGACCAGGTGGAGGAGCGCATCCGGAGCCGCGGCGCCGAGGGCCCGGTCAAGCTGGAGCGCCGCCTGACCGCCCTCGAGGCCCTCCGCCAGGCGCTGCCGTAGCCGACCCCGGCACTGGGCCTCACCTCGGCGGCTAGCAGGTCCAGCACTGCCGCCTCGGGATGGCCAAATGCGTTGCACTCGCGCCCACAAACTCAAGTTGCCCGGCGGCCGCTGCCGACTTCGCCACTCAGGCAACACCCGTGTTCCGGCAGGCTCAGGCCGCGGCCGCCAGGGCGTCCAGGAGATGAGCAACTGATGCCGTGGCTGCGCCGACGTAACGGTCGGCTGCGCCGTACGTCAAGTACAGGTGGTCACCGTCGCGATGGGCGCCCTGGACGAAGACCACATTGTCGACGTCCCCGACGCCGCTCCCATTCGAGCTCCGGTTCGAGGATGGCGGAAGGGAGACGGCTCACCACCTCCCCGGTGCTGGGATCCAGCAGCGCCAGGTTCATCGTGTAGGAGCCGTCGGCGCGGCGTTCGTGGAAGAACAGCAGGAGCCCTTCCTCGGTCGCCACGGGCGGGGCGCCCGCGCCCACCCCGAGCGCACCGGGGCTCGGGCGCAGCAGGGTGTGGACCTCGAGGTCGGCAAGGTAGAGGTCCCAGTACTCGGGGCCGGCGTTCCATAGATGATCAAGATCGTCGAACACGGCGAGCTGCATGTTGTTATGGATGCGATGGATCATGGCCACCCGCCCGTCGGCCAAGGCGAAGATGACCGCGTCTTTGTTCGGGACACCCTCAGGGCCAAGCAGCCGCCCGCTGCCTGGCCGGAGAAAAAAACGTTGCCCATCCCAGCCCAGCCGGTGAGCGCCGATCCGCCACGGGAGCCCGCTGCCAGCCGGAGGTAGGGCGGTGTAGGTGATCACCAGCTGCTCGGCGCCGCAGGAGACCACCCGCTGGACGCGGGGGTCTTCGAAACAGGCGGCGTTCCCTCTCCCGCCTCGGGCCAGAACGTACTGGAACGCGTAGCCCAGACCGTCGGCGGAGATGAACACAACAATGTCGGAGATGTAGTCGAGGAACCGTTCGCCAGGGCCCGGGTTCCGGCGGTAGCCCGAACGCACCCCCCGGGCGAAAAGGTGATAGGCGCCCTCATGGTGAAGCACCCCGGCGTTGAACATTGCCCCGTAGCCGGGCACGGGAACGGTGCCGACCATCGGACGGTCGGCCAATCGCCGAACGTGCTCTGGGAGGACGGCCGGCACAGTCATCTCGTGGTTGCCATTCGGAGGATCTCCTGGTCGTTGTTAGCCATATGCTCGTCACCAAGCGGCCAGAGTTGAACAGTCGGATAGAAGTGGGGATGGGCTGCAAAGCGGATCCCCGAGAGCTGTTCCGACGCTTCGCGGGCATCCCGGTCCTGGTCGCTGCGGACTTCCCGCTGATGGTCAATGGTCGTGGCCTCCCGTCGGGGGTCGACGCCGGAGCTGATCGACGACACTCGCACGGGCTTCCTGGTCAACGAGTTGACGAGGCCGTCCTCGCCGTGAGCCGAGCCGCGGGCGCCGGGCTCCACGCGGGCGAGCGGGGGCCACCCCGGGGGTCCGAGAGCACCGTGGGTGCCCGTGCTCGATCGCGCAGTCGATTACACCGGCAGGCACCCGACCGTCCGGCCTGGGACGACGATGGGCCGTTCGTGCTGCTGCCAACAAGTCGCGTGGCAACACCAGCACCGCTTGTCCTCGCCCTCCGTGTCGCCAGCATCCTCATCTCGAAGGCGAGCAATAGCTAAATGGGAGCCCAAGTGCAGGTCCCCTGCGTCCCGTGGGGGACAAAGACCAAAAGCCGTCCGTCCCCGGCGCCGATCACGCCCGGCCCGGAAGGACGTTATGGTCGACGCGACGGCCATTGGCACCGAGGCCGGCCCGAGAGTGTGGAGGCAAGCGTGGAGCGGACCATCGACTTCGGGGACGTCCAGGGGGCCGTGTCGCTCACGAGCCCAGTACTGCGCTACCCCGCCAACCCGGTCCTGACCCCCGCGGACGTGAACCGGGTGTGGCGTGACCCTGGCCTGCAGGTCGTGACCGTCCACAATGCCGGTGCCGCGATAGTCGGTGACGAGACTGCACTGCTGTTCCGATCGCACCTGCGCTGCGGGATGAGCATCCTGGGTGTCGCCCGGAGCCGTGACGGCGTAACGGACTGGCGCGTCGACCCACGACCGGTGCTGGTCCCAGCCACACTGAAGGACTCGTTCGGACTGGCAGTCAGCGCCGACGACATGGTCGACATGGAGTCAGGAGGGGTCGAAGACGCTCGGCTCAACCCCATCGACGGGACGATCGCCGTCACCTACAGCGCCTACCACGCCCGAGTGAGGAACCGAGTGAGGGTCGCTTTGGCGACCACCGACGACCTGCGCAGTTTCTGCCGCCAGGGGCCCATGCTGGACCGCGACATGCGCAACGTGGTCATCTTCCCCGAGCGCTTTGACGGACGCTACATCGGCCTGTTCCGCCCGAACGATGACCGCCAAGGCGACGTCGGCGGTGACTATACGCAGATCCGCGTTGGTGAGACCGACGATTTTCGTACGGGGCCCTGGACGGTCGACGATGAACCGATCATGCGGACCGGTGCTGGCCCGAGCGCGTTCTCCGACAAGCTCGGCCCCGGCGCCCCCCCAGTCCGGACGTCCCACGGCTGGCTCAACCTGTTCCACGGTGTCCGGTCCACGATGGACGGCAACCCTTATGTCTTGGGAGTCGCCCTCCATGACCTCAACGATCCCCGCCGGGTGCGCATGTCGAGCATCCCGGTGCTCTTCCCGTCCCGCGCCGACTGCCGCACACCCGAGGACGCATACGTGCACGTCCCTCATGTGGTGTTTTCCTGTGGGATGCTCCGTCGAGCAGACGGGACCCTCGTTATCTACTACGCCGGTAACGACACCGTCGTCAACATCGGGTTCAGCCACGAAGACGTCCTCGCCGAGCTGTGCGCCAGATACGGTCAGGGCCCGCTGACTGGGAGCCTGCTTTACACACTGTGAGCTGGCAATTCGTCCCGCCCGCGGGGCGGTCGATCCCGACGTTGGGACAACCGAGGCCGCCTATATCGGCATTACGGAAGGAGCCGTGGTTGCGGGCATACACCACCGGGTCCCACCGCCGGGGACCGCACCACAGGGCACGCCATTTGCTCCCTGTCTACGAATAACCCCCCGCCGACTGGCCACCACCGGGCGGACCGGCCTCAACGACAAACATACGTACGCGCTCCAGGAAGGCCGGAGAGGCCCTCAAAGCAGGGACCCCGCTATCCAGTGCTTGTCGTTTCTTTCGTTCCGATGTACCAACGCCCGTAACCCTGGCCAGACCGCTCGACGTTGACCTGGACCTCGAAGGGTGGCGCCGCACCTGCTGAGCAGGATGGCACCGGCCAGTGTGCCCAGTCCTTCACCCCTCCGCGCCGTCCGGGGCTCTCACCTCGCTATTGCGGCCGGTCTCACCGCCAACGCGCCTACGAAGCCCATCGCTTTGCTGGATCCCGTCGGCCATGCAAACGAGTTCTCGCGTTATGGTCGCCAGCGCCTGCCCATCGTCGTCCCAGGGCCGGACGGCCGGGTGCCTGCCGGTGTCATCGACTGCGAGATCGAGCACGGGCACCCACGGTGCCCTGTAACCCCGAGGGGTAGGCCCCCCGTTTGGCCTCCTGGAGCCCGGGTCAGTGCCCAGCGCTGACCACCCGCTCGTAAACCTCGAGGTACGCATCGACCATGCGGTCGCGGCCGAAGCGGGCCACCGCATCCTGGCGAACGGCACAACGGTCGAGCGTGGCGGCTCGGCTGACGGCGAGGAGGGCCTCGTCAACATCGTTGACGAGGAAGCCGGTGCGAGCGTCGTCGATCAGCTCCGGCATCGACCCCCGACGGGAGGCCACTACCGGCGTCCCGCATGCCATGGCCTCGACGACGCTGAAGCCGAAGGGCTCCTCGAAGTTGACGAGATGGAGGAGAGCATAGGCGCCACCGAGGAGGGCGTTGCGGTGCTCCGGGGCACCGCGCCGATGTAGTGGACGCGCCTGTCATCGAGACGGGGCGAGATACAAGTGTCGAAGTAGGCCTGGTCCTGGATGATGCCGGCCATGACGAGCGGTAGGCCGGCGCGGGCGGCGACATCGATCGCCTCGACCGCCCCTTTGTCCGGATGGATACGCCCGAAGAACAGCAGGTAGTCCCCGGCGCAAGCTTGCAGGGTGAAGGCATCGGTGTCGATCCCGTGGTGGATGGTGGCTAGGTAGTCGAGCTCACGACGGCGGTCGGCGTCGCTGACGGCGACGTAACCGGTACGGGCGTTGTACTTCTTGAAGACAGGCAGGATGCGCGGCGACGAGAACCCGTGGATGGTGGTGAGCACCGGGGTGGTCACCAGCCCGGAATAGGTCAGTGGGAGGAAGTCGAAGCTGTTGTGGATAATGTCGAACTCGGCGGCCCGTTCGAACGCCTCGGCTATGTGCAGGCATTCGGAGACCTTGGGTTCGGCGTCGGTACCCTCCGAGTACCCGTGCGGGACCACCGACACGAGACGGGCAGCGGTCACTGAGTCGCCGGTGGCGAAGAGCGTGACGTCCACGCCCCGCTCGACGAGGCCCTCGGTGAGTAAGGAGGCGAACTGCTCCCACGGCCCGTAGTGCCGGGGAGGGGTGCGCCAGGAGACCGGGGCGAGGACCGCCACCCGCAACCGCTCCGCTCTGCGGGTCGTGGTCATCGATCGGAGGCGGTTATGCGGCTCAGGGGCCCGGCCGGGCCGTTCGGCCACAGCGCGCGCTCGGCGATGGACGTGCCAGCCAGGAGCTCGACGGTGAAACTGTTTGCCGCGACCCAGCGGGTGCGCTCAAGGCTGCGGGCCCCCAAGCGCGCCAGGAAGTGCAAAGTAGGCCAGGGTTCCTTCCACGTCAAATGGGCGGGCGAGTGCACGGAGAGGGCATTTCGACCCCTTATAGGCTCGGTGGTGCCTCGTCCTTCGTTACCAGGGAGTAACGGCATGAGGAACATCGGGGCGAAAACCACAGCAAGGCCAGGTACCACTCTAGGTGACGACGCTGGCCAGGTACCTCACGATAGATAAAAGCCATTTGCCCCTGGTGACGCCATTGGGAGTGCGGGGCCTACATGTCGGTTGGTTCCACGTCCCTTATCGGCGCCCCAACCTGAGTTTGGGAGTTAGTGCAACGCATTTGGTCAACCCCGATGCGGCGGTGCTGGACCTAGCACCCGCCGACGTGGGGCCCCATTGCGAGTAGCCTTACGCCAGCGCTTGGCGGAGGGCCTCGAGGGCGGTAAGGCCGGCGCTCCAATGTACGGGTAGCGATGTACCAAGGGCCCGTAACCCTGGGCAGACCGCTCGACGTTGACGTTGAGCTTGACCTCGAAGTTGGTACCGCACGCGGGTAAGGAGGACGGCACCGCCCAGGACCGCCAAAGCCAAGGCCCGGTGCCCGAGACCATTACCCCCGAGGTAGCCCGGCGTGCGCTAGTCGCTGCTGACGGCCCCGGCCAACTCGACCGGCGGCGGCTCGAAGTGCTCCATGACCCGGAAGGTGACCTCGCCGTTGTCGGCGTCGACGATGATCGTGTCGCCAGCCCGGAACTCCTTCGAGAGGATCCTCTCCGAGAGGGGGTCCTCGACCATGCGCTGCAGTGCACGGCGTAGCGGGCGGGCACCCATCGTGGGGTCGTAGCCCTTTTCGACGACCAGGTACTTGGCTGTTCTGGTGAGCTCAATGCTGAGGCCCTGCGCCTCGAGCTGGCCACGGACCCGCTGCATCATCAGGTCGATGATCACCGTGACCTCGTCCTTGGAGAGCTCGTGGAACACGATCACGTCATCGATGCGGTTGAGGAACTCGGGCCGGAAGTGCTGCTTCAGGGCCTCGTTGACCTTGGTCCTCATCCTTTCGTGAGTGGCGGCCTCGTCGGTCCTGGCGAAACCTACCGACGCCTTGCGTAGGTCGGCGGTCCCCAGGTTGGAGGTCATGATGATGACCGTGTTCTTGAAGTCGACGGTGCGGCCCTGCGCATCGGTCAGCCGGCCGTCCTCGAGGACCTGCAGCAGTGCGTTGAACACATCGGGATGGGCCTTTTCGATCTCGTCGAAGAGCACGACCGAGAACGGCTTGCGCCGCACCGCCTCGGTCAGCTGGCCCCCTTCCTCGTAGCCAACGTAACCCGGAGGCGAACCCACCAGCCGGCTCACGGTGTGCTTCTCCATGTACTCGGACATGTCGAGCTGGACCAAGGACGACTCGTCGCCGAAAAGGAACTCAGCCAGCGCCTTGGCCGTCTCGGTCTTGCCCACACCTGAGGGGCCCAGGAAGATGAACGAGCCGCTCGGGCGCTTGGGGTCCTTCAAGCCGGCCCGTGTGCGCCTTATCGCCGCCGAGACGGCCTTCAGGGCGTCGTCCTGGCCGATGATGCGCTTGTGCAGCTCCTCCTCCATGCGGAGCAGCTTGGCGGTCTCCTCCTCGGTCAACTTGTACACGGGGATACCCGTCCAGTTCGCCAACACCTCGGCGATGACCTCCTCGTCGACGACGTCGAACAGGTCGGCTCCCTCGGCTCGCCACTCCTGCTCCTTGGTCACTTTGCGCTGGAGGAGCTCCTCTTCCTTCTCGCGCAGGCGCTTGGCTCGCTCGAAGTCCTGCTTCTCGATGGCGAGCTCTTTGTCCTTCCTCACCTTGGCTATCTCGTCGTCCGGAGCCTTGTAATCGGGAGGCGCAGTCATGCGCCGGATGCGTAGCCGGGCCCCGGCTTCGTCGATGAGGTCGATCGCCTTGTCCGGCAGGTAGCGGTCCGCAATGTAGCGGTCGGCCAGGTTTGCAGCCGTCACGACCGCCTGGTCGGTGATGGTGACGCCGTGGTGGGCCTCGTAGCGGTCCCGCAGGCCTTTGAGGATCTCGATGGTGTGGGCGAGCGAGGGCTCCTCCACCTTGACCGGCTGGAACCGGCGCGCCAGAGCGGCGTCCTTCTCCAGGTGCTTGCGGTACTCGTCGAGCGTTGTGGCTCCGATCGTCTGCAGCTCGCCGCGGGCCAGCAACGGCTTCAGTATCGAGGCCGCGTCGATCGCCCCTTCCGCCGCGCCCGCCCCTACCAGGGTGTGCAGCTCGTCGATGAACAAGATGATGTCGCCCCGGGCGCGGATCTCCTTGACCACCTTCTTCAGGCGCTCTTCGAAATCACCCCTGTAACGAGAGCCGGCCACGATGGCGGCGAGGTCGAGGGAATAAAGCGCCTTGCCCCGCAGGGTCTCGGGCACGTCGCCGGCGACGATGCGCTGGCACAGCCCCTCGACGACGGCGGTCTTGCCCACGCCCGGCTCACCGATGAGGACGGGGTTGTTTTTGGTACGCCGTGAGAGCACCTGCATGACGCGCTCGATCTCGCGCTCGCGGCCGATCACGGGGTCGAGCTTGTGCTCCCGGGCCAGCTGGGTGAGGTTGCGCCCGAACTGGTCCAGGACGGGGCTGCCCGCCGGCACCTCCGCTCCGCCCGGGGCCGTCGCCGCGTCCGCCTTCTCCTGGCCGGTGACAGGGTGGCCCGAGAGCAATTGGATGACCTGAAGGCGCACCCGGGACAGGTCGGCGCCCAAGCTGACCAGTACCTGCGCCCCGGCGCCCTCGGTTTCGGCGACCAGGCCGAGGAGCATGTGCTCGGTGCCGATGTAGTTGTGGCCGAGCTTTAGAGCTTCCCGCAGTGAGAGCTCGAGCACCTTCTTGGCCCGGGGGGTGAAAGGGGCTGGCCCGGTCGTGGACGACCCCGCGGGGCCGGTCCTCTCCGCGACCTTTTCGCGCACAGCCTCGAGGCTGACCCCGAACGACCCGAGCGCCTTGGCCGCCACACCCTCGCCCTCGTGGATGAGGCCGAGCAAGATGTGCTCGGTGCCGATGAAGTTGTGGTTCAGGAGGCCCGCCTCTTCCTGGGCCAGCACCAATACCCTTCGCGCTCGGTCGGTGAAGCGCTCAAACAATACTGACCGCCTCCTCAGCGGCTGCGGGGCTCCACACCCGGGGAACCTTGGGCGGGCCCGGACGACCCCGCCCGCTTCCCGCTGCGTGGCTCCCGGTGCAAGTCATCCGTGCCCTTTCTTTTGGGGCTCCTGCAGCTCCAGCGTACCCCTCTTGCCGTGCGCTCCCGGATCGCCACCAGCGCCTCGAGCCGGGTCCCGGCAGGCACAGTGACGGTCTCAGCGCCCGGGCCACGTGGGCTTCACCGTTCAGGGTGAAGTGGGCGGTGCGTTGTCCTCATCCATTGGAGTCCTGCCGGAGGGCCGTTGAGGGCCCAAGAGAAGGCCAAGTCGCCAGGCGCGTTGGCCAAAGACTTCGCCATGCTTGCGGGGTTGGCTGGGTCGCGCCAGCCGGTGGAGGCCTCTGCCATGGGAGCTAGTCCCGTCAGCTGCGAGGTCACGCTGAAGGGCAACCTGGTCGAGGTGGTCCAACGGCCACCGACGACGTTCTCCGAGAGCCGAGACCGCCGCTGATCTGCGTCCAGGTCGCTTTCTGCCGGAGCGCGTCCCGCTCGTGGTTAAGACTCGATGAAAATGCACTCGCCGGGGCACTCCTCGGCTGCTTCGGCAACGGCGTCCTCGAGGCTTTCGGCCACGATCGCCATGCCGCTCGCTCCGCCGGGTTTGCTCTTCACGTCGTCACCCTCTTTCACGTAGGCCAGGCCGTCGTCGAGCAACGAGAACACTGCTGGTGCGATCTCTTCGCATAGCCCGTCACCCGTGCACAAGTCTTGGTCGATCCAGACCTTCATGACGCTCACCGTCCTCCTGGTTGTCAATCTGTTGGCCGTCGGGCACCCATCGCGTCCGCCTCGAAGCTCCGTAGGCCCGGGTGCAGCGTCCTTGGTAGGGACGGGCAGCCGCTTGAGGCCTGGGCCCTTGAGCTGAACGCCGGTTACTTTTTGGCCGCTTCGTAGTACGGGTTGGTACCCGATGCGTGATCAGTCACGTCGACGATGCGGACGATCTCAGGCACCGACTCCTTGATCGCCACCTCGATGCCCTGGTTGAGAGTCACGGCGGCCATCCCGCAGCCGGCGCAGCCGCCGCTCAGGCGCAGGTAGGCAGCCCCGTCCTCCACCGCGACGAGGTCGGCGCGGCCTCCATGCGAGGCGATAGACGGGTTGACCTGGGCGTCGAGCACCTGGATGACCCTCTGGGCTACGTCGCCGCTCAGGTCCGGAGGCGGACCGGTCATGGTCGGGCTGGCCGGGGGCGCTGGGGGGCGGTTCGGGTTGCGGATGCTCATCCCGCCGCCCATGAGGTCCCAGTTGAGGTCGAGCACCGAGCCGACCATTTTCGGGGCGCTGGCGGCCGGCACCACGATGGTCAGCCCCTCCTGCACCCCGGTCCACGCGTCGGGACCGGCATCGCTGGCCGCCTGGAAGTACATGTCGTAGGTATAGGCGCCGCCAGTGGTCCCGCTGACCTCGACCCATAGGGCCAGGGGCTCCGCAGTGCCCTCATCGGCGCGCAGCTCCAGCACCTTGGCCAACGCCTTGTCCGTCAGGGTCAGCACCGGTGCCTCGGTGGGACGGTCGTCAGTCATTGTGTGCCTGTCACATCCCTGTCGTTTGGGCCCATCCTAGGGGTGATGCCCCGCGTTCTCCTTCTCCTGCCAACGGAGACCTACCGGGCCAAGGATTTCCTGGCCGCCGCCGAACGTCTCGGCGTCGACGTCGTCGTCGGTTCCGAGCGGCGCCAGGCCATGGCCGACGCCATGGGCGACCGGGCCATCGTCGTTCCCCTGGGCAACGTCGACGTCGCGGTGGACATCATTGTCGCCCTCCATGAGCGTCTGTCCCTCGACGCCGTGCTGGCCGTTGACGACCAGGGTGTGGCCGTGGCGGCAGCCGCCTCGGCCCGCTTGGGGCTGGCCCACAACCCCGTCGATGCCGTGGCCGCCACCCGCGACAAGGCCGTCCTGCGGGCCCGTCTGGCCGCCGCCGCGGTGGCCCAACCCAACTACCGGCTCGTCGCCCCGGGCCAGAGCGTGGCGGCCGCCGCGGCCCAGGTCGGCTACCCGTGCGTGGTCAAACCGGTGTGGCGTTCGGGGAGCCAAGGGGTCATCCGGGTCGATGACGACGTCCAGGCGGTGGCCGCAGTCGACCGGGTCCGGGCCATCGTCGGGCCCCTCGAGCCGGTCCTGGTCGAGGGCTTCGTGGTCGGCGTCGAAGTCGCCGTCGAGGGCCTCCTGGTGGCCGGGGCCCTCCAGGTGCTGGCCGTCTTCGACAAGCCCGACCCGCTCGACGGCCCGTTCTTCGAGGAGACCATCTACGTCACCCCGTCCCGCCAGCCGGCGCTGGTCCAAGCCTCGCTGGCCGCCACTGTGGCCTCGGCGGCCGCCGCCCTGGGGTTGCGGGAAGGGCCGGTGCACGCCGAACTGCGCGTCGGCGCCGATGGTCGGCCCGTGGTCATCGAGGTGGCGGCCCGTTCCATCGGCGGCCTGTGCTCCCGGGCGTTGCGTTTCGGGGCCGGGGTAAGCCTGGAGGAGGTCATCGTGCGCCACGCCGTCGGCGCCGGGCTCGACGGGCTGCGCCGGGAGGCCCAGGCCTCGGGGGTGATGATGCTCCCCATCCGGGCCGCCGGGGTGCTCGTGAAGGTGTCCGGGCAGGCCGAGGCCCTAGCCGTCGACGGCGTGGTCGGCCTTGAGATCAGCATCCCCGCCGGTCGACCGGTGGTCCCTGTGCCCGAGGGTGACCGTTACCTGGGGTTCGTCTTCGCCCGAGGCCCGACGCCGGCGGACGTCGAGCTCGCCCTGCGCCGGGCCGAGGCCGCCCTCGACGTCGTCGTCCGTCCCGGCTTGTAAACGGGCAGCACAGGTCGGCCGGTGAGGTCCGGCTCGTGCGCGACGTAGGCTCGGCCGGTGAAGGTCCTGTTGGTGTCTACCTACGAGCTGGGCCACCAACCGTTGTCCTTGGCGACCGCTACCGCCGCCTTGCTCGCCGCCGGGCACCAAGTGCGCTGTGCCGACTTGGCGGTGGGCACCCTCTCGGTCGAAGACGTCGACTGGGCCGAAGGGGCCGCCCTGGCGGTGCCGATGCATACGGCCATGCGCCTGGCCCTCCGGGTGGCCGGCACCGTGCGCGCCCGGCGGCCTGGCCTGCCCCTGTGCTTCTTCGGTCTGTATACCGCGATGGCTCGGGACCTGACGGTGACGCCGCCGAACGCCGCCGTCATCGCCGGGGAGTTCGAGCCCGGGGTAGTGGCATGGGCCGGCGGCGACGCTGGACAGGCCGTCCAACTAGGCCGGTTTGAGGCCCTGGTGCCCGACCGTAGGTTGCTCCCCGAGCTGGGCCGCTACACCGAGGATGTCACCTATTTTGTTGAACTTCGGCGGTGGCCACCTATGGTTCAAGCTGCTTCCTGATCGTAGCCGGCGGGTGTGACGGGAACTTTGGCATGGCGGCGAAGTGCAGCCACGAGAGCGGGCATCTGCTTGTAACCGACTACTTTCCTAAACGATCGTTGGGCTTCTGCCATCCCGGCAGCGGCCCAACGTTTCTTCATCTCCCCGTCCTGCCAGTGCTTGACGTTGCGCATCGTGGTGCGGGCGATCGAGATCATCGACTCGATGCAGTTGGTGGTGGTGAGGGTCTTGGCGAGCGAGCCGGTCACCCCGAGGCGGCGGAGGCTGAACATGTCGTCCAGGCCCTCCAAGAGGCTGGCCGCGGCATCGGGGTGGTCGGGGCGGAGCTCGGTGGCCAGGCGCTTGGCGGCGTCGAGGCCATTGGCGGGGTCGGGGTTGGCGAACACCAACGCCAAGCGGCGGTCGACCTTGTGCCCCAGCTCGGCCGGCAAATGGCCTTTTACATTGCGCCTTTTGTGCAATGTGCACCGTTGCACAACGGCTTTTTCACCGAAGACCTTGGCCACACCGGCGGCGAGGGCTTTGGCGCCGTCGATCACGACCAGCACACCCATGTCGACCGAAAGGCCCCGGGACACGAGGTCGGCAAGCAGAGCGGTCACGACCGTCTTGTTCTCGGTGTCGCCGAGCCATAGGCCGACGGGGACTTTGGTGCCGTCAGCCGTGATGACCAGCCCGGCGACGCAGCACTGGCCGGCGACCTCGATGCCGTCGACCATCACCACGCCGACCTCCAGGCCGGACAGGTCCCGGGCCATCAACTCGGCGAGCGCCGCTTCGGTGGCCCTCTTCCAACGGCGGGACACCGACGAGCGCCCAGTCCCTTTGGCCTGGTCATCTATTTCGGCCCCGAGCGGCTCGGCCACGTCGGCGTGGCGGCGCGTAGCCACACCGGCCAGCACCCTCTCCGCGGTCAACTGGTCGAGCAGGTCCTTGGAGCTGAACACGGCCCAGCTGTCCAGCTCTACCTCGGTGCCGTCGGTACTGCGCCCCCTGGGGCGCTCAACGGGGACCAAGCGGCCCCCGAGGACAACGCTGCCGGTCGTAGTGCCGTGCCAGTTCGCTGTCCTGGCGGCCAATTTGGCGTGCTTGGGGCCGATGCGCCGGGCCAGCTCGTCGTCCATCACCTGGCGCATGACCATGAGGCCGACATCAGCACAAAAACCGAGCAGGCCGTCCTTCACGGCACTTGCCAGGTCGGCCAGCGCCACGGTCGCTTCGAGCGGCAGGCCGGCCAGGTGGGCGGCCTCCTTCGGCTCAGCGACGGTCACAACGGGTACTTTCTTCTTCAACGGTGGTCCTCCTTGGGTTGTCTTGCGGACACCCGAGACCTACCAAACGGCAGGGCTCAGATGGGGGACCACCGCCTTACTTCAACAACTCGGGGACAACCTCCACAGCGGCGCTACCGGGTCAAGTCCAGACATCGAAGCCGCCTATCGAGAAGCCAAGAACCTCCTGCTGTGGACACTTAACCCTTCGGCTCTGCGTCGACACGAAAGGCGACACGAACGACAGACGGAGCTCCACGAGACTGCGCAGTCAGCCGCTGTAGGGCAACCCGGCAGGGATCAGCTTTCGGCAAGTTGCAACCGCCCGTTGAAAGCTCGACGAGTTCTTATCGATGCTTGGCACGTTGATGTGAACGCTGCCGCCAGTGAACGTCGGATCGGGGACGCTCGGAAAGCCGTGAGTACGTATGCATGCGACGGCCTTCAAGTAGTCGAGCCTCGTCGGCCTGGGTGATCTGTTGCATCCCCGGGGGCGGAGGGCCAGGGGGTAGGTAACGCCGGCACGCGGCTGCAGCCTGCGCGTACCGCGGGGTGCCGATCCCGAGGCTCGGAGTCACCTGGAACGTAACCGTCTTCCCACTTGCGATCGGGTTTTGAAACTGCGGTTCCCCGTGCGAGCGCATGCAGGAGCCGAAGATTGCGAACTGCGCGTTCTGCGACCTCGAGGACGGCACGGTCGTGGTGGTCGACGAACCAAGGCTCGCGACCCCCGGTTGGGACGGCCGTCCGCATGCGGCGAACATCACTGCTACGGCCGCCAGGACAAAGCCGATGCGTGCGGCCTGGCGCACTTGGGCCGCTGTCCTCGAGAGGGGGTAGCCCCTCACCTCCGCACGCAGTGGGGACGGCGCCGAGGCGACCCCGATACCCCCTAAGGGTCTTGGTCTTCCGATCGAGTTCATGGGTACGTCATACGCCGGGGCGTTTATCAGGGCGTTAACGGCCACTTCTAAACGAGCGTCGAGGCGTTGGGAGGTCGGCGCGGTTTGCCATAAAGACGACCCCATGGCGCGGCACCAATGGCTCCTGTCAACGCGGTGTTAACTGCTCGTCAGCCACACTGAGATCGTGGCGAAGTTGACCGGTGAGAGGCTCAGATGGCGATAGCGGTAGGCAAAAGTCGAGATCCAGGTCCCCCGTCGGCGTCGGGGCGGGTTCCTGATGCGTCCGCCACGCCTGGGGTTCGAAGACGGCAGGCCCTTACCTTCAACTGGGAGTGGCGAGGCGGCTTGCCGCACGGCTGCTTCGACGCGGGCGGCCGCAACGCACGGTCAGGCTCCGGCTCGCTCTCTTCTACGGAGGCCTGTTCTTCGTCTCAGGCGCCGCCTTGCTCGCGACCACGTATGTTTTCGTCGTCAATTCGACACCGTCAGTTCCGATCGGTTCGGTTATCGGAGCGGCCGCGGCCCACATCCCCCTCGCGGGGCACCCGGGGCGGATCGACCTGGGCATCGGCATCCAACGCGCCATCGATGACCAGCGCGCCATCGAGCGCCACGTCCTGCTATCTCGATCTGGTCTCGCCCTCCTCATCATGACAGTCCTCTCCGCTTTGCTGGGGTGGCTGATGGCCGGACGAGTCCTTCGACCGCTGCGCGTCATCACCGCGGCCACCCGCCAACTTTCCGAGGAGAACCTCCACGAGCGCCTTTCATTGCGCGGCCCGAACGACGAACTGAAGCTGCTCGGCGACACGATCGACGGCCTTCTCGATCGGCTGGAAGCAGCCTTCGAGGCGCCAACGCGCCTTCGTCGCGAACGCGTCCCACGAGTTGCGGACCCCGCTCACTGGGATACGCGTGTCGATCGACGTTGCCTCCCGCAGGGCTTCGGGCACTTCGCAAGATGCGCTGGTCCTCGCGCAGAAGGTGCGCGACGACCTCGACCAGGCCGATCGCCTCCTCGAGAGTTTCCTCGTGCTCGCTCGTGCGCAACGGGGAGCGATCGCCGATCTTGAGCCCGTCTCACTGGCAAAGCTCGCCGGCGACGCGCTCGAGGCCCGGTCGGCGGACGTGGTCGCCCGCCACCTTCGCGCCACAGCGACGCTCGCCGAGGCTGCGGTCGTCGGCAATGAGGTGCTCCTTGGTCGACTGGTTGCAAACCTCATCGACAACGCAGTCCGCCATAACGAAGAATGCGGGTTCATCGATGTAACGACGAAGGCCGACGACGAGATGGCGTACTTCGTCGTGGAGAGCGGTGGCCCACCTCTCGATCAAGAGCGGGTCGACCAGCTCGTCCAACCCTTCAAACGCCTCGGGGTCGACCGGACCGGCTCGGAGAACGGCCTTGGCCTTGGCCTCGCCATCGTCGCTGCGATCGCGAATGCGCACGGAGGGTCGCTCGAACTGCGAGCTCGCCGCGAGGGAGGCCTCGGCGTAACCGTGGCGCTACCGCTCCGGGCACAAGGCAAGTGCGACCGGCAATGAGGGTGCTCGTCGTCGAAGATGCGAGGCGTCTCGCCGACGGCATCGCCGAGGGGCTGCGAGACGAGGGCATGGCGGTCGACCTCTCCTACGACGGGAGCGACGCGCTCTCAAAGATTTCCGTCAACCGCTACGACGTGGTTGTCCTCGACCGCGATCTCCCAGGCGTCCACGGCGATGCGGTATGCCGCGAGATCGTCGAGGACGACGAAGGCCCGATGGTGCTCATGCTCACCGCGGCAGACGAGCCGTTCGATCGTGTGGGCGGCCTGCGCATCGGCGCCGATGATTACCTCACCAAGCCCTTCGACTTCGACGAGCTCGTCCTCCGGCTCCGCGGCCTTGCCCGTCGCAAACCGAGAGCTTCGCCCCGCATCCTGCGAGCGGCCGACATCGAGCTCGACCCGCTCGCACGTGTCGCGACCCGCTCGGGACGCAGGCTTGACCTATCGGTCAACGAGTTCGGAGTACTGCAAGCGCTCATGCGCGCCGCACCAGCTCCGCTCAGCTCTGAGGACCTTCTCGAACGTGTGTGGGACGAGCACGCCGATCCATTTACGAAGACGGTCTACGTCACTGTTTCGAGGTTGAGGCGCAAGCTCGGTGACCCTGAGATCATCACAAACGTTGCGAGGGTCGGGTACCGCATCAGCGGATAGCGGCAGATGCCGGTGCCACCTTCGCTTAGTGGTGGCGACAAGTGGGGATATCCGTGCCGGATGATCCCTCAGTTCACACGGGGTGCTCGGCGAAGAACTTCCCGAGCGTCTCGAACGCAACGAGTGGATGGGTCTCTATGACGGCGAAGTCGGCGATGTCGCCGAGCAACTCGAAGGCTTCGACCTCGGAACCAACGTTCAGCACGACAAAGCCCTTGCGGTTACCGGCGAAAATCCCGCCTGTTTCGAGCTTCCCAGCCTGTTGCCACTCCTGCACCTTCCCGCCGACCTTGGCGCGAAGGCGACTGATGTCTGCTGGATCGATGAACGTCTGGAACGCGGTGAAACCGACGTAAAGTCTCATTTCGTCTCCTTGGGATCGCCGCCCGCGAGCGTGATTAGTAAGCGGCTAGGAGTATGTTACACACCGGCCATCGCACGGGTCGCCCTGACTGTCCGACGTGGAGCGCATCACGACGAATATTTGCGGTTCGTCAACGCCGTTGAGGACGATGTGCGCGTCGTTATGGCGCGCCCGGAGCCAGTACCTGGGGCAGCCTTAGGCGTCGACGAGGGCCACAGCCTTGAGGTTTTTGGCTTCGAGGTAGCGGCGCGTCATAAGGAGAGCGGCGATCCCCTCGCCCACTGCCGAACCCAGTTGCTTGGTCGACCCCGAACGCACATCGCCGGCCGCGAACACGCCCGCCATCGTGGTCTCCATGGTGGGGATGGTCACGAGAAACCCTCCGGCGTCACGGTCAACGGCGTCACCGAGGAAGCCATTGTTGGGATCGAGGCCGATGAACACGAAGGCGGCGGCTGCTGGGAACCGCTGGATTGCTCCGCTTTCTCGATCTCGAACGATGACAGCCGAAAATCTGCTCCGCTCGCCCTCCAGCTCAACGATATCCACGCCGGTGTGAATGACGAACTTGGGATCGGAGCGCACCCGCTCCTGGAGGAGCGGCGAAGCGGAGAGGCCAGAGCGGGCAAGCACCCGGACACGATCGGCGAACTCGGACAGGTGTAGCCCCTCCTCCAAGGCTGAGTTGCCGCCTCCGATGACGACCAGTTCGTCGGACCCCTTGTAGAAGGGCCCGTCGCAGGTGGCACAGAAGTGGACACCGGCACCGATGAGCTCCGCCTCGCCGGGAACATCGAGGCGTCGGTACGTCGACCCCGTGGCCACGATTACGGCGTGCGAGGTGAGCTGTTGCCCAGACGACAGTGACGTCACGAGGTCCTGTCCATCGTGCTCCACCGCGGTCACCGACACTGCCGACAGGAGTTCCACCCCGTAGCGACGCGCCTGGGCGACGAAGCGCTCGGTCAGCTCCGCACCCGAGATCCCGTCGGGAAACCCCGGGTAGTTATCGATGCGGTCGCTGATCCCGGCCTGGCCGCCGAGGGCACTGGCATCGACGACGATGGCATCGATGCCTTCCCGAGCGGCATAGATGGCGGCCGCCAACCCGGCAGGGCCGCCCCCAATGATGACGAGGTCATATGCGGACCGATCGGCCTCGACGGCCAGGCCGAGGCGACCGGCCAGGGCTTCATCGCTCGGGTTCACCTCGTGAGTCCCGTCCCCAAAGTCGACCAGGGGAATGATTTGCTTGCCACCTTGCAGCTCCTTGAGGCGCTCGATCGCCTCGGGCTGCTCATCGATGTCGACGTGGTCATAGGGGACCCGGTGGGCGGCGAGGAACTTCCTCACTCGCTTGCAATGGGGGCACCAGGGGGCCCCGTAGACAGTGATCGTCGGGTCGTCGGCAGAGGTCATCGCCTTGTTGATCGAGAGGCGTTCATTTGAGTTCGGCGAGCCCTTGTTTGACCCAGGCGACGAGTTCGTCCGATTGCACGAATGGCGCGCCATCGCTTTGGGCCTGGGCGAGCACCTCTTGCTCGGTGGCTCCCGCTTTGAGCCCTGCGTAGAGGTAGATCACCGCCGACGAGCGAGGGCCGGTGCGGCACGTAACCAGGGTCGGTCGAGGCAGCTGGTCAAGAGCCTCGATGTGCTGGCGAGCCAGGCTCATGGTCATCACAACGGGCGGGTCGGACACGATGTTCATTGATCGGTCGACGGCTGCTTCGACGTCCGCGTACGACATACCACCGTCGGTTGCGGCGAAGGCTTCGCCGCACAGGTACAGCCACGACGCAGCGTTGGCACTGCGAGCAAACGAGGCCGGATCAGCGATCAATCCTCGATTGTGGCTAAGGGCGGGTAGTTCGGTGAGCTCAGTCATAACGAATACCTCCAGTTTCAAGTCTGCCTAGGTACGTTGGTCCAGGCACGATCAAACCACCGTTGTATGCGGCTGGACCCGAACTCGGCCTTCTCGGCCGCCAGCAACTCCGACGGTGCCTCATAGGTGCCGGTGGGCGGTTGCCCGCTCCGAAACGTGACTCCGACTCGGGCCACCTCTTCATGTCCGAACTCGAGGTAGCACATGCCGTAGCCGTCATACTCGGAGGTCGCGGGGCCGCCTCGGATGAGCGAGATGATGCGCTGGGCTGCCACGGCCGCCTGTCGCTCGGAGAAGACGCCGGCCTTCGGCGTCCCGACGCTGGTGACGTCTCCGACCGCGAACACCCCTGGGTACGAGGTCTCGAGGGTGAGGGGATTGACCGGGATCCATCCCTCGACAGTCATGCCCGACTCGGCGACGACCGCCGGCACGTGATGGGTCGGGACTCCGAGGAACAGGTCGTAGGGCATTTCGGTGCCGTCGGCGAGCCGGGCTGTTTTGGTGGTCGGATCGAGTTCGCGAATCACTTGGTTGGGGAACCAACCGATATCGCGCTGGGCGAAGGCGTCGACCAGCGCCTCCGATGCCACTGGCGATGGCGGGATGGGCCTTGGCAAGGGCATGACGAGAGAGATCTCCGAACGGTCCCGCAGCCCACGAGCAGCCAGGTAGTCGTGCATCAGCAAGACCGTCTCGCTCGGCGCGGGTGGACATTTGAAGGGCGTGGAGGTGACACCGACGATCACTCGCCCTCCGTCGAAGTCTGAAAGCACGTCGCGCAGGGCGAACGCGCCGTCCAGCGTGTAGAACTCGTGCCCCGCTTCGACAAGCCCTGGAGTGGCCCCGGGATCGAGATCCGCGCCGAGGGCGACGACCATCACGTCGCCTTCGAAACGGCCAGCGTCGGTCTCGACGCTGCGTGCTGCCGGGTCGATGGCCCGGATGGTGGTCTGCACGAAGCGCACACCGGGCTTGACCAGGTCGCGGTAGGGATGGCGCACTGCCTCCGCCACGGTGCGCCCGAACATGACGTCGAGCTTCGAGAAGCCGAACACAAATCCGTCGGCCTGGTCGATCAGCACGACCTCGACCTCGTCGCCGAACTCTTCTGACAGCCGCGTCGTTAACTCCAGGCCGCCAAATCCGGCACCCAGCACCAACACTCGCATCAGAGCAACTCCTCTCTGGTCGATCGGCTAGCGGCACATGGTTGCCCTCGGCTCGTGCAGCGGCCCACCGCCTCATCGCCGATGGCCCGTTGGGCGGCATGCGGCGACGGGCTCTTGCCTGCTCCACCCGGAGCGCTCAGGACCATGTGAGCAGGGTGGCCGTGTCCTCGGCAAAGACGGCGGAGAAAAAGCCGTCGATCATCTGGAGCTCGTCGGCTTCGGGCATCCCGGGGAATGACGGGAACTCGCCCTCCAAATCCACCTTCGTCTTGTCGCCGATCGACGTATAGCTGTGGACGAACCTGGCTCCATCAAACGGTCCACCGGCCATCGTCGTTTCGACCCCCTTCGGAGGATCGAGCCGATGTTGGATGGTTGTCGTAAAGGTCGACCCGTCGGGGTTGTAGATCTCAGCCTCTACGGTCACGACGTTGTCGGATATGCCGACAAGGTGGTGGCTCTTGAACGCGGCGTGGTGGTGATCGCCGGCGCTCATGTACCTGAAGAGCTTCTCGTTCGTCGCTTCGAATGTTGCAATGCCATCGTGCTTGTAATGGACGCTCACTTTTCCTCCCTATATAGCAGAGATGTTGCGCGGATGTGTTGGGTTTGCGAGGGGTCAGCTCGGCTGGGGGACGATGCGGATGTAGGGCTTGGGTTCCTTCCAGTCGCCGTAGATCTGCTTGGCCTCGTCGTTGGAGACCGAGCCGGCGATGATGACGTCCTCGCCCTGCTTCCAGTTGACCGGGGTGGCCACCCGATGCGTGGCCGTGAGCTGCAGCGAGTCGATGACCCGCAGCACCTCGTCGAAATTCCGCCCGGTCGTCATCGGGTAAACGAGGATCAGCTTCACCTTCTTGTCCGGGCCGATAACGAACACGTTGCGGACGGTCTGGTTGTCGGCCGCGGTGCGGGACTTGGCGTCACCAGACGTGCTGGCCGGCAGCATCCCGTACAGCGTGGACACGTTGAAGTCGGCGTCACCGATGATCGGGTAGTTGGGCCGGCTGCCCTGTGTTTCCTCGATGTCGTTGGCCCACCGCTCGTGATCGTCGGTGGCGTCCACCGACAGGCCGATCACCTTCACGTTGCGCCGCTCGAACTCCGGCTCGAGCTTGGCCATGTAACCGAGCTCGGTCGTGCACACCGGGGTGAAGTCCTTGGGATGCGAGAACAGCACCGCCCAGGAGTCGCCGATCCACTCGTGGAAGCGGATCTTCCCCTGGGTGGTGTCGGCCTCGAAATCTGGTGCGGTGTCATTGATGGACAGTCCCATTGTTGTTCTCCTTCCTGGAGGTTGATCGTTACGTGGCTCTGCTGGGCTCTCGCTGGAACCCCAAACGCTGGGGGTCAGCCACCGGCTCTTCCTCTCGCCGATGTCTTGGCCCACGGTTGACAGTACGAGTCGGCCGTTCCCTCAGCGTTCCCTCGGCGACGCCCGGTTATCTGGCCGCCGCAAAGCGCGACGACCGCTGCGACCAGAAGGGCTGACCGGCCCGTTCGTAGAGGCCCGCAGCGAGATCGAAGTGCCGGCGGGCGCCCGATCGGTCCCCGTCCGCCCTCGAGACGCTTCCGGCGGCCGACTCGGCCATCGCCTGCCACGCCGAACTCGCGAAATAGCCGGCCACCCGAGCGGCGGCTTCGCCGTAGTCGCGGGCGCTATCCCTATCTCCGAGCATGGCGAACGCTTCGGCCGCGACCGGGTTGAGCAGGGCGCTGCACGTAGGACAGTCCCCGTAGCGGGCGCTGGCCGCGGCCGCCGCCTGGACCGCGTAGACCGCCTTTGCCGGCTCACCACGCTCGACCGCAGCGAACGCCGCCGTGGCGTGGATGCGCCCCCACAGATGGCTGGCCATGGCCGACACCGTGGCGATACCCGCCGCCCTTCGCAGGTAGGCCTCCACTTCGTCGTAGCTCGCTTGGCAGGCGGCGAGCTCGGCCCGACGCTGCCAGGCCAAGGCCCCCGAGCGTGAACCGAGCGAATCGTGCAAATCGCAGCTTCGCTCCAAGCAGCCGCCGCTCTCTTCGAAGCGGGCCTGGAGGAGCAGCGACTCTCCGAGCAGGCACCAGGCGAAGGCCTGGGCGCGCACCGCGCCGGCGTCCTCGGCACGGTCCAGTATCCGCCGGGCGTAGCCCTCGACCGATCCGGACAGCCCGTCACCATAAAGGTGGTACTGCCCGATGCAGTGGTGAATGTCGAACACGCGGGCCAGCTGGGCGAGGCTCGCTTCATCGGCCGCCAGCCGTTCCAGTTCAGACTCGAGCCCTTCCCTCCACTCGCCCTCGAAATGCGACACGATCGCTATCGCCTCTTTCGCCGCGGCCAGGTCGTCGGGTGTGCCCGATTCGATCGCTATCTGCCGGGCCTCCTCGGCGAACTGCCGGGCCGCCGGTACGCCGCCGGTCTCCCAGGCGAGGTTCGCTCTAGCCCGAAGTACACGACCCCGCTCTGCCCGATCGGTGGTCTGCTGGTCGGCCGCCTCCAGATGCGCGGCGGCAACATCGGGCCGGTGCTGCATCAGCCAGCCTTCGGCGCATTTCCGCTCGATTCGAGCTGCGTCCCCGCTTGTCGCGCCCGCGTCAAGGGCGTGTTCGAAGGCCTTGGCCGCCCCCACCCCGTCGCCGGACAGTACCCGCAGGTCACCAACCCGCTCCCACAGCTCGGCGGTCAACCTCGGCTCCTCGGCCCGCCGAGCGTCGATCTCCTCCCGTAATCGCTGCACCCCGGCGCCCGGCTCGATACCGAGCTCGTTGTCGAGCACCTCGACCAGATAGTCGTACTGGCGCAAAGCATCACCTCGGCGCCCGGCCAGCGCGTACAGGCGCATCAGCGCCGCGTGGCTCTCTTCCCTGGTCGGCTCGGCCGCCACCAGCAGCCGCACGGCCTCGGTGGCGCCCGCGATGTCACCGCCCGCCTCCAACAGCTCGGACATCTCCGTAAGACCCGCCAGGTACTCCTCGCGAAGCTCCCGGCGGGGCCCGCTGGTCCATTCCTCGTAAGGGTCGTCGGGCAGCAGCTCACCCCCGAAAATGCCGAGCGCCCGCTCGGTAGCCGTCAGCGTCGCCGAGCGCGCCGGGCCGCGGCCAGAGACAACCGGAACAGCTCGATGTCGACCACCAAGCCCTCCGTCGCCAGCGACACAGCGTCACCCACGAACTCGATCAGCCTGGCCGCGCCGTGCGACACGCCATCCAATGCGCCACGCGCCTGATAGATCGCCTTGCGCAGATTTGCTCCCGCTGGCGCCGCGTCCAGATCCGGCCACAACAACTCCATCAGCTGCTCGCGGTGGACGCGGTGACCAGGAGTCAACGCCAGGATCTTCACCAAGGCCGCCGGCTTCCGACGCCGCCACGCGTCGACCCCCACCGCGGCATCGCCGACGCTGACTCGGAACCCGCCTAAGAGATCAATCCGAAGACGGCTCGACTGCACCCCGACCTCCTCGACGTCGGCGACCATGACCCCACAACCGAGCCGCAGCGAAGGTGTTCGTCTGATGGCTCAACCCGGCTCAACGACTCAGTCAAGCAGCCCGCTGGCGATATTCTCAATGCGCCGTTCAGCGAAGCGCGCGAACGCACAGATCGCGGGCGTCCCCCTCCGGCGTGAACCCGTGGGCAGCCCCGTTGGCGTCAGACGAAGCTTCGCACAACGTCCAACTAAGGCCTTGGGAGACTGATCGTCTCAAGTCGTCTTCAACCGCAATACGTCGAAAATTGTTGAGGCGTGCCCGTCGGGATTGGAGAGCGCGATGGTCGCCGTGGTCGTGCCTAGCTTCGGTACCACGGTGCTAGCTGTCTGTCCCCCCTCACCACCACGGTCGGTGCCGTGCCCCCGAAACGAAGGGCGAGGAAGTCAAACCCGTAGCCTTTGATGGTGACCTCGGTCCCCGGGGGCCCTTGACCGGTGAGATCCCTGTGATCACGGGGGGCGCGAACTGGTAGCTGCCGGCATCACAACTGGTGGCCGGTCCCTGCCGGCGGGGTACGCCGCGTTGGTCCTGGCGGGAGCAAAAACTAGTAGCCGCCAGCTTCGCCGCCACGGGGATAACGTCGTGGGCCGGGCTGGACTTCCTGATCCTCTCGGTGTGCGTGGGGCCGCCGTTGGCTGCGAGCGGTAACAGGCCGACGGCCGCGCCGGTGATGACCTTGGTCTTCGTGCCCATAGAGCAAGTCGACTGGTCGATCACGTTGTAGCCCAGGTCGTTGTCACCGCCTCCCGAGCAAACCGAGCCTCCCGAGCCGGTGTTGCCGACCAGGATGTCGGCACCGAAACTGATGGTGGCCCCGGCCGTCGCGCTCACCAAGCCGCCCGGCCCCGCGGCGGTGTTGGCGTTGATGGTCGACCCGATGACGGTCGTACGGCCGGACTGGTCGATCCCTATCGCCCCTCCGCCGGCGGAACCGGTCGCCGAATTCCTCGTGATCGTCGAGCCGGTGATGCTCAGATGGCCGTCGTTGACATACACCGCACCCCCGGAGCTAGTGCGGGGCCATTACCTTATTGCTGGTCAACAAGGAGCCAACGATCGTGAGCGATCCACCGACCTCCGAGATGGCCCCTCCCCCAGAGGTCGTCGTCGTAAGGGCGTTGTTGGTGAACGTCGAGCCGGAGACCGCCATCGTCCCCCCGTCGTCAAAAAGCGCGCCGCCTGGTGCATTGTGCGAGAAGGTCACGTCCACAAAGTTCATAAAGTTGCCCCCGTCATGGACCGGGGCGCTCCCGCCGGTGATCGTTAGGTCCTGGATGGTCATCCTGGGAGCGTCGGCGAGAGCGTAGAGAACCGCGCTGGAGCCGTTACCGGCGAGGGTTGTCGCCGACGGAGAGACGCCCGAGATCGTCAGCATCGGCTCGGGGTAGGACATGTCGGGGAAGTTGAGGCTGGTGACGAAGTGGCCCCTCCCGACGTTGATCACCACGGAGGTAAAGCTGAAGGGCTCGTGGTCCGCCACGACCACGGCGCGGCTCACGGAATTGCACGGCTTGGTTATAGAGCACGGGCCTGCCTTGGCGCCGCTGGCGGTGACGTAAAGCATTGTCAAAGACGTCGCGCTGGCGGGGGGTGGGCTGGCCGCCACCAGCCCAACGCCGAGTAGTGATGTCCCGGCTAAAGCCGTCGCTGTTCGGGCGATCCCGCCCCGGCGGCACCCACGACGACGGGCCAGTGTTCTCATCGAGTAACCCCCATCCCCGCGGGGTCCAGTCCGCGGATGCCTGTCCGCAACGGTAGACCCTCCCGAGAGCTGGGGCGCTGGCCCGGACGTGTCGACGTCCCGACAAACCTGACCCAGCTAGCGATGTCGCCGCCGTTAGGGTGCGTGTTCTGGCGAAAATGAGGCCCACGGGGCTCGCGCAAATAATCGTTAGCACCGATGCGAGAAAGTCCGATCGGTACCGCCTAGACGGAGGCCCGTCGGTCTGCTTGCGAGCCCAGTGGTCAGTTGTGCATGAGGTGGGCCAAAAGGACATTCCTCGCCATCCCAGAAGGCACCGGCACGATCGTCACATCGATCGTGCGGGTGGGAGCTCGGTGTCTGAGGATTCAACCTGGCAGCCGGCATGGGCTCGTGGCCCACACTGATCGGCCTCGCCTCGTGTCTAAGGGCCTCCGCAGGGCGTGGACAGGGCCGTTCCCGTCCCTGAGGCGAATTCTGCTCGTACTGGTCCTGGCCGGCGGGATCGCCTCGGTTGCGCACGGCCAGGCCATGGCAGCCCAGGCGCGTACCGGCGCCGCCAAAGTGCCGATTGCGGCGCGGGGTGATCGGCACCCTGCCTTGGGCCAGCCGAGTTCCGGTTACTGGCTCGTCGCCTCCGATGGCGGGATCTTCGCGTTCGGCGACGCCCATTTCCACGGCTCTACCAGCGGCATCGACCCTTGGCTCACCCATTGTCGGCATCGCCGCCATCGGTTCGCATGACGGGCTGGTCTCGCTCAACGACATCGATGGCGACCACCACCTGGTCGATGTGTCCTGCCCGACGAACGGTTGGTGCATGGCCGTCGACGGCTCGGGCAACGCCATCAACTACAGCGGCGGCGCCTGGCACACGCCGGTGCTGGTCGACCCCGGCAGCACCGACCACGCCGACCTCGGGCTCGGCGAGTTCGACGCAGTGTCGTGCCCCACGACCACCTTCTGCATGGCGGTCAGCAACCTCGATGGCTACACCATCTACAACGGCGCCAGTTGGTCGACCGATCCAGTGGCCGCCGGGCGGCGATCGGGAACACTTTCCACGCCGTGTCGTGCGCGTCCCCGACGTTCTGCGACGCCGAGGTGGACAACTCTGGCGACCAGGCCCAGTGGGACAGCGGGACCTGGACCGAGACGACCGCAGACAAGAGCCTCAACGTCCGCATCGGCCAAGGGCCCTCCAACGTGTCATGCGCACCCTCATCGACCGCCAAGTACTGCGTCTACGTCGACAACTACAACGACTATTCGGTATATGACAACGGGACTTGGGTGGACCGGGGCTCCAAGCTCTTCGCCGCCAGCTACGTTCAAACCGAAGTGTCCTGCTACGCAGTCGACCGGTGCGGCGCCATAGATGACAACGGTGATGCCATCACCTACAACGGGTCGTCATGGTCCACCTCGCGCCTCGTCGACCCGACTCGGGGGGCCTGCCGGTGCACCCACTGACCTGTCGTGCGTGACTGGCTTCTGCGCCGCTGGAGACCTTCGGCGGCAAGGTCCTCTACGACAACGCTGGCTCCTGGTCAGCGCCCGCTGGCCGTCGACGATTCTCACATCACCGCCGTCTCGTGCGCCTCCAGCACGTTCTGCGTGGCGGTCGACTTCTCTGGTCACGCCCTGGTGCTCAACCCGTCAACAGCGTGAGCACTCGATCTACCGGGCACTTCTCTTACTCTTACCACCCCACGACGACCATCGATCGGTGCCACAAGCTGCATCCTCAACTACGCCAGCTCGGCGCTTGTAGCCGGAGTTCCTGACGACGATGTTATGGCGCTCCGAGGTGAGGCTCGGTACCGTGAGATCGTGTGCGGCGATCTCTCACCGCTTCGTCGGGCTGGGATGGAGAACGTTACGACCGCGTGGCCGATCCCGCGATTGGGGCTCTCATGTCGTGACCCTAGCCGGGCTCCTCGCCGATTGACAACGGGGTGAGAGACCAAGGGGGGTGGCGTTGGTCCTGGCTAGCTTGTGCACGCGGACAGCGCCCCAGTGACGGTTGCGACCCCTGTGAGCTTGGCGGCCACGGACTTGACCGCCGAGGCCTTGGTCAAGTGGAGGACTCCGTCGAGCAGCGGCGCAGCGGTGTGCACGGGAGCTGTCCGGGCCGGCGACCAGCTCGCTTGATTCCGCTGACGTGCCGCGAGTGAGGCATTCAGAATCCGCCGGTCACGGCGCCCTTCGGCGTTGGGCGGGATGGGGAAGGTCACTGGCGATCCTTCCGGGGCTTGCGGGGATGGAGGGACTCGCCGCGGGCGAGCATGTCGACGTACTCGGCCAGCTTGCGGTCCCGGGTCGTCGGGCGCTTGACGGTGTTGAGCCGGTAGACGATGGCGTAGCGATTGGCTGCGTCCAACTGGTCGAACGCCGCGGCTGCGGCGGGATTGGCCGCCAGCGCCCGGGCTAGGTCGGGCGGAGTCTGCATGTCGGCCTGCCCGCGGTAGGCCGCTTGCCACCGTCCTTGCGCCTTAGCCGCATCGACGGCCGCGACCCCGGCTGGCTGCATCCGTGCCGCCTCGCTAAGGCGGGCGACGTGCTCGACGTTCCTGGCGGACCAGGGGCTGCCTGGCCGGCGCGGCGTGAAGCGCTGGCGATAGCTGTCGTCGTCACGTCGTGCGATCTGCCCGTCGATCCAGCCGAAGCACAACGCCTCGTCAAGCGCTTGCGCGTAGGTTAGGTCCGTCGTGTGACCGCCCTTCTTGTGGAGCACCAGCCAGACCCCGGGGTGTTCGGCATGGTGGCTGTCGAGCCAGGCGTGCCATGCCTCAGCGTCCTGTAGCAGCAGCTCCGCGAGCTCGGTCAGGGCGGCGCTACGGCACGGCCGCAGGGCGGGGGCTCAGGCAAAAAGGCTGGCCGTCCGGATCGAGCAGCACCCGCCAGCGTCCAGCTCCGGGTTGGAAGTCAGGTTGGCTTGCTCCGATCGCGCACAGCCTCTCTGCGGCCTCGTCGAGGTCGTCGACCAGCAGATCGAGGTGGAAGCGTTTGGCGCCAGCCTCATCAGGCCACTGCGCGGGCCGGAATCCTTCGACCTTGCCGAAGCCGATCTTGATGCCGTTGCCTTCGACCATCCCGTAACTGTCGTCGCTGTAGGTGACTTCCCAGCCGAGCGCGGCCGCGTAGAACCGCGCCAGCCTCGCTGGGTCCGCGCTGTCGATGTTCACCATCGACAGCGCCGCCGTCGACTCGCCGCGTGCCTTCATAGATTGTGTGTGACTCATACATATAAACTAGAACGGTGTCAGAAACTGAGTCAAGCCGCCAGCACGCAGCCAACGCCTTTGGCGCGTTGAGCCTGGTGGTCGCTGACCGGATGAACGCCGCCGTGGAGCCGATTGCGGCGCTCGGCCCGTCGGCCCCCGCCGCACTGGCCGCGTTGCACGAGTTCCTCGACGGCGGATCGGTCACCCAGTTGAGTTCCGTGCTGGGCCTGACCCACTCAGGCACAGTCCGTCTCGTCGATCGCCTCGGAGCCGAAGGCCTCGTCGAGCGGGTCGGAGCACAGGACGGACGGGCCGTATCCGTCGTCCTGACCCGAAGTGGTCGTCGCATGGCCGTGCTGGTACTTCAAGCACGCGAGAAGTCACTGACGAGCGCGTTGTCCGCATTGACCTCGGATGAGATCGACAACCTTGCGGTAGCACTGGGCACGATGCTGACCACAGTCACCCTCGCCAGAGCCGAGGAACGCTCCGCCCACAGTCATGACCGCCAGCAACCTTGGCTATGTCGCCTCTGCGACTTCGTAGCGTGCGGCCGCAGCGAAGGCAACTGCCCAGTCAACAACGCGGTTACGACCAGCAACCAGAGCCCGCGACTTAGCAACTCGGCCCGGAGCCGGCATAGGAAGAAAGACGGTACGCAATGAAGCCCGGCACGGACCGGCTCGCCGTGCTCCCGCTGAGCAGGACGCGGAACCGATCACGATCACCGCACCGCTCGGCCTCTACAAGGTCAAGAAGCAAGTCCGCACGCCGATTCTGTGTTCCAGGCTCTCTTGGTGAAGACCGGCCGCAGCCAGATTATGTGAAAGTCCTTGCGGGCACACTTGGCGTCACGCCGTCGAGTACCTGGTTGCAAGTGGCCGTATTTAGAAGATGAAGGGTACGAGCATCTTGGTCGAGCGTCTGTACACCGGGTAGGTATCGGGGAACTGCTCGGTCAGGTAGCGCTCCTCGACGGTCGCGCTATAGATGAAGTAGATCCCGGCAAGGGCTACGGCGACAAGCCACAGCCAGCTCAGCGCCACTGCGGTGCCGACACTTGCGAGCAGGATCCCAGAGTAGATGGGGTGGCGGACCAGCTGGTAGGGGCCGCTGGTCACCAGCTCTGGATCGTCCTTCCGCGACATTGGAGTGCCCCAGTTGCGCCCGATGTGTACGCGCGCCCAAATCGCGAACCCGAGCCCGACCGCGAAGAGTAAGAGCCCGATGCCAGCGCGCCACGGATCCGAATTGAGGCCGCCGCCACGGAAGGCTCCTAAGCGGAGCAACAGGATCGCCAAGACGACGACGACCGCCCTGATACGTAGCTCGCGGGACCAAGCGACGTGGCCCCTTTTCATGGCGAATGCCGCCACGATCCAGTAGATCCAGAACGCCGCCCATCCGATGGCGAAGACCAGCTCGACAGCGTGCATGCGACTCATACTCTCACCAGCCCTCTGGCGGAGGTGGCGCAGGTACGCATGCGCGCCCACCTCGCGGGGCGGAAGCACATACGGTACATCGTCATGCGTGTGCTACTGACCGGGGTCTCGGGGACCGGAAAGTCGTCGCTGGTCAGGGAGCTTCGTAACCGCGGGTACACCGCTTTCGACGCCGATGATTACGGGCTCACCACGCCACGCCCCGACGGGGCGTGGTGATGGCGAGTGGATCTCGTTCGGGCGTTGTTCGACCAGCACGACGACGACCTGCTCTTTTGCGCAGGCTGCCCTGACGAACAGGCTCAGTTCGAGTTCGATTTCAAGGTGCTCCTGACTGCGCCGGTCGAAGTGGTCTTGGAGCGGCTACGGACGCGAAGCACTAACTCCTTCGGGAAGTCACCGGACCAGAAGGGTGGGCCTACTCGGCACTGATCTTCTCGAGCCTCTCCAGGCTGGCCGTCATGGACTCGAGCACCGAATTGGTCCCGTTGATCCACGCCCCGCCATCACGTAGGAGGTCCTCAGGCAAGGGGCCGTAATCAAAGACCTCGGTGACGACGGTGGCGTCGTCACCGTCTGGAGTAAGGATGTAGCCCCAGCGGTAGCCCGCAGGAATGCCGACCTTGGATGGATCATCGCCCTCAGCCCGAGAAGGGTCTCCGGGAGCCGGTTCCCAAAATATGCGCCGATCTGGCTCGAACTCCACCACATAGTTGAGCATGAGGTAGTCGTCTCCGAGCCGATGCATCTTCATCGTGAAAGTGTCGCCCACGTCGGTGATGGGACGGTCGAGGACGGCTCCCCGGAGCATGCCGGAATCCGTCGAAATCCATGTGGCGTTGCGGGTTCGCAAGGATCTTGAAGATGAGGGCCGCCGGTGCTCCGATTCTGCGTGACACTTCGACCGGCTTGCTTTCCCCTGCCATGCTCCAGTCCTCTCTTTCTTCCTGGCACGTTAGATCGGCGATGTCCCTGTCCGACGTTGAACCCTGGGCAGCCCCGTTGCCATGAGACGAGGGTCTCCAAGAAGCGAGGCTTGTGTAGAGCTACCTCGTTAGGTTGCTACGCTCGCGGGTCGTTGTCGAACCCTATAGTTCCGAGTTGTGCGGGGAAGAGTACGCGAGGTTCACCATAAAGGCGCCTGGGCTACAGGCGTAGCGATGATTGTAGCGTCGCTCTCGTTCAGTGCCTGGCTTGTGTCTCGCCCCCCCATTGTCCCAACGACGATCACTGTCGAGTCGGGGACGATTCCTCTCAGGTTTGCGAGATTCACACAGTTTCAAGAGGTGCTGCCACGGCACGGTCATCTAGTGGTCCCCTCGCTCCCCTGGCCCCCCGGTGCCAAGAGAGTGCTAGCAAACACCGCCAGACTTTCCAACCTCGCGGTGCCTCATAAGCGTCTCCGGTCCTATTGGCTCGTCTCAAAGCGCAAGCTGCATCGCTATCCGAGGTCCGAAGTCGTCGTCGCCAATAATACGCTTGCGCTGTTCTGGCCCAGTCGCAGACGGCTTCTGCGAGCGCACGCCCTAGGCCGCGGCGCCCGTGGTCTGGGTGCACGGAGAGCTGCCAAATGTGCGGGGCGCCGTCGACCATGTCGACACACGCAAACCCGACCGGTGGGTCACAGACGACAAGGACCAGCACCGCCCGGTCAAAGTGGTCCTCGGCCCGGTTCGATGGTCGGAAAGGTGTCCGCATAGATGTGCGCCCGCTTACGGCCGAGGCAAAAATGGTCCGAGCGGCCCCCATCGGCCTGCACGCAAGCGAGCAAAGGAGTCGATCGATGCCGCCGAAGCGAGGTTTCGTTCCTGAGGACCTCTGGGACCTGAAGACGGTCAGCGACCCCCAGGTCTCCCCTGACGGCTCCAAGGTGGCTTTCGTCGTCGGTACTCCCGACAAGGAGACCGACAAGCCAGCGACCAGGATTTGGGTGGCACCTGCCGATGGCTCGTCCGCGGCTCGAGCCTTCACGGCGGGCCCGAAGACAGCGCTCCACGATGGTCGCCGGACGGGAAATGGCTGGCCTTTGTCGCCGAGCGTGGTCACGGGCCTCAGGTGCACGTGGTGCCGCTAGACGGAGGTGAAGCGACCGCACTTACCGAAATGCCATACGGGGCGTCGCAACCGGCTTGGTCACCCGATGGCCGCCAGCTCGCCTTCGTCGCCAAAACCGGGGACTGGAAGAAGCCCGAGGACCGCAACGCAGTCGAAAAGAACGCGCCGAAGGTCATCACGGGCCTTTACTCCCGCTACGACGGCACCGGCTGGTTCGACCTACGGCGGAGCCACCTGTTCGTCATCGGGCTGGACGGCGGCGAGCCGCAGCAGCTCACCGACGGGGATTGGGACGACTCTGACCCTGCATGGTCGCCCAGCGGGGACAAGCTCGCGTTCGTCTCCGACCGGTCGCCGACCCGCTTCGACGAGGTGAACCGCGATGTCTGGGTACTGCCGGTCGGTACCCGCCGCCGCCCCAAGCGCCTCACCCGCGGCCCGGGAACGGCCGCAACTCACCGCGATGGTCGCCGGACGGGGTGAACATCGCGTACATCGGCCACCAGAACGAAGACGGCGATTCCTCCCGCAACACCCATCTCCTGGTCGTCGCGGCCGACGACCCGAAGCCGCCCCGATCTCTCAGCGCGCCCTTGGACCGAACGGTATTCGGGCTTGACAGGGCGGTCGGAGCCGCGCATGCGTGGACTGAGGACGGTTCCGCAGTGATGTTCCTGGCCGGAGATCATGGGGGGATTTCCCTCTACCGCGTCGCGCTCAGCGCGCTCGATGGGCGCGACGACGGGCCGGGACCGGAGCGCGTCCTTGGCGGCGACCGGCAGGTCGTCACGGTGCACACCGCCGGCCCGACGATCGCTTTCGCCTCGATGTGGCCATCGAGCCCGCCTGAGATCTATTGCGCCGAAACCGATGGCACGGGCGAACGGCGCGTGAGCAACGCCAATGCCGAGCTGAGAAGGCTTCGGCTGGCACCGCTGCGGCGGTCGAGCCACATCGCTTCCGACGGCCGGCGCATCGAGTCGTTCGTGATGTACCCGACTGGGTACGTGAAGGGCCAACCCGTTCCGCTGGTGCTCGAAATCCACGGCGGGCCCACAGCTGGCATCCCCAGGTCGCCCTGCTCGGCCTGTACCAAGCACTCGCCGCTGCTGGCTACGTGGTGGTGCTGCCCAACCCCCGCGGCAGCCATGGTTACGGCGAGGAGTTCGCCGGCGCCTGCGTCGGCGACTGGGGCGGCGCCGATTTCGAAGACGTGATGGGGGCCGTGGACAAACTGGTCCACGCCGGGGTGGCCGACCCGGACCACCTCTATGTCACGGGCTACTCCTACGGGGGGTACATGACGAGCTGGGCCGTTGGTCAAACCGATCGGTTTGCAGCGGCCTGCGTGGCCGCGCCGGTCACGGACCTGACAACCATCTGGGGCACCACCGACATCCCGAATTTCGTCGAGCACGAGGTCGGTGCCCTCCCGTGGAAACGGCCAGAGCTCTACGCCAAGCACTCGCCGATCACCTACGTTGCCAACGTCACGACGCCCGTGATGTTGTTCCACTGGGAAGGCGACCTGCGCTGCCCGATCAGCCAGGCCGAGGAGTACTTCCAGGCGCTCCGCAAGCTCCGCCGTGAGGTCGTGATGGTCCGTTACCCAGGCGGTTTCCACATCGTCCGGTACCCGTCTCAGATGGTCGACTACCTCGAGCGGCACCTCGCCTGGTTCGCTAGCCACTGACCGCCCCTAACATGCCAGCGAAGCGCGTGATGGCGCCATGGAATTCCCGAGACGGAGAAATCGTCATGCGGCGTGGTCGTTGGTACAAGTGGTCCGGCCTGTCGCTGTCGGCTGTCCATTTCCTCTTGGCCGGCGTCGGCGTCTACAGGTGTGGGCGGTGCAAGGGCCCGCTCAATTACCGCTGGTGGTGCAAGCGTTGCAAGGCTTACCGTCTACCAGCCCGTTAGCGAAGATTTGGCCGTGCCTGCAGGGTTTTGAGCAAGGCGTCCTTGATCGCCGGGCGGCTCCCGAAGACCAGTAGGAAGGCCGCCTCCCGGCTGAGGCGGTCGGCCGCGTCGCCCGCGAGGGCTGCCCTGCTCCCCCGGCTCACGGCCAGGACATGTGCCGCCCGGGCCGCCAGTTCAGAGGCTGCGGCGCGTGCGGCTGCCATGTGGGTGTAATCGGCGGCGTCGAGGGTGGCCCGGCACTCGTTCAGTTCGTCGTCGAGTGGGGATGGGCCGAGCATTGCGCAGCAGCGCCTGGCGACCCCGAGCGCGAAGGACCCGTTCAGCCGGAGGCGCATTTCCGACTCCCGGGTCGCGATTTCGTAAGGCTGGGAGCCGATTATTTTGTCTTCGCCGACGAACAGGCCGGCGAAGCCCAAGCGGACCGTGCGGGTCGCGTTGAGGGCGGACAGGTGCAGTGGCGTGACGGAGAGACCGTCCTGAGGGCGAGCGTCGAGGAGCAGCGACACGACCGTCTCACCCTGCGGGCCCGCCGGGCCGCGGGCGAAGAGGCAGATGACGTCCACGATCCCCCAACCGCTCACCCAGGGAGCCGCCCCGTCCACGACCCAGCCGCCCGGAGCCGGCTTTGCGTGGAGTGCCGAAGGCCCCGGCAGCAACCCTGTGAGGGCGACACCGCCCTTCGTTTCGCCCCGGATGGTGCTGGCAAGCATCGCCTCGCGGATGCTCACGGGCGTGGCGGGGTCGAGCATGGCACCAAGGAGCCGGAAGTGCTGGGCCAGCAGGAACGTCGTAGGGAGGCAGCACGACGCCAGCTCCTCCATGACGGCGCACATTTCGAGGTAGCCGAGGCCAAGCCCACCCTCGCCAACCGGGGCGAACATCCCGTACATCCCAGCCTCGGCGAGAGCGTGCAGGTGCTCGGCGGGAATGTTCCCCGAGGCATCGACCGCTTCCGCGTCGGCGAGCAACAGGGAGCTCAGCCGCGACAAACGCTCTGTCAGGTCCTCGCCGGGCTCGGGCGCTCCCCGGTGCCCGGACGGTCCGCTCATGAGGCGGTGGGCACGGTCAGCACCGGGACCGTCGTGCTCGGGACCGTCACCGGCCCACCAAAGCCGCCACTCGAGCCCGCCGACGAGCCGGACGAGACAGGGTTCCCCGCTCCCCGCACCAGGTGGAGCAGTACCTCCAGTGTCCCCGTGCTCTTCGTGGTGACGAAGCCGCCGACACTCGGGTTGGAGATGTCCCAGTTGGCGAACACGATCGGCACGTCAGCCAGCACGTAGACCGCAGAACCACTAGTTACCTCCACAGAGACTGGAAAGGTGACCGACTTGGTCACGCCGTGCATCGTAAGCGTGCCCGTCGCCGTGTACTGCTTCGAGCCGCCGGTAACAAGACCGCCGGCGAGAGAAATCGGCCCAGACAGGACGAATTTAGCCGTCGGGTAATCGCTCACGTCCATGATGCGCCCATCGAACTGAGCGTTCCTCTCGCTTTGGTCGCTCACGACGCTCGCCATGTTGACCGTGAAGGTCGCCTTGGTGACCGACTTGCCGGCAAGGGTGACGGACCCCCAGATCTCGCCTGTCCGGCCGACTGCGGTCGAGTTTTGGCCGATCAGGACCTCCTGGACGCGGTAGCCGGCGACAGAACCCGCCCCTACGTTCCACGTGCCGTCGAGCTGGGTTAGATCGACCGTGGCGCCCGATTTCGAGCTCGCGGCCGCGCCTTGGCCCTTGGGCAGGACGAGCTTGGCCGGCGCCGGCCCCTCGATGAAGTGGATAAAGACGTACGGGCCCCCGACGGCTAGGACCACGACGACGATGACGCCGGCGATGAACCACTTCCGGAACCTACGAACCATGCTGAGCACTGTTGTCTCCCCTTTTATCACGGCCCGCGGGCACCCCGCTCCAAGCTGGGCGAACGATCACCGTCTCACGTGCCGCCATACTGCTCAGGCAACCTCAACGAAGTCTTAACTCAGGCTGGGGATCGCCTGGGACATGCGAGTCGTTCTGCGGGACCGCTACGCACCGGGAGGCCGACTGGCCGCTGTCGCGCTCCTGTAACAGCGCCTTTGTTATAACGAGGGTCATGGACAAACCGCCGAGCCCACCAGTCCCGCTGGCACGACGACGGGCTTCCCTGATCATCGTATTGATAGCGAGCGGCGCCCTTGCTCGTAGCGGCTGCGGGAGCAGCCCGAAGAACGCCGGCGTAGCCAACCTCGGGAGCACGACAACGACCAACGCTGCAAGCTCGCAGGGCAGCACGCCGCCGGCCACTAGCAGTACTCCGGTCCGGGCGGCGACTCCGGTCCGGGCGGTGGCCCGGGGCAGGGCGGCTCGTCGCAGTCAAGCCTTCGCCATCCCCGGCGGTAACGGCCCCGACGCTCTCGCGTTCGCGAAATGTATGCGTTCCCACGGGGTGCCGAACTTCCCCGACCCCGACGCCCAAGGGAAGATTGTTGCAAGCGGGCTCGATACCGGCTCGTCGACGTTCCACGCTGCCGCAAACGGCTGCCGGCACTTGTTGCCCAACGGCGGCCAGCCCACGCCAGCTGAGCAGGCGCAGGCCCTCGCGGAGGCGCTCAAGTTCTCCCAGTGCATGCGCTCGCGCGGGATCAGCTGGTTCCCCGACCCTCAGTCTCTACCAGGTGGCGGCATCCGCATCGCTATACGTAGTGGTCAGGGTGGCGCCGTCGATGCCAATAGCCCGCAGTTCCAAGCGGCCCAGAAGGCCTGCCATAGCCTCAACCCCCTGGGCGGCCCCGGGTAAAGGGCTCGGAGGCCCGAGGCAACGAGAACGCTTGGGGACAACGGCTGCGCCGGCGAGCCCCACTGCCGCGGACCCGGCTGGGACCGGCGTCGCGGGCCGTGTTTCGCTCCTGTAACCGAGCTTTGGTTATAACGAGGGTCATGGACAAACCGCCGAGACCACCTGTCCCGCTGGCACGACGACGAACTTCCCTGATCATCGTATTGATAGCGAGTGGCGCCCTTGTCGTTGGCGCCTGTGGGAGTAGCCCGAACAACGCGGCTGTCGCCAATCTCGGGAGCACGACGACGACCAAGGCGGCGGGCTCGCAGGGTGTCTCGCCGCCGCCCACTAGCAATAGCTCTGGTCCGAGCGGCGGACCCCAGGCCAACAGCTCCGGGCCTGGCGGCGGCCGCACGGCAATTTTCGGCATCCCCGGCGGCAACGCGAAGACGCGCTCGCATTCTCGGAGTGCATGCGCTCCCATGGGGTGGCCAACTTCCCGGACCCCAACGCCCAGGGTGGGATTCAGGCGACCGGGCTCGACCCGGGGTCGTCGACGTTCCAGGCCGCCATGAAGGACTGCCGGCACTTGTTGCCGAACGGCGGCCAGCCCACTCCCGCCGAACAAGCGGCCGCCCTGGCGCAGGCGCTTAAGATGTCGGAGTGCATGCGCTCACACGGCATTACTGCTTTCCCCGACCCAGTGTCAGTGGCGGGTGGCGGCATCCGGATCAGTCTCCACAGCACTCCAGGAAGCAACCTCAACCCCAACAATCCCCAGTTCCAGGCGGCCCAGAAGGCCTGCCAAAGGTTCAGCCCTGGCGGTGGTGGCCCCGGCTAAAAGCGCTCGGGCCAGCCGACCCAGCGCACAGTTGAATCAGCGCCCGCTACTAGAGATCCGGCCGGTCTGGCACGATTGAGCCCGGTCACTCGGCCGGGTGGTACTGGCAGGGGGCAGATCAAGCAAGGTGCCTACCTTGGCCCGGCGGCGCCCACCGGCGAGAGTTTGGTAGAGCGCTAACGGCTCCCATGCCAGTTGAGGAGGTTGCCAGCAAGGTGGGTGGACAAGCATCACGTCTTGCTTGGTACCGCTTCAGCACCACAGCCCGTCGCCGGTGGGGGGCCTACCTCGGCCTCGTATTGATAATCGGCCTGGTGGGCGGGGCCGGCCTGGGGGCCTTGGCCGCCGCGCGACGTACGGCGTCGTCGTACACGACGTTCCTGGCCAGTACCAACCCGTCCGACCTCACCCTCAACATCAACCAGGGCCCGGACATAAGCGCCAAATTGTCCCGCCTCCCCGGGGTAGCCAAGGTCGCCACATCCCTGTTCACACTCAACGCCTTCCCCCTCTCCCGTAGCGGGCAGCCCGTCATCCCGACGGCCCTAGCCGAGGGCGAGGTGGCCCCGCTGCCGGCCTGGCCGGCGAGTTCTTCAGCCAGGACAGGGTGACCATCACCCGGGGCCGCATGGCCTCCGCGGGCCGGCAGGACGAATTTGTAACCACCGCCCAGGCGGCCCGGCTCCTGGGCTGGCACCTGGGCGAGGTCGTCCCCATGGGCTTTTACCTCAACTCGCAGGGCTCTTCGCCCCTTCGGCCCCACCTCGAGCTCAAGATGAAGCTGACCGGGTTTTTCATTTTCAACAACGAGGTCGTCGTGGACGCTGTGGACCGCTACCCGACCTTTTTCCTCTTCACGCCGGCCTTGGCCAAGGCCGTTAACCAAGGGCCGCAAAACTTCCTCTACGGCCTAAAACTGGTCGACGGAGCGGCCGCGGTCCCGGCGGTGGAACGGGAGATAATTGCCGAACTGCCCCTGGGGACGGGCTACGCGTTCCACGTGACCTCGGTGGTCGAGGATCAGGTAAACCAGAGCATAGAACCCGAGGCAACGGCTCTCGCCGTCTTCGGGGCCATCGCCCTGCTCGCTGGCCTGCTCATCGCCGGACAAGCCGTCGGGCGCCAGGTGGCCCAAAACAAGAGCGAAGCGGCCGTGCTCCGGGCGCTGGGTGCCGGCCCGGGGGCACTGGTGCTCGACAGCCTTACCGGCATCATGATGGCCATCGTGGCCGGGGCTGTCCTGGCCGTGGGCGTAGCGGTAGCGGTCTCGCCCCTTTCTCCTTTAGGCCCGGTCCGCCCGGTTTACCCGGGCCGTGGGCTGGCCGTCGACCTCACCGTGCTCGGCCCAGGGGCGGCGTTGCTCGTCGTGTGCACGGGGGGGGTCGCTTTGGCCTTGGCCGCCAGGGCCCTGCGCTCCACCCAGCGGCACGGGGAAACTGGGGACGGGGCACTGCCCTCGGCCATGGCCCGGCTGCTCGCCCGGACGGGAGCCCCCTCACCGGTCCTCACTGGCGCCCGCTTTGCCCTCGAACCGGGCAGGGGACGTACGGCCGTGCCCGTCCGATCGGTGCTGCTGGCCAACGTGCTGGCGGTGACCATTGTGACCGCAACCTTCACTTTCGGCAGCGGCCTCAGCACGTTGGTCTCCCACCCTCGCCTTTATGGCTGGAACTGGGACTATGCCCTTCAGGGCTACCCTGTGCCGCCCCAGTCCCTATCCCTATTGACCAAGGACCCCTTAGTGGCCCGTGGAGCGGGGTGAATTTCGCCAACGTAGAGATCGACGGCCAGACCGTGCCCGTGTTGATATCGACGCCCCACGCCAGGGTTAGCCCACCCGTCCTAAAGCGAAATCCCCTTATTGACCACAAGACGTGACGCGGGGTGTTGGTTCGGGGCGAGGCCCCGAAATCTACGATGGGCTGGTCGGCTGTGAGTTACGCGGCTTGTGGCGGGCTGATGGTGGTGGAGCCGTCGTCGTTAGCAGTCACCACCCACCCGAGGGAACGGAGCTCGGCGAGTTTGCGTCGAGCGCGGTGCTCGGGTGACTGGCGACGGTCGAAGTAGTCGTCGCCCAAGTCGTCCCATTCGGCTCCGTCGTTGAGGATGTGCCAGATCCCGATGAGGAGGGTATGACCCACGGCCTTGCGGGCGCGGAGCTTCCCGCGGCGGCCGGCGAGACGGTGGTACTGCGCCGAGAGGTAAGTGCCCTTGGTGCGGCTTGCGGCCATGGCGGCCATGACGAGGTGGCGTTGCAGCCAGGTGTTGCCGTGCCGGGCTGTGCCGTGGCGGGCCTTGCCGGCCGACTCGTGCTGACCGGGGCACATCCCCGCCCACGATGCCAGATGCGCGGCGGTCGGGAACTTTGTCATGTCGACGCCGATCTCGCCGATGATCGCCTCGGCCATTCGTTTATCGATCCCCGGGGCGCTGGCCAGGCGGTCCCGGTGCTCAACGAAAGGGGCGATCACCCGGTCGATCTCGACCGACAGCCGCCCGATCGACTCGTCGAGGTAGTCCAGCAGCGACAGGACCTCGCTCACCAACAAGGCGTGATGGGTGTCGAACCGCCCCGTCAGGGCCGCCTGAAGTTGGGGGAGCTTGTGGCGCAACTGCCCCCGAGCCAATTCTGCGAGCACTGCCGGGTCGCGACTGCCGGCGACCAACGCGTCGAGCATGTCGCGCCCGGAGCGGCCCAGAACGTCAGACGCCACGCTGGACAGCTTCACCCCGGCGTCTTGGAGGATCTTGTCGAGACGCTGCGCCTCGCGGGTTCGTTCCTCGATCCGGGTCTTACGGAACCGGGTCAGGTCCCGCAGCTCACGGATCGGCTTGGGTGGCACGAAACTGGCTCGGACCAAGCCGTGTTCCATGAGACGACAAATCCACTCGGCATCAGCCATGTCGGTCTTGCGCCCCGGGACGTTGCGCATATGTCGGGCGTTGAGCAACCAACACTCGACGTCGTCTTCGAGGACCCACATGACCGGCTTCCAATAAACGCCGGTGGCCTCCATACCCACCCGCGTCACTCCATGGGCTACCAGCCAGTCCCGCAACGCCAACAAGTCCTCGGTGAAGGTAGAGAACTCGGCCAGCTCCGCTATCCGCTCACCATCGGCCCCGGGACACGCACGCACACAGCGACCATGTCCTTGTGTACGTCGATCCCGGCGCACCGTTCTACGACAACCTCCATTGCACCTCCTTAAGCTCGCTGTGAGGTGCCGAACCGGGAGGTCTCCAACAAGAAATCTAAAGCACGCGCTCTCAGCGGCAATCATGGTGCTCGAGACCCCCACGCCACGCTAAGTGACGGGCTCCCTTGCACCAAGGACACCCGGCGTCGACGGAACGGCACCCAACAAGATTTCCCTAAACATCACTGGGCCGCCAGGCCCCTCCCCGCTAAGTGGCCATGCTCTCGAGGCCAGCGACCAGATCGTCCTGGGCGGTGCCACCCTGACCGCTCTCCACAAGCGGGTGGGCCAGAGCGTATCGGTGAGCTACGGGGACCGGAGCGACGCCCCCTTTTATGTGGCCCCGACGTCACTGGTCATAGTGGGCACCGCCACCTTGCCCACCGTCGGGGAGCCACAAGCCCTGCACACGTCCATGGGGACAGGCGCCATCATCGCCAATTCCGTGCGACCGCTCGCTTTCCGAAAGGCCACCGAGGCGCCGGTCGCCACGCTCAACGGCCCGGGTGAGGTGTTCGTCCGCCTGCGGGCAGGGGCCAGCATGGCATCTGGGCTGGCATCGCTCCGCCGTATCGCAGACGTGGGCACCAAGGCCTTCGAGGACCTGCCCGCCCAGTACTACAACGGTCAGAGCGTGGACGTCCTAAGCGTGCAGTTCCCCACTCAGATCGAGAACTACCGCTCGTCTGGCGCCGCCCCCGACCTGCTGGCGGGCAGCCTGGCCCTGGGAGCCGTGGTCGCTCTGGGCCTGTCCCTGGTGGCCTCAGTACGGCGCCGGCGCCGCGACCTGGCCCTGCTCAAAGCCTTGGGCTTTACCCGGGCCCAACTGGCGTGGACAGTGGCCTGGCAGTCCACCATCGCCGTGGCCGTTGGTGTGGTCGTCGGCCTGCCGGCGGGCACGGCCCTGGGCCGGTGGCTGTGGGACCTGTTCGCCCGGAGTATCTCCGCGGTGCCCGATGCCCCCGTACCTGCCCTATCGCTGCTCCTGGTGGCCGGGGCAGCTTTCGTCCTGGCCAATGCCGTGGCTGCGATCCCTGGGGCCTACGCCGCCCGAACCCCAGCCGCCCTGGTCCTAAGGGCCGAGTAGGTCGCCGGCTAGGTCGGCCGCAGGCCGAGCACGCCGCCGGCGCACCACACAGCGCAACTCAGGCACCCACGGCCTGGCACTCGGCGACGGGGAGAGGCAGCCCAGCGGCGGGCAGAGGCAGCCCAGGCGCTCTGGCTTAGCCCTACGCCGGTCCGATGTGCCCGACGGTGCTCGGCCAGCGTACGAACTCCCGTAACCACGACTCGCACTCTGCGGCGGGCAGAGGGCGTGCTAGGTAATAGCCCTGAGCTGCGTGGCAACCGAGGCTGGCGAGGCGGTCCAAAGTGGCCTTGTCCTCGACACCCTCGGCCGTCACCGTACGGCCCAAGCTGCGGGCGAGTTCGATAGTCGACCGCACGATCGCCTCGTCGCCCTTGTCGCGGATCATCTCCTTGACGAAGGAACGGTCGATCTTCAGCTCCTTGAACGGCAGGTGCTTCAGCCGGCTGAGCGACGAGAAACCCGTCCCGTAATCGTCGATCGAGAGGCGGACGCCAAGTTCTTGCAGGCTCTGCATAGCCCGCTGCGAGCTCTCGGGGTCGATCGCCATGGACGACTCGGTGAGCTCCAGGGTGAGCGCCCCGGGCTTCATGCCCGCTCGCTGGAGCGACCGCTCGACCCGGTCGTACACCTTGGTACCTGTGAGGCTCTTGGCGGACAGGTTCACCGCGACCCCTAGGGCTGGCACCAGCTCGCGCCAGATCTTGAGCTGGGTCAGGGCTGTCTCTAGCACCCACCACGTCAACGGGTCGATGAGCCCAGCGTTCTCGGCAACAGGGATGAACTCCACCGGGGAGATCGGACCGAACTGCTCGTGGTTCCAGCGCAATAGCGCCTCACAACCGAGCACCTCCCCCGTGCCGAGCTCCACCACTGGCTGGTACCAGAGATCGAGGCCGTCCTCGTCGAGCGCCCGGCGCAGCTCAGTGGCGAGAGTGAGGCGCCGGAGCGTCGAGCGGTCCTCGGCCGGGTCGTAGTAGCGAACCCCTCCCCCGGCTTCCTTTGCCAGGTACATCGCCACGTCAGCGTGGCGCAGCAAGTTGGTCGCTTCCCGCGAGCGTCCGTGACGCGGGGCCAACGCGACGCCCATGCTCGCCCGTATGTCCAGCATGAGGCCCTCGACAGCGAGCGGCTGATTGATGCTGGACATGACCTGGTGGGTCGTCGCCTCGACGTCAAGGTGGTCACTGGCCGAGCAGAGAAGGACGGCGAACTCGTCACCACCGAGGCGCCCCACGAGGCTCTGAGGCCCGGAGAAGCTCATCAGCCGCCTCCCCACCTCCCGCAGAACTGCGTCGCCCGTCACGTGGCCCAGCGTGTCGTTGACCTCCTTGAAGCCGTCCAGGTCCATTAGCAGCACTGCGACCTCGCCCGCCGTGTTCGTCTCGAGAGAGTCTGCGAGCCGTTCGCGGAAGGCGACCCTGTTGGGCAGCCCGGTGAGCGAGTCGTGGTACGCCTGATGTTGCCGGACTTCAATCTCCCGGCGGAGCTGTTCCAGCAGGTTGCTGCTTCGAAGCGCCACGCCGGCGTTGGCCGCGAGCGCCTCGAAGAACCGCAGGTCAGTAGGGCTGAACCCTTCCTGTTGAGAGGGTCGGTCCGCCAACCAACAAGTAGCCCGCCTTGGGGTCTTCACGCTGGAGCGGCGCAACCAGAGCCTCGTGGAGCCCATGCGTCTCTCATCGCCCTCGCGACTTCCTGGTCTTCGGAGCGAGCGCTGAACACCATCGGTCCCCGCTCCCCCGCCAAGGAGTCAAGACTCGGAAATAGCGACGCCTTCGTCGAACATGCGGAGCGTCCTCCCCATGCAAACGAGCAGCGCACGACCAGCTGCTCCAACGGCGAGCCCAAGAGGAATGACCAGCTCAGCGCTGCCCGGCCGAAAGTAGCGTGCGAGCCTCCTCGACCACGGTCATCATCACGTCTCGACCCTCGGACAGCCCGCTCAGCCGCCGAGTGAAATCGTACAGCTTCTCGAGATTCGCGTAGCGCTGCCCGGAGACGACGGTTGCTCGGTATGCGAAGTTCGTCGCCAAAGCAATGGCAGCGAAGAGGGCGATCCCCCAGGTGTTGACCCAAACCATCGAAACGGCCACCAACCCGAGCGACGGTGCATACCGCGATGTACAACCCCGCCTGGATCAGCATCGGCAGCAGCGGCGGGCGCCGCCAACGTTTGTCGCAGAACGCCATCATGGCCAGCAGCAGCACCAAATCGGCCAAGCAAATGAAAGTCACCGTCCCTGCGCTCACGAGCCAACCGAGCTCCCCCACCGGCGACCCTTTCCCGAGCCAGCGGTCGTAGATGAGGATCCCGGTACTTACCGCGAGCAAGTACACCGTCAACGTGGCAATGGTCTTGAAAGGCGGCCGCTTCCTCTGCAGGAGCGCCGCCAGTAAGCCCAACACCAACCGCCGCAAGGGCCGGTCCCGGCCTCAGGAACACGATGCCGATGAGAACAGGTATCTCGGAGAGGCTGATCACGAGGTTGCATCTTGCGGGTTCGGACGTGTACGGCATGAGCGCTGCTCGCCCACACACCGAGCGCGATCACGGGCCAGAGGACCAATCGTTCGCCACCGACTGGTTTGAGTCTCGCTAGCTCCTCGAAAGTACAGAAGGACGACCACGCCGGCGACGGCACTGACAGCCGCAAGGGCGCGCACAGTGGAGGTCTGAGTCGTCTGCCCACTCGGTTTGGCGCGCTCGCCAGCTTCCCTGCTCATCGGGTGGCCTTTCGAGGACTGGGGGCAACTGCCAACCCAGGTTTCGGTCACTCGACCCCCGCTGTAGCTCTGGGCCGCCTCAGGACGCTCCATTTTCTTCGTTCTGCGCCGTAAGGACTGGCGCGGACGACGCGCAAATGAGGCAGAATCGGAAATGTGCGAACCCGGCAACCGCGTCAGCTCTCCGAGCGCCGCTGCTGCGAGCGGGTCGCGTCTGAGCTTCTTTTGTCCACTACGCGCCTTTCGGGCGCTCCTACTGAGAGGGGGTGGCATATGCGTCGCGTCTGGGTTCGCTGCCTAATGATGATCGACCCTGATAGGGCTCGATGCGCTTGCACGCACTCGTGAACGGCGACTGGTTTCTCGTGGTTGAGAGGCCCCATCAGTGTAGTCGCGTTCGTAGTTCGAGCGTTGAGCAGTGCTGTGCCAGTCTCAGACGGCAGTTGGCCTCCGGGTCTAGTTGTTTGCGCCCCAGAACTGGCTGGCGGTCTGGTGCTCTGGGGCGCCCCAGTGAGCCGTTGTTTAGCGTCCATGAATCAGGGTCACGGTCTGGGTGACCCGTTCTATCCTTTCGCTGGTCGACGAGGGGTCCGCTCGGTGGATTGTTGGCACTGTGGGACTCAGGTACGCGGTAGGAGCAAGGTTCTGCGGTACCTGTGGCGCCTCGCTCGAGACGTTGTTGCGCGCTCTGCGGCACACAGTTGGCCTTGGCGACCGCTTATTGCGACCAGTGCGGCGTGCCGGTTCCCGTCGACGCCCGCGTCGCCTTCGCCAGTCCCGAGCGCGTATGGTGGCCGGGATTGCACCTCAGCCGCCTTTCCGGGACCGAGCGCAGAGTGTGCTCGGTGCTGTTCGTCGACCTGGTTGGCTTCACTCCATTCTCCCAGGACAGAGACCCGGAAGACGTTCGGGAGCTTCTCTTGCGTTACTTCGACGCCGTACGCACAGTCGTCGTCGCGCTATGGCGGAGTCGTAGAACAGTTCATTGGGGACGCTGTGGTCGCGATTTGGGGGGCACCACGGGCTCACGAGAGCGATGCTGAACGGGCGATTCGAGCAGCACTGGACGTTTTACAGACGCGGTGGAGTCGCTTGGGGCGCGATGGATGTGGACTTGAGCGCTCGTGCCGGGGTCGTCACCGGCGAAGTCGCAGTCAGCTTTGCTGCCGACGGCGGCGCATTGGTCGCAGGCGACGCTGTGAACACCGCAGCGCGGATTCAGGCGGCGGCTCATCCTGGTTGGGTATTGGTGGACGAGGCCACGCGACGACTAACGGCGTCCGCAATCGCTTTTTCAGACGCTGGGATGCACACGCTGAAGGGCAAATCAGAACCCGCTCAATTGTGGCGAGCCATCCGTGTGGTCTCGGGCCTCGCAGGCTCTCAACGGCCTGCTGGGCTCGAGGCGCCGCTTTGTGGCCGCGACGCCGAACTTCGGAGCACTCAAAGAGTTATTTCACGGTTGCATTGAACAGCGACAATCTCGTTTGGTTCTGGCCACTGGGCCGGCAGGCGTAGGCAAGTCCCGTCTGGGTTGGGAGCTCGAGAAGTACGTTGACGGACTAGCCGCGAAAGTGCTGTGGCACCGCGGCCGCTGCTCCTCCTACGGCGACGGAGTTGCGTTCTCGGCGTTGGCAGAGATGGTCCGCCAGCGTTTCGGCGTCGCCGAAGAAGACGCAAGCGGCATGGCCGCTCGGAAGCTTGAAGAGGGCTTGGCCCGCTTTGTTGTCGACCCATCGGAGCGGAACTACGTAGGTATCCGGCTGAGCCGGTTGCTAGGAACGTCGGTCGAAGGCGACCCGGGCACTCTGCTGACCCCCGACGATCTCTTTGCAGGATGGCGCGCCTTCTTCGAGCATCTCGGCGAGATTGCCCCTGTGGTATTGGTGGTCGAGGACGCCCACCATGCCGACCCGGCGCTACTGGACTTCTTGGACTACCTCGTGGACTGGGCCTCCGACGTTCCACTGTTCGTGGTCGTGCTAGCGAGGGTTGAAATCGCTGCAACGCGGCCCGACTTCGGTTCGGGCCGCAACCGGACCTCCCTGTCCCTCGCCCCACTCAGATGCGGAAGTCGATGGGCACCCTGTTGGAAGGCCTAGTGCCGGGTTTACCCTCGGCTGCAGCGTCAGCCGTCGCCGACCAGGCCCAAGGGCTGCCGCTGTTCGCCGTCGAAACGGTCCGGTCGCTCGTCGATCGTGGCGTGTTGGTCGCGGTCGCCGGCAATGGCTACGAGGTAGCTGGCGATCTTGCAGCCCTTGTCGTGCCGGACACTCTGCACGGGCTGCTGGCTGCACGACTCGACGCCTTGGACCAAGACGTGCGCTCACTGGTCGCGGACGCTTCGGTTCTCGGAACGAGTTTTTCAGCCGAGGCGCTTGGTCGCGGTCTCGGGCCGTGCCGAGAGTCCGACGTGCGAGCTGGGTTAGCCGAGCTGGTCCGGCGTGAAGTACTCCAAGTCTCCGACGGACAGGCTCTCACCACAGCGAGGCGACTACCGATTCGCCCAGGAAATGTTGCGCCAGGTCGCGTATTCGACACTCTCGCGTCGGGATCGTAAAGTCCGCCACCTGGCTGTCGCCGATTACCTGCGCTCGACGTTCGCAGACGACGGAGAAGAAGTGATGGATGTGGTGGCCCGCCACTACCTCGACGCTCTGCGGGCAGTCCCATCTGACGCGGTACGTGGACCAAATACAACTCCTAGCCGTTGCGGCCTTCGTCCGCGCCGCCGAGGGCGCAGAACGGGCGGGCGCTCCAGGCCACGCCGCTGCCCTCTTTGGAAGCGCGGCGGAGCTACACGAACAAGATGGTCAACGCCGCTGCCGCGGCCCGTCGTGGGAGCAGGCAGCGGAGGCATGGATAGCTGAACAAGCCAACACGCAACGGTCTAAATGCCGCCGAACGTGCGCGGGTACTCCACGAAGGACTCGGTGACCAACGGTCGGCAGCTCGAGCCCGCACTCTCGCCGGTAAGGGACTACGACTGGAAGGCCGCCACCGTGAGGCACGCGACCACCTTGAGGCCGCAGCTGGCCCTGCTACGACCGGAACCAGCCAACGATACCGTGAACGCGCTCTACGAGCTCGCCAGCGTGGAGGCTTTCGAGCGGTGGGAATGAGCGGGCGACGCTTCTCTCCGAAGCGCTTTACCTGGCCCAAGGTCTCGATGTTGGCGATACGCATGCTCTCTCACCTGTTTGTTGCTCAATGGCATCCATTGTTGGATAACCAACCGTGCGGTGGAAGGTGACGCAACCTCAGGGAGGCTGCTTACTTCGCCGAACGAGCTGGAAACACCTTCATGCTCGCCCATGCCCTGGGTAATTTGTCGGGCGGTCAGCTCGCTCGCAGACCCAGAGAAGCAGCAACTCACGCGGCAGCCGCAGTCGACCACGCCCGCAGGATCGGCAATCATCGCACAGTCCAGCTCGCGACAACGAACCTCGCATTTGCGTCTGTTGTTGCTCGGATGCTGGGACGAAGCCGCGCAATGGCTCGGCGAGCCGACGGAACTCGACGGCCCCCCGGCAATGCGCTATCTCGCGGGCCTGCCCTGCGGGGTTCCTCCAAGGCTTGCGGGGGGACATGGTCAACGCCGCCGAGACGCGATCGGCGGATTGGCCGGATTTTCAGACAGCGAGAACGTTCAAGACCAAGCCCTCCTCTCCACCGCCCGGCTCTGGTGGAGTCTGCATCGGACCAGCCGATGGAAGCCCTGGCCTACGCCCGGCTCGCTCTCGCCCAGCTCGAGAAGCTGGGGCTGAACTGCGAGTACCTCGTGTTCGCGTGGCCGGTCGCCAATGACGCAGCTAAGGCTTTGGGCGACCGCGAGGCCATGGCGGACCTATTGAGCCTGTTCGAGGCCCATCCAATTGGTCACCTCCCACCCCTACTGCGTGCCGAGCGGGCGCTCACGAAGGCACATCTTGCCGCAGGCCCGGGCGAGACGGGTTCGGCGATAGTGGAAACTGAGTTCGCCGAAGCCGTGGCGGCTTTCCGGCGAGCTGGTAGCCCGTGGCACCTGGGCGAGGGCGCTCGCCGATTACGGCGGGTACCTCGAGGCGTGCGGCCAAGCGGAGGCCGCCGGCGCTGCGCTTGACGAGGCGGCGGCGATCGCCGAGCGTCTCGGGGCGCGCCCGCTCGCGCTCCGTATCGCATCGATCCGGGCTGGCGACGGACAATGGCGTGCGAGCAGCGCTTCGGGGACCCGGGTCCTGGCCGATTGACGCCGATTCATGCCCATTGTTTGCCCCGCCGGCCACCAGATTTTCATGGCGGTCATCGATCTGGCTCAGAAATGTCCACATCACTGAGGCTGGTGCAAAGAAATCGACGTTTCGGTGCTCGATCGGGCGATCGCGCAGGCACAGTTTGCGGTTTTCGGCGCAGGCCGCCTCCATTGTCCCCCGCTCCCCTGCCGGCCGTGCCGCGCCGCCACGCCTCCGCCGAACCCCCCAGCGTCCCCCGAGGACCCGTCGCGGCCCGCGGAGGTGCGGCCGAGTACGCTAAACGCGTGTGACAGACCTGGCCTCCATGAATAAGCACGACCTCGCGGGAGTCGTCGCCGTGGTCGTGGCCCTCGCTCTAGTGATCTACGCCTGGATCAAGGTGATGGCCAAGGCCGCGAAGGTGGCTATGTTCTTCTTCCTCATTGCCGTAGCCGCTGTGGTGGTCGCAGTCCTGCTGTTCACCCGGGCCATCTGATCAGCGCCGGCCCCGTCTGAGGGGCCACTCCCCTCCCCTGCCGTCTCCTCGCCCTGCCCTGGCCGCCTCGCGGGCCGGCGGCGCTCGTCGGGTGGGCCGACAGTGGCGGGCCAGCGGCTCAACTGGTGGCGTGGGCAGGCAGTGGCTCGGCGGTGGCTGTGGCCCGGGGCGGCCGGCAAGCAGCCCGGGGGCGACCCCCAAACCTGGTAGCGCTTTCGTAATGTTATGGCTCATCAGGACCTCGCCGAGCTAGGGTTACGTAGCTCTTTGCGCACAAAGAAGTGGTCCCGACCGCCCCATTTGACAAGCAAGAAAGAGAGGCCCACCCACCATGGCATACGAGGTTTCCCACGTACACGCCCTCGAGATCCTCGACTCCCGGGGCCGCCCGACCCTCGAAGTCTCTCTCCAGCTCGCTTCGGGCGCACACGGGATCGCAGGTGTGCCATCCGGCGCCTCGACCGGGACCCGAGAAGCTGTCGAGCTGCGCGACGGTGACCCAAAGCGGTTCAAGGGCGCCGGCGTCACCAAGGCCGTAGGCAATGTCAACGGTGAGATCAACAAGCTCCTCTCCGGGCGTGCATGGAAGAGCCTGGACGAGCTGGACAAGGCGGTCATCGAGCTCGACGGCACCGAGAACAAGAGCCGTCTCGGGGCTAACGCGACGGTCGGAGTTTCCATGGCGGCGGCGCGGGCCATGGCGCAGGCGGACGGCAAGCCGCTGTACCGCTGGCTTGCCCCAGATGAGAGCCTGCTCCGGCTCCCGGTCCCCAGTTTCAACGTGATCAACGGCGGCGCACACGCCCAGAACGATCTCGAGTTCCAGGAGTTCATGATCGCCCCCCTCGGGGCACCGAGCTTCGCCGAAGCGCTGCGAGCGGGCGCCGAGGTCTACCAGACGCTGAAAAGCCTGCTCCACTCACGCAAGTACGCCACCGGGCTCGGTGACGAGGGCGGCTTCGCCCCCGACCTTTCCACGCCCGAAGAGGTCCTCGACCTGCTCGTGGAGGCGATCACGGGCGCCGGCTACACCGCCGGGCGCGACGGGATCGGCATCGCCCTCGACCCGGCGTCGTCGGAGATGCGCGAGGCCGACGGCACCTACCGCTACTCGACCGGCACCCGGTTCACGACCGACGAGATGATCGAGCGTTATGACCTGCTCACGACCAATTACCCGATCTGGTCGATCGAAGACGGCCTGGGCGAAAACGACTGGGACGGATGGGAAAAATTGACCGCACGCCTCGGCAAGCGCATTCAGTTGGTAGGTGACGACCTCTTTGTCACCAACCCCTCCATAATCCGCGAGGGGATCGCCCGCAAGGCCGCCAACTCTGCGCTCATCAAGCTCAACCAGATCGGCACGGTCAGCGAGACCCTCGAGGCCATCGCCGTTTGCCGGGCCGCCGGGTTCACCCAGTTCGTATCGCACCGCTCCGGCGAGACGGCCGACACCTTCATCGCCGACCTAGCGGTCGCCAGCGGGTGCGGCCAGATCAAGACCGGTGCTCCCGCCCGTGGAGAACGGGTGGCCAAGTACAACCGCCTCGTCGTCATCGAGGCAGAGGTACCCGGGCTTCCTTACGGCCTGCCGCCCCGCGGCTAACCCAGGCCCTGCGCTTCCGCCCGCAGCCGCTCGCTCGCTCCCAACAGAGGGCGGGCGGCTTCGAGCAACCAATCGAGGCTCCGGCGTAACTGTTCGGGTGAGGTGTCGAGGGCGATGTCGCCGTCTACATCGGTAATCGCGCAACCCAGCACGAACAGAAGATCGTCCAGTCCCTCCACCGCTCTCCGTGCGACGATCAGGTCTGATTCGGCCAGCCCGAGGTCACGCGCGCGTTTGCGGGCTTCGAAGTCGCGCTGGCGGCAGCTGCGCCGGCAATACCTCCGCGGCCGGCCCGCGCCCGGGGCCTGCTCGACCGGATTGCCGCACCAGGCACAGGATGGGTGTTTCGTCACAGTGACAAATTAGCATCGTCCCTGCTCGGAGCGCCATGATTTGCGCTGCGGCGCCGAAGTTGTACTTTGGTGCGGTGGCCCGCCGCATCGAGATCGAGCTCACAAGCGCGCGGCCCGACGGCACTTGGACCTGGCGTGCCGCGGGTGCACTAAACCCGCGCGGCACTGTCGATGCTGCTCTTCTTTATGGCGGGGCAAAAGCAGGCGACGTTGTGCGTGCCGAGGCGGAGTTCGGCATCGAGGGCATCACCGTGGTTTCGGTCGAGCCGCCCCGTGCTGTCGAGGGTTCGGACCCCAACCGCATCGAGCTCATCGCGGCCCCAGTCACCGCCGGAGTCACGACGCAGCTAGCAAGTACCCGCTCCCGGAGCGGCCCAGAACGTGGCGACCGCGGCTCCGACAGGCCGCGCCGCGATGACCAGGGCGGTCCGCGGAGAACAGCCCGCCCGTCCCAGCGGCCCGGCGCGCCCGCGCACGGCGACGACAATGGCAGAGGCGCTGCCCGCTCCCCCGAGGGCGATGGCGCTGCCCGCCCCGATCGGCCGGCGTCTGACAGGCCGAGGCGCACTGAGCGCCCGGACCGTCCGCCGCGTGGCGACAGGCCTGAGCGTTCTGACCGTCCCGACCGCCCCGTGCCGGTCAACGCCGATGGCTCCGAGAGGCCCGCAAGGCCACCCAGGCCAATCGGCGGCCCAGGGCGAAGCGGGCCAGGCCGGCCACCCCGGGAAACCAGCGGGGCAGTTGGCGCGGGTACCGGCCCAGGGACATCTGGCCAGCGCGAACGAAGAGACCGCGGCGACGGGACTGGGCAGGCTTCTGGCGCGCATCGCCAGAAGCGCCTCAACCCGGGCAACGCCCATCGCACCGCGATGCTCGAGAGCTTGTCCGGCGAAGAGCAGGCCATCGCCCAACAGCTTCTGCGCGGGGGCATCCCGGCAGTCAGGACGGCTCTTCATTTCGAGCGGGAACGGGCGCGCGAGGAAGGCCGGCCCGAGCCGAGCACCGAAGGCGTCATGTCTCTGGCCGAGTCGCTCGTATCGCGTGTCAAGGCCGCCGAGTGGCGGGACAAGGCGGAGTCTGCGATCAAGGCCGGCGAGGAGCTGGCGATGCGGGACCTGCGGTCGCTCGTAAGCGTTTCGGACGGTGCCCGCGACGAAGCGTCGCGCGAACTGGTAGTCACCTTGCGCGAACTGCTCGAGCGCCGCGTCGAAGAACACCGCGTCTCATGGGCTGACGACGTAGCCAAGAACCTCGACCAGGGCCAGGTCGTGCGCGCCCTACGCCTGTCCAGTCGCCCTCCTGACGCCACGACACGCTTCTCAGCCGAGCTCGCCACGCGCCTTCGCGATGCCGCGAGCGCCGCGCTATCCGCGACGACGCCGCCCGACCAGTGGCTGGCGGTGCTCCAGGGCGTCATCGAAAGCCCCGTCCGGCGCACGGTCAAGCCCGCCGGCCTCCCCGCCAACCCGAGCCCCGAGCTGCTGGCAACCGCCCGCCGTAACTGCGGCCAGGTGCCTGGCCTGGCGCCCCTCCTCGGCATCAGCGTCCCCCCGCCCCCGGGGCCTGTTCGCTCGAACGTCCCGATGAAGGCTCCTCCTCGCCGTCCCACGCGCCCGCCCAAGCCCAGCCGCCCTGTTGAGGCTGGCCGGCCCGCTCGCGGCGCTGCGGCTACGGCTACCGCTTCGGCGGCTACGGCTGGGACTGCAACAGCTCCGACAGCTGCGTCGACCTGCAACGGTCCCGACAGCTGCCACGGCAGCGCCGGAAAGCGCAGACGAGCTAACGGCGGCCCTAGCCGCATCCGAATCCCTAGCGGATGAGGCTGTAGTCGAGGCGGTCGCCGAAACAGTCGCTGACGTACTCGCCAGGGAGATGCCGGCCGAGCTGCTGGGCAACGAGCTGGCAGCCGACGCAGCAGCGGAGCTCGAAATTGCCGCGGTTGACGCCGCCGATACCTGTCGATGCCCCGGAGATGGTCCCAGTGCGACAGGTTGCCGAAGCCGGACACGGTTGCAGCGGACCCGGTTGCGAGGGCGGAGGCTGAGGTCGCAGGCGTGCCTGAGCTCGACGTGACCGAAGCCGAGACTGCCGAGCTGGACCATGACGGGCCAGAAGTGAGCGACGACGCCTACGATGCGGCGGACCTGGCCAGGCTGGACGAGGTCGACCCCTCCCCCGCCGGCGAACCAGCAGCTCTCTGAGCCGACCTTTCTCGCGTCAACTGCGGCGCCAAGTTGGGCTTAGCTGAGGAATGACCAGGAGGCGCTCAATGCTTACCCGAGCCGGCCGTTCTCTAGTTGGGTGGCGACCCGTGTCGCTCGCGGCGGTGGTCGCGCTCGGGTTGGTCGCCAGCGCCGTCCCGGCTGCTCCCCTTTCGGCCTCGGTCCACCCGTCCGCCTCGAGCGGGGAGCCCGGAGCCGTCCCCACTGGCGACCTGCTGACCTACGACTACGACAACAGCCGTTCGGGACATGACCCGGCCTCCATAGAAATGAAGGGCCTGTCGGCGGCACCAGCCTGGAACGACGACTCCCTTGACGGTGCCGTCTTCGGGGAGCCGCTTGTCTACGGCTCTTCTGTCTATGTGGCCACGGAGAACGACACCTTGTACGCCATTGCGGCCGCGACCGGGCACGTCCTCTGGAAGCTTCACGTGGGCACCGCCGTAAGCCTTTCGGTGGTCGACTCGGCGCCCACCCTGAACTCGGGCTGCGGGAACATCAATCCCCTGGGGATCACGGGGACCCCGGTGATCGATCCTTCCAACAACGAGATCTTTCTTGCCGAAGAGACTGAGACTGATGGTCGCTCCGACTGGCAGCACATCCAGCATTGGCTGGTGGCGATCTCGCTCACCACTCACCAAGAGCTCTGGCATCGCGACATCGACCCACCGCACGGCAACAACGGCAGGTCCTATTACATCCCCGCAGAACAGCAGCGCCCGGCGGTCACCCTTTTCGACGGCCGCTTGTACGTGCCCTTCGGGGGCCTCGATCGGAGACTGCGGGCAGTACCACGGTTATCTGGTCGACCTACCCGAGTCAGGCGTGGGCGCCTTGCAGAGCTACGAGGTCCCCACGCAGCGGGAGGGTGCCATATGGGAGACAAATGGCGCCTTGGTCTCGCCGCAGGGAGACCTTTACGTGGCAACCGGCAACGGGAGCTCCAATAGCATCGCCCAATTTGACGAAGGGAACTCGGTGGTCGAGCTCTCGCCGTCGCTGGCACGCCTGGGGTTCTGGGCGCCGAGCAACTGGGTGCAGCTGAACGACGAGGATTGGGACTTGGGATCGGGCGGCCCCATCCAGGTGCCGGGTACCTCGCTGCTTTTCGTGGCCGGCAAGCCGGCGCAAAACGCGAGCTACGGGTACCTCATGAGCGAAGGCCACCTCGGGGGGATCGGCAAGGGCGCCTTCACCGGGAAGGTGTGCACCAGCGGCGGAGTATTCGGTGCTGAGGCGTCGGACGTACTTGGTAGTGGGAAAAACAGCCCGCGTTCTCATATATGCCCCTTGCGGAGGTGGGACCGTGGCGCTCCAGATCGACGCGTCGACGATGTCCTTCAAGAGGGTGTGGTCTTCGGCGGGTTCTCCCAATGGGCCTCCGATCGTGGCAGCAGGGCTGGTATGGGCGCTCGACTGGGACAACGGAAAGCTTTACGGCATGAACCCGGGTAACGGCCAGACGGTGGTGGAGCGTGCGACCGATCCGCTCAACCATTTCGCCACCCCGGGTGTGGGAGACCAGATGGTGCTCGTACCTACCCAGGGCGGGGTTGAGGCGTTCCGCATCTCAGTCTGAACCCGGGCCTGGTGCACGGACGGTTCGCTTCGTCGCCTCCGGGAGGCACTGCCGCCGCGTTCCCAGGCGTCTGGTGGGATTGGCTGCGGAAAACGAATAAAAGTCGCGCCAAGCGCGACGCCACCGATGTAAAAGCCGCACCAGACGGCGCCTCTTTACGAGCGGGCTTGGCGCGCTTTTGCTCGTCGCGAGCAGCGGAGCTAGCTGATCAGGCCGGCGGGAGCGGCCGGTGCATCACGAGCAGGCGTGCTGTGAAGCGGCCGGCCTCGAAAAAGCTTTTCACGGCCCGGCTCCCAGGGAGCGCGTTGGCATCGACACCGATGCAACCCTGCTCCACGCACCAGCTGACCATCTGATCGGCCATCGCCCTGCCAACCCCGTGCCGGCGCACAAGATGGGTCAACGTACAGATCCTGCACCGACCCCACGCGCTCCCCGTCCGATAGCTCCAGTAGGCGGCAAGTGCCGTACCCGACGACATTGCCCACACCGCCGGCGCTCTCAGCGCCGTCCACTCCCCCATCCAGCCACCCGACCACGACCAACTCTCCGGGATCTGTGAGCTGTCGGCGGAACGAGCTCTCCAGAGATCCATCACGCCCGTTCAGGCCGATCAGGACTCGGCCGCCCCTCATCACGCTCAACTCGTCCACCGCGGCGGAGTACAGCTCGACCAGTCGCCCGATGTCGCCTTCAAGGGCAAGCCGGGCGCAAGCTGACGCTGCTCCGGGTAGGGGCGTCAACCCAGGAGCTGTTCGGCTCGGGCGAGTATCGTCCGGCGCGCTCTCGTAGCGGCCTCGTAAGCCCGCACAGCCGCCACCTCGTCCCGGGACAGGCCCGCCAGGCGCTGGACCACCTGGGGCGCCGACAGCGAGTCATAGCTGTGTATCGCCAGCTCGGATGCCGCGTGTTTTTGCGGTGTGCCGACGTTGCGGTGCCGGCCCACGTTCGAGCGGGAGGTGGGCAACGGGACGACCACAGCTCCAGGAGCATCCTTCGCGGCAAGCCCGTCGGGCGCATCCCGCTCGTCAAGCGGGTCAAGCGGGTCAAGGCTCTCCCAACTCGAGGGGGGCGCTCGTTGTCGGGCCCGGAGCCTTGCGAGCCGGCCCGGCGGGCCTGGGCGAGGTGAACGGGTTGGCCCCTGGCGTCGTCACGATCCCGACAAGTTGGCGGTACCCCTGCTTGACGGCGAGCTGCCCGACCGTCCGGGCCAGCACCAGCTGCGGGCCAAGCCGGGAGCGGCCTTTGCGGGCTAGACCGGGCACCGCCTCGGCGACGCTGAGAGCCAAGCCCAGTGGGGCGTAAAACGCCAGGTCCAGGACACGTTCGGCCGTGGACTTGTCGGCATCGGGCTCGGTCATGCCACCAACGTAGCGCTCACTCGGCTGATTTCAGTGAAGGGCCCGAGGGAACGGGTGCGGCTCGGCTGGCCGTAGTGCGGTTACTGAGCAGGGAGCGAGAACTGAGCCGCTACCGGCAACTCGGCATAGAGCCGGAACTCAGCAGGGAGCGGCGGCCTCAGACGCAGTCCCGGCAGAGCTGACGTTCCTTGTCGGCGAGCTGGCTCTGGTGCTTCACGAGGAAACAGGATTGGCAAACGAACTCTCCAGGTTGCTTCGGCAACACGCGTGTCGCCGTCTCCCCACGATCGTCGCCTTCAGCCCCCTCTTCCTCCTCCTCTTCCTCCTCGTCCTCATCCTCATCGGTCTCCGATACGACGAGGCGCGACTTCAAGATGACGTCAAGGCTGGCCTCTACGTCGTCGCCATCCTCCTCGTCCTCGTCCTCGAACTCCTCTTCCTCCTCGCCGACCAGAAGGGTGTCACCCTCCACGTCAACCTCTTCGACTTCGACCTCGTCGGGTTCGCCAACGTCCAGGTCACCCTCGTCGTCGAGGTCCTCTTCGCCTAGTTCTTCGTCGTCGAGCTCCAGGTCCTCTTCGTCGAGGTCGTCGGGCATGACGGGCTCCTCGAGCAGCTCGTCGTCGAAGTCGTCATCGTCAGGCATTGGCACATTTCCTTCAGCAAGCATTTCAAGCACACAGGATGGCACGTATCGCGCCTTAGCGGCGCGGGATGCTAAGCGAACCCGGCGCAACGCACCAGTCGGCGTCTGCGATGGCCCCGCGGAACGCATTGACCGACGACGTGGCGGGCGCCCACCGGGACAGACCGAGCGCGGAACCGACCGCAGAAACCGAGCTCGGGAACGTGGCTCGGGCGCCTAGCGTGAGCGCCTCAGCGGGTAGAGCTATTGCGAACCTCAAATTGCAGGGCGGCCCGGGGGCCTTTGGTGCCGCCAACGCACGCCCGATAGTTGTCTACCGGCAGTGCTGATGTCGTTGTCTACTAAGCTCCCCGGGCCTCCTGGCCGAGCACTGCAGGGCTTTCGCCCATCAGGGCCTGGGCGCCATCATTACGCACCCGGCCGCTCCCATCAAATGCCGTGCATTGCCTTCTAGCAGCCGTGTTGTACGTCCAAGCTGCTCAGCGACGTGCAAAATATCCTGCCGGCCCGAGGCTCCGGCCCGCCAGAACCGGCCCGGCCTGGCGTTTCCAGCGAACCCGCCTGGCCCCGTCCACGGAGGCGCCTATCGGCCCGTCTGGCCCTGCTGGCTAGCGTGCCTGGCCCTGCCGGCGAGCCTCGGCGCGCTGTTCGGCCTGCAGCCGGCCGAGCCCCTCGTCTTCGTAATCGGAGTGGTCGACGAAGGTCATCATGCCGGCGATCGCGGAGTGCCCGGCCTTGTCGGCTATCAGCCGGTGCATCTTCTGGCAGACCTTGCGGTACTCGGGATGGCCCTGAGGCGTCGTGCGCAGCTCGAGCATGTGCATCGCTTCCCGGGCGTTCATCTGGACGCTGTAGCGCACTCGGTGGGCCAGCGTGACGGCGTAGGCGGCGACGGTGGCGCCGAAATGGTCCTCGAGAGCCTCGTAGAGCGAAGCCGAGCGGCCCATGGCCTCCTCGTACGCCCCGGCAGCACCCGCCTCCGTGACCGCTTCGGGCATCGTGTAGCCGTGATAAGGGGTGAGAGCCTGCCATTCGATCGTGAGGAGACGGTGGCGCTGCAGGTCCCGGAAGGCCCCGTAGTCCGACACGACGTCGAAACGGTACGAGCTGCGCTCGAGGGCCCGTCCCGGCCTGTGCCTGCGGTTGGCGCGTTCGCCGGCGTAGCGGTCCATCACCTCCATGCGTTGTGGCACCGTCATCTCCACCACGCGCCTTGCGAGCTCCTCCTCCGAGAGGTGCGTGTAGGGGTACAGCATGGCGGTCACGACCTTGACCTCTGCGTCGGGGTCCCAGTCGACGAGCGTCACGTCCGGGCCATCGCTGGCCGATGAGCCGACGTCGCCCGCTCCACCTTCATCGGCGCCGTCGGGCCCGAAAACCGTCGAAGCCAGGTCGGCCATCGCGGCGGTGTTCTTTTCCATATATTCGGACCAGGCGGTACCGCGGTCCGCGACATCGACGCGGCGCACCCACGAGGGGATTACTTTGCGGAGCTCCGTCAGCATCAGGTCGGCATAATCACGCGCTTCGGGCAGCGGGTGCGCACGCATCCTCAACAAGATCGCTTCGTAGCCCTGACCGGAGCCGTACATTCCCAGGTTGGAGGTCGCCGAAGACGGCAAGAGCCCTCGCAGCGTGTCGAATGCCTTGGCTTTTATGGCCTGGCGCAAGGCAAAATCGCTTTCGCCCTCGGTCTTGGGGTGCCTTGCGGCAAAGAACTCATAGAGCACGGGCAATAACTTTGCGTACGCGTCGAACAGCCTGTCCATATCGCCGACATATCTTGCGCCGAGAGGAGAAGCGAGTACTTCGGGGCTCCGGTAATAGCGGTAGTGGCCGTTCGGCAAACGGGTGTCGTAAGCGACATAACGCGTTGACTTTTCCATGTACGCCATGAGCCGGCCGCGCTCGAGCACCTTGGTCAGCAAATTGGACGCCTGCTCACAGGCGAGGTGGACCCCGCCGAGCTGTGCCACCGAGTCGTCGCCGTACTCGAAGAAGACCTTCTCGTAGAGCTGCTCGGCCCTCATCAACCCGACCGTTGCATCGACGCTGTGGTCGCCGCTCACGTCGAGGTCCCCGACGAACTCGTCCAGGAACAACCGCCGCAGGCTCTTGGCCGTGCGGGAGTAGCGGGCGAACAGAGCCCCCTTCACCACCTCTGGCAGGTTGACCAGAGCGAAGACCGGGCCGTCGAGGTTCGTGAAGTAACGCCGGAGGATGTCCGCCTCTGCGGCGGTCCAACTTTCTTGCGCGTAAGGGACATCGACGGCGTGATGGCTCATGCGACCAGTCAGCCTACGAGGCGCGCCCCATCGTGGTGGCGGATGCTCGGGGTGCTTGAAAGCACCTCAGCTGCCCCAAATTGGGAACAATCCTGACCGGCCAACATGTGAGCGCACGACATGAGGCCATTTGCCGGACCGGTGGCGGCTAAGTGTCAATAGCGGCCCTGAGGGCGGCCAGACGAACCCGGTTGAGCGAGTACCAGACCCACTTGCCCCGGCGGTCACCTTGGACCAGCCCAGCCTCGCTCAGGATCTTCAGGTGATGGGAGATGGTGGGCTGGCTCTTGCCCACGGGGCCGACGAAGTCGCAAACACACACTTCACCCTCGGGGCTGGCGGCCAGGATGCTCAGGACGCGGAGCCGGACGGGGTCGGCCAGAGCCGTGAAGCCGAGGGCTAGCTCGCTCGCCTCGTTGGCATCCAAAGGAGATGCGAGCACCGACGGGCAGCACTCTGGCGCGCCCACCGCCACCTCGATCAAAGCGCTCCGGTTAGCCATTCGTGAATCTCCTATTGACAATTGTCAATGTATCGACAACCATGAACGTATCGATAACTGTCGATCATACCAGGAGGCTCGCCGGTGTCCCGTGTACAGCTGGCTCTGAACGTGGCAGACATTGAAGCCGCAGTTGAGTTCTACTCGAAGTTGTTCAACGCTCCGCCTGCTAAGCGACGACCGGGTTACGCCAATTTTGCGATCGCCGAGCCACCCCTCAAGCTGGTGCTCATCGAGAACCCATTGGCCCGAGGCGAAGGCGTGACCGGGGCTCTCAACCACCTTGGCGTCGAGGTCGCCTCGCCGGACGAGGTCCGTGCCGCCACCCAACGACTCGCCGACGAGGGGCTCGCAACTGAGGTACAGGACGCCACCACCTGCTGCTACGCACTGCAGGACAAGGTGTGGGTCAACGACCCAGACGGCGCTCCCTGGGAGGTCTATACGGTGCTCGCCGACGCGCCCACAGACGACGGTCTCGGTTGTTCGAGCCCATGTTGCGGCCCTGTCGACGCTGGCGCAAGCACGTCGTCTTGCTGCTGAGGCGACGGTGACCAGGGCGTCGGGGAGCCGGCGAGCGTGACGTCGGAGGTCAGGTTGTCGCGGCGCCTCACCGCCGAGCTGTTGGGGAGCGCCTTGCTGGCGGCCGTTGTGATCGGCTCGGGTATCGCCGCTAAGCGGCTGTCGCCGAGCGATGTGGGCCTGGAGCTGATGGAGAACGCAGCAGCCACCGGGGCGGGCCTGTACGCCTTGATCCTGATGTTCGCGACGGTCTCGGGGGCACATTTCAACCCGGTGGTCTCTTTCGTCGATGCCGCCTTCGGAGGCGTCCCCTGGCGCACCGCTATCGCCTACCTGCCCGCGCAGGTGATCGGATGTGCCAGTGGCGCCGTGCTGGCCAACGTGATGTTCTCGTTGCCGGCGCTCAGCATTTCGACACGTCACCGCGCCACTGGCGGGCACTTCGTCTCGGAAATAGTCGCCACCGCCGGGCTAGTACTGGTGATCTTCGCCTTGGCCCGCACCGGACGGTCCGAGCACGCCCCTGCCGCCGTGGGCGCCTACATCGGTGCCGCGTATTTCTTCACCAGTTCGACCAGTTTTGCCAACCCGGCTATCACCGTCGGACGGATTTTCTCCAATACCTTCGCCGGCATCGCCCCGAGCTCAGCGCCGGCGTTCATTGGTGCCCAGGTCATCGGAGGCGTCACCGGCTTCGCTCTCGTCAAGGTCCTCTACCCCGGCTTTACCCCTGCCGAGGCTGCCACCGTGGTGGGCCGCGACGACGATGGTCGACAAGGCTCTCGACCGTTGAGCAATGGACGGCGCCGTGCCGGCAATCTGGGACCACGCACCGAGCCGAAGGAGATGCAGTGACTGAAAAGCCCGTCGTGCTGTTCCTTTGCACTCACAACGCCGGCCGCAGCCTCGCGGCCAGCGTCCTGCTCGACCACTACGCACGGGGACAAGTCGAGGTCCGATCGGCCGGGTCCGAACCGGCGGACCAGCTCAACCCGGCCGTCGTCGCAGTGCTGCGCGAACGCGGCCTCGACCCGTCCCGAGAGTTCCCCAAGCCTCTGACCGACGACGCCGCAAGAGCCTCCGATGTCATCGTGACTATGGGTTGCGGCGACACCTGCCCGTTCTACCCGGGCAAGCGCTACATCGACTGGGACCTCGAAGACCCGGCTGGCAAACCCGTTGACGCTGTTCGGCCGATCGTCGACGAGATCGACCGGAGAGTCCAGGCGCTCCTGGCCGACCTAGCCGGGAGGGCGGAGGGTTGACGGAGCGGACCGCCTCGGACCACCTATCGCTTCATCTCAGGGGGATGCGACCCAAGGATTGGCCGGGACCGCCACCGGCAACGCGACATTCGAAACGCTCAGGCGGAGCGGGTCATCGTGATGGTGCCATCCCAGGTCTGGGAGTGGCTGCACGAGGTGAGGCCCAGACTGGAATCAGAGCAGTCATCGTCGCCAGGCCGTGGGGTAACTGAAGGCCGTCTTGTGCACCGAGACGATGATCTTGCCAGAGTGTTTCAGCTCCGACACGGGTACCACGGCGGTGGCGGCGAGGGCGTCGGTGGCTTTCGGGGCGAAAGAGGTGGGGTCCCCGACCAGAAAGCCCGTGTCGTCTGGGTCGAGCGACTCGCATTGGGCGCTCTGGTCGGAGAACGTCAGCAGGTCCAGAATGATGTTGTCGGCTGCCGCCGCGCTGTGGGACTTGATCACCAATAAGGCAGCAGGGTTGCTCCCGTCGAGGCCTTCGTGGCCGAGAAATCGAAGCTTTTGTCGCCCTTGCTATTGCCACCGCAGGCCGAGGTCGCCTTCTTTGTGTTCGTTTCGTGGTGGTGCCGTACAGGGTGCCGGTGATGCTGCCGGTGACCGGCGGGATCGACAACGCCACATGTTTCCAGGTCACGATCCAGATGAAAGTGGACTCGATGGTCGTGTGGACGGTCGAGTCCGGGCAGGCGGCGCTGCTCAGGTTCTCGGTGGCGTCGCTCTTGGACGAGCCGTGACCGGTGAAAATGATCTTCCACAGCGGGGTGGCGCTTACCGGCTGGGCGCCTACCCCGACGACAGGGCGGCGCCTGCGACCAGGGCCAGCCACCAGCGTGCGAGGGCTTCCGGCACTCCTTCGGCGACTACTTCGGCGACCGGTGAGGACCATCTCGGAACGGTACCACTGCGCCACGCAAGCGCAGCAGCCTCATCGGGGTACCCGAATGAACGCTCCTCAACCGCTGACGGGCGCGGTCCAGGACCTCAGCTGCCCTCGACGATCGCGATAGCGAAGCCGTCGTAACCCTTCAGGCCGACGGTCTGGATCGCAGTCGCGGTCATCGTTTTCTCCTGCGCCATCTCCGCGAAAAGCTTGCGTGTGCCCACGACGGAGGAGTCGTCGCTCCTCTCGTCGACCACGTGGCCCTGCCGTACGACGTTGTCGACGACGATCACGCCGCCCGGCCTCGTCAGCTTCAGCGCCCAGGAGAAGTACTCGGCGTTGTTCTGCTTGTCGGCGTCGATGAACGTGAAGTCGAAGGCTCCTTCGCCGAACTCGGTCGCCAGCTTGGGCAGGGTCTCGAGCGCCGCCCCGACCCGAACTTCCACGACCTCGGCCAGCCCCGCGTCGGCGATGTTGACCTGCGCCACATCCGCGTGCATCGGGTTGACCTCCAGGGTCACGAGCCGGCCGACCGGGGCCGCCGGCAATGCCCGGCCGAGCCAGATGGCGCTGTAGCCACCGAGGGTGCCTATTTCCAGGACCTGGCGCGCCCCGATGAGGCGAGCGAGCACGTACAGGAACTTCCCTTGCAGCGGCGAGACCGCTATCGCCGGGAGCCCGGACTGCTGGCTCGTCTCGGTCGCCCTGTTCAGGACAGGGTCATCCTCGAGCAGCTGCGAGCCGAGGTAGTTGTCCACGTCATTCCAACGTCGTTCGTCCATGGGCCAGTTCTACCAGTCGCCGGGCGAGTTGCCGGTGCCCATTTACCTCCGAGAAACCGACAACCGCCCGCAACCCGGCCCCGCCGCGCCGCCCAATTTGCACGGGGGTCGACCGATGTGGCTGTCGCGAAGGCACATCACTGACGCCCATGCAAGAAAATCGGCACATCTGGTGCATCGATGTCGGGACCAGCGAGACCACATCGGCCACGCCGGCGTCGTGGCCGTGTGACCGATGTGGCCGATGTGCGCGACGGGCATTGACGCCGCCCAGGAGGCGCGGTATAGTTATCTAGATGAGTAGTGAACTCAGTAAGAACCTTGTCAGCTTCAGGCTGAGCTCCACTTCAGGGCGTCCCCGCCTACCTGCAGATCGTCCAACAAGTCGAGCACGCCCTGAGAATCGGCGCCGTTGGGCCAGGCGACCGGCTCCCTACGGTGAAAGAGGTCGTCGCCGAGATAGCCCTCAACCCGAACACGGTGTTGAAGGCGTACCGCGAGCTCGAGGTGAGGGGCCTGGTGGAAGGCAAGCAGGGCGTGGGGACGTTCGTCCTGGCCCGGCCGACCGGGCCACCCCCGGGCACTCAGGAACGGCTGTCCCGGTCCCTCCAGGCCTGGGTCCGCAAGGCCCGCGACGAGGGCTTGGACGATTCCGCGATCGAGGCGCTGGTCCGGTCGGCTCTATCCCCCGCCGCCAGCTCCGCGCAAGGAGCGGCATGAGCCGAGCCGCCCAAACCGGCGATGTGCCTGCCGTCGAAACTGTCGGGTTGGGCAAGCGCTATGCGCAGACCTGGGGCCTGCAGTATTGCAGCGTCCAAGTCCCAAAGCGGGCGATCTCCGCTCTTCTCGGCCCGAACGGCTCCGGCAAGACCACCCTGCTGCGTATGGTGGCCGGCTTCGCGAGCGCCAGCGCCGGCAGCGTCCGGGTGCTCGGCCGGGAGCCAGCGCAAAACGAGGAGTTCTTGGCGAGTGTCTGCTACCTCGCCCAGTAAATGCCCCTTTACCGCCGCCTCAACGTGGCCTAGCACTTGTAGCTCGGTAGGCGGCTGAACCCGCGCTGGACGACGGCCCCGCTGTGTGTCGGCTAACCGCCCTCCGGGTGCCCTTCTACCGGCCAGTAGCAACTCTCTCCGGTGGCCAACACGCCCAGGTCGCTTTGGCGCTGGCCGTTGCCAAAACGCCCGAGGTGCTGCTCCTGTACTAGCCCGTGGCCGCCTTGTATCCTTTGGCAAGGGCGGAGTTCCTTGCCTCACTGGCAACGGCGGCGCCGGGACTGGCCTCACCGTTCTGCTGTCGTCGCATCTCCTTAGGGACGTGTAACAGGTCTGCGACCACGTCGTCCTGCTGGCCTCGTCGCGGGTACAGCTGTGCTCCGACACCGAGACGCTTGTCTCTTCTCACAAGGTGCTCATCGGCCCGCGCCGTGGGCCTTCGGAGTGCGAGCGGTCCTTTGACGTCGTCCGGGCTACCCACACAGAACGGCAGTCCCGCCTGCTCGTACGCAGCCCTGGCCCGGCTCTCGGCCGCCTGGGAAGTCTTCGAGCCGGACCTCGAGGAGATCGTGCTCGCGTACATGGGCCAAGACCGTGACAGTCGCTCCCTTGCGGCTGGGCCGCTCAGCCTGGTCGCCGCCCCATCCGGAGGTGCGCGATGAACTACTTGACCTGGCGCCTGCACCGCCATCAGGTCATCTTCGCTGCTACCGCCCTTGCAGCCTTAGCCGTGCTGCTGGTCGTCACGGGTACGCAGATGGCGCACGACTACAGCTCGGCCCTGTCCACCTGCGCAGCCAGCCAAAGTTGCGGCAACCTGAGCGACGAACTGTTCCAGGGTGACGGGCTTCTCCTGGACTTCGTCAGCGCTGTGGCGATCGGGGGCCCGGCGCTGCTCGGGATCTTCTGGGGTGCCCCGCTCATCGCCAAGGAGATCGAAGAGGGCACGCACCGTCTGGCCTGGGCGCAGAGCATCACGAGGCGGCGGTGGATGGCGACGAAATTGGGGTGGGTGCTGGCAGCCGCCGTGGCCTGGGGAGCGTCGATGGCTGCTCTCGTCACGTGGTGGCACAGCCCCGAGAACGCCCTCTACGGTCGGCTCGACTCGGGCCACTTCGACATCCAGGGCATCGTCCCGATTGCCTACGCCGTTTTCGCGGTCGCCCTCGGGATCGCCATAGGTTCATGGACCAGGCGGGTCATGGCCTCTGCGGCCGGGGTGCTCGGCGGGTTCGCAGCCGTGCGGAGCCTGGTGGTGCTCTACGTGCGACCGCACTACTTGGCACCCCTGACGGCCAAGCTCCCGCTCGGCGGCGCCCTTCTCCCGGGCAACCCCTGGGTGCTGTCCAAAACGCTCGTCAACGGGCCGGTCACGCCGAGGCACTCACGAGCACCTTCGGTTACGTGCCCGCCGCCTGCCACAGCGCCGTCTTCAAGCCCCTCGGCTCTCAGCAGCTGCCTGCGCGCCCAGGGCTACCACTGGCTGGTGAGGTACCAACCGGCCAGCCGGTTTTGGGAGTTCCAGGCGATCGAGGCGGCCCTCTTTGTGACATTGGCCACAGCTCTCGTGCTCCTCGCCCTGCGGAGGGTCGAGCGGGCAGATGCCTGAGTGAGCCCCTAGGCAGGAGCTTCGTCAAGCGCTGGCGTCGGCGGGGGGATGACCGAGGACGCGGCGACGACCCCGCGGAACGGGGCCCCCGCCGCCCGTCTAGCCGAATCAGCGGATTCGCGAAACCGACAACCGCCCACAACCCAGCCCGTCGCGCCCCCCAATTTGCATGGGAATGACCGATGTGGCCGTCGCGAAGGGGCACATCACTGACGCCCGTGCAAGAAAATCGGCCATCTGCTCATCGATGTCGGGGCAGCGAGACCACATCGGCGCACGCCGGCGTCGTTTGGGGGCCTCGGGACTGAGCATGTGATCGGCCACCATCCGGCCAACCCCGCTCCCCCGCTCTAAAACAAGCGCGCCCAAGAGTTCTCTTGGGTAAGATGGGGCCATGGCAACAACACAGGCACCGCCGGTAACGGAGAAGACGGCTCCCCGCGGGTCCCGGTCGAGGCACACGACCTCGAAGGCAGACGACGTCGGGGCAGACGACGGGCCTAGCGTGGGCGCCCGACGAACGGGCCGCCCGTCTGGTGGGCGTGCTCGGCAACAAGGGTGTCGCACAGCTCCTCAGCGTCTCAGAGAGCCAGCCGAGCCGCTGGAAGACGGGCGAGGAGGTACCTAACGCTCGTTCTGCGCCTCTCCTGGTTGACCTTGACCATGTGGTGGGCCGCCTTTTGCTTATCTGGGACGAAAGCGTGGTCTTTGACTGGCTCACCGGGCCAAATGGCTTCCTGGAAGGCGCCCGCCCGATCGACGTCATTGCGACCCGGGGGACGAATGAAGTGGTGGACGCTGTAGAAGCCGAAGCGGCTGGCGGCTACGCCTAACCGGTACGTCTCAACCGTTACGTCTAGCCATTACGCCTGCGCCGTGCTCTTGTACAGGGTCTTCCCTTACCTCTCCACAGCCAAGAGCAACGAGCCTGGGCACCCCCTTTACACCTACCCGGTGCAAGGAAAGGGCCGTTGGGACAACCCGTCCTTGTACCTGGTCCGGTACCTCGCGACAAGCCCGGAGGCTGCCATCGGCGAGACTTTCGGCCAGCTCGCCAGGTGGACCTCCAAGATGTTCGTGTACCCCTCGCTACCAGGCTCGGAAAAGCGCCTCGGCACATATCAATTAGACGAGACAGCCAATCCTCTGCTTGACCTCGACGACGCAGATGAGCTGAGCCGGCGCCACATCCGGCCCACTCACGTGGTCATCAGGAACCGGCCCCGGACACAGCGGATCGCGGCGGACATCTTCAACGAGCAGCGTTGGGCTGGGATCCAGTGGTGGTCGTACCAGAGGCCCCAATGGACGGTTGTAGCTCTTTGGGCAACCGGGAACTTGACCGTGGCGAGTGTGGACGAGTTACGGGGGCACCCCGCCCTCGACGACGCCGCTCGCGTCCTGGCCAAGAGCCGCCGCGGGGTATAGGGAGGGTCGCAGCGGGCAACAGCCGGCTGCGTGTAGCTAGCTAGCTAACTAGCTATTTGCCACCAGGCCCCGGAGCTCCTACTGGTGGCGGAGGACGACCTTGCCGAACTGGGCGCCCGCCTCCATGCGGGTGAGGGCGAAGGGGTAGTCGGCCAGGGGGTAGACGCTGTCCACGTGGACGGGTAGGCCGGCAGCAACGAGCCGAGTGAGCTCGTCGAACTCGCGGAACGTGCCCATCGTGGAGCCGAGGATCTCGTACTGACCGAAGAACAGCCGCGGCAGGTTGACCTCGACCCGCCCGCCGCCGGTCCCCCCGCAGGTCACGAGCCGGCCACCAGGGACGAGCGCGCCCATCGAGAACGCCCAGGTCGGGCTGCCAACCGTGTCTACCACCACGTCCGCCCTGACCGGGATCTTCTCGTCCGAGGGGAACGCATCGAGCGCACCGAGCTCGATGGCGTGTGCCCGTTTGGCAGGGTCTCGCGAGGTCACGTAGACCTGGGCTCCCATCCGCTGGCCGATGGCCAGCGAAGCGCTCCCCACTCCCCCGCCGGCGCCAACGACGAGCAACGTCTCGCCGGCCGCCAGGCGGGCCCTTCGCAGCATCCGGTATACCGTCAGGCCGCACAGACCGTAGGCGGCGGCAGCTTCCCAGCTCAGGGCGGATGGTTTAGCTACGAGGTTGGCTTCGCGGACCACCACCATGTCGCCGTGTGCCCCCCAGTAGTGCTCGCCCATGATCCCGAACTTGGGGCAGAAGACCGAGCGGTCGCTCAGGCACTGCACGCACCTACCGCAGGCGAACGACGGGTTGATAACGACCTCGTCCCCCACCTGCCAGCGGGTCACCCCCTCCCCCACCGCTGCGACCGTGCCGGCGCCGTCGCAACCCGGGACCATCGGGAACATGGGCGGCTTGGGCATGGCCTTGCGCATCCAGAGGTCGAGGTGGTTCAGGGCGCTCGTCACCACGCGGACCCAAACCTCGCCCGGCCCAGGACCGGGCAGGTCCACTTCCCCGTAGCGGTAGGCCCCTGGCGACTCGTCCAGCAACCACGCCTGCATGGAACTCACCCTAGAGCCCTGTTCGCTTCTCGGCGCTCACCCCGGTCGGCACTGCCGAACCATTCAGCAGGGCCGTACCAGGATGGCGTGCCCGGACCCGGCAACGATGGCGCGAATATCGCCCGGGTCGCTGGTAGCGATCCGGTCCCCCGCGTGGGCGATCGCGACCACCGTGGCATCGACCGCATCGCCTCTGCCGGCCGTTCCCAAAAGAACTCCCGCACGCTGCCCCAGAGCGCGGTCCACCGCCCTGACGTCAACAGAACGAAGTAGCCGGGACAACGAAGCTTGCCGCCCGGAGGCGTCACGCCACACCTGGGCTATAACGGCGCCGTTGCTCCGCAGTTCGAGGCCTCCGCGCTCGGCGGCACGCAACCGAGCCACCATCTGCCGGTCACCGCGTTCCACTGCCACGAAGGCGCCTGCATCGAGCACCAGGGCGCTCACGTGGCCGGCCCCCGCCCTGTCTCGAGGGGCAGGCCCATCTCGGCGCTGGCACGGGAGAGCTCTTCAGCGGTCAGCTCCCCATGCTCGGCTTCCCAGGCGTCGAGGAACTCGGCCAACGCCTCGGAGCGCAGCCGAGCAGCGGCCGCCTCGGCCAGCCACGCCGACAGGCCGCGGCCACTCCGTTGAGCGGCGGCGCGCACCGCGTCACCTAGATCGGGGTCGAACGAGACGCTCAACTTGTCGACTTTCACACCGCCAGCATACCACGGTGGGACCGACCACGGTCGTACCTACCGCAGTATGATGCCTCGGGCGACGAGGGCCCGGTCGGACGACTCCGCGCCCATCGCCGGCCGACGAGGCGACTCAGCGGGCAACGGCCACGACGATCTGCGAAGTCAGATGTGAGATGACGGCTCCGCTGCTATCGGTCAGGCTCCGCAGCTTGTCGGCGACAGCGGAGGCCAGGGCGGCCCGGGTGTCGCCGGCGAGAGCGCGGATCTCCTCTGCCAGTCCTGAAGCCGCCAAGCTACGGTCAAGCTGAGCGGCGCCAGCCTCGAAACGAACCGGCCGGGCGATCTCGTTCACAGAAACCTCTGCGAACCCCGCCGCGGTCGCCATGTCGGCCAAGGCCTGTGGGTCATGGAGACCCCACGGTCCCCTGGCGAAGCGTTCTGCCGCTTCGAGGCCCATGACCTCACCTATGGCGTCCCTGAGGCCGGCCCATGGAGGGCACATCTCGATGCTGGACCAAACGGCCAGGCCGACTCGGCCACCCGGTCGGAGCGCCCGCCGCATCTCCGCTAAGGCACCAAGGCGGTCCGGAAAGAACTGGAGCCCCTGCTGGCAGCAGGCCACGTGGAACGCTTTCCCGGGAGCGGCGAGGGGCTCGGCAGGGCTGAGCCGGTATTCGATCGGAGATCCGTCCGCAACGGCCCCCTTCGCCTCGGCAATGGCGAGCATCGCAGGGCTGAGGTCGGTCGCAAGCACATGACCGGCTGGGCCCAATCGAGCAGCGGCCAGCCGCGCTATGGTGCCAGGCCCAGTGGCTACGTCCAGGAGGCGTTCTCCCGGGGATAGCGCCAGGGCGTCGAGGAGGTACTCACCCCAAGGGGTGAACACGGGCCCGACAAGCGCTTCCTCGTAGGCCTCCATCCCATCGTTCGATGCGGTCGCGAACGCGGCACTCCACTCGTGCCCCCGGTCTTCGCTGCCTGCTGACATGCGATGTCGACCTCCCGTTCCTGAGCGCAATCACGCTGAACCTAAATTTAGGCAAACTGGCACGGTCTAGATGAGTTAAGCATGTACTTGACTGTCGTAGTCGCAGGCGCGCATACTAAAGCACATGCCTAACCAAACGATCGACCTCGATCGGACCTTCCAGGCGTTGGCCGACAAGAGCAGGCGCACGATGGTGGAACGGCTCACGTTCGGCCCGCCTCGGTCAGCGAACTGGCCAAACCTCTGGCGATGTCCCTTGCAGCCGTCGTGCAGCATGTGCAGGTCCTCGAGGCCTGCGGGGTTGTGAAGACCGAGAAGGTCGGCAGGACACGCATGTGCCGGATCGAAAGCGCACCGATGAGCGCCGCCGAAGACTGGATCACCGATCGGCGCCGCGGCTGGGAAGCCCGCCTGGACCGACTGGGCGACATCCTCGCAGAAGGCGACGTCCTAACCGAAGCCGACATCCTGAACGAGACAGCCACCACCGAGGAGAAGCCATGAAGCTTTCCAGCGTTGCCCATGACACGTTCGTCATCGAGCGGACCTACAACGTCCCGCTTGCTCAGGTTTTCCGGGCCTGGGCGGACCCCGTACTCAAGGCGCGTTGGTTTGCCGGCGCCGCTGATCGACTGGGTTCGGGGTACGAGCTCGACTTCCGGGTCGGGGGCCGAGAAATCAATAGCGGTGGGCCTCCAGGCGGGCCCGTCTATACATACCAATCGGAGTTCCGCGACATCGTCCCCGAGGAGCGGATCGTCTACACCTACGAAATGTCCGCCGACCAACTTCGGCTCTCGGTCTCGGTCGCAACTGTCGAGTTCTCCGGCGACGGTGCAACGACACGACTGGTCCTCACGGAGCAGGGGGTGTTCCTCGACGGCCACGACACGGTGGCCCAGAGGAAAGAGGGGACGCTGTCCCTTTTGAACTCGTTGGACGCCCTTGCAGGGAGGCGCCACCGTGAGGACCTTGGCTTCGTTCATCGTGACCAGCCTCGACGGCTTCTCCGAGGGCCCGAATGGTGAGTTCGACTGGCTGGTCCCAGACGATGAGTTCAACGATTTCGCCGCCCGCCAGCTCGACGAAGCAGACACCCTCGGCTTCGGCCGGGTGACCTACGAGCACATGGCCGCCTACTGGCCGACCGAGCTGGCCCGGGCGAACCCCACGGCCATCACCTCCAGGATGAACTCCAAGCTCAAGCTCGTCTTCTCGACCACGCTTGAACACGCCGACTGGTCCAACACCACCGTCATCACGGGTGATGCCGTCGAGCAGATAGGAAGGCTGAAAGCCGCTCCCGGTGGCGAACTGCTCGTGGTCGGCAGCGCCCACCTCACCGCCAACTTCGCTGCCGCGGGCGTCCTCGACGAGCTGCGGGTCATGGTCTGCCCGATCGTGATTGGTCAGGGCCGGTCCCTGTTCGAGGATCTCAAGGGCCGGCTCGCGCTCGAGTTTGGCCGACGTGAGACAATTCGCCTCGGGCCTCGTCCTGCTCACCTACCGGCCGTCGCCCTAGCAAAGAATTCGAAAGGTTAGTTAACGGGCACTGCCGCGCGGAGCGGTAACCTCATCACCCTCCGAGGGTCAGAGGAGCAAAACGCGCTTGCATTGTCAGGGTTAACGAGGCGGCCGGTTATGCTTCCGGAGCGATGAAAAAACCACAAGGCCGCTCGCTCATAGGGCGCTCTCTCCGAGCATTTACTTTCGCCCTCTTTGCCGTGGTGGCATTGGTACCAATTGCTGCGGCCGTCACGGCTTAGTCGCCATCCACCTGCACCACGGGCAGAGGCGTTTGCAACCTCCTACCTCCCCGGCTTGGCCGGCGGGGCGGCGGCGGGAGCGACGTACACGTAAGCGCCGTTCTCTATCCCTTCCTCATTGAGACGCCCCAACCTTTGTGGAGCAAGGCCCGTCGTGGCCAGGGGCCAGCACGCACCTGCCGTCCTGCTTGAGGACCCAGCTACCGCAGCTCAGCGGTGCGGGTCGGGGCTCAACAGCCTCGAGGTGCGTGGGAGGGTCGGTGGGCAACGTAACGTCGCCGAGCGCCCAACGCACCATGGCTTCGCCCTGCACGGGGATTTCCTCCTCCGGAAAGTAACGGTCGAGCCAGTCCAGGGCTTCCGCAAAGGACCTTACGCCGCATTCCCTCAACAAGAAGGCGATGTCGAAGCTGTCCTTCCTCGGTCGACAGGCGCGGAGTTTCATGGCCAACAAGACGCCCGGCTCTGCGACCTCTACCCGGACACCCCCGTGCTCGATAACCGGTACTCCCGGTACATCTTCGTGGGGCAGGAAGCCGGCGGCATCGTTGTTGAGCCAGTTCGGCCTTAGGCCCTTGTCGGCTGCCATCGCCTTGGCGTACGCAAGCACGTCGGTTGGGTGGACGGCGGCATCAATGTCGACCGTCAGCTGTCGGTCGTAGTAGAAGACCATCGCCGCACCTCCGACGAGGAGGATCCGCGCTTCGACTCCGGCCTCATCGAGCCGCACGGCCAGCTCTGTGAGGTTCTGCTCTATGGTCGCCCGGTCCATCTCTCTGGTGCCAAGAGCCCTCGCTTGACCAGCGAGCTCTTGCAACTCGTATTGGGGTTGCGGCAGGACGGGTCTTTCAACCGACCGCCCTCTTACCCGGTACTGGTTGGTTCCCTTGCCGCCACCAGTCTTGGCCACTAGACGCTCTGGAGGTCAAGTGAGCTAAACAACACTCGCCGGCGAGCAAAGGGCTCCGGCGTTGTGGGTCGGACAACGTCGGCAAGACCAGCGATCCCGCCGGCAACCCACTCCTCGTCAGCGACCCTTGATGGGTCGTGCACCCAAGTCGGAGGTGGGATGCCCACCTCGTCGAGGCGGTACTCGACCACGGCCGCGATCCAGGCGTCGTAGCGGCGATCACCCGTCGACGGGGCGGGGCCAACCACAAGGGCGGCACGGAGGACAGGCTCGGCAGCTGCCAAGTCGTCGGCTAGCTGGAGCACGCTGACGTCGGCACCGCCAAGGTTCCCTTCCTCTAGTGCTTGGTGGGTCGAAGCAGCGCAAGTAGCCGCCGTCAGCGACAGGGTGGGAAGCGAAGTCACCTGGTTCCCAAGCCCCGCCAGCAGCCGCGACAGGGTCGCGACTGTCGGGTCATGCGCAGCATTCTCTATAGCCCAAATGGACGGCTGGTGGGTCCCGGTGCGGCGCGCCAGCTCATGCTGCGAGGTACCGGAAGCCAATCGGGCGAAGCGGAGCAGTTGCGCACCAGTCACGCGCTCATGATATCATATTTACTATCAGTACCCTCAGGCCACTACCCGTTGCCCCGACCCGGCCAGCCCATCGGAGGTGTACCCATGCTGTCCTCGGACTGAGTGGTCGCCATACCAGTGGGTCAGTCGGTGCCAGGCTCGGCGGCATTGATGACCGAAGACGCTGCGACGACCCCACGGAACAGGGCCCCCGCCGCCCGCCGAGCTGACTCAGCGGATCCCTCGTCGGGGAGGACCTCGCCGAGCTGGCGCAGCAGGTCCGTGAGCTGCTTCACATTGCGGACGAAATCGCCGGCGGAGATGGCAACCGAGCGTGTCCCGAGAGCCTCGTCGGCCGGCGCCAGCAGCGTGGCCAGGTCCTTGCCCTTGGCCCAGCCGTGGGCCAGCGCCACGAAACCCGAGTCGGGCGGCCTCGTGAGGGGCAGCCCGAGAGCCTCCTCGTCGGCGTTCAGCTCGCGCGATACAGCCTCGGTACGGTGCCAACGTTCTTCCAACCGCCGGCTGGGGAGCCTGGGGGCCGCGGCCTCCGCCGCCAAGGGGCCGCGCGCCTCGTATGTGAACACCGAGGCGGCCCCCGCCAGCTCTGCCGGGGCCAGGCCGTCCAGGATCGCCCGCTCGGCGGACTCTGCGACTAGCAGGTCCTGGGGGTGGTAGATGCGAGCTAGGCGGGCACCCGCCGGCGTCAAGGACCACCCTCGCACGTAACCCCACCGCTCGAGCAGCTGGAGGACCTTGTCGAACTGGCGGGCCAGGGAGTCCGTCCTACCCTTCACCTGGCGCTCCAAGCGGTCGACCTGGCGTGCCAGCCGCTCAGCACGGGCGTCGGCCCTCAGGTGGTGGCGGAGATCGGGGCACGACGCCACGGCTAGTCCCTCTGCCGCCCGTAGGGCACGTCGTTCGGCTCGGTTGGCCGGCCCGGGCGGGCCAGCATCGGCCCCCGCCAGCGACAAGGCAACCCGGCGTTGGAAATCGCGGTTCTTGGGGGCGAAGGGCGTCGGCAGTTCGAGACGGGCCACGACGACCGGGGGGGACTGGAAGTTCTTGACGCCGAGCGAGATCAGCCGGCGGCTGGCGGTAATGGCCCGCAGGCTGAGGTCGCCCTTTTTCCGCTGGCTCGTAGAAAGGACGGCCACCTTTTCGTTCGTGCGCGCCCCGCCAGGCTTGCGGGCCGGCACCAGCAGGACGTCGCCCGGGCGCAAGCCCTCCATCGCCGCAACGATCGCCCAGGGGCGGGCGCTGGAGGCGTCAGATTGGGACGACGGGCCGTCGGAAGCCGGCTCGGTGCGCCGCCTGTACTCGGTCACGTCGCCGAGCTCGCACGTCGCCTCCTTCGTCGCCACGGCGAGTTCTTGGCGGGCGCGTTCGAGCGAGCTCTCGAGGCGGACCACGTCAGCGTCGGCCCGGTATAAATGCGCCCAGGCGAACAGCGTCCCGGATGCCAGCAGCATCGCCCGACGGATCGGCGCGTGAACGAAGCGCATGGTCATCTCGCAGAAATTCCGGCGCCATGACAGTAGCGAAGAGCCTGGGTGCGGCTCTCCGCGCGCGCGACGGGGTCGACGGGTATTGCGAGAAGTGCTTGGCCGAGCCCGCTCTCGAGCAGCGCCGCCGGGTCGGAGGCGGGCAGGCGTCCCGCAAACCCGTTGGCAATGTCGAGCGGTGCGGGACGCCGTCGATCCAGGCCGCTTCGGTATCGGGCCATCCGTTCGGTGCCGGCGGCCGCCACAGCGATTTGCCAAGGGTCGCTTGTACCGCGAGGACGCGGCCGATGTTCCAGGCGCGCCCGTGTTCACCGACGCATTCGTCAACCGCAACATGCTGACGATCCATTCGGACGGCCGCTTGAGTTTGGTGCGCGCTGGCGTCCACGTTCGTCTGCTGTCACCAACGCCTTGGCGACGGCCTTCAACTTCCGGTCGCTGTCCATGAAGGCTTTTGCCAATTGGGCGATGAGCGGCGGCGGCGGTTCGTCGGCGACAAAGTGGTGGGCGAGCTTTTGTGCGACGTGTTGCGCCGTCGCCGTATGATGCGCCAAGTCGGTGAGGACGGCACGGCCCTGATCGACACCGCTTTGGGCATAGAACCTGCCGAGCACGGTCTGCTCACCCGGCTGGTGCAGGCGCTTGT
>CAWICT010000002.1:0-240649 GCA_963834735.1 uncultured Acidimicrobiaceae bacterium | reverse complement strand
CGGACGGACGGACGGACGACGACCAGACGGATGATCAGGCGCGAGCGTGAGCATCGTTGGAGGTGCAACGTTCGCCGCCTAGACGATCTATTCCGGGCCTTTAGACGGCCCGGACTGGCCTGGGTCAGAGGGCGTTCTGGCCGCGAAGCACGTCAAACGCCTGAGGTGTCAGCGAGCTCAGTCGCCTCGAACCGGTACACGCGCTAGACGAAAGGTGGCGGCGGCGTCGGGTATTTACCCGGCTGCTTAACGCGACAATCCTATCGTGGCGCGCAGGAGCTGGCGCTGCGAGACCACGAACAGTAATGCCACCGGCAAGCTGACGATCATCACCGCGGCAGCGAGCAACGTGTACGCGCTCTGGTTGGAACTGTAAAAGCTGTAAACGCCGCGCGCCACGGGGAAGAGGTTCGGGCTGGCGAGCAGGACAACCGGGCCGATGATATCGTTCCACACGGCCAGCAATGAGTACAGGAAGATAATGACGATGCTTGGCCACGCCAGCGGCCCAATGACAGACGCCAGGTACCGGAAATAGCCAGCACCGTCGATCCAAGCCGCCTCGTCCAACTCCTTGGGGATCCCAGAGATAAACGCAGTAAGGAGGATGACGCCCAGCGGTAAGCCTGGCTCGACGTGCAGCAGGATGTACCCGATCCGGTTGTCGTAGAGATGGAGATCTCGCGCCTCGATGAACAGCGGGATAATCGGGAGCGGCAGGCAAATCCCGATCACAAACCAGCTATATACACCAGACGACCAGCGGATCAACTTACGAGAGATCGGGAATGCGATCAGCAGGCTTAGTACCGTCGAGATCGCCGCCGCCGAGACCGAATAGATGACGGTGTTAAGCACTTCCGGTCCCAGGTCACCCTGCTGGTAGGCTGAGCCGAAGTTCTGAAAGCTCGGTGGCACCGGCGGGACCAGGGGGTGGTCCAGGAACTGGTTTGGCGATTCAACCGATATCATTATGACATATGCGATCGGGATAATAAACAGTAACCCGATCAATATTGCACTGGTCAGTCTCCACACACGACGAGGGTTGCTCAACACTATGGCGGGCGACGAGCTCATAGAAGAAGTCTCCGCTCTCTGTAGCGGAGCAATAGGGCCAACGGGACCGCGATACAGATAGCAACGACCAACAGGGCAACCGTAACGGCCGCTCCAAGCCCGAGGTCGGCGGTAGCGCCGAACGCGCTATTGAACGCCAGCATGCCCAGTGTGTTGGTACCGAAGTCGCCGTCGGTAAGTATATAGATGAGGTTGTAGGTTGTAAGCGAGCCGATCACGGCGAACAGGACGTTCACCGTGACCGCCGGTGCCATCATGGGCCAAGTGATCGCGGTGAACCGCCTCCAGGGCGTGACGCCATCGAGGCCGGCGGCCTCGTAAATCGAGCGGGGTATCATCTTCAGGCTCCCGATGAACACCACCATCGTAAAGCCGAGGTTCTGCCACACCTGGACGATGATCACGAGGGGCATCGCCACAATGTTGGACCCGAAAAACGCGGACCGGACCCCGAACGCCCCGAACACAGCCTGTGCCGGGCTCGAGAGCGGGTCGAACAGCAGGAGCCAGACGATCCCCACGACGGTTACCCCTAGGACAATCGGGAAGAAGGCAAGCACCCGCAGCAAAGTCGCCGTCCTTCCTTCCCCTTGTAACCGGTGGGCCAACAACATCGCCACGACGTTTTGTACCACTGTCACGCCGACAACAAAAAACAGCGTGTCGATAATGCTGGAAACAAAGCCCGGACCTTCGGTGGTGAACAGCGCCGAGTAATTTGACAGCCCGGCGAACGATGTCGGCGAGCCGGGTAGGCCCGAATAGTTCGTGAACGATACCACTACGTTCGCCACCGCCGGGGCTATCCCGAACACGGCATAGAACCCCGCCCCTACTGCAATCCCGGCCCACATGCAAATCCGCGACCCGACCGACAGCTGCCCACCACCCGAAAGTTTGCTGCGAGCTCTTACTGCGCCCACCCCCTCTAGCCCACGAGCCCTCGCAGGCGCCTCAATCGCAGCACCGTCGTGGGCGACCTTCCTGACAAGCGCAGGTGCACCCGATTACTCGGGTGCACCTGCGCTCTTGGTCCGCGTTGCTACGTAGTTCTTCGCAACTGCCCAGATATTAGGGTTTCCAGCTGGTCTGGATCTCCTGAGCCGCTTTTTGCGGCGTCACTGACCCTGCCATCACTTGTTCCTGCAACAACGGGAACTCGGTCGCAGTGTCGTAATATCCCTCGACCGGGGGCATCGGGTTGGGCAGGATCGTGGCCACTTGAGTTCCCTTGCCTAGCCAACTGCCGAGCACGCCGGAGCTGAAGCTCGTGTAGCTACCGCTGGTCTCGCTGGGAGAGATCCCGGTGATGTCAACGTACTGCTCGTAGATGGGCTGGCTGGCAAAGAACGCCATCCACAACAGGGCGTTGGCCGTGTCGTGACCATGACGAAGGACCTCGAGGTTCAAATCCGGCTGCACCAGCGGTTGATTTTGACTGGCGATATTGCTCCCAGGCAAAGGGAAGCTCCCGACCTGGAGCTTGGGGTTCGCCTGTTGGACAGTAGCCAGGTCCCACGACCCGTCGAGAAGCATGGCTGCCTTGTTCTCCGCGAACGCGGCTGGCATCCCCTCCCAGGAGATCCCTGTGTACTCCGGCTCAATGTACTTGGCGATGGCCGCTTCCTCTGTCATGGCCTGTACGAAGTACGGGTTGTCCCATTTCTGGCTGCCGGTTTGGAGGTCCGTGTAGATGTTGGCGCCCGGCGCGTGGGGAAGCCAGAGGCTTGCCATCAACGGCATGGTCAAGAAGTCCTGGACGTAGATGGGTGCGCCCCCTCCAGCCCCGAGCCACAGCGGTGTGACGTGGTCTGCACTAAGGGTTTGCAGGAGCGTTATGAATTGGGAATAAGTCGTCGGGACACTGACGTGGTACTTCGCGAAATCAGCCTTGTTGTAGAAGATTACGCGTTGGTAAACGCCCGACAGGATACCGTCGATTTGCCCATTGTACGTTTCGGTCTGCACGGCGGCACTGTTGAAGTTTTTCAACCAGGGCTGGCCGTTTAGTGGCAGGAACACCTTGCTCGAGGCCCAGTACTGCATCGGGTTCATATTTGCCCGCGTTGGGTGCATCGGGAGAGGCTGGATTTCATTGGTGCTCGTTACGATGTCCGCGCTTGAAGCGTCAACGCTCGTTGCCAGCAGGGTTATGTACCCGGCGGTTACGTTGGCCTCGGTCTCGAGCTGCACCTTGACGCCCGGGTACTTCGCCATGAACTCCTTGTCAATCTTGGTGAGAGCTTGCACGGCTGGCGGGTTGACCCAGGTTATTATCTTTAGAGAGCCGCTGGGAGCACTCGCCGAGGCGGCGGTTGAAAATGTGCTGCCGGCTACAGTGAGGGATGCTACCCCGATAACAACTGTGGCCGCCTTGAGCCGGAACGATGTGCTTTGTGTTCGGTGAAGGCTCATATGCCAAGCCTGCCTTTCTTACGGCGTGGGACGGATATAGATACGCCGAGCCCGTCGTCGCCGGCGGCCGTACTGGCGCCGGTCGACGGCCTGAGGCACGCTGACATCGCGGCGGGCACACGCTGAGGCGGGGCCCGGCGGAGCGTAGCCAAAGGTCTCTCGGATCTTATCCGGGGATTGTTCGTGCTCGAGTTGTTGTGATCGATTTTGGGTCAAAACGAGCACGGAAGAGACTGTACCACCGCCTTGTCGCTCAGGTAGAGCTGACGCCGGTGGGGGTTCGGTCGCTTTTCCGGGAAGCTGGTCAAGCGTATGGGCGGCACAATGGACCTGGTCCACGAGGCCAAACGCGTAGTGGTTATGATAGAGCACCTGGCCAAGGACGGCTCGTTCAAGATCGTGGACTGCTGCAGCCTGCCTTACACCGGTCGGGGTCTGGTGGACAAGGTCATCACCGACATGGTTGTCATCGATCTGAGCCCCGACGGGCCGGTGCTGCGCGCTGGCCCCCGGTGTAACGCTGAGCGAGGTACGCTCGGAGACTGAGCCGGAGCCGGAGCTATCGTTCCCCGCCCTCCCGCCGCCACGGCCGCGGCCTGAATTGCCCGCTCGTGCCCTGAGGGATCTAGACTTGGGCCCGGGCGGTTCACGTGCTTGACCAACGATCAGGGCGACCGGCCGACGAGAGGGGCGTACGGATGAGCGCAAGCGAAGAGTATCTGAAGTCTTGTGGGGAAACATTGGAGAAGCTGGCTGAAACCCAATTGCCGGCGATCGGCCAAGCGGCTGACCTAATTGCCGAACGCGTGACCGGGGGCGGGATCGTCTTCACCTTCGGGACCGGCCACTCACACGAGCTGGCCGAGGAAGTCGCTTATCGGGCCGGCGGCGTGGTGCCGGTCTGCCCCATCCTCGAGCCCAGCCTGACTGGCAGCACGGAAGTGTCAAAAAGTGAGTTCCTCGAGCGCCTTGACGGGTTCGCCCCTCACATTCTCGACTACCACCGCGTCGGCAAGCAAGACGTATTGGTCATTATCTCCAACTCAGGCCGCAATGCTGTGCCGGTACAGATTGCCCTCGAAGCGCAGAGCGAGGGATCTCCGTTATCGCAGTGACTTCGCTGGCTTATTCACGCGCAGTTTCCTCGCGGGATAAAAGCGGCAAAAAACTTTACGAGATCGCGGACGTGGTGATCGACAACTCCGCGCCTCACGGTGACGCTGTGGTCAAGTTGGCCGGAGTACCGCAACCGGTCGGGCCCTTGTCCACGGTCGGCGGAGCTGCCGTCATGCACGCCATGATGGTCGGCGTAGCAGAACGACTGGTTGGCAAGATGGACCCGGTCCCAATCTTTTGGAGCGGGAACCTGGACGGTGTTTGGGAGAAGAACCACCAGATGATGGATCCCTATCGCAACCGTGTGCGTTTCTGGTGAAGCCCGGCGACTGACATTTCTGCGCCGATGACAGTCCTTTCCGCCGGCAAAGTCGTCACTCCGGACGGCGTCGTTGCTGGCGCGTCGGTTAGCATCGAGGCCGGGAAGATCGCCGGCATCAGCCGAGGTCCCGCCCATCCGGGTGCGGTTGACCTCGCTGGAAAGTGGCTTCTGCCGGGTTTCATCGACCTGCATGTACACGGCGGGGGCGGCCACGACGTCACGGTTTCGCCAGAGGACATGGCAGCCGCTGTGGCATTCCACCGTCGCCACGGCACGACGCGCACACTGGTTTCTCTGGCCGCGGCATCCCCGAGCTCGGTGATAGAAACTCTGGGCTGGGTCACCGATTTGGTCGACGCCGGCCCGGGCCAGTTCGGCCACGTGATCGGGTCGCACCTCGAGGGCCCTTTCCTGGCTGAGTCGCGTCGGGGCGCCCAAAACCGGGCGCACCTGTTGATGCCCGATCGCAACACATTCGCAAAGTTGGTCGAGGCATCACGGGGGGCACTACGCAGCGTCACCATAGCCCCCGAGCTACCTGGTGCTCTCGAGCTGGTCAGCGATGTCGTGAAGGCGGGCGCAGTGGCCGCCATCGGGCATACAGACGCCACCTACGACCAGGCGCGCGCCGCAATCGACGCCGGAGCGACCCTGGCCACCCATCTGTTCAACGGCATGCGCCCGGTGCACCACCGTGAGCCGGGCGTCGTCTGGGCTGCGCTTGTTGCGGGCATCGCGTGCGAAGTGATCAACGACGGCGTACACGTCCACCCGGCGGTCACGACCCTGCTAGGCAACATGCCAGGGCGGCTGGTCCTGGTCACCGACGCGATCCAAGCGGCCGGCATGAGCGACGGGGACTTCACCGTCGGGGGGCTCCACGTCCAGGTTTTGCACGGCCAGGCTCGGCTAGCGGGGACAGACACCCTCTGCGGCAGCACGCTCACTATGGACGCGGCGTTGCGGCGGGCGGTAAAGCAGTGCTCGCTTCCCATCGAGGTGGCCTCGGCCGCGGCGTCGGCCAACCCAGCGCGCGTCCTTGGCATAGATGACGAATGCGGTGCTATCGCGGTTGGCCTTGCGGCCGACTTGGTTGTGCTCGACGAGGACCTGACGCTCGCGGGCGTGATGGCCGGCGGGGTGTGGGGTTCCCCGTACCCGGGCTCGGCTTAGTATGGCGCCCGAAATCGGGATCGCGGGGGCGGCCACCGGGGGGGCCTTGGGTTGGCGTCGACGTTGGAGGGACCAACGTGCGCGCCGGGGTCGAGGACGGGCAGGGACAGCTGCTCAGCTGGGTTTCCTACCCCCATCTGATGGCGCCGGGCCAGTTCCACGCCGTCACGGAAGCCGCCGCTCGCGCCCTCACGGAGGCACGGGCCGAGTGGGCCGACGTGGCCGGAGTGGGAGTCGGGATCGCCGGGCTCATCGACTCTCCTGCCGGGGTGGTCATGGACGCGGGCAATCTCGGCTGGCGCGGCCTTTCGCTCGGGCTGGAGCTTGGCCGCCAGTTGGGCGTACCCGTTGTGATCGAAAACGACGTCTGTTCTTCAGCTGTTTCAGAAATTTCGGTCCTGCCCGGCGGCGCGGCGCTGCCGTGGCTCTACGTTTCTGTCGGCACAGGCGTCGGGGCCTGCTTGGTCCTCGAGCCCGACGTGGGACGTCTCCTGTGCCTCAACGTCGGGCATCTCCCGGTGCCCGGAGAGTCGAGGCCTTGTCCATGTGGCAAGCACGGGTGCTTGGAGACCGTCGCCTCGGGCGCTGCGTTCACACGAGCGGCAGCCGAACGCATTGCCGCCGACTCAGACCACCGCCTGAACGGTCGCGCGGCGAGCCTCACCGGTAAGGACGTGGTGGACGCAGCGTTGCAGGGAGATCCCCTCTGCTTCGACGTGCTCGCTGCGGCCGGCGCAACCTGCGGCCACGCTGTGGCGAACCTCGTGAACCTTTTCATCCCCGCCGGCGTCGGGCTCGCGGGAGGAATGCTCACACCTGGCTCGCCGTACCTGGCGGCGCTGCTCGCTGCAGCACGACAAGACATCGAGCCGTGGTTGCAAGCCAAGTTCCAGTTCCACTGCGGTCGCGTTGGCGAAAAAGCCGGAGTGAAAGGCGTGATAAAACTGGCCAGACGTAGGCTCTCCGAACGCGCAAGGGCCGGCGCAACGTCTCTTGCGGTCCCGCCAACGCCCGGACCGCAGTGAGCACCTCGTTCCTGCTCGCAGATGTTGGCGGTACGCACGTGCGGGTGCGCCAGGTCGGTACCCGGGGTGAGATCCTGAACGAGCTGGCCGGTGTCGGCTCCGGCGTCGGGGACGGGACCGTGTCGTCGCTCATGGCGGAACTGAACGCAGCCGTCCGGCGCTCCGGCATCGTGCCGGCGGAGGCGCCCGGCGCGATGCGTGTGGTCATAACCTCGCGAGGTCTGTCGGCCGGGCAGGGGGAGCGGGCCGCCGTCAAGCAGCTGGCGGACTTCTTGAACGCCACCTGGGTTACCTTGGTCCCCGACGGGGTCGCGGCCTACGTGGGTTGCCTGGGGGGTGAACCGGGCGTGGTACTGACCGTCGGCACCGGGACAATCGCCTTGGTCGTCGACCGCAGCGGCCGGGCGCACAGACTGGACGGCTGGGGCGCCCTCCTCGGCGACGTCGGCAGCGGCTACAAGGTCGGCCTGGAGGGGTTGATCAGCGCCTGCCGCTGGCGCGACCGCAGGCAGGGTGGCTCGAAAATGCTCCTGGATGCAGCAGTGAAAGCCTTCGGCAGGATCGAGGACCTCTCCGAAACCCTTCGGCCGGGCAGCCAACTGCGAAATATCGCCCGATTTGCCGAGCCGGTGGTGGTGGCGGCTCGCATGGGGGACGTGACGGCGGCTGAGATCCTTGACAAAGCGGCCCGTGACCTGGCGGAGCTGGCCATCGACGCCGCCGCATTGGTGACGGGAGAGCCGGATGTGCCGATCGCCATCGGAGGCGGGTTCGTGGGCGCGGTCCCCGAGCTGGCTGAGCGCGTCAAGGCCTGGTTCAAGCAGAACTCTCAGTACGACCCGTTCATCGTGCCGGGTTCGGCAACTCTTGACGGGTGCTATGAAATCGCGGCCCATGGGGTGCCTGAACCGTTTGTCTCCTGGGTGGAGGAGCTAGCTTGACAACGAGGTCGGGGCTGCCGCACCGGCGACGGGAGGCTGCGTGGCAGGGTTGCTAAAAGTTGGTTTCGGCGCTTCATGTATTACCCCGCCGCTGCCGTGCCGGCTGGGCGGGTACGTGCGGCGCCAAGCTCTGAGCCGCCAGGTCACAAGCCAGCTCTGGGCACGTTCGATCGTGCTCGATGACGGCGAAGCACGCGTCGGTTGGGTGATCTGTGACCTGCTGGAGGTCAACAGGTCACTCGTGGTGGACGTTCGGGCGGCCATCGAAGCCACCGGGTGCTTGGCCGGAGGCAACGTGATGGTCAGCGCGACGCATACCCACGCAGGTCCGGACCTGTACCGGGATTGGGACGACGACGACCTCGGTCATCGCGACGCTCGCGCCATTTATCGAGGCTTCCTCCCACTCGCTGTGGCGAGCTCGCTGGTTTCCGCTGTGGAGGATCTCGTCCCCCGCGGCGCTGGCCTGGGCGGAGGAGGCAGTTGACGGGGTCGCCACCGACCGTCGCTCAACTACCGCCCGTTCTCAGAAGCTCAGCGTCCTGAGCGCGACCGCCGATGGGCGCCTCAAGGGTTTGGTGGTCGTTTTTCCCTGCCACGGGACAGTCTTAGGACCGAGCAACCTCGCGGTATCGGGCGATATTGTCGGCGCGTGCGTAAGGGCGCTGGAGACCAGCACCGGTGCGACCGGTCGGTGTGCGTGGGCTCAGGGAGCCGCCGGGGACATCAGTACGCGCAGCACGCGGCGCAGTCGGGCGCAGCCCGAGGTGGAGCGTCTCGGCTCGCTCGTGGCCGCTGCAGCCCGCAGAGCGCTTGGCCGAGCTGGCCCGGTCGCGCCTGTAACGTCCATCGGCCTCGAGCGCTCTGTGGTCCCATTGCCGCACCGGAGCACCGAACAGTTTGCGGCGTCCGACGCCGTTGGCCCATCGGCGCGCGGCGATGAAGACCGCTCGGATGCCGCCCTCGCCGAGGAAGCGGCGGCTGTCCGAAAAGAGCGCGAGGACGGTAGCCGCCAGCCCGAGCACCAGGCCGAGGTGGCGGTCCTGCGCATTGGTGAGGAAAAGCTCTGTTTCGTCCCAGGCGAGCCGTTCGGCTCGGTCGAACGTGCCATCGTCGAAAAGACGGGCTTAAACGAGCTCCGTGTTGTCGGCTACTCGAACGGTGCACCGGGTTACATATTCGGTCCCGACGAGGAGAGCGCCGGCGGTTACGAGGTCATGTCGTCTCCGCTCACCGCTGAGGCCTGGGGGCGGGTCGTTGCAGGCGCCATAAAACTAGTGCTATCTCAGGTGTAAACCGAGGGTGGGAGAAAGATGACCATGGAAAAAGACCGGCTTGTGTACTTGTCAACTGTGAAAGCCTTGCTCGCTGAGCTAGCTGACGAAGAAGACGCAATGATCTTGGCCGCACAGTGGTGTGCGGACACAATAGCCGGAGGTGGCCTGCTCCACGTGTTTGGCGCTGGCCACTCGCACATGGCAGCTGAAGAGGCGTTCTACCGTGCCGGCGGTTTGGTGCCAGTGAACGCTGTCCTCGTCGAGTGGCTCATGCTCCACCAGAGGAGCCGCAGGGCCAGCCTCCTGGAGAGGCAACCCGGGCTAGGGGAGCTCATTGTGAGCACGGAACCTGTCGAACAAGGCGACGTCTTCTTTGTCGTCTCCAATTCAGGCAGGAACCCCGTGCCGGTCGAGGTCGCCGAGGCGGCCAAAAGCCGGGGCGCCAAGGTCGTCGCGTTGACGTCGCGGCAACATTCCAACGCTGTGGCCGCGCGCGGCGGTCGTGGCGTCAAGTTGGCCGACATCGCCGACCTGGTCATCGACACGCATGCACCCCTCGGCGACGCTGCCGTGCTCATCGACGAGGACCTTCGCGCCGGAGGCGTTTCGAGCGTCATGAACCTTGTCATAATTCAGACGATCGTGGTGGCGACGGCCAGCATGCTGGTCGAGCGGGGCCTACGGCCGCCGATCTTCAAGAGCGGGAACGTCGACGGGTCCGATGAGTGGAACGCCGAACAGATCAGGCGCCTAGGAAGTCGCGTCCCGACGCTCCTGCGGTCCTGAGCCCGATGGCGAACGCGCCCATCCGGGAAATCGCGATCGTGGGCCTTGGCACGATGGGCTGTGGGATCGCAGAGTCGGCGCTGCTAAATGGTTTCAGTCTCCGCGTTGTCGATGCTTCCGAGGACGAGACCTCCGCAGGTATCGACCGGGTCAGGGGGCGCATAGCCCGGCATGTGACCGCTGGCCTCGTGCCGCCTGACCTGCTCGCTGCGATGGGCATGGTCCGCGCCGGCACGAGCGTGGCCGACACATGCCGCGATGCTGAGCTGGTGATAGAGGCTGTGACCGAAGACTGGGCCATAAAGGAAGGCGTGCTGGCTCTTATCTCCGCCGCCCGGCCCGGGATAATCGCCACAAATACATCTTCGTTCCCAATCGAAAGGCTCGCCCCGCACGTGGAAGAGCCCGGCGCATTCCTTGGTGTGCATTTCTTCAACCCAGCGGAGTGGATCCCAGGTGTTGAAGTTGTACCGGGGCCGGCGACGCGCCCCGAGGTCGTGGAACGGGTGTTAGAAGTTCTGAGGAGCCTCGGCAAGCTACCCGTGCTCGTGAAAAGCAGCCCGGGGTTCCTGGCCAACCGGCTGCAGCTGGCCTTATTTGTCGAGTGCCTCCGGTGCTTAGAAGAGGGGCTGGCCACCGCCGACGAGATCGACGCAGTCGTGTCATCGACTTTTGGGTTCCGGCTCCCGGTATTTGGGCCTTTTATGATCGCAGACATGGCGGGCCTGGACGTGTACGCCAGCATTCTCGACTCCCTGGAACAGCGCTTCGGAGACCGGTTCGCGGGCGCTTCGGCGTTGCGGTCTTTGGTCGCGACCGGTGCTTACGGCATGAAGACGGGACGGGGTTTTCGCCAGTACAGCGAAGACGCCTCGCAAAAATCCCTCGAGAGAAGGGACAACGCCTACCAGCGGTTGCGTCAGGTGCTCGGCTACGACGGCTGACCCTGGAGGGTGCAACCTCTCGATTCGGATCGTTGGGCCTGTCCAGGCTGGTGAACTCTGGGAAGGTCCAAGTAGGCGACTGTTACGCCACCACCGTGCCGGGACCCAAGGACATCGAGGTCAGGGTCTTTCGTGAACATCCCACGGACGGACGACCGACCGCCCTAAACGCCGGTTCTGTACAACTCCCCCACTGAAGTGACCGCCAGAAAACTCGGCATTATGGGCGTGTTTCGCAAACGCAAAGATGTCGAGCTGTTCTGTGCCGTTGAAAACCCTCTCGCAACCATGGGACATCGGTCGTAAGAGACGCGAGATAACCGTCGATCTGGCCAGGTACGGGACCGCCGCCATCGGGTCGGCGTCGCGACCCGATGGATCATTCGGTGTCGGATGCGGGAAGCCGGAGTTTTGCGCCGACGTGTGCTTGGTCGCAGAACGAAACGGCGGGCTGTGGCGCCGTGTTCACGGTCAGCTTGAGGATGTCGCCGCGGCCGTAGTGGCCGACGGGGTCGAACTGGTGACGACTGGTTCTGGCTCGCGTCGCGTCAGCGTCGGCGTAGATGATGCCGGGTTCGCCGATGAGGGGCCCGGCGAGCACGTCGCCATCGGGGCCGACGATCACGGTGTTCCCTTTTGATAGCCACTCGTCTGGGTCGGCGTAGAGGTCCTGGCGTCCGGGGATGTCAGCGGGAAGGTCAGCGCAGCGTAGGCAGGAGGTAACACCGACGACGTATATGCGACCTTCTTTGGCGATGTGACGCATGGTGGCGACCCAAACGTCGGAGTTGTCCCAGGTGGGGGCGAGGTGGATGTCGACGCCCTGGGCGTAGAGGGCTGCGCGCGCCAGTGGCATGTAGTTCTCCCAGCAGATGAGCCCGCCCAGCCGGCCGAAAGGGGTCTCGATCGCGGCGAGGGTGCTGCCATCGCCCATGCCCCACACGAGTCGTTCGCCGCCGGTCGCCACGAGCTTGCGGTGGCGACCGGCCAAGCTCCCGTCCGGCGAGAAATGGAGGAGCGTGTTGTAGACCGTTGTGCTCCCAGTGTCGAGCTCGTCGACACCGACCGAAAGCCAGAATCCCCAGCCTGCGGGCGGCGTCGGCCAGGGTGTCGGTCGCCGCGGAGCCTACGACGACGGCCTGGTCGAGCAGCCGGGCGTAGAGTTCGGTGGCGTGGTGGTCCCACGGGCGGGTCCGCCACACCCAGTCCGGGTAGCCGGGAACGAGCGCTTCGGGGAACGCCACGAGCCCAGCGCCTTCCGCAGCAGCCTGTTCGGCCAAGGCGACCACGGTCTCGATCGTCGCTTGCCGATCGAGCCACACCGGCGCCGCTTGCACCGCCGCAATCCTCACTGTCTTCATTGTTCCTCCCGGTCACTCGCCGTCTTCCCTGGGCGCCTCTCTCACTGGGTCGTCGTTCGGCGCCGACGAGCAGCTGGCATGGCCCGGCGAACGCGTCGGCGCTCTCGAACTGGCGGGCTCTCGGGAGGGGGGTCAGTTTTCGACCGTTGATAGGGGGTCATTATTGGGCCGGTGCCGACAGGTGATGGCACCTCGAAAACCCGGAACGACGCGCGGGCGAACTTCCAGGTTCCTCCGCTGAGGACACCAGGAGCAGGACCGGGCAACGACCGGGTAGCCTCCCCGGATTGAAGTGCTCAGCACGAGTTTGTGGCGTTCGCCGACAAATAGGACCTCTGCGAGGCCACCTCGTTCTGGCGCATCCTGGCTGCCTACTGCCGGGCGCTGCGAGCAGCAGCGCCCGGCAGGTTCGCCGTCGTCCAGGCTTGGCAAATGCGGCTCATACGCGTTCACGACGAGCCGAAACTGGACCCGAACGTCGGCCAGGAGGCGAGCTCGCAGTCGTGCAGCATTACCTGATACGGCGTCCGCTGGCAGCGTTGGACCTTCACCTCTTGGCACGCTTGGCATCATTTACTAGAGCTGCACCGCCTGCCAGACACCCCCGAAAGCCTGGGCCCCGGCTCCGTTGATGCGGGCGGGGTATGCCGGGGTGATGGTCCATAAGGACGCGTCCTGGTTGAACATGTACAAGGGGTGACCCTCGAAAGTCACCTGGTGGGTGCCGTCAGGCCTCACGATCATCCCGAGCTGGTGTTGGTCAACTCCCGGTCCGGCCTCAGGGGACTTAGAGGTGAGGACGGGCGGCCAGGCCATGGCACACATCCCATGGCACGCGCTCTGGTGGCCTTTGTCCAGGCTAAAGGTGTACACGGGTACGCTCACTGGACCATAGCTGTTGCCGCCGGCGGCGACCTCCCCGGAAAGGCCGCTGCTCTCGGACGCAGCCAGCACCGTGGCAGAGATCCCGGTAGGTTTCCCGTTCTGATAGACGGGCGCGGTTACCTGCCCAATTATGGCCTGTCCGGGCGCGGGACGGCCTCCGCTCGGCCCGACCAGGTACCACACGCCCGGCGGGACGGTCACCGGGTCGTCCAGGTTTGCCCCGGTCGTCTGCCCGGGCGCGTCGTCAAAGAGGAACCGGTAGAGCGGTAGGCCCCCGTAGGTCACCTGCTTTACCGGCGTGCCGGTAAGGACGTCGGTGCGTGTCACTGTCCCGAGGAGGGCGGGGTTGACCCCGCGCCCGGCGATCGGGGCGCCGTCGGTCAGCAGCGCCGGCCAGAGCACGGTGTCACAAGGAGCTTTGAAAGCATTGGCAGTGGAATCGCTGCATGCGAACGGGGCGCCGGACGTGAGCGTGTGCAGCTTGTCGGTCGTGAGCGTGTAGAGAGAGCAGCCCGAGTACGCACCCGAGCCGACGACTAGCACCGTGCCATAAGCGCTTGACGCCGCCGATACGGTGGCAGGGCCGGTCGGGGCGGCGGTCACCTTGGCGGAGCAGGAAGGAGCCTGGGCGCTCACCGGCGAGCTGAGCTGCGGCACCACCATCACCAGTGCGAAAGTGAGCATTGCGACTAGCAGCAGGAACTGCGAACACCCGCCTCAGCCAAGCCGTGGCCGCCGCCGGGGCTGAGCCCGGCGCCGTCGCTCGTAGAGATGAGCCTCCCGTTGGTGGCAGGAACGTTGGGATTACGGCCTTTGATGATCTGCGCATTGTAGACACCTCACATGTAGAAGTAGGGGTCGAGCACCTGCACCCGCGTAACCCGGTCGACCGGCAGGACGTTGCGCCCGGCGGCCTTCGGATTGCCTTTGGGGGAAGGGCCTCGCAGACGCAAAATGTGCGCCTTTTGTTGTGGCTCACAGGCGTCTTGGGCCCTCCTGGATGACCTCGAGCCTGTGGACACGCGCTACGCTACGAGCGTCCACAGGAGAGCACATGGGCAATCTCTGCCCATACTGCTAGGGGCGGTTACCTATGTTGGGCGTGCACGCCGGGTTTGCCGGGGGATCGCTGGGACATGGTGGTCAAAGGCTTTTTCTCTGAGGTCGTCGAGTCAGTCCGACATTCCCAGATGGTCCGCACAAACCGAGCAGCGAACTCGCTCGCCCTACGTCCCAACCTCGCGGCCCGAGAGGCTGGGCCAGCCCGGGGTGTAACGCGGACCATCACGAGGCCCATCCGAAAAGAACACTTCGGACTGTCGACACGACGCGCTCCATCTTCGCCTCATTCAATTAGTGCTTCCCTCAACCCGTAACTGCCCTCTGCCAAAAGATGGCGAGGAATATCGAGCATTTTGCACCGTTCGGAACGCCCGGTCCAAGGCTGTGCCAACATCGCGACGCCTGCGCCGGTCGGCTCGGAAGTGACATGCAGCGGTGCTCTCCGCTTGGCCCTGGTGGCCGGGACGGTGCTTTGCCTGGCGGACTTGGTTTTGGTCGAGGACCTCAGGTTTCTGGGCGGCGTCGGCACTGACCCCAACAGCATGGTCCCCGCGAGCCTATTGTCCGGGGCCGGTTATCTCGCTATCACCCGGGCGCTGTCTACCGCGAGCCCGGGCACTGGCGACACGGGCGGTCCCCTTCCCGGTGCGCTCCCAGCTCAGGAGGTGGTCAAAGCTATCCCGAGCGAGGTGGCGATGGCCCCCGCGTCGGCGTGGGTCTTGGCCCCCAGCTTGCGGAGGATGGCTTCGACATGGTGGTCTACTGTCCGCACTGAGACCACGAGCCGGTCGGCGATCTGCCCATTTTGCAAGCCCCTATTTACCAATGCCAGCACCTCGAGCTCGCGCGCCGTGAGCCCGTACCGGTTCTTGCGCGTCGACGGACGAGGGCCGCGCGGCAAGGACAGCACACCCCGTTCCCGTAGCCGTCGGGCCACGATCGCCGCAGCAGGACGCGCGTCAAGTGCTTGCAGCTCCTCCAAGGCGCGGCGAAGCGGCTCCTCACTGTCGGCGTCGGCCAGCGAGAGCGCGGCCTCGTAAGGGCAACCGAGCTCGAGCCAAAATGCCCGTGCCGCCTCCCAGCACCCTGCGAGCTGGAGGCCGTATGGCGAACCGGGTGCTACCGGCTTTTCGGGGCCCGGTACCCCGGCGCGCTTGCACCATAGGGCCAGCTCGTCCGCCAAGTTGTAGGACGCCCCCGAGAAGCCCCGCATGATAGGCGAGCCGCATTCCCGAGCGGCCGGCAAAGCGAGTTCGATGGCCGAAGCAGTGCCTCCAGGGTCGAGCCCGAGCCAGGCGACCTCGGCTCGCGCCGCCGCCACCGGGCCGAACCGTGACAGTTCGCTTGTCGGTTCGGCCAGGGCCCAGGCCTCGTCGAGCAGCGCCCGGTGACCCGGGTCCCCCCTCCGGGAACGGACCAGCGCGAGCACTGTCAGGGCGGTGATGCGCGGGTTGATCGAAGTACGAGGGATCCGCAGTACCGCGTCAGCGGTCTCGGCCGCCTTCGCCCAGCGGCCCTGGGCGAGGTGAACGCGGGCCTGGAAGGAAAGCAGGTAGAGCCGAAGCAGCTCTAAGCCGTTGTCGCCACAGTACTTGAGGCCCGGCGCAAGATATCGGTCTGCGAGGTCGTAGCGCCCCACCGAAAGAGCCGTACCTACGAGCCACACAAAGCTTTCGCCCGCTTGCTCAAGTTCATTGTCACGCTTGAACGTCGTAGAGCCCGGCTGAGAGCTCTCGAGGATCTGCTGTACCTCTTGCAAGCCACCGTCAGGGAGCTCGCACGCGATCAACAGGCTGGCCTCTGTCGCCATATCTGTGTTACCCAGGTCCTCTGCCAGTTGCTGGGCACGTCTGGCCACTTTGACGGCTTCCCCCGAGCCCTCTTTTTCGACGATGTCGTTCGCCAACCGGATATAAGCTTTGGCCAGCTCGAGACTGGGCGGGAGTGGTTCGAGCACACCGATAGCTTCACGGACCGCACACCCGGACTCCGCGGCGCGTCCCGGGCACCACAGGATCTCGGAAAGCCGCTGCAAATTCCGTCCCTCAGCCAGTCTGTCCCCAAGCCCACGTCGGCACTCCAAAGCTTGCTGGAGAGCCCCTATAGCCTCGTCGCTCTGGTCCGTCAGGTAGCACTCGTGGGAACGTCGCTCGAGTATTTCCGCCCGTTCAGCCAGCGGCAGCCCGTCGCCAAACCGAAGCACCCGGGCGTACTGGGCCGCGGCCTCGCGGTGGGCGCCCATCGAGCTGGCTCGCTCGGCGGCGGGGAGGGCGAAGCGGGCCACAGCGTCGGTGTCCCCGGCCGCCTCGGCGTGGTGGGCCAGCCGAGCGAAGTCCAAGTCGTGGCCCGGCCGAGCGGAGATGGCAGCCAGAGCCTGACGGTGCAAACGAGCTTTGTTTGCGGGGCCGATCGAGCTCTCCAGGCTGAGACGGGCGAGCTCGTGCCGGAAGACCACCCCGTCCCCCTCGGCCACCAGCATGCCGGCGGTGACGCACTCGTCCACGGCCCCGACGGCGGCCCCCGCCAGGGCTTCGAGCAGCCACAGCTCGGCTCGTTGGGGCACCACCGCCGCCGCCTCGAGGAACTCTCGAGCACTGGGGCTGAGCCGCATAGCGCGGGCCAGCACGGCGTCCTTAACCGTCGCCGGGATTTCTTCGCTCTCCCCGGCCAGGACCTCTACCACGAAGAACGGGTTGCCCCCGGTCTTTTCGTACAGTTCTCGGCCGTCCATGCCATGCGGTGCCGCCAGCTGGCCGACCGCTTCGGGTGTAAGAGGTGCCAATCTCAGTCGTCGGACGGCTGTTGTCGTGGCGAGCTCACCCAGGACCCTCCGCAGCGGGTGGGCCTTCTCGAGCGCATCGTCGCGGTAGGTCCCGACCACCAAGGCCGGCGTCTCCTCGGCCCGGCGCGCCAGCAAGGTGAAGACGTCGAGGGTCGCTTCATCGGCCCAGTGGAGGTCCTCGAGCACCAACGCCGTCGGCGGTCGCGAACGAAGCTCTTGCACCAAGGCCACGGCCACTTGTTGCGTGTTGGCGCCCTGGGCCAAGGAGGATCCCAGCTCGCCCCCGATACCCTCGGCGATCGCGAACAGCGGCCCGAAGGGACGGGGTGTAAAGAGCGGGTCGCAGGTGCCCCACAGCACCCGTTGCGACCGGGCCACTTGGTCACAAAACGAACGCAGGAGGGCGGTCTTGCCCACTCCCGCTTCACCCCTGACCACGACCACGGTGCCCCGCCCAGCGCGTCCCACCGAGGCCAGCGCCTCTTTGAGCACGGCCAACTGGCCCGCTCGCTCGAGCAACTCGTCCGACCGGCCTGGTACGGCGGCAACGACAGCAGCTTGGGACATGCCCAATGCTGCACCCTGCTGGCCGCCGTTTCAACGATGGCCAGATCTCCCCTACCGGCCAGGAATTGCCCCACCATGGGGGAATAGCTGCTCAATGGCTCAAAATGGCTCCGGAGAGCCCGGTTCGCCCCAACAACTGATCCCAAAATGGGCAACCCGAGAGCCCAATCTGGGTAGTGCCCGCCCATGCCGGTCGACTACGCCGCCTTTAGCATGGCGGTCAAAAACGGACCGCCGCTAGGAGGGCCAAATGCCGAGGTACCTCGTTGAGCGCAGCTTCGCCGAGGGGCTGCACATCCCCATGGACGCCACCGGGACCATGACTTGCGCCGAAGTTGTCGGCACCAACCTCGATTACGGTGTCACCTGGGTCCACTCCTACGTGACGCCCGACAAGACCAAGACCTACTGCATCTACGACGCGCCCAGCCCCGAAGCCGTCCGCCAGAGCGCCACGGCGAACAACCTCCCGGTCGACCGGATCACCGAGGTCAGGGTCCTGGACCCGTACTTCTACTCCTCAGCGCGGGGGAGCGTGCCCTGACGCCGCCGGCCCCACTGGCACCGCGTTGCGACGCAGTTACCAGGGCAGCAGCGAACACTCCCACCCACGGGCCGCCCCCCGAGGCCTCGGACCCCGAGGCGCACAAGAACGACTTCGAGCTGCCCGGACGCTCCTTGCCCGAGGTTTTGTTCTACGGTCTGGGCCTCAGCTTCAAGGTCGCAGACCAGCAGGTATTGGGCCGCCGGTGGACCTGAACGGACAGCGCTGGACTGTGCGCGCGATGTCACAAACTCGCGCAAGTTCATTGCCGGCCTGTGATGCCGTTACGAGCCCCTCTCCTAGGTGGACTTTGGTGGACATGGGTGGACACCGGCACCAAGTCGGAGGGCGCACTCCCTTCGGTAGCCCAGAAAGGTGGACCGCTCCCCCGGTCCCGCTCCCTCGGCAGCATGGGGGTGTGGGGTGTCGTCGTAGTCTCACGAGGCACGGTGGCGGGGCTGGGCCTTGTGGAGACCCTCCCCCTTAGCCTCTGGTCCATCACTCGCGGAAGCGCCGGAGGGCCTGGTCACCCGGTTTCGTGAACATGCCACGGACGGAACGACGACCGACTAACGACGACACGACGACCGAGACGACGGTAGCCGGCACCGAGGTTTGCGTCCTACCTCGCGCCGGGCTCAGGTCGCAATGGTGGCCGATATCCCCAACTGGTGCCCGTCGGCGTCGAGGGCCGAAACAGCCACATATCGCATCCGGGCCCCGGCGGTTATGGCGGTCTCGAAACCGTTCTTCGCCGCAACTTTCACTGTGTGCAACTGCGACCGGTCATTGCCCGCAAACACGGCCCAGCGGCTGACTTCGGTGGCTCCGTTCCAGGCGGCGAACACGGTCATGCCCTCGTTGGTGAGCTTTACGGCCACTCCGGGCGGTTCCGCGGGCCGTCCTGTCCAGGGGGAACGGAACGCCCGATAGGACTGAGTAGCGCTCCCGGCGAGGTTGCCGTCCAGGACAGCGGTGCCGTCGGGCTCGAACTCGGTGTACCACGCATGCACGCCCCAGCCTACGAAAATATGGCCGTCCGGGAGGACCTGGACGCTGCCCAAGGCGCCCGCCCGCAGGGCATTTCCGGGGTGGGAGTACGCGTGGACGAGTCTCACGGCGCCGCGTCGCGTCGTCGACCGCCAATAACAGTCCCCGTGACTCTGGTTGCGTCACGTACAAGCCCGTCCCGTTGTCGAAAACGGTGACCCGCCCATCAGGTTGTTGGGTGACATCGTGCTGCCAGGCATAGGCCGCGCCTGGCTCGAACTTGAAATCGCTCTTCTTGCCGCCCATCCTCGAAAGCACTGCGCCGGTCCGGCGGCTGACTTTGTACACCGTCCATGTGTGGCGAGACGATATGAGCAGGTCGTCCGGGCCTGAGAGGGAAATCGAATTGATGTGGAAATAGTCCCACGGGGTGATGCCGTCCTTGGGCACAGCGGCATACGACTCGGCGAACGCTACATGCTCGTCGCTGCGCCACTGGAACAAAACTTTGCCCGTCTTCACGTCGACCTCCTGTGCGACGCCGTAGAAGTACGGGGCATCCTTCCCACCGCCGAGGGACGACAGGTCGGCGTAGCCCGTGCCATAACAGGTAAAGAAGGCAGTTCCTTGTTGGGTTAGGAAGAACTCGTGCAGGTCGCCCTTGTAACCGTTGCCTGCTTCGACGACCGCGACCTGGGAGTACGACCCGTCCATGATCTCGTAATGGCCTTGCCCGTGACCTGACACCACCGGGCCTTCGTACCATGTCAGCACGGGTTCGCCGAGGTACGTCTCGGCTTTGAGGTTGAAGGCACGCAGGGCTTCGCCACTTCCCGAGACTTCTTTGAACCATACGAGGCGACCGTCGCCGTCGAGGATGATCGGGCCTTGCTGGCCCGGCCCGAAGTGGCTGTCCATCAAGACGAAGCCTGCAGACTGGCCGCCATGGTTGAGCCCGATCTTGATCGTAGCGGGGTGAAGGCCGGGGTACGACTCGAAGTTTTGTACGTCGCTCGACGTCGTAGCCGTACCCCCGCCGGACCGGGTGCTCCCGCAGGCCGCCAGGGACAACAACCCGGCGCCCAAGGCGAGACCACCACCGACGCGAAGCAGGTCGCGCCTCGATATGAGCTCTCCGGACCGCCCCGGCGCCTGGCTAACTGAGAGCGACGGCTTCGTCTGGCCGAACATCTAGCCAACCTCCAAACGGGCCGACTAGCTCGCCTTGACCGTGTCTGAGCGACCGAGCTCGCGCCCCGCAGCATCCAACGCCGCTACCTGGAAATAAGGCCCGGCGCCGTTCACCGTCAACGCCGTCTCGAAATCGGCCCACTCGGCCGTGGCCGCGGCAGACAAGGCACTTGAGGCTGCGCCTGCGAAGACCCGCCACGCCACGACTTCGGTTGCCCCATTCCAGCTGACGTAGACAATATGGCTTCCGTTGGCCGCGGAGCCGACGGCTACGGCCGGCTTGTCGGTCGGTACCGTCGCGAAATCCGAGACGAAAGCACGATAGGAAGTGACGTCTTTTGGAAGGTGCCCATCTACCAGGAGCTCGCCTTGGGCCGAAAATCTAGAGAAGTAGGGTTCGGCGCCGAAACCGACCAGCATCCCGCCGTCGTTTAGAAGCTGAACGCTGCCCTCGGCAACGGCGAGCACACCGGGGTGGGACACGAAGCGCTCGAGGGAGCAGGTCATGGCAGTCTCGTCGAGGTTCAGGACCAGCCCGCGTGACACAGTCTCTTCGGCTGGGGCGGCGCCATCGTCGAACACGCTGAGTACCCCGTGCCCGTGGGGACGGGCATGGTGCTGCCAGAAAAAATGAGTGCCCTCGCCCATGGTGAAATCCGAGTTCTTCCCGTTGAGCCGCCATAACACCTCCCCGCTCGTCCGGGAGACCTTGTAAATGCACCAAGTGTTCCGGGACGAGATGAGGAGGTCCCCGTCAGGCGCAACGGCTATCGAGTTGATGTGGAAGTAATCGAACGGAACTTGCTGGGTGCCGCCGCTGAACTTTTGGTACGTGGCCGAGATGGGGACATGGTCAAGGCTCTCCCAGCTCCACAGAAGCTTACCGCTGGCCACGTCCACTTCCATAGCTGCCGAAGCCAGCACGTAGCCTTTGCTCGGGCCGCCGACGGCGGACAGGTTGGCAGCCTCGGTGTGATAGGAAGTCATAAGGGCGGTGCCTTCAGTGGTCAATGTCAGCTCGTGAAGGTCGGGTGTAAGCCCCCCAACTTCGGATAGTCGCGCTATTTCCTTGAACGACATGTCCGCCAGCATTGCTTCTCCGGCCCCGGTGCCGTTGGTGACGACGCCCTGCCACCAGGTGAACACCTGCTTGCCTTTGTAAAACTGACATTGCAGGTCGAAAGGGGCGTTGTCGGTTGGGAGGAACCAACGCATACGGGCGTCGCCGTCCAGGATCATCAGCCCCGACTGCCCGCCGGCCGCCGCCCCTGGCGAGCGGTTCGGTGTGATCAGCAGAAAGCGTCCGCTGGAGCCACCCACCGTGAAAGAACTTGCTGCCCTCACGGTGGTGATGCGCGGTGGGTGCAGGTCAGGGCGGCTGAAGAACTGGTTGACCTCAGTAGTAGGCTCAGTTGTGGCAGCCATCAGCCGCGCTTGCGCACCGGCCGTCGAAGAGCGGCCAGCGGGAACGAGCTCACCTCCGAGAAATCGGGTCGCACCCAGGCCGACCACCCCCGCAGTGGCGCCTGCAGTCAAGCCCAAGAACTCTCTACGCGTGGTCATCGCTGTCATCGGTATCGTCCTTCTCCTCAGCCATCGTCGCCGTAAGACTCTCCCCACTTTTCCTGGGCAAATGATGAAGATCTGGTAGGCCGCCGCTAAGTCTTTCTAAGGCGACCGTCCAACCTCCTCTCGCCGAGTTCTCAGCGGCGCCGGCACCACTGTCAGCAGCCCGACGCCGCTTAAACCCACTGTGAGCGGCGGCATGACGCTGAGCCGGCGCGCAGCCCGAGTAGCGCAGTGGCCTGCGCCGACGGACGACAGCGGCAGCCCACCACCTAACATGACCCGTAATATGGAGCTTTTCACCTCCCCTTGGCGAGCCTCGCACCGCACAGGTAGGAGAACTACCCGCCGCTGGCACCCGGTCGGGATGTGGGCATGGTCCAACGCCCTGGGCGGAGCAATGGTGCTGGTGGTCTCAGCTCTCGTCGGTGCTGGAACGGGGCCTCATAGCGTCGAGCGGGTGAGGGGGGGGCCGACCGGCACCTACGTTGTGCCTGCCGGGATCCACAAGATCCGCCACGTGATCATCGTTATGCAGGAGAACCGCTCCTTCGACAGCTACTTCGGGACGTTTCCCGGAGCGGACGGCATCCCCATGAAGAACGGCGTACCCACCGTTTGCGCCCCGGACCCGGCGACCGGGGGGTGCGACAGGCCATTTCATACTGTGGCCGACGTGAACGGCGGCGGCCCCCATGGCCATGTCAATGCCGTGGCGGACATCGACGGCGGGAAGATGGACGGCTTCGTCGACGAACAACGAGAGGCCCCACGCTGTAACGACCCCGTCGACCCGGCGTGCACGGTGACCTCCAGCCAAGAGCCCGATGTCATGGGCTACCACAACCAGGGCGAGGTACCCAATTACTGGACCTACGCCAAGGACTTCGTGCTCGACGACCACATGTTCGAACCGGTCAGCTCCTGGTCGGAGCCCGACCACCTCTACCTGGTCTCGGGCTGGTCGGCTCGTTGTGCCAACAAGTCCCCGATGAGCTGTGTGAACAACATCATCGGCCCTTACGGCGTCACGCGCTTCAACCAAGCGGTCGAGCAGGAGCTGAAGACGGGCACGACGTCGATCGACCTTGCCTGGACCGATGAAACTTGGCTCCTGTTCAGGGACCACGTGAGCTGGGCCTACTACATCCAGACCGGTTACCAGCCCGACTGCGACAACGACTCGGCAGAAACGTGCCCCCCCGTCCCCCAGTCCTACCAAACGCCAGGGATCTGGAACCCGCTCCCGCTCTTCGAGGATGTGCACCAGGACCACCAGCTCAAGAACGTCCAGCCCCTCTCGTCGTACTTTGCCGCGGCCAAGGCGGGCACCCTCCCGGCGGTGTCATGGGTTACGCCCTCGCGCGCCGACAGCGAGCACCCCCCGTCCAGCGTCCACGAGGGCCAGGCGTACGTGACGGCCATCATCAACGCGGCCATGGAGAGCCCGGACTGGGCCTCGACGGCGATCTTTTTGTCATGGGACGACTGGGGAGGTTTCTATGACGGTGTGCAGCCGCCCCAAGTGGACCAGAACGGCTACGGCTTGCGGGTCCCCAGCGTCGTGATCTCCCCCTACGCCCGGCGGGGCTACATAGACCACCAGGTGCTCAGCAGTGACGCCTACCTCAAGTTCATCGAGGACGACTTCCTGGGCGGCGCCCGCCTCAACCCGAAGACCGACGGACGGCCCGACCCCCGGCCCGACGTGCGGGAGGACGAACCCATCTTGGGCAACCTGGTGCAGGACTTCAACTTCGACCAGCCACCCCGGCCCCCGGTCCTGCTGGCCACCAACCCCCCCACCGACTCACCGTCAATACCCTCATACTTCAAGGGCAAACCGCCGTGCGTCGGATGCACGGCCGTGCCGCCGGGGGTTTCGTTAGCAAGTGACCAGTAAGGGCTCACCGCTCAATTGGTTGCGCCCGGCCATCTGCGCTGTGGAGTCGCCTGCCCTTAACATGTGAGGTCCCCCCGACAAACCCGACGAAGCTCGAGGCCAGGGGTGTTTCCTTATCATCCCACGAACGGACGGACGGACGGATCTGGGCTTCCGCCCCGACGTGCCCATGCCGCAGATCTACTACACCACTCAGGCTGAGCAATGGGCCGGACTTTTGCATTACGCGAAGACCCACCTCCGTGATCAACATTTACGGTGTCTTGACCACGCGTGAGGTACCGACACCCCGCAGATCGCATATGTGGAATGCTTCAAGCCGTCTCGAACGTCACCGACCAAGGCACCATCCCCTGGTTGTCGACGATCCGGCGCTGATACCGCGGTCTCGGTCCAACCCATGGATGCAGCAGAAGAGCCTGTAATAGGGTGTCTCGGAATGCGTCTCGACGACTGGTTCTTGATATCCGAAGAACGAGGCAACCCGGCGACCGAGATCGACTCGGGTCGGCCAGGGGGCGTCGCGTGGACCGAAGGCAACCATGTCGAGTTCCTGGTGGAGGGCGCGACGTATTTCGCTCGCCTAGCCGCAGTTCTCTCGAGTCTCGGGCCCGATGATGAGGTGCGCTTCACCGACTGGAGAGGAGACGGAGACGAGTGCGTAGCCGACGACGGGCCGGCGATCGCGACACTCATGGCAGATCTGTGCCGGCGTGGTACTGACGTCCGCGGGCTGCTCTGGCGTTCCCACAGCGATCTGCTCGCGTTCAGTGCGAAGGACAATCGACGTTTCGCCGTCGACGTCACTCAGGCAGGCGGGGAAGCGTTGCTCGATGAACGAGTGCGGCGAGGTGGCTCGCACCACCAGAAGCTCGTTGTTATCCGCCACCCTTCCTCCCCCGAGCGTGATGTCGCATTCGTAGGGGGGATCGACCTCAGCCATGGACGCCGAGATGACAGCCGTCACCAGGGCGATCGCCAAGCCATCAAGCTCGACAGTCGGTACGGCCCACATCCCGCTTGGCACGATGCACACCTGGAAGTCCACGGACCAGCAGTCGCTGATCTCGATATCACGTTCCGGGAGCGATGGGAGGATCCGACTCCTCTCAATCATGCCGGTCGCCCGCGATCATGGATCTCGCGCGTGATGTCGCAGGATCGTCTCGCCCGTCCGCTCCCCGCCCGTGTGGCCGATCCCCCGGCACTGGGCGGCCATGCCGTCCAGGTACTTCGGACCTATCCATCGAGGCGCCCGAAGTACCCGTTCGCGCCCGAGGGCGAGCGAAGCATCGCCCGCGCCCTGTCGAAGGCGATCGACCGAGCACGCACGCTGATCTACCTCGAAGACCAGTACTTCTGGTCCGCCGAGATTGCGGAAGTCCTCGCAAGCGCCTTACGCCGGAACCGGGGATTGCAACTGATCGGTGTCGTACCTCGCTACCCCGACAAAGACGGCCGACTGTCGGGGCCCCCGAGCCGGCTCGCTCAGGCGCGGGCAATGGCAACGGTTCAGGCGGCCGGCGGCAGTCGAGTCGGGATTTATGACCTCGAGAACGAAGTCGGGTCACCTGTTTACGTCCATGCCAAGGTCTGCGTCATCGATGACGTCTGGGCGGCTGTTGGATCCGACAACCTCAATCGCCGCTCATGGACTCATGACTCGGAGTTGTCCTGCTCGGTGATAGACAGCGATCTCGACGACAGAGCTCCGCTTGATCCAGGGGGGCTAGGTGACGGAAGCCGCCGGTTCGCACGCGAGCTCCGGTTGTCGCTCTGGGCCGAGCACCTAGGACGGTCACCGGAGGATCCGGAACTGTTGGATCTTGCAAACTGTCTCCCTCTTTGGGAACAGACCGGCGGGGAGCTGGCGAGCTGGAAGATGCACCCGGGCTGCCGGGCGCGGCCCCCGGGCCGAGTCCGGTCACACGAGATCCCGGCGGTGCCCCCTGGCACTCAACGATGGGCGAAGGTTGCCTACCGCTTGATCTTCGATCCCGACGGCCGCCCGTCCAGGCTCCGCCGGAGACATACCTTCTGAACTTGATCGGGATCTCGCGCCAGATCGTCGACCACTATTCTTGGCTTGTGCCACAAAGCCGTTTTCGTCTACCGGTCATCGCCCTTTCCGGCATCGTCACGGTCTCCGGCCTGATCGTCGGAGCCCCAAAAGCGTCGGCGTCAACGCCAGCCAGCCACGCAGTCCCCGGGCACCAATCCGGGGTCTCATGCCTGTCGAAGTCGCTTTGCGTCCTCGTCGGCTACAACTCGCAAAGCACGGGAGACGTGGTCGTCCTGCGGGACGGCGTGCCGGTGAGGCAGGCGGCGGTCCCAGGCTCGAAGGGGTTCTACTCGGTGAGCTGCTCCGAAGGCGCGGGATGCGTAGCCGCCGGCGAGAACACGAACGATACACAACTGGTGCTCGTCACCCTCAACTCGAGCGGCGCCATCGTGTCGACCAAGTCCCTGACCCTCAAAACCGGAGTCACCCTCACACGGATCTCCTGCGTGACGACATCGTCCTGCGCGCTATCAGGTGACGACATCTTCGTGTCCCCGGCGGGCCTGGACATCGGGCACTGGGACGGGCACGCCGTCACTGTCAGCCAGGTACCGGCCCCGACCGGTACGAGCGCCCCTTCGCTGCAAGCCGTGTCGTGCTCCGGCACGACCTGCGTCGCCGTCGGGTCGGCATTCAAGGGCGCCGACGTTGACGGCCTCGTGCTGAGAAGTGTCGGGTGGGCTAAACCGCAACTTTACGTGGTCCCTAACTACTCGCTATACGGCGTTTCTTGCGTAAGCGGGAGCATGTGCTACGCAGCTGGCTCCACGCGCACGGGGGGTATCGTCATACCCGTCACCAAGGGCAAAGCCGGGACCGCTGCCACCGTCCGGCCAGACCTAATGGGTATCGCTTGCCGCGCCTCCACGTGTGTGTCCGCTGGCGAGAACCTGGCGCCGCCAGGGGCGCCCCGCAACGACAATTACTACGGAGCGTTGGTGACTACCGTGTCGGGCACAGTCACCTCCACTCGACTCGTTGCCACCAGCGGCGGGTACTCGAACATCGCTCAGTACGGAGGGTCCTTCGTGGCGTTGGGCGCACCCCAGGGTCAAATTATCGGGACCGGTTCTGGGGTGACGACCGGCAACGTCTAGCGACATGGCTTGCCTTCAACTTGTACGGGACCGCCAGCGATGACTTCGGCATTTTCGGCCGTGGAACATTCGGACGCTCTTGCCTCCCAGTGGCTAGGGTTTTGAGCATCTAGGAGGGTGCCGTCGCATGAGCGCTCATAATCGCAGCCAAGGGTGGTTCGGGGCCGAAGGCCGCTCAGGGATGGTCTACCGGTCCTGGGCCCTCAACCAGGGCTATTTTGACTTTATCCAGGGAACTCGCGGCCACGACCTCCCACGCGACTCTCATTGAGCTGGGCCGGCCGTACCGTTCGCAGCTGCACCCGCATCGGCATAGTCGGGTCATTGGCCGTGGTCTTGGCTGCGGGCCCCAGTGCGCCCGTAGCGGCTGCCGCTTCGGGTTGGAGCGTCGTCCCGAGCCCCAACGTGGGGCCTGCGGCCGCTGACGATTATCTCTCCGGTGTTTCCTGCATCTCGGGTACTTGGTGCATGGCATCCGGGTATTACGTGAACGCTCAGCTTGGTTATACGGCTTTCTTTGAGCACGGCGACGGTCACAACTGGTCCGTGGCGCAGAGCCCAAGATCAGGCACGCCGTCCAGTGACGTCTTAATCAACGGCGTCTCCTGCACGTCAGCGCTCTTTTGCATGTCGGTCGGGACATCGCGCGACGGAGGCGTTGCTGAACAATGGGACGGGACCAGGTGGTCAGTTGCGCCGGTACCTATTGGCGACGATGTGCTTTATGGCGTGTCGTGCCTTTCGGCCCAGACCTGTGTGGCTGTCGGGTACCGCAGTGCGAAAGGCAAAAACGCACGGTCGCTAATTGAGTTGTGGGACGGTACCAAGTGGTCGGTTACGGCTAGCCCCAATCCGGGGCCAGCCTCCGAGTACGCATCCGCGAGCGGTCCAGCCCACGCCTTGCTGCTGTCCGTGTCCTGCCCATCGCTGGGGTCGTGCGTGGCGGTCGGGAGCTACATCACGCCGACCGGGCGTGGGGACACTCTGGCCGAGCAATGGGACGGCACGACGTGGTCCATAATGCCGAGCCCGGACAAGCCGTCAGAATCCACGAGCCTGGACGCCGTGTCGTGTGCAACACCGCAGTTCTGCATGGCGGTCGGTAACTTCCAAGCCGTAGGCTACGACACCCTCGCCGAGAGTTGGGACGGCGGGCACTGGTCAATAGTGGCGAGCCCAGACGGTGGCCCGACGGGCTTCGACGACGAGCTGTTCGGGGTTTCCTGTCCGTCGGCCACCTCATGCGCTGCCGTCGGCAACGACGGGGTGGACCCTGCCGCTGCAAGCGGGAAGACCCTTGTCGAGTCCTGGGATGGCAGTGCCTGGTCGGTAGTGACTAGTTCCAACGAGGGCTTCAGCGGCTTGTCAGCGGTATCGTGCTTCCCGTTGGGGCCGTGCACCGCAGTCGGGGCGCACAGCAGCGGGCGCAACGGAGGGACCCTTGTGGAAGCCTTCCAGCAACCATGACCCTCCCGCCGGCGCCTTGTAACCCGATGTACGCTGCCCATGTTGCGGACCGTAACGCCGACGGAGACGCAGGAGCGAGGGTCCGGCGCTTCAACCGTCAGATCCCGACTGCTCAAACGATGTATACGGCAAACCGTCGCAAGGCCGAGCGAGATCATCCGCGCCCTCATAGCTGAGGCAAAGACACCAGCTGCAGCTAGGTGAGCGCGACAATTTGCTCAATATGGTGTGGAGTGGCGCCCACCAGGTGGTGGGTAACGAGGCAATGCGTGGGTAAAGTCGAGAAACTGGCTGTCACGCTTACGGTGTTCGGCGCCGTAGTGGGCCCAGTCGGCGCCGCCACAGCGACCGCCGCCGTGCCTGCTACTACAACTTCGTACTATGAGCGCACGGCCAGCCTGAAAACATTGTACCGGCAGGGTGAGAAGGCGGGGAAGGCTGCTGCGCAGGGCATCGTCATCCTGGACTTTGGCCGGCCGGGCGTCGACGGCCCCCGCTTCGGGACGATGGCGTACAGTGGCGCGTTCGTCTCGTTTGCGGCGATCAAGGCCGGCGTAAAGAGCTATATCAGGGCCTACTATCGGTACGCTCCCCCTTACACCAAGCTCAACGTGGCGGTTGGGACCAACAACAGTTGCGGCGCGGGCCAGCCCTGCGGCAAGACGCTTAGTTGCGGCTGTCCCGATGAGCCTCCCAACTTTGTCGCCTGGGGCAGGCACTTCGCCCTGACGGTGGAACAGGTCGACAACTGGGCCGGCGCGCTTCGGGCGCAACATGGTTATACGGACCAAGTGCGTGCCGTGGCCGCCGACGACGCTGAACCGGCGTACGACCCCGGCTTCCAGAACACCTTCGACGTCCTAAAGGGCTACGCCAATTTCGTTGATGGGACATTCCCGCCCATGGTGGACTTCGGGTCCGCTGAGTCGAATTATTGGACGAAAGCCCAGTTGCTCCAGGTCGCCTACGGCTTTCGCCCCGACGTACCCATGCCGCAGATCTACTACGCCACTCAGGCTGATCAGTGGGCCGGACTTTTGCAGTACGCAAAGGCTCGCTTCGGTAAAATGGTTCACATTTACGGCGTCTTGACCATGGGTGCGGGCACGAACACCCCGCAGATCGCATATGCGGACATGCTTCAGGCTGTGTCGGGCGTCACAGACCAAGGGGCCATCCCGTGGTTGTCGACGATCCACCGCTGATACGGCGGCCTCTAAGGCGTTTGAAAACCTCCTGTGGTTACTGGGTTCTTCGCGCCTCGCGTTCGCGGCAGTTCGCCCCATGTTCGCCGTGCCGCGCTCCCCATTTGGCTCCGGCGAGGCCAGCTCTCATCGCTAAGCGCCGGAGGCCTGGAGATGACTGTCGGCCCTCCGCGCGAGGAGAACGCGCTAGGCGAGCCATGGGCACACGCTTGTCCGAGGTTAGGTATTTCTGAATTAGATATATTTTCTAGGAAGAGGTCATCCTTCACAGGCTCACCCGGCCACGTCAACATCCCGTACCTGGTGCTGCCTCCCGGCTCAGGAGCACTGAGCCCGCCGCTAGGACCTCGGACGGTAGGCGAGGTCCCCGTCCCCGACCTCGGGGCCGTTTGGGCCGCTGCCGGTGAGGGTATTTGGCCAATTCACGTGGCCTTTGGGCAACCCCCAGGGAAAGGAACGGTGGCGCATGAAAGACGAGCAGATCACAGAACTGCTCCTTCAAGCACTTGAGACCGAGCTGGGCGGGGTCGAGGTGTATAGGACCGCCCTCCAGTGCGTGGTCAACACAGATCTGCGAGAGGAACTGAACAAGTACCTCCAGCAGACGACCCACCACGTCGAAGTGGTCAGGAGGATTTTCGAAGACCTCGGTCTCGACCCGGACGCCGCCTCTGCGGGGCGCGAGGTTGTACATGACATCGGGGCGGCGCTCGTCGCGGCCATGAAAAAGGCCCTGGCCAGTGGACATCCCCAGGCCGCGCAGCTGGTGGCAGCCGAATGCGTGACCTTGGCCGAGACCAAGGACCACATGAACTGGGAGCTGATCGGTCAACTGGCCCAGAACCTGAAAGGCGACCGGGCCAAGGTCCTGCGTACCGCCTTCGAGGAAGTGGAGGGGGACGAGGACGAGCACCTCTACCACAGCATGGGCTGGGGGCGCGAACTGTGGATCGAATCTTTGGGCATGGAGGCCGTGCTGCCACCCCCCGAAGAACGGAAGGACGTCAAGACTGCCATCGGGGCGGCCCGGGCCAAGCAGTCCCGTACCGAGCTGATTTAGTACGTGGCCAATGTGAGCACCCACACATCCTCCAACGGCACGGCGGCCGCGGCGCCGGCGCTTGCCGCGGACGCCTTGGCCCTGGCGCCCCCGTCGCCGGCCTGGTCCTCCCCCGCGGAGTGCAGGACCAGGACGACAAAAACGGCAAAAACCTTGGGGTGATCGGGCGTCCTCTGGACCGCCGGGCGCCGTTCTACGTCGGCCTGACCGGCGGGCTCGGGCTGGGCGCGGCCTACGTGATCGGCTCGGCCATCGGTGACATCACCAGCGTTTTGGTCCTGATCGGGCTGAGCTTGTTCATCGCCGTGGGGTTGAACCCCATCTTGGTCTTCCTTGTGCACCGTGGTCTGTCCCGGGGCCTGGCCGTGGCCGTAGTCACCATCAGCTTCGCCCTGGCCGTCGGCGCCTTTGTTTTCGCCGCTGTGCCGCCGGTGTCGCATGAGCTGTTGACCCTGGTGACGAACTATCCCCGTTACAAGGTCGAGCTGGCCTCGGGCCGGGGCTGGGCCGGCAACCTAGTGGCGAGGCTCCACTTGACGAGCTATTTCAGGGGGAAGTCCAAACTGGACCTAACGTCGATGACGGGCGGTGTCCTGGGCGCCGGCAAACTGGTGCTCTCTCTCGGGGTGGCGACGGTGAGCGTGGTTGTCCTGACCGTGTACTTTTTCATCGCTCTGCCAGGAGTGAAGCGGCTGTGGCTCTCACTGGTCCCGATAAGCCGTCGCCAGCGGGTCGAGCTGCTCACCGAAGAGGTCTTCGACCGGGTGGGCGGTTTCATGCTCGGTAACCTGCTTACCTCACTCGTGGCCGGGGTCGGTACCTTCATCTGGCTGAGCGTGTTCGGCGTCCCCTATGCCCTGCTCCTAGCCCTGTTCGTCGCCTTGTTCGACCTCATCCCCATGGTCGGCTCGACCATCGCCGGCGTGGTGGTCACTGCCGTATCGCTGACCAAGGGCTTCCCGGTCGCCATCGCCACCGGTGTCTTCTACGTCATATACCGGCTCCTTGAGGACTACATCTTGAACCCGAGGGTCATGAAGCACACGGTAAAGGTGAGCCCGGGCCTCACCATCATCGCCACACTGATCGGTGGCACCCTGCTCGGTCTCATCGGGGCGCTGGTCGCCATCCCGGCAGCTGCCACCATCGAGCTGCTCCTACAAGAGGTGGCCTTCCCCCGGCAAAACCAGCGCTGACCACAGCCAGCAGGACCCGACCGGCCGGCCCTGCGTACCCTCCGAAAGCCGAGCGGAGGCCCCGGTGGGGATCTTCGTGAATTAGTTCCGCAGTGATCGCGAAATCCCTTCTTGCGGGTGGCGGAGGCACTTTGTGGCTCCGTTACCCCCCACGATTCAGTGCGCTGCCGGCTTTCGGGCCGGCGGTCTGCGCGGTTGGGGCTCCCTGCCCTCCCCATTTATCGCGTATTAGGTACATTTGTCGCTTCAGTATTCTGACTATCGCTGAGATTACGCTCAGGGCGAATACCTTGTTTTAGGGGCGGTTCGTGGTGGTGATTGGTCGCGTAGGGGCCAGGATTTCGGTTTCAATAGTGGCGGGGTCGAGAGGACGGGCCAGGAGGAAACCTTGGGCTTCGTTGACGTGTTCGTCCCGGAGGTAGTCCATTTGGTCGGTGGTCTCGACGCCTTCGGCCAGGGTTTTGAGCCCGAGGTCTTTGCCAAGTTGCACGAGCGTGGCAACGATCGCTTTTGACTCGGGGGAAGCGGAGATGGCGTCGGTGAAGGAGCGGTCGATTTTGAGGCAATCGACGGGGAACTGTTGGAGGTAGGCGAGGGAGGAGTACCCGGTTCCGAAGTCGTCGATGGCGATACGAACACCCAGCTCCTTGATGGCCCGGAGGCGGCCGGCGGTGGCTCGTACGTCTCGCATCAGTGCAGTCTCGGTGACCTCGATGATCAGCGACGTGGGGTCCAGGTCGCTCAGGCTAAGGGCTTGTCGGATGTGGTCGATGATGACGTCGTCGTCCAGTTGGCGTCCGGACACGTTGACGGACACGTCGAGGGTGTCGCCTCGGGCGCGCCACGCCGCTGTCTGCGCGCAGGCTTCGCGCAGCACCCAGGCCCCGACTTCGCGGATCTGCCCAGTTTGTTCGAGGATAGGTATGAACTCGTCGGGTTGGACGACGCCTCGGGTGGGGTGGTCCCAGCGCAAGAGGGCTTCAACAGCGACCAGGCTCAGGTCGTCGAGGTTGTAGATGGGTTGGTAAACGAGTCGGAACTGGTGGCCATCAAGGGCAGGGCGCAACTCGGACTCGAGCTCGATGCGGTGTTGGATTTCGGTTTGCATCTCGGGGTCGAAGATCTCGTAGCGGTTCTTGCCAGCGGCTTTGGCTTGGTAGAGGGCAACATCCGCGTCGCGTAGCAGTTCGCCGGCGGTTTCTCGGTCGCCTAGGGCGATGCCGATGCTTGCGTTGACGACGAGCGGCATGGTGGTGCCGGGAAGGTCGAAGGGTTGGCGGAGGACGTCGAGGAGTCGTCTGGCGACGAGCTCGGGACCGGCGTTCAGCGTGGAGCCATCGATGAGCACGATGAACTCGTCCCCGCCCATCCGGCCGATGGTGTCGGCGTCTCGCAGGGTGGATTCAAGGCGTGCGGTAACCGCGGTGAGGAGCCGGTCGCCGGTTTCGTGGCCCAGGGAGTCGTTCACGTTTTTGAACTCGTCGAGATCGACATACAGGGCGGCACCAAGGGTTCCGTTGCGGCGGTTGCGAGCCAGGAGTTGTTCGATGCGGTCCATGATCAGCGCCCTGTTGGGTAGCCCGGTCAGCGCATCATGTAAGGCCTGATGGCGGAGCTCGCCGGTTTTTTCCGTCACGGTGCGCAGCGCCCTAGCCCGGCCGGTGCCTAGCACCAATACCAGCAAACCCAGCAGCACCCCAAGCAGCGAACCGATGACGAACACGTCTACAGCGGTCGTGTAGTCGAAGGCTCCGGCGGGAATGTGCGCGGCATAGGTGGTGACCGTCCAACCGTTGTGCAGGTTGATCGTGGCCGTTTCGGCGCCGACCGGGACCTCTCCGCTACGGAACACCGCGTGCGAAGGCCCAACGTGGTAGGTGAAGGTCACGGCCATTTCGGGTTGGCCCACCAACGCCCTGGCCAGCACCACCTCCGGCAGGACTGCCATTCCTATCCAACCCAGGAACCTTGCTCGGCGACCGTCAACGGTGGGCGGCGTACCACCACCGCTGTAGACGGGGGTCAACATCGCCAACACGGCGGTCTTGCCGATCTGGTAGGGCAGGTACGCACCTTGGCCGGAATCCTCGGCACGCAACTCAGCCGTCCGGTTGGGCCCAGGAGGACAGAAGTCGGTGCCGGCCGGCAACGGCGTCTGCTTGCCTACCGACACCGAGGCCACCAAGAAGCAGTAAAACGAACGTTGGCCCGGCGGCGTGACCACGAAGGGGCCCTTGGCGGCTAATGGGCCCACTTGGTTGGCGACCGACCGTGCTGCGAAAGCAGGCAACTCGGCAGATGACACGATCACCAAACGAGTCATGCCAACCAGTTCGGGGTACCGGGCAAGCGCCTGTACTGAGCTGGCCCACTGGTCGAACTCCGAGCTCGACGCAGTCGGGTCTCCGGCGATGAAACCGCCACCGCTCACGTTGAGGTCGCTCTCGTGCTGGATCGCCAACTGCAGCGTTGACGCGACAGTGCCGGACGAAGTCTTGAACGCTTCCCGTGATCTCGCCGCGGCGGTGCTAGCGAGTGAACCCGCCGCCACGTATGAAATCACCATACCCACAGCTACCAACAGCGCGACTGTTGCGAGCCAGAGCGGACGTCGCTTCGAGGCCGCAACGGCGCTAGGACGGGACAGCTGTTGAGGCTCTAACGACCTCCCCAACCGTTCACCCATCAGTTTTCCCGATCATCGCCGACAACAACAGCCCGGGTGGGCTCTCCCTTCATATCGGCATCTGCAACCTCGAACTGGTGAGATTCTTCCACCGGGAACCAGAGCGGAGGGCAGTAGTTCGGGCAAGCCGCAATGCGCCATCCATCGTCGTGATCCGGAAGGACGGGAGCCGCTGTTTCTCGACAATGTGACCTTTTGCTCTAATTCCCTGGGGCGACCGTCGGGTAGATTGCCACTTGCGCCGTGTGGCCCTTCGGTCACACGTGTTACCCGTCGGGCGATTTTTCGCCGTACTTCAAGTGCGACGGGAGTGAGTTGCGCTGAGCAACCTGCCGACCAGGCAGGTGAGCCGGTTTTGTCAACCGGGGCCACGCTCGTCTTGGCTCCTCCGTGCAAACAGGGACCCCCATGAGTTCCTGGCAGCAAGCGGGAACCCCCCATGGGTTCCTGGCAATGGGCGACGTGATGATCCGCAGGCCGTTTATGGCCGCCTGGACTGCGGGGAGCGACTGGCGAAGCCAACACCACTGTGGACACGGGGTTAAATCTGAACTTGTCGTACGAGTCGTCCAGTGTCCCGAGTGTGGGAGCGGATGACGTCACCGGCGGCCCAAGTGGCGAGATCACCTGTGCCACTGTGGGCGCTTCGTTTGAGCAGTACACCACCGAACCCACGGTCCACGGCAGTACCGCTTGCGGTCTGGCAGCTTTACCTGCGGGCCCGCGGCTTCTGGTTCCGGCTGTGGAGTTCACTACCAAGCAGTTAGGCATTCGGTAACTCGTCTTACTTGGGAGGGGTCAATAGGCTCCTCCCACCGGACGATGCGTGAGGGCATGAGGTCCTCCCCCGGCGTCCGTGGGAACCGCTAGAATTAGTTTGCAAACATGCGGGAGGGGCCGACCGGATGACCACTCGGCTGCGTAAGTACCGGACCTCGGCGCTGAACCGCCAGAAGGTGTCGACTCGGATATATGCCGGGCTCGTAGCCGCGGCCGTGGCCAACTTGGTCGGCGCAAGCTCAGTTGCGGCGGCAGAAGCGACCACGCCCTCTTGGCATATGGCAAGCCAACCGCCTAATGTTTTCTCGGCCGCGCCCGCCATTTCTTGTGCTACCGGTGGCGTTGACTGCGTGGCTATCGGGCCCGGGACCACTTGCGCCAGGCGTACCGGAGTAGTCTGCGTGGCCAACCGTAGTTTCAACACTGCTGAGTACTCCCGGGACGGGGGTGCTTCATGGGAGGTGGCCCCAGTCCCCACCGCGGCCGGTGGCGAGTTCATAGATTTGGCGTCCGTGTCGTGCGCCAGGGCGGCGAAGGGCCACACCGACTGCGCGGCGTGGGCGCTGCTGACCCAGGAACACGGCACCAGTGCTTCTGAGCAAGCCTCGTATTTTTCCACCAATGGGGGGGCCACCTGGAGTGTGGGCAGTCCGCCTGCACCCATCGGCCAGGACCTCTGGCTGACCCCAATAGTGTCCTGTTACGAAGTGGACCTTGAGGTGGATTGTGCCGGCGCCCCGGACAGTCTGGGCATTGAGTTCAGCACCAACGGTGGGGCCACCTGGGCTCGCTCTTTCTACCGTCAAAGCCCGAGCTTCGGGCCCCTTGGCGCGCAAGACCTCTCCTGTGCCCTGACCCGAGCGCACATGGACTGCGCCGCCGTGGGTTATGTGCTCGACGCTGCCAGCGGCGCCCCGGTTGACACTGTTTGGTACTCAACTGACGGTGGCAGGAACTGGGCACCTGGCTTGCTCAGCCAGCGGGAAGGCGAACTGAACAGGGTGTCCTGCGTCACGGCCGAAGGCCGGGCCTGGTGCGCAGCTCTGGGTTCCGAGACCGATAATGGCGTGACGGCAAACGTCGCTGCCTACTCGCATGACGGCGGCAGGTCGTGGTCGGCCAGCGTTTTCCCGGCCCACAGCGTGCTCCCGAGCCCCTGGGGCAGTGTGTCGTGCGCCAGCGACGGTCCCCAGGTCGACTGCGCGGCGTCGGGAAGTGCGCTCTTGTTCTCTGCCGACGGAGGCGCCAACTGGGCCCTGGCGACCGACCGCAACGGGGCCCGGGGCGACACCGTCTGTATGTCGTCATCGCCCGGCCCGACCTGTTATGTCGTGGGAACCAGGGCTGCCTATTCGTACGACGGCGGCGCCAACTGGTCAGCCAATAAGACGGCCAAAGGCTTTGGGGTCCAGGACTCGTTGCTCCGGGACAACATTGCCTGCGCATCAGTGACCCTGTGTGCCGCGGCCAGCGGGGGGGCTCTGTTCAGCACCGCCCCTCCTTTTGACGGATGAGAGGCCCGGAAAGGCTAGTCCCAGGCGAACAAGGTTTGAAGATGTGAGCCTTAACGTTTGCCCGTTTGTAAGATTTGTTCCTTCTCGTTGGGGTGTCCCTGACCGGTCGAGATGAGGTCCCGCAAGCTGCCCTTGATGTAGAAGCCCCACGCGTTTGAACAGTTGTCGAAGCACTCGAATTCAGGAACGAGACCGAGGTGGGTGAAGCGGACCTCCGTACGATCGCCGTTCCGGGAGATATCGAACGCGATGTCGGTGCCCGTCCACTCGGTCTTGTCGTCGGTGAAGTTCAGAACACCATCCAAGACGTGCCAGACGAATCGGTGACCGGGGACGAGCTCTGTGATCTCCTGCTTGGAGTAGTGGATGTCCTGGAACCGATAGGTCCACACGTCACCGAGCTTGTCGGTGCTGCCCTCGATCTCCCCTGACCACCATCCGCGGACATTGTTGATGGCGGCAAAAACTTCCTCGGGAGTTTGCTCGACAGTGAAGGTTGCGGTGAAATCGTTCATTGTCCTCTCCAGTTTGCGTAGTTATGAGCTTTGGGCCCTGCTTACGATGCGATCGGCTCTACTCCGACCAGCGCCGCATACTCGTGCTCGAACGCCTTGGCCGGGCCGTTGCGCCAGCTTTCTGACAGCGACGCCGACAATGGATCGGGGAAGATGTCCTCCTCGCCCTGTTCCACGCCATCGAAGATGGCTCGTGCAACCGACTCCGGAGAGGCCTTCGGGATGTCGAAGCCTCGAGTCATGTCGGTGTCCGTAGGGCCCGTCAAGACTGCATGGACCCTTACGCCCCGCCCGGCCAAAAGGGCACGAAGCGACTGCGTGAAATTGAAAGTGGCGGCTTTGGAAATCGCGTAGGCCGGGGTGAACGGCAACGGGGCGAAGGCCATCATCGACACGTTGTTGACGATCGCTCCCCGAGAGCGAGCCAGCAACGGTAGGAACGCCTGGGTCACGCCGTAGGTGCCGAAGAGATTGACCGCGAGGTGCTGTTCGAGGACGGACCTGTCGCTCAAGTCGTCGTAAAGCGCGATGCCGGCGTTGTTGATGAGGTAGTCGAGCGACCCGATGCGCTCGACAGCCGCTTCGATCTGCGCCGTGTCGGTTACGTCGAGGACAACAGGAACAACACGCCCGTCCGAGTGAACCAACCGTCTGCGCGTACCGGCATAAACGCGCTTCGCACCGCGCCGCAGAGCTTCCTCAACCAGCGCTCGCCCGATGCCGCGATTAGCTCCGGTTACAAGAACTGTCTTGTCATCAATTGTCATGACATCCTCCTCATTCTTAGGGGCACGCAGGCCCTGACACTCGGGTCGTCCGAACAGTCAAGGATGCAGACACCGCTCGGACGCGGAAGTGGGCGGAGCACGTGCCGCCCAGTTCGCGGCTCGGTCGGTGTCGGTACTCGAGGACAACAACACGAGCCAAGAAAATGAGGAGAGGATAGAGCGGTGACAACGGACCTGATCGACAGGGCACAAGCCGGGGACGGGGACGCGTTCCGGGAGCTGACCGAGCCGTACCGTCGAGAGCTCCAGGTTCACTGTTACCGGATGCTCGGATCCTTCCAGGACGCCGAAGACGCCCTCCAGGACACCTTCTTGGCCGCGTGGCAGGGCATAGGCGGGTACGAGGGTCGCGCATCGCTTCGCACCTGGCTCTACCGGATTGCCACCAACCGGTGCCTCAACACACTTCGCTCAGCCAAGAGACGGCCGGCCAGGGAGTGGGGAATGCCCGAGGTCGAACCTCCCGAGCCGACGCGCCGGGGCGACATCATGTGGCTCGAGCCGTACCCCGACTCCCTCCTCGCTGGTGCGTTCGACGCGCCGCTCGGCCCGGAGGCCCGCTACGAACAGACCGAAGCCATCTCGCTGACTTTCGTGACCGCACTCCAAGCACTGCCCCCTCGTCAGCTGGCCGTGCTCATCCTGCGCGACGTGCTCGGCTACCACGCCGACGAGGTTGGCGACATGCTTGACTCGACCGTCGGTTCGGTAAACAGCGCCCTGAAGCGGGCCCGGGCCAACCTTGCGCACCTAATGCCTCCGACAGGCGCCGGTCAGGCCCCTGTCCCGGGCTCGCCCACCGAACGTGCCCTCGTGGCAAGGTTCGTCGCCTCGTATGAGTCCGGCGATGTCGAGGCGTTGGTCGCGTTGCTCACCGACGATGTCTTGATTTCGATGCCACCAGTTCCCCTCGAATTCCAAGGTCGCGAAATCGTGGCGCAATTCTTCGCAAGCATCTTTGCCGAGGGCCGGCACGCATATGACCTGGTGCCGGCAACGCGGGCAAACGGTCAATTGGCATTCGGGGCTTTCCTTCGCACCACAGGCGACATACGCCAAGGCACAAGCCTCCTCGTCCTCACCCTTGCCGGCGACCGGATCTCCGCCATAACGGGCTTCGACAAAGAAGTGCTCCCGTTGTTCGGCCTGCCACAATCGCTCCGTCACTGACGTTCGGTGCTCAGTGCGTGACCGCTAGTCGTGCAGGTGTGGCCCGATCAGTGACAGGTCGGCCGCGCTAAGCCGGTCCTTGGCGTACCAGGATTGGTGCCAATAAGGGTAGATCAGCGGCGGCCGGGTCGCGAGCTCGAGGCGGTCCTGTTCCTCCTCAGACAACACTAATGAGGCGGCCGCCAGGTTCTCCTCTAATTGCGCTGCCGTCCGCGCTGCCAATATCACACTCGTCACCGCGGGCCGGGTGACGAGCCAGGCCAAGGCAACACGAGCGGCGCTAACTCCGTGCCCAGCGCCGATCTCGGCCAATAGTTCGACGATGTCGTAGAGTCTCTCGCGGTCGTCTAGCGGGGGCTCACGCCACCCCCCGGAGTGACGGGCACCCTCCGGCTCGGGCTGACCCCGCCGGAACTTGCCCGACAATAGGCCGCCGGCGAGAGGGCTCCAGATCAATAGGCCGAGGCCCTGGTCGAGTGCGGTGGGGACTATGTCGTACTCAGCCGATCGTTCGAGCAATGAAAGGTAAACCTGGTTGCTCACAAACCTGGGCCGACCATCCCTCGCGGCTACTCCCAGGGCCTTCATGACCTGCCATCCGGCAAAGTTCGAACAACCGATATACCGCACCTTGCCGCTGCTAACCAGGAGGTCAAGAGCCGAAAGCGTTTCCTCCAACGGCGTTTGACCGTCCCATTCATGGAGCTGGTACAGGTCGATGTGCTCGGTCCGCAGCCGCCTCAAGCTGGCCTCACAAGCCTGGACCAAGTGGTGGCGCGACGAACCGGCGTCGTTCGGGCCGTTGCCCGTCGGGAAACGAGCTTTGGTAGCCAATACCACCCGGTCGCGACGTCCTTGCAATACCTGGCTGAGCACTGTTTCTGACGCGCCCGCGCCATAAGCATCGGCGGTGTCGATGAAGTTGACGCCGGCGTCGAGTGCCATATCGACTTGGCGTTGGCCGGCCGCTACGTCGACCGCGCCAGACTTTGCCCCCGCGTCGCTGTCGCCGAAGGAAGCGGTCCCGAGAGCGAGGCAGGACACCCTCAGTCCTGATGCGCCCAACTGCCGGTAAAGCATTGAAGATGCCATCGTCACAGACTTGCTCACGGGGCGCCGACGGTCAACCCCCGCAGAACTACCGTCCGGTTTTGGGCTCGGCGTTGTCGGATTTGGGCTTGGCGTTGTCGGTTTTGGGCTCGGCGTTGTCCCTCCGGGCCGCGATATCCTCCGCCCGATGGCGGGTCGCTGCATGCCCACCCACTACGGCCAAGAAGCTCTCTGCACCCAAGGCGAAAAGAGTGACGGGCCCGACGGCGGTAACCGTCGCATTTCGAGGCGAGCTCCGTAGGAGGGCGACCTCCCCGAAACCCTCCCCGCGGCCCAGCGTCGTCACAGGGTGACCATCAACCGAAACCGCGACTTCCCCTTGGGCGATGGCATAAAACCTGTCCCCCTCCTCCCCTTGCCTAATGACCACCTCTCCAGGGAGCACGCGGACGCTCTCGAGTTCCCCCGCCAATGTCTCCAGCCCCGGCCCGGGCAGGTCGGCAAAGTGCGGCAGGGAACGCAACAGGGCCACTTCCACGACCGGGACGGTCCTGCCCTGATCGAGACGGCGCAGGGCCCCCACACCTAGAACCGCCGCCGCGGGCAACAGGCCACCTATCACGACAACAGCTAGCCGGTCTCCACCGAGGTAAATGAGCAACGCTGGCAGAAGTGACCCCACTGCCAGCCCGAGATTGGAGAGGCCCTCCACGACGCCGAAGACGCGTCCGACCACTTGGGCCGGCACGACCCGCTGGAGCAAAGTGGTGGCTGCGACGAATAATACGGCCCGGCCGGCACCGACCACCCCGATCAGGAGGAGGACAATGACGGCTTGATGGAAGAAACCCGTGAGGACTAGGCCGGCCCCAAGGACAAGGACCGATGTCCCGATAACTTGGCTGAGCCTCCAACCCAGCAGATGGGCCGTAAGGACACCTGCAGCCACGGCTCCGATCCCGTAGGCCGCATTGAGGTAGCCAACCCATGCCTGGCCCTGGTGGAGCACGCCGACGGCTAGCACGACGAACAACACGTCCAGCGCGCCTACGACGACATACTGCGCAGTGATGAGACCCGTAAGCAACCTGGCACGGTCATCCCTGGTGACCTCGACCAGACCCTCGAAGAGACCATCTAGGCCCGGCTGGTCGTCGTCGTCGTCCGCCAGAGCGATCCCCGACACTCGCACGGGAGCTACAAGGATGGCGGCGATCCCAACAAAGGCGGCGCTCAAGGCGAACAGCAAGTCGATCTTGCCTATCTTCAGGAAGATGGCGGCTATGACCGCCGAAAGCACGATCCCGAAGTTTTCGGCCCAGCCCGCGATGACATTAGCGGCGGTCAGCTCCTGGGCAACCCGGGCCGTTGACGGGAGGACGGCGGACTGCGCCGGTCGGGTGGCGCACATGGCCGTGCTGGCCACAACAGCGAACGCGTATGCCACCAACGGAGGGGCGCCCACGAAGAGCGCGAGGGCCACCCCGGCCATCGCCAAGACTTGGGCAATGTAGCCGAAGGCCAATAGAAGAGTCGGTGAGCGACGGTCGGCGACCGCCGCCAGCGGTGGAGCTATCAGGATGCCTGGGACCAATTGCGCCATTGCCACGAGGCCCGACGCCGTCGCGCCGCCGTGGTGGAACGCGTAAACCAGCATCCCGATCCACACCGCGTACTCCGCCACCACGAACAACCCGAACGCGCCCAAGATCCGGGCCACGTTCCCGTTGGTGACGACAACCCCGACGACCCGGAAGAACCGTCCCACTTAGTCATCCCCTCGGCGACGCTGAACCACGCAATCGTAGTTTGCCTCACGTCGACCAATGGCCTCCCGCCGCTAGGACGGGCCGGCCCTATGACGAGTGGCGATAGATGACACCGACGAACGGGGGGTTCGCCGACTCGTGGCCATAGTCGGCCGTGAAACCCCTGCCAAGATGGCTGAAGCGGCCGCTGAACTTACCGCCGGAGAGCAGGAACAGTTGGAAATCCGTGTTGGCCGCGGGTATGTGGCCGCCGGCGAGCTCGGGGAGAAGGCTGCCACCGGCGGTGAACATCCCCGGTCCGGAACAGCAGGGGCCGGCAAGGATGAACTGCCCAAGGCTTTTCCGGTTCGCGATATCCGTCACGATCGTTCCGTCGCTCTTGTTGGCGAATGTTGCAGCTTCTTGAAGAAGGAACGTCGTTGCTTGGCCCAGTGTCACGGTCCCGTCGTTGGTCACCGCGCCACCGCTATCTGTAAGCGTGCCGCCCGTCAGCGTCAATGTACCCTTGTGCTCGTTGGCAATCCCTGCTTGGAGTTGCACTGTCCACGCCGGATCCTGGACCTCAGCCACGATGGTGCCATCGTTGCGGATCGTGCCACTCGTGACGGTCGCCGGACCACCGCTCGTCTTGCCTGACCCTTGCGCGTCGAGCACAAGCGTGCCGTCATTGGTGACGGCAGTGTTGCCCAATCCCAGCGTGGTGCCGTTGTAGGCGTCCCCAGCAGAGTTGTACGCCTCCCCAACCACAGTGATCCTCTGACCCGCGGGGATCGTGCCCCGCAGTTGAGCACCTACGGAGTTCACGAGAAAACGACCGGCTCCCGATTTATCGACGAGCGTCGCTCCGTTTTGCAGGACGATCTCGTGGCCCCTGATCGGGCCACCGGCCTGTGCCCACGTTGTGGGGCCTGAGCCCTGGTCGACCGTGACTGTCCCGTCGTTTGTGAACTGCCCGTTGTTGGCAAAGCCGGCGGCGGTCGCGAACGACCCCGGCACGATGGTCAGCGAGGCGCTCGCCGCGACCGTGAAAGTGCCGTCGTTTGTGACCGCCGTCGCCTGGAGCTGCCCCGAGTTGTCGTGGACGCTCGCCCGTTTCTCGTTGGTGAGCGGGGCTTCGAACTGCGTATAGTTCGCGTCCTTGTTCCGCGGATCCTGCACCTCGGTATCGATGCGCCCGTAGTTGAGGATTTTTGCCCCGGTAATTGCTGCGTAACCGCCGGAGGGGTTCCCCGGCACCGTTGAACCGCCATCGGTCGAATCAAGAACGAGGCGGCCGTGAGCGGTGATGACGCTGGTGGCGGCAACGTTCAGGAAGACGGTGCTGAGCTGTTCATTGCTGTTCGAGGTGCTGCCCTGCCCGGCGATGTCCAGGGTTTGCGTCCCGGTCCCGCTCGCCTCGCCAAGAGTTAGAGAATTTACGCCGGCGCCATTGTGATTGGGATCTGCGGTCCCCACGCTCCAGGGTGCCAGCGTCACCGTGTAGGTGCCGGGGACCGTGATGCAGACATCGCTCGTGCCGGCCGGGACACCGGCGGTCCAGTTGGCACCCCCGCTCCAGGCTCCACTTACGGCGCTCTTCCAACTGTCGTTGCACGATGGCGTCGCCACGCCGTTGACGAATGTCGCAGCCGTCGCCGGTACCGCCGGGATACCCAATGTGGTCACCACACAACCAAACACGATTGTGCCGAGGCGTAAGCGAACGCGAGTCATTGATGGGCCTTTCGGAGGGAGGAAAGAGCATCAGCTAGCAGCCAGCTTCATCCGCTCTCGTACCTCTAGCAGCCTGCAGCACCTGCCAGCTGCCTTGAGGGTGCCTCTTCCCGGCGATGATCTACGTGAAGGTGGGTGCCGGAATGACACGTGTATGGCTCATCACTGGTGCTGCGCGCGGGCTTGGGCAAGCCTTCACCGAAGCGGCCGTTGGCGCTGGGGACTCGGTGATCGCGACCGCTCGAACGCACGAGGCGCTCGTGGCCCTGGTCTCGGCGTATGGGAGTGCCGTGCTCCCGCTGGTACTTGACGTCAAGGACCGTGCGGCAGTCAACGACGCCGTCGCGGCTGGCGTCGAGCACTTTGGCAGGGTAGACGTCCTTGTGAACAATGCCGGTTATGGGCTAGCCGGCGCAGTGGAGGAACTCGACGAGGCACGCGTACGGCGTCAGTTCGACGTTAACTTTTTCGGGCTTCTCTGGTGCACCCAGGCGGTCCTGCCCTATATGCGAGCACAGGGAAGCGGTCATATATTCCAGCTCTCGAGCCTCGCCGGGGTGAACGCCCCGTCAAATTTGGGTGGGTACAACGCTTCTAAGTGGGCGGTCGAGGGTATGAGCGAGGCGCTCTCCCAAGAAGTCGAAGGCTTTGGGATCAAGGTCACCATCTTGGAACCGGGGCCGTTCCGTTCCGACTGGAACGGGACCAGCATGGAGCGCGCGGAGCCGATGGCTGCCTACGACGGCGTCCTCGCCGAGCGGCGCAGTATGTTGTCCGGCGAAAACGCCTTCACCCAACCAGGTGACCCTGCTCGTGCGGCACAGGCGTTGCTGGCGGTGCTCGAGAGCGAGCACCCACCGCTCCGCCTGTTGCTCGGCCAGCGCGCCGCCGATGTGGCGCCCGAGGTCTACCGGCATCGCCTGGCGGAATGGGCGGAGTGGGACCTTGTGGCTCGTGGGGCCGATTTCGAGCCTCCGGCCCACACCTGACATTTAGCTCTCTGCCGCGTGATCAGTCAACGCTGCGGCGATCTTGGCGCCGGGGCTTGTGCAATCGCTTGTTCTTGGTCGTTTCATGGAGCGATGCGAGGCTAGAGCTCTCGACGCCACCGTTCGGACAAACAGTGCCCCTGGGGACTTCGAGAAGGGCCGGTCGCGACGAGTGCCACGTGCCGGCCCCCTCAGAGTGACGGGCTTCCAGTCGGCGCCGTCGCGGCTGTCGGCCGCGAAAAACGGCACTGCCAATAGCACGATGACTGCAACGGGAACCAGCAACCAGGTCATAGCTCCATCCTGGCCCACCGACAGTTAAGTAATAGCGACGAGTTCTTAACTCTGCTTTAGTGTAACTTAACTACCAGATGATCGACGTGCGCCGTCTAAGGGTCCTGAAGGCCGTTGTTGAAAGCGGGTCTGTATCTGGTGCCGCGGCGTACCTCAACTACACTCCTTCGGCGGTAAGCCAGAGCATCACGGCACTGGAGCGGGAGACGGGGACCGTGCTGTTGGAGAGAGCCGGTCGTGGCATCAGGCCCACCGACGCGGCATTGCTGCTCTGCGAACATGCGGGAAGAGTCCTCGCGACGGTCCAACAAGCCGAGGAGGCGCTCGCTGCGCTCCGGGCCGGTCGCGGCGGCCGTGTCCGCGTCGGTACGTTCCCGACTGCTGGGTCGTCACTTGTGGCACCGGCGCTGGCTGCCTTCCAGCGGCACCTGCCCGAGGTAGCGCTCGACGTGACGGTGGTCGAGATCGATGAAGCGATTTCCGGCTTGCACGCCGGCACGATCGACGTCGCGGTCGTTGTAGAGACGTTTGCGCCCGGGCACGCTCCGTCTGATGGGCTCACACGCCGCCACTTGCTTGCCGACCCGTTCCGCATGGTGATCCCCCGCGGGCACCGCTTCGCTGCGCGTCGCACGGTCGACCTCGGAGCCCTAGCCGGTGAGCGCTGGATCGGCGTCAACTCCTGCCCGGGTTATTGTCAGCAGGTCGTCAGCGAAGCGTGCCTTCGGGCGGGCTTTGAGCCTTGTTACGGCCTGGAGGCTGATGAGTACCCGACAGCGCAGGGCTTCGTGGCCGCCGGTCTTGGCGTGGCCCTCATCCCTCTTCTGGCGCTGGGGGCGGCCGCTCACTCGGGAGTCGTCGTCCGGCGAGTGAAGGGCGAGCAGCCTGTTCGCCAGGTCTGGGCCGCGACCCGCGAGGCGATCGCGGACCAGGTGCCTGTGCGAACGATGTTGGACGACCTCGAGTGGGCAGCTCGGCAGTTCGCCGCCTCCATGGCGTGACCACCTCCATGGCGTGACCGCCTCCATTTCATGAGAAGCGGCTAGGCGACCAGGGTTGTCCTCTCCTTGACGGTCTTGCCGCCGGTGACCGTGACCTTAGCGGTCACTTTGATGGTGTGGTGCTTGGCACCGGCGAGGAAGAGGATCCCCTTGGCCCGCAGGTGGACCACAACGATGCCCTTCTGGCCAGCCCGGAGACTGTAGTGCTGGGACCCCACGACAGTGGAGACATCAGTCAGGGTTACGTACCCTTTGCAGGCCTCAACGGTGCACTTCAGCTCCACGTGGACGAGATGCGCCTTGGACACGTCGGCCTTGGAGGTCGGGTCAGCGATCGTCGGGTGTTGGACCTTCTTGACCGGCGGCTTGGTGGTAGTCGTGGTGGGCGGGACCGTGGTGGTCGTCGTTGCTGCCGACGGTGGCGGACCGGTCACGGCGCCGCGGATGGTGATCGAGTCCGAGGCGCTCGCGGTACTTGGGTTGACCACGTCCGCCACGGTCAGGGTTATCACGTCGCCTGAGTTGATCGTGTTGGGGACGGTGAAAGTCACAGCGTTCGTGCCGCCACCGCTCACGGCGGCGCTTACCGTCCCTGACCCTCCCGAGTTGGTCGAGTCCGTGATGCTGTAAAAAGCCGGGTTGTTCGGGAAAACGGTACCGCTCGGGGCCATCGAGCTGTATGGTGCCCGACCCCCCCGCCAGAGTCCCTGAGGCGCGGACGTTTGCGATCGTGTAGGTAGCTACCGCCGCGGTTGTAGTGGGGTTGACGGTGACGACCACACCCGGGCTGGCGTTGACAGCGATCGTGTAGGCAGGAGCGTCAACGGCCACCGGGTCGCCTGAAGTTGCGGCCGAGAAATCGCCGATCGTCCCTGGGGAGGAAGGGTTGGTGACCCCGAGAATGAGCAGGCTGACGGAGTCACCGGCATTGACCGAATCGGCGAGCGGGACCGTGACCGACCCGTTAGTGAGCACGGCACCACTCGCCACGAACCGCCAGTTCTGCGTGGTGTCGATCACCTCGATGCCAGTGACGGTCGTGAAGTTCGTCGGCCCGGCGCTCTCGGCCAGGTAGATGTAGCCCCCCGTGGAGGCGGCGTCGCTGGCGGTAAACCCGACCGAGTAGGTAGCCGGCGCCCCGGCCACCAGGGAGGAAGGGGCGACGGACAGTGCGGTCACAGAACCACCGAATGCGATCGAGTTGGTGGTCTCAGGCGTACCGTTGCCGGGTTGGACAATTATGTGGTCGGCCTGGCTGGTCGCGCTCGGGGGCGGGGCTGGTCCCGGTTGAGGTGATTGTCAGGGCGTCCCCGTTTACGAGCCCTGTGCCCAGGGTTAGGGTCACGGCGGCTCCGCTGGCCGAAGCGTTTGTCACGGTGTCAGCGCTGGCCGTGCCGCCAGAGGGGGTGACGGTCACTGAGTACCCAGCCCCCGTCCCGCTGTTCACAAAGGCGATCTTCTCGGTCCCCGTGGTCGGCCGCAGCCGTAAGCGTCAGGCTTGTGCCCGAGGTCGTGAGGCTGGCCACGGTGGCATTGTTGATCGTGTAGGTCGTATTGGCGCCAAAGGCGTATGTCGCCGCGGTGAGGACAGGGCCGGCGGCCGTCACCGTGATGGTGTTGGACGTGGCCGACGACGAGTTGTTGGAAGTCGTGACCGCGAAGCTGAAGGTCCCGGTGGAGGCGGGGGCGTCCGCCTTGAAGTCGACTTCGGCCTTGGTGCCGCTGCTCAGGCTGCACGAAGCGTTCAGGTCAATGGTCACGCCCGTGGCGGAGTAGGCACCTCCGTTTGTGCCGGCTTGCACGCACGAGCTCCCGATCAGGTCGATGCTCGACGGAGTCGAACCCAACGGTGTGGAGGGCACGACACTTACCCAAGCGGAACTGCCCCCCGATAAGGAGGGGTTGACAGTGAAGCTGACCTCGAAGCTCGTGAGTGACGCAACCGTTGCGCCGCTAGGGGACGCGGTGACGTTCGTCACGGCCGGCGACGGGGAGCCAATGGTGTAAGTGCTGGTCGTAACGTCTGCATACGCGGGGCCGGCAGTCACGGCCAGAACGCCGACCAGCGTCCCGGCACCTAGGACGGTGCTGGTCAGGACGGTGGCGGTTGCCAGCAACCTCGAAGCGGCGAGGTGCGCGCCCGCGCCCTATCATCTGATGACCGAATGCTCTCATGTCAGCAACCTACCCATTTGTGCCCAGGGTGGAACCCCGGCGCCGATCGTCGCTGACGACGCTCTCAGAGCGGGCGCCAAGTGACGCGGGTCAGCCCTCCAGGCCGTCGAGGCTCGACGGCACGTCGACCGCATGCTCTTCGAGGGCGGCTCGGGGCACTATCTCGAGAGCCGTCTCATTGGTCGAACTGAGGACGACGAAGCATGCCGCCCCGTCCCGGTAGGCGTGCAGCCAGTTCACGGCCGTGACACACCACCGGTCGCCCGGGACGAGCCCAGGGAAACCGTAGTGCGGCGCCGGGGTCACCAGGTCGTTGCCGATCCGGCGCTGGTGCTCGAGGAACTCCGCCGTGACAACGGCACAGATCGTGTGGGAACCACGGTCCTCCGGCCCGCTCGTGCAGCAGCCATCACGGTAGAAACCGGTAAGAGGCTGTCTCCCGCAATCCTGCAGCTCGCCACCGAGCACGTTGCGCTGTGCCATGGTCCACAGTACCTATCAGGCCAGTGCCTCGAGCGGGGCCAGCGAACCTAGTGAAGCAAGCGACGGTATGATCGTGGGCGATCTGGGCTGCAGCTGGCGCACCTCGTGTGCCGGACGAGAGAACACGACATGGACAGGAGTACCACAATGGGACTACAAATTGGCGATACCGCACCGGACTTCGAGGCAGAAACCACCGAAGGCAGCATCAAGTTCCACGATTGGATGGGAGACTCGTGGGCGGTGCTGTTCTCGCACCCGAAGAACTTCACACCCGTCTGCACGACTGAGCTTGGTTACATGGCCAAGATCAAGCCGGAGTTCGACCGCAGGGGCGTGAAGGTGATCGGCCTGTCAGTCGACCCGGTTGCAAAGCACGCCGGATGGGCCCAAGACATCGAAGAGACGCAAGGAACTGCGCCTAACTACCCGATCATCGGCGATGCGGACTTCGAAGTCTCCAAGGCCTACGGGATGTTGGGAGCAAACGTCAGCGGAGACCCTGCAGACCGCACCGCGGCCGACAATCAGACGGTCCGCAACGTCTTCGTGATCGGGCCGACAAGAAGATCAAGCTGATCCTCGTCTACCCCATGACTACCGGGCGCAACTTCGACGAGGTGCTCCGGGTAATCGACTCGCTCCAACTGACGGCCAAGCACAAGGTATCGACCCCGGTGAACTGGCAGCCTGGCGAGGACGTCATAATCGCGGGCTCAGTGTCCAACGATCAGGCCAAGGAGCTGTTCGGTAGCTGGGAATCGCCCAAGCCTTACATCCGGATCGTGCCCCAACCCAGTTAGCCGGCGGGCGGCGCCTCGTCGAGGACGAATGAGGCCATGATCCTGACCCAGCATTACCTAGGTTGCCTGTCCCACGCGTCCTACCTGGTGGGAGACGAGACCACCGGTCGCGCCGTGGTCGTAGATCCGCGCCGCGACGTCGAGATTTACCTCGAGGAAGCCAGGGCCGAGGGGCTGAGCGTCGAACGGGTCATCGAGACTCACATCCATGCCGACTTCGTCGGGGGTCATCTCGAGCTTGCGGCTAGGACGGGCGCGATCATCTCCTACGGAGCTGGCGCCGACGTCGGCTTCCCGGTCGAACCCTTGCATGACGGGCAACGGTTGTCCCTCGGCGAGGTAACCCTCGAGGTCCTCGCCACGCCGGGGCACACCCCGGAATCGATCTGCATCCTTGTGTACGAACATCGCGGCGACGAGGTCCCGTTCGCTGTGTTGACAGGCGACACCTTGTTCGTCGGTGACGTAGGCCGCCCGGATCTCCTTGCCTCGAGCGATGCTGAGCTTTCGGCCGACGCCTTGGCTCGGCGCCTCTACCACTCCCTTCACGGCAAGCTCCTAGCCCTGCCGGACGAGACGCGCGTCTTCCCGGCGCACGGTGCGGGCTCGTCGTGCGGCAAGCAGCTGTCGAACGAGACCAGTTCCACCATCGGTGAACAACGACGGACCAACTACGCGCTGCGACCAATGGACGAGGACACCTTTGTCAGCGTCGTCCTCGAAGACCAACCGGCGCGGCCGCACTATTTCGAGTTCGACGCGCAACGCAACCGGGAGCTCCACCCCCTCCTCGACGACAGCCCTCCTCGACTGCTCAGGACCGACGAGGTGCTCGCCTTCGCAGAGCGTGGAGCGGTGCTGCTCGATTCACGCGAGATCGCCGACTTCGCACCCGGCCACCTCCGCGGTGCCGTGAACATCGGGCTGCAGGGCCGGTTCGCCGAATGGGCAGGCGACGTGTTACCGCCCAACCGCGACATCGTGCTTGTGGGCGACCCGGCCAGCGCCTTAGAAACCAAAGTCAGGCTCGCCCGGGTTGGACTTGACCGGGTGGTCGGGCAACTCGAGGCACCGATTGCCCTCCTCGCAGCCCGGCCTGAGCTCCACGAGACGAGCTCGCGCCTAACGCTTGAACAGCTCGCCGAGCTTCAGAGCCGAGGCCCGGACATCCAACTGGTCGACGTGCGCAACCAGGGTGAAACGGCGCAAGGCACCATCGTGGGTGCCCGGGAGATCCCGCTCGCTACCCTTGCTGCGTCGCTCGCAGCCTTGGACCGGACCGCGCCGGTCGTCGTCTACTGCGCCAGTGGTTCCCGCTCCCAGGTTGCATCGACCGTCTTGCGCGAGGCGGGGTTCGCGGACGTATCGGACCTTCTGGGAGGTTACGCTGCGTGGGAAGCGGCCGGGCTGCCGGTCGCGGCCGGCACAGCCTCAGGGGAGCGGCGTACCGCTCGGTCGTGAGGGCGCGATCGACGACCGCGGGGCTCCCTGCCTCTGGCCCTCCATCTGCTGGAATACCGCTTGCTGGAATGCCGCTTGCTGGAACGGCATCGTCCACCCAGCAGCGCTCCCTGCTACGAAACTTCGCAGTGCACGGGGGCCTACTTCGACGGCAACGACAGCAATCGCGGCACAGGCTGCGCCGCCTAGCACGTCCACCAGGTAGTGGTTGCCCGTAGCCATGACCACGAGCGCCGTGACCAATGGGTACCCGATGCCGAACGCCAGGGACGCGACCTTGCCCGAATGCGTCCGGGCCAATCGCCAGGCCACCAACGAACACCAGACGGCGTAGCCAATGTGCATGGACGGCATCGCTGCCAACTGGTCGGCGTGCTTGATCAGGGAGTCGTGCCAGGACCCCAGGCCTCCCGACTTCGAAACCACGTCGATGTAGCCAGGAAGCATTCGCGGCGGCGCCACTGGGAACGCCCAGAACACCGCGAAACCGATGAGGTTGGTCAACACCAGGTCATTGCGTAGGGGCGGTAGAGGTCGGGACGTGCCCACCACAGGTACGCGGCGAAGGCGAAGGTGACGACGAAAATGCCGTTCGAGTAGAAGGTCGAGAGAACAAAAGCCAGGACGTGTTGATGAGCAAGCCAGTGGTCCAGGGCTCTTTCAGGGTCAAGCCCGGCGCTTATCTCGAACGACAACAGTGCCCTGGCATTCACGAAGGCCAGAGTGCGCCGCAAGGGAGCCAGGTCCTGGAGCCAGTCGTATATGAACACGAGGAAAAGTAGCCACGCGAGTTCCACGGCAATGCGGCTCCGCTTCGGCTTCGCAGGCGATGGCACGACGACCAACGTCGGCGGTGCCTCCACGCTGCTCGGCTTGACTTCAATCACGGACCCGATCGACACCCAAATACTCCTTGCGTTCCGACGGACACTGTAAGAGGTCGCAGTAGCCGCCCCCGCGGCCCCGTACTACTTCACCCGACGTTTACCTGAAAGACATGACTGTGAAAGTTAGTGCATTCCTGCAGAACTCTCGAAGTCGGGCAGGCCACGGGTGGTACGGGCCGGACCACTTCCCGCGCCCCCGGCCCCAGTTGAGGTGTGCTTCTCCATGGCGGGCCTCCTCTGGCTGGTAACCCGCGATCATACGCTCGACGCGCCGGAAGCTACATGCCCGCACGGTTTGGCTGGTGTCAGCTGTCGTCAGAGGTGAGCCGGCGACGGAGCTCCACGAACACCTCGGTGCCGACGGTCCCCTCCAGCTCCTGGGCAAGGGACTCGATCACCGGCCGCTCGCCGACGTACGCCCTGTCACCTTCGGTGCAACACCACGCCATCGTCGCCCCCTCAGCGCCCCAGTCCGCGCGCGTCCAACGACGAACGGTTGCGATCTCGCCCCCACCGTCGGCAGCCTCCCAATCGACCTTGATCGGCAGCTGCCAACAGACAGCGGGCTTCCAGTCCTGCGGCCGCTCATCGGCGTCGAAGGCTGCCAGGTGCAATGCGCAACCTGCACCACCGCTGAAACCCGGCCTGTTGAGGAAAATGCATGCGCCGTCGACGACTCTCGTGCTCGTCCGGCTTGCGTCGCTGAAAACGCCACCCGCCTGCGCTTCAGCGTGGAACTGGAAACGCAGCGGGTCGAGCGTCGCGCCCAGAGCGCCGATCAGGCGAGCTTCGTCCTCGTCCTCGAATTCAGCCCCTACGGAGCAGCACCCGTGGCCAAGCTCGGGTGAAGGTTCGGGCAGGATACCAAGGCACCCGCGGCCCCAAATGCACGTCCAGTTTGAGCGGAGGAAGGCGGTATCGAAGCGCCAAACCACTTCGCCGTCATCGATCTCCTCGATCGGCCCCTCCATGTTGGAAGGGTACCGCCATTAGTTACTTGTAGGAAAAGACAAGCGAGAGGTTGTCAGCGAGCCCGTCGTTGTCGCCGCCCTCCAACAATGTCATCACAAGCTCGACCTTGATCTCCTGCGTTCCCGCGGGCACCTTGCCAGTGCCCTGGCGGAAGAACAAACCGCTAACGTCGTGACGTTGGCCAACGGTAACGGGCCCGATCGTTGTCGTTTTGAGGGCGGTACCGGAGGAGCTCTCGAAAGTGACGATCAGCCGGGCATTGTCGGGCTGGTCGCTATAACCGCCCAGCCAAGCCGACAGGACGTAGCTCACTCTCCCGCTCGAAATCCCTCCTGTGCCAACCTTGATCACCTGTGTCCCAGTTGACAGGAGCGCAGAAGGGCCGCCATAAAAGTAGTTCTTCCCGCGATTTGTCGGCCCGGGCGTCGTCGTCGACAGGTCAGCATCCCAGGCGTACTGTTGCCGCAGTGAAGGCACCGGTCTGCTTCCAGTCAGGCACCTTTACCACTGAGTCGGCTGGCGGTACCTTTGCCGGCTTCTGCCCCCGGGTTGGCGATCAGGTTGCGCCCACAGGCGTGGCACGGCCCGGCAACCGGAGCCGAGCCGGCTTCGGCCGCAGTGGGCGTGATTGCCAACGCGGTCGCGGCGATCACGGCGCCTGCTGTCAGCACACGACGGGCGCTTGGAAAACACCACCTTCAAACCTGGATCTCAGCTTCCTCGATACCCAGATCCTTGCTCAAGGCGGCCTGAAGGCCCATGTACTGAGACTCTAAAGCTGAAAACTGAGATTCGAACGATTTGATACTCGTTATGTGGCTCAGTATTGGGACCAACTTGTTGTTCACCTTAATCAGAGATGCGATGTCTGTCCCGGTCTTGCCCGTGAAGCCGATCTTCTTTAGCGCGGTGTCGAAAGTATTAACTGCTGGGACGAACGCGAGGCACGCTTTGGACAGCTTCGATACGGGCGTTTTGTTGCTCATGGTGGAAAGGGCGGAAGTCCACGTGTAATCAGCCTTGCCGAATTTCCCGTCGACGCTTATCCATTCAGCACGCTGCTTGGACGTGACCGACGCTGATGCCGCCTGCATCCCAAGACCGAAAACTGCCGCAGTCGTCGCTAGTACTGCGAAGCACTTCAAACGCACTGCCGACTTCCGCATTGAGGACCTCCTTGGCTTAGTCGCGGCGGCCGCGGTTCTGAGCGCGGCGCACCCGAAACAAGTATAGCTGAAATACGCTAGGTCTTGGCCAGCCAGGTCTTGAGGAAAGGAACCGCGCCCTTGTGTATTTCCGTGTGCGGTGGTTTACCCCAGGCGCCATAGACGACCGTAATCACGAGACCGTCGACATTTTCGATGATCTCGACGGGTAGAGGTGGGCCGGAGGCCTTCAGATAGTCGGTTTGGCTGATAGTCAAACCGTCCGCCTTCGTCGATTGGCTTATCCCAATCACGCTCTGGCCGCGGATCGTCGTCGTTGGCCCGATCACCGGCTTGCCGCCGAGGTACAGCATGTACGCGGCCGTCCCGACGGTGAGGTCAACCTCCCAACTGTCGAACACCGCCGCCGTCTTAGGCACTCCAACCCAGTGGCCGGCCTCTGCCTTTGACGCCGAAGCCGTGAAACCCAAGAAATTCCCGAGCCCAGCGGCGTTCCCCTCGACGTACAACTTGCCGTCCAGGTCGAGGCTGAGGTGGCCCGTCGGGCCGCCAGCGTTGAGGGTGCGTGTTTGAGTACCGTCCGACTGACCGCTGTGCGCTACCCAGGACTCCGACTTGCCGAGGAGCGACCAATTGAGCGTCCACTCGGCCCCACGCTCGAGCTGGAACGCAGCGATGGCCGTGTCAAGCAGCAACGCCGGGTTGGTTGGCGCGCTCGTGGTCGTCGTGGGGGAACTGGTCGTCGTGGGGTAACTGCTCGTCGTGGGCGGCTGGTCGTCGGGGCGGGACCGTGGTGGTGGTCGACGGCGGAGTTGTCGTGGTGGTAGTGGTGGTGCTAGCAGCAGTGGTGGTCGTAGTGGACTGGGCTATCGCCGTCGCCGCGGCCAGCGCGCTCGCCAAGATCACCGCCGAAATTGACGTGCCAATTGCCACAAAACCGCGCCGCACGCCCACTCCAACGATACTGACCGCCTCTTGGCCCGATGTCAAGTACTCAGTAGTACAGCCCGCTTAGGCCGGAACTGCGCGAGCTCAATTGAGCGGTGGGCCGGCGAGCTGAACAATTGGCTCAACACGACGCACGCCGCACCTCTAGCCCAGGCAACATCGTCGACTGAACCGACAAAAAAGTCCATATTTCGGTCGGTACCGGCAAAACAATGCTCTCGTACCGATTCGAAGGCGGCTTCCCAACCGAGCGGCCCGGCCAGGGCCCCTTGGCCAAAAAGGATAACTAGCCTTGGGTTCAGCAGGTTCACCAACGCGGCGATCCCTAGCCCAAGCATGTGGCCGGCGCGTTGCAGGGCGGCCGTCGCCATCGCGTCTCCTTCGTCTGCCGCGACGCGCACCACCTCTATCGTCCTGTTGGACGGGCGTGTCCCGGACAGAGAGCTCTTCTCGCCCTGAGCGATGGCTTCCTCCACGTACGCGAGGACGGCGCCTTCGGAGCTGACGGCCTCGAGGCACCCGAAGCGCCCACAGCTGCATTGCGACGTCGCTCCTGGGACCGGCACGTGGCCGATCTCGCCGCGCAGCGCCATCGGCACCGCGATAGAGGTTGCCGTCGATGACGATCCCGGCGCCTACGCCCTCTCCGACTGCGACGACCACGAAATTGTCGACCCCGTGGCCCCGCCCGAACCACTGCTCTGCGACGGTCAGGGCGTTGCAGTCGTTCTCTACCAGTACCGGGCGGTCCAAGCGCTTGGCGATGGGGGCAGCCACCTGCACATCTGTCCACCCGAAGAGCGGCGTATACCTGCAAGTTCCGGTCCGGGGCTCGATAAGACCCGAAAGACCTATGCCTATCCCGACGACTTTGCCCATACCGACACCGGCACGGTCAGCGGCATCCTCTATCGCCAGACAAATCCGGTCGAGCACCGAGACCGGGTCGTGTGCTCCTCGGGCCCTCAAGGTCCTGTCATCGGTCACTGGAGCCCAGTCCAGCTCCACCATTTCCGAGTAGAGCACCTCGGCCCTGATGTCAGTCACCACGATAAAAAGGCCGCGTCCCATTATCTTGACGCCGACCGCGTAGTTACGCTCGTCGTTGATACGCAGCACGAGCGGTGGCCGCCCACCTCTGGACTTGCCTTGGCCAATCTCGTTGACCAAGCCGCTTTCGATCAACTCAGACACGATGGCAGAAACAGTCGCCGGGCTCAGGCCGCTTGTCCTGACAACGTCGGCGCGAGATGTGGCACCGGTCCGCAATACGTTGAAAACGAGGTTGCGGTTCATCTCGGCCATTAGCCGGCGGTCCCCGCGGCGGATACCGTGCGCGGAAAGCTGTTCGTCACGAGCCACTGCTCGGCCCACCTCCATGCGGGGGGTGCGGCGCGCCCGTCGCGTACCCAACTTCTTACGCTCTACAAACTAAGGCTGGCCTGGCACCTTGTCAACGCGTTGAGCGAGATGCGCACGCTCTGAGTGGTAACTGGGCGTCTTTCAGGATGGTGGAGCGCCGTTGGGTACAGCGACGAGGTGAAAAAACCGAAAGGCGGAGGGAACGTCAGCGTTTGTCAGCTGAGGCGGGCAGCTCGACGTCCGAAGGATGTCGGTGTGGCATGGCTTCGGCCGGGATCTTCCCGAGGCGGCCGGCTTGGTAGTCCTGCATCGCCTGCGCGATCTCCTCTTTGGTGTTCATTACGAACGGTCCGTAATGGACGACGGGTTCGCGGATCGGGAGGCCGCCGAGCACGAGGACCTCCAGGTTCGGGCTGGCGCTGTCCTGAGACCGTGCGGCACCGATCTGCAGGTACTCACCCGGACCAAAGACAACGAGTTGGCCCGTGCGAACTGGCGCAAGTTGCTTACCGGCGTAGCCCTCGCCAGCGAGGACGTACACAAGAGCGTTGAAGTCCGGCCGCCATGGCAGCCTCATTTGAGCCGTAGGACTGATGGTGGCATGGACAAGCGTGATCGGCGTGAACGTCGAACCCGGCCCGCTGTAGCCAGCCACTTCACCGGCGATCACTCGCACGAGGGCGCCCCCGTCCTCGGTCGTGAGCAAAGTCTCCTCCCGTCCACGTATGTCCTGGTACCGAGGGTGCTCCCACTTGTTGGCGCGGGGCAGGTTGACCCACAACTGGATACCGTGGAAAAGCCCACCGGAGAGCACGAGGGACTCCGGCGGAGCTTCTATGTGAAGGATCCCCGCACCGGCAGTCATCCATTGCGTGTCCCCGTCGGTGATGCGCCCGCCTCCACCGTTGGAGTCCTGGTGCACGAAAATCCCATCGATGATGTACGTGACGGTTTCGAACCCACGGTGGGGGTGCCACGGCGTCCCTTTTGGCTCACCGGGGCCGTAATCGACCTCGCCCATCTGGTCCATGTGGACAAACGGGTCCAGCTCTGAAACAGGTACGCCCGCAAAAGCCCTCCGGACGGGGAAGCCCTCTCCTTCCAATCCGCTGGGTGCCGTCGTGATCGACCGCACTGGACGCCCTTGGTCGCCTCCCGGGCCCGGTGTAGGTATGCGTGGGAGCACCAAGATGTCTTCGACCGTCACTGCCGGCATTGCTGCCTCCTTGTAGGGCGTGCATCTAGCTAAGCGGAACTTACCCTTGTCGCTAGTCGCCAACGGCGCGGTCTCGGTCGATATTCCCGTCAGAGACCGGCCTCGGAGCGCGTACCAACAATGCTCGGTGCCAGACGTTCACCACCAACGAACGGCCGGGTGCGATGATGTCGCCATCCAGTTCTCGGGGAAGATCAGCCGCAGTGGTCACTTCCACGTGGCTTGCGGTGTAGCGCTCGAAATGGCGCTCGGGGTGATGTTTCCCCCCTACCAACCACCTGGCTAGGGACGCCCAGCCCAGAAAACCTCTCGGCATCAGGATCCCCACGTCGAGCAACCCGTCGTCCAGGCATGCGCCGGGGAGCAGCGCAAAGCCGCCCGGGAGGATCCCGATGTTGCCGACTACTACTGACTGCGCCCTCCTTTGGAGGAGCTCCCCTCCGTCCAGCCGCACTGTCATCTCCTTTGTGGAGCTCCCCAGGTGCGCCAGGGCACCCACCCCGTAGCCGACCCATCCCAGGTGGTCCTTCAACATGCGCGGGGTGGACCGCACGACTGCGGCATCGAGGCCGATGCCCGCCATAGCGACGAAGGGCGAACCGTCGGCGACGGCCAGGTCCACCTGGCGTTCGTCCCCTCCGAAGCCGACCGCCAAGGCTGGGCCGAGCTTGGAGGGCAGGTCGAGGGCATGAGCGAACAGGTTGGCCGTGCCCCGCGGGACTATCGCCAGGGCGACTCCGCTATAGGCGAGAGCGTGAACACATGCCCGCACCGTCCCGTCGCCGCCCACCGCGAAAACCAGTCTGTCGCCGCTGCCCGCGACGAACCTAGACAGATGGCTCTGCAGCTGCGGGCTAGTCTCTCCGGCCTCGGTCCCCATGAACTGGGGCTCCCAGCCGTTGGAAGCAGCAACCTCCCGGCACCGGTTCTTGAACGCGTCGACACGCCGGATCCGTACCGGGTTGATCACGAAGGCGACCTCTCTCGTGAGGATGGTGAACAATACCCGTGCCAAGCCGGGCACCGATTGATGCCTACTGTGAAGCTCTGATGACTTCCACTGGAGGGCACGCCTCGACCGATGAAGCAACGCTCAGCGGCGAAGATATCGCGCTGGATGTCAAGGACCTCTCGGTCTCGTTGAGCGGTCGCGGAATCCTACGCGGAGTGTCGTTTTCGGTTGCGGCAGGGTCGCTCACCGGCCTCATAGGAGAAAACGGGGCCGGGAAGACGACCCTGTTGCGGGCAATTCTCGGGCTCCTGCCGATCTCGTCGGGCAGGGTGCGAGTGGCACGTGGGCATCTCGGAAGGCGCTCTATCGGTTATGTGCCCCAAAAGGTAGTCCTCGACCCGGATCTTCCGGTACACGCAAGGGACCTCGTCGAGCTCGGGATGGACGGGCGACGGCTGGGCATCCCGATAATGTCGGGCACCAAGCGCGCCCGGGTCGACCAGCTTCTCGAATCCGTCGACGCCTCCCACCTCGCCGATGCCAGGGTGGGGGCCCTGTCCGGGGGCGAACAGCAAAGAGTCCTGATCGCGCACGCTCTGGCGTCCCGGCCGCAGCTCCTGCTCCTCGATGAGCCGCTCGCCAGCCTCGACCCTCGCAGCACGCAGGAAACGGCGGCCCTTCTTGGCCGGATTGCTCGTGAGAGAAAGGTCGGGGTCCTGCTGTCGACCCACGACATCAACCCGCTCCTGCCGGTCATGGACCGGGTTGTGTACCTGGCGGCAGGCCGCGCCGTGAGCGGCAGGACCGACGACGTCGTGCGAAGCGACGTGTTGAGCGCCCTATACCGCCACCACGTTGACGTATTCCATGCCCATGGGCGAGTTCTTGTGTCTGTGGGGGAAGAACGCAGCGAGGAAGGCTGCGAACTTGACCCTGATGATTGCTCTGACCGTGAGAGCCCCAACCGTGAGAGCCCCGACCGCGAAGGCGGGCCGGGAGAGCCGTCGTCGGCTGCCACGATTGTTTAGCTCTGTAGCTCCGGAGCTTGCAACAGCAGGTGGTGCCCGCCCTGCACACATCGAGCTGCTGTTCTGGGGCGTTCGGCCTTATCGCGGTAGGGGTGTCGATCACTGCCTTCTTCTGCCGTTGGAGCTTGCCCAGCAGGGTCGCGGTAGGGTCGACATGGTGAACGAAGCGCTACACGGCCTGGTCCAACAACGGCTGCGGAGGATCTCACAGCGCTACACCAACGGGCGGCGCGAGGTTGTCGAGCTGCTGGCCGACGCCGGGCACCCCGTCAGCATCGAAGACATGGGGCAACGCGATGGCTGATACCCAGTCGCTGGCAACACCCCGCCGCCACGACCCCCGTATCGACCCGCCCACCAGAGCTGACCGACGCAGGACCGGATGGTGGCTGGCAGTTCTTGCGTTCACACCAATTTGCCTTGGCGTGCTCGTGTGGGCCACGGTCAGCTGGAACGGGGGCTACCCGAACGTCAAGCCGCCGGTACCTCGCGGCTGGCAGGCAGTTCCCGGGATCTATGCCAGTTTCTCGGTACCCGGCAACTGGTCGCTTCAGCCGTTCATGAGCGACGCTGCTTCGGACATCTACTACTCGGGCCCGTCTGGAGGCGTGGGGGAATCGGTCACTGAAGCCGATCGGGAGCCCTCCGCCACGGGGCATCCGCCTTCGATCGTCGGCTCTTTCCTCACGGACCGCTACAGCGTCACCTCGGTGACCCCGTACAAGCTCCACGACGCCACCGTGGCGTGGCGGTACCTGTTCCGCCTCGCGGACGGGACGATGGGGACGGGCATCCTCGCTTGGGTGAGCGGGACGCAGTCGGAGGTGTGGCTCATCGCGTCGCCGGTCACGGCCACGACAGATGAGGCCTTGTCCACCCTGACCGTCGCTCCTTAGCGCACGAGCGGTGCAATACGCTGTAGCGTCCGACACCAAAGAGCACCCAAGGAGGCTCGCGCTTGGCTAGCCAGGTGGCCGATTACGAGATCACAAGTTCCGTGGTCGAGGACCGTACTGCCCCATGCCTACGCGCGCGCCGTCCTCAACGGCTGGGCGGGGGCGATGCTCCGGTCACCATTTGGGTCCTCGGCCCGTTGGCAAGGACGTCCTGGGCGGCTGCCCGAGCGAGGTTAGAACCAGTTGCTTCGGTCCACGACGATCACCTGCCGGTGTGGCTCGAAGCCGGGATTGCCGAGTGGGCACAGAGACCGGTGGTCTGGGTCAGCGCTTCCACGGCGGTCGCCGGCACTCTGGCCTCTCCACCGCACGGGCTCGATGTGCCGGCCCGGCTCCGTGCGATCGCTTCGGCGGCTCGAGGTGCCCACGCCCTTCACGAGCACGGCCAACTCCATGAAGCAATATGCCCGCAGTCTGTGGCCCTAGTGGCGAACGGCTCACCCGACCAAGCAACTGGCCCTGAGCCCAGCGGCACCCCTGACGACGGGACGGCGAGCGCAGTGCTCTCGCCCCCAGCGCTCGCAAACGGTCAGGCCCCGTTGGCGCAGGTAGGGTACCCACCCTTGGGGTATATCGACCCGCAGCTGCTGAGGGGCGAAGGTGGGCGGTGGTCGGACATTTGGGCACTTGGTGCGACGGTCCACCAAGCGGTCACAGGATCAGTGCCCTTCCCCGGCCTCGATGAACTGCCCGTCGTTCAGGCGCTGTCAAGGCTCCTGTCGGTTCCCGCCCCAGCTCTCGGCGAGATTGCCTGATGCTGTAGCGGAGGTGGTCGCTGAATGCCTGTCGGTCGACCCGACCGACCGCCCCGCTACGGCGAGCGAGGTCGCCGAACGCCTGGACGAGGCAGCCTCAAAGTGGTGATGCCGGACATGTCGACGCCTAACGGCCGACAGATCTCGAGGAGGTAACTGGTTCCCGTGGCAGACAAGCTCGAAGTCCTCCCCGGCCCCGGTCTGGTTGCTCGCTTCGGCGACGTTGCCGTCTGGGCCGGCCCACAATGCTCGCCGGCGTTGCAGGCGCACCTCGTGAGCGAAGCGCAGAAGCAGGGGCCCTATGCAGGGGACCAACTGGCCAGCTCCTTTATCGCAGTCCTACAGCGCGGCGACCCGGAGCCTCAGGCGCCTTTTGCAATCGTCGGGCCTGGGGCAAACGGCCTGGCCCTGTTCCTGCACGGGCCTGTCCAGGCTTGGGACAGCGGTCGCTGGCTGGCGCCGCAGCCGGTGCCCGGCTGGATGGCAACTTCGATCGGCCGGCCCTGGCCCCTGATAATCCTGCCCTACGGAGCTGCGCCTCCTCCCCAAAGCCAGCAAGGGAACCCCTTCGACCTCTTGTCCGGCGCCGTCCCCGGTTCGGGCTTCGTTCTGCTACGACCGCCGCCGGGACCGGGGCAGGCGAGCGGGACGGCCCAAGCCACAGGTTCGTCAGCTTACTTCTCCAGGGGCCGCCCAGCCAGGGCCGGGAGCGGGAGAGCCGGTGCCCTTTGGCGGACAGCCCGGCTATGGCGCCCAGCCCGAGCGGAGTTGGCACCGGGCAAGGAGCTGCGGCTCCTGGGCCTGGTGGCCCCGCCCCGGTGCCGGGTGGCGCTGGGCCGGGCCAATCGACGATGGCAGCGGCCCCCGTTGCGCTCGCGGGCACGGTCGGAGCTGGTGCCGGAGCGCCGGCCAATTCGGGCACGGTGGGCACCTCAGCGCCGAGCGGCGGGGCGATCGACCTGCGCAGTGTCTTCGCCGCGCTGCAGCCGCCGCTCCCGTTCGCATCGAGCCCTGCGGCTGCGTTCAGCCCAGACCGACCGGAGGTGCAAGGGGTACGTTGCGAGCTCGGGCATTTCAATCACCCTCGCGTGACCAATTGCATGCGATGTGGCAGACCTATCCCCCCGGGCAGCCCTCAAGTGAGCGGGTCGCGACCTGCGGCCGGGGTGCTCCTGGCTGACGACGGTTCCATTTGGGCGCTCGGTCGGCCCTGCATTATCGGCGCAGAACCGACGTCCGCCGCAGAAGTCCAGGCCGGCGCGGCACAAGCAATCGCGATGCGAGCCGCTCCTGACCACCCAATGGCGCCTGTGCACGCAGAGGTCCAGGCCAAAGGCTGGTCCGCCTACCTTGTCGACCGGGGAGCCGACGGCGGGACCTTCTTTCAGGGGCCCGGGACGCAGGGATGGGCACAGTTGGGCCGCAACGAGCAACGGGAACTACCGGACGGCTCGCACATCTCCTGCGGGGGAAGGGTGCTGACCTACCTGGCCGCCTGGCCGGCGTAGCGCGCTCGGCTCATTCGGTAGGGGCTTATTCGGCCGTAACGGCTTATTGGCCGAGCAAGTCGTGGAACTTGGGGCACAACTCGTTCACGGCTGCCGAAATTACGACCCCGAGGTCGTCAGGCGGTAGCGGCTCGTTCCCCTCGAGCAGTGGCACACGGTCCCCCACTTCCTCCACGGTGGCGCCAGATTCAAGGTCGGCGCATATCGCCTGGCCCAAACTGAGCAACTGAGGCCCCGTCCGGTAACCACCGATATCTGGAGCCTGGCTGTAAACGGAGTTGACAAATGCTTGAGCGGCGGCCGGGCTTGTCGAGGAGTGGCTGCCGCATCCCGCGGCTGTGGCCGCGACTACTAAAACTGCAGCTAGCGGCAAGCGCCACGGCACAGACCGGGATCCTAGCGAGAGCTGCTCCGGGCGGCTCAGCCATCAACACCTAGCGCCACGACGAGCAAAGGTCCCTTCGAGGGCAGCGCTAGCATCAGCAGCACGGTGCCCGCAACGACCATGTACGAACGGCTCGGGGGGATGCCTTTTTTCGAGTCTCTCACCGAGCGCTTCTACCAAGGCGTCGCCACAGACGAGGTGCTGCGCCCGATGTACCCAGAAGACCTCGAAGGACCGCGCCACCACCTGTGCTTGTTCCTGGCTCAGTTTTGGGGAGGGCCGCGGACCTACGACGACGAGCGTGGCAGCCCCCGCCTCCGCGCGAGGCACTTGCCGTTCAAGATCGACCGGGACGCACGCGACCGCTGGCTGGGTCATATGCGCGCGGCCGTGGAGGAGGCTCGTCTCGGCGCTTTGGAGAAAGCCCAGCTGCTCAATTACTTCGAGGCTGCAGCCAACCACATGGTCAACAGCACCGACGATTTGAACTCGTGAAGTCCAGCGGTACAGAGCTCCAAAAGTCGCGGTGCTCTTCAGATTGAGTCGCGGTGCTCTTCAGATTGACGAGGCAGCATGCAATTGACGACGAGCCGCCCAAGACCGGTCCGGCGAAAGGAGCCCGAGGTGTTAGTCAGTTGCGACGAAACCGAAGCAAGCGTGGTGTGCCACGTGGCCGGAGACCTCGACCAGGCGAGCGTGGGTGAGTTCCGGGAAGCTGTCGCCCACCTGAGCAAGACGAAGAGGGTCATCTTCGAGCTGTCCGCAGTTCCCTTCGTCGATGCGGCGGGGCTCGGAGCCCTGATCGGTGCCGTGCGACGTATCCGCGACCGGCGTGGTGGGGCTGTTGTGTGCGCCGCCCGGCCGTCGGTCCGCAGGGTCCTCCAATTGGTGGGCATACCCCGGGTCGTAACAATCGTTGACAGCGTCAAAGAAGCTCAGGCGTACTTCAGGCAACCAGGGATGGCGTAAGCTCGCCCGCCAAGCCGTTCCCCCCGGCACTCATTTAGTGCCCGCTGGCTGGGCTTCTATCGCAGCCGCAAGCAGGCGGGCGGCGTTGATGAACCCAACGTGGGTAAAGGCTTGTGGGAAATTGCCGACGAGGCGTTGGGTTTCGGTGTCGTACTCCTCGGAGAACAGCCCGACGTCATTGGCCACGGCAGCCACTCGCTCGAATATCTCGCGTGCTTCGTCGACGCGGCCAAGGCGCGCCAAGCACGAGACGAGCCATAGGGAGCAGGGCAGGAACGTGGCCTCGCCACCCGGCAAACCGTCGACACCAGAGCTGTTGTTGTACCTCGCCACGAACCCGTTCACCATCAGGTCCCGCTTCACCGCCTCTATGGTGCCAACCACTCGCTCGTCGTCGACCGGCAAGAAGCCGACCGCCGGTACCAACAGAAGACTGGCGTCGAGCTCCTTGGAACCATAGGCCTGTGTGAAAGAGCGGAGCTCAGGGTTGTAGCCCTGCGTGCAGACCTGGTCATGGATGGCCGCGCGCACCTTGCGCCATTCGTCGACAGGACCATCCAGGCCGTACAGTTCGACCGCTTGGACGGCCCTGTCCAGCGCTACCCAGGCCATCACACGCGAGTAGACGAGGCGCTGTGGCGGTCCCCGCATCTCCCAGATGCCCTGGTCCGGCTCGTCCCAGTGGGCTGCCACAAACCCGACCAGGGCCCGCTGGAGATCCCAGATGGCACCGGCCGCAGAGATCCCATGTGAGCGCGCCTGGTGGACGGCTTCCATCAGCTCCCCGTAGACGTCGAGCTGGAACTGCAGGGACGCTGCGTTACCTACCCGGACCGGGAGCGAGGACTCGTACCCGGGGAGCCAATCGAGCTCGAGCTCCGGGAGCCGGCGCTCCCCCGCCACCCCGTACAGGACCTGGATCTGCGCTGGGTTGCCAGCTGCCGCTCGGACCATCCACCACAGCCATGCCTCGGCTTCATCCCGGCAACCAGCCTCGATCAGACCGTTGAGAGTGAGCGTGGCGTCCCTGACCCAGCAGTAGCGGTAGTCCCAGTTCCGGGGGCCGCCGAGGGCTTCGGGCAGGGAGGTGGTTGGGGCGGCAACGATACCCCCCGTAGGCGCATAGGTGAGCGCCTTCAGTGTCACGAGAGACCGCTGGACCATGTCCTCCCACTCGCCGTGCACTTTGTTCAACCGGCCCAACCAGTCGTCCCAGTAGGTCAGGGTGTCGGCCAGAGCCGTCTCGCAGTCCAGGTCCCTCCCGGGGTCCTCGTAAGAGGGCGCCCACCACAGCCTGAAACCGAGCCGGTCCCCCTCCTTGACCGTGAAGGCCGCTCTGTGGCGCATGTCCGCGCCCTTCAGTTGGACCGGGCTGTCCAGCTCGATCGCGTCCGGGCCCGCCACTGCCCGGATACCGTGCTCGGTCTGGACCACCCAGGGGACCTGGGAACCGTACTCGAACCGGACCAGCACCTCTGTAACCATCTCCACGCTTCCCCGGAGGCCCTGCACGATCCGGAACACCCTGGGGTGGTGGTGGCGCGGCGGCATAAAATCGGTGACTCGGACGCTGCCGCTTGGCGTGTCCCATTCCTGGTCAAGCACGAGGGTGCCACCTCTGTAAGCACGCCGGGTAGCAGGGGTCCCACCCTGCGGTGCCATTAGCCATCGGCCGTGGTCGGCAGTACCCAGCAGGGCAGCGAAACATGCTGACGAGTCGAAGCGCGGCACGCACAACCAGTCAACCGAACCGTCACGGCCGACGAGAGCGGCCGTGTGAGTGTCGCCGATCAGGGCATAGTCTTCGATCTTCTGGCTCACGCCGGCAAATTCTAGGGTGGCCCGCTCCGCGCCGGGAGCAGCCGCGAGATCGTCGCTCGCCGCCTTAGGTCAAACCGACAGGAAGCGCCTCACGGCGAAACCGGAGCCCAGGGCACCGACCAGGGCGCCAACGGCCACGATGAACAGCCCGGTCAGCAGGGCCGCGTGGGAGCTGACGTAAAGGGGTTGGTTCACGTCGATCGGGTTGCTGCCGGTGAACGAGGCGAACGTAGCCCGCGCGAAATATGTGATCAGGAAAGCTATAACGGCTCCGAGCAGCCCCTCTACGAGCCCTTCCAGCATGAACGGCACGCGGATGAACCAGTTGGTGGCCCCGACGAGCTTCATTACTGCGACTTCGCGCCGGCGGGCAAAGATCGCGAGCTGGATCGTGTTCACGACGAGGGCGATCGCCCCCAGCATCACACCGCCGGCCACGATCAAGGCCACCGTCCTTAGGGCGGAGAAGTGGGCAAGGGTTTCTGCGATTATCTGGCCCGGGTAACCGACCTGGTAAACACCCGGTTGGTCGCGGAACTCGCTGGCCAGCTGGGTGATGCTCTGCGCTTTGGCCGGCACGCACTGGAACGACGTGGGCATCGCGGACGCTGTCATTACCTTGACAAGTTCCGGTTGGCCATTGAAGAGAACTTTGAACTGGGCCCACGCCTGGTTCTTGTCGAGAAATCGGCAGCTCGTGATTTCCGTCGGCGTCATGCTGCCAACTTCGTGGTTGATGGCCGCTATCTCCTGGGCGCTGGCTCGCGGCTCCATGAAGATGATCATCTCGACCCCGCCCTGCCACTGGACCGTCGCCGTGTTGACGGCCTGGCGCATAATCAGGACCCCGCCCAACGCGGTGAGCGAAACTGCCATCGTTACGATCGCAGCGACCGTCATGACTACGTTGCGGAGAAGGTTACCCCCCGTCTCGCGCAGCACATACGGGCTCGCCATCGTCATCGGTTGCCCCTTTTCCTATCTCGCAGGCCCGCCGGGCCTCTAGGCGTCGACCATGCCGTAGACGCCTCTTGCCTGGTCGCGCACAACATTCCCTCTGTCGAGCTCGATGACCCTCTTGCGCATGGCGTCGACTACATCCTGCTGGTGGGTCGCCATAACCACCGTGGTGCCATACAGGTTAATGCGTTCGAGGAGCCGCATTATGCCGGCCGTGGTACCCGGGTCAAGGTTCCCTGTCGGCTCGTCGGCGAGCAGTATCAGCGGGCGGTTGACGAACGCCCGCGCGACGGCAACGCGCTGCTGTTCGCCACCGGAGAGCTCATTGGGGCGGCTCTCCATCTTCTTGCCCAAACCGACGAGCTCGAGGATCTGGGGTACCTGAGAACGCACGAAACTCCTGGAGCGCCCGATGACCTCGAGAGCAAAGGCGACATTTTCGTACACCGTGCGCTCCGGCAATAGCCGGTAATCCTGGAAGATGCAGCCGATGTTGCGGCGCAAGTAGGGCACTTTCCACGGGGCGAGCGAACCAACTTCTTTGCCCGCCACCCAGATCTCACCAGCATCAGCGCGTTCTTCTTTTGTCACGAGCCGAAGAAACGTAGTCTTGCCAGACCCAGACGGGCCGACAATGAACACGAACTCCCCGCGCTTGATATCCACCGAAACCTCGCGTAAAGCCGCGACGGTCCCTTTGTAGGTCTTGGTGACTTGGTTGAACCGGATCATAACTTTTGTGTGCCGGCTTTAGATCCTACAATGGGCACTAATCGAGCATAGCGGCCAAAAGCCCAGATAACAGGCTACCCGCCCGTGACCTGGTCATATACCTCGACAGTCTGACGGGCAACCGCCTTCCAAGTGAACTGGGCGAGGACGCGTTCGCGGCCGGCGGCACCGAACGCCCTGCCTAGCGTTGGCGCCGAGAGCAGTTGGTTGACCCTCTCCGCGATCGCCGCCGAGAAGGCTTCGGGCTCTGCGGGCGTGCCAAAGGCGTCACCGCTCGGCACGAACGGCACCAGGAACCCGGTTTCGCCGTCCACGACGATCTCGGGCACCCCGCCGACCGCGCTCGCCACGACCGGTACCGCACAGGCCATGGCCTCCACGTTGATCAACCCGAAGGGCTCGTATATCGAAGGGCACACGAACACGCTGGCATGGCTGATGATCTGAACGAGAGCGGGTCGGGCCACCATCTCTTCGACCCAGAAGACCCCCTTGCGCCTCTCTGCCAGCGCCGCCACCTGCGCTCGCACCTCCCGTTCGATCTCGGGTGTGTCAGCGGCGCCGACGCAAAACACGACCTGGGCGGCCGGGTCGAAGAACCTGGCAGCTTCCAGGAGGTACGTGATGCCCTTCTGGCGGGTCACCCGCCCCACGAACAGCACGTAGGGGACGTGAGGGTCAATATCCTGGCTCTCGAGCCCAGCGGTCCCCGGGTCCGGGAAGAACTCGTCGGTGTCGATGCCGTTGTAGACCACGTTCACCTTCGCAGGGTCGACCGCCGGGTACACCCGCAGGACGTCGTCACGCATGGCCCTGGACACTGCGATCACGGCGTCGGCGCTCTCGACGGCCGTTCGCTCCACCCAGCTGGACAAGCGGTAGCCTGCGCCGAGCTGCTCCGCCTTCCAGGGGCGCAGCGGCTCGAGGCTGTGCGACGTCATCACGTGGGGTATGTCGTAGAGGACGTGCGCCAGGTACCCGGCGAAGTTGGCGTACCAGGTGTGGCTGTGCACCAGGTCTGCTGCCGCGACGTCGTAGGCCATGCAGAGGTCGGCCGACAGTGCCCTCAGAGCCGTCCCTTTGCCGTCTTTGCCGAGAGCAGCCCAGGGCTCGTAAGCGCCCGCCACGAGCGGGTCGTCCCGGGGCGCTCCGAAGCAGTACACGCCTACATCGAGCAGTTTGGCAAGCTCCCGGGAGAGGTGCTCCACATGAACGCCAGCTCCCCCGTATATCTCCGGCGGGTACTCCTTTGTAAGAAGGGCAACACGGGTCAACCGACGACCTTTTCGCCTTTGCCAATTACGACGATGCCTCTCGCAGAAATTGTGAAGCGGCTGGCGTCGATGTCCGGCTCGACTCCCACCTGAGCGCCAGGTTCTACCGTCACGTTCTTGTCGATGATGGCGCGGCGCACGACCGCACCCTCGCCGATGCGGACATTGTCCATCAGGACCGAGCCCTCGACGAGGGCGCCCTGTTGCACAATCACGCCCGGCGAAATGACAGATCCCCGCACCGTGCCGCCGGAAATTATTGTGCCGCCAGATACGATCGAATTGTAGGCAAGCCCCGCACGGCCTGGCTCCTCGAAGACGAATTTTGCGGGAGGCAGTTGGGGGGCGCTAGTAAAAATAGGCCACTCGGTGTTGTAGAGGTTGAAAACAGGCTGTACTGCAACGAGATCCATGCTCGCTTCGTAATAGCTGTCGAGGGTCCCCACATCACGCCAGTAACCGTGGTCGAGGTCAGTGCAGCCCGGTACGTCGTTCTCATGGAAGTCGTAGAAATGGGCGTCGCCGCTCTCCACGAAGCGCGGGACGACGTCACGGCCCATGTCATGTCGGCTATTGGAGTCCTGAGCGTCCTCGCGCAACGCGTCGCTAAGCGCATTCGCGTTGAAAATATAATTGCCCATCGAAGCAAAAAGATGCGGGCGCCCGGCGGCGAGGGCCACGGGGTCGGGCGGCTTTTCTATGAAGCGCTTGATCAGCGTCCCCTTGCCCGGCTCGATCACGCCGAAGCCCTTTGCCTGCGCCGGCGGCACCCTTATCGCAGCGACCGTGGCGGCGGCGCCGGTCTCGATATGCTGCGCCAGCATCTGGCGCGGGTCCATCCGGTAAATGTGGTCTGCCCCGAACACCAGGATATAGTCCGGGCGCTCGTCGCCGACGATGTTGAGGTTCTGATAGATGGCGTCCGCCGAACCGGAGAACCACCACGGGCCCCGGCGCATCTGGGCTGGGACCGGGGTTACGTAGGAGCCGAGGAGAGTCGAGAGGCGCCACGTGCGCGTGATGTGCAGGTCGAGGCTGTGGCTCTTGTACTGGGTCAGGACAACGACCCGCAACAGGCCAGCGTTGGCCAGGTTGGACAGCGCGAAGTCGATCAGGCGGTAGTGGCCGCCAAAAGGCACGGCCGGCTTTGCGCGGTCAAGAGTCAGCGGGAGAAGGCGTTTGCCTTCTCCTCCTGCGAGGACTATGGACAGCACTCGCGCCACAACGCCACGCTAGTGCCACGACAGGCAACGTTCGCCCCCTTTGGCGCTGCCCAATGACAATTTCGGCGAACGCCCCTTCCTGGGCATAATGAACCATGACCTTGCCCAGCCAAGAAGCTGTCCCGCTACGGACTGGCGGGGCTATACCGCTCGTTGGCTTCGGTACCTGGCGCCTGTCGGGCCGCAACAGTTACGAGGCCGTGCTGCATGCCCTAGCCACCGGTTACCGCCACCTTGACACTGCAACCATGTACGGCAACGAGACCGAAGTCGGCCAGGCCATGCGCGACAGCGGGCTCAGCAGGGAGGAGATCTTCCTCACCACCAAGCTCCTCCAAGACGATGCCGACAACCCAGCCGCAGCGATCGACGCAAGCCTGCGCCGCCTGGGCACGGGCTACGTCGACCTGTGGCTCATCCACTGGCCGCCCGGCGGGCGCGCAAGCCCCAAGACCTGGGAGCAGGTCCTCACTCAGCGCGAGCTCGGCAAGACGCGAGCCGCCGGCGTGAGCAACTACTCGACGGAACAGGTTGACGAGCTCATCGCAGCTACCGGGGACGCCCCGACAGTCAACCAGGTGCGCTGGAGCCCGGCTATTTACAACCCAGCCTTCGCCACTGAAAGCTCCGAGCGGGGGGTCGTCCTCGAGGGCTACAGCCCCTTGCGCGCAACGCCTCTCGACGACCCGCGCCTGGTCGAGGTCGCCCGGCAGCACGGGAAGAGCCCGGCCCAGGTTGTGCTGCGGTGGCACATCGAGCACCGAGTGGTGGTCATCCCTAGGTCGTCGAACCCGAAGCGGATCGAAGAGAACTTCGACCTGTGGGGGTGGTCCCTGACCACCGACGAAGTGGCTCTGCTCGACAGGCTTTCACCGATGTCGGCTTGAAAAACCCGCAAAGAGCCCGGGCTACAAGCTGACGCGTTCAGTTAGTCTTCGCCCGAGTGCCCGCCGGCCGCTCGCTCGAGGGTCGTTCCCTCGCCGTGGCCGTTACCGTCATGCCCGCTAGCCTCGTGGCCGTTGCCGACGTGGCCGTCGCTACCGTCATGGCCGTCGTGTGAGGCGCCGAGGGTGTGGTAGCCCCCGCGGGCGTCACGGGTCATGATCCCGCCGACGGGCCGCTGGATCGGGTGCGCATTGGTGTTCTTCAAAAGGACGCAGGTCCGGTAGGCGATGACGCCGCCCACGATCGGGCCTATGAAGGATCCGTACTGGAGGATTTCGATCAGCAGCTCGAAGGACATCTGCAGGGCGTTGCCGATGAGGTCGGTCGCGCTCGCGAGGGTCAGGTCGAAGAAAAACAGAAGAGCCGCGACACCGATCGCAGTGCGCAACGGCTTATCGCGTGGCCTGTCAAGGAGGTTGTGCTCTTCGTAGTCGCCGAAAAGCTTCTTGTCGATCCAGGGCCAGGCGTATATCACGTTGAAGACGATCCCTGGCAGGACGATGCCCGGGAAGAACGGGTTCGGGATCTCGTGGCCGAAGCTGCGGAACTCCCAGTGCGGCCAGAGCCGCAGGCCGCCGTCGAGCCACCCGACGTACCAGTCGGGTTGGGTGCCGGCGCTCGCCCGGGCCGCTTCGAACGGGCCGTAAACCCAGATTGGGTTTATCTGGATAAGACCGCCCAGGCCGAAGATCACGGCCGCTATGAACATGAGCAGTGCCGTGGACTTGATCGTGTACTGAGGCCAGAGCCGGCTCCCGACGATGTTGTGCTCGGTCTTGCCGGGCCCGGCGAAGTCTGTGTGCTTTTGGTGCCAGAGAATTGCGAGATGGCCGCCGAGGAGGCCTGCGAGGGCCAATGGGAACAGGAACTCATGGATGACGAACAGCCTCGCGAAGAACACGGTGCCCGGGAATGCTCCGCCCCATACGTTGAAAGCAAGCCAGGGACCTACGAAAGGTATCGACTGCACAATCGAAAAGACCACTCGCAGACCGGAACCCGAGAGAAGGTCGTCGGGTAGCGAATACCCGGAAAAACCCTCGAGCATTGCGATAAGCAACAGCGTGACGCCAATGACCCAGTTGATCTCGCGAGGACGGCGGAACGCCCCCGTGAAAAATACCCGGCACATGTGGAACGCAACTGCGGCCATGAATATGTTCGCAGCCCAATGGTGCGCCTGACGCATTACCAGGCCCGCTCGTACGCTGAACGAGATGTTGAGCGTCGATGCGAACGCCTCGGTCATGGACTGGCCGTCGAGGGGTTTGTAAGGCCCGTGATAGATCACGATCGCATCGGACGCCTTGTAGAAAAGCGCCAGGTAAATACCCGTCACGATCAAAAGCACGAAACAGTACATGGCGATCTCGCCGACCATGAACGACCAGTGGTCCGGGAAGATCTTGTCGAGCGCCGAGCGGACCCACGTCGATGAGCCGAGACGGTCGTCCGCCCAGTCCAGGAGCTCTTGTTCGCGCTTGGCCCTCTTGCGGGCGGCCGAACGCTCTGCGACGGTGCTCATGACTGCTCCAGACGCAGGTCCAGCGGTACGACGCCCATACTTCAGTCCCCTGACCTGTTCCAGAACCCTGGGCCGATGGGCTCGATGAAGTCGCTCAGAGCGATCAGGTAACCGTCAGGGCGGATACCCAGAGGCAACTGAGGTAGGGGCCTCGGCGCCGGGCCGAACACAGGCGCGGCGTCCTGAAGGATGTTGAAGGTCGACTGGTGGCAAGGGCAGATCAGCTGCATCGACAAGACGTTGAACAAGCTGACAGCGCATCCGGCGTGCGTACAAATCTTTGAGAAGGCGACAATGCCGTTCGCGCCCGAGATCACCTCAAAACCGGCCTGGCCGGCGCGAGCTTTGATCGGGTCGCCCCCGATGTTCAGCACGACAACCGGAGACGTCGGGTCGTCTATATAACCTTCGGGGAACACGGTCATAAGGCCGTCGACCACGATGTCGTCCACGTGGAGAGCGACGTTGTCCTCGGTCACGAGCCTCGCGCCCTTGTACCACTTGGTGTGGTAGAGAGCCCGTCCAGGCCGGGCACCGAGCGAGGCGAGAGGGAAGATCGCCGCCAGGCCGAATATCCCCCCCACCGGGACGAGGACCTTCTTCACAAGGAAGCCCCGCCGGGACATCATGGCGTCGGTCCCTCGCGACAACGACTCGACCACGGCGGCTCGTTCCTCGGGGCTCGAGGTCCGGTGGTCGGTCCCTCGGCTGGCCGTGACGTCGTGGCCCGGGAGGAGGTTGCGCGCCCACAACAACAGGCCGGTCCCCAGGAGGCCGAACCCGACGAGCAGGAACAGCCCCTCGAGCTGAGCTTGGCCGCCTAAGCAGTAGACGATCGCGAGACCGACGCCGCACAGCGCCGTGACCACCCAAAGAAAGGCGATGAAGTACTCCATCCGCTTCGCACGCCAGGGGTCGTCGCGCAGCGGGTACCAGGTGTCGTCCTGGTCCGGCGGGACGTCGTGCGGCCAGGGCGTGCCTTCGCCGGCACCGTCGTCAGGCCCGTGCGTGCCCGTGAAGATCTTTGGGGACTCGGTCGCAGTCATGGCCTACCCACGGTTCCCTATCAGCCTCGAACACAGGAGCAGTACCCCGAGCCCGAAGATCACTCCGACAAAGCCCTCCGGGACCGGGCCGAAGTGGGCGATCCCGAGACCGCCGGGGTCCGGGGTGTGGCCCAGGTAGTAGACGTAGTCAGCTATCGCAGAAACCTGCTGGTCGGTGAACTGGCCAGGGCCAAAGTTGGGCATCGGGCGAGGGCCCACCCGGATCGCCTCGCCGACCTGGGTGCGCGTCGCCGACCGCAGGCTGGGCACCACGTACCCGTGGCTGAGGAGCCCGCCGGATCCCGAGGCGTCGTGGCACTGGGCGCAGTTCATCATGAACAAGGCGTTGCCCTCTGACAAGGTCGGGCAGTTGGGCGACTCGTTGTTACAAGCTGGCGTGATGTCGGGGATACCCGGCCCGGGCGTGCCATGTTCGATGTCGAGGGCATTGACGTAGGCAACTATGTCGGCGATCTGCGCCTTGTTGAAAAATGGCCTATTGCGGGTCGGTTCGAGGTTGGGCGAGCTGAGAGGCATCCGGCCGGTGGAGACGAAGAAGTCCACGGCAGCGGCCCCGACGTTGAGCAGCTCCGGGCCCTTCCCACCGATGCCCCCCACACCGTGGCAGGCGGCGCAGTGCTGGTCGAAGAGCGTCTGGCCCGCCTGAATGCTGACGGGGCTCAGCGTGACGGGCTTCATCTGTGCGGGAGCGGCAGCGGTCCAGAACAGCACCGCGAACATCGCCATGGCGGCCCCGACCAGAGCTGCAGGCCCGACGAGCGCGTGGCGCAAGCGGCTGCCGGAGGAGTTCCTTGCGCCTGCTGGCCACGAGCTTCTTGGTGGTCATTCAGGTGCGCCGTCTTGGTCCGGTTGGCGGGGTCATTTGCTCCAGGGGAGTCATTTGGTCGAGGGGAGGAGCCAGATCATTGCGTAAAGACCGATCCACACCACGTCAACGAAGTGCCAGTAATAAGAAAGCATCTCGACGTGCGGGGTACTGCGGTGCCCACCGAAGCGGATCCGCGGGTTGAGCGAACGAAGGTACATGAAAACCATGGCGGCGAGGCCGCCCAAGACGTGCAGGAAGTGAACGCCGGTAAGGACGTAAAAAGACCCGCTGAAGGCGCTCTGCTGGAGCGGGAAGTTACGGGTCGCATAGTCGACGACCTGCATTCCCTCGAAGATGGCACCGAGCACCAAGGTGAACGCCAACCAGGCTCGGAACTCGGCCAGCCTGTTGCGGTGGACGGCCCTAACAGCGAACTGCATGGTCCCGGACGACAGCACTAGGACGACGGTGGCGACGAAAACGGTCTTCTTGTCCACCACGTCGTGGAAGGGCGGCCAGACCACCGTCGCTGAACGTAAGGTCAGGTAGGCAGCGAAGAGCCCACTGAAGAACATCAGCTCAGAGGCAAGCCACACGATCGTGCCGACGTTGACCAGCGCCGGCCGGTACTCAGCGGGCTTCAGCGGCTTTGCAGAGCTGGAGGGAGGGCCGGCAGTCGTGATGGCTGTCATGACCCTTACTTTCTAGTCAAAGCCGCGGGCCCGATCCCAATCGCGCCACGCCTGTGCTCGTAGGGCGGGGACGCGTACCGTCAACGGGTCGGGCGAGCATGAGGGCGGACAACCGAGCGTGGCGCATACGCTTGCCGAGTGACCATAGCACCGCGTCTCGGGGCTCTCGGGAACCCGACCGAATACCGCTATAACGAGCCCGACGCCAGTGTGCTCGAGACCTTCGACAACCCGTACCCCACATCGGCCTGGGTGGTGGCACTGCTTTGCAACGAGTTCACCACGCTGTGCCCTGTGACAGGCCAGCCCGACTATGGCCGGCTCCGCGTCGAGTACGTACCGGGCGGCCTGTGCGTGGAGAGCAAGAGCCTGAAGCTCTACCTGATGCGGTACCGCAACGAGGGCACGTTCCACGAGGCCTGCGTCAACCGGGTCGCAGACGACCTCTGCTCCAGGCTGTCGCCGAGGTACCTGCGTGTCTATGGCGATTTCAACGCGCGAGGCGGCATAGCGATAAAGCCCCTGGCGGTCAGGTCTGCTCCAGACCTCTCCCAGGCCGAGGAGGCGCGCTGCTTGGCCCTTCTCAGCCAGGCGACCGCCTTCGAACGGCTCCCCGAGTGAGGGCCGCCCCGGGCCGCGAGCTGGTGAGCGACGAGCAGCCGGGGCCGAGCGGAGCGGGGCCAGGTGGAGGCGGGCCGGAGCTGGAGCCTGGCGTGGGCCGGGTGAGCGTGGGCCATCTCGGCGCTGGGTCGGAGCGCGAGCTCGGCGCTCACAGTCCTTCTCGGTGTGCCACGAGCGCCGGGATTTACCCGCCTGACCGAGAACGCCTGGACAACGCCGATAACCAAGCGGCTTCCCAGCGCCCACCCCTGAGAAACACGGCCCGCGCATTCCTATGACCTACCTGGTGAAGTCGATCTTTTTTACCCTCCAAGGGGAGGGGTACAACACAGGCACTCCCGCCGTTTTCTGCCGGTTCGCGGGCTGCAACCTCTGGACCGGTCACGAAAAGCAACGTTCGACCGCCACATGCCAGTTCTGCGACACAGACTTCGTCGGGACCGACGGCCCGGGCGGGGGTCACTTCAAGACCGCCGCCGGGCTAGCGAGCGCCGTCGAGTCAATGTGGCGTCCGCAGTCCTCAGCGCATCGTTTCGTCGTCTGTACAGGTGGTGAACCCCTGCTCCAACTCGACGAGAGCCTCGTGGAGGCCTTTCATGCCCGCGGCTTCAGGATCGCTATAGAAACCAATGGGACGCGCGAACCTCCAGCAAACATCGACTGGATCTGCGTAAGCCCTAAGGCGGGCGCCGCAACTCGTCCTGAGGAGCGGCAACGAGCTCAAGCTCGTGTTCCCCCAGCCTTCCTTGAGCCCCGCCGAAGTCGAGCAGCTCGGTTTCGAGCACTTCTTCCTGCAGCCAATGGACGGGCCCGATCGAGATGCCAACACCGCCCTCGCCGTTGAGTACTGCCTCGAGCACCCCCGCTGGCGTCTCAGCCTCCAGACCCATAAGTACCTTGGGATCCCGTAAATGGAAATATTCAAGGAGTTCACCTTCGAGGCGGCTCACCGGCTCCCGAACGTCCCGAAAGAGCACAAATGTGCTCGGTTGCACGGCCATTCGTTCCGGGTAGTGGTGCACGTCGACGGCCCCATCGGCGGCACCACCGGGTGGGTGATGGACTTTGCCGATATTGCAAGCTCTTTCCAGCCCGTCCTGGAACGCCTGGACCACAACTACCTGAACGAGATCGAAGGTCTCGAAAACCCCACGAGCGAGCGCCTGGCAGTTTGGATCTGGGACCGCCTATCTAGCTCGCTCCACGGCCTCTCCCAGGTCGTCGTGTTCGAAACCTGCGCCGCCGGTTGCATTTACCGAGGCCCCTAGTGGCGCTCGTTCGGCTATCGAGAGCGTCTCGTTCTTAGTTTCGAGTTCGAGCCCTGGTTCAGGCAAGTGGCTGTCCGCCGGGACCGGCCCAACGGTCTGACCGGTGGTAGGCGCCCAACCACTCGTCGCGGTAAGCGGCGCGGAGCGGGCCGGGTATGCGTTCGAGGATGTGCTCTGCAGCGGCATCGTCCAAGCCGTCGAGCAACCAGGGGAGGTAGCGGGGCGCATCGGGGCCGTTGCGCTTGCCGTGCTCTTGGCCGAAGTCCTGCCACTGCTGCTCAGTCACGTTGGCGTCAATGAGCCCAAGGCCCTCGCCCTCCTCGTGGCGGAGGTGAGTGTTGATGGTGGTGGATAAGGCGTCGGCGAGGTCGCCGAGGCGCTCGGAGCCGCTAGACGGGTTGGCGAGGTTGGCGAGGGTGGCGTCGATGGCTCTTATGAGCGGGTCGATGGCGGCGTGCTCTGCCTCGAGCGCCGCCAGCAGGGCGAGGTCGTCGGGCCGCTCGGCGAGGGACTTCTCCATGACCGGCCACAGCATGTCGTCCTCGCACGCATGGTGCAAGTGCAGGTAGGACTTGAACATCTGCCAACCAGCCGCGGTGACCATGACGTGGCGGGCGTCGTCAGAGCTTTTGGCGGCGACACGGGCGATGTGGCCAAGTTCACGACGCAGGGCGCCGTGGATGGCGAACATCATCGTCATGTCGAGCCTGTATTCTTTGGTGGTGTTCATGGTCTCGTTGCTCCTTTTCGCCTGACAATCTGTTAGCCACAGGAACGTTCACTGAACTAACGTTAGGCTAACTAACGGTGGATCCACCGTACATCGTTAGTGCGGCTAACGCAAGAAGGATATGATGTGAACATGGCCATCACCGATGAGACGGTTGGCGCAGAGCACGGGTTAGAGACCTCCGTTCGGCTCCTCAGCCTGCCGAGCCGCCTGCTCGGGTTGGTCGACATGTACTCGGACCGCCTGGCGAACGAGCGGCTTGCCCAGGTCGGCGCCCGCAAGTGGCACTACGCCGTGCTCGTCACCCTGCGGGAATTCGGCCCGGCCAGCCAGTCGATGTTGGCCCAGCGCACCGGGATCTACCGCAGTGACCTGGTCGCCGTCATCAACGAGCTCGCTGAGCGCGACTTCATGCAGCGCGTCGCCGACCCGGTCGACCACCGCCGCAACGTCGTAACCATGACCCCGCAGGGGCGCCGCCACCTGCGCCGGCTGGACGCGCTGGTCGGACTCGCTCGAGGAAGACTTGCTGTCACCGCTGACCCAGGACGACGCGCGGAGCTAACCCAGCTGTTGAGACGGCTGCTGGACCACCACGCGAAGGTTTCCTCGCCCCCCTCCTCATGAGGATCTCTCCACAGGGCACGCGGCAGTTACCCTCCTGCGTTGTAGGACTTGGACCGATGGGGCGAATCAGGTTGCTCGCGGACATGGCTCGTCAAATCGAGACCGAACTGAGGTCCCTCGATCCTCCTGCCGAGGACGCTGTCGCTATCGAGGAGCACTTCGTCCGCCCGTGGTCGGAGCACGCAAGGTTCCTAGCGGCGATGGCGGATGCACGCATTCCCCGATGGCTTGGCCCTAGTGGCACTCGCAGGTTCCTGGCCGAAGCCCCTGGAGCCCCACAGGACCGCGAAGAAGACATCGACTTCTGCAACGCGTACGGCCTCGGGGAGCCCGACGCCGAGCCGACTTGGGACGATAGGGCGAGACGTGCGTCCGAGGGACGGTTTCGTTCCGCTAGGCGAAACCCGTCCCCGGACGTACGGGTTCGACCGCATCGCCCCTAGCCGAGCGACCCCGGCGGGTACTTCACTTCCCAGAGGCAGAGGCCGTGCGGCGGCGCGATCGGGCCTGCGGCTTGGCGGTTGCGGGCGGCCAGCACCGCCATGAGCTCCCCGGCCTTGCGGCGACCGACGCCAACTTCGACGAACAGGCCGACGATGGAACGGACCATCTGGTGACAGAACGAGACCGCCTCGATCTCGAAGCACAGTCGGGCACCGCCTAGGTCAGACCAGTCAGCGCGAAGGACCCGGCGAACGAGGGGCGCTGGGTTGCCGCGCACCGCATGGCAGAACGAGGAGAAGTCGTGCTCGCCCAGTAAGACGTCGCTTGCCATCTCCATGGCGCGCAGGTCGAGGCATCTTCCTACATGCCAGGTAGTGGCGGCATTGAGCGGGTCGGGCCACTCAGAGCACAGCAGGTTGTAGCGGTAGACGCGCGATAGTGCCGAACGCCTGGCATCGAAGCCGCCGGGTGCCCAAGTTGCCTCGCGCACGGCGATCGTCGGGGCCAGCATCTTGTTGACGGACCGCTGCAGGCGCGCCAGGTCGGCGTCAGCGTTGACGTCGAGGGTCACCACCTGGCCCCAGGCGTGCACGCCGGCGTCGGTGCGTCCGGCGCAGGTCATCTCGACTGGGTGGCGTAGGACCCGTTCGAGGGCCGAGCCGAGGGCGCTGGCTACCGTGTAGGTCCCGGCCTGAAGTGCGAAGCCGTGGTACGGGGCACCGAGGTAGGCGACGAGGAGGCGGAGGCGCCGCCTCTGCACGTGCCGCCTCTGCGGGCGCTACGAGCGCAGTGGGCTCAGACGAGCTCGATGCGGGCCATTGGGGCGTTGTCGCCCTGCCTTGGCCCGAGCTTGAGGATCCGGGTATAGCCACCAGATCGTTCAGCGTAACGGGGCGCTATGTCGGCGAACAGCTTGTGAGCCATGTCCTTGTCGCGGATGAACGCGACGACCTGGCGCTGGTGGTCGACGCCGCCCTTTTTCGCCTTCGTCAAGCACTTCTCGAAGACCGGGCGCAGCGCCTTGGCCTTCGCCTCCGTTGTCACGAGGCCTTCGCCGGCTATCAGTGAGGCCACGAGGTTGCCCATCATGGCCTTCTGGTGAGCGGCATCGCCGCCGAAGCGGCGGCCCTTCTTGGGACGACCCGGGACGCCAGACACTTATTGCCCCTGCTTCCCACGCAGCGAGAGGCCCCGCTCGTCGAGCTTCTGGAGGACCTCGTCGAGGGACTTTTGCCCGAAGTTCGTGATCGCCAGAAGGTCGTCCTCGGTCTTGGAGACAAGCTCGCCGACGGTGTTGATCTGGGCCCTCTTCAGGCAGTTCCGGGGGCGCTCGGACAGGTCGAGCTCCTCGATGGGCAGGTCGAGGTCGGGCGATCCGCTGCCGGCCCCGGCGATCTCGCCGAGGACCAGGCCCTGGGGGGACTCGCTCATTTCGGCGACCAGGCCCAGCAACGAGCGCAAGGTGCTCCCGGCGGACGCGAGGGCTTCCTTCGGGGTTATCGAACCGTCAGTCGTGATGTCCAGGACCAGGCGGTCGTAGTTTGTCGACTGCTCGACCCGAGCGGGCTCGACAGAGAACGAGACCAAGCGGATCGGGGAGAAAATGGAGTCGACCGGGATGATACCGATCGTGGAGGACCGCTTGTTGCGCTCGGCAGCCACGTAGCCCCGTCCTCTTTCCACCGTAATGTCGCACGCCAGGCGGCCCTTTGCATTGAGCGTGGCCAGGACCAGGTCCTGGTTGAGGATTTCTACATCGGCGGTTGTCTGGATCTCGCCGGCCGTCACGGTGCCAGGGCCCCTCGAGTCGAGCCGGAGAGTCACAGACTCGTCGGTGTCGACCAGAAGGACGATGTCCTTCAAGTTGAGGATGATGTCGGTGATGTCTTCTTTGATGCCCGGCAGAGTCGTGAACTCGTGCAGCGCGTCGTCGAAGCGGACCTGGGTGACGGCGGCGCCCGGGACCGACGACAACAGCGTGCGGCGCAGCGACACACCAAGGGTGTGACCAAACCCGGGCTCCAAAGGCCCTATCGCGAAGCGCTGGCGGTTGTCTTCTTCGTCTCCGAGCGGTTCGACTGCTGGGCGTTGGATAATAAGCATTGCGGCGGCCCTCCTCGCGGGCGTTACTTAGAAAAGAGCTCGACGATCAGCGACTCGCGCACGGGCACATCGATGTGCTCACGCATTGGCAAGTCGCGGACCGTGACCTCAAAACCTTCCCCGCCGCCTTCGAGCCATGGCGGGATCTGACGTCCCAGAGTATCGAGGTTGTGGCGGACAACGATCAGGCTCCGGGTCTTGTCCTTGAGCGAGACAACGTCGCCACGCCGGGCACGGTAAGAGGGGATCGTCACACGCCTGCCGTTGACAAGGACGTGCCCGTGGCGCACCAGCTGGCGGGCCTGGGACCGGCTGGCGCCCCAGTTGCCACGGAAGACGATGTTGTCTAGACGCAGCTCCAGCATGCGGAGGAGGTTTTCGCCGGTGATGCCCTGCTGGCGGTTGGCCTCTTCGTAGTAGTTGCGGAACTGCTTCTCGAGCACGCCGTATATGCGACGGGCCTTTTGCTTCTCACGAAGCTGGGTCAAGTACTCAGAGCCCTGGCGAGCGCGGTCACGGCCATGCTCACCCGGCGGGTAGGGCCGGCGCTCGATCGGGCACTTGGGCGAGTCGCACTTCGGGCCCTTCAGGAACAGCTTCATCTTCTCGCGCCTGCAAAGGCGGCAAACGGGGCCTGTGTAGCGGGCCATCTCAGACCCTCCGACGCTTCTTGGGCCGGCAGCCGTTGTGCGGGATCGGCGTGACGTCCTTGATGCCTGCGATCTCGATGCCGGCGTTCATGATCGAGCGGACCGCCGTCTCACGCCCGGAGCCGGGCCCCTTGACGAGCACGTCGACCTTGCGAACGCCATGTTCCATTGCGCGCCGGGCGCAAGCCTCCGCGGCAAGCTGGGCTGCGAACGGCGTCGATTTACGCGACCCCTTGAAGCCGACGTTGCCGGCCGACGCCCATGCGAGGACGTTTCCCTCCAGGTCGCTGATGGACACGATCGTGTTGTTGAAAGAGCTCTTGATGTGAGCGACACCGTAGGCGACGTTCTTGCGCTCGCGGCGACGAGGGCGTCGCCCGCCAGGCTTCGGCTTTGGCATTTTCTAGTGCTTCCTTAGCTTCTTCTTGCCAGCCACGGTCTTTTTGGGGCCCTTGCGAGTCCTGGCGTTGGTATGTGTGCGTTGACCCCGCACCGGCAACCCACGCCTGTGCCGTATGCCCTGGTAGGAGCCGATCTCGATCTTGCGCTTGATGTCCTGGGCCACGTCGCGACGAAGGTCGCCTTCGACCTTCAGGTTGGCGTCGATCCAGGCCCGGAGCTTGGCGACTTCCTCTTCGGTGAGGTCGCGGACCCGTGTGTTGGGGTTGACCCCCGTGGAGGAGCAGACCAAGTTGGATGTCGTCCTCCCGATGCCGAAGATGTACGTGAGCGAGAATCTCCAGGCGCTTTTCCCGCGGGATGTCCACCCCGGCGATGCGGGCCATAGGTGGCCTTAACCCTGCCGCTGCTTGTGGCGCGGGTTAGTGCTACAGATCACGATGACCACGCCTTCTCGGCGGATCACCTTGCAGTTCTCACAAATCGGCTTGACGCTCGGACGTACTTTCACAGGCTCCTACACCTCGGGTTATCGGGTCTTTGGGAAGACCCACTAGAGCGAACTTGCCCGTCGCGGCAGGCGCTGAACGCTGATGGGCGCACGCACCTAATGACCCGCGGGGACGGGGTTATATGATAGCGCACCCAGGGCCGTACCGTCCATGCGCGGCGGGCGCGTGCCGGCCCCTGCGGCGGCCGTCTGGCCGGGCTGGTCAGGCGGGGACCGTCAGGATCTCCGGGCCGTTGTCCGTGACCGCGATCGTGTGCTCGAAGTGCGCCGACAGGCTCCCGTCCGCAGTGATGACAGTCCAACCGTCATCCAGCAGTACGGTTTCGGCGGCGCCGACGTTGACCATGGGCTCGACCGCGAAAACCATGCCCGTACGGAGCTTGGGGCCGGGGTTGCCAGGCCAGTAGTTGGGGACCGCCGGTTCCTCGTGCATCTCGGTGCCGATCGCGTGGCCCACGTAACCCCTGACCACCGAGAAGCCGGCTCCCTCGGCCACGGTCTGGACGGCCAGGCCGACGTCGTGGAGGCGGTTGCCCTCCACAAGCTGGCCAAGGCCCGCTACGAGGCTCTCCTCGGTCACCCGGAGCAGCTTCTCCGTGAGGGCCGGCACGTCGCCGACCGCGACGGTGACCGCGGCGTCCCCGTGGTAGCCCTGGATGATCGCCCCGCAATCGAGCGAGATGATGTCGCCTTCTTTGAGCACGTAGGGCCCGGGATCCCGTGGACGATGACGTTGTTGGGCGAAGCGCAGATGACGGCGGGGAAGCCGTGGTAGCCCAGGAAGTTGGAACGAGCGCCCCTGCGCTCGAGCACCTCGCGGGCCAGTTTGTCGAGCTGCGCAGTGGTAACCCCAGGACGTGCAGCGGCTGAGGTGACCGCCAGCATCTCGGCCACGACCCTGCCGGCCTTGCGCATCTTGTCTATCTCATCTGGCCGGCGCCTCATGTCCCCAGGGTACCCAACCGCTAGGAGTGAAGAGCCTTGCGCTGGCGGGCCGCCTCCACAGCTTCGACGACGCGTTCGGTCACCACGTCGGGGTCGCCGGCCGCATCGACCGTGGCCAGGAGCCCCTGGCCCTCGTACCAGTCCACCAACGGGGCGGTCACCGACTCGTAGATTTCGAGCCGCCGCTTGACCGCTTCCTCGGTGTCGTCGTCTCGCTGGACGAGCTTGCCACCACATACATCGCAGGTCCCGGGCACCTTGGGCGGGTTGTCCACGACGTTGTAGTTCGCACCGCAGCTCGTGCAGACACGCCTGCCGGCGATGCGGCGCAGGACAACTTCTGTGCTGACATCGAGATTAATGACGACGTCAAGTCCCTTTGGCCCGAGCATGCCCGCCAGCGCCTCGGCCTGGACGATGTTGCGCGGGACACCGTCCAGCACGAAACCAGCCGGCTCCGCCTTGCCTTGCAAGAGGTGCTCGCGCAGGACTTCCATGACGACATCGTCGGGAACGAGCTCCCCGCGGTCCATATAGCTCTGCGCCAAGCGCCCGACCTCGGCGCCATTGCGGGCAGCGGCTCGGAAGGCGTCCCCTGTCGAGATGTGGGGCACCCCATAGAGGACCGCCAGGCGCGCCGCCTGGGTCCCCTTGCCTGATCCCTGCCGTCCGAGCATCACGATCCGGGCGGTCCCGTCCGGGCTCGGCCGGCCAACGCCTGTTTGTCCCCCGGGACCGGCCATCAACCGCGCACGGGGAGCGAGTAGGGCACTTAGCGCCCGCCGCAGGACAACTTCAACGCAGGAAGCCCTCGTAGTTGCGCAACATGAGCTGGCTGTCGACCTGCTTCATGGTCTCCAACGCCACGCCTACGGCAATTAGGAGAGTGGTGCCCGCGAAGGGGTAGTTCTGGATGTTCCAAAGGGCCAGGAAAATAGACGGCAACAGCGCCACGAGCGCCAAGAACAGGGCACCAGGCAGGGTTATGCGATAGAGGATGTTCTGCAGGTGGCGCTCTGTCGGGTAACCAGGCCGGATCCCGGGGATGTAACCGCCTTGCTTGCGGATCACGTCGGCCTGCTGGTGAGGGTCGAACGTTATGCCCGCATAGAAGTACGCGAAGAGCAGGATGAGCACGCCGTAAATCGAGATGTAGACGAGGTTGCCCGGCTGTGCGAGGTGGGTGCTTATCCAGGTCTGCACGTCCTTGCCCCAGCCCGTGCTCGGGAAGACGTTGGAGATGAGCAGTGGGAAGTAGAGCACGGACGCCGCGAAGATGATTGGCACCACACCGCCGGTGTTGAGCTTCATCGGGATGTACGTGCTCTGGCCGCCGTACATTCGGCGTCCCACGACTCTTTTTGCAAAGGTGACAGGTATCCGCCGCTGGCATTGCTCGATGAACACGATCATCACCAGGAAGGTCAGGGCGAGCAGCAGCAGGAAGGTGAACTTGGGCCAGCCGGCGGACTTGAGCAGGGCGTCGCCTTGCGTCGGCAAGCCCGCGATCACGTTGGTGAAGATCAGCACCGACATACCTTGGCCGACCCCACGCTGGGTGATCAGCTCGGCGAGCCACATGACTACGACCGTGCCGGCCGTCATGGTGAGCACCACGAGCAGGACGCGGGGCACCGTGAAATCGGGGATCAGGTCCACGTTGAGCGGTACGGAAGAACCGAGCAAGCCGCCTCCGCCGTTGTGGAACGCATAGGCGAGACCGGTCGACTGCATTATGGCTAGGGCGATGGTCATGTACCGGGTGACCTGGGTCAACTTGCGCTGGCCGCTCGGCCCTTCTTCTCGCCATTGTTCGAACTTGGGGATGACCACCATCAGCAGCTGGATGATGATCGAGCTCGTGATGTACGGCATGATCCCGAGCCCGAAGACGGCCATCTTGGTCAGGGCGCCACCAGAGAACAGGTTGAGGTACGCGATGACCCCGCCCTTGTTCGCAGCCGCGGCCAGGGACTGGACGGCGTTGAAGTCCACGCCGGGACAGATGATGTTGTCCCCGAGCCGGTACACCCCGATGATGAACAGGGTGAACAGGATCTTGTTGCGCAGGTCCCCGATAAGGAAGGCTGCTTTTAAGTTTCGGATGCTGGTGGGTATCGGCATAGCGGCGGCCTCGAACTGCTCCTGGTCCTAGTGTCCCTGTCCGTTACTGTCAGTCCCCAGTCCTATCATTGCAGCTACCGGCTCATGAGCGCGTTGCCCTTGGCGGGCGGGCGGCCGTGCCCGAAGGGCGGGGGAATGACCTGGACAGAGCCTCCTGCGGCCTGGATCGCGGCCTGCGCGGAGGCAGAAAAAGCGTGCGCAGAAACATTGAGCCGGCGCGTCAGCTGGCCGTCCCCGAGGACCTTCACGAGGCCCTTTTTGTGGACCAGGCCGACCTCGCGGAGAACCTCTGGGTTCACCTCGGAGCCCTCCATCCGTTCGAGAGTGTCCAGGTTGACCACGGTGTACTCGACCCTGAAGGGGTTCTTGAAGCCTTTCAGCTTGGGGATCCGCTGGCTCAAGGGGAGCTGGCCTCCCTCGAAACCCGGCCTCATTGTGTCGCGAGCGCCGAGGCCCTTGGTCCCTCGGCCTGCGGTCTTGCCGCCCTTTCCTGCGATACCACGGCCGACGCGGCGGCGGGCCTTGGTAGAACCAGGAGCCGGGGCCAGGTCATGGATCTTCATTTAGCTGCCCCTTCGCCTTGTGTACGGACCTCGACCAAGTGCGCAACGCGAGCGACCATGCCTCGGATCTCGGGGCGGTCGGGCAGGACGTGCGTCCGGCCGATCCTGCCAAGGCCAAGCGCCCGGAGAGTGCCGCGGTGCTTCGGCTTGGTACCGATCCCCGAACGGACCTGCTTGACCTCGATAGTGGCCTCAGCTTCGTGAGCCGTGCGCTTTCGCGCCGGTGCCTTGATCGGCCTGGGTAGCTCCCGTCGGTGCAGCCTTGGTCGGCGGCAGCTTTTGCCGGAGCCATCAGGCGACCTCAAAAGGCACGTGGGGGGCTTGCTGGGCGGCCTGGTAGGCGCGCAGCACCCCGGCGGGCGTGACTTCTTCCGGCGACAGCCCGCGGCGGCGTGCGACCTCGTCGGGGCGCATCAGTGCCCGCAGACCAGCCATCGTCGCCTGCGCGACGTTGATGCTGTTGGAAGAACCGAGGGACTTCGCTACGACATCGTGGATGCCGGCAAGCTCGAGTATCGGTCGAGCCGCACCGCCCGCTATCACGCCGGTCCCGGGAGCCGCCGGCTTCAGGAGCACCCGGCCAGCACCTGCTTCGCCGATCACCGGGTGGGTGATGGTCGAACCGGCCAGGGGCACCTTGACGAGGGTCTTCTTGGCCTCCTCGATGCCTTTTTGGACAGCGAGCCCGGCTTCCTTGGCCTTGCCATAGCCCAGGCCCACGGTCCCAGCGCCGTCGCCGACAACCATTAGCGCGGCAAAGCTGAAGCGCCGGCCGCCCTTCACGACTTTGGCGACGCGGTTGACCTTTATCGTGCGGTCCTGGTACTGCTGCTGCTCAGCCATTTCCTAGAACTCCAGTCCAGCTTCTCGGGCCGCGTCTGCCAGAGCAGCAACGCTTCCGTGGTACATAAAACCGCCTCGGTCGAACGCCACCTTAGTGACGCCGGCCGCCTTGGCCCTCTCAGCGAGGAGCTTTCCCACCGCCGCCGACGCGGTGCGGTTACCGGTGGGCCCTTTCGCACGCACGGCGGCCTCGAGCGAGGAGGCAGCAGCGAGCGTGCGCCCGGAGATGTCGTCGATCACCTGGCCCACGACGTGGCGGTTGGACCGGAACACAGCGAGCCGGGGGCGAAGCGTCGTACCGCTCACCTTTTTCCGAACGCGGTAGTGACGCCGGCCCGCGCGCTCTGCTTGTCCTTCACGTTGCTCATAGTCGTCTCACTTCGCAGCCTTGCCGGCCTTGCGCCGGACCACTTCGCCTGCGTAACGCACACCCTTGCCCTTGTACGGCTCGGGTTTGCGCAGCTTGCGGATCTTTGCGGCGACCTCGCCAACGGCCTGCTTGTCGCTGCCGCGCACCGTTATCCGGGTGGGCGCCGGCACCTCGAAAGTGATCCCCTGGGGAGCTTCGACAACGACGGGATGGCTGAAACCGAGAGCAAGTTCGAGGGTGCCCGGGCCTTTGGCGATGGCACGGTAGCCAACGCCGACGATCTCGAGGTCCTTCGAAAAACCGGTCGTCACGCCGACGACCATGTTGTTGACCAGCGTGCGGGTCAACCCGTGCAGGGAGCGGTTGACCCTCTCGTCATCGGGGCGCTCGACGACGAGCTCCTGTCCGTCCTGCCGGACGGTGATCTCCCCCGCCACCTGGTGGCTGAGCGCGCCGCGTGGCCCGGTGACCGTGACGGAACGGCCATCGAGCGCGACGCTCACCCCGGAGGGGACCGGCACCGGTGTACGACCTATTCGGGACATACGACACTCCTCAACAAACGCCTACTCCTCAAAACCAATGCTCCTCAACAACTCGCTATATCTATTCCGCCGCGCCCGGGGTCACCAGACGTAGCAGAGGATCTCGCCACCGACACGGCGCTTGCGGGCCTCCCGGTCGCTCATGAGGCCCTGGCTGGTAGACAGTACGGCAACGCCCAGGCCGCCAAGGACGCGGTGGCAACTTGTCGGCCCCAGTGTAGACACGAAGCCCTGGCTTGGAAACGCGCCGCACTCCCGAGATGGTCCGGGTGCGGTCGGCCGCGTACTTCATGGTCACTTCCAGGAAGCTTCCTGGCCGCTTTTCGTCGCTCGTGACCTTGAAGCTCGTTATGTAGCCCTCGCGGACCAGGATCGCCGCAAGTGCTTCCTTGACCTTCGAAGAAGGCATGCGCACCGTGTCATGATGCGCAACGTTGGCATTGCGCAGCCTGGTCAGCATGTCAGCGATCGGGTCAGTCATAGTCATGTGCCGTTACCTCCTACCAGCTCGACTTAGTGACGCCAGGTATCTCTCCGGCGTGGACAAGCTCACGCAGGCAGATACGGCACAGCCCGAACTTACGCAGCACCGAGTGCGGCCTCCCGCACCGCCGGCACCTGGTGTAGGCCCGGACCTTGTACTTCGGCTTGCGCTGCGACTTTATGACGAGAGCCTTTTTGGCCATGTAGTCCTTGCTCCTAAGACTCGTTCGGGACTAGTTCGATCGGGGGCTGCATCAAGCGGCACCTTCTTTGCGGAAAGGAAAACCAAAAGCGTCCAGGAGCGCACGACCTTCGTCGTCGGTCCTGCCGGTGGTAACGATCGTCACGTCCATTCCCCTGGGCGCGTCGATCTTGTCGTAGTCGATCTCGGGGAATATCAACTGCTCGTTGACCCCGAAGGTGTAATTGCCTCGACCGTCGAAACCCTTGGGCGAGAGCCCTCGGAAGTCACGGATACGAGGGATCGCAAGGGAGATAAGCCGGTCGAAGAACTCCCACATCCGGTCACCTCGCAGCGTCACCTTGCAACCGATAGCGTTGCCCTCACGGAGCTTGAAAGCCGCGATCGACTTTCTCGCCTTTGTGACAATCGGCTTTTGCCCGGCTATCAGGGTCAGGTCCCGCACTGCACCCTCTAGAAGAGAGGCCTGAGCGACGGCCTTGCCGACGCCCATGTTGATCACGATCTTTTCCATCCGCGGCACGAGCATTGGGTTCGGCAGCCCGAGGTCCTTCTGAAGGGTGCCTTTCAGCTCACTGGCGTAACGGGTACGCAGGCGCGGCGGTTCGCTCGGCCTCGGCGGGCGTCCGGGGGCCGCCTTGAGCGCCGCCGGCCCTCGCGACGAGGCTCCCCTGCCCTGGGGCGCCGCGTTGCGGTGTGGCGGCCCTGCGAGGGACCGACGAACCCCTAGCCGCGCCGCCCTTTCCGCCCTTGGCCTTGCCCGCGGGGGCCTTGCCGCCCTTGCCCGGGCGAACCTTTACCTGCCGGCGACATCAGAGGCCCTCACCGCAACGAACGCAAACCCTGCGCTTGCGTGCCGTCTTCCGAGAACCTGTACCCGATGCGCGTGGGCGTGTGCTCCTTGGGGCAGATCAACGCCACGATCGAGACGGGCACCGGGAGGTCCTTTTCGATTATCCCAGCCCGTCTTGCGTATCTGCGTCGTCCGCTGGCTGCGCTTCACCCGGTGCACGCCCTCGATGACCACTTTGTCGGTCTTCGGTAGGGCGCGCATGACTTGGCCGCGCTTGCCCTTGTCCTTGCCGGACAGGACGATCACGTTGTCATCTTTATGGATCTTCATCTCACAACACCTCCGGAGCGAGCGAGATGATGCGCATGAAGCGCTTATCCCGCAGCTCTCTTCCAACCGGCCCAAATATGCGCGTCCCGCGGGGCTGCATCTGGTCATTGATCAGCACAGCCGCGTTCTCGTCGAAACGGATATAGCTACCATCAGGCCGGCGCTTTTCTTTTCTGGTCCTCACGACGACGCACTTGACGACGTCGCCCTTTTTCACGTTGGCCCCGGGGATCGCGTCCTTTACGGTGGCGACGAAGATGTCACCTATGGAGGCATAACGTCTCCTCGAACCCCCGAGCACCTTGATGCAGAGCACTTCGCGGGCGCCCGAATTGTCGGCGATGCGGAGCCTGCTTTCCTGTTGGATCATTTTCCGCGTCCCCTATCGAGCCCGCTCGAGCACCTGGTCAACCCGCCAGCGCTTCAACTTCGACAAGGGGCGTGTTTCCGAAAGGCGTACCCGGTCGCCGACCCTGGTGTCATTGGCCTCATCGTGCGCATAAAGACGTTTGGTGCGCTGCACCGTCTTGGCGTAACGAGGATGGCGGACGCGTTCGATTATGGCCACGACGGCAGTCTTTTCCATCGAGTTGGAAATGACGATGCCCTCACGCACCTTGCGCCGGCCTGTCCGTGGCTCGGGAGCACTGCCCGGCTCAGAGGGTTCGCCCGGTCGCCGCGCGGGCGCCTTGGAGGTCTTCGCCGCCGGCTTGGCCGGCGCCACGGCCTTGGCGGCAGCCGGTTTGGCTGGAGCGGCGGGTTTCGCTGGCGGTGCAGATTTGGCCGCCTTGGCCGGCGCAGCTGCCTTCGTGGGAGCAGTCGCCTTGGTCGTGGCCGGAGCCTCTTCTACCTCGCTGGCACCTTCTACGTCGCTGGCACCTTCTAAGTCGCTGGCACCTTCTACCTCGCTGGCACCGCCCTCCGCTTCTACCTCGCTGGCAGCGCCCTCGGCGGTGGCAACCTCCTGCGTCTCCTCCGGCTCGTCGGCCATGCTCGCGTCGGATGTCGGGGTCTTGTCAGCCATCAGCTGACACCTTCGCCTTGCGTGCCGGCGCAGAAGCCTTGCGCGCCGGTGCGGCTTGCTTGGAAGCGGGCGCAACTGCTTTACGTTTGGCCGCCGCCGCTTTACCCGCGGGCGCAGCTGCCTTGCGTGCCCGCTGAACAGCCCCGCGTTGAGGGACCAGAGGTAGGGCGGCGTCGGCCCGGCGTTCCTCGATGAGGGTCAGCACCCTGGCGACTTCCCGCCGAACTTGGCCCAGCCGCGCCGAGTTGTCCTGCTTTCCCAGCGCCAACTGGAAGCGCAGGTGGAACGTCTCCTCCTTGGCTTCGACAAGGTGGTGCGCAAGTTCTTCATCGTTCAGTTCTCTGAGAGCACTTGGGCGGGTCATCTATATTTCGACCTCTTCCTGATGAGCGCGAGTCACAAATCGCGCCTTTATCGGCAGCTTCTGAATGGCTCGTTCCATGGCGGAGCGCGCAAGGGTCTCCGTGACGCCAGCCAGCTCGAACATGATCCGTCCCGGCTTTATCACCGCGACCCAGAACTCGGGGTTGCCCTTGCCCGAACCCATGCGGGTCTCGGCGGGCTTGGCCGTGACGGGCTTATCCGGGAACACGCGGATCCACACTTTGCCGCCGCGGCGAACATGGCGGGTCATCGCGATACGGGCTGCCTCAATTTGGCGGGCACTAATCCAGCCGGGTTCGAGAGCCTGGACCCCGTAATCTCCAAAGCTGATCTCAGTACCGCCTTTGGCGAGACCGCTCATACGGCCACGCTGCTGTTTGCGGTGCTTTACCTTTCGGGGCATCAACATGGCTGCTAATCCCTCGGGAAGTGGGGGGTCTCGTGGTGGTCGCCGCGTGTGCGACGCTCGATCTCTTCTTCTTCCTGAAGCAGCCGTTCCAGCTCGGGGTCCACCGGCACGATCTCTCGTTCCGCAGCGGCCGCGGGTTCCAGCTGCGAAGGGCCCGCTACCGCAGGCACGGCGCCCGGTTCGCCCATCTCGGGCCGGCGGCGGCCGCCGCCAGCGCTCACGACGCGGCGCGGGCCACCGAGACCGGAGGCCTCGCCGACGGCCATGGCAGCCTCGCGCGTGATCTTGTCCTCAGTGGAAGTCTTGTACGGCAGGATGTCGCCTTTGTAGATCCAGACCTTGACGCCAATACGCCCGTAGGTCGTCTTGGCTTCGCGGAAGCCGTAGTCGATATCAGCCCGAAGGGTATGCAAGGGGACGCGCCCTTCCCTGTAGGACTCTCGCCGCGACATCTCGGCGCCGCCAAGGCGCCCGGAGCACTGCACACGCACACCCATAGCCCCAGCCTTTTGAACGGTCTGGACGGTGCGCTTCATTGCCCGCCTGAAACTGACCCTGCCTGCCAGCTGGTCAGCGATGCCCTGAGCCATCAGCGCGGCATCGAGCTCGGGCTGCTTGATCTCCTGGATGTTCAGCTGCACCTTGGGGTTCTTGGTTATCTCGGCGAGCTTCGTTCGTAGCCTGTCGGCCTCGGTACCGCGGCGGCCGATCACAATGCCGGGGCGGGCAGTGTGGACGTCGATGCGCAGCCGGTCGCGCGTCCGCTCTATTTCGACGCGGCTGACCGCAGCACGCTCGAGCTCCTTGTTGAGGTACTCGCGAATGTGGATGTCTTCTATCAGGTAGTTCTGGTAATCGCGGTCGGTGAACCACCTCGACTTCCAGTCGGTGGTAGTGCCCAGGCGGAACCCGTAGGGGTTTACCTTCTGACCCATTAGCTATCCTTCTCTTGCTCGCCGGGCGCTTCCGCAACGGTGTCGGCCTCGGCAGTAGATGCCTCGTCGGTCTCCGACGCGTCCTCGGTAACAGCCGCGTCCTCGGTAACTGCGCGTCCTCGCAACTCCGCGTCCTCGGTAACTGCCGCGTCCTCGGTAACTGCGGCGTCCTCAGTGCTCGTTGCATCTTCGGTGGCGGTCGCATCCTCAACGGCTGCGTCATCCTCGGCAACGGCGACCTCGTCTTCGCCGGTGGTCTCCTCGGGTGCCGGGAAGGCCTCCGGATGGCGTCGCTCGCGTCGGCTCTGTCCCTCGGCGCTCTCAGCGCTCGCCCGCCGGGTGGCCTCGACACGGCGCGACCGCATGGCAAGGTTTTCGGCGCGCCGGCGAGCCTGGAGGCGCTCGAGGCGCTCTTCTGGCAAACGGCTCACGATGATCGTGACATGCGCCGAACGCTTACGGATCCGCGTTGCCCGACCACGGGCACGCGGACGCCAGCGCTTCTGGGTCGGGCCCTCGTCCACGTAACACGCCGATACGAACAGCTCGTCGGCCTGCATGCCGTCGTTGTTGACGGCATTGGCCACCGCCGATTGGAGCACTTTCGCGACGATCGTGGCAGAACTCCGCTCCAGGAACCGGAGGAGGTCCAGCGCCTCGTGGACGGGCTTGTTACGAATGGCGTCGATGACCTGACGAAGCTTGTAGGGGCTGACCAAGGCGTAGTGCAGGACCGCGCGCGTACCCTCACGTTCGTTGGTCTTGGGGCCTGGCATTAGCGCTTCCCCTGCCGTTCTTGGCCGGCGTGGTAGCGGAACGTCCTCGTGGGGGCGAACTCGCCGAGCTTGTGGCCCACCATCGACTCTGTGACGTACACGGGCACATGCTTACGGCCGTCGTGTACCGCGATCGTGTGGCCGACCATGTCGGGGATGATCGTCGAGCGGCGTGACCAGGTCTTGATGACCCTCTTTTCGTTCCGCCCGTTCAGGTCGTCCACCTTGCGCAACAGGTGGCCGTCCACGAAGGGCCCTTTCTTGAGGCTTCGGGGCATCGTGTTACCTCCTGGCGCCGCGACCACGGCGGCGGCGGATAATCAAACGGTCGGACGGTCGGTGAGAACGGCGGGTACGGCCTTCGGGCTGGCCCCAAGGCGAAACAGGGTGCCGCCCACCGGACGACTTGCCTTCGCCACCACCGAGCGGGTGGTCCACCGGGTTCATGGCGACGCCACGAGATTGCGGGCGCACACCCTTCCAGCGGTTACGGCCCGCCTTGCCGATCTTTATTAGCTCTGCCTCGGCGTTGCCAACCTCGCCGATGGTCGCTCGGCAGTCGATCGGGACCCGGCGCATTTCGGTTGAGGGGAGGCGGAGCGTAGCGAAGTCGCCCTCTTTGGCAACGAGCTGGACGCTCGAGCCGGCGCTGCGGGCCATCTTGCCGCCGCCGCCGGGTTTCAGCTCGACGTTGTGGACCACCGAACCAACGGGGATGAACCGCATCGGCATCGCGTTGCCGATGCGGATTTCTGAGCCCTGGCCGCTGCGCAGCACATCGCCTACGGCCAGACGGGCGGGGGCCAGTATGTAGCGCTTCTCGCCGTCGTGGTAGTTCAACAACGCGATACGAGCGTTGCGGTTGGGGTCGTACTCGATCGAAGCGACGGTCGCGGGCACCCCGTCCTTGGCGCGCTTGAAGTCCACAATTCGGTACTGCTGTTTGTGGCCGCTGCCGCGGTGACGGGCAGTCATGCGGCCGTAGGAGTTCCGCCCGCCCGTGCTTGGCTTGGGTACGGTCAGGGACCGCTCGGGCCGGTCAGTCGTCAGCTCAGTGAACGCCGAGACGGTCTGGAACCGGCGACCGGCGCTGGTGGGTTTGCGGGAACGCAGCATTAGTACCCTCAGCTCGTCTCGAACAATGGGATCGTTTGCCCAGGAGCGAGCGTGACGATTGCCCGCTTCGTGTCAGGCTGCTTGCCGTAAGTCGCCTTCTTGCGATTGCGCTTGCGCTTTCCTGGCCGGTTCAAAGTATTCACGTTGGTGACCTTGACGTTGAAAACATGCTCTACAGATCTGCGGATCTCGATCTTGTTCGTAGAGGTCGGGACTATGAAGATGTAGACGCCTTTTTCGCTGAGCGCGTAAGACTTTTCGGACACGACAGGACGGACGATGACGTCGCGGGGATCCTCCATCAGGCCTCCTCGCCGGCATCAGGAGCTTCGTCGGCCTCGACAGCCGGGGCCTCGGGCTGCGCTGGCTGCGACGCAGCTGCGACAGTGGTCTCCGGCTCGGCGGTGGCCTCCGGCTCGGCGCGTGGTCACTGCGTCGGCCGGGGTCTCCGGCTCGGCCGTAACCGTCGCCTTGGGCTTGGGCTCCGCTTTGGCCTTCGGCTCTGCTTTAGCCTTCGGCGCAGCGGGTGGCGCCTCCCCCCAGGCATTGTTGCCCGGAAGAGTCTGGCGGGTGAACACAACCCAGTCTGAGCACAGGACGTCGTAGGCAGCGAGCTCGCCGACGAGGATCAGGTCGACCTCGGGAAGGTTCCGGAACGACTTGTACGCCCCTTCGTCGTCGCGCGACAGCACTAGGAGGGCCTTGCCGGTAAAACCCAGCGTCGAAAGAGCCGCCTGGGCGTCCTTGGTGCTCGGGACCTCCCAGTTCCAGGCCTCCACGACGGCGACCTGCCCGGAGCCCGCACGATCAGAAAGCGCCCCCTTGAGGGCCAGCTGGACCATCTTTCGCGGAGTGCGCTGGCGGTAGCTGCGCGGCTTGGGGCCAAGGGCAACGCCGCCGCCCGAATAATGAGGCGAGCGCGTGCTGCCCTGGCGGGCTCGGCCGGTCCCTTTTTGCTTGAACGGCTTGGCGCCACCCCCGGAGACCTCGGCCCTGGTCTTGGTGCTCTGCGTACCCCTTCTAGCCGCCGCCAACTGTGCCAGCACCACCTGGTGCATGAGAGGTACGTTCGGCTGCACAGCGAAGAACTCTGGGTCCAGCTCCACGGTCCCGGTAACGGCTCCGTCTTGCGAGCGAACCTCGACAGCGGCGGTCATTTGCTCCCCTTAACAGCGTCCCGGATCATCACGAGGCCCCCTCTCGGGCCAGGCACCGCGCCCTTGAGCAGGAGCAGGTTGCGTTCGGCGTCCGCCGAAACCACCTCGAGATTGAGGGTGGTAACCCGTTCGTTACCTAGGCGCCCCGCCATGCGGGTGCCCTTGAAGACGTGTGCCGGTGTTGCGCAGGCACCCACGGAGCCCGGAGCTCTGTGGTGCTTATGGTTACCGTGGCTGGCTCCCTGCCCCTTGAAATTGTGCCGCTCCATGGCCCCGGCGAAGCCCCTGCCCTTGCTGGTCGCGGTGACATCGACCTTGTCCCCGGCCGCGTAGATATCCACACCCAGCTCCTGGCCGACGCTGTACGAAGAGATGTCGTCGACCCTGAGCTCCACCAAAGCTCGCCCTGGGTCGACCCTGGCCTTAGCATAATGGCCGGTCAGAGGCTTGTTGATCGAACTGGGCCGCCTGGAGCCATAGGTGACTTGGAGCGCGGAGTAACCGTCCGAGTCATCGGTCTTAACTTGGACAACGCGGACCGGCGTTACCCGGACAACCGTGACCGCGACGGAGCGTTGGCTCTCGTCCCAGATTCTGGGTCATACCGACTTTTTCGCCGACAATCGCTCTTTTTGGGGCCTTCGCGGGCATTCCTCGTCCTCTTACGCGGCACGCTCCGCTCGGGTAACCCGGGCGGAGCTCGTTTCACGTTGTGCCATGGCGTCCCCGCTGTCAACGACAGGCGGGCGACCACGGACGTCTGTTAGACGGCTCGGCCAGTATAGCCAGCCTCACGCACTGTGCAAACCGCGGCTGCTTCTCCCGATGACTCGACTTAACTACTGCACCGCTTTAGTCTGGCGGCACCGTGGACGTAGCGGTCCCACCATGGGGTCAAGTCCCTGCCGCACCAGCTCTCCATGTGGGCGGCCAGCTCGCCGCGTGCTGGCAGGACCTCCTGAATGAGCCTTGTGCCAGGCGGCGAAGGCAGAACGCAGCTGCGCCGCCCCGCCGGCCATGTGCGCCAAGCCCGACATCAGGCGCCCACCGGCTGCGTACGCTTCCCGGGGCGTGTGGCGGCTCCACGGGTGCGCCGGGTAGAGCAGGCTCGGGGGTTCGTCCAGGCCAAGTTCTTCCACCGCAAATCGCCCGGCGGTCGCCCGCCGCGACGCAGTCGCCCAGGTCGCCATGGCCTCGTCAACCCAACCGTCGGACGCGCAGGCTGGCTTCACGCCCCGACCGAACCAGCTGTGGAACACCTCGTGCTCGATCGCCGGCTCGCACGCTGTCGTCGCTCCGTCGTACTCCATCCCTCTCGGCATGTCCCAGATGACAGCCAGGAAATCGTCGCCGTGCGCCCATGGCCCGTAGCGCTCCGCGAAATATGAGAGCCACGCCGCAATGTCAGCGGTGACATCGTGCAGATCAGTCCCAGCCCCATCGACACGCGCGACCCTCACCCGGGTCTCCTTGCCTCCGGCTTGCACCGTCGTCTGCTGCGCCCGGACATGGTCCGAGGGGCCCAGGACGAGCAACGGGGAAAGAGACGTGAAGGTTTCGGGGTAACGAACGCTCCAGCCATAACCGGGCGTGTGCTCGACAGCAGTCCCATTGGCGAGCAGCACATGCGGCCGCGCTGTCCCGGCGATCTCGACTTCGAGCTCGACGGCAAACTGGTCGTGGCAAAGGTTGGCGGGTAGCCACATCTCGAGGTACCGGCCGGGCTCCAGGTCCGACATGAAAAGGTCCCAGGACACGCCGTCGCCGGGCGGCGACCAGACCACCGGGACCGCACCGGTCGCCTCGGGCGTGCCCAGCCGGTAGTGCAAGCTCAGGACGTGCGTGCTGCCGCCTTCGCAGGCGACGTCGATGACCCTCATGCGGGCGTCGTAACCCGCTCCCATGTCCGCATAGCCAAGGGCTTCGGGCGGGAGCGGCACGCCGTCGAGCTCGGCGGCATCGATGTCCTGGCGCAAGTCGAACACGGGGCAGCCGGTTGGGCCGTCGACCGTCAGCTCGACGGTCGCAGAAACCTCAGTCGTCTGAGAGGCCACATCGAAGCGCACCGATGCTGACATCCGTTGGATGTCGACCGGGACCGCCAAGCGGGCCTGCAACTGGACTGGGGGCGGCGGCGAGGGGGGTGTCATAGATCGCTCGTCGGAGAGGGTACTCTCCGGTTAGAAGGGCGCTGGGCAATTCGCCAAAAAGGGGCCACCTCGCGCCCTCCGTGCCGATGAGTACGTCAAGGAGTTCTCGAGCGGTCTGTGGCCGGGGGACGAAGCATGACAGGTAACGCTGAGCAGGCCACGGACCGCCAACAGCGCCGTCGCTGGACGGTTGCCGCAGTGACCCTGGCAGTCAACCTCGGGAGCTTCCTGTACCTCGTGCTCATAGCGCGTTCGGCCAGCCCGGCTATTTTCGGCGCCCTTGCGGCACTCGCCGGGATAGCGCTGCTGTTCGAAGTGCCGGCCAATGCTCTGCAGGTGGCCCTGGGCCGCGCCGTAGCCCACGGGCCCGACGGGCGCGTCGCGCCGGTCGCTGCCGGGGCCCTCCTCATCGACGCATGCCTCCTGGGCGCCGGGGTCTGCGCGGTCCTGCTGGCCCTGTCGCCCCTTGTCGAACGGTTCCTCCACCTGCCCTCGATCACGAGCGCGCTCCTGCTCGGGGCATACGCCCTGCCAGTGGGTATAAGCGTCGTGCCCAAAGGCGTGCTGGTAGGCCAGGGGCGGCTGCGGTTGCTGGCAACCGGCCTGATCGCAGGGATGGTGGTGCGGATCGTTGTGGGCGTCCTCCTGGTCCGCCACGGCGGAGGCCTTGAAGGCGCCTTCGTGGCGATGGTCTGGGGTGAGGTCGTTACTGCCCTCATCGTCCTTATCGGCCTCCGCGAGATGCTCAGGCATCCCGAGGTACTCGTCAGCGGCCTGGGTGCCACCGACGCCAGCCCCGCTGCGGAGGCCCCCGCCAAAAGCCCCGCGGTGGCTGGCAGCCCGGGTTCTACTCGCCTCGTTTGGGGTCACGCCAGATTGGCCGGCGCGGCGTTCACCGGCTACTGGATCCTTACGACCATCGATGTCGTCCTCGCACGGCACTGGCTCGGCCGACAGGTTTCGGGTTGGTACTCGGCGGCGGCAACGATTGCGCAGATCGCCCTGCTCGCGCCCGGGGCCATTGCAGCGCTCACTTTCCCACGGCTGGTCGGCGCGGACATACCACGCCTGGTAGGGCCTGACAGCCGCCCCAACCAAAGGCTGATGTTCGCGCTCGGTTCGGCGGCCGTTGCGCTGACGGGTTTCGTTGCCGCGGTGGTGGTGTGCGTTTTCGCACACGGGACCGTGAGAGCTCTGTTCGGGCTGCGCTATTCGCCGGCGGCGAAGCGTCGTCGGCCTGCTGAGCTTCAGCAGCGCGCTGTTAGGCCTGGTCACGGTCCTGCTCCACTACCACCTGAACCGTGGCGGCCGGGTCACGGTCAACCTCTGCTGGCCGGCGATGCTCATCGTGATCCTGGGGACGAGCATCTGGCATCACTCCATGACCGAGATCGCCACCGTCATGGTCGTTGGGACCTCGTACTGTCTGCGCCGGGATGCTGGTGGTGGCCTGGGGCCACACCGAGGGCTCCCGGGCTGGCCTCGTCGAACGAGCCAACCTGGCCCTCCTCGATGCCGACCTCGACCTGACCGTGGTCGTCCCTTATTACAACCCGGGCAAGCTCCTGGTCCCCACCATCGAACGGCTCCTGTCCGTGCTCGATGCCTCGGGGGCCACCTACGAAGTGATCGCGGTCTCGGACGGCTCCACCGACGGGAGCGACCGGGAGCTCGACGAGTCCCTTGCCGGGCAGGCCCCAGCTCACAAACGTCGTCCTGGCCCAGAACCAGGGCAAGGGAGCTGCGCTGCGGGTAGGGCTTGCCAAGGGCCACGGCCGCTACCTCGGCTTCATCGACGCAGATGGGGACCTCGACCCGATCCTGCTCGATTCGTTCCAGACGATGGTGGGCCTGTACAGCCCCGACATAATCCTGGGGTCCAAGCGCCACCCGCTTTCCGAAGTCGAGTACCCGTTCCTCCGGCGCGTTTACTCGTGGGGTTACCAGCAGGTGGTGCGTATCGGTTTCCGGCTGAACATCCGCGACACCCAGACCGGGATCAAGCTCATCAGGCGCGACGTCCTGTCCGCTGTGCTCCCCCGCATGGTGGAAAAACGCTTCGCGTTCGACCTGGAGCTGTTCGTGATCGCCCGGCGGCTCGGCTACAAGAGGTTCTTGGAAGCCCCCATCAGGCTGCGCCACCAGTTCACGAGCACGGTCTCGTGGCGTTCGGTCTACCGTTCCCTGCTGGACACGATGGCCATCTGGTACCGGTTGCGCATCCTGCACTTCTACGACGGAGACCAGGCGCCGGCGACCCCGGGAGGCGAGGGCCTGCTCATCGACCCGATCGTGCTCCGCGGCGGTGCAGGGACCGCAGCCGGCAGTGCCGGGTCGCCGGGACGCGCGTCGGGGGGCGGCTCGGCTGGCGAGGCTGGTGCTGGAGATGCGGCAGCCGTCGGGGGTTTGGCCGCAGGCGGCGGCGGTGCTGCGGCTGGTGGCGGAGGGCCGGCGCAGTAACCCTCCGCTACCCGCCGTCAGTCACCACTTTTTGCATGGCGGTTACCGATCTGGCCCCGGAAAGGGCACATCACTGAGGCTGGTGCAAAAAAATCGCCTCGGCGGTGACCGATCGGGCCATGGCGGGCTCACGTTTGCGGTTTTCGGCGCAGGCCGCCTCCATGGCTAAGCACGCCTCCGTGGCTAGGCGGCGTGCCCTTGCCCCCCGAAGGCCTCGAGCAACGCCCCCTCGCGCAAGCCCCATTCGCTCACGACATAGTGCTCGACACCCAGCTCCTCGGCGATCGCCTCAAGGATGCAGGCGCCCAACGGCAACACCGCTGCCCGCCGGGCGGGCATCCCCGGGAGGGCCTTTCGTTCGTCGAGATCCATGCGAGCGAGCATGTCGGCCAGCTCAGACACCTGGGCCACCGGTAGGTCCACCTGGTTTACAACCCAGTCCGACCGGCCGACGTGGCGGCACGTCTTGGCGATGGCCAGTCGAGCCAAGGCGCGCGCCGTGCCACCGCTTACCACAGTTCTCACAGCGACATTGGGGTACTCGGCGAGGTCCAAGCTGACCGTTTCCAACGCTTCGCGAACGCGCTCGCGTACCTCCTTGCGGTCCTCCCGACCGAGGACCGGGCCGGTCCCGAGCTCACCCTTGAGCCGGGTCGGGCCGAGAGGGGCACTTCCCGCCTCGTAAATATCGAAGCGGTCGCCGACGACCAGCTCGAAGCTCCCTCCGCCCAGGTCGACGCTCAAGGTCGGCTCGTCACCCACGTAGGTGCCCGCTCGTTGGCCCAAGAAGCACAGCCGAGCCTCTTGTTTGCCCTCCAGGACGCGAATGGGCGTACCTATAACCTTTTCGAGACGGCCGACCACCTCCGGGCCATTGGCCGCGTCACGGAGCGCGGCAGTGGCCAACGCCACGACGATGTCGGGGTCGACGGTGTCGATCGCCCGCCGCAGGCGCTTGGCTGCGGTGACCGACGCCCTTACCCTTTCGGGCGAGATCACACCTGTAGCCCCCACCTCGAGGCCCAGGTTGAGCAGCGAGCGCCTCTTCAGCACCGGCACCAAGGTCTGGGCAGGCCCCAGCTTGCAAGCCAATACCTGGAACGAACTGCTCCCCAGGTCCCACACCGCGCCGCGAACCACTTGTCCGGACGCTACTTGTTGCCGAGGTGGAAACCGTGGATATCCACCACGGCGGCTCGGTCCCGGAGGGGCCGGCGGCGCGATGCTGCGCCGGTCGGGAGGCTCGTCGTACTAGCTACCCGGGGCTCCCAAGCCCCCTGTTCGCCTCCGCGGCCGCAAGCAGGATAATTGCCACCATGCGGGCCCCAGCGTCCTCATGCCCAGCTGACCTCTCGGCGAGCCAGCCCGCACGACCGAGCCGAGGGACCATGCTCCGTGTCGCTTGCGCGCCGCGGTCCGCAGCCGCTGCAGCGGCATCGAGGGCCTCCAAAAGCGAGGCACCCTCCTGCGCGCTCGTGGTCGCTGCCTGTGCCGCAGGCACCAAAGCGTCCAACATTGTCTTCCAACCCAGCTCGGCCTTACCGCGTTTGGCGATCGATGCCTGTGATGCATCGAGCAGCTCCGCCAGCTCCGCAGCCCCGGACGAGGAGCTCTGACTGGCAGCTCTCGCGGCTCCCATGAGCCCAGTCGCGAGCAAAGTCCCTGAAGTTGATGGGGCTTCTCTTGCAATGGTAACTCCGCAGGCGTTGAGCACGTCGGAGAGCCCCTTGCCTTCCAACGTCGGCAGTAGACGGTTCACTGCCTCGGCGGCGGTGGTCACCGTAACGCCGAGGTCGCCGTCGCCGGCCTCGCCGTCGAGGCGGTTCAACTCGTCCGCCCTGTCTTTCAATGAAACTGCGACAATTCCCAAAACCTCGACCAGGCTGGTCATCGACGCATCAGGAAAGGTGAGTACGCGGGCGCATCAAGCAACCGGACCAGCTCATCGTCTAATCGCAGAAGAGACAGCGGACATCCCTGCCATCTCCAACGATGTGGCGTACTCACCAACCCACGCGCGGCGGGCCGAAGCCCGCGCTCCTCGAGCCTGCTGAACACCCGGTTGCAAACGATGTACAGCTCCTCGGGCGGCGTGGCGCCGAGACCGTTTACCAAAATGTCGAAGCGGTCTCCTTCGTCATGCGGCAGGTCATCGAGGAGAGCCGTCATCAGGTGGTCGGTAATGGCGTCGGCGGTCTCCAGCGGCCCCCTACGGACGCCGGGTTCACCATGGATCCCCATCCCGATCTCCATTTGGCCAAGTGGCAATTCAAAGTTAGGGTGGCCGACGGCCGGGATAACGCACGGAGCCAGAGCGACGCCAAAGCTGCGGAGGTTCGAGGCAGCGTGCTCGGTCACCGCCTTCACGGTGTCTAGGTCGCTCCCCTCCTCTGCGCTTGCCCCAGCGACCTTGTAAAGGAAAAAGATCCCTGCGATCCCGCGGCGGCGGCTTTCATCTCCTTTGGGGGCCGAGGCGATATCGTCAGCCGCGGTCACTGTCTCGGTGCGGATGCCCTCTGCTTCCGCCAGTTCGGCAGCCAGGCCGAAGTTGAGCACATCGCCTCCGTAGTTGCCATAGAGGAGAAGGACTCCCCGGCCACCGTCGACGGCTTTGACAACAGACAACATCTGTTCTGCGCTCGGAGACGGCAAAGACGTTGCCGATAGCAGCGCCGTCGGCGAGACCGCGTCCCACATAACCCATGAACACCGGGAGGTGCCCCGAACCGCCGCCGGTTGCGATCGCGACTTTTCCTTTGACGGGGGCATCAGCCCGCACAATGCCCCTTGGGTCTCCCGAAAGTTTGAGGTCGTCCGGGTGCGCTTTCAAAATGCCTTGGAGCACCTCGTCGACGAAGTCTTTGGGGTCGTTGATCAACTTTTGCATAATGGCGCGAGGCTAGCGCCTGGCATGCTGAGGTCGCCTACGACCGGAGAAGCGCACCGCGGGAAGGCACCCCCATCGCTGCCGGCCCGCCATAAACCGCGTGGGCCGACGGCTATTTGAACCGTTTACCCGCGGGCGAGGCCATGCGCCAGGCGGTAGTACGCCTGGTTCCAGCGCAGCTCCCGCCTGAAGCTCTCGGTGGTCGTCGACGCGTCGATACGGACCAGCTCGACCCCGGTGATCACGGCGTAGTCCTCGAGCGTCTCGATATCAACGGCGGTGCTGAGCACGGTGTGATGCGGGCCACCGGCGCTCAGCCAGGACTCCGCTGACGTAGACAGGCTGGGTGCTGGCTTCCACACGGCGCGCGCCACCGGGAGCTTCGGGAGAGGTGCGTCGGGTGGGACAACCTCTATGTCGTTGGCGACGAGGCGGAACCGGTCCCCGAGGTCGACCAAGCCTACGACGAAGCCTTTGGCCGGCGCCGCGTCGAAAACGAGCCGGACAGGATCCTCGCGGCCTCCGATGCTCAAGGGATGGATCTCGCACCTTGGTTTGCCCAAAGCGATGCTCGGGCAGACCTCGAGCATGTGAGCGCCGAGGATCTCTGGGTTCTCCAGGGCCGAAGTGATAGGTGTAGTCCTCCATGAACGAAGTCCCACCGGCTCGCTCTGCGGCCATGACCTTGAGCGCCCGCAAGAGCACGGAGGTCTTCCAGTCGCCCTCGCCGCCGAAGCCGTAGCCATCGGCCATCAGCCGCTGGACGGCGATCCCCGGCAGCTGGCGCAGTCCCCCCAGGTCCTCGAAGTTGGTCGTGAAGGCCGTGAAACCCCCGTCGGTGAGGAACGACCGCAGTCCCGCCTCGAGCTGCGCGGCATATCGCAAAGACTCGTGGCGCGCCCCGCCCGCGGCGAGCTCAGGGACGACCTCATACTTTTCCTGGTACTCGGCAACGAGTTCGTCGACCGCATTGGCCGGCACGCCGTCAACGGACGCCACTAGGTCGTTGACACCGTAGGTATTGACCGAGGCCCCGAAGCGGAGCTGGGCCTCCACCTTGTCGCCCTCGGTCACAGCAACGCCCCGCATGTTGTCGCCGAAGCGGACGAGACGCATCTCGGTCGTCGCATGGTGGCCCGTAGCCGCACGCGCCCATGAGCCGATCCTGGCGCGGACCGTTGGGTCGCTGGCGTGGCCTGCGACGGTCTTTCGCCGCACCGCGAGGCGGGTCTGTACATAGCCGAACTCGCGGTCGCCATGCGCGGCTTGGTTGAGGTTCATGAAGTCCATGTCGATCGTGGCCCAGGGCAGTGAGAGGTTGGCCTGGGTGTGCAGGTGCAAAAGGGGTTTGCGTAGCACGTCTAGCCCGGCGATCCACTCCTTGGCGGGTGAAAAGGTGTGCATCCAAGCCATGACGCCTATGCAGGCGTCATCGCTATTGGCGTCTATGCACGCTCGGCGAATATGCGCCGCGCTCGTGAGGACCGGCTTCCAGTTGATGTTGACACCGATCTCGGGGCCAGCGTTCAGCAGCGCGACGACCTCCCTGGATTGCGCGGCCACTTGGCGGAGCGTCTCATCTCCGTAGAGCTCCTGGCTCCCGGTCAGGAACCAGATTTCATAGTTGCTAGCGGTCTTAGACGAAACGGTCAATGTGGCCTCGCAATTCTTTTAGACAGTGGACAGGGATTACCACCGGGCTTCTAGCGAGCCCAGCATAGGGCGCCCTGTGAGCGCTCACATATCGAGGCGGGCAAAATCTTTCCTCCGGACCTCACAACCGTCCGGCAGCCATCTGAGAACGGTAACATTAAGCGGCCCAGTCGTGTGCGCCTGGCGCATTCGGAGCCATGTCACGCACGCGTCGACTCCCTTGCGACAAGTTGGCAGGGAACGAGGTGCGTGCCGTGAGCGGCGTGACCGTCGATTGCAGCAAGGAGCAACCTCGCTGCTGTCCGGCCCACCTCGGTCAGGTTCATGTCGATCGTGGTGAGCGGTGGCCTCGAGGCCTCGGCAATGACCGTCCAGTTGTCGAAACCGACGAGCGCTATGTCGTCGGGCACCTTTCGGCCCAGTTCCCTGCAGCGCCTCGCTTACCCCGCGGGCGATCTGATCGCTCCCGCAGAAGATCGCGTCGACGTCGGGCGCTTGGCGCAACATGATCGACGCGGCCTGCCGTCCCCACTCTTCGCTCCAAACGCCGTGGAGAGGACCGTCCCCGGCCATCGCCAGCCCGGCCTCCTCCAGCGCCGCCTTGGCACCCGCCGCCCGCAGCCGGGCCGCCCGGAAGTTTGCCGGCCCGGTTACGTGACCGATCCTCGTCCGCCCGGTAGCGATGAGGTACTCGACAGCCAGGCGGCCGCCCCCCTCGTCGTCCGGCAGGACCGACGCGTCCTCAGGATTGGCCGATTCGCTCATGGCGTAGACGATCGGGACCGGGAAGCCAGCACTGAGGGGTGGTCGCGGGTCGGTGCGCCGCCCGGTGACGATTATCCCGTCCACCCGGCGGGCGAGGAGGGTGCGCACGTAATGCTGCTCCCGGATGGGGTCGTCTCGGCCGTCACACAGCAGCACAGCGATCTGGCCGGTCTGAAGCGCATCTTCGGCCCCGAGCATCACTGGGATGCTGAAGCGCCCGAAGCTGTCGTTGGTGATCAGGCCTACGGTGAAGCTCCTCCCCGTGAGCAAGCTTTGGGCTAGCGCGTTCGAGTGGAAGCCGAGCGCCTCGGCCGCTTCCTGCACCTTGGAACGCGTCTGGTTGCTTACACCCTGCCGTCCGTTGAGCGATTTCGAGACGGTGCCGATCGATACACCCGCAAGCGCGGCGACGTCGCCGATTGTCGGTACGCCGCGGCGTCGGTGGGCCGGCAGGGCGGGAGCGTCGCTCGCGCTCTGCCCACCCTCAGAAGGCTCGGACATGGTCGCCTAACGCGGTCGGTCTCTCAGGGCAACGGACATTGTGCCATCCCCACGATGATGCCATCCCTGCCGCATGCTCTCCTTTTCTACCTCGTCGGCAGCCATCACTCAGCCCTTGACGGCACCCGAGACGAGGCCCCTTACGTAATAGCGCTGAAGAGCAACATAGATGATGATGCAGGGGACCATTGCTATCACTGCACCGGCGACAAGGACCCCGTAGTCGATCTGGCCATAGGTGTCGCTGGCCTCGACGTTGACTAAGGCTACGGGAAGTGTGTAGATCGAGTCATTTGTCGTGAATGTGAGCGCACCGAGGAACTCGGTCCACGAGAACAGGAAGGCATAAAGGACGGTGGTGGCTACGCCGGGAACGATCAGCGGGCGCAACACCCGAGTAAGGGTGGTAACAACTGACGCCCCGTCCACCATGGCTGAGTCAAGTAGCTCGTCGGGCAGCTGCCTGAAGGTGTTACGCATCAGGTAGGTACCAAAGGGAAGGTTGAACGCCGTGTAGAACAACGCAAGGCCGGGGAGGCTGTTCAGCAGGTGGAACACTTTGAGCTCGAGGAACAGCGGGACCACGACAGCCTGGAACGGCACCATGAACCCAAGCAGGACGAGCCCGAAAATGGCCCCCGAGCCACGGAACTTGAAGCGCCCGAAGCCGTAGCCGGCGAGCGTCGCCACAAAGGCGGTCACGGCCGCCGTCGCGACGGCGACGATGAGGCTGTTAATGACGTTGCGGAGGATGTTGTCGCCGTTGAGGAGCTTCGTGTAGTTGCTGACGCTGAGATGGGAGAAGTTCTTCAGCGACGGCGGCGAGACGATCGCCGCCGGAGCTTCGAAAGAGCGCAGTATCTCCCAAACAAGGGGCACCACAAAAATAGCGGCGATCATCGCGCCGCCCACAAGGTACAAAGGGCCGCCCTGGTCACGCTTCGACCGCCTCGAAGAGGCCACATTGCCGGGGCGCTCAGGCATCCTCGCCCCGCAGGAAACGGAACTGCATGAACGTGATGAAGCCGACGACGGCGACTAAGACGACCGACATCGCGCTGGACGAACCTACATTGAACGAGGTATTGAATGTCTCGTAGATCTGCATGACGACGCTCTGCGTGCTGGAACCCGGCCCGCCGTCGGTGATGATGAAGAACTGGTTGAACGCGAGAAGCGAGCCGATGACTGAGATCACGAGGCTTAGGGCGATCGAGCGCCTGAGCAACGGGATCGTGATCATCCGCTCGCGCTCCCACCACGTGGCGCCGTCGACCGACGCCGACTCGTAGAGCTGCTCGGGGATGCTCTGCATCCCTGCCATAAGGATCATCATCGTAAACCCCGAGGCGAACCAGATCACCATGACGCAAATGGCGGTCAGCGCCAACCCGGTGTTGGCGGTCCAGGGCGTATTGACCCCGACGATGTGGAGCTTGGAGAGGAGGACGTTGATCGTCCCGAAGCCCGGTTGCAGTTCTACTTCGATGAGGAAGCTCAGTGTGCTGATGCCCACGATGAACGGGAGGAAGAAACAGGTGCGGAACAGGGTCGTCCAGCGGCGGTTGGACCGGGTGAACACGGCCAGCAGATAGCCGACTACAAGGATCGGCACGGTCACGATGGCCGTGTACTCGAGGGTGAACACAATCGAGTGAATGAACGTCGAGTTGTGCACGAGCGCCCGGTAGTTGGCGGCTCCGTTGTAGTGGTAAGGGCCAACCAGCGGGTAGTTGGTGAACGAGATGAACGCGCCGAAACCGAGCGGGTACAAGATGAAGACACCCACGAAAGCGATCGCCGGCGCGACGAGCGTGTAGCCGACGCGAGCCTCACGGCGCGTTCGCGCCGTCGACCGGCGGCGAGGTGGCGTCAGGACGCGGGGCGAAGCGCTCGGAGACGCAAGAGCCCCTGTTGTCGAGCCAAGTGCTCCCACCTCACACCTCCATTCGAGCTAAAGGCACCCTGGCGCCGCGACCTCACCGATTAAACCAGTACAGAGGACAACCCCGCCGGCCCAACCTGACCGGGCCGGCGGGGTTGTGGGGGGTGAGCCGGACCTTTACGAGTCGGCCTGGTCGAGCGTCTGCTGTATGCCGCTTTGCCCGATCTGGAGGCCCTGGCTTACGTTGTCCTTGTACACCGCTTCGTCGAACATTGCCAACCAGGGAGAACCCGGGTTGTTGAAGACGGCGTTATAGGCGAGGGTGTACTCGACGGAGCCGTACTTGAGCGTGTTCAGCGCAACGGCATCGTAGGGGTACTTAGCAGCGAAAGCGGAAGTGACGATGTCGCTGCGCACCGGCGACTCGCCGTCGGCGGGGTACTGCTCCTGCTGGGCCTTGGCGAGGAACCATTGCACAACTTCCCAGGCACCGGAGGGGTTCTTGGCGCCCTCGGGGATGACGAAGTCGTCGCCGCCATCGAAGGTGCTGCCGTGGCCGCCGTTCTCGCTCGGTAGCGGGACATCCGCGAAGTCGGCGGTGGAGAGGCCCTCTTTCTCGAAGGTGTTAAAGAACCCGTAGTCGCCCGGCAACATGCCGATGTTGCCCTTGCCGAAGTCCTGGCCCCACGTCGAGCCGTCCTGGGTCTGGTCAGCGGGAGGCGCCTCCTTGTTCGCCCAAATCTGGGCGTAGACGCTGAGGAGCGACTGAAGGGGGGCGTTGTGGACGATGTTGGCAGTCTGGTTGCCGAGGGGGCCCGTGATGAGGTGCTGGCCGCTCGCCCAGATGTCGGGGAGCATCACGAAGCCCAGGCAGCCCTGGCAGTCACCTGCAAAAGACAGCCCGTAGACCGGGCTTCGAAGCGGTACTGAGCGCGCTGACTGCCTTCGCGTCGGCCGCGATCTCGGCAAAGGTCGTTGGCGGGCCACTGATGTGAGCCTGCGCGAACAGGGCCTTGTTGTACCAGAGCACCGACAGGTCCGACAGGTAAGGCACCCCGTAGTACTGGTTGCCGATGGCCGCCAGCGCAAGGTGGCCCGGGCTGAGGACCTTCTTGTAGGGGAGGGCGTTGACATCGGCCGTGATGTTCAAGAGAGCACCCTCGTGCGAGAACTCGGGGACGTCGATGTCGTTCAGCCCGACCAGGTCGGGAGGATCCCCGGCGCGGATCGCCGTCGCCAACTGGCTGGTGTCGTCGTTGGGTGACGTGACGTGCATAACGATCTTCAGGTTTTTGTGCGTGGCGTTGAACTCGGGGATCAACTTGATCGCGGCGGATTCCGTCGCGTCCCTGATCCAGAACGTCACCGTACCCGTGGCGTTGACACCGAACGTCGACGCCGGCCTCATCGTTGTGGTCCCGGCGGACGCCGCCGGGGCTCCCGTCATGGTCAGCACCATCGCTGGCCCGACAGCTAATGCAACAAGCTTCACATAACTACGCCTCATGGCGAACCACCCTCCTTTGAGCGGGAATGGCTGCGTCAGGTCATTTTGGAAACAAGATGGAAAACCTTTTCGCAGCCCTGGTGATGTTAGCGACCGCCACACCGTTTGTCCAGTACCCCGCGCGGGGTGTTGATGCGCGGTAGCAGGTAGCGCTTAGTGGCGCTCCGGCACCCAGACACGCATATCGGTCGCGCCCCTGTTGGCCCAGGCAAAGTAAGGAATGGCGCGCACCTCGAGGTCTCCATCGCCGGGCTCGACGCCACGGTTGCTCGCGCCAACGTCGCCTTCCCGCCCCGCCTCGGAGCCGGCGTCGAAGTACGGCCAAGGCGGGGCACCAGTGCTCCGCGCCCGGCCCTGGAGCTTGAGGGCGACCACTTGCTGGCCGCCTATGTCTAGCCCGGGCTCCTCCTTCGGCACGCTCGCCCGCACCGAGATGTCCCGGAGGGGGTGCTCGCTGGCGAGGTCATGGCCCTCGACGCAGTACACGAGCGGTCCCCTCTCAAATGCCACACAACCGCGAGCGCCGTCGATGTCGTCGCTGGCCCGCACCACCCGGGGCCGGAGCGGGAACTCGACCACGAGCTCGTCGCCCCCAGACCACTCGCGCCGGAGGCGCAAATAGCCGTCGGCGCCCGGCTCGCCGCCAACTGACCGGCCGTTCAGGGTCGCAGTCGCGTGCGTCGCCCAAGACGGGACGCGCAGCGCTATTTCGCGGCTTACTGCAGGCGCGGCGTCGACCCGGAAAACGACCGTACCCCCATTGGGGTAGTCGGTCTCCACGGCCAGGTCTAGGGAGCCGTCGCTGCCCGGGTTGGTCTGCACCCGGCACGACGCGTACTGGTGGAACTGGGCACCTTGGTCGGTCGTGGTGACGAAGTAGTGCTCGAGGCTGGCGAGCAAGCGCATACCGTTAGGTGGGCAGCAGGCACAGTCGTACCACGCGTGGCGGGCCGTCGGCACACGGACCTGTAGAGGGTTTTCGTAAAAAAAGCTGGTCCCATCGAAGCCGATCCCGGCTAGGAAGCCGTTGTACAAGGTGCGCTCGATGAGATCGGCAAAGCGAGCTTCGCCCGTGAGCAGGAGGAGCCGCCAGTTCCACATGATCGAGGCGATGGCAGCGCAGCGCTCACAGTACGCCCGGTCCGGCGGGAGCTCGAAGCGGTCGCCGAACGCCTCGTCGCGGTGGCGTGAACCGACCCCACCGGTGAGGTAGGTCTTGGCCGAGACCATGTCGTCCCACTGCGAGAAGATCGGGCCCCGGAGGTGCGCCCCGCCCGTCTCTGTATAGATATCGGTGGCCCCGGCCAGCAGGTACAAGGCCCGCACCGCGTGCCCTCGGATCGAGCCAGCTTCTGCGAAAGGTACGTCGTCCTGGAAATAGGACGGGCCGAAGCTGCGCCAGCTGAGGACCTTGTGGCCCCGTCCGCGCCAGCAGGTCGCCCGCTAGCTCGAGAAGACGTGGGTCGCGGGTCGTGCGGTAGAGCTCGACGAGCGCCGTCTCGATCTCGGGATGGCCCTCGACAAAGCCAGCCTGCTCGGAGCCGAGGACATCCACGAGCATCGAGGCGTAGCGGTCGACGACCGGCCCGAGCTGCACAGGCCCGGGAGCAGCGGTACGAGCGTCAGCCACCGCAGCCTGGAACAGGTGGCCCGCACAGTAGAGCTCGTGGCCCATCGCGGCGTCCTGGAAGCGCCGGCCCTGCTGGACGACGCGCACGTAGGTATTAAGGTACCCGTCGGGCTCCTGGGCTTGCGCGAGGAGCTCGGCACTCGAACGAAAGAACTTCTCCTGCTCGGGGTCCGGACCGTGCGCACGTTCCCAGGCAATGGCCTCGAGGACCTTGTAGAGGTCTGAGTCGCGGAACAGCGGGAGATGGTACTGAGCGCTCGAGCCACCGGCCGCGGCCAAGCGAAAGTTCTCAAGGGTGCCCGAGTCCTCCATCATTTCCATCCCGTACGGGATGGTCACCTCGCGGTTCTGGATCTGCCGGTCTCCCCAAAACCCGCTGGTCAGCTGTACCGTGCCCGGGGATATCGGGTGGAGCGCGAGCAGCTTTTTCGATACGGGCATGACGGGCCCTGCCCGGTTTCCGCTCACCGTCCAGCACCTTCCTTCGGGTCGTGTATAAAACCTTTTCGAGAGATTTTCGTATGGTACAGGATCCGTGCCACTGGGCAAGCCGGCCGGACGGCAAGCTGGCCGGACGGCGACCAGCCACGGCCAGAGAGTGGGCTCCGGTCAGCCCGTCGGCGCTGGCCCCAGAGAGGCGAAAGCCCTCTCGGCAAGGTGGTAGCCCGTTACAAGCCGGTCCATGATCCTGTCAGTGGTTGGATCAGGAGCCGTCTCGACCGGGTGAGCCTGCCGCCAACGGGCGAACTCAAAGACGGCGTCGCGAAACGACACTGCGGGCCCGAAACTCGGGACGTAGCGCCTGATCTTGGAATTGTCCAGGAGCACGCTGTAACGGAGGTCGCCGAGGACCCCGTTGGTCCAGCCCCAGTCGGGCGCGGCAAGCGGGAAAAACTCAGAAGGCACGTGGACGATCCGTGGTCCCACGCCCAACGCCGATGCCAACAGCTCGTAGATTTCGTCCCAGGTGTAGACATCGTCCGAAGTGATGTGGAAGGCCTCGCCGAGAGCTTCTGAGTTGGCGAAAAGGCCCAACAGGCCCTGGGCGAAGTCCAACGCGTGGGTCAGGGTCCAAAGTGAGGTGCCGTCCCCAGGGACGACTATCTCATCGCCACGCGCTAGCCGGTCGATGACGGTCCAGTCCCCAGGCACAGGCGGCTGAGCTTCGTCGTAGGTGTGCGATGGTCGCACGATCGTGACAGGGAAGGACTCCGACGCGTACGCTTCGGTCAGCACATCCTCGGCGGCTATCTTGTCGAGGGCGTACTGCGAGAAGGGGTTCCGCCGTTCGGTCGACTCGCGGTAGGGCATTCCTCGAGGTGGCTTTTGGTAAACCATTGCAGTACTGATATGTAGGTAGTGGCCGGTACGCCCTCGGAACGTTCCCAAGGCACTGCGTGCGTCGGCCGCGGAATAACACAGAAAATTGACGACGACGTCGAAGTCGCGCGCGCCGATCGCCGCCCTAAGAGACAACGGGTCTTTAACGTCTCCGATCAACCGCTCCACCTCGGGCGGCAGCGGGCGCAGCTCGGACCGGGCGCGATTGAGCACCGTTACGTCCATACCCCGGGCGACCGCGGACCTGGCACACGAAGCGCTTATGGTGCCGGTCCCACCGACAAAGAGCACCTGCAGCGGTTTGCTCGTCATTCGCCATCCCTCTTTCTGTTAGTAGTCGCTCCCGGTTTCACTTGCTGTAGGGATGTCCGTCTGATAGTCAATGGTCGTGGACCGTCGGCGGCTCCCAATTCCGACATTGTTATCGCACGCGCTTGTAGCAATGACGATCGGATTGGACAACGAGCTCGAACAGCGGATGGGCCACATGACCAACCTGGGACGCAGGCGAGGTCTGTCCGCTGAAGGCCCATGGCTCGTGTCGTGGTCCACATGGGCGAACCTGTTGCGATTTATACCTCCAGAGGGCATCTCTTTACAGGACCTTCGTCGGCGCCCGGGGGTCTCCGAACGACATCTCGGCGGCAAGAACCCGGGGGTCATCCGCTGGGGATATGTGACACTGAGCGGTGGAGTCGTAAGGCCGACGAGCCAGTTGCGCGAAGCATCGGAGACGATCTTCCCTCTTCTCCCGGACCTCGTCGAGACCAAATGGGCTGACCATCTCGGCGCTCGCAAGGTCGACCAGCTAAAAGAGGTGCTCGGAGAACTCCTGTGCCAGGTCGACCAGGAACTGCCTCACTACCTGCCACAGGTCGACAACCTGATGTGGACCCGCTGGGCCCCGTCGGCACCGCGGGAGGAGGCGATCGGCGATCTCAAGCTCGTCGACCGCTTGGCCCAAGCGCTGCTGTTGTACACCCTCGAACACGAGAGCGCTTCTGAAGTACCCCTCACGATGGCCGCAAATCTAGTGAGAGTGATCGGCGAGGAGGGGTGCCCGAAAGCGGACCTGGTGCGGCGCTCCGGGATCTCGAAAGAGGCGATGGCGTTCCTCACCGGCTGGCGCCAACGCCCGCGCCTGAGCGTCGAGAGCGCGAGAGCACTAATACTCACTGACGCCGGCCGCAGCGCCAAATCCGACTACGAGACGTTGGTGCGAACGATCGAGCGTCGATGGGGCAAGCAGTTCGGTGGGGACGTGACACGTGCGCCTACGGTCGGCGCTCGAACAAGTAGTCGTCGACGAGACGCTCGACCGCTCCCCCTTGGCGGAGCTGGTCAAAGCACCCGAGGGATGCTGGCGGTCCTGGGTCAAGACTGCCGAAACGCTCCCCCATTTCCCGATGATCCTGCACCGCGGTGGCTACCCCGACGGCTCCTAACCCGTAAGCAATAGCCCGGCGGTCCGGGCAAGCCCCAATCTTGACCCATGCCGACCGACCTTTTCGCTCCTCAGGTGCCGATCAATTTTGTCTGCTGCGGACCTCAACCGCAGGTCAACGCCTTGTTAGCCAATCTCTGTACCCATTCCTAGGCGAACGCTCGCTTAACGGGGCACCTCGGTTTAACGAAAACCTTTGCCTCCGCGGTCCCTGACCATAGCAGGATGCGCGGGATGAAGGTGGTCGGCCGCTCAACAGGGATTTCGCACTCGATGCCTTGACAGGCGAACCCGGGATGACGTAGAGTCCTGACCGAACGTTCGCCCAATCTAAAGGGGGGCAGCGTCCGGAACAGGTCGAAGGGGAGGCAGGGGGGTGAAACGGCCTTATCCATCCTTGAAGGAAGTAGCCGCCCGCGCTGGCGTCAGCTTCCAGACAGCCAGCAAGTTCCTAAACGGTGGGGAGGTCCGCGTCTCCCCCGAGACTGCTGAGCGGATAACGGCGGCAGCCCGGGAGCTGGGCTACTCCCCCAATAGCATCGCACGCAGCCTCGTCCAGCGGTCCAGCTCGACCATCGGCATCGTGGCCGGGGACCTCACCGACCTCGCCCTGTCGGAGTTCATCCTGGGCGCCGAGCGCGCCGCTCGGCGCCTCGGTTACTCGGTGTTGGTGGGTGCCCTGGGCCAAGACGAGGAGGCCGGCCCGGGGGTGGTCAAAACCCTTATAGAGCGGCGCGTGGACGGCGTGATCGCCGCGGCGCCCCAACTGGAAGAGGACAGCGCCGTGGCTGAACTGCTGCGGCGCTACGTGCCCGCCGTCAGCCTGCACCACGTCCCGGGGGGCGGTGTCCCCACAGTGGGTTCCAACCACCGCGAGGTCGGCCGGCTCTGCACCGAGCACCTTCTCGCCCTAGGGCACCGCTACGTGGGAACGGTGACAGGCCCTTTCCGCCGCTTGGTGGTGCGCTCACGCGTGCGCGGTTACGAGGAGGCGCTGCGCGAGGCCTCGATCGAGCCGGGCGAGGACATGGTGGTCGAGGGGGACTGGACCCCGGCCGGGGCCGCCGCGGCGGCCCGGCTCCTCCTCGAGCGCCATCCCCAGTTGACGGCCATCTTCGTGCAAAACGACGTCATGGCTATCGGCGTCTACAGCGCGGTGAGGGCGACCGGTAGGTGGATACCGGACGACGTAGCGGTGGTGAGCTGCGACGACACCCCCTTCGCCCCGTTCCTGACCCCGCCGCTCACCTCGGTGCACATCCCCTTTGCGGAAACCGGCGCCCGGGCTGTCGAGGTCCTGGTCGACCGCATCAATGGCGGCGAGGTGACGACCGAAACCTCGTTGCTCCCCGTCGAGCTCGTCGTCCGGGACTCGTGTGGGGCAGCACGACCGCTCTCGCAGTCGGGCACGGGGGCTAATTCAGCTCAGAAGAGCAAGGAGAAATTGTGAGCAAAGTTACGGTGGATCCCGGCCGGAGCCTTGGCCAGCTTGACCGCAATGTGTTCGGCGGCTTTGTGGAGCACTTGGGACGCTGCATCAACGGCGGGCTGTTCGAGGAGGGATCGCCGCTCAGCGACGGCCAGGGTTTTCGTACTGACGTGCTCGACCTTCTCCGCCCGCTGGAGCTGAGCGTCCTGCGCTGGCCGGGCGGTAACTTCGTGAGCAACTACCTGTGGACCGACGGTATCGGGCCACGCGCCTCCCGCCCCCCGCGAGTAGAACTGGCCTGGGGAGGCGTGGAGCCCAACCATTTCGGCACCGATGAGTTCCTGCGGTACTGCGCGGAGCTGGGCGTGACCCCGTACATCTGCCTCAACATGGGTACCGGCACCCTGTCTGAAGCGTTGGCCTGGGTCGAGTACTGCAACTCGGCGGCCAAGTCGTACTGGGCCGACCGTCGGCGTGAGAACGGACAGGCGGAGCCCTATGGAGTCCCTTACTGGGGCCTGGGCAACGAGATGTACGGCGAGTGGCAAGTGGGCCAGCTTTCGGCCGACGAATACGTGAAAACAGCCTCGCGCTGGGCCAAAGCCATCCGGCGCCTCGACCCCAGCATCAAGCTGGTCAGCTGCGGGATGAACGGTTGGAACGACTGGGACCGAGTGGTCATCGAGGGCCTGTCAGCGCTGGTTGACCTCCATTCCCTGCACATATACACGGGGTCAGGCGACTATTGGAACAATGTCCTCAGCCCGCACCAGTCCGAAAGGGCGATCCGCTACACAAGTACGTGCTTGTCCCGGACCGCCTATACGCAAAGGCTGAGCCACGCCCCTGGTATTGCGTACGACGAATGGAACGTCTGGTACCGGACCGACGACGGGGCCCTTGAAGAGCGCTACACGTTCGTTGACGCCCTCGCCGTCGCCACCTATTTGAACATATTCGTCCGTAACTGTGCGTGGGTCAAAATGGCCAACCTAGCCCAGATGGTAAATGCCATCGCACCGATAGTGACCACAACTCAGGGCGCCTTCGTCCAGCCGATCTACTACCCGTTCCAGCTGCACTCAGGATCCGCCCTCGACGAAGCCGTCGACGTCCGGGTCGAGTCGCCCACCGTCGAGGGCCCGGCGCCCCAGCCGGGCGACCGATGGAGGCACCGCATCGCCGATTTAGGCCCATTCACCACCATCGATGCCTCTGCCACCGCGGACACCGGTCGCTCGAAGCTGAGCGCGACGATCGTCAACCGCGACCCGGAGTCGGCCGATGCAGTCGAACTGAGGTTGCGCGATGGCACCTTCGCCGGCCCGGCCCGGGTGCGAACGATGACGGGGGCGGACCGCGCCGCCAACATTTTCTCCCCGGGGGCCGCGGATATCCCCGGCATCGAAATTGAAGGAGTCAACCTGGAGGACGGGGCCGAACAACCAAGAGGCGACGTCCTCGTCGTGAAAGCCCCGCCGAGCTCGTTCACCGTCATCGAAGTGGCGATAGCCGCGCACTAACCGAGATGGCCTATTCCTCAGTACCGCACCACTAAAAGGGAGGAGCCTTTGCCAGAACTACTGAGCCCTACCGGAACAAACAATGCAGCCACAAAATAATCGCCCAATACCATCGCAACCGAAGGAGCCTATAAGGATGACAAATAGAACAACTAATGGACGCGCTCCGCGTCGTCGTCTTATGTGCAAGGTCGTGTCCGGGGGGGGCGCCGCCCTCATGGCCGGGACATTGCTGTCCGCGTCCCCGGTATTGTCGGGGACGTCGTCCGCCGCCACCGGAGCGCTCAGCACCAACACCACCTCGTACTGCAAGTCGGGGGCCCCCCAGATCGAGTTCTGGGACTGGGTGCCCGGGATCTACCGCATGGTGGACACGTTCAACCAGACCCACCCCAGCATTTGCGTCAAGTTGGACGACGTAGGGGCGGGCGACACTGAGTACGTGAAGCTTACAGACGCCATCAAGGCCAGCTCGGGAGTGCCCGACGTGGCTGAGGTCGAGTTCGACGAGCTGCCGTCCTACGAGATCACCAAGTCAGTGGTCAACCTGGTCCCCTACGGGGCCAACAAATACAAGAGCGACTTCGCCTCCTTTGCCTGGGATGAGGTCAGCCAGGGCGCAGGCGTCTACGCCATGCCCGGGGACGCCGGCCCCATGGACCTGTTCTGCAACAGTGCCATCCTCAAGAAGTACAACATCAACCCTGGGGCCACCTGGGCCGACTTCGCCACTGCGGCCGAGGCGCTGCACAAGGCCGACCCCAAGACCTACCTGGCCAGCTTCGACCCAGAGGACATGCAGTACCTGGTCAGCGTCATGGCCCAGGACAACGCATTCCCCTTCAGCTGGAACGGTGGCTCCAAGGTCACCGTCGACTTCACCGGCGCCAACGAGATGGCCTGGGCCAAGTACTGGGACACCTTGTTCTCCAACGGGTCGATCAAGGCAGCCGCCGACTTCCAGAACGCCTTCTGGTCGGACTTGAACAACGGCACCTACGCCTGCTGGATCGCCTCCGCCTGGGGCCCGTCGTACCTGGCCCCCAACCTGACCAGCCTGTCCCTCGGATCGTGGCGGACGTACCCGCTGCCGCAGTGGACGGCAGGGGCCGACGTTGCCGCCAACTGGGGCGGGTCCACCTACCCCGTGTTCTCCTCCAGCAAGGACCCGGCCGGCGCCGCCACGTTCGCAGAGTGGATGAACGGCACCAGCCAGTCGTGGGCGATCATGAAGACGGCACCGTCCTCACTGTTCCCCACCTATCTCCCGCTGCTCAACACTCCATCGTTCCAGTCCATCAGCATCCCGGCCACGGGCACTACGCCCCTGTTCAACCAGTCCGCCAAGGCGGCGAGCCACGTTGAGGCGGCGTCCTGGCCCCCGTTTATGACCTACTTCCTGGCCCTTACCACGACCTCTAACCTCCTCAACGGCAAGGGGACCCTGGTGCAGGACTTCCAGACCCTGCAATCCACCATGACCAGCTACGCCAAGCAGCAAGGTTTTACCGTAAGCAGCTAACAAGTTGTGTAGCTAGTTGAGCTAGAACCAGACAAGCTAAACGGGACAGATGGCGGGGGCCATGCCCCCGCCATCCCGGTCCCCAAAAAAAGGGGGGGCATTGGGCCAGGCGGTGGTAAACGGAGCGTTACAGCGGCGAGAGCCGACGCCTCTGCTCGTGCGCGCCGACGGCGGCCCGCAGCGCAAAGCCCGGTCGGTCACGGCCCGAGAGCGCCGAGGGCTCTATTTCATCCTCCCCTTTATTCTCATGTTCCTCTTCTTCTTGGTTATCCCTATCCTGTACGCCCTTTACGACAGCCTGTTCACCAGCCGCCTGGTCGGCGGGACAGTGTTCAGCGGGTTAGCCAACTACAAGACCGTCCTCACCACCAGCGCCTTTTGGTACAGCGTGCTGCGCACCCTGATCTATGCCGCCATCCAGGTGCCCGTCATGATCATTATCGCCGCCTTTTTCGCCACCATGTTCGAAATCGGTGTGGCCAAGTGGGGGACGGCGTTCCGCACCCTTTTCTTCATCCCCTTCGCCGTCCCCAGCATCGTGGCCGGCGTCATGTGGTCCTTTCTTCTGGAGGACCCGTACGGGCCGTTCGACCGTATTTTTCAGGACCTCGGCCTCAAGTCTTTCAACTTCTTCGGGGCCGGGGCGCCGCTGCTCGGCTCCATTGTGGTTATCGCCATATGGGAGTGGACCGGCTACACCATGGTCATCCTGTTCACCGCGCTCAAGTCGGTCCCGCGCGAGGTGGTGGAGTCGGCTCTCATCGACGGGGTGAGCCTGCGCAAGCTGGTGACAGGGGTCAAGCTGCCGATGATCAGGCCCGCCATCACCCTGGTAGCCATAATCAACATCATCGGGGCGCTGCAGCTGTTCGTGGAGCCGGAGGTGCTGACCGTCTTCACCACCAATGTGGCCTACAACTACACCCCTAACGTCTACCTGTACAACCAGGCTTATGCAGCCCAGGAGTACAACCTCGCCGGGGCCATCGCCTTCGTGCTGGCCCTGATCATCATCATCATCTCTGTTGGCTTCCTGATTGTGCGTAGGAAGAAAGGAGGGTGGCTGTGAGCACCACCACGCTAACGGTCAAGCCGACGGTCAAAGCCGCTCACCCGCCGGGAGCGGAGGGCGAGAGCCAGGAACGACATGATCCCGCTCCGGTTATACGGGCTCCGGAGGGGCACGGTGACCATGGTGACAGTCCTGGCCGTTGTGTTCGCCGCCTTCACCCTCACCCCGCTTTGGTGGATACTGGTCAACTCCACCAAGACCGAACCCAACCTCTTCGCCACCTTCGGGCTCTGGTTCGCCCACCCGTTCGAGTTCTTCCACAACATGCGCCAGATTTTTATCGACCATTCGCAAGGGTCATTGGCCCAATGGTTCCGCAACACACTCATTTATGCCTTCGTGGGGGGCATCGGGGCCACGGTGCTGTCCACCCTTGCCGGCTACGGTTTCTCCCGGTTCCGCTTCCGGGGCAACAACGCCCTTTTCATGGTGGTGCTCTCCGCCCTGCTGATCCCCTCCACGGCGGTCGCCATCCCCCTCTACATCCTCTACGCCCGGGTCCACCTGGACTCGACCATGGAAGGGATATTCCTACCGTTTATGGTCAGCCCCGTCGGCGTCTACCTTATGCGGGTCTACACCGGTGGGGCAGTGCCTCGGGAGCTCCTTGGACGCAGCACGGGTGGACGGGGCCGGCGAGAGCCGCATCTTTGTGCGCATCGCTCTACCGCTGATGACCCCGGCGATCGTCACCGTCTTCCTGCTCTCTTTGGTGTCGTCGTGGAACAACTTCTTCCTGCCCTTCATCGTTAACAACAACGCCAGCTTCGACCCGCTGCCGGTAGGCGTGTTCGTATGGTTCCAGCACTCGGTCAGCGGTGGGGGCTACCAGGACTTCTACCTGTACACCATCTGCGCTGGCTTCCTCACCATCGTCCCCATAATCGTGGTGTTCCTGGCCCTGCAGCGCTTTTTCCGGGGCGGCCTGTTGTTTGGGAGCCTCACCGGTTAATGCCGGCCGGCCCAGACTGCTGAGGAGGGACCAAACCTATGCGCGGAGCCATTGCTACATCTGGGCGAGCGTTCGTTCGCGGGGTCGTCAGAAGCCTGATCGGCGGGGCCGTGCTGCTTGCGACGCTGGTCACGGCGCTCGGGGCACCAGTGCCCGCCGCCGCCACCACACCCGCGCCCGCGCCCGCCGCAACCGTGCCCGTCCCGTCATACATGTTCATCCACGACCCCTCCATGATCCGTGAAGGCAGCACCTGGTACCTGTACTCGACCGGTGACCCCAACGGGGAGGTCAACGACGGCGACATCCAGATCCGGGAGTCAACCGACTTGCGGACCTGGCGCCTGGTCGGCACCGTTTTCCACACCATCCCCAGCTGGATCACCAACCGGATCCTGGGCGTCCAAAACCTGTGGGCCCCCGACATCTCCTACTACGACGGGCTCTACCACCTGTATTACGCCGCCTCTAGTTTTGGTGCCAACGACTCGTTGATCGCGCTGGCGACCAACCGCACCCTGGATCCTTCCAGCGCTGAATACCACTGGAAAGACGACGGGCTGGTGTTTTTCTCCGTTGTGGCCGACAATTACAACGCCATCGACCCCGCCCTGATCAGCGCTCCGGATGGGGCCAAGTGGCTTCTATTCGGGTCCTTCTGGGGCGGTATCCATCTCCTTCGTCTCGACGCGGCCACCGGTCTGCCCGCCTCGGCCCACCCAACCCTCTACTCGCTGTCTGAGGCGCCCGCCCCCGATCCCGAAGAGGGCTCCTACATGATTTATCATGGCGGGTTCTATTACCTGTTCATCTCCTACGGTTACTGCTGCAAGGCCATAGGGAGCACGTACGAGATCCTTGTCGGGCGCTCCCAGTCCATAACGGGGCCATTTCTCGACCCCAACGGCACTGCCATGACCGCGGGCGGCGGGATGGAGCTACAGGGCAGCACCGACGGCATGATCGGCCCGGGCGGGCCCTCCATAACTCTGGACGGCAGTACTTTCCTTATCGATTACCACTACTACGACGCCTGGGCGGCCGGCCAGCCATGGCTCCAGGTGCGCCCGCTCTACTGGTCAGCCGACGGCTGGCCCATAACCGGGGCTGCAATGGTCCCCGTACCGGGAGCACCACCGGGCACCTGATGCCCGTACCCGGGACGCCACCGGGCACCTGACCAATATGGAGAGGGCTCCCGGCAGCTTGGGCAGATCAGTAGAAAGCCGTCGGGCCCGTGTAGGCAACACGAAATTCGTCGCCCTGAAGACCAGACGGAGTAGCCACAGCATCGCTCTGCTGGACAAGTGTGATCCGCTCCAACAAGGTTTCGTGGCCCGTGATGCCGAGGTGGCTGAAGACGATGTCAGGGGTGTAGGGAGCGAGAAAGGCCGGCTGGCACGTCTGCCGGCACAACGAAGGTGCTTCGACCACCCACTCGGCCGTATTGGCCGGGCCGTTGTACCGCTCCGGTGGGCTGGTGAAGCTCTCCCCGCTCGTCTCGTCGGTGAGGTTGAGGTCCCAGTTGGTCGCGTTCAGTTCCCAAATGGTGACCCGGACCATGTCGCCTTCGTCGACGTTCACGCGGGTGATGTTGGTCTCCCGCGCAGGGAGTACCTCCCACCACGCTTGCGCGACCGTGTCTAGTGGGTTCACGGGATTTGGGTACTCGTCCACACCCGCCTGGATCAACGATCTGGCGCCTTGTCCGACCCCCATCCACTCGGAAGCCTGCTCCCCGACCGGTGTCCCGACCGACATCCCGGGGACGGTGAAGTCGCCTGCAACAACGGAGTACGGGCCGCCCAAAACCTCGTACCCGGACCAGTTAGCGCTCTTTGTCTTTACGAATTGGACCGAAGGCGCGTTGGCGGTGAGGGCGCTGGATGCCGCCGGTACCTTGGGTACGGACGGTGCAGCCGTCGACGCGGTCATCAGACCGGCGGCCCCGACAACTATGACCAGGCTCGTAGACCAGGGCACGGCCGACGTCAACGACGGGAGAGATCCAGGCTGAACGCTCTAGCCTCGGGGTAGTGACCGTAGAACTCGGTCCGGGTGTAACCCTGTCTCACGTATAGCGCCTCAGCTTCCGGCTGTCGGGGACCGGTCTCCAGGATCAAGCGGGTATAACCAGCTTGCCGGGCAGCGTCTTCGAGGGCTTTGAGCACGCGGGCTGCCAGTCCGCGCCGGCGATAACGGGGGTCTGCCCACATCCGCTTCACCTCACATGTTGTCGCGTCGAAGCGCCGGAACCCTCCCCCGGCGACCGTAATCGGCCCGTCCATGAGAACGACGAACAGCCCGGATGGAGGGTCGAACTCGTCGGCGTTGGCCCTCGTCATTTCAACGTTCTCGCCATAACGCGTGACGTACTCCTGGGCCAAGCCGGCCAACAACGGCTCCACCTCGGCATCGCTGAACCGGACCGGCCGCAGTTCCACACCTACATAATCACCCAACAATGGCTGAGGCGCATGCCTCTCTCTGCCTCAACTGAGCCGGGTAGGCACTGGCCCTATAGTCTTTTTGATCGCTAGAAGACCGGATGGCAGCGTCGGCTTGTTCTTCTGGACATTGAAGAATGCCATTTCGAGGTTCACCAGGTCCGACGCAGTCGATTGCCGACCGCACAACATCGCCGGTGGCCAGATCGACGTGGGCAACGCCGTTAGCGGCATGTCCGCCGCCTTCTTTCGTACAGAGCGGACGGAATGACTGCCGAGTTCACTACCCGGCCCACCTTGCGAGGAGTGTTCGGCATGGTCTCGTCGACACATTGGCTCGCCTCCGCCTCGGCGATGGCTGTTCTAGAAGCGGGCGGCAACGCCTTCGACGCTGCCATCGCCGCCGGGTTCGTCCTCCAGGTCGTGGAGCCCCATCTCAACGGGCCCGGCGGCGAGGTCCAGGCAGTCCTATCGATCGCCGGAGACCCGCGCCCCCGCGTGCTCGCCGGTCAGGGACCGGCGCCTGCTCGAGCAACGGCGGAACACTTCGGGTCGTTGGGGCTCGACCTCGTACCCGGCGCGGGGCTGCTCGCCGCCACCGTGCCTGGAGCCTTCGACGCGTGGCTGATGCTGCTGCGCGACCAGGGGACGATGGGCCTACGCCGCATCTTGCAGTTCGCTATCGACTACGCGGACGGCGGGCACCCTCTGGGCGATCGCGTCGCCGCAACCGTGCGCACGGTCGAAGCGTTGTTCCGCGAGGACTGGACCAGCTCTGCCGAGCTCTGGCTCCCGAATGGTCGGCTGCCGGCCGTCGGGGCACGCTTCGCCAACCCGGCCTGGGGCTCCACCTTGAGACGCCTGGTCAGGGAGGGGGAAGCCTGCGGCCAGGGCCGCGAGCAGCAGATAGACGGGGCCCGGCGAGCGTGGCGGGAGGGTTTCGTGGCCGAGGCTATCGACGCCTTCGCCCGCCGGTCGTTCCGGGACTCGAGCGGCCAGTGCCACTCCGGCGCCCTCACCGGAGCTGACATGGCACAGTGGCGTGCCTCTTGGGAGGAGCCGGTAACGTTCGCCTGGCGCGGCTTCACCGTCGCCAAGAGCGGGCCCTGGACACGGGCCCGGTGATGCTCCAGACCCTCGCCCTCCTCGATGCGCTTGGCTCGGACGTGCCTGATCCCGGCTCCGCCACTGGTGCCCATGTCGTCGCCGAGTGCCTGAAGCTGGCACTCGCGGACAGGGAGGCCTGGTACGGCGAGGGCCAGGAGGTACCGGTCGGGGCCCTGCTGTCGGCCGCCTACAACGTCGAGCGGGCCGCCCTCGTGTCGCAGCATGCTTCCTTGGAGCTACGCCCAGGTCAACCGGATGGTCGCAGTGCGCGCATCGCCCGCAGGGCGCGAGAGGGCTTCGAGGTCGAAGCGGCCAGCCTGGGCCGCACCGGGTTCGGCACCGACCTCGCCGGGAGCAGTGGCGATCCGACGGTGGGGCCCTCGGGGCTCACCCGTGGCGACACGGTGCATGTCGACGTCGTGGACCGCTGGGGCAACATGATCTCAGCAACACCGAGCGGGGGATGGCTGCAGAGTTCGCCGACGGTCCCCGAGCTCGGTTTTTGTCTTGGCACTCGCCTGCAGATGACCTGGCTCGAGCAGGGCCTCGCCTCCTCGCTCGTGCCGGGTAGGCGTCCCCGGACGACCCTTTCGCCGACTCTCGTAATGCACGATGGTTCGGCCGTTCTTGCCTGCGGCACTCCGGGCGGCGATCAGCAGGACCAGTGGCAGCTGATATTCGTTCTGCGCCACCTCGGTGCCGGGATGGCGCTGCAGGAAGCAATCGACGCGCCCACGTGGCACACCGACAGCTTCCCGTCCTCGTTTTACCCGCGCCTTGCCGATCCCGGCAGCCTGGTCGTCGAGGACCGTCTCGGTGCCGATGTCATCGCTGCCCTCGCCAGTCGTGGCCACCGTGTGGTCCGGGCCGGCCCGTGGGCCCTCGGCCGGCTGTCCGCGGTCGGGCGTGACCCAGCGAGCGGCCTGCTGTCGGCGGGGGCTAACCCCCGCGGCATGCAGGGGTACGCGGCCGGACGCTGACCACGCCAACCGGGTCGGGCGATCATCCCCTCACCTTGGCGCCATGTTGCTCCCGGGGGGCGGATCTCAGATCGTTACAACGTCAACGATCTAACCAGGTACGTCCGAAGGCGACCGGACCGAGTGCCATAATCGGGGTCATAGAACCGCTCGGTATCCATCACGTGTCGATCAACGTAGATGACGTTGATGCCGCGCTCGCGTTCTACGTTGACAAGCTCGGTCTCAAGGTCCGCTCGGACAGGCCCAACTTCAGTTTCGATGGTGCCTGGCTGGACGTAGGTGGCCAACAAGTGCACCTCATCCGAGGCGTCTGTCCGCGAGACACTGGCCAGCACTTTGCCCTCGCTTTCGTCGACCTCTCAGTCGTCGTCGCCACGCTACGACAACAGGGTCTGGACGTCACTGAGCCGGTCGTGTCTGGGACGAGCCTCCAGTCGTTTGTGATAGACCCCGCGGGTAATCGGGTCGAGCTCCACCAACCTGGTGCTAGATCGGCCTGAATCCCAGGTATAAGCCATCGAGCTCTCGGGGCGTGAGCAATCGGCCTCGCTGCTAAAGGGCCCGGATCGGTGCCCACTAGGGCCTAGTGCTCGATTGCCTTGGCGTCCGTCTTGGACGCTGCCGCCGGTGACACGGGGGCGACGCGCGACGAAGGCGCCGGGCCTGGTAGCTTGACCGTGCTCCGGCACCTTCGTTCAGTTGGGTCATCGGCCAGGGCAGTTGTGCCGACCCTGTAGTGGCAGACGCTTTCTAGCTGAGAACCGAGAGGCTCTTGACGACGTAGAGGCGACCGTTCCACCTGAGCCATTCACCTCCAGCAACCCGGAGCTCCACGAGGCGCCTACCCATTGGCGACCCGAGCCGGAACTTCTGCGCCCACCGGTACTTGGTGCGAAGGTGGCCGTGGCTTTCAACGTGGTAGGTCACGAGCACCCGTACTCCCAGAACTAGGCGGACAAAACAGCGGTACATCACGGCGAAGAAGCCGTGCCTGGTGGCGATCAAGCTGACACGGATAAGGAAGTGGGGCCAGAAGCGGACGCACTTTTGCCCGCGGAACTTATAGGGCGACACGGTTGTAGTGGTCGTCGTCGGCGGGGTTACAGTAGTTGTAGTTGTAGTCGGTTGAGTAGTGGGGTTGTAGAGGTTGAACTCGTCGATCGACTACCACATATTTGCGCTCGTATTGGCTCGAGCTAATCACCTATCGCGACGGCGTCGTCGATTTGCCGAGGGTACCGTGAAATCGACCGAGGGCTCGCGGTGCGGGCCGGTGCCGGTCAGGCGTTGACCGGGTTAGTCCCTGGAGGTCGAATCAGAACAGTCGGGACGTACTCCAGCAGCTGGGTTCGACCATCGAAGGTGCGGCTGCTGATCATGTCGAGAGCAACATCGGGATAGCCGTCGTAGATCCGTTCCCGGCCGGTGCTTCCAGTAATGACGGGAAAGACAACGACCCGGAAGCGGTCCACGAGACCGGCCTTCAGGAGAGCGCGGCACAAGGTGAGGCTACCGATGGAGCGCATCGACTCGGAGCCCTTGTCCTTCATCTCCCTCACAGCCTCAACCGGATCTCGAGCCACGAGTTGGGTGTTCGCCCAGGAGAGGGGCTCGGTCAACGTGGTTGAGAAAACGACCTTCGACATTCCCGCAAGGGCATCCGTGCCTGGCTCGCCCGCGGCGGCGAACCCCGACATGACGCGGTAAGTCGTCGCGCCCATCAAGACGGTGTAGTCGGCTTCTGGCTGCGCTGCCAACCAGGCGAAGTACTCTGGCCCTTCCAGTCCCCACCAGCCCGGCCAGCCCTCGGCGGCCGCATAGCCATCGAGCGAAGTGATGAAGTCGATGAGAAGTTCTGGCATCGTCGTATCGTTGTCCTTGGACCTCGGGAAGGTTTCCCGGGTTTGGCCACCACGAAGATACCAACAGCGAATAGGAGGAGCGGGGAGCGGGGATTCTCGCCACTACCCGCAATCAGTTACGACCACGGCGCAGGCCAAGTTGCAGACGCTTCCTTGCGACAACTTGTTACAGATGTCGCGTGGGAAGCGGGAAGGGTGTGCCATGCAAGGGCCCCGACTCGCACCCAGGCGGTTCTGGCTATTGCCGTAGCTCCGACCACACAACGTGACCGCCAGCAGCGACACGTCATGGGAGGACCAGACCGCTCACGAACGGCCCGGGAGCGGTCCGTCAAGTCTCTCGGCGTGCAGCCGGTGACAGCTCAACGCCATACGCGGCGAGCGCCTGGCCCAGCTCGTACCGGCTTGAGCACACCATGCGTCCGCCGGTGAAGGCAGCGTCACGGGTGACCTCGGCGACGACCCACTCTGGAGCCACGAAGGCTCGCATCTCCTCATCAGAGGAGAACTCGGCTTCGGCGAGAACCAGGCCCTCCAGCACACCACCGAAGCGGTCCACGCCGAACGGTGGGATACTCAAACGGGTCTTACGGAGCACGGCACCGGGCAAAGCGTCGAAAAGACGATGCTCGTCGGCATCCAGGTACAAGGTGGTGATGAAACCTGGGCCGCCGTCAGGCACGGGGACCTTCTGCGTGAGCTTGTACTGCGTCGTTCCGCGGCTGTCGCCCTCGACTGTGGTGGCGATCCGCAACCTGATCCGACTGCGCGCGAGGTAACGGTCCACAATCTCGACGACCCTGACTGGCGGCTCCGACGGCACTCCAGCGAGCAGGAAGCGCCGTTCTCGCTCAACGAGCGCATACTTCCGGTCCCTTGCCACGCAGCCCCCACTTTGGCACTCCCGAGCCGACGGTCCCACAAGGCTTTCCCGCCTCCCCGGCTCGGCTCGGAGCCACCGGCTCCAGCCCGGCGCTGCGAAGCTGATCTCAGCGACCATACGCACCGAATGACCGCACCGAATGTGGACCTTTGAGGCAACGCGTGACGCACAGATCGGCACTTATGGTGCCGCCGTTCGAAGTGACAACCGAGACCTGTGGTAAGTGCAGCCTTCCCGAGCGAGTCTCACTACCGCTCTCGAAACGTGTCCGTCGACATCGGACGGGATGGCTATATGGGGCTTGAAGTGCGGTTTTTCAACCCCGATCGCGCCAAGACGGCCCTAGAAGGTGGTAATTGGCGGCAGTTGTTGCCCAAAACGTTGCCCAAACCATCTGTCGCTTCGAGGTCGGGCCAAGAAGTCCACCGTGGTGGCGATCACGTACAACCTGGACGGAAGTTCGCCGGGTTCGGACTCCTGTTGGTCGTAGGCCAGCCGGCCGATCACGCCGAACGGCGGCCTTGGCGACATGCTCGGCGATGGCGTCGCCCTGGGCGCCGAACACGGTCACCGTGACACACACGGCCCGGTCGTTCGGCCCGTCCACGGCGACCCGCGTGTCTGTGACCGGACCGGATGAGGTCGTGCGGACCTCGAGGTCTTTGGTCAGTGGGCCGATGAAGCTGGTGGTGTTCATTGCTGGGTTCCTTTCGAGCTGGTGTCGATTTGACGGCGACGACTTGGCCGCAGCTACAAGGACGGGTGCACAGCACGAGTGCGGCACCCCAGAAGGGAAACCCGGAGCGACGCGGCGCCTTGGACCGGCAGGGGTTACACCCGACCGAAGCTGTGGGAGCGTGAGTCGAAGCAAATGACCCCAGGTCGCCAGGAGACCGCATTGCCCCCATTGCAACAGGCGAGTGACCCGAGCGACCGTAAGCAACGCAGATCCCAGGATCGTGCCCGAGTGAGGGACAGGGGTTGTGGGAGCACCGGGCCACCGCTACTAGCGTGGCCATAATGCCGATCAGAGCGACGCGACCGGCGTGCAGAGCTCCTCGGGATCAACAAAGACATCGGGTATGACCTGGCCCGCCGCGGCGAACCCCCGGTGCGATCCAATGGGGCGCCGTGATCGCTACCAGCGGGTCTCCGTCTATGGAAGAGCGCGGTTGAGATTAGGTTGGCTAACTACCCAGTAGGGAGCGGCATATTGGTTTTCGCAGAACTGGTCGCTCCATTTGAGGCCAGGAAAGCCGCCCGACCCGGTGAAATAGAAACACAGCTGCGCCTGGATACCGTGATGGAGCTCCAGCGCGAGGCTCGACTGAGCGGGTAGGTACCGGTAACCTGGCCCGCAAACGGGATAGCTCTCGTCGCAGTGGGAGATCTCGTACACCTTGAGGTCGATGCTCTCTGGGCGGGTAGCGAACCCGGTGCCCACACGCTTTTGCTGCTCGTTCAATGCCAGCGCGTCGGACCACAGGATCCCGGTGGGACCTGTTTTGGGTAACCCCGGGACAGGGATGTTGCCGAGACCCGACAAGATGCGCCCCGTGAAAGCCGAGCTGGCATCTAAAGGGACGGACGTCGCGTACGGCTCTTCGCCGAGCCCGAGCGTGGACAGGTCCTCGGCTTCCAGCAGGGTAGCAATAAGACCGAGCTGCTCGCCGTATTTCTTGAAGGCCTCCACGACATGCACAGCGATAGCGACCACCAGACCGGACGAGGCCGCGATCGACGCCGCGTGCTTCTGGAACAGCGCCAGAGCTTTGAGCGCGCTCTTCAGGAGGTGTTCAGCGTAGTTATCGAGAGCCATATCGGCAACGATGGTGTTGGGTTCTTGGGCGAACTCGACCAACAACCCGACTTCGGGGGCTGCCAGCGTGCCGGTATGCTGATAGATAAGGTAGGGCCGCACGACCAGTCTCGCTGGGTTCGCTGTGCCCCCCTTGAAGGCGCATGCCCCCTGCAGGCACGTCTGTTTCGCGGCCGAAACATTGAGCGTGGTTTGCGCGGTGTCAACCAACCCGGGCGCCCAGTAGACAAGATATACGTGGCCGAGCCTGTTGGTAGTCAGACCTGAGCTCAGCTCAGTCCCACACGGCGACTGGGGTACGCCGGGAGCCCGGTCGGCTTGCAGGCACAGGAACTCGTTGTCCTTGGCCAGAAACTCACTGACCGCGGACTGGCTCGCAGTATTCTCAAGGTCGAGCTTGGGGATCGGGTCCACGGAGGCTGTCACCGTGGCGCCTTCGACGGGCTGGTGCGTCAGCGAATCCAACACAGTGACGAGCACGTTGGCACAGCCAGACATGCATTTCTGTCCCTCGTCCGCGGGGGCCGTGTATTCCGAGCCGTCCTGGCCGCCAGCGGTAGGCACGGTGAAATTCACGGGCCCGTCTGACGGGTAGTCATCGTCCACCGCGAGACCCGAACGGATAATCCCGAGCACCTTGACTGAGACCTCTAGGCCCGACGCTGGCGCCAGGGCGGGGAAAGCCGCCGTCGTGTCGGAGCGGTTGATATCTTGCGGGCTGAACGTAGCTACGGGGGTGACCGCGATCCGGCTCGTGAGATGAGCGGGGGTCCCGCTGAGATGCTGCAGCACCAGTGTCTGGTTGTCCAGCCACTCCGGATAGTCATAAGCGCTCGTGCCCGCCCCCTGGCTGAACAGCACCCTCAGTGCGCCACCGCCGGCAGGCACGGTGGCCAAGACTTCCCCCTTGACCGGCTGTGACAGCGGATAGCCCACGATGGTGGATCCGTCGGGGCTCACCGACAGACCGCCATACCAGTCGCTGTCTTGGTCTTGACCCGACAGGATCGGGTGCGGGTGCCCGCCTGCCGCCGGCAGCTCCCACAGCCCGTCCTGGTACCCCGAAACCACGATCGTGTTGTTCCCGACCCACGCCGCGAGCTGGTCGATATTGCAGACGCTCTCCATGTTGGGGTATTTCGGGTAAGCGTGAACTACCCACATGATGCATCCCGGGAAAGGAAGGATCTGCTTGGGGTGGGTCGGGTCGCTCAGGCTGGCGACGTACACCGGGTCAGGAGACCCATTGACGGGCGGTCCCATGTACAGCACCCGCGTCCCGTCCGGCGAGATCCTGGGGCTGCACCCAGTGCCGACGGTAACCGGGTTCGACCCGTTGGCATTCGACGAGACGATCTGACCAGGACCGAAGTTGACGTTGCAAGCCACGCCGCCGCCGATCTGGTAGGCCATCTTGGTGCCATCAGCTGAGAAAGTGGCGCCGTTAGCCCCCGCCTTGAACCGCACCGGAGAGGTCCCGTCGGCGTTCATTAGCCATAGGCCGGCCGGGGCCAAGCTGGAGTCGTACACGACCCGTGACGACGCAGCTATGGCGGCCGAGGCAGCGGGAGCGACGGCCAGGCTAGGCACTAGCACCAGTGCCACCATCGCGCCGGTCAACGCGAGCACCTGCCAGCGAACAAAGGCCGGCCCTGACTGCCTGGTCGCGCTTACCGTACCCGTTTACAGTAGCGGCGTTCAACACTAATGGCGGTCAACTGGGCGGTCAAACGCCTCCCGGACCTCGCCGCCGCTGATAGCGGCCCGCCATACCGTCTCTGACCTGCGTAAATCTGGCGGAGGGAGAGGGAGTTGAACCCTCTGAGGGTTCCCCCGTCACACGATTTCCAATTCGCTGGGCGGCAGTCGCCACTGTCCGCCGCTGTCGCAACAGTCCTGCTCACGAGGGCTTTGACCATCTGGCTTCACTGCCCAAATATGCCTAGGTTCCGTCACTGTTGGCTCCCAACCTGGCTCCTATAACTCCGCGTGACTAACGACTCGACCATGGCCGCCAGTCGCAGGGCGCTCCGATTTGACGGTATAACTCCCCGAGTCGTCCCGACGAGGTGCCGGCGGGGTCACCCGCGAACCCGGTCGATCACTACGTTGGATGCCGATGGACACAGGCGTTACCACCGTCGAGGAGCTGCGCAGAGAGCTAAGTCACGCCCGGCGCACTGCCTGGGTGCGCCTGCTCCTCGGCCCCGAGGTCGACGGGGTCTTCCCGGTTCGCTTCTGCAAGCTTGTCATAGGCCTCAGGCCGAGCGGATGGGAGCACCGGCGGTGGGACTACCCCGGGTGGACGTTCCTGACCGCCCAGATAACAGCGCGCGCCTTCGTCGGACTACTGACGGCGGGCGAGGTGCAGGAACTGAAGTTGGGGGAGCTCACCTGCTCGTTCACCCTGGCGACGAGCGCCCAGTGGTACCGGCTCCCCAGCCGGCAGGACTACGGGGGTATCGAGGTGCCCTGGCCTTCGTGCTCCCTCACCCTGTCGATCGGCGACTCGCAGAACAACGCGTGAGGCGGCTACATGGTAGGTCCGTCGGTCCCTCGTTCCCAACGTTTGCGAGAGCCTATGCAGCGTTCTTCTACGACCGGTGGATCCAGACGGGGATTAACCAAGGCACTCTTGGACAGATCGATCTCCGCATCGTCGACGGTCGGGCTCGGATCCGCCGAGCCGTTGCGTGCGGCGTCGATCGACGTCTGGGTGGAAGGGCGGAAGGCCAGAGGGTGCCGTCTTGAGCTGAACAGCTCTACTGAGCGGCGGCAGGTCGATGTCAGCGGGACCGGCAAGGTGACGATCCCCCTACGGTCCGGCGTCGGCCAGGACCCGTGGCTATGGCTCAAGGATGGTACAGGGTGGGTCGACTTTCGTGCTATCGCGCCCTGGGGCGGGCGCCAGAGTCCTAACGTGGAGTTCGAGACGACGGCCGATCCCATCGTCGAGATGACAGCCCTCGCAACCCAGGGAGAGAACACTTTCTTGGAGTACAAGCAGGGCCTACCCGACGACACCATGACGAGTAAGCGGAAGGTGCTCAAGACGGTGGTGGCGTTCGCCACCGGGGACGGCGGGACCATGCTCTTCGGCGTCGACGGCGAGGACGACACGGGCACCGTCGTCGGCCTAACGGGGAAGCCAGCGTTGCTGCTCCGGCGGCTCAACAGCCTGCTGCGGGACCTAATCACTCCGGCGCCGACGTTCGCCGTGACCGGCCAAGTGGTGTATGGAAAGTACGTGATCCGCCTCGACGTCACCTCTGGTGGGGGAATCCTCTACGCGCTGGTCCTCGACACGAACCACCCCGAGTACTACGTCCGTCGCAATGGGTCGACCTACTACGCCCGGCCAGAGGAGCTGGCCCAAGTAATTGGCAGACGAGCTGAGCAGTCACCTGGCGGTATCCGCGACTTCCTGTTGGCGCGGTACTGGGCTGAGAGCCATCGAAGCCTTTGACCTAATTCAAGCCAGCCGACGTCCGCGGGTGTCGGGTCGGGGGCGTGACATAGGACCAGGGACTGTGCGACCAACAGGTTACTCCGTTACGGCGACGTATGTCCTCGCTTTTTCGCATTACCCACAAGGCTCTGTAGTCGAGCGTAAGTGCCATTGGTACGACTGAGGTGCCCTAAATCGCCAATGGGGCGATACGCCGACTGGGCCGCTATCCCTTTCTACCGCTACCACAGCAATAGTACCTTCAACTCCCACCTGTCGGGGGAGGCTAAAATCCGAACACATTTCTCGAACCCAGGCTTATACAGCCTCGGTCAAGTCACGGCTATTTCATCGCCCCGGCGACGATACCCTCGACGAACAACCTGTTCAGCATAACGTACAGGACCACAATCGGGGCTGACGCCAGAATAACAGAAGCAAACACCAGGTTGTATGCCGTCGAGTAAGAACCGAAAAAACTCATGATCGCGACCGGAAGCGTATAGATCTTGCTACTGGTTTCGAGGACCAATGGTAATAAGAAGTCGTTCCAAACGAATACCGCGTTCAGAATGGCAACCATCGCGATGGCAGGTCGCACGAGTGGCAGTTCGATGTTCCAGTACGCCCGGAAATGCGAACAACCGTCGAGGTATGCGGCCTCTGTGATCCCTTCGGGCACCGTCCGAAAGAAGTTCAAAAAGATCAAAAAAGAAACCGGCATGGTGAGCGCGCAGTAGGGCAAGATGATCGAACCTATCGTCCCCACCAGGTGCAACTCATGCATAAGCACGAAGATCGGGATAAGGATGACAACACCCGGCACGACGAGCCCAGACAAGAAGTAACCCTGAATGAGCCCGGGTCGCTTTGCCCGCAGACGTACTACCGCATACGCGGCCATGGAACCGGTCAAAGTGCTGACGAGCACGCTCACCACGGTTACTAGCAGGCTATTGCCGAACGCTGGGAGCAGGTCGCCCTGAGTCCAGGCCTGCGAGTAGTTCTCGAACAGCAACTGTTTCGGGAGCGAGGCCGGCGAGCTAAAGAAGGAGGCCTGCGATTTCAGTGAGGCAAAAACAGTGATCACGATCGGCCCAAGGCGAACGCGCTGTACAGGATCAGCACTACTTGAGCGAGGGCGCGCTTGGATGTGCTTGGTCGCATAGGACCGGCGCGGTGCCTAGTCCTCCCGGAGCGTCCCATCATAATTCAACTATCCGGCGACGGAAGTAGAGCTGCAGCAACAACAGCCCGATGCCAAGGACCACCATTACCCCGACGGCGTTCGCCTCCGAGAAGCCTAGGTTGGACGTCGAGCTGAAAGGACCTGTCCCAAAGGCAGAGCGGTAGATGAGCGTACCGATGACATCGGTGGCGCCCCCTGGCGCCCCCATAGCGCCCTCCAGAACGTAGACGACGGCAAAGGTCTGGAAGGTTGTGATGAAGGTCAGGATCATGGTAACCGCGATCGCTGGCCTGAGGAGGGGCAGCACCACGTCGCGGATACGTCTGAACCCCACGGCGCCATCGACAGCGGCAGCGTCAAGCAGCTCCACCGGGATAGCCTTGAGCCCAGCCCCGTAGATGACCATGGGAACTCCGCCCCACTGCCACCAGCTGATCACGATTACGACCGGAAGGGCCAGACGCGGGGACGCGAGCCACTGCGGTTGGAAGAAGCCGAGGCCCATCGACTTGAGCATCGGGTTAATAACGCCGATCGAGGGATCCAGCATCACTGACCAAATAAAGCCTGTCGCCACCAATGATAGGATCGATGGCAGGAAGATCAAGGTCCGATAGACCTGGTAACCCCAAGGGCGTCGGTCCAGCAAGAGAGCCAGTCCAAGCGCCACAGTATTCGAAAGCACAACGAAGGCGCCGGCCATGATGGCATTGTGCTTCAGCGCCGCCAGAAACGCTCCCGATGTTATTACGAGCCTCAGGTTTCCTAGCCCGTCGAACGCGAAGCGACCGATACCGTTCCAGTTGCTGAGGCTAAGTGGCAGGCTGCCGATGATCGGGACGATGAACACCAACCCGTAGAGGAGAAGAGCGGGCAGAAGGAACCGGCCAGCCGGGAGCCGATAACGGCGCCGTCGGATCCCCGGCGTAGCCACCCTAGGGGGTGAAGTCGCTCGATCCTCTGTCGAGACGGCGGATGACATCGCGCTGCTAGGTTCTCACCATGGCGCGACCGAGCCGTCGTCGTAGTTAAGCTCTGGGTTCCTCCAAGCACCATCATCCGCCAGTTCTTCGAGCGCCTCCACATTGACCTCTATTCCAAGGCCGGGGCCCTGCGGGACAGTGATCATTCCGTCGGCTACCTCAAACGGCCTACGCAGAAGCCCGCCACCAAGATCACGTAGCAGTTCCTGAGCCAGGACATTGTTGCACACGCAGTCGACTTGCAGGCTTGCTGCAAGGCATACCGGCCCGAGGGGGTTATGCGGCGCTATTAGGGCATAATGAGCGTCCGCCATCGCGGCGATTTTTGGCAGCTCACTGATACCACCCGCGTGGCACACGTCCGGTTGATAGATGTCAGCGATGCGTTCCTCGATCGCCTCACGGAAGCCCCATCGAGTAAAGAGCCTTTCGCCCGTGGCAATAGGGATCGTCGTTGACGCTCTGATGTCCTTCATTGCAGTGACGTTCTCAGGCATACACGGCTCCTCTATGAAAAACGGGTGCGCGCCCTCCAGCTCATGTGCCAAGGTGCGGCTGAAAGCCGGTGTTCCCCTTCCGTGAAAGTCTATAGCAAATTCGCACGAATCGCCCATCGCCTCACGCAAGCGGTAGAACCGCTCGACAGCGAGATCGACGAACTGCCGGGTGGCAAGTTGGGGCGCAGGACTGGGCTGTAGAAGGGTCTTTACCATCCTGAAACCCTCGCTGACGGCCGCTTTGGCGTCCGCGATTAGTTCTTCGACACTGTCGCCCTTGACATGACAATAGACTGGTACCGAAGTTCGAACAGGACCGCCGAGCAACTCGTAGACTGGTACGCCGAGCAGCTTGCCCTTGATATCCCACAGTGCGATATCGATGGCTGAGATTGCGCTCGTCAAAACCCCCCCTCCACGATAAAAATTGCCCGTGTACATGCGCATCCAGTGGTCAGCAACAGCTCGGGCGTCTCTGCCCTTGAGAAAGCCAGACAAGGCCTCGATCGCGCCCCGCACAGCGCGAGCATTCCCCTCAAGGACAGCTTCGCTCCATCCTTCGACGCCACCGTTTGTGGTCACCCGAAGGAGCTGCCAGCGTGGTCGCACGTAGTGCAGCTCCAGCGAGCGTATCGCGACTGAATTAGTCACTTAATCAGGGCCTGGCACGCCGCGGCGAAGTGCTTCGGCGTCACACTACCTACGAGCATATCTGAGATGTTCTCTAAGGCGTAGTTCCACATTCCCGAAAGTTGGTCGATCTGGAACCACTCCGGCGCAGCGTAGGTCGACTGCTTGATAACTTCTTTCTGGATAGGCGACGTGATCGCTACGCCCTTGGTCTCGGGCAGCTCGAGGGTCGCAGCAATGACGGCACCGGCCTGCGGCGTCAAGAGGAAGTTGAAGAAAGCCAAAGCAGCCGCGACTTTTGCTGGGTTGGTCGTACTCGAGTTGATACCGTACAGGTAATCGATCCCAGTGTTCACAGCGGACACGCCCATGTTGTCAGGGTGGGGAAAGGCGAAGAAGCCGAGGTCGAGGTGCGGGTTGATGTCGAGGAATCCAGCGTAGTCGGACGACCCTCCCTCGAACATGACCGACTTCATCTCTGCAAAGTCAGCCTTGCCGTTTGTATAGGCCGTGGCGGCGTACCCCGGCGCGAAATAGGGAGTGAGGCTTTGGAGGTACGTCGTTGCAGCCAGAAAATCGGGGTCTGTGAGCTTGGCTTTCCCGTCGATGATCGCGGAGACACCAGCAGGACCGCGGACTGTGCTCATAAAACCAGTCCAGACAAATGTGGGGATTATGCCGTCCTGCGATGGCATTCCAAGAGCCGGTATTCCGCTCTTGCTCTGCAGCGTCTTGCAAAGGTTAGTGAACTGCGACCAGGTCGACGGAATTGTGATGTTGAACTTGTCGAAGACCGGCTTCCAGTAGAACATGCCAGTAGTGAAGTCCCCGAACAGGGGCATAGCGTAAATCTTTTTACCGACGTAAATTACACTTGCCGCCGCGGGGAGCAGTCTCCCCACGTCGATCTTGCCTGTAAGGTCGAGCAAATGCCCGGCATTGGCGATATCGGCATATTGAAGGCCCTCCAGGAACCCGAAAATATCTGGGGCGCTACCGGCGGCTATCGCTGACGTGATTAGTGCCGGGTACGTCTCGCTGGTCTTGGCGGTTACTGCGATCTTGACGGAGGGGTTCTGTTTCTCGAACATCTTTACTAGCGTGTTCACTTGGTTCACCCATTCCGGATGGTTCGTCCACATGGTCACGGTGGCGGGGGCAAGGGAGGGGTCTCGTAGGCGGGCAGCGCTTGGCAAGACGGATCCTGCCACAGGGCTTTGGCTGAGTAAACCAGCACCAGCGGCGGCGGCGGCGGTTGCGCCAGCGTGGACAAGGAACTCACGTCGGGACAGTGTCATGACGATTTTCTCCTGTTCTGTGGGAATCTGTTCGGTTTTGTTTGTCGCGGCCGCGGGACCAGCAACCTCCCCCCTCCTGGCGAGCTGAGATATCCGGTTCTGTCGTGCGAAGGCTCGACGTTGCACTGTGTGCAACACGTAGGGCGGAGGTTGCAACGGCTGGAGGGCGATGGTACCATGCACCCTCGTGGTGCACAAGACATCTCGAGACCACAAACGCCGAGCCGGGGACGACAGATGGGTCGAGTGCCGACAGGTTGGGTTGCGGGCCCTGACTGCGCGTCCGGGAACATGCGAGGCCACCGTTGAGTGAGAGCGTTAGCCGCGCCCTGAAAGTTCTCGCCTTTCTGGCTGAGCGCCCAAGGTCGCAAGCTGAGGTCGCTAGAGAGGTGGGGGTCAATAGATCGACGGCCCTCCGCCTGATGCGCACACTGGCTGAACATGGCTTCGTCGTGGGCGAGCCTCCCACTTACAGGGTCGGCCCACGCTTCATCGCTCTAGCTGAGCAGGCGCTGAACTCCTTTGACCTCCGCACTTCGGCGCGGCCCTACCTAGAGAAGCTGCGAGACAACACAGGGCACACGGTGCATCTGGCGGGCGTGGTCGGAGCTTCGGCTGTATACCTTGACCAGTTGTACGGGTTTTCGACTCTGCGCTTATACGCAAGCCCCGGTAAGGCGATCCCGATGTACTGTACTGGGGTCGGTAAGGCGATACTTGCCTTTCTCCCAGAGGACGAGAGAGCGAGTGTCTGCCGAGACCTGCACTTCGTCCGCCATACAGCGACGACCCTGTTGAACTACGAACAGCTTCTTGCCGAGTTAACGGAGACCTGCGGGCGCGGCTACTCGGTCGACGATGGTGAGGACGAAGAACTCGTGCGGTGCATCGGTGCTCCGATCTTCTCTTCCAGCGGTCGGGTTACGGGAGCCGTGTCGATCACAGCGATCAACGTCCCGATGGACGCCCTGATAAAACTTGCGCCTGACGTGATGGCGACGGCCGCGTCCATATCCGCCGAGCGTGGATGGATTGAGCGAGAGTGACCACCGTTCGGAAGAACATGTTATACGCCGGCCATTCCCCTTTCAGACCAAGAACTAACGGCCGTGGTCAAGTCTGACTTACAGACAGTCGATCGAATTGAAGCCTTTCCGATCACAGTCGGGGTATCACACCCCTTTGGTTTCTCACAACGTTGGGTGCGGTCGAGATCCTCCTGCCTTATACGATTGGAAACGTCTGACGGTGTCGTCGGTTGGGGTGAATGTTTTGGCCCGGCGATGCCTATCGCGGCGACTGTAGATCACGTCTTGAAGGAACTGGTGGTCGGTACTTCGCTCTTCTCGGTCGGGGGAACATGGAAGGAGTGTTTCGATGCCGTCTGCGACTACGGCTTCGGGGGTTTCGCTATCTCAGCAGTCAGCGGGATCGACATTGCGCTACACGACGCGCTGGCGAAGTTTCTCGGCGTCCCGGTCCACGTTCTGTTCGGGGGATTCCGTACGCGACACGGTCGAGGCTTATGCATCGGGCCTGTACTGGCGAGAAATTGATGCACCAGGCCCTTACATCGAGGAGGCACTCGGGTACGAGGCCGCCGGTTTTCGCGCCATCAAGATGAAGGTAGGGCGGGAACCCTGCGCCGACGCCTCCTTGGTCAACGCAGTGCGCGGAGAGCTCCGCGACAGCACCGAGTTGATGATCGACGCCAACCACGCTTTCGACGCCGCGGGAGCGGTGGCCTTGGGCCGGGCAGTGGACGGGATCGGTTGGTTTGAAGAGCCGGTACCGCCTGGTGATATTCGTGGCTACCAACGTGTCCGCCAGGGTCAGCCGATCCCAGTGTCTGGCGGTGAAGTCCTCGCAACCCTTGAGGCCTTTGCGATGCTGATCAACGGCGCATGCGTCGATGTAGTACAACCGGACACTTGCCTCGCTGGCGGCTTTACCGCCGTGCAACGCATTCGCGCTCTCGCGCTAGCGGCCGGCACGAGGTACGTTCCCCACGTTTGGGGAACGGCCATTGCCCGGACGGCTGCGGTGCATCTACTGACGTCAATGCCGGCGCACCCGGGCGGGCTGCGACAGCTTCCCAGCCGGCTGGAGTGCGACATGACAGAACACCCCTTCCGGGAAGAGGTCGCGACGTCGTGTCCCCGGATCACCGGGGGCACGCTCGTGGTTCCCGAGATCCCTGGTCTTGGAGTAGAAGTCGACGAGCAGCTAGTTCGGAGACTGTCCGCCCGGGGTTTGTAGTTGTGAAATGACAAAGATTGGAGTCGCTTGATGACCGTGATCGAAGTTCTCGATATAACGAACCCCTGGACTCAACAGACGATCGCCGAAATCGGGGCCGCGTCTCCGGGAGCTCTCAGCGAATCGATCGCGCTGTCCCGCCGAGCTCAGCGCGAATGGGCGAAGGTGCCCATGTACCGGAGGGCGCGGCAAACCCTGGAGTGGTCGGCCCGAGTCCGCGAGTCCGCAGAGGAGCTTGCTGAGCTCCTGGCGACCGAGACCGGCAAACCACTGACCCAAGCTCGTGAGGAGGTATCGATCTGCGCGCGACTGCTGGAGCGTTTCGCGAACCTCACGTACTCGGATCGAAGTCGTGCGTTCCACCTAGACATACAAGAGGGCCTCGAGCACGACGTCTACCTGACCCGCCGCGAACCGTTGGGCGTAGTCGTCGCCGTAACCCCGTTCAATTTCCCGCTTGAGTTGCTTGCTCACAAGGTGGCACCAGCAATCCTCACCGGGAGTGCCGTTATTGTAAAACCCTCAGAAAAAGCGCCACTGGCGGCCGCAAGGGTGATTGAGATGGTCACGGACCTAGACGTCCCTAAGGGGCTCGTTCAGGTCGTTCACGGCGGGCCCGCCGCCGTTCAGCAGCTGGTTCAGTCCGCCGACGTCGATTGCGTCTCGTTCACGGGATCGACGAGGGCGGGATTTGCGGTGATGGGTTACGCCGCGGGCACGGTGAAGAGGGTGATCCTCGAGCTCGGGGGCAACGACGCAATGATTGTACTGGAGGACGCTGACTTAGACCTGGTCGTTGACCACGCCGTCGCCGGGCGCACCCTCGCCAACGGCCAATGTTGTTCTGCAAATAAACGACTGATCGTTACCGAGGCTGTCGCCGATCAACTCGTCGAGGCGTTGGTAGCGAAGTTCGGGTCGATCGCTCCATCGGATCCGCTCAACCCATCAACGCGACTCGGACCGCTCATCGATGTTCTCGCCGCGTCGTCAGTCATAACAACCGTCGACCAAGCTGTGGCCGCAGGGGCCCGTCTGCTTACCGGGGGGACAGCAGAGATGACAGTCGTTGCGCCCGTTGTACTTGACCACGTTCCTCGCGAGGCGTCAATCGCCTGCGACGCGGAAGTTTTCGGGCCGGTACTCCCCGTGATCAGGGTAAGGGATGTCCAAGAGGCAATCGATGTGCACAACCAATCCTCGTTCGGGCTGAGCGGCTCGGTCTTCACTCGTGACCTAGGGCGCGGCTACGGTGTCGCTTGCCAACTGCGAACTGGCCAGGTGGTGCTCAACGGCAGCGGAGCATATCGGCCTGACGCAACGCCTTACGGAGGGGTAGCGAGGAGCGGCATCGGACGCGAGAGCCTTTCCACCAGCTTCGACGAGTACTCGGCGCTAAAGGGCATAGCGCTCCGGAACGTGTCGATGGCGTCGACCGGCGAATGGCAAGCACCTTGACAGGGATAACAGAGAAAATGGACGTTTTGGCCACCGGCCCTTTCTCCACCTTTGACCATTTTGTTACATCGATCACCTCGGGCGAGGCCTGCCGGCTGCCCCGAGCCTTGTTGAAAAGGAATCCTCGCATATGAGTAGTACTGTCGTGCCGGCACAAGAAACAGGTGTTCGCGGCCCATGGGTTGACGTGGAGGCCAAGGTCCGAGCCAGCCGGGTAGTTGCGATCCTCCGTCTGAGAGACCAGTCTCAGGTCGTCCCGCTATGTCAAGCACTGGCGCAGGGCGGGGTCTGCGTAATGGAAATCACTGTCGACCAACCCGAAGCGTTGAACTCTCTCGAGAAAGCCAGGAAGGCCTTGAGCTCTGAGGTGCTGCTCGGAGCGGGCACGGTGATGGACCCTGCCATGGTGGCTCGGGTCGCGGCGGCGGGAGCCAGCTTCTGCGTCTCGCCGAACTTCGACCCCGCCGTTATCTCGGCGGCCCAAAACCATCGGCTGCTGGCGGTTCCGGGTGTCCTTTCGCCTACCGAGGTCGTCGCCGCGTCCCGGCTCGGGCTGCGGCTGCTGAAGTTGTTCCCCGCGGGACCACTCGGGTTCGGCTACCTACGGGCACTGCAGGGACCGCTACCACACATCGGTTTCGTCGCTGTCGGGGGGGTCGAAATCGAGGACGTCCCCGCGTGGCTCTCGGCGGGGGCGGCGGCAGTCGCGCTTGGTAGCGGACTGGTGGGGCGCGGCGGCGATTTGACGGGGCTGGTCGAAAGGATAGACCGTCTTGGCCGGCTCCTGAGTGAGGTCTCACAGTGATCGCTCAGCCAATGGAGCCCAACGATAACTCCTCGCAAGAAGTCGAGTGGACTGAGCTGGAACCTCGCGTAGCCACCTTCGGCGAGCTGCTTGTCCGCCTAGCTACGACCGACCATTTGCGCCTGGACCAGGCCACCTCACTAGAGGTCACTTTTGCTGGAGCCGAAGCGAACGTGGCCGTGAGTCTGGCCAATTTCGGCGTGCCGGCGCGCTTCATCTCACGGCTCCCAGACAACTCGCTGGGCACTGCGGCGCTTCGTTCTCTTCGCGGTTTTGGTGTGGATACTGCTCACGTCGTCCGCGGAGGGGACAGGATGGGGCTTTACTTCGTCGAACTCGGTATTGCACAGCGTCCTTCACAAGTCCTCTATGACCGCCAACAATCAGGCTTCGCCGGGATGACGCCTGGGATGGTGCCCTGGCCAAACGCACTTGAGGAGTGCAGCTGGCTGCATACCTCTGGGATAAGCCCGGCGGTGTCACGCTCGGCCGCCGACGTTACCGCCGAGGCGGTTGCCGCCGCCAAGCACGCCGGCCTTAGGGTCTCGATCGACTTGAACCACCGCGCCAAACTTTGGCACTGGGGCCGAAGTGCGAGCGATGTCATGGCCGAGCTTGTTGCCCAGGCGGACGTCGTGTTTTGTAACGAAACAGATCCTGAGACGGTTTTCGGTATCCCCGTCCCGGCGCCAACCACCGGCAATGCCTCCGTCGACCCCTCTGCCTATGAACCAGCCTGCGCCATGCTCCGAGAAAGGTTCCCCAATGTGCAGCTAGTAGCAATGACTTTGCGGGGCGCGGTATCGGCTAGCGAGAACCTCTGGACTGCGGTGATGGCTGCCGAAGACCACTTCTACACAACAACGCGGTTCAGGATCACGCCCATTCTCGATCGCGTGGGAAGTGGGGATGCTTTTGCTGGCGCGGCGATATCTCGACTAGTGCACCACCCCGGTGAGTACCAAGAGGCGCTCGACTTCGCTGTCGGGGCCTCGTGTCTAAAGCATTCGGTCCAGGGTGACTTCAACCGAGTCACCGCTTCGGAAGTTAACCGCCTGTCAGCCGGCGATGCCACCGGTCGGATTTTACGGTAACCTCACGAGCCCCCGTATCAAGACTCCTCCCGCGAACTCTGGATGAGCAGGTGATTTCGACTCGGTTTTGGGGATTGATCAGAAACCCCGACGCAAACGTTACACCCCTGTCATTAAAGGCTTGCGCCAGTCCTAAACGCCAGCCCGAATTGGGCGCGGGAAACCGGATGCCTCGGGTCATTGCCGCAACGTCGCTGACGACCGGAGGCTATCTCGATCGGTCCAACTGGAGCCGCCTGTTAGCACGCATCTGGCGGTCTCTAGCTACACCGAGAGGCTTCCGAGGAACACGTTACGCAGACTCAGCACGTTCTGACTTCAATCGGATACGCACGCACGCTTCCCTTCGCAAGCGGCAACCGATCAGTGAGTAGGCGTCCTGTCCCCTTGGAAGCGCCTCCCGTTCTGGTCGGGATCAGGCTTGGGCACCCGTTGGTAGGCCCCACCCGTATGCTGGCCAGGAGACGTTACACAGCCTGCAGGTGAGGGTGCGAGCGCAGCGGCCGTACGCTGGACCCTGAAAGATTAATCCTGGCTCTCTCTCGTCAGGGCACCACGGCGATCAGAAGCCGTTCATCTTGTAACTAGGGGAACGTGTGTTCGGTCGATGGGTCCCTTCGGATAATGCCTTGCGATATGTCCTTGCGATGTGTCAAGATGCCGCCTATGACCCCCCGCCTCGTTGGCGTTCGCGAAATAGCCAAACTGCTCGGCCTCAGCCGACAGCGTGCTGACCAGCTGGTTCGGACGAAGGGCTTTCCTGACCCCGTTGCCGAACTGGCAAGTGGACGAATCTGGGAGAGAGCGGCGATCGTACGCTGGGCGCACGACACTGGACGATCCATACCCTGGGCGACCGTGGAGCTTGAGCTTGAACAACTACCCGCTGGGCCACCCGGGGCACCGGCTAAATATTACCGGGACGTGTGGACGATTACTCGTCTACGAGCGCTGAGTCGGGACCCTAAAGGTGTGCCGAACACACGGGAGTACGCCCACGAGCTGTCACTCGCTGCCGCCCGGGAAGTCGACCCATCGTTTGACATAGCAATGCCCACCGCCGTCGATGAGGAGCAATAAAGTGGCGAGTGAGCAGGACCGACAGCGGTTAGCTCTGGAGTTATCCCAGTACCACGTATGACCACGGTGACAAGCGAGGTCAGCCAAAGCCGACCCAGCCGGCGAACCAGGCTCGACAGTGGTTCAGCCATGCGCTGCTCGGCATGATGCTGCTTCGCAATCGGGAGCCTGTGGCTGAGATTGCGGTCTGTCTTCCGGACTTCGCAACTTATCGGTCGTTGATCGATCGGACTGCTTTATCTTTGAAGCTGCTCGGGCAGGCGTTTACCTCGTCGACGAAGATGAAGACGTATTGATCCTCCTGCCGCATCGACCGACGTCTTAGCCAGGGGAGGCTCGCAGGGGGCTCCCAACCCGTTGACGCAACACGCTATGCGGTGAGAAGCTGGACCAAGTCAAGAAGTACCTGGACAGAGGGGCTGACACGGGGTTCGCGAAGTGTCCGGTTAGGTCCACCTAACAGGACTCGAACCGTCAACTCCGATGACCGAGTGGTCGGTCCCTCGGGCTTGGACGGTCGGTACCGCCGGGCGGCCTAGTCGTGGTGAAGGATCGAAGCTGGCCCGAAACGGACTGGCCCACCGACTGGCGCGCTCGCGCTGGTCCTTTCCGAGAGCCGTAATACAACTTGGGGCATCGTCCGTGGGTAACTGGCCCGAAAATCCCATTGGTAACGGCCCACTTTTGATCGCGCAAGACCGGGGCGCGGGGCAGGCCCCGCTCGGGACGAAGTCCCGAAGCTCACTCAACCGCTAGTTCAGGCCGCTTCGCCGCTAGGTTCGAGGGTCACCTTGTAGCCGAGGCGCTGCAGGCTACGCAGGTGGCTGGCGACCTGGCGACGTTGCTGGGTGCGGCGGTCGTAGTAGTCGGCACCGAGGTCGTGGTAATCGGCTGTGGGGTCCGAGAGCAGGGCGTAGGCAATGGTGAGCAGGGTGTTGCCGGTGGCCACTTGCGCCTTGGGCTTGCCCCGGCGTTTGGCCAGGCGCCGGTAGCGGGCGCCGATGCGGGTCTGGGTGCGCCCGGCGGTGGCCGCGGCCTCACCGAGCAGGCCGGCCACGTAACGGTTGCCCCTGCCTTTGGCGTTGCGGCCTATGGTCTTGCCAGCGGATTGCTTGACCTGGGGACAGAACTTCGCCCACGAGACCAGGTGGGCAGCGGTGGGGAAAACGCTCATGTCCACCCCGACCTCGGCCACGAGGTCCTGGGCGGCCACTCGGCCGAAGCCGGTCACGGCGTCGAGCTGGGCCAGCTGGCGCTCAAAAGGGGCCACCAGCTCGTCTATTTGGGCGCTCAGCTTGTCGACTTGGGCGCTCAGGTGGTCGATGTTGCCGAGCATCATGGCCAGCACGAAGGCGTGGTGGTCGCTGAAGGTGCCCGCCCCGTCCAGAGCCTCCTCCAGAGCGGCCAACTTTGCGCGCATCCGGCCCCTGGCCAGCTGGGCGAGGACTTTGGGGTCCCGGCAGCCGGCGATGAGCGCCTCCATGATCTCCCGGGACGACACCCCGTGCAGGTCCGAGACCACGACCGACAGCTTCAACTGGGCGTCTTCTAACAACTTCTCAACCCTAAGCTTCTCGCGCGTACGCTCCTCGGTGAGGTGCCGTCGGTAGCGAGTGAGCGTGCGGAGCCGGCGGATCTCCTCGGGTGGCACGAAGCAGGCCGCCACCATGCCTCGCTCTGCTACCTTGGCCAGCCACACGCAGTCGGCGCGGTCGGTCTTGGGCCGCCCCGGCAGCGCCTTTACCTGCTTGGCGTCGAGCAGCTCGCAAGAAAACCCCTCCGCTTCCAAACGGACAAACGGCGCCTTCCAATAATCCGACGTGGACTCCATGACCACCTTCTGCACCCGGTGCTCACCCAGCCAGGCTGCCAGCGAGAGGATCTCCCGCTTTGTGGTGCCAAAGCTGCGCACCTCCGGGACCCGTCGCGCTGGGTCCGCTTTGCTAGGCACCCTTACGCAAGCTTCCAACGTAGCCTTGCCGATGTCCAGCGCGGCTACCCGCTCCAAATGGAGCGGTTCGTCACCCACCTCTTCCACAGTTCTGGGACCTCCTTCGTCTCGGGCGGAGTTGCGTGGCCGGCCGGGGAGCCGAGGGCAGGAACGGAAATCTGGCCCGCGTGCTCGAAGCGACAAGGAACGACCCTTTAAAGAAACCGGCTCCCAGCGTCAGACTTTTTGACGGGCTCATGTAGGGCACCAAGTTGCCTCGACGTCGCAGCCTGCCACTCTCCCATTCCAGCAGGCGACGGGCTCACCCTGCGGCCCACAGCCGCGCTCAGGAGCGGCACGGCGTTGGTGAGCGCCAAGCGGGGGGCGGGGCAGAGCCCCGCTCGGGACGTAGTCCCGACAACCAGCCCGACCTCTATTTTCACCAGGGAACCGGCGCCCGCCAAGGGCACACTGACTTCTTGGGTAACAACTGCCGCCAACGGGGACGTGAGGAAGCCTCTCCGAGCGGATCACCACTGGAGAAATGGCTGCTCTAGCCACTCTCGGCCGTCTGAGACGACGAGGTTAGACCGATTAGTAGTGAGTCCGATTCGGCCGCTCTCGCACCTCTCCATCCCAACTCCAACCAGAGTTGCCGAGCAGCTTGAGCGGAGGTTGACCGACATCGAGTCGAGCTGATCGGCGTACACGGTAAACGAGCACCGGCTCTGCATAGAGGATGAAATCAAGCCAGCACTCGCATCAGTCCTCTTCGTGAATCTGACGGCCAGGTAGCTCGAGATCACGGACGGCAACAAGGTCGAGCTGCAGGTGACGGCGCCAAAGCTCTGAGACGGGTAAGGACGGCTTGTCAACCAAGATGATTGACCACAATCCGTCCTTCTTTGAGAACGAGGGAGACGTGCTCTGCCCTGCCGATGAGGCTTGGTGAATCCAGGACATCGCCGTCGACGACGACGAGATCGGCCCGCTTGTCGGCTTCGATAGTGCCGATCGCCGCGTCGAGGCTCAGGAGCTCAGCATTTGTCCGGGTTGCGGCCACGATCGCGCCAAGGGAGCCGAGCACACGAGCCTTGATCGCGATCTCTTCGCCCTGGAATCGGCGCATCGGACCAAGCAGGTCTGACCCGGACGCGATCGGAACACCGGCGTCCCGAGCCATACGCAGGCTCTCAAGCCCAGCGTCGATGACCTCTGCCAGCTTGTCGAGGTGCTCACTGCCGATGCCATGCCGTGAGCCTTCGTCGTGAAGCTTCTCGTATGTGACCAGCGTCGGGACCAGGAAAGTCCCATGTTCCGCCATGAGCTGGGCGGTCGGCCAGTCCAGTAGGTTGCCATGCTCAATCGAGCGGACTCCAGCGGCGACACATTGCGAAATGGCTGCCGGGGTGTAGGCGTGAGCCATAACATAAGTCCCGACCGAGTCGGCAACCTGGACCGCGGCTGTGAGCTCCTCCAACGAGTACTGTACCGAGCGGAGGCGATCCGTCGGCGACATAACCCCGCCGCTAGCCATCACTTTCACCTGGTCCGCTCCCCGACGCAGTTGCTCGCGAGCGCACAAACGTACTTGGTCGGGACCGTCCGCAACGATGGAGAGCTGTCCGACACGGGGCTGCGAGCTAGCTAGCTCGCCTTCCTCTGTTGCCCGCTTATGGTCGCCATGACCACCGGTTTGGCTGAGCGCTCTTCCTGAGACGAGCAGTCGGGGTCCGACGAGCGAGCCTTCTCCGATCGCACGGCGAAAGCCTGCGTCCGCCCCACCGGCGTCTCGCACCGTTGTGAACCCACGCTCGAGCATATTGGTGAGTTCGATGCCCGCCAGTACGGCGATCTCGCTTTCGAAACGTCTATGGGCTTGGGATTGGATGTCAGCGTCCACGGCCGTTACATGGACGTGCGCGTCGATCAATCCCGGTAGCAATGCTCGGCCACCTAAGTCGATCAGTGTAGCGTCGCCGATGCGACGCAACGGCCCATCTATGACCTCGGCTATTAGGCCATTTTCGACGACCACGGAGCCCAGGAAGGGCGGCGTCCCTGTGGCAGGGATCACAGTCGCGTTATCCAGGACGAGCACCCCGCTCATCAGCCTCGGCGCTCCGTCCTCGGCTCGACTACGGGCCGTCGACGTCTAGGTGGGATCGGCACCCGAGGCCTTTGGTGGCACGGCTCTCAGTCCGCCAAGTGGCGTGCGACCGCTTTCGCCAGGCGCACCGACCTTGGGCATCTCGCGCCTCTGTCTCCGGTAGCGAGCGAGCCTCGCACGTGGTGCGCCCATTTTTGCAGGCTCGTGCGGGATAAACCGTGGTCGTCGACACGCCCGCCTGCTGCGCGACATTTGGCATTCTTGCCACGACCACCAGTGTACGCAACCACGACCGCCCATGCAACCGCTTGCGGGAGCGCTTGCGGATCACGGCTCGTGTGAGGTATTGTGCGGCACGCCCGTGTTACCACGGAGTGCCTGGAAGGGAACGTCTGCGCGAAGGGGTCAGCCGCCAGTCGAGGCGACCACCTGGTTATGGGGTGCACGGCCGTGATTACCACGTATTTGGGAGGCAGAGTGTCGCTTTACGATGGGGCTGATTGCGGCGACCCCGTCACCTTCCCAGAAACTGCGACGAGCTTCGCCGAACTTCTCGGGCGAGCGTGTGAGCTATCTGCGTCTCGCCGCGCCGTGTTGGGAATTTGCGGTCCTCCCGGCGTAGGGAAGTCAACACTTGGGCGGGCGATAGTCGATGAAATCGGAGTGAAGGCGCAGCTTGTCGGGATGGACGGTTTCCACCTGCCCAAAGCACGTCTCAATGAACTGGGGCGTCTAAACCGGATGGGCGCGATTGATACATTCGACGCATGGGGATTCGTAGCCCTTGTGCGGCGGCTTCGGAACTCCCCCGAAGAGGTCATCTACGCGGCCTGAGTTCCATCGCGATCAGGAGATTTCGATCGCAGCCGCGGTGCCAATCGAGCCGCAGGTTGAGCTTGTCGTGATCGAGGGTAACTACCTGCTGGCACCAGAACGGCCGTGGGGCGGGGTGCGCGGCCAATTCGACGAAATCTGGTACTGCGAACGCGACGACGAGATCCGAATTGCGGACCTCATCGCCAGGCACCGCACATACGGCAAATCGGAGGAGGAGGCTGTCCGTTGGGTCCTTGAGTCCGACCAACGCAACGCCGAACTGATCGAAGCGACCCGTCCGCGTGCAGACCTCGTCGTGAAGCTGGGCCGCGAAATCCCGAGGAACGCTCTGGAAGAACCAGACGGGCTGCCGATGAGCAGGCACCATCCGCTGAGACCAAGCTCCAAGTGACCGGCGACTTTTCTGCGAGCGACCGGCCTGCCGCCACCAGGCGTCGTGCCTGACCATGGTGCCCAACTGCATCGTGGGCTGGACACCGGAGCACCCCGGGTTGACCGTGAGCGAGCCACGCTGATCAGAACACCAGTGGCCGAGGATATTCCTGGCCCTGCTATCGCCCGTTCACCTTGAGACGGTACGTTTCTTCCGAATATGCTTGTCGCACAACGACCGAGAGCAGAACGGCGTGGCCGGTCGGCACCGGCCCTGCATTGGGCGAGAGCCGCTTGGGGCGACCTAAGTGCTGGCTCTTGAAGCCAACACTCGCTGGCATCCCGACTTCAATTGACGGTCACCTCCGTGCCGACCTCCTTCGAAGTAGCACTCTTGAGTCCACGGTGGCCTTCACATCTCGAAGGGGGGCTGGGTCAGCCGCTGGTGCTCCCTCCGCCGCATGGTTCCTGCCTGATGCGGGTCCTTCAGCTGCAGACTAGTGGAACTCACCTGAGTTGAGCTCGAAATTGGCGGCGTCTTCTGTCCTGATCAAAGGCAACAGCCGCAATCAACACCACACCAGTCACCGTGTTCAACCACAGCGGATTCACATCGTCCAGCGCCATCGCGTTATTTAGCACCGAAAACAACAACGATCCGACCGCTGTACCGCGGATGCTTCCCAGGCCACCAAACATGCTTGTCCCGCCAATAACCACGGCAGCGAAGACCTGGAACGTGAATACCGCCCCTCCTGCTGCTGGGTCCGCACCGCCCTCCCTGGCCGCCAGCAAGATGCCAGCGAGAGCAGCGCAAGATCCTCCGATGATGTATGTGGCCGTCGCAACCCGATCGACCCGTACGCCATTTTCAAGTGCAGCTGTCCGATTGCCGCCCAGGGCTTTAACGTTGTACCCAAATCGAGTAAAGCCCACAACGCTCTCAAAGACAATCCCGACAATGACGCCGTACAACACAAGGTATGGTATGCCAAGTATTGAGCCCTGCCCGAACTCGTCAAAGCCCGTCCAGTTCCCGATGACGGGGTTCCCCTGGGTAGCCACGTCCAGAACCCCTATAACAGCGAAGAACATGCCAAGTGTGGCGACAAATGGCGGAATCTTAACCCTGATGATCAGAAGCGCGTTTAGAGCTCCCATGACACCGCCGGCGCCGAGCCCCAACACGATCGCTACTTCCCACGGTACGCCCAGGTTCAAGAGTGCGCACGTTATACATCCTCCAGCGGCGACCACTGCGCCGACTGACAGGTCCAAGCCCCCACCGACAATGATCAGTGTCTCCGCACAAGCTGCCACGAAATACACCACAGTCGCCCGCAGGACCTCGATGACATTCGCCTGCTCCAGCATGACTGGTGTCTTAAGTTCGGTACCGACGGTTATTGCAATAATGACTACCAACAGCCCGCTCTCGGGGCCCAGCGACAACCGCCGCCTCCTTCGCAACGGCGACACCGCACCGCTCGGACCGGGCGCGGTACCAGAGGCAACAACGCCGTCCTCAAGGCGCGTCATGGAACGACCTCCTCGCTCGGCTGGTCACCGCTGACCGCCCCGGTCAGAAGGGATATGACCCCTTCTCTAGTTGTCTCGCGCGTAGAGCGCACCCCGGCCACCGAGCCCAGCCGCATCACCTGGACTCGGTCCGCGACCTTGAAGACCAGGTCCATGTCATGGCTGATCACAATTACGCCGCATTCGCGTTTCCGGACCTCCTCGATCATTCCTCTTACCCCGCTCGTCTCCCGCACACCCAACTGCGCGGTAGGCTCATCAAGCAAGAGGAACCTCGCACCGAGCTTCAGAGCCCTCGCAATAGCTATCAGCTGTCGTTGACCGCCTGAGAGCATCCCCACTTGTCGTCTGACTGATCCCACCGGGACGTTCAACGATTGGAGAAATGTCTCGCTTTCGCGCTGCATCCTGGCCCGGTCAACGAATAGACGTTTCTTAGGAACGCTTCCAAGGAACATATTCGATGCAATATCGAGGCATTCAACAAGGCCGAGATCTTGGTAGACCGTTGCGAGGCCACACTGTCGAGCCTCGGCGGGAGAGTGAAATTTCTTCGCATCGCCGTCGATCTTTATCTGCCCGGTGTCCGGTTGGTACAGTCCGGAGATAATCTTTACGAGGGTCGACTTTCCGGCACCGTTGTCACCGACGAGACCCAGCACCTCGCCGGGACTCACTGTCAGATCGACGTTTCGTAGGGCCTGGACATGCCCAAACATCTTCGTGACACCCGTCACCTCAAGCACAACTCCACCTTCCATCCCCGGACATTATCCGAATTTCCTTACCCGCCTGCCTGAGTCGGTTGAGACCTCATCAGGCAGGCAACTTCCAATGACTGAGCTGCGGGAGAGACCTAGTAACCCGTTGCTGGCATGTCGCTCTTGGTCACGAAGCGTGCTCCTGTGTACCAGGTGAACGGTATGGACTTGCCTGTGGCAAGGTCGTGGAACGCGATGATCGCGTCTTTCCCAATGGTGCACCAATCTTGCACGGTGACGCCCCACATCGTTCCGTCCTTCAGGGCGGCCCTGTGGTCAGGCGTGAGATCGCCACCGACGACTGCAACCTTGCCTATAAGTCCGCGCTCCTTGACAGCCTGTAAGCCGCCCGCAGTATCGCCCGGGACCAAGTCAAGTAGGTTGATGTCCGGGTGAGCCGCAAGCATATTGCTGACGAGGTCGACATCCGACGTCGGATCGCCCTGGTCGTAGGTGATCGCCACCATCTTCATATTGGGAAACTTCAACTTAGCTTCCTGCTTGAAGCCAAGCACCGCGTCTTGCTGGATCGCTTGAGACGGAGAGGACGAAAGGAACCCGACACGAGCATCGGGATATTTCGCTCCAACCCCGTCGGCCAGGATTTTCCCAAGGGTGAACCAATTTGTGCCTATTGAGAAAGCTTGCCCGTCTGAGGCAAGACCGGAGCTTTGCCCTCCTATGTACACTCCCGCCTTACTCGCCGACGCTATTACTGACTTAAAGAGTGCCGGAACACCGATAGTGCCGAACACGGCGTTGCTGCCGTCTGTGATGGCTTGCTGAAAGAGCTCAAGATTGGCCTGATTACTGTACTGAGCCAGACCAAGTAGCTGGACCTTGTACCCGAACGCCTGGGCCTCACTCTTGAAGCAGCCGCCAGTCTCTGCAAAGGCACCATAGTACGTGAGCGGGTTAATGTAGGTGACAGTATGGATCGCGCGTAACTGTGCGGCCGCCGGGATCGCCTGGCGTGGGCTGGCGAATGCTGCCGGGGTCCCTACCGCCCCTGCGATTACGAGCGCGCTGGCTACCGCGGCACTAAGGCACTTGGCAGTGGCTCGTACATTTGTTTTCATTGACATTTCCCTCCTGTAGTTTGAATTCGTCGTTTTGTGTTTACAGCGCTCGGCTTGGTGGTGTCGTTGATCTGGCGCGGACAGTACATTGCCTCGGCTCGGACCGGGTGACTCATTGACGGAGATCACAAGCCGGCCGACAATATGTCGCCCTTCCGGTCGCGATGGCTACCGCGGCTGGGCTCGTCTCGGGCGAGGCACGTCCACCTACCTGTCCTCCTTCATGCGGTAGGGCCCGTTGGATAAGTTACCAGCTTACAAGCGCTTGCGCAAGGCTTTGCCGGGGTCGGTTTCTACACGACTTGTTCGTGTGCACGGCTTAGCGCGAGAAACCAAGCTCGCTGCGTCTTGGGGGGCAGTTCGCCCTCGCGGAGGTGGCGCATCAGCGCCGTCGTTTGGGAGTTGCTTTTGTCGCGTCCGTTAGAGGCGGTCCTCCGGAAGCCGGACTAGCTCGGGCCCGTCCCACGCTTCAACGCCGCACCGACAGCCTCCTCCCCCTTCCTGGCGTATCAGGGACCTTAGCTGTTAGCAAGCGCTTGCGCAAGCAGTTCGCGAGCGGCCGTGGCTTTGATAGGCTCCTTTCGTGGACTCAACGGATGGTGTTCTTCTTCCCCGCAGGGAACTGATGACCCGGGCGGTAACCATGGCAGACGTCGCAGCGCTTGCGGACGTGTCCGTCTCGACGGTCTCGCATGTTCTGAACGGCACCAGGCCTGTCAGCAGTGTTTTGCGATCTCGGATCCGAGACGCTGTCCGCGAGACGGGTTACGTCCCCAACACCATCGCCCGCTCGCTTGCGACCTCCGATACCCGCCTCATTGGGATCGTCATGTCCGCTCTCACGAATGTTTTCTTTGTGCCGGTCGTGGCGGCTATTGACCGAGCCGGCCGACGCCATGGCTACAGTTCGGTCCTTGCAGATAGCCGCGACCGTGTGAAGGACGAAGCTGAAGCTGTCAATATGCTCCTCGGCAGGCGCGTGGACGGGATCGTCTTGGCTCCGACGGGCGGAGACCGACCTGCCGTACTTGACCTCCTGGCTGCAAGAGAGGTGCCAACCGTTCTAATAGACCGCGCCGCGGACGACCGATTCGACCAGGTGTGCGTTGAGAATGTCCGGGCCACGGCAAGCCTTGTTCGCCACTTGTGCGAAGGCGGTCATCGTCGAATTCTCCTCGTAAGCGGGCTTAAAGGGTTGTCGACGAGCGCGGAGCGCGTTCAGGGTTACCGTCTGGGCCTTGAGCAGTGCGGTATCCCGTATGACCCTTTCCTAGTTTGTTACGGAAGATCGGCCGCCGACCCAGCCGAACAAGCCGTCAGCGCGGTCCTTGCGAGCGGCAACCCTCCGGACGCCATCCTCTCGGGGAACAACTACATGACCATTGGTGTACTCCGAGCACTTCGCCGCCATGGTCTACGTGTTCCGGAGGACATGCCGGTGGTCGCCTATGACGATCTTGAGTTCGCCGAAGTCTTTCATCCTCGGATGACGGTAATCGCGCAACCGGTTACAGAAATTGCCTCGACTGCAGTGGACTTGCTTATTGGCCGAATGATCGGCAACGCGAAGCTCAAAGGTCCGCAAATGGTGCAGGTCCAGCCCTCTTTCATCCACAGAGAATCGTGTGGTTGCAAGATGGCCGCCGGTGACGGGCACGTTGGATTACGAGCTCCCGCCGCAAAGCGAGTCTCATCATCGAGACAGCGACGGCCTCTCTGAGGATCACCTCGTGGTCACCGCATGTGAGTTCACGGACTACTGAGGCAGTAATTGCTATGCGTCGCTCGTTGTTCTTGATCTCCTGCGAGACCCCTACTTGCGCGACGGAAACCTTTGTACGTTGTCCGTTGAGGTCTCCAAGGCAAGAGCGGCCTCCCTTGCCGTCTGACGAATGCTACTCACCGCGAGATTGAAGTCCGCTACAGGCCCGAGCGCGGTGAGTAGCTGGCGCCAGGTGTCAGATGTCGCTGCCAGGAGTCCCGAACCAAGGTGTGCCGGCTGCGCAGCCTTGGTTGCCAGATCGACATCGCGGGCCGTGAGGCCTACAGAAAACCCAGAGTCAAACGCCTTCGTCAATACCCAGGAAGGAATGTTCACCTCTGTGACCGCGCTTCGGCCGCTCGCGCCATTAATGGCGGTAATGAAGAGCTCAGCGTCGACGCCGTAGTGGTCGGCTGTGGCCACGGCCTCTGCCGCGATTGCGAGATGGGCTGCCACCATCGCGTTGTTAAGCAACTTCACTAGATGGCCCGCACCAGGACCGCCAACGTGCATGGCACCGCCAGACGTCAGGGCGTCTAGGACCGGCCGCGCTGCATGCACCGCCCTCTCGCTTCCCCCAACGAACGAGCGAAGTGTTCCCGCGAGCGCGCCGGACCGGCCTCCCGACACCGGGGAGTCAACGTAGTCGATGCTGACCGCTTCGGCCAGCGCGCACAGCTCCCGCGAGAGATCTGGGTCGGACGTGGAGGTGTCGACGACAACGCCTGTGAAGGAGCCCATGTCGATGATGTGTTCGACCACGTCACGCACCTCTGGAGGGCCGGGTAGAGAAAGCACAAGATGATCGGCCCTCGCTGCCGCGTCGGCGAGGGATAGCATCTCTGCCGGCGAGGATAACTGGTTAGCGCTCTCAATTCGCGGATCGACTCCAAGGACTCTCCATCCCTGTGTCTTCAGACGCTGTGCCATTGCTGAGCCCATCACGCCGAGCCCGACCACACCGATCGTGTTCATTGATTTCCTTCCACTTCAGGTCCGACGAGAGAGCCGTGCATCTCCTAGGAGCGAAGAGGGCCGAGTGACCCCATGGCGTCCCAGGCTGACTGCGAGCGGGAGATTCCATCTGACGCACGCCCACCCATGCGTGCCGTTAGCTCTGAGATAAGTCCGTAGACGACAGCAAGGGCCGCCGTCGTCGACTGGAAGAATGAAGCGCTCTCGCTCGGCACGAGGAGCACGTGGTCAGAGTTAGCCGCCACTCCCGTTCGGGTGTCCACCAGTCCGATCACGGTGGCTCCGTTGGATTTGGCGAGTCGTGATGCGGCAACTAGGTCGCTCGTCTGACGCCACAGGTTTACCGCGAAAAGGCAATCACCCGGCGCGAGATGAGCCACGACCCCGCCCAGGTTCACGCCCGAGCGGTCCTCTAGCTGGATCGGTAGTCCGACAACCGCACCGAGGTGGGCTAGGACGACCGCTGGGCCGATAAAGGATCCCGAGGCTGCGACGACAATGCGGTTCGATCGGCCAAGCACCTCAGCGACCGTCTCCACAAGTTCATGAGGGATTGCCTCCATCACGCTACGAACGTTTGTCAGATCTTGCAGGAGCGACCGCTCGAAAGGAGTACCGTCAGCTGACGCGGCATGCGCCTGGCGCGTCTCGGTCGCGTTCAAGCCAGCCAGCCACTGGGAGCGATGGACCTGCTGCATCTCGGTCCAGCCGCTGTATCCAAGCCGGATCGCGAGACGTACCACGGTGCTCGCATCGACTCCGGCCTGCCTCCCTACTTCAGCCACGGTGCCGAGGATCGCCTGTGGGCTCCGGTCGAGTAGGTCAACGACCGCCTGTTGCGCCCTACTCAATGCCACGACGCGGCCTTCCACGATGTCGATTGTGGATGGGCTCATGATGATTCTGCTGCATGAATTGTTGCAAGGGCCATTGACCTGCAACATACATTGTGGCATCATCAGCGTCAAATGACTCGGCGTCGCGCGGAAAGAGGGCCCGTGATGAGACCAAGAACACGGTCCGGAGACAGACACATGACTGTCAGTACAGCGATTGACGCCCTCAGCCGCATGAATCCCGTCGAGCGGGCAACGGCACTCATCGACCGCTATTTCCCTGCTGGCATCGGAGTGTACGCCGATGGCCGCATTGAGCTCGGGCGTGGGGAGGCGATCCCCATGATTGACGCGGCGACAGGGACGACGATCGGGAGCTGGCGCGACCCGGGTACAGATGGCGCCGACCTCGCGCTGACAGCGGCGGCCCGGGCTATGTCGGTCTGGGGCGGCACTCCTCCATTCGATCGCGCCCGGATCCTTCGCTCGGTTTCCAACGCGATCCAGGACCGCGCAGAGGAGCTCGCCACCCTTGAGACGGTCAGCACAGGAAAGCCACTTCGAGACACTCGGGCAGAGGCCAACCGGGTCGCCGAAATGTTCTCGTACTACGCGGGGTGGGCCGACAAGGTCTTCGGCATGGCCATCCCGGTGCCAGGCGACTGGCTCGCGTACACACGACGCGTGCCCTGTGGTGTTGTGGTCGCGATCACTCCATGGAACGCACCAATGTTCACCGCCGCCTGGAACTCAGCGCCTGCTCTTGCGACCGGGAACGCTGTAGTACTCAAGCCAAGCGAGTTCACCCCCTTCAGCTCTCTTCGCCTCGCCCAGATCGCCGAGCTGGCGGGGCTACCACCCGGCGTTTGGTCCGTCGCCCCGGGACTCGGTGCGACCGTAGGAGCAGCGCTCGTCACGGATCCGCGTGTTCGGAAGGTGAGCTTTGTAGGCTCCGTGCCGACCGGACGTCGTGTGGCGGCGTCGGCGGCGCTAGCGGGCATCCCGTCGCTGCTTGAGCTGGGCGGAAAGAGTGCCAACATCGTCTTCGCCGACGCGAACATCGAGGCTGCGGCCTATGGTGCTGTCTCGGCAATCTTCTCCGGTGCAGGACAGTCGTGTGTAGCTGGCTCGCGCTTGCTGGTCGAACGCTCGATTCACGACGACCTAATGGAGCGGGTGCTGCGAGCGGCCGACCGGCTGCAAATCGGAGACCCGCTGGATCCGACAACGGAGGTCGGACCGATCATCTCGCCCGTGCAGCTGTCCAGGATCAGGGATCTCGTCGACCTGAGCGTCCGTGAGGGAGCGCGACTCCACGCGTCGTACACGAATCGTTCGCATCTGACCTCTGGCATCCTCGGCGATGGCCAGTGGGTCGTTCCCACCGTCCTCGACGGTGTCACCTCGGATCACACCATAGAAACGACTGAAGTCTTCGGCCCAGTTCTGGCCACGGGCACGTTCGACGACGAGGCGGAGGCCGTGCGGCGCGCCAATGGCACGCCCTTCGGTCTCGCTGGGGCAGTGTGGACGCGCGATGTGGCGCGCGCCCACCGCGTCGCGGAACAAGTTAAGGCAGGGACCTTCTGGATCAACTCCTACAAGACGATCCACGTCGCGGTACCGTTCGGAGGCCTTGGCGCCTCAGGTTGGGGGCGTTCGTCTGGCCCGGGCGTCCTAGACGAGTACACGGAGACTAAGGCCGTGTGGGTACCGACGCGTGCCGTCGATCCAGCCTTCCCCTCACTCGCTTACTGATGGCGTGACGTATTCCTCCGCGGTCGACATTGGGCTCGGGAGAAGCGGATGAGAGGGTTGACGATTGGCGGACCGCGCGCGATGGTCGCCAATGACAGGGTCACAGCCGGGACTGGCGCGAGCCTCTCAACAAATGCCTAGGGTCGTTCTTCTGACTACCTGACGCACAGGCGACGCTCGAGAGGAGTGTCGTCGAACTTGCGCGCAGGTCGACCCGCGTTGCCAGGCGGTGGGCACTGCAGCGTAAGTGATTACGTCGCCCCCAGGGTCGATGATCCCTGCCTTCGTGAGCGTCGTGGCTAAACGTCCCATCACAACATGCCCTTTGGTCGGATCAGAGTGAGAGCATCCCGGACCGTGCCGTCTGGGTCTGCTTCAACACGCGGCGGCGCATCGAAAAGCATGACCTGCCGCGACGAGCGACGATAGGGCGGCCATACTTGTCCGCAGTTGCCGGTTCGCATGAACAAGTCAAGAGAGTCGCCGATGTAGCGAGAAACACCTTCGGCATCCTCAAGCCCTCGAGTAAACGCGACCCGATCTGTGTTCTCGAAGAACAGCGCGGGTGACGCACCGTGACAAGCGCCGAGCGATTGCATCCGCGGGCTCGCCCAGTCAATCCGGTACACGAACGTTGTGAGTGATGCTTCATCTCTCAGCTCGGCCAACTGAGCCGTTGGCAATCCGAAGAATAAATCTCCCATGAGGGATAGCGCAATATCACGATCGTCGGCGCTCGGGGAAAGTGACCGCCTTGCCGCGATCGCTGCATCCAGATTGCAGCCAGCCATCTCCTCTGCTCGAGCAAACGTTCCCGCAAACCTGGCTACCGCGGGCAACTCCTTGCGTTCGTACCACGCTGGAAGGGGTACGTCGATCTCAATATCGCTCATAGCTCCGAGCGACGTCATTTCGTCATGCAACACACCCGCCATCAGCGGCACATCTGAACCGGCATGTTGTCGTAACAACTCAGCGGGCTGCGCAGGCAATATCCTCCCGTCCACGACCGGACGCGGACCGGAAATTGCCTCAGAATATTCCACCTGAAGCTGGGCCGTTAATAGCTCCTCCATGGTTGCTGACAACAGCACGCGTGGGTCATCACTGCCGAGCACTTTCATCAATTGGCGGGCATACTCCACAGACTCCTCGATAGTTGCAGCGTTCAGTGAGACCCCGCTTTGGCACACGGCGCGGTGGAAAAGACCAGCTGCCACCGGCATCACCATCAGGTTAGAGACCTTCGCTCCTCCGCCTGACTCGCCCATTATGGTGATACACGCGGGATCGCCACCGAATGCAGCAATATTGTCGCGGATCCAGCGAAGCGCAGCTATCAAGTCCAACAAGCCCACGAGCCCTGACTCTTCGTAGCCCTCCCCGAGCAGCTCGGCGACTCTCAAATACCCAAAGGCATTCAATCTGTGCGTAACCGAGACAACAACGCAATCGTGCCGGCGGGCAAAGTTCTCACCATCCCACGCGGCCGTCCCGGCATGCCCATGCGTGTAGCCACCCCCGTGAAACCAAACCAAGACGGGGCGCGCCTTGTCGTCGGCGTGCGGTGTCCAAACGTTAACGGTCAAGCAGTCTTCACTAAGCCTCGGCGCGTAGTACGGGCCCTGGAGGGCCAGCCATATTCGCGGCGTGTAGCAGATTGGCTCATCCGGGTTCTGCGGTGCGCGCCTCGTCCAGGTCGTTGCGTCCCGAACCCCGTCCCAGGGTTGCCGCGGTTGCGGTGGCCGGAAGCGGTTGGGACCAGCGGTCGACTCTGCGTACGGGATCTCTATGAACTGCTGTACCCCGTTCAACTGCAGGCCGCTCACCTTGCCGGACGCGGTTACGACGACAGGCGCCTCTTCGCTCATAGGTGGAATTCCCTTTCTAGCTCTGGGATGTCTGAGTACCTAGCAAGCACGTATCGCCCTTTTTTCGTACCTGGGGACCCGCGCTGCTGGTCGAAGCTCCTTCCAACACAGTGACGGGCCGTTGCTGTGCCTCATGCCCGATCTGCGCAGCGATATAGGGCTTGAACTGCTATTTCGCAAGCTCTCTCCTTCCCCGAGCCTGATCAGGACGCTATGATAGCGGCAAACAAACGCTTGTGCAAGCGCTTGCTTCGAGCACCATGCCCGGGTGCTGAGGGTTCCCGACGAGCGCCACGGCCGCTTGGCCACCGATCGGCGAGCGGCAACACTGCCGACGAACTTGGGCCACCCGCGTGCGTGCTGGCGCTAGGAGCCTTTCCGCCGCATGGTCGTAACGGTGGCGTAATCCTTCCTCGGCCCCCATACCCGCCAGGACTCCTGCAAGACGTCGTTCGAACGTACGAGGGTTTCGATCTAGTAGTGGTCATCAACGCAAACATGGCTGCTCAGCCAATTCCCAGTCGCCAGGTCCAGGTCCAAGAAAGGCCGTCCGTCAATGAAATAGATCATCACTGCAAGGTGGTGTACCGACACCATCTCGAGTTGACGAGACGCCGGTCCGGAGTGGGCACCGACCTGTATCTTGCCCCTCTCCGCATAATGGGCTCGCCGCCCGATGGCCCGGAGCGTACCCGGCTCGACGGGTTCAACAGTCGCCCTGCCCTGGAACGACACGGGTGCCGGTGACCTCCGATCCTCGACTAAGCGTTCGACATCCCAGACCCCGAGTAGGAAGCTGAGCGTGTCTGCAATTGCCACTCCCGGATCCTGTCTACTGAGGGCGTGGGGGCAAAAAACGGCGGCCTCGACGTCAAGGGCGAAACTCGACCGGCAGTGGCCAAGCAAGACCGTAGCGGAATTCTAGACGCCCGGCCTTTCAGTATCGGAGGAGGCCAGCCGCCATGTAGCCGCCATCGACCGAGAGGATCTGGCCAGTGATGTACGAGGCATCGTCCGAGCAGAGGAAGGCGATTGGCGCCGCCACCTCGCTCGGCGTGGCGTAGCGGCCCATCGGGACCAGGGAATTGTACGATTCGCGCATCCCGTCCGAGTGCAATCGTTGGGCCATTGCCGTGTCCACTGGTCCGGGTGCAACAGCGTTAACTGTGATACCCGAGGAGACAAGCTCAACAGCCATCTGCCGGGTCAGCGCGCACAATGCCCCTTTCGAGGTCCCGTAGGCGGCGCGGCCAACGCTCGCTCTGATCCCACTGATCGAAGTCACATTGACAATCCGCCCCCAATGCGCCTGCTCCATGAGCGGAACCGCTCGCTGTGCCATGAGCAGGGCTCCGGTGAGGTTGACAGAGAGGTGAGCGTTCCAGTCGTCAAGCGATACCTCGGCAAACGACGCGAAACTCGCAATGCCAGCATTGTTGACGAGAACGTCGCACCTCCCAAATCCCTCGCTGAGTTTGGCATAGAAGTCGTCGACTGATTCGGCCGACGACACATCGAGTTGCATTGCATGAACCCTGGCGCCGTTCTCGGCCAGATCGCAGGCAAGCGCATCAGCGGCTGCCTCGTCGCGATCAGCAATCATCGTTGTGAGGCCCATCGTCTCGCTTAGGCGCCGTACCACCGCCTCACCGATACCGCGCGCCCCTCCCGTAACGACAGCAACTCGATGGCCTCTTGCCCAATCCCCGCGGGCTTCCTTCGGCAAGTCGGTCATGGTTCCACCTGATCTATGAGAAGACGGGCTACGACACTGAGGGTCCTTCCCGGCGGGATAGCCGAGGCCGACTGTTGGGAGGGTAACACGGGTAACTTCTTCGGGTAACAACTGCCGCCCATAGAGACCGTCGAGCGCCCTTAGGATCGTCTCTCCGGTCACAAGAGGGCTGCTCAAGCCACTCTTAACCGTCGGGGCAGATTGAGTTAGACCGATTAGCAGGAAACCCGATTTCCTCGGATCAGGCATTTCCCAATCTTCATCGAAAACAGCAACGTCGACCACGTACCGGAGGCGCTAGTCGGGGACCTCGCGGCGTCAGCAGCGAGATTAATGGGATCGTCGGCCCCCACCGAAGAGGGGAGCCCGTGCGTGGCGCCAAAGACCGCCGAACCCAGCAGGCCTGCGAGGTCCCGGTCACGCTGTTCCATGGCATGCGCATATACGCGGAGAGTAACGGACGGATCCGCGTGGCCAAGCCGGCCTGCCACTGTCCTCACGTCCATTCCTCCGGCAATCGCCGTCGTTGCAGCAAAATGACGTAGCTCGTGGAAGTGGCTCTTGATGCCTAGACGGTTTGCGACGCGCGAGTACCCTCCCGTAATGCCGTCAGGCAAGCATGGGGTGCTCCCGTCCGCTGAACGGCTAAGGACGAATGGGTCTGCGACCATGGCGACGCCGACCTCCTTGGCGTAATGCTCCTGGTGTTGCCGGCGTTGCAAGAGGAATGCCTCGGCGGCCTCATCGATGGCGACGTCGCGCCGCTGGTGGGTCTTGGTTGGCCCTAACCTCCAGGAACGCTGGACAACGGTGAGGCTCTGCTCGATTCGGACCCTCCGGCGCTCCCAGTCAACGTCTGACCAACGCAATGCACACAGCTCCCCTCTCCTGGCCCCAGTCACAGCGCCCAGAGCTATAGCAGCCGCAAGTACAGGGTCCGCTTCCTCGGCGGCCTCCATGAGCCGCTGGACATCTGCTGCTGCAGGAGCGTACGCGGTCGACCTCGCGGGTCCCGGTGGGCAGGCCAGTAGGGCTGGATTGGCCCTCAGTAGCCCCCACTTGGCATCCCCGGTTCAGAGCAGCAGACAGTACCGAGTGCACCCGGCGCACCGATGCCGGCGACAACCCGCGCCCGAGGAGGTCGCGATACAGGTCGTCCATGTGTAGAGGCGTGAGCTTGTCGAGCCGCACGGCGCCGATAGCGGGCTTGAGGGTCTTCTCGACCGTGCGTGTGTGTTCTCGCATCGTGTAGACGCTCCGGGTGACCCCGATGTCGTCCAACCAGCGGTCTAGCAGGTCGGCTACGCTGCCTGGGTGGCTGGTCGCGTCCTGACGGTCCAGGTCGGTCTTGAACGCCGCGACCGCCGCTTTGGCTTCCTTCAGGGTGCCCCGGACGTTCTTGCTGGCCCACTTGGGCCTGCCGTCAACGCCACGCCCAACAAAGACCCTGATTCGCCAATGGTCCTTCCCGAGCTCCACCAAGTTGACCGGCTTCGCCTTGGCAGCCATTGCACCTCCAAAGTTGACCAAGTGTTGACCAACACTATGGTACAGTACCGGAGGTAACGAAGAATCCCCTAGTCAGAAGCACAAGCCCGGGTAGCTCAGACGGCAGAGCAACGCACTCGTAATGCGTAGGTCAAGGGTTCGATTCCCTTCTCGGGCTCCACATCGGGCTCCACGAAAGAGCTGGTCGGAGGCACGAGCAACCCGTAGCCCCACGCAGCTCTGTGGCGTGCCCGCCACCTGCGGCAAGGCTCCTAGGAAATCGTCCACGACGAGACTGTCCGTGCCGTGCCTGCAGCCGCCGCTCGATGGCCCAGGCTCGCCTGTGCGATAACCCTCCCACGCGCACAGAATTCGCTGACGGAGGTGCCGGCGTAACCGTCGAGGTCCGAGTTCGCCGCGAACAAGTACTCCCCATCCGCCGCCATACCGTCGGGGCCGTCGAGCCCGGTAGGCAGAACTCGAGAAGGCACTCACTTGCGCTCCGGTCGGGGCGCTCAAGCTCGCCGGTGCGTCATGCCCACACGGGCGCGGGGCTAGGACGGCGACAGCGGCGCGACCCGAATCTGGCCGGCATTAGTGGTGGTTCAGATCCGGGGATGGAGGTGCATTCCTTGTGAGCTCGCCTCTCCCGGTCCGTACCCGGCGAGGCAAAAGTTCCCCAGTATTTTGTTGCCGAATTGGCATCGAACACATGTACGATAGAGAGGTGGGCGCGGCTGGCAATATCAAAGAACTGGCCGCTGCGCTCGCTTGTTTGCCCGTCGCACCCGTGGCAGGCCAGATAGAGGAACTGCTGGCACTGCGGGACCGCCTCGACGCAAAGATCTCAGAAGTCTTGCGAGCTTTCGACGCTGAGCATTGCTGGGCCGAGGACGGCTCGCTGTCGCTCACGGCATGGCTGGCTGCACATGGCAGGCGGTCGCGGAAAGAGGCGCACCGCGAGGCGCTAACGGCCAAGCGGCTTTCGCAGCTCCCCGCGACGGCCGCTGCTTGGGCAGAAGGGGCCCTTTCTTCGTCCCAGGTCGGCGCTGTGGTGGCAAACGTCTCGGCTGAGCATGCAGGCCTTTATGCCGCCCACGAGGACGAGCTGACCCCGGTGCTGGCGGCCTTGTCGGTGCCGGGACACGGCCGCCGCGATGAGGTCGTGGCGCCTCCATGCCGAGGCGACCACCGACGGCTCCGAGCCAGCCTCGCATCCCTCGGAGCTTCACCTCTCTGAGACCCTGGCCGGCAGACGAGAGCTCTCCGGGCACCTGTCGGACGAAGATGCCGCCGTGGTCGAAGCAGCTATTGCAGTTGCCGCGCGTGACTTCGACCCGACCGAGCTGCCCCTGCTGAGCGCGGCGGAGCGGCGTGCCGCTGCGCTGGTCGATGTTTGCCGGTGGTTCTTGGACAACTCCACCTCGACTTCTTCGGGTAGCCGCACGCGGCCGCATGTGTCTGTGGTGGTCGGCCTCGCCGAGCTCGCTAGCGGTGGCCCGGGCCAGTTGGCCAATGGGACGCCGGTACCTGCTAGGACCATCGAGTGGCTCTCGTGCGACTCAGAGCTGCACCGCATCGTGATGTCCGGGCGCTCAACGGTGCTCGACTACGGCTCTTCGGTGAGGACCATAAGCCCTGCACTGTGGGCGGCGCTTGTAGTGCGCGACCGCCATTGCCGCCACCCAGGGTGTGACCGCCCTCCAAGCTTGGTGTGACGCGCACCACGTCGTTCATTTCGCCAAAGGCGGCCCGACACGTTTAGACAACCTCTTGCTCGGCTGCACACGCCATCACCACATTTGGCACGACGAGGGTTGGGAGCTCACCTTGGCCCCGGACGGCACGCTCACGTTGGTGTCGCCTAGAGGGCTTGTACTGACGAGCTCGCCGTCGGCAATCGATTTGGTCGGTTCGACCCTGTTCTAAAGGATCCCACCGCCCCCGAGGGAGGCGACGCAGGCACTGAGAACACGTGTGAATCTCGTTGTTTTGCTGGACGTCTACGCGTTTGGGAGCGTTGGGGCGGGTCGTGCGTCTGAGTGTCGAATTCGTTCGATAGCGAATTCGGCACCGGACGGGCGACCCCCGCTCCAAGGCCACGGGTCGCTCTCAGCGAAATTTAGACGATCAGTCCCTCGGCAATAGCCTTTGCACGAGCTGCGGCCGGGCCGAGCGGCTTCACGGCTGGCGCTGGAGCGGGGCGGGGTTCTGTCCGCTTTTTGGCTTGCGCCGGAGCGGGCTTCGCATCTGGCTTGCGCACGACCGCTGCTGGAGCTGGGCTCGGTGCGGCTGCCACTGGAGCTGGCCTCGGTGCGGCTGCGACTGGAGCTGGCCTCGGTGCGGCTGCTGACTGGAGCTGGGCTCGGTGCGGCTGCCACTGGAGCTGGCCTCTGTGGAACGGGCACTGAGTCTGGCCGTTTTGCGATCGCCACTGGAGCAGGCCGCTTTGCGACCGGTACCGGCTCTGGCCGCTTGGAAACCGGCACTACGTCTGGCCGCTTGGCGACGGGCACTGGGCTCGGCTGCTTTGCAGCTGGCGCTCGAGCAGGTCGCTGTGCGACGGGCGCCGGGGCGGCCGGCCCTGCAACCACCGTTGCGGCCGGCACTGCAACCGGCAATGCGACCGGCACTGCAACCGGCCGGTCGGCGACTGGCTGAGGTGAGTCTTGCGGCTCGAGCCATGCTGCATCGGCGTCGAGAAGTGCTTCCTCGGTCCCCGTGTTCTCCGACACCGACGAAACGTAGGGGGGTACCCTGAACGGCGTATCCTCTGGCTCAGCGACCGTCGGTGTGGCAGCTATTTGGCCAGGGCCCTTGGCAACTGCTTCTGGCGTCCCACTCGCGAGGCTCCGCTGGGACAGGGGCCGCATTTTCGGTGCGGCCTCATAAACCCGCAGGAAGTCGAACAGGAGATCCTGGTGTGGTGCCAGGTCGCGAGCAACCGGCTCGTTCTGCACGGCCGCCTGTCCCAATCTGCGGACGGTGCTCGATTTCGGTGCGACTGACCTGTTCGGTGCGACTGACTTGAAATCCCCAAGGAACTCAAGGAGGTCGCGGCAGAATACTGCATCAGCCTCACTGATCGGCCCGGGAACTCGGGAGACTTCTGGAATTACCTCTATTTCCGGTCGTGCCTGTTTCGGGCCGGCCGGTGCCGTATCCCGAAGTGAAATTGTTGTGGAACCGCTGAGCGCGTTGTCCTGAACCCGCTGTTCGGCCACAGCATTCTGCATCTCCGCCCCCTTAGGGTCACCACTTGAACCGCTCGCTTCTGGTCCCATCGGAGCCTTGAGCGCGAGCCTTGAGCAAATCGGACATAAGCGGAGAAATCGGTTCTTCTTTCACCGGACGAACGATCTCCGAGCCGGTCCCGACGGGCGTAGCCCGCCCGCGACGGGGCGCACCCCGCCCCCGCGGTGCCCGGGCTACGTTTGCTTTGCACACCTTCGACAGGAGCCGACCAGCGATGCCCAACTCCATCCCGGATGAGACGGGGATCGTCACCAAGCTCAGCTCCCGGTCTGTTGCCGGCACCGTGGAACGTCTTACCGCGTTGCTGAAGGAGAAGGCGGATGACGCTGTTCGCCGTCATCGATCAGAGCGCGGCGGCGCGCCAGGTCGGGCTCGAACTGCGTGATACCACGCTGGTGATCTTCGGGAGCCCAGTGGCCGGGACGCCGGTGATGAAAGCGTCACCCTTATCGGCACTCGACCTACCGCTGAAGGTGCTGATCTGGTCGGACGAGGGCCAGACCAAGGTCTCCTACTACGCTCCCGCGGTGCTCGCGAGCCGCCATCATCTCGAGGCTGATCTCGCGCTCAACTTGGCCGGAATTGACGCCCTCACGGACGCTCTCGTGGCTAGTTCGTGACTACTTAAAGAGGTTCGTGGAGCTCCGGGCGAGCCGAGTCACCGCGAGATGCGATAGTCGGCGAGAAGGTAACCGCTGGGCGACATCGCGCTACGGAGCGGTTCGAGGCGGACCGGCGGCAGCCCGTCCAAGAGCCGGCGGCCACGGCCAACGATCGCCGGTGCCACGACGAGCCGTACTTCGTCGATGGCGTCCGCTGCGAGCAGCGCTTGGGCGACCGAGATACTGGCGTGGACGCCGATGTCACCGCCGGACGAATTCTTGAGGTCCTGCACGAACTCGACCAACCCGCCTTCGATCGCTGTCGCATTGTGCCACTGCCGCCCCAGCGGTGTGGAGGATGCGACGTACTTTGCGACGCCGTTGATGAACGTCGCGAACGGCTCGATCTCGCTGCCTGGCCAAAACTCAGACCACTCGTCATAGCTGCGACGGCCGAGAATGACCGCGTCCTGGGTGGCGATGACAGCGGCGAGGTTGGCATCCATCGCCTCATCCCAGTCGATGAAGAACTTGTCCGGGCCCTCGGCTACGCCATCGAGGGACAACAGCTCGTACAACACCACCTTGCGCATGCATACTCCTCCGGTTGAACGGGACGCTTAACTACTCTGACGGCTCGATCCGTCGAAACTCACCGGTCTCGCTAGCCCGCCATGGGGAGTGGCCACTCCGAGGCCATGGGGTGTGGCCATCTCGGGAGCCATGGGGTGTGGCCATCTCCGAGATAGTAGATGGGCCGCACCCTGCGACGCCTCCGCCTGCAGTCGCGGCATCGACCCGCCATCCACTACGGAGTTCAACCGAGCCGAAAGGCGGTCTTGGGGAGGCGGTACGCGAAGTCGGCGGCGAGCTCGGCGGCGTCGTCGAGCCGCAACCGGTGCTCGCAGACCAGCCGGGCCAAGAAAGCGCAGTGGGCGCGGCGCGCGAGGTCATGGCGTGCGGGGATCGAGCAATAAGCCCGCGTGTCGTCCACGAAACCGGCCGATTTGGCGAACCCGGCTGTCTCGGTGACCGCCGCCCAAAACCGTGCCATCGCGTCTGGGGCGTCGAGAAACCACCACGGGGCTCCCAGCCAGAGGCTCGGGTAGTAACTGGCCATCGGTGCCAACTCGCGCGAGTAGGTCGTTTCGTCCACGGTGAACACGATCGCTCGGAACGACGGCACCGACCCGAACCGAGCCAGGAGAGGTTGCAAGGCGGCGGTGAACCGCGTTGCGAGCGGGAAGTCTGCACCGAGGTCAGGCCCGAAACGAGCGAGTGCCCCGGCGTCGTGGCTACGCCAGATGCCGGGGTGGAGCTGCATCACGAGCCCGTCATCGGCTGACATCCTGGCCATCTCCATGAGCATGTGGGACGCGAACAGCGAGGCATCGGCCGGGCCCTGCGAACCCGTCCGGAGCCGGTCGTAGACAGCGGTGGCCTCACGCTCGCTGAGGTCGATGGCCTCAGCAGACAATGGGCCGTGGTCGGTGGCCGTCGCGCCGAGGCTCTTGAAAACCGCCCGGCGCGACTCGAGCGCCGCTATATAGCCCCGGTAGTTCCCCGTGCCGATGCCCGAAACAGCCTCGAGTCGGTCGAGGGAACCGGCCCAATCGCTGGACCGAGAACCGTCGATGAGCCCGTCGGGCCGGAAAGTCGGCAGGACCCTGCCTTCCCACGACGGGTCGTCCCGCAGCGCCGCGTGGCCTGAGAGGTCGTCGAGGGGAGAATCGGTGGTCGCAAGCACCTCTAGTCCGAAGCGCCGGTAAAGCGCCCGCGGGCGCATTTCGGGAGCGGTGAGCCGCTCCGCGACGCGGTCATAGGTCTCGTCGGCGGTGGCCTCGCTGGAGGGGCTCGTCGATGCCGAAGAGAGCCGACAGCTCGTCCTCGAGCCAGAGCCGCATGACGGTCCCCCGGAACGCGGGCCAATGGCGGCAAAGCTGGCGCCAGACCTCGCGGGGCGCGGCAACCCGGCCCTCCTGCTCGGCCAATGGGTGTACGCCCAGTTCGGTGAGAGGCACCCCCTGAGCGTGAAGCAGGCGGACCACGTAGTGGTCGGGCCGCACCAGCAGGGCAACGGGGTCGGCGTACGGATCGTCGCGGGCGAGCATCGCGGCGTCGACATGGCCGTGAGGTGAAATGAGCGGGAGCCCGGCGACCTGCTCGTAAAGCGCCGCGGCTATCTTGCGTACCGCCGGCTCCACCGGGAAGAGGCGGTCTGGGTGAGGGAACCGCCCTTGCCCGCGATCTTCCACTATCGGCACCGTAGCCGGTCAACGGCGGGCGAGGTCGGGGCCGGCCCTCGGCCCGGCCTCGGCCCGCAGGCGCTAAACGGCCCGCAGGCGCTAAGCGGCCCGCAGGCGCTAAACGAGCGGGCCGGGATAAGCGGCTTCAGCCCTGTCGCCCAGCCTCTTCACCTGATGGCGCACGGCGAACAGGACGGCCACCACGACAACTAGAGCCACTCCGCCCAGGACCAGGTCGAAGGTGCCGGAAAGCCGCTTTATAGTGCCCGCGGCATTGTACGCAAGGGCGGTGTATATGCCCGCCCATGCCACTGCTGACGCCACCGTTGCGACCGCGAACTTCTCCCATTGCATATGCAGCGTGCCCGCCAGGAAAGCCACGTAGGTACGGAGAACTGAGACAAACCGGCCGAAGAACACCACCTTTGAGCCCTGCTTGTCGAGCACGTACTTTCCCACCTTCAGCTTGTGCTGGTCGAGGCGGATTTTGCTGCCGTAACGCAAAGCCAGGGGGAAACCCCCCTTGCGGCCAATTGAATACCCGGCGATATTGCCCGCAACGGCGGCTACGGCGGCCACCAGGAAAAGCAGCCACGGGTTCAATTTATGTGTCTCGCCGGCGTACGCACCGGCCGCGATGACCGCTGTTTCGCCCGGTATGGGGACGCCCAAGCTCTCGATCGCGACGAAAACGAACACAGCCAGGTACCCGTAGCTGTGGATCAAGTGTGTGGTGTTCATCCCGGGTTTGGAGCCTACCGGTTGGTCTGCTCGATCACCTGGTCCAGGGAGTAGGGTCGTTCTCGTGGGCAGTTTGGGCCGTCGCAGCGACGTGCGCCTGGGAGTCCTCGCTTCCGGCAGCGGGACCATCCTGGAGGCGGTCATCGAGGCGGGATTGGAAGTTACGGTCGTGGTGACCGACCGCGAGTGCCGGGCGTTGGAGGTTGCCCAAGCGGAGGGCGTGCCCGCAGAGCTCGTCCTGCGCGAAAGCTACGGGCCGGGCTTTGACCGGGGCGCCTATACCCGGCGCCTCGTCGATGTGCTGGAGCGCTACGAGGTCGACGTCGTCGCGATGGCGGGCTTCGGGACTATTTTTAGCGCCGAGATGTTTGCGGCTTTCCCGGGCAGGGTCCTCAACACGCACCCTGCGCTCCTGCCCGCTTTCAAGGGCTGGCACGCCGTTCGCGACGCTCTCGCTGCCGGGGTACAGGTCACCGGCTCGACGGTCCACGTAGCCACAGAATCCGTCGACGAAGGCCCTGTCCTGGCCCAACAAGAGGTGCCAGTGCTCCCCGGCGACACCGAGGAGACGCTGCACGAAAGGATCAAGGCGGTCGAACGCCGCCTCTATCCCGAGACCATCCATGTTTTCATGACCCAGCTCCGCAAGAGCGGGACGGCACAAGGAGGCTCCGAATGAAGGCTCTGATTTCTGTTTATGACAAGACGGGCTTGGAGGACTTCGCGAGAGCCCTGGCCGCCGCCGGTTACGAGCTGGTGGCGAGCGGCGGCACAGCGAAAGCTCTCGGCGAAGCCGGCCTCCCCCACACGACGGTCGAGGAGGTGACCGGGTCTCCGGAAATGATCGGCGGCCGGGTCAAAACCCTCCACCCCCGGCTGCACGCGGGTATCCTCGCGGACCTCGAAGAACCCGACCACATTGCCGATCTCGCGAAACAAGGGATCGACCCGATCGCGCTGGTCGTGTGCAACCTGTACCCGTTCCGCTCCGAGCCATCGGTCGAAATGATCGATATCGGGGGCGTAACTCTCCTGCGTGGCGCCGCCAAAAACTGGGCTCGCGTATGCGTTGTAGTCGACCCGGCGGATTACACGGCTGTGCTCGAGGGTATGCACGGGATCGGCAACTTCGACAAGGACTTGCGGCTCCGGCTGGCACGAAAGGCCTTCGCCCACACGGCGGCCTACGACGCCGCGATCGTTGCGTGGTTCGACGAGCAGATCACAGAGGAAATCTTGGCCGGCACAGCCGGGACGTCAGCCGATGAAAGCAAGCCGGAGCCGTCCCTGCCAAAGACTCTCCATCTGTCCCTAGAGCTCGCGCAAACCCTTCGTTACGGCGAGAACCCCCATCAGCAGGGCGCGCGGTACCGCAGTACCGGCGAGATGAGCTGGTGGGACGACGTGGTGCAGCTCAGTGGGACGGAGCTTTCCTACCTCAATGTTTACGACGCGGACGCGGCCTGGGGACTGGTGCACGATATCGCCGACCTCGGGGCTGCAGCAGCGGTGGTGGTAAAGCACGCCAACCCATGCGGGGCCGCGGTGGCTGAAAGCGTCTCGGATGCATACGAAAAAGCCTTTGAATGTGACCCTATGTCCGCCTTCGGGGGCATCGTCGCGCTGTCGAATTTCGTAGACGACGAGCTTGCCGAGGCGATGGTGACAAATGCCAAGGCTGACGTTGTTATCGCCCCTGGCTACAGCAAAGGCGCGCTGGCTCTTTTTGCCGCCAAGCGCAAGAACATGCGGGTGCTCAGCGCCCCTGCGCCTAACGTCGCTCCCTGGCATGTCCGCCAGGTGAGCGGGGGATGGCTCGTACAGAGCCCGTACCGCCTGGCCAGAGGTCCCGAGGAGTGGGAACTAGTTACGTCCACCAAGCCGAGCGAGGACAACTGGCGCGACGTGCAACTGGCCTGGAGGGTCTGTGCTGCGGTCAAGTCCAACGCGATCGTGCTCGCTGCGAACGGGATGGCCGTCGGGATCGGCGGTGGCCAGCAAAACCGCGTCACCGCTGGAGAACTTGCCGTGGGACGAGCCGCTGGGAGAGCGAGGGGCGGGTCTGGCGCGAGCGACGCATTCTTTCCCTTCAGGGATGGCCTCGATACCATTGCGGCCTCTGGGGTGACATGTGTCGCACAACCCGGAGGTTCGGTTCGCGACGCCGAGGTTATTGCGGCGGCCGAGGAGCATGGGATTGCTATGGTCTTCACCGGCGAACGACAGTTCAGGCATTAGGAGCGAAATGGCCGCAGTTGTTATGTCCGGTGCACCGGTCGCCGATGCCGCTTTGGCCGAGGTCGGTGAGGCTGTCGCCAAGCTCGCCGCGGCCGGCAAGACCGTCGGGCTCGGGACAATCCTCGTCGGGGACGACCCGGCGAGCGTTCATTACGTCGCCCGGAAGCACGAGATGTGCGAACGCTACGGCATCGCGTCCGTGGACCTGCGTGTCCCGGCCGATGCTACCCAGCAGGATCTGCTCGAATCCGTGGACCAGCTGAACGACGACCCCCTCGTAGACGGGTTCCTGGTCCAAAACCCCGTCCCAGCGGGCTTTGACTATGCCGAGGCGCTCGCCCGGGTACTGCCTTCCAAGGACGTGGACGGGCTGCACCCGGTCAACCTCGGTTACCTGGCGCTGGGGGAACGAGGCCATCCCAGGCCGAACACCCCTCTCGGCATCCTGGCGATGCTCAAGCACTACAGCGTGCCGGTGGAGGGCCGGTCGGTGGTCATCGTGGGGCGCGGTCCCACTCTGGGCCGCCCCCTGGCCCTGCTCTTGTCCCTCAAGGAACGCGGGGCCAACGCCGCGGTGACCGTGGTCCACACGGGGGTGAAGGACTGGGCCGAGTACACACGGCGAGCCGAAATCGTCGTGGGCGCCGCCGGAGTGCCGAACATGATCACGCCCGACGTGATCGCCCCCGGCTCCTGCGTGATCGGTGGGGGTATCACGTGGGAAGGGCGCAAGGCCCTGTCCGACGTCGACGAACGGTGCGGCGAGGTCGCCGGTTGGGTCACTCCCCGCCTGGGCGGTGTCGGGGTCACCACGGTCGCGATGCTGCTGCGCACTACCGTTGCGGCCGCCGAGGGGTCGATCGGTCTGCAGGGCTGAGGTCTTATCCTGTAGCGATGGCCAGGATCTCGGACCTTCTCGCAGCTGGGCGCACGTACTCGTTCGAGTTCTTCCCGCCGAAGACCGATGCCGAACAGGCGCGCCTTGTCCAGACCCTGTTCGACCTCCAGCCACTTCGGCCGTCGTTCGTGTCGGTCACCTACCGGGGCGGCCCGTCCTCTCGGCAACGCACCACGGACCTCGTCGCGTCGATGTTGCGCCTCACATCGCTCCACCCGATGGCGCACTTGACCTGCAGCGGCCACACCCGCTTGGAGCTGGCCGACATATTGGTCAGTTTCAGGAAAGCGGGAGTCGAGAACCTGATGGCGCTCGCGGGCGACGCTCCGACCGATCCCGAGGTCCCAGCGGGCGAACTGAGCCATGCTCTCGAGCTGGTCGAGCTCGCGCGGGCGATCGGCGGCTTTTGCATCGGCGTGGCGGCCCACCCGTCGGGCCACCCGCTCTCGCCCAGCCTGGTCAGCGACCGGCGCTTCCTGGCTCAGAAATTACGGGTTGCCGACTTTGCTGTCACACAGTTTTTCTTCGATATAGCGGATTATTTCTCGCTGGTCGAAGACGTCGAGGCGAAAGGGCTCAACAAACCTGTGCTCCCAGGGATCCTGCCCGTCACAAGCCTGGCATCCATCCCCCGGATCGCTCAGATGGGCTGCGCGGTGCCGCGCTGGCTCGTCGAGCGGCTCGAGGCGGCGGCCGAACGCGGCGGGCCCGACGACGTGGCGAAGGCCGGCGTCGACGCCGCCACCGAGCTATGCGCCCAATTGCTCGACAAGGGGGCTCCGGGGCTCCACTTCTATACGCTCAACCGCTCCGAGGCGACCCGCCAAATCCACGCCAACCTGGCCCTCTAGAGGTCGCTGATTGCCCGCCGCAGAAGCGGCTACTGCGCAAGGCGCTCGTTTGTGATCCTGATCGCGTCCGGGTTGTCGTCGACGAGCAGATAGCGCCGGCCGAGCTTTTTGGCAGCGACTCCGGTTGTCCCGCTCCCGCAAAAAAAGTCGGCCACCAGGTCCCCGGGGTTGCTCGAAGCCCTCACTACGCGCTCCAGCAACTTGAGGGGTTTTTGCGTCGGGTAACCGGTCCGCTCGGTCCCGTTGGTAGGAACGATGGTCAGCCACCAGGTGTCGGTCGGGAGCTTGCCGCGGGCGGCTTTCTCGGGCCCACGAGGCCTGGGGCCATGTACGGGACCCGGTCGATGTCGTCGATATTGAAGGTCCACTTTGCGGATTTCGAGTACCACAGGATGTTGTCGTGCTTTTTCGGCCACCGGTCCCGGGCGCGGCCGCCGTAGTCGTAGGCCCAGATGATCTCGTTCAGGAACCGTTCCGGCCCGAACAACTCGTCGAGGAGGAGCCTCGCGTAATGAGCGGCGTGAAAATCGAGGTGGAGGTAGACAGACCCGGTCGGGCTGAGGACCCGGTGGATCTCGGCGAGGCGCTCGTAAAGGAACGACAGGTACTCCGGGAGGGCCATGTCGTCGCTGTAGGAGTAGTTCGAGACCACCTCGAACTGGTAGAGGCGGCCGGCGAACCCCTTGCGAGCTTTGGCACCGGCACCTGTGCGGATGGAGCCCAACTTGCGGACCTGCTGCGTCCCGAACGGGGGGTCGATGTAAACGAGGTCGACGCAATCGTCCGGCAGCGAGCGCAGGACTCGCAAGTTATCGCCCAGGAAGACACCTTCCAACTGCCCGGCCCAATCCTCGGAGGCACCGTTCCGCGAGGCGCTCAGCGGGGCCGTCATTGGGGTACAGGTTAAGGGCTGTTGCCCGCCGGAAGGGGGACCGGCCCGGACCGAGCACGCGATCCCCGGGCGTTGGTCCTATGTCCCCTGCCGCCCCTAGGCTTGCTGACCATGGCTGACAAGATAACTATGGGGCCCGACGGCAAGCTCCGGGTCCCCAACGAGCCCATCATCCCTTTCATAGAAGGCGACGGCACGGGCGTGGACATCTGGCCGGCGGCCCAGCGCGTCATCGACGCAGCCGTCGCCAAGCACGGGTACAAGATCGCCTGGACCGAAGTGCTCGCTGGGGAGAAGGCGTTCAAAGAGACCGGGGACTGGTTGCCCGAAGCCACGCTTGCCGCTTTCCGCGAGTACCTGATCGGCATCAAGGGCCCTCTGACGACGCCCGTCGGCGGAGGGTTCCGCTCATTGAACGTGGCGCTGCGCCAGATCCTGGACCTGTACGTCTGCCTGCGGCCGGTCCGCTGGTTCCAGGGAGTGCCATCTCCGGTCAAGCGGCCAGACCTGGTCGACATGGTCATCTTCAGGGAGAACACAGAGGACATCTACGCCGGCCTCGAGGTCGAGGAGGGCACTCCCGAGACCAAACGCCTGATCGAGGTTCTCCACGACGAGTTCGGCTGGCAGATCCGGCCGGACTCCGGGATCGGGATAAAGCCGATATCCATCACCGGCAGCAAGCGGCTCGTCCGAGCAGCGTTGCGGTACGCGGTCGACCACGGGCGCGAATCGGTGACGCTGGTCCACAAGGGGAACATCCAGAAGTTCACCGAGGGCGCATTTCGTAAATGGGGCTACGAGGTCGCACAGGAGGAGTTCGCCGACGTGGCGGTCAGCTGGGACGATTGCGGTGGCAAGCCGGGTGACAAGATCCTGGTGAAGGACAACATCGCCGACATCACCCTGCAGCAGGTCCTCACCCGGCCAGGAGATTTCGACGTGATCGCCACCACCAACCTGAACGGCGACTACCTTTCTGACGCCATCGCCGCCCAGGTGGGGGGTATCGGGATCGCACCGGGGGCGAACATCAACTACGTGACCGGGCACGGGATCTTCGAAGCTACGCACGGCACAGCACCCAAGTACGCGGGCCAGGACAAAGTCAACCCGGGCTCAGTCCTGCTCTCGGGGGTCCTCATGCTGGAGCACCTCGGCTGGCAGGAACCGGCGGACGACATCGTGCGCGCCATGGAGGCGACGATCGCCGAACGCGTAGTGACCTATGACTTCGCGCGGCAAATGGAAGGCGCCACCGAGGTCAAGACCTCGGAGTTCGCGAGCGCGATCATCGGGAAGCTGTAAGCGCGACATGACCAACATCTCGGACCTTGCCAAGCCGCCCATGAAGGTTGCGGTCACCGGCGCTGCAGGCCAGATCGCCTACAGCCTCTTGTTCAGGATCGCGAGCGGGGCGATGCTCGGGCCCGACCAGCCGGTCGCACTGCAACTGCTGGAGATCCCTCAAGCCCTCGGCGCCCTCGGGGGCGTCGCAATGGAACTGGACGACTGCGCCTTCCCTCTTCTCACAAAGGTCACCATGAGCTCAGACCCCGAAGTTGCCTTCGGCGACGCGGACATCGCGCTCCTGGTCGGTGCGCGGCCACGCAGCAAGGGAATGGAGCGCCGGGACCTGCTGGAGGCGAACGGCGCCATTTTCAGCGTCCAGGGAAGAGCTCTCGCTGCGAGCGCCGCACGCGATGTCCGCGTCCTGGTCGTTGGCAACCCAGCCAACACCAACTGTCTCATCGCCGCCCACAACGCCGGCCACTCGGCGACCCCGTTGGCCCCGCACCAGTTCTCCGCCATGACCCGGCTCGACCAGAACCGAGCTCTGGGCCAAGTGGCCGCGCGTGCCGGCGCACCGGTCCGGACTGTGACCAACCTCTCCATCTGGGGTAACCACTCCGCCACTCAGTACCCCGACATCTTCCACGCCAAGGTGGCCGGCAAGCCGGCCCTAGAGGTCGTCGGTGGCGTCGACTGGGTGGAAAAAGAGCTGGTCCCAACGGTCCAGCAGCGCGGCGCTGCGATCATCGAGGCCCGTGGGGCGTCGAGCGCCGCTTCGGCCGCCAGTGCAGCCGTAGATTCGGTACGCGACTGGTACCTCGGCACTCCGGACGGCGACTGGACCTCGATGGCAGTTTTCTCCGACGGGTGGTACGGGACGCCGGAAGGCGTGTTTTCTTCCTTCCCGGTGACCGCCGGCGACAGGAGCTACAGCGTCGTCGAGGGCCTCGAAGTCAACGACTTTTCACGCGGGCTGATCGACCGGAGCACGGCCGAACTCCTCGCCGAACGTGACAGCGTGCTCGACCTCGGGCTGTTGCCTTAGTGGTTCAGTGTGTCAGCGCTGGTGGGCTGACCAAACCAAGGCGGTGAAGGTACAGCAGTTTCCGCTCTACAGCTGCTCGCCAGGCAGCCAGGTCGATGTCGAAGTGGGCCCTGTCGCCATCCTCATAGGCATGCTCGAGCTCGTCGAAAGCCTCATCTTCGGCGTCCAGCAATGAGCGGTACTTGGTGAGGAACTGGTCGTCCACTACGTCGCAGAGCATTGCACTGCACCTCCAGTAAACGGGACTGTTTTGCCTTAGACCTACCACTATCCCGCTTCCACGCACCCAGATCAACTGTTTGGGTGGCTTTCTTCGCAAGTCCACAGCTACCGGGGTGGAACTCAGGCTGCGGGGGCCTCCTGGAGGCGGCAGGCCGTGCCGACAAGGTTGGAACTGAAGGTGTCCGCCTCCAGGGCAAGCTGGTCGGCCTCGCGGCGGTCCGCGGTGGCGGCCTGCTGCGACCTGTCTGAGAGCGGGCGCGGGGCAACGCGCCCTCTCAGGTGTTCGCTGGGCCGATGATGGCTGCGTAGAGGCGTTCTTCGTTGGTGAAGTTCTTCCAAGCTTGGAGCCACTCCTGCACCGTGCCGTGCATGTCCGTCGCAGTCGGGACCGCCTCCAGCTGATTGCCGAGTATGTCCACCTCCCGGGCAGCCAGGACGATGGTCGGCCCGTCCACACTGTCGGCGAACACTGGCCGGTACTTGGGCAGGACGGACGCGCAGTCCCTGCCGGCCTTCGTGACGAAGCTGTCCTCGACGGCTCGGTCCGCGGGCTGGAGGCCGCCCCTGTTCTCATAGGGGGCTATTACGGCGAAGCTCGAGATCACTACGGCGAAGGCCGTTACGAACAACAAGCCCAGGAACAGCAGCGGCCGGCGTGCCGGGCCGAGCTTGGTGCTCGGCGCTGGGCGAGGGGACGGGAGGGGCCGGGACCTCCTCTCATGTCCCGGCCAACTCTGCTCGGCCTGTCGGGGCCGCCATGACAAGAACCACTCCCGGGCCCAGGCACCGCTTGTGACTGGTTCGCGGAGTTGCTTGGGGTGCACCGGCCCTTCGACGGACCGGTCGAAGTCGTGCTCCGCCAGGTCAAAAGGTTCAGCGTCTGAGGCCCACGCCGGACGAGACCTGGCACGCGCCGTCCAGGATTTCCCGTCCCAGTACCGCAACGAGCGCGGCTCGTCAGGGTTGCGGTACCAGCCGGGACTTGTGGGCAAGTGAGCTTCCATCTGCCATTACTCAAACGTTGTGGTGGCTCGGACGGCGGGCGGGAGGAGGTCCAGCCCACCGATGCCCGGCTCGTTGGCGGAAAGAGCCGCGATGTTCCCGGACACCCGCGCAAGGCCGGCTGAAAGTGCGTCGATGGCCGACAGCTCACCTGAGGCTATCCCCGCCAAGGTGGCGTAACCGGCCCGTAGTTCGACGTGCGCGGGCCGGAAATCCTCTCTGCGCGACACCAGCCTGGGGCCGTCGAGCTCCATCACTATCTGGTAACGTACCTCGCCCTCAGGGGCTCCGCTGGCGATAACTTCGACGACCAGTTCAGGCGCCGGGCCATCTGCGGCCACCTGTTCGGCCGTAGTCGATTGTTCGGTGCCGGCGTGGCCCGCGTTGCCCGCGTCGTCGTGTTGCCCAGCGAGCCGTTCAGCTCCGACCGACAGCTCATCGAACCAAGCATCCGACAAGAAGCGGGCCATTGCATAGATCTACCAGTTGTCGGTCTACCGCTTAAGTACCCTTGGCCCATGGTCCACGCGTCATTGCCGCTACACGCCAGCATGCTGGCCGCCCATGCCAGGCTCGTGGCCAGCTCCGCAGGCTCGAGCATCCCGCCGTTGCACATCAGTAACTTTCAAGCGATAGTCCTCGGGCATTTTGCAAGGAGTTACCGAGCTTTTCCCGATTTCGAGCCTTGGCCATACGGTCATTTACCCCTCGCTTTTCGGGTGGCACGCGCTGGTCGTTTCTCAGTCCCAGCCGGAATCGCACTGGCTCGGCTTCGTGGTCATGCTCCACGTCGGGAGCGCCCTGGGACTGCTGGCCTACTTCTGGCGGGACTGGCTCCACATAATCCGCGCCTGGGCCCGCTCGCTCGTCCGCCGCAAGATCGAGACCCCCACCGAGAAGGTGGCGTGGCTGATCATCGTCTCGACCATCCCGGCTGGCATCATCGGCCTCGCCCTGGAGCACGAGCTACGGGTCCTCCTCGCCAAACCGTTGGCGGCAGCGATCTTCCTAACTGTCAACGGCTTCGTACTGTTCGCCGGCGAAGGCTTCAGGCGCCGGGCGGTGGCGCGCGCCGTCCTGCAGCGAGGAGCCCTCCGCCGAGGCCGAGGAGATCGAGGCTGGGAACGCGATGGCGGAGCTCAGCTTCGGCGATGCTGTCGTTGTCGGGCTCGCGCAGTCCACAGCCCTGATAGCGGGGATCAGCCGGGACGGCGTCTGCATGACTGCAGGCTTGGCGCGCGGCCTTTCGCAAGAGACGGCGGCACGCTTTGCGTTCCTGCTGGCAACCCCGGTGATCCTGGCCGCCGGCGTGGTCAAGCTGCCCGACTTCCTCGGGGCCACGGGTGCCGGTGTGCGGGTGCCGGCGCTGCTCGGGCTCGTGTTCGCAGCCATGGCTGCGATCGTGTCGGTGCACTGGCTGGTGCGTTGGTTCAAGACCCGCAACCTGACGCCGTTCGCCATCTACTGCGTAGTGTTCGGCCTGGCCATGACCATCTACTTCAGCGTCTCTTAGCCACTCTCGGCCCGCTGGGGCCGCTAGGCCTTTACCCGGGTCTCGTAGTGGTTCGTCGCTGGCTCGCCGGAACCGGCCCACCTCAGTTGCACCTGTAGTTCAACGGGCCACGATTGCCCACCGGGCGATGGCCCCCCGGCTGTGGCCGCTTGCCTGGCACCAGCTACGGGACCTTCCCGGCCGGTAGCCGCCTTCAGGGTTGCAACGTCGGGCAACCTGGCCATGAGCCGTCCGACAAAAGTCGAGAGGCCCGGCAGGCACTTCGCCCACGAACCGCCAGGCACGCCCGCCGCCCGCCCAGAGGAGCCTGGCCTCCAGGACTGCGTCATCCAGACGTTCGCGGAGGTCGTTGACGACATGGACGTCAGCAGAGAACACCGCCCCGGGGCTGTAGCTCGGGCGCGGGCCAGTCCGCCACGACGAGGACCGGGGCACAGGCCTTCTTCAGCACCGCAAAGGCGGCCTTGGGGACGCGTTCATGGTCGAGCAGCGACCAACTGACCGCAGGCTGGGCATCGTTCAGGCAAAACACGGCGAACCCGCCGGTCGGACGGAACTTGAGGCGGCGCAATGTCTCGACCTGCTCCTTGATGAGGCGCGCCTGATAATCCTGGGTGGCGTCGCGCCAGGCTTCGAACGTCTCATAGTTCGCGGGCGGGACCAGGTTGTCGAAAATGCCCTTCTGCAGGCAGTAGTGCCCTTCCAGGTCCCCCCAGTCGAGGTCGGGCCAACGCTCCGCGGCCATGAAACCGGCCGTGGTGGGGACCGCCTGCGCGCCCAGCTCGCCGACGAAGCGTCCCGCGGCCGGCCACGCGGCGAGGGCCCGGGGGAGGTCCTGGGAGCGGCCGAGGTACCAGCCGAAGTAAAAGTGGCTGTCCGTGCCCCACGCCGGGTGCGGGAGTACGCCCGAATGCGCCACCACGGGACGGGAAGGGTCGGCTCGCTCGAATGCCCGGCGGATGCTGCTGTCGAGGACCGACTTGTTCCAGCTGGGCAGAGCGTGCGCCGCGGCCACCCCGAGCGCACTGAGCGCGCCCTAACCGTCCTCCGGGCTGGAGGTCGAACGAAAAGGGTTCGTTGTGGCCGCACCAGACCGCTATCGAGGGGTGGTGGCCAAGCAGGTCGACCGCTTCTACGGCTTGGCGGACAGCCTCACGCCGCACCCCCTTGTACGCCCACTGAAGGGGCATGTCCTGCCAGATCAGGACGCCTAACTCGTCGGCCGCCGCATAGAGCTCGGGACGCCCGACGTGACCGTGCACGCGCAGCATGTTGAGCCCCGCCTCGAGAGCGAGCTCGACATCTCGGGCGACTTCGGCCGGAGAAGCGTAAGCAAGATCGCGCCGGGTCGGGGCCAGGTTGGCGCCCTTCAGGAAAACCCTCTCCCCGTTGACCGACCAGATGAAGTCATGGGCGCGCACCTGTCGCAGGCCGGTGCGCAACACCTTCGAGCCAAGTGGTTGACCCTCGAGCTCGACGCTGACGGAGAGGTCGTAAAGGGGCTGTTCACCGAGCCCAACCGGCCACCACAGCTCGGGGTCGGGCACGACCAGGCGCCACCGGAGGCGGTTGGCCCCCAAAGCGAGCGGATGTTGCTTGTCCAGCGCCGCCGCGACCTCGTCGTTGCCAGCTCGGCGCACCTCGGTGCGGAGCGTGACCGTCACTGCTTCAGCCGCATCTAGCTCGGCGACCATGTCCAGGACCGCTCGGCCGGCTCGGGCCTCCACGCAAGTGGCTCGCAGCGACGAGATGTGCACCGAGCCCCCGACGACGATCCGGGCCGGCGCCCGAATCCCTCCCGGGTTGAACGCAGGGTCGATGCAGTCCCAGTTCCCGAAGACACCCGTCAGGGCCCGCTTGTCCCGACGCTTGGTAGTTCGTTCGCAAACGACTTCGAGCCCGAGAAGGTGCTCGGAGCGCTCCTCGAGTGCCGACGTCACTTCGAACGCATGGGGGAAAAAGTACCCCTCGGTGTCGCCAAGGTACGACCCGTCCAGCCAGACGTCCGATTGGTAGAAAATGCCGTCCATGACGAGCCAGGCCCGCTCGCCCTTTGCAAGCGTGCCCATTTCGAAACGGCGGCGGTAAAGCAATGGGCCGTCCGACGCGGCAAAGCTAGGCTCGGCCCGCCAGTGCCCGGGTACTGTCACCGTCTCCCATTTGCTGTCATCTATTTCCGGGCGGGGGAAGCTGCGCCGGAGCTCGTCGTCGGCCTCGATGGCAGACCACTCACCGCAGAGGTCCGTCAAACGCCGGGCTCTTGTCTCGAGGTTCTCTTGGGGAGAGGCACTACCCGGCAAAGTAGCGTGCTTGCACCGGTACGGTTTGTCAATGACAGCGCGCTCGACGGCACGACCCTCGACCTTGATGGAACTTCGCGCCTCCGGATGGCGCTCACGCCCGGTAAAACAAGAGGTGAGAGCGAATGCTGCTCGGCGCATTGCGGCTGGCCAGCCCGTCGTCGGGGGCCTGGTGGGCTACGACAGCACGGTCTTGCCCGCCCTCGAGAACGCCCTCATCGCGGGCCACGACATCATTTTCCTCGGCGAACGAGGCCAGGGCAAGACCCGGCTCATGCGCAGCCTCGTCGAGCTGCTCGATGAACAGCTACCGATAGTCGCTGGCTCGGAGATCCTGGACGACCCCTACCACCCCATCTCGCACTACGCCCGGGAACTGGTCGCCACCAAGGGTGACAGCTGCCCGGTCGAGTGGGTTGGCCGTGAACAACGGTTCGGCGAGAAGCTTGCTACCCCCGACACTTCGATCGCCGACCTGATCGGCGAGGTCGACCCCGTAAAGGTCGCCGAGGGACGGTACCTGTCCGATGAGCTCACGCTCCACTACGGCTTGGTACCTCGCACCAACCGCGGGATCTTCGCGATCAACGAGCTCCCGGACCTGGCCGAGCGGATCCAGGTCGGCCTGCTCAACGTCCTCGAGGAGCGCGACGTCCAGGTCCGCGGCTACAAGATCCGCTTGCCGCTCGACGTCATGCTCGTCGCCTCGGCGAACCCTGAGGACTACACGAGCCGAGGGCGGATCATCACTCCGCTCAAAGACCGCTTCGGGGCACAAATCCGGACCCATTACCCTCTCGACACCCCGACCGAGGTGGCCGTCATCCTGCAGGAGGCCGACCCGGCAGACCTGGAGGACGTCAAGGTGGAAGTCCCTGCCTACATGGCAGAGGTAGTCGCCAGCATTTCGCAACTGGCGCGCCAAAGCCCGCAAGTCAACCAGCGGTCGGGGGTCTCTGTCCGGCTCGGGGTTGCCAACTACGAAACGTTGGTCGCCGCCGCAACTCGGCGGGCTCTGCGGCTCGGCGAAAAAGAAGCCGTACCTCGTGTCAGCGACCTGGCAGCGCTCGTCTCGCCGACCGCCGGGAAGGTGGAGCTGGACTCCCTGGACGAGGCCAGCGAAGAGGATCTCGTCGGCCGCCTCACCCGCCAGGCAGTCCTCGGCGTGTTCAGGTCGAGCGTCGAGCAGGCCGAGCTCACCAAGGCCGTTTCCGAGCTCGACGATGGCTCAGCCATTGAAGTGGGTGACGACGTGCCTTCGTCTTCCTATGTCGAGGCGTTGGCGCTCCACCCAGGGCTGCGCGCACCCGCCGGCAAGCTCGCGGGCTCTGAAAGTGCAGCGGCTCTCGCGGCCGCTACGGAGCTCGTCCTCGAGGGGCTGCACCTGGCGAAGCGGCTCAACAAGCACCCGACGGCGCGTGGCGCCAGCTATCAGGCCAGGCGGTCATGAACCTGTTCACGGAGCGTTAGCTGCAGCCATGCCAGGAGCGATGTACTCACGCTGGGACGGCACCCAGGAACCAGGCGACCTGAGCGGCGACGACGTCCTTCGCCGCCTGATGGACGACCTGACCGAGCACGGGGACCCTGACCAGGCGCTTCGTCGCCTGATGCAGCAGGGCTTCATGGACAGTTCCGGCAAGGACGTCGCGGGCTTGCGCGAGTTGTTGGACAGGGTGCGCCAAAGGCGGGCACAGCTGGCTCGTGAAGCCTTTTCGGAGCTGCAAACAGCCATGTCCAACGCCTCGCCGGAGGCCCTCCAGCACGCTAGGGAGATGCTCTCCGAGCTGAACCGCCTGGCGGAGAGAAGGCGCGATGGCGAAGATGTCCAGGCTGACTTCGAAAGCTTCATGGAGCGCTTCGGGGACCTCGTGCCGGGCCACCCTGCCAACCTGGACGAGCTGTTGGAGAACATGGCCCGCCAGGTTGCCGCCGCACGGGAACTGCTCGAATCCTTGACCCCCGAGCAAAGGGCCAAGCTGATGGAGCTCTCCGAGGCTCTCCTCGAAGGTGATCTCGAGCTGCAGATGGAGCTCGAGTCGCTGGCCGCCCATCTTGCAAGTGCGTCGGCTGGGAGCCCGTTCCTGGGGATGCCCCTCTCGCTCGAACCGGCCGGCGCCTTGATCAGCCAGCTGTCCGACTTGAGCGACCTGGAGCAGCTCCTGGCTGGAGCCCCCAGCCCCGGCGCGCTGGCCGAGGTCGACATCAACCGTGCGCGCGAGCTGCTTGGCGCAGACGATGCGCGCTCGCTCGACGCTCTCGGCCAGCTCGCTCGACGGCTGCGCGACTCCGGCTTTGTGGAACAAAAGGAGGGGCGGCTCCGCCTCACGCCCCGCGGTTTGCGCCGTCTCGGGGACCAGGCCCTCTCGGATTTGTTCACCAAGCTCGCGCGCTACAGGTCCGGCCAACACCAAATCGGCCAGCCCGGGACCGGCCACGAGCGCGCCGGGGAAACAAAACCGTACGAATGGGGCGACGCGTTCAACCTTTCGATCGAACGGACCGTGCGCAACGCGCTCGCGAGGAGCGGACCGGGCACACCGGTGGCCCTCACGCCGGCCGATTTCGAGGTCGAGCGCACCGAGGCCCTATCCCGCTCGGCCACCGTCATCATGCTCGACCTATCGCTTTCGATGCCGATGAGGGGCAACTTCGTTGCAGCCAAGAAAATGGCGATGGCACTCCACGCTCTCATATCGGGCAGGTTCCCGTCGGACTACCTCGGCATCGTCGGGTTCGCTCGTTCTGCACGCGAAATACCGTTTCGCGAACTGCCAGAGGTCTCCTGGGACTACGACTGGGGGACGAACATCCAGCACGGCCTCGTCGTCGCCCAGAAGCTGCTTGCACACCAGAGGGGCACCAAGCAGGTGATCATGGTGACAGACGGCGAGCCCACCGCCCACTGGCCGCCGGGGGCAGCTGAGCCGGTATTCGGCTACCCACCCACACAGGAGACCGTCGACGCCACACTGCTCGAGGTGGCCCGCTGCACGCGCTATGGGGTCCGCATAAACACCTTCGCCCTCGACGCTACGGGGCACTTACGGCGCTTCATCGAACAGATGACCCGCCTCAACCGCGGCAAGGCGTTCTACACCACGCCGAGCACCCTCGGGGACTATGTTCTCTTGGACTTTCTCGAGACAAAAAGGGCTTCGCGCCGGCGGCGTCGCCGGCTTGCTTGAGGGCCGCAAGGCCCTCGCCCACGTGAGCTAGGACCGTCGGCTCGGTACCCAACGAAAAAACACCCCTTGCGTTGTTGCGCGCGATGCGTCAAGATAACAGGAATGTAGTTACGTCGGACGTAACTACATCAGTGCCACCCAGGTGACTGGGTGTACTCGAGACGACGCGTACCTAAGACGACACACGACCGATGGGAGCCGCCGGTGACTGACATCGTGCGCTTTTTGCACTTACCGGCCGATCTGACCGGGTTCCGCTGGGACAGCGAAGTGCCGACATGGCAGCGGTCCGCGAACTGCTTGGGTGTCGACCCGGACCTCTTCTTCCCGGAGAGGGGCGGGTCAACCCGGGAAGCCAAGGAGGTCTGCCGGGGCTGTGTCGTCCGCGAGGACTGCCTCCAGTACGCGCTCCGCAACGGCGAGAAGTTCGGGATCTGGGGTGGTCTCTCCGAAAGGGAGCGCCGTCGGCTCCGTCGCCGCCGCAACGGAGCACCGTACCGGGTCAGCAAGGCTTCCTAGCGCCTGCGCTAAGCAACTTCCCCCGGCGAGGCAGGCCTTGGCCGACAGGCTCGGGCGTGCCTCGCCGTTATTTTTCGAGACGCTCTTCGATGGTCCGCTCGACAGCCAGGTCAAGCTCGTCCCAGCGCGACTTAGGGGTCGCATCCAGGACTGTCTGGGGCACAAGCCCAACGAGCTCGGCCCTGGCGACCGGTGCCATGCCCGCGACCGTGTCCCATACCTGGGCTGGGCCGACAACGAGGGGCCGCACGAGGTTGCAGGAGACTTGCACCTGCTCACCCAGGGCGAAGGCCAACGCTCGGACCTCCTCCGAGCGGACCGCCGTCGCAACGGCCCGGGCTTTGGCGATGTCGGGTTCTGCAAGCCAGAGGTTGTAAGCCACCATCAGCCCCCTGGCACCCACGGCTACCGAGCCCGCCGTAGGGTGCGGCTCACGGGGGCCGAAATCCGGTAGCGACGTACGCCAGGCCTCTCGGCGCACCTCCGGCAAGGAGCGACCCGGGCCGTACAGGAACGCCGGCAAGCCGAGCTCGGTAGCCGCCCACTGTGCAAAGGCGTCCCGGGCCCTCGGCCCCCGTTCGGCGCCGGCGCCTTGTGCGTCCCTGAGCGGCCACCCCTCCAGGGCCACCCAGGGGACCACGTCAAGCACCCCGAAACGGGGGTGCGCGCCGACATGGCTGCGCAGGTCAAGCAACTCAACCGCCGCTCGCGCCAGGTCTTGGGCGGCGCTCATCACCGCGTCTTCGCCGCCAGCCAGGGTGAACACGGAGCGGTGATGGCCACAGTCGCTGTGCCGGTCCAATAGGCAACTTCCGGCAGCCGCCGACAGGGCCGACAGAGCGGCCGGGTCGCAGCCCTCGCTGACGTTGACAACGCACTCGAGCAACGGCTCGTCGGTCTCCACGTCAACCAAGTCTGCCCTCACCTCCGTATAGTCGGTATAGAAGGTTGGCCGCCTGCAAAGTCCTTCTCCAAAGCAGTAGCATTGGGGAGACCGGCCAGCTCGCCAGGAGGTGCGCAATGCTTGCAAATATCACGGGTGACTGGCCCTACATCCTTATCGCCGTCATCATCCTGTTCGGAGGGAGCCAGCTGCCCAAATTGGCTCGCAACGCCGGCGAAGCGATGAAGGAGTTCAAAAAGGCTCACGAAGAGGCCACCTCGTCGCCTCTTGCGTCTACGGGGAACATGGGCTCGACGACATCCTCGGCCCCAGCTGCGCCACAGGCGGCCCCAGCTGCGCTCCCATCAGGCAGCGCTTCGCCCGATGATCACGTAACGCTCACTCGGTCAGAGCTGGACGCTTTGCTGGCAGACCGGGAAGCTCGTGCGAAGGCTGCACGCAGCGCCGACAGCCCCCAAAGCTGACCCAGCCGGCCCCTACAGTCCTTGCTCCCGGCTCGGGCCGCTCGAGCACCGCGAGGGAGAGGGCCTTGGCGCCCACTTCCCTCACGCCAAAAGGAACGATGAGGGAAGTTGGGCCAATGCCCTCTCCCTCTTATCTAGCGACCAGCGTGTTGGGGCAAAGGGCGGGATGTGGTGAGCGCGACGCCTTCATCGTTCCGAAGGCCGTGAAGGCGGCGCGGGCACCGCGTCCCCGCTCCTACCACCACACGCGCCGCGAGCAAGGACGCTACTTACGGACCGAGATGCCGGGCCGGTTGGGCCCGGGCGGCTGTGCCCCCGTAGCGGGGGTGCGGGCGGGCAGCCCGCGGCGGCTCCGGGCGATGCGCCGACGCTCACGCTCCGAGGCGCCGCCCCACACGCCATGCTCGATGTGGTTTTCGAGGGCGTACTCCAAACATGGCCCTTTTACGGGGCACTCGGCGCAGTAGTGGCGCGCCACCTCAACCCCAACTCCGTCGCTCGGGAAAAAAATCTCGGGCGGCAGGTCCCGGCACCGTCCCTGCACCATCCAAGAAGTTTCCAAGGTGACCTCCGTTGCGCTTTGCGCCACACGCTGAATGTATTACGTTCCCGGCCGGTCTTTGGATCCCTGCCGGGCTGAACCTCAGTCAGAATGCGGGGAAGGACGCAGCATTGCTTCTTTACAGTACTTCACAAGCGCCTGTCAAGGCGGTACCCGGACGTCCTGGTGGCCAAACACGCAGCCCCCAACGGGCCCGGGGAGCGCCGCCCAGACAACGTAGCTCATAACTTGACAGCTGCCAAGTGTTTGGTGGAACATGGAGGGCAATGAGCGCTCGCGTAAGCCTGCTCCTTCTCACCTAGGCGAACACCCCACCCGGTGTTCGCCGAGACCTCCTGTGCCTTCTGGCCAGGAGGTTTTTTCATTCCCCGCCGTAGAAAGGGCCCAAACATGACTCGCCCCCCGTTGACGATCTCCAAGATGCCGTTCGAGAAGTACGCCGCCACTGTGCCGCTCGTGCTCCCGGACCGTACCTGGCCGTCCAGGCAACTGGGGACAGCTCCCCGCTGGTGCAGCGTCGACCTGCGCGATGGCAACCAGGCCCTCATCGACCCTATGGACCCGGCGCGCAAACTTGCGCTCTTCGAGGCGCTGGTCGGTATAGGCATCAAGGAAATAGAGATCGGCTTCCCGTCGGCCTCGGGCCCGGACTACGAGTTCGCCCGCCACATCATCGAGGAAGACCTGATACCCGAAGACGTGACAGTTCAGGTGCTCGTGCAGTGCCGCCAAGAGCTCATCGAACGGACCTTCGAGGCCATCTCGGGCGCCCCGCGAGCAATCCTTCACTTCTACAACTCGACGTCGGAGCTGCAGCGACGCGTCGTGTTCCGCCAGGACCGCCAAGGGATCATCGATATCGCCACGAACGCGGCCCGCATTTGCAAGGAGCTGGAGCACAAGGTCTCCGGTACCCACCTCCGCTACGAGTACTCTCCCGAGAGCTTCACAGGGACCGAGCCGGATTTCGCTGTTGAAGTCTGCGAAGCGGTCGCTGACGTCGTGGAGCCGACACCTGAAGCACCCCTGATCGTCAATCTTCCGTCCACCGTCGAGATGTACACGCCGAACGTGTTCGCTGACGTCATCGAATGGTTCGGCCGCCAGTTCCGTGACCGTGGTTCCATCGTCCTGTCCGTGCACCCCCACAACGACCGGGGTACCGCTGTTGCGGCGGCCGAGCTGGCGCTTCTTGCTGGCGCCGATCGCATCGAGGGAACGCTGTTCGGCAACGGCGAAAGGACCGGGAACCTCGACCTTGTGACTGTGGCGCTCAACCTGTTTTCGCAGGGCATAAATCCCGAGCTCGATTTCCACGACATCGAGGCTGTCCGGCGGGTGGCTGAGCACGCCACACGGATGCCCGTCCACCCGCGCCATCCCTACGTTGGCGACCTCGTTTACACCGCCTTTTCTGGCTCCCACCAGGACGCCATCAAGAAGGGGATCGCCGCTCTGCCGGAGCAGTACGACAAATGGGAGGTCCCCTATTTGCCCATCGACCCCAAGCACACGGGCAGGACGTACGAGGCGATCATCCGTGTCAACAGCCAGTCTGGCAAGGGCGGGGTTGCCTACGTCATGGAGACCGAGCATGGCCTCGACCTGCCCCGCAGGCTCCAGATCGAGTTCTCCAAAGCCGTCCAGGCCGTAACCGAGGCGAGCGGGACCGAGATAAAGCCGGACGAGCTCTGGGAGGCTTTCGAAAAGACGTACCTCGCCGAAAGCGCTTCTTTGCGCCTCATAGGGGCCGAGGTCGTGACCGAACGGGCGACAGATGCCCACGTCACTCAGGTGACCGCCCAGCTGCTCATCGACGGCGAGCACCGCAGCGTTGTAGGGAGAGGCAATGGCCCAATCGACGCCCTGGTCACCGGGCTGTCAGAGCTCGGCATCGCCCTCGCAGTCCTTGACTACAACCAGCATGCGCTGACCGCCGGGAGCGGCGCTTCCTCGGTGGCGTACGTGGAGGTCGAGTCCGCGGGCCAGGTGGTGTGGGGTGTTGGAATGGACTCGAGCATCCTTGACGCGTCTTTGCAAGCCGTGGTGAGCGCTGCCAACCGGCTGCGCGAGCTGTCCACAGAAGGCGGACCGGCGGCCGAGCCACAGACGGCGGGAACAGCGGGGTGACTGAGGTCGCATATGCTCAGCGCATGTCTACTCAACAGTCAGAGGCCACCGGCCCCCCCCGTGGGCACGTAAGGGTCGTCTACCTAGGCCCCGTCGCCCCGCACTGGAGAGTCGACTCGGACTTCGGGGACCGCAACCTGATCGAGGAGCTTCGCCAGCGGATCCTGGCGCGCCTGTTGTTGTTGCCTCCGCATGACCCACAGTTCCGCCGGAACCGGGAACGCATAGTGCGCGACGCGGCGCGGGAAAACGTGCTCCTCGAGTGGGACCTGGGCGTGCCTGACGATGAAGAAGGCGACTTCATAGGCACCGCCGAGGCCTGAGCGCGTAGCCATTTCCGCTGTTCGCGCCGTCGCGAGGCGGTAGCGTGAGGGCTGTGGCGCTTAGTCGTGGAACTATTTCTCCGGAAGCTGACGGCCGAGGGTGAAACAGGAGAAGGCGAGAGCCAGTCGGGCAATATCCTTGCGAGCAGTGAACTGCGCTATGTCAACAGGGAGCTGTCTTGGCTCGACTTCAACCGCCGTGTCCTTGCGCTGGCCGGGTCGCCCGTGCAGCCCTTGCTCGAGCGGGCCAAGTTCTTGGCTATCTTCTCGACCAACCTGGACGAGTTCTTCCAGGTTCGTGTAGCCGGCCTGAAGGACCAGCTGGCTGCGGGCATCTCAGGCACCGCACCAGACGGGCTTTCGGTCCCTGACCAGCTGCGGGCGGTAGGAGCCGAGGTGGAGGAGGCCCTTTCGCAACGGTCGCGGATCTACAACGAGGTGGTCGTGCCGGAACTGGCCACCCATGGCATCCGTTTAGTCCCATGGAGCTCTCTCGGCCCGGCCGACAAGGCGTACACCGAGACGGTCTTCGAGTCGCAGATGTTCCCTGTCCTGACGCCGCTCGGCGTCGACCCCGGCCACCCTTTCCCGTACATATCCAACCTTTCGCTCAACCTCGCGGTGATGGTCCGCGACCCTCAGCGAGGTGACCGGCGCTTTGCCCGTGTCAAGATCCCGCCGCTGCTGCCCGGGTTCCTTGCAATGCCCGACGGTGAGCGCTTCGTCCCGGTCGAACAGGTGGTGGCGGCGTTCCTCGGTGAACTGTTCCCGGCAATGGAGATCGAGAGCTACTACGCCTTCCGTGTTATCCGCAACGCCGACCTCACCCTTGCCGAGGAAGAGGCTGACGACTTGCTCGAAGCGGTCGAGATGGAGTTGCGGCGCCGACGTTTCGGGCGCGCGGTGTGCCTGCAGGTGGAGTCCGGCTTCAGCACCGAGGTCCTCGACCTGCTCATCCGTGAGCTCGACCTGCACCCTGCGGACGTGTACCAAATGGACGGCTTGCTCGATTACAGCGCCCTGTGGGAGATCCACGGCCTCGACCGACCGGAGCTGAAAGACGAACCGTTCTCACCGGTAACCCCGAGCCGGCTCGCCGCCCCGGACGACGAGACGGTCGATATATTCGCGGCAATAGCCCACGAAGACATCTTCGTTCACCACCCTTACGAAAGCTTCGCAATGTCGACTGAGGCGTTTGTAAAGCAGGCCTCCCGAGATCCGAAAGTCCTAGCAATCAAGCAGACTCTGTACCGGACATCGGGTGACAGCCCGGTCGTGACTGCACTGATTCGCGCCGCGGAAAGAGGCAAGGAGGTGGCCGCCCTCGTCGAGCTGAAAGCGCGGGGTGACGAGGCTGCCAACATTGGCTGGGCGAGAGCCCTCGAGCAGGCGGGTGCGCATGTCGTCTACGGCCTGATCGGGCTGAAAACCCATGCTAAAACGGCACTTGTCGTGCGGGAGGAAGGCGACGGGATCCGCAGGTACTGCCACATCGGCACGGGCAACTACAATTCGTCCACAGCCCGTCTCTATGAAGATATCGGGATCTTGACTGCTTCCCCGGCGCTCGGGGAGGACCTCACGGACCTGTTCAATTTCCTGACCGGGTACAGCCGCCAGTCGGCCTATAGGCAATTGATAGTCGCACCTCTCGCTCTTCGTTCGAAGATAATCGAGCTCATAGAGAAGGAAGCCGAGCGCGGGCCGGCGGGGCGGATCGTGTGGAAATTGAACAACCTTGTCGACCGCAAGACAATCGACGCCCTTTACGCCGCATCACAGTCGGGGGCTCAGATCGACCTCATCGTGCGGGCAGTTTGTGGCCTGCGCCCCGGCGTCCCTGGCCTTTCGGAGACAATCCGCGTCCGCTCGCTGGTCGGGCGCTACCTGGAACACTCGCGGATTTACTATTTCGGCGACGGCGCCAGCCACCGAGTTCCCGACCGCCAGTCACCGGTGCCGCCACCGACGGCGCCACCCAAGAAGTGAGCGCCACGCGACGGGCTACGACGGCCAAGTGGTCCGCTCCGTCCTTCCCGACGGCGGGCGCGTACCTGATGGGGTCGGCCGACATCATGGAGCGCAACCTTGACCGTCGTGTTGAAGCCCTCGTGGACGTGACGTCTCCCGAGATCCAGGCCCGGCTTCGGGAAATCCTCGAGGTGAACCTGGCCGACGACGAATTAGCATGGGAACTGGCGCCAGACGGCACCTGGTACAAGGTGCCCGATGAGAAGCACATCAACGCCCAACGGCACTTCCAGGAGCTTGCGGTGGCTCGGAGCAAACGCCACGGCAAAAGCGAGAGGTTGGCTTCGATCGGGTGAGCTCAAAGGTACGGGCCGCTGGTGGCGTCGTCTGGCGCCGCGTGCCGGCGGGGATCGAAGTCGTGCTGGTCCACAGGCCCGCTTACGACGACTGGGCGCTCCCCAAGGGCAAAGTTGAGCAGCGGGAAACCGACGAAGAGGCGGCGCTCCGCGAGGTCCGCGAGGAAACTGGCCTCTCGTGCCGCCTCGGCCCGGAGCTGCCGAGCACCACCTACAGGGACGCCGAAGGCCGCCCCAAGGTGGTCCGGTACTGGGCTATGACGGTGCTACCGGGCACAGGCGCCATCGCCAACGTCCAGCCTGAACTGTTGCCCGAGGCGAAGGACGAGATCGACGACCTCCTGTGGGCACCGCTCGATGAGGCTCGCCAGCGGTTTACCTACGCACGTGACGTGGTGGTCCTCGACGCGTTCGAGGATTATGTCTCGCGCTCAAATGTTCGCAGGCAGGAGGTCAACGACGCTGCCGAAGGCGAACCACAGCGGGACGAGGCACACTAGCGCTCCTCCGAACAGCACGGCGACCTTGTTGTAGCGGCGTCTGCGGGTGGCCACGATGCGGGTGATGACCCAGGCCGCCAAGGCAATGACACCCCAGCCCACTGCGCCCCCGGCCGCCCCGCCTGTGCCGCTGACTGCTGCCGGTCCGGCTCGCGCTCAACGAAGCCGCCCCAGGACTTGGCCCGACCGTTGGCGAGTCGCCGCCACCTCCAGCCGTTGGAGAGCCGCCGCCGTCTGACGTCGTCTTGGCGGAGGACGTGCCCGACGTCGGCAACGTGCTCGAAGTGGGACGAGTGGTCGCTGGTGCGGGCGGGGGACCACTGTCGGGCGCCGTCGTCGTCGCGTGCAAGGTCACATGCGAATGCGAGGTCACATGCGAATGCGAGGTCACATGCGAATGCGAGGTGACGTCCGAGGTGTGCGGCTTCCTTGACAGGGATGTTGAAGCGGCCAATGGCGCTGGGGAACTTCCCGTCCTTTGTCGCCTCTACGGGCAACGGCTTGGGCACCCTGGCGCCGCGTGCCAGGTGCGTTAGCAGCACTGCCCTGACGACCAGGCGGGAAGTCGCTTCGAAACGGGGGTTGCAGGTCGTGAGCGTGAGCTCGGGCGTCGGTGTCGGGTCAAGGACGGCCACGTCTGAGGGCGCTACGACGAACTGGCTGACCACGCGATAGACCCACGTCGTGCCCAACGTGTCTGTCAGGTACACGAGGTCACCGCTGTGGACCTCGTTGAGCCGGAAAAACGGGGCCCCGAAGGTGGTCCGGTGACCAGCGATGGCAACGTTGCCGGCCTGACCAGGCAACGGTGTCCCCGGGTAGTGCCCGGGCCCATCTGCAGGTCGGCCTCGGCGACGCCTTGGACTACGTAGCGGTCGACACCGATGACCGGGATCACCAAATGTTCGAGCGCGCCTCCTGGCGGGGTGACCGGCAATTCCTCGGTCGGAGATCTCGGGTCATGAGCGCTGGGCCTCGGCCGGGGCGCCGTCGGCTCCCAACCGAGCCGCTTGGCGATGCCCTTCGGCACTGCGCCCGACGGCACCGGTGCCAATGTGGTCGTCGTAGTTGTGCTGGGCGCCGTGGGCAGAGGGACGCTGGCGACGGCCGCGTTGAAGTCCCGGGCAAGCAGAGCCTGGCTGTGCTCTTCGCTCAAGTTGGTACCGACCAGCTCGTAGGCGACGAAGAGAAGCACCACAAGTCCCGCGGTGACAAGCGCTAGGCCTACCTCACGCAGCCCGTTCGTCTTGTGATTGACGGCCTTGGGCAATCTTCGGTCGCATATGTTGGCCCACATGACCAGGGTAAAGCCATTGCGGCACGTTGTGCCCGGATCGGGTTGCCCGTTGGGCCCGTTCGTCTGGTCTGTCACTAGTTTCCCTGTCTTCTGGCACAGCGAGTGGTCCTCGCGGCCCCTACCGCACCGTTTCGGACTGGCGCTCGTTCTTCTGCAAGACTTCATGCGTGCCGTTGTTGTTGGTGCGCCATGCCCACGCACGCCCCCGTAAAGAGTGGTCGGGCGAAGACCGCCTACGCCCTCTTTCCGTGCATGGGGAGAGGCAGGCAGAGGGCCTCGTCGCAATCGCAGGCCTTTTTTTGCCGCCGACGCGCACCCTTTCGAGCCCTTACCTCAGGTGCCTCCAGACCATGGGACCTCTAGGCCGAGCCAACAACTTGGCGGTCGAGGCCAGCGATGACCTGGCTGAAGGACAGAGCTCGTCGGCTGTCAGGCTCATCAGGTCGTTGGCCGGGACCAACGCTGTCGTCTGCACCCATGGGGACGTGATCGCGGAGATCCTCGTCACGCTCGCCGACGAGGACAGGGTCGACCTCGGGCTGACCCCGCGTCAGGCGAAAGGCTCGGTCTGGGCGCTCGAAGGCAAAGACGCCTTTTTCACCTCGGCCAGGTACTTCCCCCCGGTGGTGGCGGAGTCGGTTTGAAGTGGGAAGGCAACCAGAATTGAACGGCAATGAGGCACGCGACCTTTTGGCCCTCCTGGTCCAGGCCGTCGACAAGGCCAATCAAGGCCTCGTGGTCTGCAATAAGAAGGGCCGCGTTGTGTTGCGCAATGCTCCAGCCAGGGAGCTGGTCAACGCCCGGGACGGTGACTTCTTGGCGGAAAAGGCGCTCGAAGCTGCGCTCGGGCGGGCACTCGCGGGCGCCTACCACGAGGAGACTCTCGACCTTTACTCCCCCACCAGGCACACCCTTAAGATCAGGGCGTACCCGCTCGGCGGGTCGAACCCTCCCTCTGGCGCTATCGCCCTGGTAGACGATGTGTCCGAGCTGCGCCGGCTGGAATCGGTACGCCGGGACTTCGTCGCCAACCTGAGCCATGAGCTGAAAACCCCGCTCGGGGCGCTCAGCCTTCTCGCAGAAACACTCGACGGAGAAGAAGACCCCGATGTCGTGGCTCGCCTGACAGCAAGGGTCGGTGCCGAAGCAACACGCTTTTCCCGGATCGTGGACGACTTGCTCGACCTTTCGCGAATAGAGGCTGGGGCCACTGGGAGCCTCAGCGCCGTCGCGCTATCGGCGGTTATCGATGAAGCAGTGGAGGGTTTCCAAGAGCCAGCGGCTGCCCGGGGGATCCGGCTGAACGTCGCTCCCGCTAGCGCCGTCCTGAACGTGATGGCCAACCGTAGGGACCTGGTTTCTGCGGTAGCAAACCTTGTCGATAACGCCATCAAGTACTCGGAGCCTGGCGGTGCGGTGTACGTGGACGCTGACCGGCGCGGCGACCGGGCGTGCTTGCGCGTCCGGGACGAGGGCGTCGGCATCCCCGGCGCGATCAGGAGCGGATCTTCGAGCGTTTTTACCGTGTCGACAGGGCACGGTCGCGCTGGACTGGTGGGACCGGGTTGGGATTGGCTATCGTCCGGCACGTGGCCGCCTACCACGGCGGCGATGTTTCCGTCGATTCAGTTGAAGGGGAAGGCTCGACTTTCACGTTGTGGGTTCCTCTCGCAAACCAGGGACACGACCGTGACTGAGCAGGTAACAGTACTGCTCGTCGAGGACGAGCCTTCGTTCGTCGAGGCTCTAGTCGTCGGCTTGAAACGAGAGGGCTTCCGGGTCGAGGTCGCCTACGACGGTGCCGAAGCGCTCGACAAGTTCGCCTCGGTACGGCCCGACCTAGTCCTGTTGGACGTCATGTTGCCGCGGGTTTCGGGCATCGACGTTTGCCGCACCATCCGGGCCGCTGGCTCCCGGACGCCGATCATCATGGTCACTGCCAAAACCAGCGAGATCGACACGGTGGTCGGCCTAGAGGTCGGAGCCGACGACTACGTCAGCAAGCCGTACCGCTTACGCGAGCTCGTCGCTCGCATGCGCGCTGTACTGCGCCGCACCCCTCCTCCGGAGGAGGTCCCTGACGAGAGCGACGTGCTGGATGCAGGCGACCTGCGGCTGGACCCCGAACGACATGAGGTCTACCTGCGCGGCCAGGAGGTAAGCCTCCCCCTGAAGGAGTTCGAGCTCCTCGAACTGCTGATGACCAACGCCGGTCGGGTGCTGACCCGTGAGACCCTGATAGACCGCGTGTGGGGCCCTCACTACGTTGGCGACACAAAGACGCTCGACGTGCACGTGAAACGCCTACGAGCACGCATTGAGGACGACCCTGGGCACCCACGCAGGATCACTACGATCCGCGGCCTGGGCTACAAGCTCGAGTCCACTCGAGCGGGCGGCGACGGCCCCGAAGCCGACTAGTCCAGCCGGTTCGCCGGCAGCGGCGGCGCAGGCTTTTCCAGCGGCGGGCGCGGCCTTGGCTAGCGGCGCAGGCGGAAGAAGCTCTTGGACTTGGCAGGCAGGATGTCGTCGAGTTGGGGATCGGCCTGCGGCACTTCGCTGTCGCTGCGACGGCGTCGGTGCCCGCCATGGCCTCGTCATCAGCGCGCGGGGGCGGGTTGAAAGAAGGGGCGTCCACGTCGGGGCCCTCAGCGGTGGGCGGGGGTACCCGCATCGGACCATTGGCGGCGGCGGGCGTTGCCCTCATGGAACTCGCGCGAGCCGATGCGCCGGCGAGACTGGTGAGCGCCCGAGCGGCCGACGAGGCGGCGGCGCTCGAGAGCAATGGCTCGGCTTGGGCGCCCGTTCCAACAGGACGAGCAGGCCCGGCAGGAGAGGCAGGCCCGGGAGCGAGCGCGGCCAGTGCTCGAGCTGCTGCGGCGGCGCCTGGGGAACGGGGCAGGATCGCGCTGCTGAGTGTCCCGGTAGACGGGGTGGCGCTACCGGAGGGCATCGGAGGGCTGACCGATGGGCCGGCAGGGGGAGCGGGACGGGGCCCGGCTGCCGAAGCTGCGGCCGCGGCCGCCGCGGCCGCAGCCGGACGGAGAGCGGCGCCAGCGCTCGGAGCTTGCGGTTGGGGCCGGTCCTGGAACTGCACCTGCGGCCATGCCTCGGGCTGCGGAGGGGCCGCGGGCAGCTGCAAGACCTCCGCCGGCTGGTCCTCCGGCAGGACCTCTAGTCGAACTTGGGCTTGAACCGCGACCCAACTTGAGGGGGGTCGCCGGTGGGAAAGAGAGGCCAAGATGTTCTCAACGTGAGTTCTGGGCTCCCCGAGCGAGCCTGCTTGGCTAGCCGCGGTACCCGGGCCGCCGACGGGCTCGTCCATCTCCGAGAGATACCCGTTACCGAGTGCAGGGACACCTAGGCCCGCGACGGGTTCAAGAGCGCGCTGAAACTGTGGCACATAGGGTGCGTCGGCTGCTCTCATGCGGCACTTGAGACAACTGCGCCCGGCTTGCCGAAACCTCTCATTGCGCCGATGTTCCGGCCATATTTTCGTCGGCTCTCATTTGGAGCTTGCAACCTCCAGGTCGGGTCGCGGCTGTACTCTCGCCAGGTGACGGCCGTCGACCCAGAGGGCACCGAAGTGACCACCGGGGCCCGTGGTTGGTTGCTCCGTGTGCTGCCGATGGCACGCCGCTGGGCCTACTACCCGTACTGGCTCCCCGCCGAGGGTCAGGCGGACCAGGGCGCGCCGCGGGACACGCCCTTCCGCCGGCTGGCGACCGTGCACGGCCTGTCTTCTGCTGGAGACGCGTTAGTAGCGATCGCTCTCGCCGGGTCCGTCTTCTTCGACGTCTCAGCAAAGGCGGCCGAGTCAAGGGTGGCCCTGTCGCTGGGCCTGACGGTCGCCCCGTTCCTGATAGTCGGGCCCTTGCTTGGGCCGCTCGTGGAGCGTGCCGGCGGCGGGCGGCGGGCGATCGTCGTCGGGTGCGCAATTGGCCGAGCGATCTGTTGTTTTTTCATGGCTTACTGGGCGCACTCGCTCGCGCTTTTCCCTGTAGCCCTGTTCACGCTCGTTTTCTCCAAGCTCTATATGGTTACGAGGGCTGCTCTGGTACCTGGAGTCGTAAGCGCTCCCGGGCAGCTTGTACTCGCAAATTCGAAGCTGTCCGTTGGTGGATCTGCGGCCGGGATAATTGCCGGCGGTATAGGTGCCGGCCTGCTCGCCTTGTTGGGATCCCCCGACTTGCTGCGGTGCGACATAGCCGTGTACCTCGGCTGTGCTTGGGGTGCGACCCGGCTGACCAATGTCAAGGTGCCACCGCCACAACCAGCTCTCGGCCCTGGGGCACCGACGGCATCACCATCGGCGTTAGCAACACCAGAGCTAGTGCCACGGGCGTTGGCCCCACCGGCGTCGGCGCCAACCTTTGGGCCGCCAGGCGGGAGGGCGGCGACGGGATTGCCGCCGGGAGGGCTGCAACTTGCAGCCGTAGCGACCGCCGCGCTTCGGTTCTCCACCGGGTTTGTGACCTTCCTGCTCGTGTTCACCTTCAGGCGCGGTTCCGCTGCGCTGATTTGGTACGGCCTCGCTCTCGGCGCCAGCCAGCTCGGGAACGTCTCGGGAGCGTTGCTAGCGCCAAGGTTGCGCAAGCGAGCACCCGAGGAATGGATGGTGACAGGGTCGTCGGTAGTAGTGGGGGCGGCCGCTCTAAGCGCCGGGGTGATCGACTGGGGCCGGCATTGGGCCGTAGCCGTGGTCCTTTCGGGCGGGATCGGTCTCGCGGCAGGTTCGGGCAAGCTCGCCTTCGACTCGATGGTCCAGCGCGACGTACCGTCGCGGCTACGGGCACGGTCGTTCGCTCGTTTCGAAAGCGCGTTCCAACTCTCCTGGGCAATCGGCAGCTTGTTGGCCGTGCTCGTCCCGATGACCCTGTCTGAGGGTTTTATCGCCATCGGGATAGTGGGCCTACTGGGGGCCGTCGCGTTCGCGGGAGGTTCGGTAAAAGCTCGGCGCGGGACCCTGCCAACGTGGTGGCCAGGTTCGGCGCCCCGTCCTGGGCACCCACCCCCCAAGGCCAAGCCGAACGGCCCACCCGGACCGGGGCCGAGGCCTGGCGCCAGGACCTTGGCCTACGCTGCTCAGCCGAGAAGATCGATGCGAGCGAGCCAAAGGCCGGGCGCGTCGATCTCTGCGGGTGTCGGGAGGCCTGCCTGGCTTTCCCATAAACGAGAAAGTTCTCCCTCACCGGCGCGCTCCAACACCCCGCGTACAAACGCGTGGCCCCTGTCGATGGTCGTCTGGTCGAGCTCGATCCCGAGGAGCTTGCCGAGCACACGCTGGCCGGGGCCGTCTTCGAGCCGCCGGCGACGGAAAGCCTCGCTCACCAGAGGGTACGAACCAACCAAGCCTTTGCCGACCTTGTCGACGATGAAATCGGTGTACCCGGCCACCGCCGCCAGGAATGCCCTGAACGGCACCAACAGCCTGCGCTGCTCGTCGCTCTGGATATCGCCAAGGAGCGCCTCGGGGTCGCCAAGTGTCTGCTGGAAAGAAGCTAGGTCGGTCGGGTCAAGGCTGCCCAGGCGCTGTTCGATCGTGTCCATCTCGACATCGAACGCGCCCGTATAAGCCATGAGGTGGTCCCTGAACGCGGCCGCGACGTGGGCTCGGCTCAGGACGGCGTGGTGGGCAACGTCCCGCAGGCCGACGTACATCCGCACGTCGTCGGGGGCAAGCTCCCATTCCTTCGCGAAGGCGTCGATCGCATCCGGCACCGCCATCAACTCGTCGGTGCTCGGCGCCAGCATTGGCATGTCGTACTGGCCCATCGCCCTGCTCGCCAAGTGCCCGACCATCGCACCCGCCTGGGCCCCTAGGACTAGCGGCCCGATCACCTGAGGGAGGTTCCCGAGCAATTGGTCCATGGGGTTGCCCTCGCCAGGTTGGGCGGGTTTCGCCTGCTCAGGGGTTTCGGCTCCCGGACTGAGGGATGTGGCGAGCCTCAAAAGAACGTCTTTCCACGCCTCGAGGGTCCTCGAAGCCCACTCGGTGCGGGTCACGCAGTTCAACCCAAGCCACCCGCGGCGAGACGTGGGCATACCGGTAGCTTCTCCGACGTACATGTCTGCGACCCTGAGCAGCTCTTCCATGCGGATGCGGGCGAGCGGGTCAGGGTTTGCCTCGACCTGGCCTTCGGTCGCTGCCCACGCCGCCAACTGGCGTGCCACGTCCCAGTTGAGCGGGCCTTGAGCCGTCAAGAGCCGGGCGAGGTCGCGCAGCAGGTCTCCCAGGGGACCACCGCCCGAGAACGGCGACGGGTTGCTCATTTCTAAAGGTTACCGGTCGCGGGAACCCCAATAAGTAGCCGCCCGAAAACTCATTGACCGACGGCAGATGTTAGGCGTGCCTGCTAGCGCTATCCTTGTCCCCCATTACAGGGAGCACAGTTGTGGTCACGGGGGCTGCCGGTAACTTAGGCCGAAGGGTTACGGCCTGCCTGGCGGCCCGTCCAACGGTGGAGCGGGTCCTGGCCGTGGACATGGTCCCGATGCCTGCCACCGCTCCAGAGGTCGAGGCGCACGCCTTTGACCTCTCGGCGCCCGGCGCACAAGATGAGCTCGCCGCCCTCGCCAAGCGAGCTGACGTCTTGGTACACCTGGCCTGGGACCCCGAAGGAAAACAGAACCTGAGGGCGCTGGAGCACGTGCTCGAAGCCGCCGAGGCAATCGAACCGGCACAACTCGTCCATCTCTCGAGCGGGACCGTTTATGGGGCATGGCCAGACAATGCCGTGCCGCTCACTGAGGAAGTGACACCGCGGCCGAATGCCGAGCTCGCCTACGCAGTGGAGAAAAGGGCCGCAGAAGAATTGGTGGAGAAGTGGTCGAGGGCTCATCCTGACATTGCCGTGGCCCTTCTCCGGCCAGCATGCACCGTCGGGTCAACCGAACAGCCTCTCTATCAAGCTCTCGCCACCAGCAAACGCCCTCCTCTGGGTGCAGAAGGGCGCATCGTCCAGTACCTTCATGTCAACGACCTGGCCAGCGCCGTCGTGCACGCTTGCGAAAAGGGGCTGTCGGGCATTTACAACGTGGCGCCTGACAACGGAGTCCGGGAAGAAGTCGCCGGAGCCTTGGCCGGGGGGTCGGCCAGCCTTCCGCTGTCAACGCCTGTCCGGGAAGCACTGGCTGAGCTGCAGTGGCGATTATGGCGCCGCGCCGTGCCGCCCGGAGCGGGGCCCTACGCCGAGCACACCTGGGTCATCGCGGGAGACAAGCTGCGTGCGACGGGATGGCGCCCCGAGTACAGCTCCGAGCAAGCCTTGGTGGTCACCGACGAGCGCGCCCACTGGGACGAGCTCCCCCCGAACAGGCGCGTGTCCGCCGCACTTGCCGCAGGTGCAGCCACCATGCTGGCCGTCGGCGCCGGCGGCGCGATGTGGTGGCGCCACCGGCGTTAACCGATGCTGAGCAGGCCGCTCAGGCCCTTAGCCGGGGTCCGCAGTCGCCGGTTGGGTACCCAGCGTGATATCGGCTTGATGACGGCGGCCGCTGTGCAGCCAGCCGATGCTAACCACCTCGCCGGGCTTCTCCAGTGCCATCCACGCAATGAGAGCCCCAACCGAAGCCGCCGGGTGCCCGGCGACCGCTGTGATCACGTCGTTGTCGGCAACGCCAGCTTTGGCGGCCGGGCTGCCAACCGCGACACTTTCGACCTCGATCGCGCCCGCTACCCCGAGCTCCTGGGCACCCGGCCCGGAAATATCAGTTGCCTGCAATATTCCGAGCCATGGGTGAGCCTCGGCCTGCCCGCCGGCCTTGATGATCGCGTACATCTCGGCCATTGCGGTATCAATTGGCGTCACATAAGTGAGCCCTGGCCTTGCCAATTGGCTGGACACCTGGTTGGCGATGCCGATTAGCGCGCCGGAGCTATCGACGACCGCTCCGCCGTACGCGGTGGGATCCAGCGACATGTCCGCCACAAGCATCGAGTACATCGCTCCAGGGGCACCCTGGACGGGTTGGAGGTAGTTCATCGAATCGTCTATCGAACCGGTCGCAAATTCGGAGCCGTTGCTCGAGGCAGCAACTCCTCCAGAACCTATTGAATAGATCGTCCCGCCCGTTTGCACGTCCGCAACACTCCCCGGGACGGCCGGGTCGGGTGGATCGGCCCCGGCCATTACCACGCGCACAACGGCAATCCCGCCAGAGGAATCCGTGCCGACCAAGTGCCCGGTTTTCTGCTGGCCCCAATAAGAGAGAACTTGCACTTGAGGGCTGGAGCCGGCCGTCGAAAAAAGGGCGCTGTCGGTGAGGATATAGCAATCTTGGCCGTAGGTGCTCAGTATTACACCCGAACCGCTGTCAACTCCTTGCGCACCGTTTACGCTGACCCCGACCACAGATGGCGCCACCGAACCCAGGATCCCAATAGCGTTGGGAGCCCCTCCGGCAGGAGTGCGCGACGGGGGCTTCGTCGCTGTTTTTGTCACAAAGACGGGAGTGGGTTGGTTGACTGCGCCTGTGGCTATAAGCACTCCTCCACAAACAAGGGCCCCGACGACCCCCGAAATTACCCCGACGAGCCAGGTCCGCCCCTCTAGGCCCACCAACCAGCTACCCACGGAGCGGCTCGGTCGTCGCCCGGGGACAGCCGGGTTGGAGCGGACCTCGGAGGGATGCCTCCAAAGCCTGTCGTCCGGGGGCAGCCATGGGCTCCCGGGGTGATCATCGTCGTCTTCGCCGGGACCGTGTGGTGGTTGTTGTTCGGGATCCATCCTGCACACGAGGTTACTGACCTGGTAGGCCGCGCTGACATCGGCCCCAAGCGAGCAGCGCCCCTTCGACTTCGGCCCCTTCGACTTCGGGAGGCGGACAGGCCTAGGATTGACCGGTGTTGCTGCCTCCCCCCGGAGACGCCTGGGTGGCGTTGAGCGCCGAGCCCCTCGACCTCGGCCAGTTTGCAACGTGGGCCGTGGTCCCCAGCTGCGGCGCCGTGGTCGTTTTTGCCGGCACCGTCCGCGAGCACGCTGAGGGCCGGCCTGGGGTCATTTCGCTCGAGTACGAGGCTTACACCGGCGTAGCACTGGACAAGATGGAGTCGATTGCCCAGGAGCTACGCAGGCGGTGGCCATTTATAGGTAGGGTTGCGATGGTGCACCGCACCGGTTTACTCGTGCCTTCCGAGGTTTCAGTCGTAGTCTCAGTTTCCGCTCCGCACAGGACTGAGGCTTTTGATGCCGCGCGCTTTGGCATAGATGCCATAAAAGCGGGGGTCCCGATCTGGAAGCGCGAAACATGGGACGGCGGGAGCGCGTGGGGCCTCGACGCGCACCCAGTTGACGGCTCCGACGTGGCACATTTGAGCAGTGACGATCACGTGAGCCAGTTAGGGAGCTGAGGACCACATGGGTGTGCAGTTGCTTATGGCCGCAGTCAAAGCGGGTCATACATCTGTCCAGTGGTGGACACTGGCTTGGATCGCTGGGGCGGCTGTCGCGGCAGCCGTGACCATTGCGATAATCGTTGTGGTTTCGCGCCGGCCTAAATCGATGGAGGACGGCATGGCCGACTTCTCCCGCTCGCTTCAGGCTGTGGCACCGGCACACCGCTCGGCTCCCCGGCCTGATCTGAGCGGGGCACGTACCGGCCCGGCAAAAGCACAAGAAGAGCGCTCCGTGCGGGCAACGAGAGGAGAGACCGAGGGTGTCTAGGGATCTCGCGATAGACCTGGGTACCGCCAATACGCTCGTCTATGCAAAAGGACGCGGCATTGTCCTGAACGAGCCAACGGTTATCGCCCTGGACAGCCGCACCAACACGGTGCTCAATATGGGCCGTGAGGCCTGGCAGATGATCGGGCGCACACCGGGCTACATAGTGGCGGTGCGGCCCTTGCGCAAAGGCGCAATTACCGACTTCGACATCACACAGCGGATGATCGAGCTCCTTCTCAAGCGCGCGGGGATCTCCCGCTTCGGACGCCCCCGGGTGCTCATATGCGTCCCGTCCGCGATCACTGCAGTCGAAAGACGCGCCGTCGAAGAGGCAGCCCGCGCAGCCGGGGCGAACAGTGTCAGCTTGATAGAGCAGCCGACCGCGGCCGCCATTGGTGCCGGCTTGCCGATCCATCAACCTCTCGGGAACATGGTCTGCGACATTGGGGGCGGCACGACAGAGACGGCAGTCATCTCACTCGGCGGAGTCGTCGCCCTTGAAGCGATACGGGTTGGCAGCTTCGACATAGACGCGACCATCCAGTCCTACGTGCGGCGTGAATACGGCATCGCCATAGGCGAACGCACGGCTGAAGAGATCAAAATAGCGATCGGCTCGGCATGGCCCATGGACGATGCAGTGAAGGCCGAAGTCCGCGGCCGTGACCTGATGAGCGGGTTGCCCAAGACCGTTATCCTCGCGCCGGAGGAGGTGCGAGAAGCGATCGAGGAGCAGGTAGGCGCCATAGTGGACGCGGTACTTCGGTGCCTCGGCGGCGCCCCGCCCGAACTTTCGCAGGACCTGCTGAGCGAAGGCCTACACCTCGTAGGCGGCGGCGCCATGCTGAAAGGCCTGGACCGGCGCCTCTCCGAGGAAACGGGCTTGCCGGTGCGCCTGGTGGACGCCCCCTTGGAGTGCGTGGTAGTCGGGGCCGGGAAGTGCATCGAGAACTTCGATGCGGTGCGAGACCTGCTGATGAGCTGAACGGCTGCGCTCGCTCGGGACATGTTCCTGCCTGTTCAGGCTTGGTCACGGGCGGGGCCGGTGGCCTAAGAGGTCCTCCGCCGTCTGGCGCACCTGCCAATCGCTGTCCAGCGCCGCCCGCGCCAGTGCACGCTCCACCTCTTCGCCGTCGAAGGCAGCCAGTGCTACGACGGCGCGACGCCTGATGGCCGGCTTGTCTTCGAGGGCGGCAAGAACGGCTCCCAACCCTCCCGGGCTGCCCAAACCCCCTAGCGCTGCAACAGCGGCTTCCCTGCAGAGCGGGTCTTGATGGCTGGCTGCGACCGCGACGAGGCGGGCCACGACAGCGGCTTGGGTGCCCGGTTGCCCACTCAGCTCCTCCAGCTCGCCCAGCGCGTAACAGGCGGCTTCGACGACGGCAGGCGTACCATCGGCGAGGGCTTCGCAGAGTTGGACCGCCAGGGCGGCCATGTGAAGACGCCCAGCCAGGTCACAGGCGCGCCGGCGGACCTCGGCGGCAGGGTCCGCCAGCGCAAGGACAACGTCATTGGCCTCCAGCGCCCCCAACCTGGCAAGAGCGCCCAGAGCGCTGGCCCGCACTTCGCTGGCCGGGTCGGCAAGCGCCGCACGAGCGCTTTTCTCATCGCCCGTGTGACCCGCAACAGCAGCCGCGCGCCTTCGGTCGGCGCTGGTCGGTAGGTGTTCAGGAACCGGGGCCAGCAGAGCCCTCCTCTCCCGGCAAGCCCTTTCCGGGTGAAGTCATGGGAGGCGCCGGACCGGGTGGTCCCCAAACAAGCGCGTGGGCATGGCAACCTGGGGACAACATGCACTGGCGCCCGAGATGAGCGACATTGACCCGACTGTACCGGGTTGGCCGACAACCTCCGCCGTCGACGGGGGCGCTCCAGAGCCTCCAGAGGCTCCGGTCTCTTCCCCGTCGCCGCCCTGGACAGCCTTGTTCGGGAGGGGGAGAGGGGCTTCCGCTGTCATCGGGCTTGTCGCTGCTCTGATCGCAGTACTAGTGGTGGCGCTGGTGGCAGTACACGAGGCAGGGGGTTACTACCTGTTCTCGCCGGGCACGGCGCCTGTGATCACTTTGAGCGGCAAGTGCCAATTGTCTGGCAACGGCGAGCTCGATTTGCCGGACGGTACCCCCTGCGTACGCCTGGTGCTCCCGCGGGACAAGTCGCACAACATCGACGGCAAGCTGATGATGGTGGACGTGGAAGTGGGCCCGGCGGGCCCGATCGACTGGCTCGAGTACGAGGTGGGCCTGCTCGGTAGCTCACGCCAGTTGTACCCGGTAGCCGAGTACGCAGGGCCCACGCCAACTTCTGAGCTCGGTTGCCAGGACACCCAGGAGATGGTCGACGCCAACGAGGACTCCGCCCTGGCTGCTTTGGCACAACTGCACTACAAAGTGGCCGAGGACTATCTCGGAGCGCAGATCGACGCGGTGTACGCCGGCACCCCGGCTTGGCGCGCTGGGCTGAAATGCGACGACCTCATAACCGCCGTCGACGGAAAACAAGTGAAGACCGCTGGCGAAGTATCGGCGCTTCTGGCCCGGATGGAGCCGGGGACGATCGTCACGTTCACCGACCACCCAGCCAACGGGGGGCGTACCAAACAGGTCAAAGTGCACCTAATCAGCCCGCCCGAGAGCGCGTTGCTCGACGGTTTCACCGGCCACTCCTACATTGGCGTAGAGATCGAACCCCGCGTCAAACCGGTATTGCCCTTCCCGGTGTCGGTCAACGCCGCCGGGATAGGTGGGCCTTCTGCTGGTCTTGCGTTCACTCTTGCAATCCTCGATGCCTTGTCAAATGGGAAGTTGACCGGGGGGCACCGGGTGGCCGCGACCGGCACGATCGACCCCGATGGAGCCGTGGGCGACGTCGGCGGCGTACGAGAAAAAACAGTAGCGGTGGAAAAAGCAGGGGCCCAGGTGTTCTTCGTCCCACAAGTCGAGTACGCGGTGGCCAAGTCTGTGGCGAGCAGCAATCTCCAGGTCATCCCTGTCACAACGCTGGACCAAGTACTCCAGGTCCTTCGGCAGCGCTATGGGGGCGGGCTACCGGAGCCCGGCGGCGCCAGCCGAGCGTAGCCATGAGTGTTGCCCTGCGCACGATATGCGGTTAATATCGCCTGTTTGACTGGAAAACAAGCATCGGTTCCAATCCCGCGCGGCCGCGGAGCCTAGGCTCTTAGAACATGCCAACCGACCGTACTCACCACCATTCCGATCTACCGGACATGTCGGCCGACCTGATAGCCGGGCGTCGTTTTGGTCAAACTTGGCGAGGCTACGACCCTGACGAGGTAAAGCAGTTCCTCGCGCGAGTGGCTACTCAAGTGCGATTGCTGCGCGAACGCATCGAGGCGGCGGAATCGGCGAGACGGGACGCCGAACAGCGCGCTTCACACCCCGAGATGGACGAGGCGGCTCTCATGTCGGCCGTTGGGGAGGAGACTGCTGGCATACTGCGCAGCGCACGAAGCGCTGCGGCAGAGATAACCGCAAAGGCGGAGGCCAACGCTGACGCTTTAGTCGCTGCGGCCCAAGCCAAAGCGACGGACTTGGTAGACCGAGCGGAGTCCATGCTGGCGAGCCGTACTACCGAAGCCGAGGCCACCGCCGCTGAGATCTTGGCTGGCGCGCGCAGCGAAGCCGAAGAGCTGAGCCAAACGGCCCAACATGAAGCCGAGGCCCTCGCTGAGGAAGCGGCCCAGAAGTACAAGGAAATAATCCAGGCCGCCCAGGACCTACGCGAAACCATCCTCACCGACCTGGCCAGGCGCCGCAACCTTGGGACCGTCCAGATCGATCAGCTGCGCGCCGGGCGCGAACGTCTTCTCGATGCGTACCTCGTTGTACGCCGGACCCTCGACGAAGTGACCGACGAACTACAGCGAGCCGGTGCCGAAGCCAAAGCGGCCGCCGATGCCGTCGGTCGCCAGGCGGGCACCGACCACCACGAAGAACCGTTGGACTTGCGGCCTGATGAGACCTTGGCATCGGCCCCGCCCTCGAGCGCCAACAAGTCTGCGGCCCCTTCCAAGGAGCAGCAGGCACCCGAGCAGTCGCCACTCGTTACGGCGCCCAAAGTCGCCCAAGTCATGACCAGCCGGGGCGAACGAAGGACCGAGAGCTCGGCGCCCCTTCCAGCAGCGCTCAAGTCTGAAGCACTTGCAGAAAAGCGCGGCGGCGGGGCGCGACCAGCATCGTCGGGAGGCCAGGAAGGTGCTGCGGTGGTGGCGCGGGTCGACGCAATAGAAAGTGTGCGGATCCTGCGCCCAGCGCTTGAGACCCCACGTTCGGAGGATGCGTCAACCGAGCCGGACGCATCGAGCGAGCCTGACAACGGCACCATTACGAGCCAGGAGCGGGACGTGCAGGGCCTTTTCGCGCGGATCCGGGCCAGCCGTGCCCAGGCCACGAGCGACGCACGGAAGGCCCTTTCTGACTCCGGCCAACTAAGCCCATCGGACCAGGATGCTGATGCGGAAGTGGGCCTTGACCTCACAGCCGCCGAGGGGACTGAGGCTCTGGCGATCGCCGATGGCGCTGCGGGTTATGAGGAAGCCCGTGGTGAGGGGGACGAGGGCATACACGACCACGAAGGGACCAGGACAGCGTTCTTGGAGCGGCGCGACGAGGTCGCCGGACATCTGGAGTCCTCGCTGGCAAGAAAGCTGAAGCGGGCGCTCCAGGACGAGCAAAACTCGATCCTCGACCGGCTGCGCAACCTCAAGGGCTCGCCGACACCGGCGAACGTGCTGCCTAACGCCGAGGAGCAACCGGACCGCTTTGTGGAGGCCGGGCGGCCGTTGCTCCAAGAGGCAGCAAGAGCTGGCGCCCAGTTGGCGGCTGCGCTCTATGGCGACGAGGCGTCCGAGCCGGGCCCTGAATTGGGACGCGTCGACGACCTCGCCGAGGAACTGGGCCGAACGATCGCAGAACCTCTCCACCAGCGTCTCGAACTGGCCTTCAGCTCCTCAGATGAGGACGTCGCAGAGCTGGCCGAGGTGTTGGGGGCGGCGTACCGGGAATGGAAGACGCAGCGGATCGAGGCCGCCGCCCGCGACCAGGTGGCTGCGGCATTTTCGAGAGGTGCCTACCTCGCTTTCCCCGAAGGTGCGCTCCTCCATTGGGTGGTTGACCCCTCCGAGGGCCCATGCCCCGACTGTGAGGACAACGAACTTGCCGGGGCTCAGCCCAAGGGTGAGGCTTGGCCTACGGGCCAGCTCTACCCTCCAGCCCATCCGGGGTGCAGGTGCGCTTTGGCGCCGGACCAGCTAGCCCCGGACGCCACGATAGGGGCGGCATCCTTCCCGACCTCGGCCAACGCCCAAACAGACTGACCTGGAAATCTCCAGGCTGCCCCCCTGCTAGCTGGGGCCGAGGGTAGGCTCCGGGTTGCCCATGCGAGCATCGTCTGACATACCGCGCCATTTTCCTGTAGGCAGCCGCCGTCTCCGTTGGGCACTAGTCATCGGGGTGATTGTGCTGATCGTGCTGATCGCGTCCATTCAGCACATCGCGTCCTTCTACACAAATTTCCTGTGGTTCCAGTCGGTTGGCTTCAGTTCGGTCTGGGCCAAGACAATCACGGTCCAGGCGGGCCTGGCAGCAACCTTCAGCGTCGTGCTCTTCGCACTTGTGTGGGGCAACCTTGTGCTGTCCGACCGCCTGGCACCGCTGGGTGCAGCACCGGCCGGCGACGAGCTGGTCAACCGGTGGCAAGAGCTCGCCTCCGCCCACATGAAGTGGATCCGGCTGGGGGTCGCAGTCCTTTTCGCGCTGATCGGCGGGGTCAGCGCTCGAGGCCAGTGGAACAATTGGCTGCTCTTTTCCAATTCAGTCCCGTTCTCTTCGTCCTCGGGCCCTGGAACGGCGTCGACCCTCTCAACCACCTGAACGACAGTTTCTACGTGTTCAGGTTGCCCTTCTTGAGCTGGGTCGTCGGATGGGCCTTCTCGGCGCTCATCGTGACCTTGTTGTTGTGCGCCGTAACCCACTACCTGAACGGTGGGATACGCCCGCTTTCGGCGGTGCAACGGGTGAGCCCGCACGTGAAGGCTCACCTGTCGGTGCTGTTGGCCGTCCTGGCCCTCGTACAGGGGGTCAATTACTATCTGCAACGCCTTTCCCTGGTTTTGGGGACCAACCACTTCTTCGATGGCGCTTCGTACGCAGATGTCCACGCCATGCGCCCTGCGCTCGTGCTACTGATCGCCATTTCAGTCATCGCGGCCGGCCTCTTCCTCTACAACGTCCGCCAGCAGGGCTGGCTGCTGCCGGTTGTCGCGGTCGTGCTGTGGGCTCTCGTCTGGGCTCTCGTGGCCAACGTGTACCCGGCGTTGGTGCAATCTCTCGTCGTCAACCCGTCCCAGAACACCAAGGAAGCCCCGTACATCCAAGACAACATCACGGCGACAAACGCCGCCTTTGGGCTCCAGACCTGTACCTCGTCCGCAGCGCCCTCATCGTCATGCGTGACATCGCAGAACTTCCAGGGCGACGCGACCGTCACCGCGTCAGATGTGACCGGGAACTCGCTGCAGGCGCAGACGAACAAACAGACTTTGGCCAATGTGCCGTTGCTCGACCCAACCGTCATGAACTCCACTTTCCTCAAGCAACAAGGTTTTCGCGGGTACTACACAATGAGCGGGCCAAGCACCGACCGCTACAACCTGGCGGCCGGGGCGGCCGGGAAATCCAAGGAAACTCAGGTGCTGATCTCCGCCCGAGAGCTCGACCCCAGCCAGGTACCAGCCAGCTGGGTCAATACGCACCTTCAGTACACACACGGTTACGGGGCTGTGCTTGCACCCGCCAACCAGTCAGGAGTTGACCCTTCCGACGGGTACCCGACCTTTAGCCTCAGCAGCCTTCCCCCCCAAGGCCAACCTCCGCTCAATGCTCAGCCGCGCATCTATTTCGACACGAACGCTCTCTCGACTTCGGGCTATGTCATCGCCAATTCGAACCAGGCCGAGCTCGACTACGAAAACCCCAGCGGTGGCGAGGTGACCAACCACTACGACGGGAAGGGTGGCGTGCCCGTTGGCGGGATTGTGCGCCGGACCGCCTTCGCCCTCAGTTTCGGCGACTTCAACATCTTGATCTCCGGCCAGGTCAAACCTGGATCGAGGGTCATCTACTACCGCAACGTTGTCCAGCGCCTGGAAAATGCCGCACCCTTCCTGTCTTATGACGGTGACCCTTACCCGGTGGTGATAAACGGGCGGCTTTACTGGGTGGAGGACGCGTATACAACGACAGCGAATTTCCCTTATGCCCAGCAGGCAAACCCTGCAGGTACCTCGCGGCTGCCGGGGACAAGCGAGCTCGGCTATGAGAGCTTTAATTACATCCGTAATTCCGTGAAGTGTGTCGTGGACGCCTACAACGGCACCATGTGGTTCTTTGTCCAGGACCCGAACGACCCAATAATCGAAGTGTACGAGCGATGCTTTCCCGAAGCTCTTCACAAAGATGAGCGACGCCAACTCGATAATTCCTAACATCACGAGCCATTGGCGCTACCCAGAGGACCTTTTCACCGTCCAGACGGACATGTACGGCCGGTACCACCAGACGAATGCCCAGGTCTTCTACACGAACTCGCAGCAGTGGGGCATCGCCCAGAACCCCTCGTCCGGTGAAGTCAACGCAGCCACCACCACGGTACCGCCGCTGCCGGGCGCCCTCGTACCCGTACAGCAAGCCCCGGCGCAAAGCGTCATGCCGATCTACGAGCTGACTGCCCTGCCGGACCAGACCCAGCAGAGCTTTGTCCTGGTGCAACCGTTCGTCCCGTACTCCAACGGCGACAAGCAAAACCTGACCGCGTTCATGACCGCCGCGTCGGACCCCGACGACTACGGACAGCTCACGGTGTTCACGATCCCAGCAGGCCAGACCGTCGATGGGCCCTACCTTGTCTCCACGGCAGTCACGACCAATAGCGCCATCTCCGAAGAGATCACGCTCCTCAGCCAGCGTGGCTCCAAAGTCGTCCTGGGCAACGTGATCATGGTCGCCATCGACCAGTCGTTGCTTTACGTACAACCCCTTTACGTCGAAGGCGAATCAAATGGCGTCCCTCGCCTGGACGATGTGCTGGTCGTCTACAACAACACGGCGTACCATTCCGGTTCCGGCAACCCTTCGCTCGACGCCGCGATCTGCCAGATCACTAACCCAGACGGCAGCCAACCGTTCCACAGCTACTGTCCAGCTACGTCCGAGGGTGGCTCTCCGCCAGTAACAACGCCGCCACATTCAACCGCGCCTACGTCCACCACCGTCCCGGCGACGACGACGACGACCACGCAGTCCAGCTCTGCCACCACTCTTGTGCTGCCGAACCAGCACAACACGGTTGCTCAGGACCTCGCCGAAGCGCAGCAGGACTTTTCGTACGCCAACGCCGCACTCCGCCAGGGCGACCTCGCGACCTACCAGAACGACATAGGCGCGGGCGAAGCCCTCGTGGCGTTGGCTACAAAGCTGGCCGAGGCGGAAACCACCACGACTACGGCTCATGGGTTTACCACCCACCCTCCGTCGACCACCACGACGACCCGGAAGGGGCGTGGCAACGGGCCGAGCGGATAAGGGGATGGATTTTCGTCAGCTGTTGATGAACGGCAAGAACGCAACGTAAGCGACAAGGAGCAAGAGAGCCTCCCAGCGGCTCACCACGCTCCCCCTTGCCATCGCAAGCCAGGACACCACGACGGCGCCGACCATGACGGACAGCGCCAGCACGCCGGTACCGCCACCCCCGGTCCGGCCGTTCGAGAGCAGGCCGACCAACGCCCCGCCGGCAAGGGCAATGAACAGGTTCCCGCCGAGGACGTTGCCAACGACCAGCTCGTGTTCGCCCCGGCGTGCACCCTGGACCGACGAAGCAATCAATGGGGCGGAGGTGCCGATCCCAACGATGGTGAGCCCGGCGAATCCCTGGGTCATGCCAAGACGGGCGGCCAGTCCGACAGCGCAGTTCACCATCAGGTCGGCGCCGCCAAGCATCACGACCAGGCTCCCGATTGCCCGCGTCACCTCGGGTCGCGAGCCGCTTGCCGGTTTCTCGAGGAACTCGACGACCTCCGCCTCGAGCTGGTCCGGGCCGTACTGGCGGGCGCTGAACAGCAGTAGCCCGAGCACTGGGACAAGAGCAACCGCCATCACGACCCCCTTTGCACGGGAGATCCCGCCAAGAGCAAGGACCGCGAAGAGGGCCACCGAAGCCACGCTCAATGGGGCCTCGCGCCGGACGGTGGCCGAGCCGACCCGGACCGGCGTGATGAGCGCCGCAATCGTGAGGGCGAGGCATACGTTCGCGGCTACCGAACCGACCAGGCTGCCCACGGCGAGCTGGGGAGAGTGCCGCGCCGCTGCAAGAGCAGCCACGATGAGCTCGACGATGCTGGTCCCGAACCCACCGAGGAACACGCCGACGACAGTCGGGCGCAACTTCAGAGTGCGGGCGAGGCGAGCGATGGCGACGATGAACTGGTCCCCCCCGAAGGCAACCAGTACGAGGCTCACCATGAGGCCGGCGATATCACCGGTCACAGCAAGCCTTCACAACGCCAGGTTGTCGTGGTGCCGACCAGGCTTCCCGGCGCTCCGACCCTCGGTTGTACGCCGATATCCTAGCATTTTCCCAGCTAGAGCGCCCGGCCGGCCTGCCCGCCGGCTTCGTCCTGTCTTGCCGTAGGATGGGTTGAAGCAAGTTCCGTGTCTGAAGTGCTGGGCTCCGGCCGAGCGCTAGGATCCCGTTAGCCGGCGGGCTGGGCCGGCCGGCCTGACCTTACGAAGGTGGGTGCCCGGAAATGCCCTTCTCTTCGCCGATCTCGACCAGGGGGCTTGCCCGCCGGGTCGCGGGGTCGCGGGGCACGATGTTCGCCTTGGTCATCGTCGGGGGGATGATCGGCATCCCTGCTCTGTCTGCTGCGGCGGGTACCACGCCCACGACAACGACCACCTTGCCGCCTGGGAGCGCTACGTCGCTCCCGTCGGTGACATCCGTCACTTCGGTTACTTCGGTCCCTCCATCGACGACCACGACAGCTCCATCGACGACCACGACGGGGTTGACAAGCGCCTCCTCGGTCACGACTCTGCCTTCCACGACAGTGCCGACAACCACCTCAGAGCCGATTGCTACGAGCACCACCCAGCCCGAGGTAGTGCCGGGCACGCGGCCCCGTCGCTACTTCGAGTTCTTCGAGCGTGCCTACGACAACGGCGGGAAGCAACTCGACGACCTCGACCACGCGGCTCGACAACGGGCTCATCGACGGGGCCTCCGGAACCGACCGGACCGACCACGTCGACTGAGCCCACGACCTCAACGACGTCGACGGGGCCTCCGGAACCGACCGGACCGACCACGTCGACCGGACCAACCACGTCGACCGGACCGACCACGTCGACTGGACCGACGACGGCGACTGGACCGACGACGTCGACGAACCCAACCACGTCGACGACATTGCCGGCAATTGACGCAACTCTTAGCCACCAGCCCCATGTGACGGCTCGCCCGCCGACAAGCTCGACGTCGACCTCAGAGCCCGCCCCGTCGAAGTCGTCGAAATCGTCGACAAAGTGGCACCCTCGACAACGTCGACAACTGGGACATCCACGACCACGATTGCTCCCAACCCTCCCAGCACCCCGATTACCCGGCTGGCACCTTCTGCGATCGTTGCGGCACCTGTCGTCTCAGCGCCGAGCAACGCCAGGGTCGGGCAGATGGTGCGGATGGTCGGTCAAGGTTTCAGCCCGGGGAGCAAGGTAAAGATCGTTTTCCTCAACTCCACCAAAAAGCACGTTGTCATCGGCTCGACCGTGGCTCAGCCCAACGGTAGTTTTGCCATGAACCTCGTCGTGCCGCGGGCGAAGCCGGGTGAGCACAAGCTCCAAGTTGTCGGGACGGCATCGTCAGGTCAACCAGGTTCGTGGGCCGCACCGGTAATGGTGCTCACGGACGTGACTAGCCCTGTAGGGAAGGCCGCTAGCCTGGCCACCCCCGTCCTCGTCGGCCTTTCGCTCGCCATCCCGCTACTGACCTGGCTAGTGATGGACATGCTGGCCTGGCGCCATCGGCGCCTTGGTCGGGACGCCGGAGGCGCCTGAAAACTAGTGCCTGACCGTATGGCGCCGCCCGCCCCAGTACGCGATCATTGCTAAGTGGGGGTGCGAGAGGACTGCCGCCACTATGTGCAGCGCACCACGACAGGCGGCGAGGTGCTCCGGCGCTGCCGGCTCGGAGTTGCCGAAGAGACCCCTTTCGCATGCCCGGAAGGCTGCCTGTTCTTCGAGGCGAGGGTCCTGTCGACGGCAGGATGGGCGCAGGAGGCTAGCCAGCCGATGTCCAACACCGCGTGGGGCCTTGCCGGGTTGCCGCCTGCCACCGGTAGAGGAGCTCCCCCAGGCCGAGCCGGTAAGAACAAGAAAAAGGGCCGCAAACCGCGCTAGCGCCGGTTCAGCTCTCGACCGGGCCTCCCAGCCAGTCGACCTTGATACCAGTTGCTGTGAGCCACTCGATGGCCGAATCGAGCGACTCGCGGGTGCCGGACAGCTCGCAGACGATCCAGCCGGTGTTCTCCTCGACGTTGGCACGCCGGATATTGGCGATGACCCCGTAGTCCAGGGCGAGCCTGGAGATAACCGGCTCGCTTACGAGATCCTCTGGGAACGTGAGCCGGGCCCTTACAGATGTCGCGCTCAACTCGTTACCTCCTGGTCGGCAGTCCTTGCAAGCTCGAGCCCGAGCGCAGCATTGAGGTTCCCTGAACGGAGGCCCTCGAGGTCGAGGGTCACGTAACGGTACCCTGCCGCCCGGACGGCCTGCACAACTTGCTCCCGCAGGGCCACGGCGCGCTCGAGGTCCACCGTGGGCAGCTCCACCCTCGCCAGGTCACCGTAGTGGCGCACACGCATGGCCCGGAAGCCAAGCGCAGCCAGCCCGGCTTCGGCCCGCGCCACGCTGCTCAGGGTCGCAAGGCTCACAGGGGTCCCGTAAGGCACCCGTGAAGCAAGGCATGCTGCCGCAGGCTTATCCCAGGTCCGGAGCCCCAGCGAACGAGACACTTCCCTCACATCATCCTTGGTGAAACCCGCTTCGAGCAAGGGGAAAATCGCGCCCGCGTCACGGGCGGCCGCCTGGCCGGGCCTGTGGTCGCCAAGGTCGTCCAGGTTGACCCCGAGCACGACCCGAGCGGCGCCAAAGGAAGACGCGAGCGGCGCCAAGCAACGCATCAGCTCGTCCTTGCAATACCAGCAGCGGTCAGCGCCGTTGGCAATGTAGCCGGGCCTGGCACCTTCCTCCGAAGCGCACCTCGCTGTAGTTGAGGCCCCATTCGCTCGCCAGGGAGCGGCAGTCTTCGAGCTCCGAGGGGGCCAGGGACGCCGAGACGGCCGTCACCACCAACGCACCATCCCGCCCGAGGACGTCGTTTGCGACCCACGCCAACAGCGAAGAGTCGGCACCTCCGCTGAACGCGACGACTACGGGGCCAAGCTGGCCAAGGTGGCGCCGCAGTGCAACAAGATCACCCATGAGAGTTACGAGAGGCCGCAGAGGCTGAGGACTTCTTCGACCGGGGCAACGATCCCGCTGTAAAACGGCCCGAAGTCGGCAAACCTGGCGGATGCTTCGTCGAAGCGCATCTTGTGGACGCACTCCTTCAAGTCGTCTGGGGAAGCGCCGAACAGGGTTACGCCCCACTCGAAATCGTCGAGCCCGGTCGACCCTGTGATCAGCTGGAGCACTCTTCCGGCGAAGCGGCGGCCACTTGCACCGTGCTCGTGCATAAGAGCCAACCGGCTTTCGTAGTCAAGGCGGTACCAGTTGTCGGTGCCGTCGCGCCGTTTGGACATGGGGTAAAAGCAAATCGCCCTTTTGCCGTCCGGCGGCAGCTTGGGGTGAAGGCGTGCTTCGAGGCGGTCGGCGGGCATACCTCTCGCGTACTCCGAGACCTCCGTCAGCGACAGGTAGGAAGATGCCAGCTCAAGGCCAGCCTGGACGAGAGCGCTCTGAGAGCGGCGAGCCGCAACAAGGTCTGGGCCGATCAGCATGAAACCCAAGTCGGCCTTATGACCGAGCACCGCGAAGCTGACGACCTGCTGGCCGCTCTCTTCGGCCGCCTTTACGGCCCTGCTCACCGCCTCGCCGTCGGAGTGAGGCGTGGCCTTGCAGAACAGGTGCAGCACTACCCATCCTTCGTCGGGCACCAGAGGCACGATCATCGCCGACATGCTACAGGCGCCCCAGGGGGTCCCCGCGCGCCCGCACGTCCCTGGGCTCGTCATCCAAATAAAAAGGGCGCCCCTCCCGGGGCGCCCTTTTTGAGGTTTGTACTGCTTAGCTGTAGGACTTAGAAGTCGTCCATGCCCCCGCCGCCGGGACCACCGCCGGCAGCCTGCTTCTCTTCGGGCTTGTCCACTATGACCGCTTCGGTCGTGAGGAACAGGGCGACGATCGAGGCGGCGTTCTGCAGAGCAGAACGTGTGACCTTTACGGCGTCGATGACGCCCGCCTTGAAGAGGTCCTCGTACTGGCCGGTAGCGGCGTTGAGGCCTTCGTTGACGGGCAGGTTGCGCACTCGGTCGACGACCACGCCACCTTCGAGGCCGGCGTTCACGGCGATCTGCTTGAGCGGTTCTTCGACGGCGCGAGCGACGATTCGTGCACCGATCGATTCGTCGCCTTCCAGCTTCTCTGCCTTGTCGAGGATGGCAGCCTGCGCACGCAGCAGCGCTACGCCACCGCCGGGCACAACGCCCTCTTCGACAGCCGCCTTGGTCGTCGATACGGCGTCCTCGATGCGGTGCTTCTTTTCCTTCAGCTCGACCTCGGTGGCCGCGCCGACCTTGATGACCGCAACGCCGCCGGCGAGCTTGGCCAGGCGCTCTTGGAGCTTCTCCCGGTCGTAGTCGGAGTCGGTGTTCTCGATCTCGGTCTTGATCTGGCTTATGCGGCCCTTGATGTCGGAGTCGGTGCCCGCCCCTTCGACGACCGTCGTCTCGTCCTTGGTGACGACGATCTTGCGGGCCTTGCCGAGCAGGTCGAGAGTGGCGTTCTCGAGCTTGAGCCCGACCTCCTCGGAGATGACCTGGCCCCCGGTCAAGATCGCCATGTCCTGCAGCATCGCCTTGCGGCGCTCACCGAAACCGGGCGCCTTGACGGCGACGCTCTTGAACGTCCCGCGGATCTTGTTGACGATGAGCGTCGCCAGAGCTTCGCCCTCCACGTCCTCGGAGATGATCACCAGCGGTCGACCGGCCTGGATGACCTTCTCGAGCAGCGGGAGAAGGTCCCGCACGGCTGAAATCTTGGCGCCGTAGAGCAAGATGTAGGGATCCTCGAGGACCGCTTCCATCCGCTCGGGGTCGGTCACGAAGTGGGCGGAAATGTAGCCCTTGTCGAAGCGCATGCCCTCCACCAGTTCGAGGTCCATCCCGAAGGTCTGGGACTCTTCCACGGTGACGACGCCGTCCTTGCCGACCTTGTCGATGGCCTCAGAGATGAGCTCGCCGATCTCGGGGTCAGCTGCGGAGATACCCGCGACCTGGGCGATCTGGCCCTTGGTCTCGGTCTCCCTGGCCAGGGCCTTGAGACTGCTGACCGCGGCCTCCACGCCTGCCTCGATCCCCTTGCGCAGGCCCATCGGGTTGGCGCCAGCCGCTACGTTGCGCAAGCCCTCGTGGACCATCGCCCATGCCAGGACCGTCGCGGTAGTCGTGCCGTCGCCTGCTACGTCATCGGTCTTCTTGGCGACCTCTTTGACCAGCTCGGCACCAACCTTTTCAAACGGGTCTTCGAGCTCGATCTCTTTGGCGATCGAGACACCGTCGTTGGTGATCGTGGGGGCTCCCCACTTCTTTTCCAGCACCACGTTGCGGCCCTTGGGCCCAGCGTGACGCGTACTGCGTCGGCGAGCTGGTTCATCCCCTTCTCAAGGGCCCGGCGGGCTTGTTCGTCAAAAGCAATCAGCTTGGGCATCGGTCTTGCTCCTCCGTTGGGCTGACCGGTTCCTGCCGGTCCGGTCCTTCGTTAGCACTCACACACGTCGAGTGCTAACAGTACAGCGTAACGGAGCACTCGCGCGCAAGCTGCCTCCGAACAGGGAGAAAAGTGGGTGCTACTGGCCGCCTGCGACGGCGGGCACGACCGAGACAACCGCACCGGTGGCGACGGGAGTGCCCAGGCCCTCGAGGAACCTGATGTCCTCTTCGCCCATGAACACGTTCACGAACCGACGGAGGTTGCCGCTCTCGTCGAAGAGGCGCTCGCCAAAGCCGGGGTAGGAGGCGTCGAGCGCCTTGAGGGCGTCGCCTACCGTGGCACCCTCGACCTCAACCTCCCCAGCCCCGCCCACAAGAGGCCTCAGCTGGGTGGGGATGCGGACTTTGATGCTCATTTCGGGCTCCTGGTGCTCGGGGAGGCGACGACTGTCACTGCAAGTCTGCCACGTTGATGGCAGCCTGAAAGGCCTCGAGGTTAGGGGCCACAGTAACGGTCGGCCTGCAGTTGGCAGCGACCGCGTCGAGGGTCTTCAGGCCATTGCCAGTGATGAACGCCACCACCCGCTCGTTGGGCTTCACGACGCCGGCGGCCGCAAGCTTGGCCAGTACCGCCACCGTGACCCCGCCGGCTGTCTCAGCAAAAATGCCCTCGGTGCGTGCCAGCAGGTGGATCCCCTCCACGATCTCGGGATCGGTCACCGCCGCAAGCGCCCCACCCGAACGGCGAACCTCCTCGAGTGCGTAGGCCCCATCCGCCGGGTTGCCGATGGCGAGCGATTTTGCAAGGCCGCTCGGCTTCACCGGCCGGATGAAATCGGCACCTGTGGCAAAGGCCGTGGCTACTGGGGCGCAGCCGGCGGACTGCGCACCCGATATGCGCACGTGAGGTTCCTCGTCCAGCAAGCCCACCTTGAACAGCTCCCTGAAACCCTTCGCCACCTTGACGAGCTGGCTTCCCGAGGCGACCGGCACCACCACGTGGTCGGGGGCCGTCCACCCGAGCTGTTCGGCGACCTCGAACGCAAGGGTCTTCGAGCCCTCTGCGTAGTAACTGCGGACGTTGACGTTAACGAAAGCCCAGGTCGGGTACTCGCTGGCCAGTTCGGCGCACAGGCGGTTCACCTCGTCGTAGTTGCCCGTGAGCGCCACCAGGGTGCCTCCGAAAACCGCGGTCGTGACAACCTTGGGGATCTCCAGGTCAGCCGGGATGCAGACAACCGACCGCATCCCTGCCCGGGCCGCGTGGGCGGCCACGGAGTTGGCGAGGTTGCCCGTGGAGGCGCAGGCTGCGACCTTGAACCCCAGCTCACGCGCCCTTGTCAAGGCAACCGAGACGACCCGGTCCTTGAACGAACCGGTCGGGTTGACCGTGTCGTTCTTGAGCCACAGGTCGGACAGCCCAAGCTCGGCACCTAGCCGGTCGGCCCGGAGCAACGGGGTCAGACCGGCACCGAGGTCGACCGCACCTTCGGCACTGGCAGGCAACAGGTCGGCATAGCGCCAGATCGTCTTCGGCCCAGCAGCGATACGTTCACGTGAGGTCGACGCGGCGATCGCCTCGTAGTCGTAAACGACCTCCAGCGGCCCGAAGCACCATTCGCACACATGCAGCGCTTCGGCCGGGTAAGAGCGGGCACACTCCCGGCAACGAAGACCTTCCACGAAAGGGCCTTCTCTCAAGGGACTTATCGCCTCCTCATCGTTCTCGGGCATTGGCACCATGTGCCGGCCTGCCTGTGCAGTCCGTCCCACTGGTTGCCGCGGCGTCAACGGGCCCGTCCCTCAGCCGCTCTGGATGATGGAGACCATGGTAGGACCTCTCAGTGGCTCCCGCCACCCAGTAAGGGCACCTCAGGCAGAGACGACCATGAGGCTCAGCCCCGTGCAAGGCGCTCTTGCACCACCGCGGTGATGCAGTCGCCGGGGCTCGACCAAGAGCGATCGGCACCGAAGCGGTCGACCATGGACACGAAGGCAGCGGGACTGCGGGGTCGCCATCACCTGCTACGACGAGGACAGGGACGCCAGCGAGGCCAGCCAGTCGCGCCACTCCGCCGACGACCTTGCCAGCGAGGCTCCGCCCGTCGACGTAGCCTTCGCCGGTCACGACCAGGTCCGCAGATGCGATGCGCTCAGCGAGCGACAGCCGGTCCGCAACGAGGTCGAAACCTGGGAGAACCTTGGCCCCGATGGCAGCGAGCCCGCCGGCCAACCCTCCAGCCGCTCCGCCGCCTGGGAGCCCGCGCACGTCTACCCCGAAACGCTCTTCGTAAAGCTGGGCCACCCTTTCGAGGCGCCTGCTCAACAATTCAACCTGTGCCGGTGCTGCTCCCTTTTGCGGAGAAAAAATAGCCGCCGCCTCAAGGAACTTCGTCTCTACGTCACAGGCGACAAGGATTTCCACATTTGGCGAGCGCCCATTGGGGGCGAGCGCATCGACGGCTCCGAGCCCCCCGTCGGTTGTAGCGGTCCCACCTAAGCCGACAAGGACCTGCTTCGCGCCGGCCTTGGCCGCCGCAACCACCAGTTGGCCAAGGCCTGCGCTGCTGGCACGGACCGGGTCGTTGGCTTCGGCGCCGCCGGCGAGAGAAAGCCCGATCGCAAGCGCAGACTCGATCACGGCAACGCTCAGGTTCGGGTCATCGGAGTCCCGACCGAGGAGCCACCGCACCTCCACCCGGGCACCCAGAGGCCCCGTTACCCGGGTGCTCTGGTAGCGACCGAAGCCGCCAAAGGCCTCAAGAAAGCCCTCCCTGCCGTCGGACATCGGTGCAACGTCACAGCTCCACCCGGCGTCAGCGGCGGCTCGAGCGACCGCTTTGGCAGCGTCGAGCGCCGATAGGGTGCCCCGGTACTTATCGGGGGCAGCGACTACATGTGGCACAGCTACATGATGGCGCCAAGCCGTCAGGTACTTCGGCGCACGTACACAAAACTCGGGCCGGCGTCACTCGGGTCATCCGACTCGAGATTGCCGGACCAGGTCCGCTCGAAACCAGCCTTCTCCAAAGCGCGCCAGGAGCGGCGGTTGGCTTGCTGGACAGCCACCACGATCTCTGAAGCGCCCGGGTAACGTTGCCATGTCGACTCGACAAAAGCATCAATTATCTGAGGGCCTAGGCCCATACCAACCCGCGCTTCGTCCCCGATCAGGTAATCGATGCCCACGGCCTTTTCGTGCTCTCCTGTGGGCGCCAAGGAGGCCTTCCAGCTTGCGTTCTCATCGAGCAAGTAACGCTGGATAAACCCGATCGGGCTACCTTCCGTTTCGACAACGAACAGCTCGGTCGGGTCCAGGCCGTCGACGGACGGGCCGTAATTCCTCTCGATCGAGCCGACATCGTATGCCTCTTGCCACCACGGTTCTACGTGAGGGCGCGAGAACCAATCCGAGAGCAACGGGAAGTCCTCTCGCGTTAGCCGCCGGAACCGTAGCTCCACGTTGCCGAAGCTACAGCAAGGGTCACGATGACCGGCACGGTCTCACCCCTAGACGACGACGTGGCACCACGCTCTTTGGACTCAGTAGTCCAACGGCGGCTGAGAAGCGGTCAGTTGCCGGTCCTCGTGCGGTCCGCCCGTCGGAGGCCCGAGGGGACGAGCCGAAGAGCCACTCGAGGACCGAAGACGCGGGACCGAACAGCCGAGCGCCCGCGCCGGGGACGCGGTAAATCCGCCATTCGCAATGGTCCTGGGCGTAATGGTGCCGGGCGACGGCACTGCGGATCTCATCCTGGCGAGCCCGTGCGATGGTCTCAAATACCCATGGAAATGTCATGGCAAGATCGTTCCCGACCTTGAGGACAGTTCCGGTCCTAGATGCCTGACAAACTCGTGAAGTGACTGGGACCGCTGGCCGGCTCCTGCACCTCCTCGCCTTGCTGCAACGTCGGCCCTCTTGGACCGGCCAAGAACTGGCCGAGCGGCTGGGGGTCGACGGCAGGACGGTCCGCAGGGACGTCGAGAAAATCCGCGAACTGGGCTATCTCGTTGAGAGCACCCCGGGGACCGCAGGAGGTTACCGGCTGGGCGTCGGGGCTGACATGCCGCCGCTGTTGCTCGATGAGGACGAAGCGATGGCCGTGGCGGTGCTCCTCGGTGTCTCGGCGGCCTTTGCCGTCCCTGGCATCGAGAGCGCTACCTTGGCAATGTTGGCGCGGGTCGACCGGCTCTTGCCCCCGAGACTGCAACGCCAGGTCAAAGCGCTGAGGGCAGCGACCATACCCTTGATGGGCCCGGTCGAGGCGGTCCCCGCTGCACACCTTGCCGGCCTTGCCCAGGCCTGCGAGGCCAATGAGCTCGTCTCGTTTGACTACCGCTCCCGCGAGGGGAAGAACACCTCCCGACGGGCCGAGCCCTACCGGCTGGTCGCTACGAACCGACTTTGGTACCTAGTCGCCTACGACTTGGACCGCCACGACTGGCGGACGTTCCGGGTCGACCGGGTCAAGCAAGTCCACCGGACCGGGCATGCGTTCGTCCCGCGTGAGCTACCCGGACCCCGGACGCCTCGTGAGCGACGCGATCACGTCGACCGGTTACCGTTACCAGGCCGTCGTCACGTTCCGCGCCACGGTCGAGGAAGTGCGCCGCAGGGTGCCACCCCACGTGGGTGCCGTCGAGGCCACCGCTTCCGGCCCGCTTCTAAGGATCGGCACCGACGAGGCCGAGTGGCTCACCGGCTACCTCATCGGGTTAGGGCTTCCCTTCGAGGTCGTTAGCCCGCATGAGCTGCGCGAAGGTGTCCTGGCGATCGCGCAACGGACCGTCGGTAGCCATACGCGACCTGAGTAGTTCAACGGTCGGGGGGCAACGGCAGGCGTCGGCCCTCAGCCAGGGAGCGGAGCAGCGCGACGGCCTCTTCGGGACCACCAATAAGCAGGTCCACGGCACTTGCTAACTCGTCGGGTTGCTCGGGGCTTTCGACGCCCACAGCGATTGTTGTCTTACCCCGAGAACGCAGGCGCCGCAGGGCGCTGAACGCCGGCAGGTCGCCGACGTCGTCGCCAAAGAAACATGCGGCGTTGAGCCCAGTGGTGAGCTCTTCGACCACGGTGCCCTTGTCAGAGCGCACCGGCGGTAGCAATTCAACCGAGAAACGTCCAGGCTGGGCGACCAACCCCGTGGAAGTAGCTCGCTCGGCGGCCCATTGCTGCGCCCACCGCAAAGTCTCGGGAGCACGGCGGGCGTGCAGCACGAGCGTCAACCCTTTCATTTCGACCTCCAATCCGGGCGGCGCCGTTCGAGTTACTGCAGTGGCTGCAGACGCTACGGTCTGTTCCCACTGGGCAGCGGCGTCCACGACCCGGTGCTCCCCGTTCTCGACCCGCTCGAGGCCGTAGAGCCCAACCAGCGTGACGTTCGGCGCCGCCCCAGCTGGGACTCTAGGTAGTCGACCGGGCGGCCTGACACGACGGCGACTAGCGCAAAGCGCTCGGCCAACGCAGCGACGATACCGGGCACGCCTGGCAACGGGGCCGCCTTGTCGCGGTCTTCGACCACCGCGGCAAGCGTCCCGTCGTAGTCAGTTAGTACGCCGGCAGTGCCCGGTTGTCCCAGCCAGGGCGACCAATCGAGGTGCCGCCAGCCAGTCCCGTCGTCAGGCACTCACCCGTTGTACCCAACGGGCACCTGCTTCGAGATATCTCCGCCCACGACGACAACGATGTCGGCCTGGTGCAACAGGGTGGCTGGGATCGCAGAATCGTTGGTGGCGCTGGGGGTTACGACCGCCGTGGATGACAAGCCGAGAAGTTCCGCTATGGCCGTCCCGGTTGCGGTGTCGGACGGCGCCACAACGAACACCGAAGTTGTTGCGTTGGTCTCGTTAAGCGCATTGTTCGGCGCCAGCGTGTCGTAGCCGTCGCCAGCCAACTTTTTCTGGAAGTACAGCGCCGCATGCCGGGTAGTCCAGCCGTTGAGCACCAGCACCGTGACCGAGGACGGAGGAGCCGTTACCGCCGTGGTAGAGGTGGTGGTGACAACGGCCGGCGACGTAGTGGGCGTGCCAGTGGGCACGGTTGTAGTGGTCACGACCGCCGGATGTGTCGTCCCCGGAGGCGACGATGAGCTGTGCGCAGGGCTCATCCGAACGAGCACGCCCACAGCAATAGCTACGGCAACAACGACCACCAAGGCAGCACGGAAGGGCTGTGAGGTAGCACCCGGACGCGCAGGCGGAGGCGAGCCGCCGGGGTTCCCAGGCTGGGCCGAGCTGCCGGGCCCATCAGGAGGTCCCTGGACGCTCACCTATCCCACCGGCCGCTGGCAGGGCGAACACCCATCATGGCCCAGCGCCGGCGGTCCCGGGCACGCCGGAGCCGGCGCACAACGAGAGGGTCATATGCCTCAGCCTCTGTGTTGGTGACGAGTTCGCCAAGGAGTTGATTGTAACGGGACAACGACATGCGAAGTCGGCCCTTGACAACGTCTGTCTTGCAGAGCCCTTCGAGCCACCAGCTACGTTCGAGATCCAGGATCGCGCGGTCACGTTCACAGAGTGCCATCCGGCCCACCCTGCCACCTGAGGACCACGCGATCAAGGATCCTCACGTGGTGGCCGAGCAGGATCTGAGTGGTCAGTGCGGCACTCCCCTATACCCCTATACCGTGGCGGCGGTCGCCCGCTTCGGGCATGCTGTTGTCAGTTGCACCGCACAAGGTCCAGCTGGCCCGGGTAGCTCAACGGCAGAGCACCTGCCTTGTAATCAGGCGATAGGAGTTCAATTCTCCTCCCGGGCTCGGTATTTGGGCAGGTCAGAGGCGGTAAACCTTCTTCTTGAGTGGGTCGACCAACTTTCTCGTTGCGCGCGACGTGCGCGAAGGACTAGTTTCGCGCCTTCGACGTCTGCCCCATCGGCGTCACTTCGGCAGTGTTCGCAAGCTGCCATCCGGCCGATATCAGGCGAGCTGACCGCACGAGGGCCAGCGGCACGTCGCGCCGGACACCTTCGTCGGAAAAACGGAGGCGCAGGCCTGGTTGTCTGCGAAGGAGACAGACATCAACCGCGGTCAATGGGTCGACCCCGGTTCCAGCAAGGTCGCCTTCGGCGAGTATGCGACCGAGTGGTTGTCCCGCCAAGGTCATCTGCGACCACGGACCGCTGAGCTGTACCGCTACCTCTTGCGGGATTACCTGTCACCTACTTTCGAGGCTCGGCAGATGTCCACCATCACAATGAGCCAGGTCACGTCCTGGCACCAGGAGCTGGTTGGCCGTCGGCCGAAGGTGGCTCCCAAGGCTTACCGGCTCCTTGCCCAGGTCATGCGGGCAGCGGTCGCTGACGGCTACATCGTGAAGAGCCCAGTGGCCGTGAAGGGTGCGGCAAGGGAGCGGGTCGTCAAGCGACCTATCCCCTCAGTTGCCGAGGCCTCGACGCCCTGGCCGATGCTGTGCCGGAGAACTTTCGGGCCATGGTGCTACTCGGGGCGTGGTGCGCCCTCCGCTTCGGAGAGCTGGCGGCGCTCCGTCGTGACCGTATCGACCTTCTCCATAGCGAGGTGATCGTGACCGAAACAGTCACGGAGGCGGCCACAGGTGAGCGCTCGATTGGCCCTCCAAAGACCGCGGCAGGCCGGCGCTCGGTGGCCATCCCGTCCAACGTGTTGCCGGTAGTCGAACAACACCTCGCCACCATTGGCGCGGACCCCGGAACCGTGCTCTTCCTAGGATCAGATGGCTACCTGCGTCGCGGCCATTGCCACCACCAGATGTCCTGCATGCTGGCGCTGCGAGCCACCGGCCTCCAGTTCCGCTTCCACGACCTGCGCCACGCCAGCCTGACTCTGGGCCGCTGCCCAGGGCGCCACCATCGCCGAAACTGATGCACCGTGCCGGCCACGCCAGCCCGCATGCGGCGATGCTCTACCAACACGCTACGAAGGACCGCTAACCATGCGATCGCCGAGGCGATGGCGAGCTTGCCAAGCCGGCCGTGTTGGTTACGCTCCCAGTGACGGAGGCTCGTCGTAGCGAGTAGTTGCGCCCACCTTCCTCGAGAATCCCACGGCGATCTGGACGCACGCATCCGCGGCTTACCCGGATGCATCGCCCGTGGCGCGTGAACCGTCGCTCTGCGCTCCTCGGCGGTCTCGGTCGCGTCGGCCGTAGCGTGTACCAGATCAGTTGTTCTGAGCGCGTTAAGACCCACATCTTGGCGGCCGACCGCCCGGGTCGAACCGGCCTCATGCGTGCACGTGGGTTTTCGAGAGCAACTTGAGCGCGACCTGGTAGCGCTCCCTTCGAGGGCCCACCGGCGTCGAGCATGATCCGGCGGAGCTTGCGGAGGTTCTCGATGGAAAGACCGCCGACCAGCACAATCAGAGTCGCAGATGTTCACCCCGGTTTCTGCCTTGCGAATGCTGACTTGTCAGCGACGGAGGAGGTCGGCGACTGCGGTGAGCGGGTCGAGTTGGGAAGCGTCCGCGACGCCCGCGCGGTACTCGCCCTCCTCGCTCAGCGCAGGGGTGAGGGTCCGCTCGTATCGGACACGTTCGGCGTGCAGCATCCTGAAGCCGATCTGCTGCTCGATCCGCTCGGCGAGTGCCCACAGCCGGCCCGCTGTGGTCGCGTCGTCGTTCTGTGCCGCCACGCAGGCGAGGCCGGCGAGGCAGTATGCCTGCAGCCGCACGTCGTCCTCTTCTGATGCGAGTGCGAGTGCCTCGTGGTAGTAGCGCTCCGCGGATGCCAGGTCCCCCTTGTCGAGGTAGAGGTCACCGAGACTGTGGAGCAGGGCGGAGACACTGCCGAGACCGTGCTCGCGCCGGCTCTCGATGGAACGTTGATACAGCTCGGCCGATCGCTCGAACTCGCCGGTGTCTCGGAGTCCCTCGGCGAGGTAGAAGACCGCACGGGCGATCCCGGCTACGTCGTCGAGTCGCTCGTAGATCTCCAGTGCCTGTTCTGACCATTTGAGGCTCTCCGCGGGCGAGCCGGCGACAAACTCAACGCCGCCGAGGCGCAAGAGCACGTCTGCCTCCTTGCGCTCGTCCCCGACTTCTCGATAGAGCGTCAGCGCCTCGGTCAGTGCAGTCCGCGCCGGGGCGGGTGTGTCGGTGTAAACGAGGGTGATGCCGAGGCCGGCGAGCACGTCGGCTCGCTGGCTGGGTGAGAACACGCTCGGATCCGCCAGCGCGCGCTCGAACCAGAGCCTGAGCTCGCTGTTACGGCCGGCTCCCAACCAGGTGTAGAACACTGAGTCCGCGAGCGGCAAGCCCGCCGCGACGTCGTGCTCGAGCGCCCAAGCGAGAGCGAGGCTGACATTGCCAGCGTCCTGCCGCAGGCGGGTCAGAGCTTCCGCCCGCCCCACGCCTTGGTGGCCGGCGGCGATGCCAAGCGCGAAGTACCAGCGGGCGTGCCGACCCCGGACGTCGTCCTGGTCTTCGCTCGCGTCGAGCTGCTCGAGCGCGTATTCGCGGGTTGTCTCCAAGAGGAAGAAGCGGCCGCTATCACCCTCGCGGAGCAGGCTCTTATCGACGAGCGACTGCAAGTCGTCAAGCTTCGCGTCACAGATCCGTTCGGCGGCCTCGAGCTCAAAACTGCCGACGAAGACCCCCAGCCTGGCAAACAAACGCTGCTCGGGCTCGCTCAACAGGTCATAGCTCCAGGCGATCGTGGCGCGCATCGTCGCCTGACGCGCGGGAAGGTCGCGCCCGCCGCCCGCCAGCAGCGGCAGCCGCTGCTCCAGCCTGGTCAGGAGCTGGCCCTCGGAGAGAATTTTGACGCGCGTCGCGGCGAGCTCGAGCGCCAGCGGCAGACGATCGAGGCGAGCACAGATCGCATCGACGGCCGCGCTCGGCTCAAAGCCCGGTTTGACCTGTCGCGCGCGGGCGGTGAACAACTCGACGGCGCCCGCATGTGATAGAGGCGGAACGGGGTACTCTTGTTCACCCGAGATCGCAAGCCTCTCGCGGCTGGTGGCGATCGCCGCACACCCGGGCGCAGACGCGAGCAACTCGCCGACCAGGGGAGCGGCATCGATCACCTGCTCCAGGTTGTCAAGGACCAGCAGCAGCGACCGATGGCCCAGATAACTCGCGAGATCCTCACCTGCACCCACCGCGTTTGCGATCGTCGGCACCACGACCGCTGGGTCGGTTGCCATCGCCAGAGGTACCCACCACACCCCGTCGGCATAACGGTCCGCGAGCTCCGCCGCGAGCGCGAGCGCCAGCCGCGTCTTCCCTGTACCCCCCGTCCCGGTCAACGTCACGAGGCGGTGACTGTCGGCCAGCTCGAGCAGCTCCGCGAGTTCTTGCTCACGACCGAGCAGTGGAGTTGCCTGCACCGGCAGATGAACATGGCGCAGCGTCCTCAGCGGCGGGAACGTCGCGTCACCCAGCTGAAACAGGCGCTCCGGCGCGGCCAGGTCCTTGAGCCGGTGCTCCCCGAGGTCCTGCAGCGCGACGTCCGCAAGCGCCCGGGTCTGCGCCGAGACGACGACCTGCCCGCCGTGCGCAGCCGAGGAGATCCGCGCCGCCTTGTGGACGGCCATCCCGAAATAGTCGCCTCCGGCGAGAAGGACCTCACCCGAATGGACCCCCATGCGAACGCGCAACGGCCCATCCGCGAGCGCCGACTGCATCTCCCCTGCAGCCGCCAGACCTTCGCCTGCGCTCTGGAACACGAAGAAGAACGCATCGCCCTCCGTCCCCATCTCCACCCCGCCGTGGGCATCCGCGACAAAACGAAGCCGTTCACGATGCGCCATCAATACGCTGGCGTATCGCACGGGACCGAGCTCGTCCAACAAGCGCGTCGACCCCTCCACGTCGGTGAACAGCATCGTGACCGTGCCACTCGGAAGATGTCGCACCCCGGACTCCACGACCCAGACGCTATCCCGCCCCCGCCCGCAGGCTCAGCGCCGATCCTCTCACGCCACTCAACCCAGGGGACGAGCACTCCCCGCCGTGTGAGCCCCGGCCACCGCGGCTGGGTAGTGCTTGTTCACGTCGGGCTCGGTCATTGGTCCTCTGTTCGCGCCGCCTCGTTCCATTCCTATTCCATTCGCGGGAGAAGTGTCCATCGGCGCATAGTGTTCCATCTTGCGCTCAGGCGGGTGGCTCCAGGCCGTGAACTCCCTGCGCCCGAGTCGGCGATCTGCTCGCTAGCTGCCGCGAGCGTATCGATCCATAATCGCGATCGTCAGGAGACGGGAAAGCTTGGACAATGTCTTTTGGACAACTCGCACGATCGAGTCTTCGATTATCGGTGAAGGTCGGCTTCGACGCGTACGACATTGAGCAGGCGGCCACCATGGCGGCCGCCATATGCAGGTATGGCTAGCAGCCCCTTCGTAGGTTGAGAGGTGCGAATGCGCTGAAACTCACGATGTCACCTCCACCAAAGGCCCAGGTCAGAGGGCTGAAGTGGATCCCCCCAAAGATGAGATTCTCTGACGTGTCTTTATGTGTCTTTACGGGGCAGTGAGGAAAGCGCTGATGAGCGCTACGTGTGTCGTTTTTAAGGTCGAAGATGCCCGTCGGCCGCACTCCGTCGGTGGATCGGTCCTGGCTACTCGGAGCCGACGTCCATGTTTGGGCGACGTGGGCCGGAGTGCGCGGCGGGCATCGACTTCGCTGAACTCGTTCAACAGGGTTGATGAATTGATCTTTTCAGGAGCCCTCCAGGGGGCGGTTGGGGGCACTTTCTCGATTGGCGCATTGAAGTGAGCCCGCAATCGTTGGAAACCCTTGAGGTCGGAACGATACGACACCACATCCCAGAGATCGTCAGAGGGCGCCGCCAGATAGTGGCCCGCCCTGGTTGATCGTTTCGGAAGGTCCGACGTGATGAGAATGATCGGGAGGGCTTGGCGTCGAGCAAGCTGCATCGCCATGAAGCCAGCCTTGTCGACCGTGTCCGTGCGACGAAGTGCACTCCGATCCTGTTCGTCGGGCGTTCCCCGAGCCAGGACGAGGAACGGCCGACCATTGCTTGCGGATACTTGGGCATCGACAGGAAACCCCTCGATCCGGAAATTGACCTTTTCGATTGTGGCCCCGGCCTCCTTCAGCCGAGAGATTGCCATGGCTTTGAAGTCGGCTCCTGCCCGAGGCGAGCGCGACTGGAAGGTTCGCGCGCCGTCGGAGATCCGGCTCCTCGAACGGCTCCTGCCCGGCCCCATTGGGGACCTCAAACAGCCGGTCGCACCCAACGTACGCGTAATTGCGTATTCCCGTCGCCGGGATCCCGTGCGATTGTCGTACGAAGGCGACGCTGTCCTAGGACGGCGGTTGAAGGAACATGCTCGGTAGTAAGTCGCTCGATGGGACATCTGAGAAATCTGTCCGGAACCATTTGACGAGGAGTGAGATGTCGTACGTTAAATCGAAGGGTGAGCCAGGCCGAGCCGCATTTGCTCGGTTCCGTCGGCCCGCGTGTAGAGCTCATGGCAGTTACCTTCGGGATCGCCGGACTTCTTTGCATGGGAAACGCTGCGACAGCCACGACCCCCTCAGAGAGGACCGGCGGCACGATCAAGATCTATTCCGTCGGCAATGCGTCTAGTAATTCACAATCGGTCGTTATCACTGGAGCGTTTGCCGACGCGGGTTCTCTCACCGTGACGGGGGGCACGAGCAAGGTCGTCCTCTCCCGCGGAACCATCACGATCAATCTCGCCCAAGGAGTAGCCGCCGAGAACAGGCTTTTCAACAACATCGCTAAGTTCGTGAGCCAAACGACGTGTGGCATAAACGCGTCCTACTCTGCCCCAGTGACGTTTGTGAGTGGAACGGGTGCCTATGTCGGGATCGGCGGTGCTGGAACCGTGAAGACATCCGAGATCGGAGTGTTCCCCAGAACAGCAAGCGGAACGTGCAACTTGAGCGAGAACGCCGAGCCGGTCGGATTCCTCTCTCTTGGAGTAGGGTCCGGGGTTGTTCACTTCAAGAACACTTGAGCAATCAGACACGATCGTCCCGCTTGGTCCAGCAGTTAACCGCACATCACGCCACACCTTCGGATGCGACCTCTGTCGATACGCTTAGGTCGATTACTCCAAAGCCAGGATGCATCGAGGGGACGAACGCAGTCCACGGTGCCGTTTCAGCGGGTGTGCTCCGAGTGATGTACAAGACGGCGGCGGCGGTGCGTGTCGGTACGCCGAGTCGGAGCAAGATGTGCTCAACGTGTTTACGCACCGTGTCGGGGCTGATGTCGAGCGCGAGAGCGATCTGAGCATTCGTCGAGCCCCGGGCAAGCTGGTCAAGGATCTCCCGTTGACGGCCAGTCAACCGGTCGAGTGGATTCGAGTCCGATTGCTCGTTCCAGCGCTTCGCCAGCGCCTTGCTGAACCGAATTGCGTTCTCGCGGGCGACCATGAGATGCGGACGCAGCCGGTTCAGGAGCTCTCGGTCCCGATGGTCGAACCCTGGGTTCCCCCGGTCGATCGATATTCCCGCAGGCTGGCCTGAGGCGCGGGTCGAGACAGTCACGGTGAGTTGATCCTCAACCCCGAGAACCCGGAAGAATTCGCCGTAGAGGCCGAGGCGACGAAATGCTGCGGGTTCGACGAAATCCGAAATCAGGCGCGACTCCGGAATCGTCACGGCGCAGAAAGTGAGTCATGACAGGGTGTTCGTGCATGTACGCACAGCGTGCTTCTTTGAGATTATGGAGCACGGCTGGTTCCGGGTCGACCAGGACCCGAAAGTCGCCGGTGGCCAAGTCCACCTCGGTGTACTCGCATTTGTCCCCGCCGACTACCTCCCGAGCCACCTTCAGCGCATGAGCCGGGAATTGTTCAATTGGCGTCAGCGCGTAGAGGCCGGGCAACGCGCTCGATGATGGGGTCTTCCGCTCGATTGCCTGCCACGATCAACATCCTACGATCCGTCCAGGTGACTGCCTCGTTGGGCCGCTGCATAGTGCAGCACGGGGCCTGCCCCATGCAATTGGACTACTGAGCGGTCAAGAGTGGTGCGGGGGATCATGCGAACCTGCAATCAGCGAGTTGCGAGCCGGACTCCCGTGTCATCTGAACTCGACCAGAGCTCAGATTTGAGGTTGGGCACAGATGCCATCGCGAAGTCAGTTCCTCGCCACCAAGGAAACTGTCACTAAAAAGTTCAGGCCCACCGGCCCCGAGCGGCCTGCCCCCGTGGTGCCCGCTTTTGAGGGCAGTGGTCGCGCCGCCGCCGGGTAGCCAGATCGGGCCGTTCCCCGGCAGGGCACAGTTGCAAGCACCAGGTCCCGCCGGGTGACTTGGTGGGCGTGATCCGACTGATCGTTGTCGACTGGCTGGCGGCGAACTGGACATCGGCGTTCCGTCGTCTGCCGGAAGCCAGCACCCGCCGTGTCAGGGCCGGTGATGTCGGCTCGCTCACCGAGGAATGTGACCGTCGCCAAGAGGACACGAGCGCCATCCGCTGCGCATCGAGAGTCTGTCGATCGGACCTGGGTACCAGTCCGTCGACGGGCCTCACGTGGCCTGACCGAGCGTGTCTTTACGTGTCTTTATCGAGAGGGAAGGAGAGGGTCCGTGAGGGAACCTGAGGGGGTCGAAACGCCACCACCAGGAAAGTCCTCGGAAAGGCCCTGGTCAAAACACCGAGAACCAGACATTCGCAATGTAGAGGCCGAGGGTTCGAGTCCCTTCACCTCCACCAAAAGGCCCAGGTCACAGGGCTGAAGTGGATCCCCCAAAGATCAGGTTCTCCGGCGTGTCTTTACGGGGCTCTTCGGATTCTGGCGGGGTCCGGTTGCTCACCGGACGACGATCGAGCCCAACACGCGCCAGTTCGGCTTGCCGGCGTAGAGCAGGGCGCGGATGCGGTAGTTCTCGAAGTTGCGGAACCCGAAGCCGATGCGTTTGATGCGTTTGATCAGGTTGTTGAGGGCCTCGGTGGGTCCGTTGGATACCCGGGCCAGGTGGTAGTTCGCGATCTTGTCGAACCAGTGCTTGATCGTTCGCCCGAGCTTTTGGACCTCCGGCGGCATGGCGCGTCGTAGACAGTGCTCCCGGGCTCTTCGAGCAGTGCTCGAGCCTCGGCAGGGTCGCGGGTGCGATAGAAGTCCCGCAGGCGCTCCTTGACGCGATAGGCGATGGCCACCTCCGCACCCGGATCGCCCAGCTCGAGGAGGGACCACAGGCGCTCGGTCGCCTCGGCGTCGAGCTTCTCTTCGCCCATGAGCAGGACGCGGCGGGCCCGATAGAGCGGGTCGTGGCGCCGGCCCCGGTGGCCGAGCTGTTCGGTCTGCACCCGACGACGCACGGCGTCGAGACAGCGGTTGGCCAGGGAAATCACGTGGAAGGGGTCCACCACCTGGGTCGCCTTGGGCAAGATCACCGTGTACACCGCCGCATAGGTGGCCGACATGTCGAGGGCGCCATAGGCGATGCGCTCCTTCCAGGCCAGGGGCTGCTTGTCGATCCAGCCCGCCACGTCGACGTATTTGCGGGTGGGCAAGATGTCGATGATCTGGTGGTTCTCCACATCGGCCACGGTGGTGGCGAAGCTGGTATGGATCTCGCGGCCGAATTTCACGAAGGAAGTCTCGTCGAGGCCGATGGCGCTCGTCTGGTTCAGCCGTTTGCGGTCGGCCTCGAGCAGGGCCTCGCCATAGGTGATCACGGCATCGTTGACCGTGTGCCAGTCACAGGCCAGCTCGTCGGCCACTTCTAAGACGGTGCGGCCCCCGCCGACCTGGCGCGTGGCCCACTTGGCCGCCCGGGTCGTCAACAGGCAGTTCTTGGCCGCGATGCGGTGGTCTTCGAGCACCCAGGACTTCTTCGGACACGCCGGGTTCACACAGCGCATGCGGTGCTTCTTCCAGGCCAGGCTCATCGGGTGGCCGTAGACGGGCAGGTCGACGTAGTGCACGACCGGGCGTTCTTTGACCTGGGCCGGCTCTGCGCACGTCGGGCACGCAACGACACCGAGCATTTGTTCGACCATCAGTTCGACGTCGGGCCCGCGGCGCTCGTAACGCAGGATCCGCACGTCTTTGAGGCCCACGAGGGCCGCCAGGATCTCACTAGGGTGGACGAGGACGAAGGTGCTTCTTGCTTTTAGGCTCACACCTCAAGCTTGAAGCGCCTTCGCCTATTTCTGGGGGACCGTCCGCCCGGCTGCTCCCCGCCAGAATCCGAAGAGCCCTTTACGGGGCAGTGAGGAAAGCGCTGATGAGCGCCACGTGTGTCGTTTTTGAGGTCGAAGATGCGCGTCGGCCGCACTCCGTCGGTGGCTCGGTCCTGGCTACTCGGAGCCGACGTCCATGTTTGGGCGACTTGGGCCGGAGTGCGCGCGGGCATCGACGTCGCTGAACTCGTTCAACAGGGTTGGTGCACTGATCTTTTCAGGAGCCCTCCAGGGGGCGGTTAGGGGCACCTTCTCGATCGGCGCCGTGAAGTGAGCCCGCAATCGTTGGAAACCCTTGAGGTCGGCACGATAGGACACCACATCCCAGAGATCGTCAGAGAGCGCCGCCAGATAGTGGCCCGCCCTGGTTGATCGCTTCGGAAGGTCCGACGTGATGAGAATGATCGGGAGGGCTTGGCGTCGAGCAAGCTGCATCGCCATGAAGCCAGCCTTTTCGACCGTGTCCGTGCGACGAAGTGCACTCCGATCCTGTTCGTCGGGCGTTCCCCGAGCCAGGACGAGGAACGGCCGACCATTGCTTCCGGATACTTGGGCATCGACAGGAAACCCCTCGATCCGGAAATTGAGCCTTTCGATTGTGGCCCCGGCCTCTTTCAGCCGGGCGATGGCCATGGCTTTGAAGTCGGCTCCTGCCCGAGGCGCGCGCGATGGAAGTTCGCGCGCCGTCGGAGATCCGGCTCCTCGAACGGCTCCTGCCCGGCCCCGACGGGGACCTCAAACAGCCCGTCGAACCCTGAGTTCTTCATTGGGATCACTCGGGAACGGGGGCAAACCGAGCAGCTTGCGACGTTCGGGGAGTTGGTCGATCACGAGATGACTACCGGGTGCTTCGAGGAGCCGATAGAGCTGAGATCGAGTAGGCACCGTCGAGACGCTCTCCGCGTCGGTGACCACGAGGTACCGGGCCGAGAGATCACAGCTCCGTACCGCGGTGGCGATCGCCTCGATGTCGGTTGTCATCCGGTTGATGGCATGAAGCCAATGGGCTCGGACAATCTCATCCGCGCCGTAGGAGCGCTCGTGTCCTCGACGCCCAGCGGGAATGATCCACCCGCGCTGGACCCAATCATCGAACTGGTTATACGTGACCTGTGCCGCTTCGGCGGCTTCAGGCTGAGAACGCAGAGGGGCAGAACGTGAAGCCTCAAGTGCTTCTTGCCACTGCCCCTCCTCCAGTTCCTCGAGACTGCTCTCGATAAGTAGCGCTGCCACCTGTGCTGGACCAACACGACGGCCCGAAACGCCGATCTCGCTGGCAAGGTCCTGGAGTCGCGTCCAGTTGTCCTCCTTAAATGGCACAAGTCGGGTGACCGTCCAGGCGGGATCTGTAGGTCGCCCACCGCTCGAACGTAGACGCTGGTTGAATTCCTCACGCAGTGCAAGCAGATCGAGGGGACCCCCAATCGTCTTAGGTCCAACTTCGACGACTCGCGATGCGCCAAGGGCTTCAGCGATCCTCGATTTGTCTTCTTTCTTCATGCGTCACCCTCGTCGCTGTAGTCGATGATTCCGAAATAGGTGCCGTCGATGACGATGCCGACTTCACCTTGATCTGCCTGTCGTCCCATTCGACACAAGAACGCCCGCAGGCGTTTCAGAACCTCGTGGTCGCCAAGAGCTTCACTGCTCACGTACGACGTCACCATCTGGGTGTCGTCGTACACCAGCTCGCCGCCACGCTGATCATCCCGCCAGACCCCCCGCCCGGGCGGGAAGGCCGTTGCCCCTCGGAACAGGTTCCCGAAGGTCGCGAGTGCCTGTTCGGTCCAGTAAGCCTGATCGATCGGTTCTCCGTGACGATCGACGCTCGGAACAAACAGGGTCACCTGCTCCACGCCTGCCGGGGGCCCAGCTCCGAGGGCCTCATGCAGCGTTTCGCTCATGGGAACTTTCTATATCGAAAGAGGGCCTCTGTCAACGGGGGCCAGGACGAAGCGACGGAGCGCTCGCGACAGTTAGCACCCTGGGGAAGTCCGGCCCAGGAGGGTGGCATTTGCCCGGGCGATCTGGGCAGTCTGGTTGGAGCAGCCCAATCTCTCGTCTCTCGAGGCCTCCGGTCCACCGACGTCCATCGGCGAACGCTCCGAGTTTCCTAGCGCTCACGCATGGGCCTGCCGCAGGCGACGGTCGGACGGGAGCAGGTTCTGCCCGGAGCCATTGTGACTTTTGACTATGGCGGGGGTGGTTCTCATCATTTACCATTCAACTAGGTAGTTAGTGGAAGGGTGTTGAATGATCGAGTTCCAGCTCGACCCGGGGTCGGGCGTGGCCACGTATCTCCAGTTGGTCCAGCAGGTCCACCAGGCACTCCGGCTGGGCATGCTGGAGCCCGGCGACCAGCTCCCGACGGCCCAGCAGGTGGTGGCGAAGCTCGCCATCAATCCGAACACGGTCCTCAAGGCCTACCGAGACCTCGAGCGCGGAGGCCTGGTGCGCGCCCGGCCCGGGGCTCGGGACCTTTGTCGTGGGAAGTCTCCCGAGGACCGATCCGGCGGCACAGGCACGGTTCATCGAATCAATGAAGAACTGGATACGCGAGCAATCCTCAGCCGGCCTCGGACCGGCCGAGATCGAGGCCATTTACCGGACCGCCCTCCGGGCACTCGAGACCGAAGGCGAAACGAGAGGAGAAGGGGTGGCATGACAGGGGTCATCGACACACATGGTTTGAGCAAGCGCTATGCGAGGAAGTGGGCCCTGCACGACTGCACATTGGACATCCCCCGGGAGAAGGTCGTGGGCCTGGTAGGCCCGAACGGGGCGGGCAAAACGACGCTGCTGAGCCTCGCGGTGGGCCTGATAGCGCCAACCGAAGGCTCCATCGACGTGCTCGGATGCCGAGCCGGTTCCCGATCCCTGCTCGATCGTGTGGCCTTCGTGGCGCAGGACGGTGCCGGTCTATGCCCGGATGACGATCCGCCAGCACCTGCGGATGGGCGTGTACCTCAACGAACACTGGGACGGTGCCATGGCGGAGGACAGGGTCGAGCACCTCGGTTTGGATCCCGGACAAAAGGCAGGTTCGCTCTCGGGGGGACAGCGCTCGCAGCTGGCGTTGACGCTAGCCGTGGCCAAGCGCCCCGAACTGCTGATCCTCGATGAACCGGTCGCGAGCCTCGACCCGTTGGCCCGCCGCGAGTTCCTCCAGGGGCTGATGCAGATCGTGGCCGCCCACGGGGTCAGCGTGGTGCTGTCGTCGCATGTCCTAGTCGACCTCGAGCGAGTCTGCGACCATCTCATCGTCCTCGCCGACTCGCAGGTGCAGCTGGCGGGAGACGTCGACGACCTGGTGGCAACACACCACAGGCTGATCGGGCCCCGCCGGGACCCCAGGCGAGGACTCCCGTCCGACCAGGATGTGGTGGAGGAGAGTCACACCGAGAGGCAGAGCACCTACCTCGTGCACGCCGATGGCCCGATCCTCGACCCCGCTGTGGACGGTCAAACCGGTCGCCTTGGACGACATCGTCCTTGCCTACATGAGCAGAGCTCGCGACGGAGCCATTGCCGACAGGCTCTCCCGCCGGTCGTCTTTGGAGGTGGTCGCATGATCCGCTTCGCCTGGATGCAGTTCCGGACAAATGCGCTCGTTGCGGGGGTCGGCCTGATTGTCCTCGCCATCCCGGTTGTGATCACCGGCGCCCAGTTGACGCACCTGTACGACACCACTGTGTCCAACTGCGCCACCCTGCACGATTGCTCCGCCGCCACGAGCACCTTCACTGACAGCAACGGATTCTTCGGCGTCGTCCTGACCTTCCTTCTCGTCCTGGCCCCTGCCCTCATCGGCATGTTCTGGGGAGCACCACTCGTTGCGAGCGAATACGAGAGCGGCACGTACCGGCTGGCCTGGACTCAGGGTGTGACCCGGCGTACCTGGCTGGGCGGGAGCTTGTGCTCGGTGCGGCGGTGTCCATGCTTGCAGTCGGACTGCTGAGCCTCATGGTCACGCGATGGTCGAGTCTGCAGGACCTGGTGACGCGCAACCGACGATCCGTGGCTCTTCGGGGCCCGCGGCATCGTTCCGATCGGATATGCGGCCTTCGCCTTCGCTCTCGGCGTCGCCGCCGGGCTCCTGACTCGCCGGATGCTTCCGGCCATGCTCATCGCGCTGGCGGGCTTCGTCGCCGTTCGGTACGCGGTGACGAAGTGGGTGCGTCCTCACCTGGCCGCCACCCTGCACACTCTCGTCCCGATCGGGCGTGGGGCACCTCTCAGTTTCGGGGGAAGTCCGTCTGGGGCGACGGTCCAGGTCGGAGTGAGAGGCGCGGCTCGCCCACGCGTGGGTCCTCTCGAATCGGATCGTCGACGCGTCGGGCCAGGCTCCGACCCAGGCCTACCTGAACCATGCTTGCCCGTTCAACCAGAACACCGGCATCACGAACATCCGGGCGTGCACGGCGTCGTTGACATCGCACTTTCGTGAGCTGGTGACGTACCAGCCGCAGAGCCATTACTGGAACATTCAGTCCTACGAGTTCGCAATCTTCATGGGGTTGGCCATTCTGCTCGGCGGACTCTGCTTCTTGCTCATCCGCCGTCCGGTCTCCTGACGGCCGACCAATCCTGTGCATCAAGTGACGCCGGCGTGCCGTGCCCGTCACGACTCGGTATCGGTGCGGGGGCGATCGAGTTCCCCGGGGCCGAGGTCGGCGCACCCATCGTCGAAGGTGACGGTCTCGAATCGCTGGGTGAGAAAGGTCTGTGCCTGTTCCAAGAAGGGCAAGCCCGCTTGTTCGTGGCTGAGGCCATCGTAGGTCTGGAATTCGACCGGGACCCCCGGTGACAGTAGATGGACGCGGAGCCTCGACGTCCCTGTCGACCATGACTCCGTCACCGACGGAGTCCGAGAGACCGACCCCGATGAACAGTGGACTGCGCGGGGTGCCCGTACGACTCATGATGAGATGGTCGAGAATGCGGGCGAAGACCGGCACCTTCTCGATGTCCCGGTACTGCGGCTTGAACATCTGTTGGGTCGTGAGGCCGACGAAGTCACTGACACAGCGGGTCTGGTCGGCGTCGACGACTCGCTGATGCCCTGCGCCGTGAGGTAGCGCGTGAAGTCCGGGATGGCGAAGGCTCGGACCAGTCCGTTGAGGAGGGCGGGGATCTGCCCGGTCCAACCCGATCCCGGATGGTCGATGTAGGCGAGGTTGTGGGACAGGTCGACCGGGACACCGCCCTCGGCTGCGCCGACGATGTCAAGATC
>CAWICT010000001.1:0-71552 GCA_963834735.1 uncultured Acidimicrobiaceae bacterium | reverse complement strand
CGGACCTGGTCACCCTCGGCCTGACATTCTTCTTTGTACTTGGCGAAGAGCTCGTTGAAGCGTGCCGTACCTTCTTCGGAGGCGAGGTCGAGGCCCTCGGAGCGCACCTCGTCCTGGGCCAAGCCCTCGGGGTTGCCACCAAGCAGGATGTCGACGCCGCGGCCCGCCATGTTGGTCGCAACGGTCACGGCGTGCAACCGGCCCGCCTGAGCGATAATCGTCGCCTCTCTGGCATGCTGCTTGGCGTTCAGGACCTCGTGAGGGATGCCGCGTTTGGCGAACATCTTCGAGAGCTGCTCGGACTTTTCGACCGACGCGGTGCCTACGAGGACGGGCTGGCCTTTTTCGTACCGCTCAACAACATCGTCGACGGCGGCGTTGAACTTGCCCCTCTTGGACTCGTAGATGAGGTCCGGGTAGTCCACTCGCACCATAGGCAAGTTGGTGGGGATCGGCACCACCTGGATCTTGTAGGTAGAACCGAACTCCGAGGCTTCTGTCAACGCTGTGCCTGTCATCCCGGCCAACTTTTCGTAGAGGCGGAAGTAGTTCTGCAGGGTCACAGTTGCCCACGTGTGGTTCTCTTCGTTGATCGTCACGCGTTCTTTTGCTTCGACGGCTTGGTGGAGTCCGTCGGACCAGCGCCGGCCTTCGAGAATGCGGCCCGTGAACTCGTCGACGATCTTGACCTCGCCGTCGGCGACGAGGTAATCCTTGTCGCGCCTGTACAGCTCCTTGGCCTGGATCGCCTTGGTGAGCTGGTGGACGAGGTTGGCCGTGCCCAGGTCGTACAGGTTGTCGATGCCTAGAACGCTCTCGACCTTCTCGATACCCTCTTCGGTCGGGACCACCGTGCGCTTCTCTTCGTCGACCTCGTAGTCCTTGTCACGGGTCAGGCTGCGCCGACGCCGGCAAACTGGTAGTAGAGGCGCGCCGACTCGCTGGAGGGCCCGAGATGATCAGGGGTGTCCTCGCCTCGTCGATGAGGATCGAGTCCACTTCGTCGACGATCGTGTAAGGGTGGCCGCGCTGCACCATGTGCTCGAGGTTCCTGGCCATGTTGTCGCGGAGGTAGTCAAAACCAAGCTCGGTGTTGGTGCCGTAGGTGATGTCGCTGTTGTAGGCGTCCTTCTTGTCCTGCCATTCGGGGAGCTCGGGTGAGATCCGGCCGACCGAAAGGCCGAGGAACCGGTGCACCTTGCCCATCCAGTCAGCGTCACGGGCGGCGAGGTAGTCGTTGACGGTGACCACGTGGACCCCTTGGCCTTCGAGGGCGTTCAGGTACACGGGCAGGGTCGAGACCAGGGTCTTGCCTTCACCGGTCTTCATCTCGGCGATCCAACCGAAGTCAGCGCGGTGCCGCCCATCAGCTGGACGTCGTAGTGGCGCTGGCCGATGGTGCGCTTGGCCGCCTCACGGACGACCGCGAAGACCTCTGTCAGGAGGTCGTTCAAGTCCTCCCCGTTTGCGAGCCTCTCCTTGAACTCGACCGTCTTGTGGGCGAGCGCCTCGTCGGAGAGGCCCACCATCTCTGGCTCGAAGGAATTGATGTCCGGTACGAGGGTCTGCAGAGCACGCAGCTTCTTGCCCTCGCCGATACGCAGGAACTTGTTCAATACGCTCATTTCGCATACCAAACTACCAGCGCTCAGCCGGCTTGGGGCACACGGGGGCCAGGGCCGGGGCGCACTCGGGGGCCAGGGCCGGGCGCACTCGGGGGCCAGGGCCGGGGCGCACTCGGGGGCCAGGGCCGGGGCGCACTCGGGGGCCAGGGCCCAGGCGCACTCCGGGGCCAGGGGCCCTTGGCCGGCTACTCGTGATCGCGTGGGTCGAGGAGCCGCTTGCGCCAGGCGTAGGTCACGGCTTCCATGCGCGAGTGCAGGTGCAGCTTTTCCAGGATGTTGCGAACGTGGTTCTTAACGGTGTTCTCCGAGATGAAGAGGGCGCCGGCGATGTCCCTGTTGCTCTTCGAATGAGCCATTAGCCGCAGGACCTGCATCTCCCGGTCCGTAAGGCCTGGCGGCGGCAGCTCCTCACGCTCCGCCACGCGCCGCGACAATGACCTGAACTCGGCGATCAGCTTGGATGTCATGGAAGGCGAGATGACCCCCTGGCGCTGAACGATCGCGGACGGTCTCCGCTATCTCCTCGATGGCGATCTCTTTCAACAGGTAGCCGTTTGCTCCCGCTTTGACCGACTCGTAAAGGTCCTCTTCTTCGTCGCTCACGGTCAGCATCAGGATCTCCGTTGCGGGGAGTATGCGCCGGATGTGGCGAGCTGCCTCTATGCCCGAAAGGCGTGGCATCCGTACGTCCATGAGCACGACATCGGGCGTCAGCTCCTGAGCCTTGGCGACCGCCTCTTCGCCGTCCGAGGCCTCCCCCACGACTTCGATGTCCTCGCTCGCGGCCAGCACGACGGAAAGACCCCGGCGGAAGAGTGCCTGGTCGTCGGCCACGACAACGCGGATCGGGCCCCGAGTGGATGTCTTTAGCCGCTCGATCGGGACGCTCACAGGCCATCACCTGCTCTAATGCCTGACGGGGAACCAATGGGCTCACTATGTCTAGTCATCACGGCTAGTACCTACCCTAGACTGCCGCTATCAAGCCCGGCGGTGGAACAGCGCCCCTGACCTGGTCTTTGGCTACGGCGCCCCGGCGCCACCCAGAGGGCCGGTCCGCCCTGCGAGCTGGCGCTTCATCCACATCAGGACCTCGATCGGGCCCGGGTCGATGCCGGCATCGGCGGCCATCCAGAGCGAGACATAGTCCCCGAAGTAGGCCAGGTCGAGCAACTGAGCCAGCTCGCCTTCACCTTGGGCGCGCACCTCGACGACGCTGGACACCCATGGCCGGACGAGATCCGCTGTGATCTCGAAACGGCGCCCGACCTGGGGATGCTCGCTGTCGTGGCGCAGCATCACGAGGCTAATCAGCCCCGCGATCTCCTTCGAGCTCTCAGCCCAGCCGCAAACCTCGTTATGGCACAGCTCAGGCTGCGTGCTGGAAAAGGCAAGACGCTTGACGTTCTCGTTGACCTGGGTCTTCCAGCGCTGAGCAGCGGCGGCGCCGACAGCCCCGCCGCCGTGGACCAACGGCACGCTGGGCCCGATGGTACGGGCGACGGCTGCCGCCTCGGAGGCTGCCCCCAGCCGGACGAACTGGTCTCGCCGGTGCCGCAACTGCGCAACGGCCCGTTCGATCCAAAGGTCCGCGCCCGGCAGGAAGCCCATCCGCCACAAGACCACGATCAACGGCACTGCCATCGAGCCGAAGGCAGCCCGTGGCCAGGCCACCGGGGGTACGTGCAAGATGGGGGCCCGCCAGGCCCCGGCCAAGGTCCCGAGCTCGCCTCCGCTGCTGACGACGACCATCTTCGCTCCCGCCAAGGCGGCGTCTGAAGCTGCTTCGATCGTCTCCTCCGTTCCGCCCGAACAGGAGACCGCGAACACCAGGGACGTCTCCCCTACGAAGTGGGGGCATTCGTAGCCCTTGACAACCGTGACCGGGACCGGGAGGAGCGGGGCGGCGATGGCTTGGAGCACGTCCCCGGATATGCCGCTGCCGCCCATACCGATGACGACTACGTTTTCGATGTCCTCACGGTTCGGCAAGCCCGTTATGCCGCTTGAACCGGCAAATGCTTCCGCTACTTGTTCGGGGAACGCCGCAGCCAGCTCCCACATCCCATCGGTATCGAGAATTTCGTGCTCAGCGGGGGGCAACTAAGCCTCCTTTTGGTCGGGAGCTTCGAAATTGGGCTTGACCCCGTCGGCGGCAGCCTTGGCCATCAACCGTTCGTGTTCGGCGTCGTCTACGTCCTCGGCATCCTCGATGAGCATGTCAGGGATGCCATCTTTGACCAGGTACCGGCGCCGCAGGCGAGGGTTGTAGAGGGCATCTTCGTCGACGAAGTACAGAAGAGGTCCTTTGTCCTGCGGGCAGGCGAGGATCTCGACGAGCAACGGGTCAAGGGCCACGGCTACGACACCCCTCTTATTAGCGAGAGCACCATTTGAGTATGAGCATCGCAGCTTGCACGGTCGGCCGCCTCGACGTTCAACCGTACAAGGGGCTCGGTGTTGGAAGGCCTGACGTTGAACCACCAGTCCCCAAAATCAACGGTCAAGCCGTCCAGGCGTGACTGGTTGGCCTCTGGGTGTTCGGCTGCGAAATGCTCGCTCACTGCCTCGATGACTCGAGCAGGGCTACCCGTCACTTCGGTATTGATTTCCCCTGAGAGGGCGTAGCGGTCAAAGGGGCGGCGCAGCTCCGAAAGAGGCACCCCAGCTTTAGAAATGACCTCCAGCACCATCAGCGCCGCAATGGACCCAGAATCTGCCCTGTAATTGTCACGGAAATAATAATGCCCAGAGTGCTCGCCGCCGAAGGCAGCGCCCGTCTCGGCCATGAGGGCTTTTATGTACGAATGTCCGACCCTGGTCATAACCGGCGTGCCCCCGTTCTCACGGATGACCTCCGGCACCGCCTTGGAGCAAATCAGGTTGTAGAGGATGGTGGATCCTGGGTATTTTTCCAAGATCGCCTTTGCGACAATGGCCGTCGTCGTAGACCCGCTCACGGGCTGTGCCTTGTCGTCGACTAGGAAGCAGCGGTCGGCGTCGCCGTCGAAAGCGAGGCCTACATCTGCCCCTTTTTCGAGGATCCTCGCCTGGAGGTCGACCAGGTTGGCCGGCTGGATCGGGTCAGCAGGGTGGTTGGGGAAATTGCCGTCCAGTTCGGGGTAAAGCACCTCCAGGTCGAAGGGTAGGCCCTCGAAAACGGCCGGGACCACAAGGCCTCCCATGCCGTTGGCGGTATCCGCGATTACGCGGAGCGGCAACAAAGCGTCCCGGTCGACGAAGCTGCGGACCTTGGCGGCGTAGTCGGCCAGTACGTCGCGGTGGCTGACCCTGCCCCGCTCACCCTCGCTCACAGTTGGGAGGTCGCCGACTTCGATCGCATCACGTATGTCGACCAGGCCGGACTCGACGCCGACGGGCCTCGCCCCCGCCAGGCAGAGCTTGATCCCGTTGTAACGAGCCGGGTTGTGCGAAGCGGTGAACATCACTCCCGGCGAATCGAGCGCACCGGAGGCGTAGAGCAGTTCGTCGCTCGAGGTGAGGCCCAAAAGAACGACGTCTACACCTGCAGCGGTAGCGCCCTCGGTGAACGACGCCACCAGTTCGACGCCCGACGGGCGCATGTCGCGGCCGACGACGATCGATGGGCTCTTGGCGAAGGTCGCAAAGGCGGTGCCGATCTTTTTCGCCAACTCGGCATTGAGCTGGTCTGGCACGACACCTCGGATGTCATACGCCTTGAAGATGTCGTCTAGTGAGCCCATACCCGCAAATCCCTCCGGAGCCGGTCCTCACAAGCTAACAAACACGGCGGCCGGTCTTCACCTCCGGGGCCCGTTCAGTCCTCTGGAGGGGGGTCTCCGGTCTGGGCCGTGTAGGGGGTGGGGCCGGCTGGGGCAGCTGGCGCTGTAGCGGCTGTGCCGGCGGCGTAGGCCTCCCATTGCTCGTCGCTCTTCTCTGTCACCCACTGTGGTGCCGGGGCCCCACCGTCACCGTTGGGAGCGGCTCCGTCACCCATGGGAGCCGGGATCCCATCACCGTTAGGAGCCTGGACCCCGTCACCGTTAGGAGCCTGGATCCCGTCACCGTTGGGAGCGGGCACACCGTCGGGCGAGCCGGGCCAAGGAGCACCTGAGCTCGTGACGGGCCAGTACGGCGTCGGCGGGCTCCCAGTGGGCTGCCAGGTGCTTTGTGGCCCCGCTGGTGTCCCCCCGATCGCGCCGAGAACGTCGAGGCGCTGCCCGAGCCCGGGCCGCCGGAGCGCGGCTACCGGCGCCAGTGGGCGTCGGACGAGGAACAAAAGGCCGACCAGGGCGAGCAACGTCAGCGTGTAGCCCTCGAAGTCGACTGGGGTGTAGCCGTACGAAAGGCTTACGTGGTGGGACGTCGGGACGACGACCATCAAGTTGGGGCTGACCCGGTAGACGCCCTTGGCGCCGGAGACGTGCCAGTTGGGGAAGTACGAAATCGTTACTACGACCGGGACACCGAGGCGGCTGACGTTGAAGCTGATGGAAGAGTTGTGCTCGACGACGTCGCTGACAGTTGTCTTAGGTTCGGGAGTGACCGGCGGGTTGGCGTCGTCGTAGGGCACGCGTGCCCAATTGGACGGGCCGGTGGCGGCTAGGTAGACGTCCCAGGCGTTCGGGTTCAGGTACCACGTGTCCATCACCTTCAAGTACTTCAGCTGGGAGGCGTTGTTGAGGCCCGCCATGACTACCGGCTGGTCCGCCAAGGGATGGACCCGGGGCGAGTCGAGCACCAGGTAAAGCTTCCAGTACTGCTCCACGGTCCCGGTTGGGTCCGGAGCGGTGTTGCCGCTGTAGCTGATCGCGTACGGCCCGAACGTCGAGATCAACTTGAGCGAGGGGTCCGCGTCAGCCTGCTTCTGGATTGCAGTGTTGAGGGCCATGTAGTACTTCACCCCGAGCATCTGGAGGTGCTCGACACCGAGGGCGACGTTTGGCGCGCTCCCGTAGGGCAGGCCGACCATCGGGTTGGAAGGTTGCAGGGAAAGCTCGTTCTGGTCCAAGAAATGGAACGGGGTGGTGGCCGACGCCTCGTAGTAGAGGCCCTCCATTGAATCGATGCAGCCGTTTGTCCAATAGGGAAGGATCGTGAGCGTGTCAGGGGTGCCATAGTCGTTCATCTGCGATTGGTACTCCCACATGACGCTGCCACAGCCGTACTTTTTGGAGACTGCCTCCAGGTGCGCGACGATCTGGGTGTACTCAGTCCACCGCGACTTGACGTCGTCCGCGTCGCATTTTCCGGGGCTGGGCGGGCACTGGTACTGATAGCCGCTGTAGTTCCAACCTATCCAGTCGGGTACATAGGAAATCGCAGTGGACGGCACCCCGAGGAACTCGTGGTTAGCATTGCTGGCATTGTCCTGACCGGGCAATATTTGCAGCGGGAAACCGACCCACACGAGAGCAACGACGAGGACCAGCAAGGGGGCCGGTAGCAGGGCGGCACGCAATGTGACCATGAAGTTCGTCGTGCGCTCCACCATGATGGCGTAAATCTCCGCCAGCGCCAGCCCGCTGAGGAGGTAAAGGCACAGGAACCAAAAGGGCAGCACCCGGTTGTTCCACAAGATGCTTTGCGGCATATAGCGGAACGCGAATACCGACAGTAGCGCCATGATGGTGAGGAACTCCCCCATCCGCCGCCGGCGCGTTATGGAAAGCACGGCGCCCACCCCTCCGAGGATGAACAACCAGGTGTAACCGGTCGGGAACAGGGAGGTCAAAAAAGCCGTGTTCCGGGTGTAACCCATATCGGTCACTAGCCCGTTGTGGAGTTGACGGACGCCAAATGGCAGCGCCCACCACGCAGCGAGCAAACCTCCCACCACCACAGCCGGCGCCGCCCACCAGAACGCTCCCACCCAGTCTCGGTTGCGCACTGCGTACGTGAATATCAATACGAGCGCACCAGCTCCAGCGAACATGGCAGGGTAGATATGCGACATGAAGCAGCAGGCCAGCATGACCGCCGCCCATGCCCGGTAGCGCCCGGTCTGAAGCCCACGAATGACGAAGCCGAAAAATACGAGTGCGAACCACAGGCTCCAGGCAAAGGCAAACTCGCCAGCCAGCGTGGACGCAATATTTCCCCCGTAGATCGAAAAATCCGTCTCGAAAATGTACGGGACAGTGGCGATCGCCAATACTGCAGGCACCGGGAACGGGGCCCTAGCAATACGGCCCATCAACCACGCCGCCACTGGCATCAAGATCATTGGCGCCGCCGTGCAAAGTTTGAAAGCGACGTTATAGCCGACTATCTGCGCGAGCGCGACGATGCTGTATATGGGCAGCGGGAAATAGAAGGTGACCGCCGGGAACCCGTCCCAGTTGGAAGAAGTCCAGCATGTGAGACGGAAATTGGCCAGGCACTGGTGCTCCGCGACCGAAGGCAGCAGCACGTGCGCCCCGGTGTCACCGCCCGAGATGGTCGTGTTGAGGAACAGCTTCGAGGGTTCGAACTGCCAGAGGACGAACCCCACGCAAACGCAGGCGACCGCCAAGGTGACAAGCGGCTCTGGCTGGGCGAGCAGCCGGATTTTTCGTTCAAACCAGGCGCCAACTTTGGAGGGCTCAGGGGGGGCTGTGGGAGCCTCAGCGATTGCCCCGCCGGCCGCAGTGACCTCGCCGGCCATGGCGTCTGTCGTCGTGGCGCCTGTCGCCGTGAGCTCTGTCGCCGTGGAGCCTGTCGCCGTGGAGAGGGCCGTTTCTCCATTGCCCTCGTGGAGTTCCCCCTGGCCGTCACCACTGCCCGCTGACGGCGGCGAGGCAGCCTCCTCGTCCGCGTAGGTCATTGTGCGCCCATTCTTACTTGTGCGGGCGCAATGCGGACGACGGGGCGGTCCGAGGGAAGGCGTGCGAGCACGCAGCCCCAGCACGCCGCGTGGCCCGTGGACATCGGACGAGCAGAGTGACCACCCTGGTAAGGACCCGTTAAGTGCCCGCGAAGGGCGCCGGGACGTTCAGCGCGTAGTCGCCAGATCAAGCACCCGTGCCAGCGAGAGCAAGCCATCTCGCGTTTCCCACCAGCGCAGGTCGCACGAAGAACAGCTGTGGAGAGCCACCGGCTCCCCGCTCACGACCATCTCGATTACGACCAGCTCTCTTGTCTGGCAATTGGGACACTTCATCCGGACCTGCTCCCTGTCTCGCGCCTTGGTCTTGAGCGCCGACCACTCGCGGGTCACCCCTGCGAGAACTCGGAGGACGGCTACTGACTGCATCGGCAGGTCCATGTGGGCACCTTTAGATGTTGGGGGGCCGTGCAGGCGGGATTTCGCCTTTTGGCTCTGGGTGCCGGTTAGCTCACCCGGTCCGGCTCGGTCCGGCTCAGAGGATGGCCGTCAGGCGGCCGGCCGAGGCACGCCGCCTGCGCGCGGGCTCACCAGGGCCGCCCTCGTCGACTGCGTCGTCCCCGGTTGGGCCGCCTTCAAGTGGGCCGTTCCGGCCACCCGAGCCTTCGAGCCCGCCTGTGCCACCTAAGAAGTGGCCTCCCCTGCGGTCGACGCAAAACCAACCTCTCGGCACCCTTAGGTTGTCGGCGTGACGCTCGCAGAGCGGCCACCGGCCTACCTTCGCGGTCCCGTCATCGCGCTGGTCATCAAGCCACGCGCAGCGGGCCCCGTAGTCGTACGCGAGCCAAGCGGCGGGCGCGTTCGCGCAGCCAGGGCGCGCACAGCTGGCGAAGTTCACATCTCGAAGCTACACGAGGGCCCCGCCATAGCTCGCCATCGCCCTAGGATTGTGGGGATATGAGCCGGCAACCCGGGGACATGAGGTCGCGCCCGCCTGACCGGCAGAACGGCGCGCCCGGGAGCAGTGGCCCGGACCGCTCCTGGCGCTGGGCCCTGATGGTCCTGCTCGGCGTGGTCGTCTTGGCCGTTCTGGTGTCCAGCGTTATGTCCGAGCAATCAAGCCCGACGGTCAGCTACAGCCAGTTCCTGAGCGAGCTCGAGCACGGCGAAGTGACGAAGGCGCAAGTGAACAGCAATACCGGGGCGATCACCTTCCTGGGGCCCAACGGCGTGAGCTACGACACCCAGGGCCCGCCCGGTGGCTATGACCCCCAGGAGTTCACCACTCTCAGCAAGTACCTCACTGCCGGCAAGAGCCTTTCGTTCACGACGCCCGGTGAGAGCCTCCTTGTGAGCCTGCTACCCGACATCTTCCTCGGCGTACTGATCCTCGTCTTCATCTTCTGGATGGCCCGGCGCGCCCAAGGCCAGATGGGCGGGATCATGTCGATCGGCCGCAGCCGGGCCAAGGTGTACACGACAGAAAGGCCGCGGACCACCTTCGCCGACGTCGCCGGCTACGACGGGGTCAAGATGGAGATCCGCGAGGTCGTCGATTTCCTCCGTTCTTCCGCCCGGTTCAAAGAGATCGGTGCGAAAATCCCCAAAGGCGTCCTCCTCGTCGGTCCCCCAGGCACAGGCAAGACCCTCCTGGCGCGCGCTGTGGCAGGCGAAGCGGGTGTGCCGTTCATGTCTGTGACCGGCTCGGACTTCATGGAAATGTTCGTCGGGGTCGGCGCCTCCAGGGTGCGCGACCTGTTCCAGAGCGCCCGTAAACAGGCACCGGCGATCATTTTCGTCGACGAGATCGACTCCATCGGCCGCAAGCGTGGGGCTGGGCTTGGTGGCGGCCACGACGAGAGGGAGCAGACCCTCAACCAGATGCTGGCCGAAATGGACGGCTTCGAGGCGACCGAGGGCATCGTCATGATGGCGGCGACCAACAGGCCCGACATCCTTGACCCGGCGTTGCTCCGGCCAGGCCGCTTCGACCGCCAGATCGTTGTGCCGCTCCCCGACCTCGAAGAGCGCCTGCCGATCTTGAAGGTCCACTGCAAGGACAAACGGATCGGCCCCGACGTCGACCTCACGGTTGTTGCGCGCGGCACTCCGGGCATGAGCGGCGCTGACCTCGCCAACCTGGTGAACGAGGCCGCCCTCCACGCCGTCCGCCGCAGCGCCTCGTCCATCGCGATGAGGGACTTCGACGCGGCCCGCGATCGCGTCCTGATGGGTCAACGCCGCGAGTCCACCGTGCTTTCCGAAAAGGAAAAAATGGCGACCGCGTACCACGAGGGGGGCCATGCTGTCCTGGCCTACATCCTCCCCGACGCCGACCCCGTCCATAAGGTCACGATCCTGCCCACCGGCATGGCGCTTGGTGTCACCCAGCAGCTCCCGATCGAAGAGCGCCACACCTACTGGCGGGAGTACATCGAAGACGCGCTCTGCGTAATGATGGGCGGCCGTTGTGCCGAGGAGCTCATCTTCGGGACCTTGTCGACCGGGGGTTCCAACGACCTGCAGCGGGCGACCGAGATGGCCCGCAAGATGGTGCGCGAGTTCGGCATGTCCGAGCGCGTCGGGCCAATGGCCTGGGGCAACGGCGGCGAAGTATTCCTAGGCGACGACCTGATGCACACTCGCGACTACAGCGACGTCACCTCCCGGGTGATCGACGAAGAGGTCGAGCGGATCCTCCGCGACCAGGAATCACGTGCCCTGCGGCTCCTCCGGGAACACCAGCGCGGCCTGGCGGCGATTGCTCAGGCGCTGATCCAACGAGAGACCATCGACGGCGCAGAAGTCGCTCGCCTGGTCGACCAGGCTTACGGGCGCCCGGTGCACGACCAGGTTGCTGTCCCAAGCTTCGCCACCGCCGGCAACGGTGCGAACCATGGCGACCCGGGAGCCTTCCCTGCCGAGGCGCCGATTAGCACGGGCGCACCGCCGCCGCCCCTGCCGACTGGGTGGGCAGGGGTCACGCCGAAGCCCGGCGACAACTAGCCGAGCCGTACCGCCGGTGAGAGGCTCATGCCGGTCGCCGGCTGGTACCCGTACCAGTCCTGCTCGACGAGTACCGCCTGCGAGCTCGAAACAACGAGCGCCTCGCCCGAAGTCGTCGTAGGCAGCAGCATCCCGCCTTGTTCCCCCGGGGCCACCACGAGGGGCCGCGTGCCCGGCAGCGGGACGAGCCGCCCGCGCACCAGCGACCTGACGATCAGCACCGCGGCCTTGCGGCCTTGGTCCGTTACTTCGAGCCAGAGCTGTCCCGTGGGTTGGGCTGCCATAGTGCTCGCCACCAGGCCGGCGAGCGCCTGGTCCACGAGGGCCACCAACCGTTCCGGCAGCGCGTGAGGAAGCGGGAGCGCTCGTGCGGCTATAGGGTGCCCGAGCTTGCTGAGCGCCAGCGCCGGGCTCCCAGGAAGCAACCAACGATCAGCCGGTTGGTCCTGGCCCAGCAACACGCCGAGGCCGCGCTCCGGCGACGGCGAGCTGCCGACCAGGGAACGCTCCGCCACCACGGGTACCCCGTTGGTGCTGACGAGATGTGCCGCGTACGCGACGCCTGGTAGCGCCCAGGGCTGCCCGTTGGTCGTGACTTCCGCGGTGGCGTACGGGCCAACGGTCACCTCTGTCGAACTACCCAGGCCGGCGCCCGCGCCCTGCGAGATGAGGCTCAGCCTGAGCGTGGCAGCGTGGCCCCCAGGGTTATAGAACACGTAGCTCTCGGTCAGCCCACCACCGTCCGAGCCTTCCGGCCACCACCATGAGGTCGCCGGCTCGCTCGAGCCGAGGGTCAGCGTGGCGCCCGCGGTAGGCGCCGCCGGGTTGAGCCCACCGTTGCTGCCGACAAGTGGAGCGCCCGGTGGCGGAGGGGTTACGAGTTCCGTTTGGAACGCGGCGACCTGGCCGGTGCGCACGCTCACGGTCACCGCAATCTTGACGCGCCTTCGGAGGTGGCTGCCGAGGTTCAAGACGGTCAGGCCATCGGCCGGGACGACCACGCCCTCGAACGTGACAGGTTCCTCCTGGCCGTACTCGGTCGTGAACGAGAGGTCGGCAATGGCGACCTCGGGGTACGGGTTGACCAAGGAAATCTCTTCGGTAGCGTTGCGCAGCGTTTCCCCATCGACGAAGTACCAATGCGCCGCTGCAGACGAGGCGCACGGCTGGCTGGAAACGCCCTCCGGGGACGACACGAGCTGGCTCACGCTCGCCATCCCACCGTAGAGGGTGACCAAGGCGCCGACCCAGGGCGCGCCGGGGCCACCATGAACGCTTGGGAACTGCTCTTCGAGCGTGCTGGTCGCGCCGGCAGGCACCGTCACGTTCAACTTCTCCTTCCGGCCGCTGTGGGACACGAGCCTGACGGACCCGGTAAGGCTCTGGCCGCCGGCGTTGGCCACGACGAGCTCGCCCGGGGCGGCGCCCCCGTTCGACACCGTCGCCCCGGCGCAGAACCACGAGGACGACAGCGCCACGGCGGGGGCCTGGCTCGGCGCTTGCAGCTCGGCGGCCTGAGCCGAGCGGCCGACCGCCCCGGTGTCGCCCAGCGCCAGGCCCGCCACCAGGACAGATGTCAAGCCGGCGAGGACCACGAGGCGTCTCGCGTCAGCCAACGCTCTGCCCGTCCAGTACCTCCGACCAATCGATCTCCGAGACATCCGCGCTGGGTGGGCCGAGCTCCAGGCTGGCCATCGTGAGCTGGTCCCCCCACTTGGCGCGCAACCGGTGGAACGCTGCCGAAAGCGCCACGCCCCAGCCGAGTAGCAACAAGACATCGGCCAACTGCTGCCCGAAGGACCCCGACCGGCTGAGCGCGACGTCGTCGTCCCCCGCCGGCAGCACCCACGCAGTACCCCCTCCGAGGGTGGCCGTCCCAGCCGCTACCTGGCCGTTGGCACGAAGTTGCCACGACCGGTCCGGTACGGCGCCGTAAACCTGGAGCGACGGCGCGCGGGCGGCGACCGTGAACGACCTGCCGTCGGAGCCCCCGACCGGCAACTCCCGAGCCGCTGCCAAATCCAGCTGCTGGAGCGTGTTGGCCGTGGCCCAGGCCGGCTCTCGAACCTGGGGTGGGACCTCTCCCGCCGGCCCGCTCCCCGCCAGTACCGAGAAAAGGGGCACCCACGCGGCGTTGGCGAATACCCGGTATGACGAGTCGGTCCCGACCGGCACCAGGTCGACCTGTCGCTCCAGGGCATTAACGACCGGGAGGTCAGCCTGGTTGGCGGCCGCACCTCCGGGCGGCACGACCACGTAGCGGACCGCCAACGAGGCCAGAAGGTGGCCCAAGGCGGTCGTCTCGCTGCCCTCGGCCCAGTGCAGATCCTGAGCTACGAGCTGGGCGTTCCCTGCGTCGTCTGGCCCCCAGAGCTGGCTGGCCGAGGGCAGCCCATCGAGCGACGTCGCAAAGGCCATGTCGCCCGAAGTCCCTTGCTGCGCGAGTGGGATCGTCCCGACATCGCCTACCCACAGCACCCGGTAGTCGCCGCCTTGCGAAGCGGGCGGGAACGCAAACGACTCCTCAGCACCAGACGTCGCCAGGCCCCACTGGCCTTCCCCTACCCACGACAGGAAGGGCAGCGAGGCGGCAAGCACCGCCAAGACCCCGAACGCGGGCGCGAACTGCCGCCAGCCAAAACGGTAGCCGGACAGGTCCACCTCGACGGCGGCCGCGCCGACCGCTACAGCAAGGGCGAGCGCCGCACCAGCCGGCGCCAGCACGAGCTCGAGCTGTGGCATGGGGAACCAGCCCCTCGACCCCGCCCACGCCAGTGACAGGCATGTGAACGCGACGACCCAGAGCCTCGCCGCCCACGCCAGCCGCCAAGAACGCCCTATGAACAGCGGTACCGCCGCCGCAGCGACGACCGCCCAACCAAGCGCTCCCCCTCCGTGGGGCCCGGTTTGCAAGCGGAGCAACTGGCTCACCGACAAGGCATGAGCCGGCCCCGAGGGCGAGCCCAAGAGCGCCGCAGATGAACGCAGCAGCTCGACGGACCACGGTGCGAGGCCGACGAACGCCACGCCGGTCGCGATGAGAGATGCGAACAGGAACCTTGCCCCGCCCTGGTGACGGCCCGTGAGGAACGAACCCACAAGCAGCGCCAGGCCGATAACTGGCACCAGCAGGAAAATGGCGGGCGCGAGCGATGCTGCCAATGCGACCAGCAAGCCGAGCGAGATCAACCTCGCCCACGCACCGTCCCAGTGGGTAAAGGCGTAGGGGGCCTGACCGCCCAGTCGGCACAGCGAGCCGATGAGCCAAGGGGACGCGGCGTAACCAACCACGCCGGCCCAATGCCCCTGCGACAGGGCGTTGTACGGGATGGGCAATGCTGCGTAGATCACGGTGGCTGCGAGCCGGCCACGTTGTGAGCCGAAACGCCGCGCTGCGAAATAGATCCCGAGCGGTCCGAGTGCCAGCGGGCCAAGGACCAGGACGTGCAAGGCAAAGTTGGTCGAACCGAAAGAAACAGCACCGATGAGGCCCATGAAAAGGAGCCCTGGCGGTGAGAAAGACGAACCACCGAGCCCTCCTGGGCCCAGGCCCGACCACCACTCATGCCACCAGGAACCTACGCCGCCGCTCAGGAAAGGCAGCTGGCCGACGAGGGGCAACGGCTGAGACAGGATGTTGCGTGAACCGATGAACAGCGCCAGGACGACAGCGCAGGCGGTTGCCGCCGTGACCCTCCAGTTCGTCCGGGTTGTGCGGGTTGGGCGGGCCAGATTGGTCCTGGCCGGTGTGGTCCCGGGCAGGGTGCTCCTGGGCAGGGCGGTCCCGGGCAGGGCGGTCCGGCCCACGGTTGTCCGGGGCAGGGCGGTGCCGGCCAGAGCTGGGCCGACTGGCGCCGGGCCCTTCGCCCTAGCGGGCTCCAGAAACTCGGCAGGCTCAGCGTCCCGCTCCGCTTCCCGCTCCTCGCCCGGCGCCGCATCCCGCTCCGTGTCCCGCTCCGTGTCCCGCTCAGCTTCAGGCTCTGCTCCCCGATCCGCGTCCCGGTCTGCTGCCCGGTCCTCGTCCCCGTACCCGTCCGGCACGCGAGCCGTCGTGAGCCCTCGAGGGGCCGCCAGCTCCTCGGTGCCATGAGCGGGCTGCTGCCCGTTCCGGCCCGGCCCCCGGGGGATCTCGGTTGAGTTCCTGCCTTCAAGCACCGCGGCCGCCCTTGCGGCCGCCCAGGCAAGCTCGTGGCCTCTTTCGAGCCTGAGGCGCACCAGCGTGCGAAGCCTGGCGCTACCCCGGCTCTGGACCTTCCAGAGCGCCCGGTCGGTTACCCGCCGGAGCCGCTGAGTACGCCGCCGGGCCGCCCATAAAAGCCGTGGCGCCCTGAGGGACCCGACCAAGGCCGCAAACGGCCCGAGCACCTCTCGAGCGGCCTTACGGTGCGACAGCGCCCAGAGGGATTCGGCGAAAGTGAAGGCGACAACCACCGGGGCGACCACGACGAGGTACCGGGCGCTGTAACAGGTCCAAAGAGTCCGCAAGCGGTGCTGCTCGCTCAAGGTGCTCATTTCGTCCCTTTTGGCCAGGGGTTTGCCTGCGCTGTCCCGCCGAAGACCTTTCGCCCTGGCCTCCAGATGGCGGGCACGTGCCTGGGGAGCCACGACGACACGGGCGCCGGCTAGCTGCGCCCTCCAGCACAGGTCAAGATCCTCGCCCGGCCGGCCCGCGCCCGGGTTGAAGCCGCCGAGCGCCCGCCACAGGTCGGTGCGCACAAGGACGGCACCGCTTGGCGCTACGAACACCTCCCGAGCCGCATCGTGCTGGCCCTGGTCCAACTCGCCCGGTTCGACGAGCTGGTGAACGACACCGAGCCGGTCTGCACCCATCCCGACGGATGCCAGCCGGTCAGGGGCGTCCCACATGACGAACTTCGGGCACGTCAGCCCTGCGTTGCTCCGGTAAGCCTCCTCGAGAAGCAGCTGGACGGCATCCGGCTCGAGCACCACGTCGTCGTGACAGATCAGGACGTGAGCCACTTGCTCGACCATTTCGAGCCCTTTGTTGGCCGCATCGGCAAATCCGGTGCCGTTTGGCATCCGGGCGAGGTGCGCCTCCGGGAGCACGGTTGCGACCCTGTCCAGAGTCGCGTCGTCAGCTCCCACGTCGATCACGAGCACCGACAGGTTGGGATAGTCCTGCCCCGCGAGCGAGGCCAATGTCTCGTCCAACCACGGCGTGGGACCGCTAGCCACGACCACCGCCACCACGCCAGGCGCGGTCAACTCGTGGCCCATCAAAGATCCTGAGCGTAGCAGGGGGACCGGTAGCGCCAGCGGTACGCTCCAGTTATGACAGATGTGAACTTCGGCAACGTTGCTAAAACCCTCGAAGATCCTGTGTACGTTGCAGTGGGCTTCGGGGTGCTCGCTTTCCAGCGGGCGCAGGTATGCAGGCGAGAACTCCAGCGCCACTTGGGCCGCTTCGCCGGTGCGGCGAACCACGTGGTCGATGGCGCAAGGGATGTCGTCGGTGGCGCAAGGGATGTCGTCGGTGGCGCAAGGGATGTGGCGGGTGCGGCAAGCCACTTCGCTGGAGCTGCAAACCATGCCGCAGGCGCCGCCAGCCACTTCGCCGAGGCTGCGACCCACGCCACCAGGTCCGCCCACCAGGCGGCCGACGTTGCAGGCGAGATAGCGGGCGACCTCGTGGGAGACATCGCCGGGCAGCTCCCGGACGAGGCCCGGGAGTTCCTCAAGGCCGCGCGTTAACCTGGCCGGCGACATTCCGGGGCAGCTCCCGGACGAGGCCAAGGAGTTCCTCAAGGCGGCCGTTGACCTGGCCGGAGACCTCCCTAATGAAGCGAGAGAGCTGCTAAAGGAAGCGCTGGCAGTCGGCCGCTTCGCCGTCAAGGTCTTGCAAGGGCCGATGACGAGCCGCGCAAACCCCTGAGCCGCTGCTCGGCGATCACTGGGCAGGGGTTGGGGAAGCCCCCTTGGTGAAGGCGCCGAGCACATCGGAGAGCGTCTGGTCGATCGACAGCTCCGGCTTCCACCCGGTCAGCGCCCTGAGCCGGCTTGGATCGCCAACCTGCTTGGGCACGTCGGCTGGCCGAGCTCGGCCTGGGTCGACCCACACCGGTACCTCCGTGCCGGCGATCTCCAAAAGCCGGCGAAGCAACTCGGACAACACGAAGGCTTCCCCGCGGCAGACGTTGTAGACCCCACCTGGCTCGCCGTGGACCAGGAGCGAGCGGTAGGCCCGAACCACGTCGCGGACATCGGTGATATCCCTGCTCACCTCCAGGTTCCCCGTTGTAATACGGTCCAACTCGCCTCTCGACGCCTGGGCAACCTGCGCCGCCAAGGCAGGGATGACGAAGCTCTCGCTTTGGCCGGGGCCAGTGTGGTTGAAGGGCCTGGTCCGGATGACCTCCAAGCCGCGACCCAGCCAGGCCTGAAGACCGACCATCTCTGCAGACGCTTTGCTCGCGGCGTAGGGGGTCGCCGGGGCGAAGGGGTGGTCCTCTCCGACCGGGAGGTGTTCAGGCCCGACGCGTCCATAGACCTCGGAGGAGCTTACGAGAAGCAGGCGCGGGGACGGGTCAAGGGCCGAGGCGACGTTGCAGACGTTGACCGTCCCGAGCGCGTTGACGGCGAAGGTCCCGGCGGGGTCGTCCCACGACTGGCGCACGCTCGACTGGGCCGCCAGGTGGCAAAGCGCGTCCGGCTCAGCAGCTGCCATGGCCGTGCGCAGGCCATCCGGGTCCCTGATGTCGGTTACTTCGGGAAGCTCCAAGACCTCATCGCCACACTCCTCGAGGTGGGCGATCAGCCAAGGCGCCGACGAAGCCCCGGCTCCCGGTGATTAGTACGCGCACGCCAACGATCATCGCAGAACTGGCTGCGGGGCCACCTAGCGGCTCTCGGCTCACCCCATTTTTCACTGCGGGCACCGATCTGGCTTTGAAATGTGTGCACATCACTGACGCCCATGCAAAGAAACGGGCCTCCTAGTCATCGACGCAGCGCTAGCGAGATCACATCGGTGACGCCCGTGTCATTGCAGGGGGAGCGGGGTCATGCCGGGGTCGGCGGGTGGACCGCCGGGGTCACGCAGGGCGACGCCAGAGCCCCGTTGGCGTCAGCCGACCAGTTCCTTGTAGATCTCCAGGGTGGCAGCGGCAGTGCTTGCCCACGGGAACAAGGCCGCGCGCCGCCGGCCCGCTTCCGCCAGCACGGCGCGCCGCGAAGGACTGCCGAGCACGTCCTCGAGCGCGCCCGCCCATTGCTCAACGTCCCCCGGCGGTACCAGCACGGCCGCATCCCCGGCGACCTCCCGAATGGCCGGGATGTCGGAGGCCACGACGGGTGCGCCGGCGGCCATCGCCTCGAGCACTGGGAGGCCAAAGCCTTCATGGAAGCTCGGGAACGCGAAGACGGTCGCCCCCGCGTAAAGCGCTTGCAGCTCGGCCTCCGTCACCGGCCCTAGCTGGTGAAGCGAACTGCCGAGCTCGGCTCGCTTTCCGGGCGGGATGAGACGGGAGTTTTGCCAGCCGGCGTAACCCGCCAGGACCAACTCAGTCGCTGTGCCCCGTGTTGCCAGCCGTGCCATGGCGGCAACGAGGACGCCGACACCTTTTCGAGGCTCGAGGCTGCCGACCCAAAGCACATAGGGCGTGTCGGTTAGCCCGAACCTGCGCAGTACCGACGTCGTGAGCTCCTCGCTACGTACGAGGTTGTTCGGGTCCACACCGTAGGGCACGACCGTGACCAGCGAGGATGGGATGCGGGTGTAAGCGCGGAGCTCCGCCGCCGCCGCTTCGGTCCCCGTGATCACCCTGTCAGCGCGCCGTGCGGCCACCCGGACGCCGACGCTGTGGAACCAGCGCCCCCGTGGCGTAAAGCTCTCCGGGTACAGCCACGGCGCCGCGTCGTGCACGCTCACCACCAGGGGCTTCCCGCGTTTTGGAGGGACGGCGAGGGATGGGGCGTGGAGCACGTCCACGTCCGGGTCCGTAGTGAGCGGCGGCCATCCCAGGAGGTGCCAGGCATCGTAAAGGGCCGCCCTTGGGAGCGGGAGCACCCTTGGCGCTGCGACCGCCTCGAGGCCGAAGTCCTGCCAGGCGGCCTTGACCTCGTCGTCGGTATGTCGCGCCACGACGGGTTGGACCGCAACACCGAGCGCGACCAGATTGGTCGCCAACTTTGCGGTGTAGCGCCCAACGCCGCCCGGCGATGGCGACAAGAGCTGCTCTACGTTGAGTGCGACTCGCAAGGCGGCTCCTCTGCCGAACTACCGTCGTCCCGTCGAACTACCGTCGTCCTCTGTCGAACTACGGTCGTCCCGATGATCCCACGCCGGACAGTCCTGTCGGTGCAACCCGTCGCCGAGCGCGGCGGCTCCGACCAGGCGCTCCTGCGGCTTGCCCGGCAGCTCGGTAAGGCAGGGTGGGCCGTCCATGTGGCGCTGCCGGCCAGCTCGCCGATGGCCGCGGAGTTCACCTCCGTCGGCGTAACCCTTCACGTGTTACCGATGCGGCGGATCAGTACGAGCCACGGGCTTGGCACCTGGCTGGCCTACCTGGTGGCCTGGCCGGTGAGCGTGGTCCGGCTGTGGCGGCTCGCCCGCCACGTTCGTGCCGATGTCGTGCACAGCAATTCGCTGCACAGCTGGTACGGATGGGCGGCCGCTTGGCTCGCTCGCAAGCCGCACATTTGGCACGCACGGGAGATCGTCGTGCAATCGAGCTCCGCCTTGCGCCTGGAACGGTTCTTGGCTCAGCACTTCGCACAGCGCGTGCTGGCGGTCTCGGCAGCGGTTGCTTCCCAGCTCGACCCCCGCAACGTGGTTGTCGTCCACGAGGAAGCTGACCCGGGGGAGTTTTTCCCTGGTCGAGCAGGGCGGGCTCGCGAGGCTTTCGGGCTGCCGGACGACGCACTCGTCGTGGGCTACGTCGGCCGGATCGACACCTGGAAGGGTGTGGACGTCCTCCTCGAGGCTCTCCCACGGCTCCAGAGCGACCAGGGACCTGCGGCGGCGGCGGGCCGGCCCGGGGGGCCACCCACAGGCGGGCACGCAGGCGGGCACGCAGGCAGGCGCACACGCAGGCGCAAACGCGCACGCACGAACAGAGGTCGTGGTCGCCGGAGGTACCGTCGCTGGCAAGGAGGAGTACGCAGGGTCGTTAGCCGTCAGAGCTCGTGAGCTCGGGGTGCACTGGCTTGGCCCGCTGCCAGGCCCGGTCGCCGGTGACCTCATAGCCGACCTGGACTGTCTCGTGTACCCCTCGACCGAGCCAGAGCCGTGGGGCCTCGTGCTGGTTGAAGCTCTCGCATGTGGAACGCCCGCCGTCGGGACCGACGCAGGAGGTGCCCGTGAGATCCTCGCCGGGCTGCCGCCAGAAGCCGGCCGGCTCGTGCCTCCGCGGGACCCGGCCGCTCTCGCAGTCGCCATAGCCAGCCTCCTGGCGCCATCGACGAGCACCGAGCTCCGCCGGGCCCGGACCGTCCTGCGGACCGGCGAGCCGGCGCCTTACCCGGACCTGTTCGAAGCCGTCGCGGCCGCCTCGACGGGAAAGCCTTCGAGCCCACGGCGGTGACCTCCTAGCCTGGGCCGGTGGCGGTCCGCTGGCTCACGGCCTTCATCGACCTACCATCCGATGGGTTCGCTGCCGGCTGTTCGTTTTGGCAGGAGCTCACGAGATCGACGTTGTCGTCTACCAGGGGGTCGTCCGGAGAGTTCGCGACGCTGGTCCCTGAGAAAGGGGACGCGTTCTTGCGGGTGCAGCGCCTCGGCGCCGGACCGGCCGGTTGCCACCTCGACGTCCACGTCGACGATGTAACGACAGCGAGGGAGATGGCTTCGTCCCTCGGCGCGACAGCGCAGTCGCCTCCTTCGTTCTTTTCCCCCGGAGGGCTCCCGTTTTGCATTGTCTCTCACGACGGCGAGGCTCACCGTCCCCCTCCCCTCGCTTGGCCTGACGGTCAGCGCAGCCTGGTCGACCAGATGTGCCTCGATATCCCGCCCCAGCTTTTCGACCGTGAAGCCACGTTTTGGACCGCTTTTACGGGGTGGGAGCGGCGTAACGGTTCGAGGCCCGAGTTCGATTACCTGGTAAGGCCACCCGAAATGCCACTCCGCCTGTTGCTGCAACGCCTCGACGATGACCAACCCGGTCCATGCCGCGCCCACCTCGACCTCGCTTGCGACAACGTGATACCCGAGCAAAGACGCCATGAATTGCTCGGCGCTACAAGGGTGCGAATGATGCCGAATTGGACGACCATGCGGGGCCCATCGGGGAGCGAGTACTGCATCACGCGCCGCGACCCCTTCACTGGAGCTCTCCCTTAGGAACATCGCGCGTAGGTACGGCGACCTGGACGGTCGCCCGAAGTCCGCCAACGCCTGTACGCTCACCCCGTGCCCGCGATCCACGAGTCGGAGATCATCAAGGACGTCCTGATTGTCAACCCGGACAGGCACGGTGACGAGCGGGGCGTGTTCATCGAGACCTACCGCCGCAGCTGGTTCCCTCTCGGTCGGGAGATGGTGCAGGCGAACCGCGGGGAGCGCAAAGCCGGCGCTGTCGTGGGTCTCCACTACCACCTCCACCAGGCGGACTACTGGACCGTGCCGAGGGGCCGGGCTCGCGTAGTGCTGCATGACCTGCGGGAGGGTTCGGAAACGGACCGGGCCACGCTTTCCCTCGACATTGACGCCGACAACGCCCTCGGCGTGTTCATACCGCCAGGCGTCGCCCACGGTTTCGCGTCGCTCAGCGACCTCACCATCGGCTACATGGTCGACGGTTATTACAACCCTGCGGACGAACTGGGCGTGGCATGGGACGACCCCGACATCGGGGCCGACTGGGGAGTGAAGGCGCCGGTCCTTTCCGCACGCGACCAGGCGAACCCGAGGCGAGCGGATCTTGACGTAGCCCTCCGGCCCCACGCCGCGCTACGCCGTTGAACGCAACGGGCCCTCTCGTCACCGCCCTCTCTGGCGGGGTCGGAGCCGCGCGCATGCTGCGAGGCCTGGCGGCCGTTGTCGGCCAAGCAGCGATCACCGCCGTCGTCAACACCGGTGACGACCTGGTCCTGCACGGGCTGTATGTGAGCCCCGACATCGACACGGTGACCTACACCCTCGCCGGGGCGTCGAACGACGAGACCGGGTGGGGCCTTGCAGGCGAGTCCTGGACGGTGATGGGATCCCTTCAGCATTTCGACGATCCGAACGGGCCGGGCGGGCCGGGCGGAGCCAATCTCACCTGGTTCAACCTGGGGGACCGCGACCTGGCGACCCACCTGTTCCGCACCGGGCGCCTCGCAGCGGGAGCCACTTTGTCCCAGGTGACGGCCGAGGTGGCACATCGATTTGGCGTGGCAGCGCGGCTTTTGCCGATGACCGACAGCCCGGTGGAAACCAGGGTGACGGTCGAAGTGGGCGATCACATGCAAGCGTTCGGTGGCTTGCGGGCGCGGGGTGGACCGGGCGCGCCCGCCGGGACCGGTTTGGTGGAGATCGGGTTCCAGGAGTTCTTTGTCGGGCTCCGCCACAGCGTTGATGTGAAAAACGTCCGTTTCGATGGCATCGAACTTGCTCAGCCAGCTCCCGGGGTAATCGAGGCGATCGAGGCGGCCGAGGTGGTAGTGATCTGCCCCTCGAACCCGATCGTGTCGATCGGGCCGGTGCTGGCCGTGCGCGGGATTGCCGACGCCGTGGCCCGCAGGCGCGACGATGCCGTGGCCGTTTCCCCGATCATCGCAGGCAAGGCGTTGAAGGGGCCTGCGGACCGGATGCTCGCAAGCCTCGGCCACGAAGTCTCGGTAGTCGGCGTGGCCCGCCTTTGGGCACCTTTGGCAGCGACGCTGGTGGTGGACGAGGCAGACTCCGAGCTCGCTGCGGAGGTCGAGGCAGAGGGCATGCGCTGCGTAGTCGCCCCGGCCGTCATGTCGGGGCCAACGGAAGCAGCGAACCTGGCCAGGACAGTGCTGGGCGCGAGCGCCCGGTGCTAACGGCTCCACTAAAGCGATGATCTCGATCGTCCCTGTTGAGGGCATCCCTGAGGTTTCCCCGGGAGACGACCTGGCTGAGCTCATCTTGGCGTGCGCCAGCTTGGAGGACCGCGACGTCGTAGTCATCACCCAGAAAGTGGTCTCCAAGGCCGAGGGCCGGCTTGTCGCGTTCGACCCGGCAACCCCCGACGCCCGGCGAGCGCTGGTGCTCTCCGAAAGCACCCGGGTGCTGCGCGAGCGCGACGAGCTCATTATTTCCCAGACACGGCATGGCTTCGTCTGTGCCAACGCCGGTGTGGACTTCTCGAACGTTGCTGACGGCCAGGCGGCCCTTCTACCGGTCGACCCCGACCGCAGCGCACGCCGTACCCGTGACGCCCTGCGGGCGCGCACGGGCCTGGAAGTGGCGGTCATCATTTCGGACACCTTTGGCCGGCCCTGGCGCATCGGCGTCACCGACGTCGCCATCGGTTGCGCGGGGATCGCTGCGGTGGTCGACCTGAGGGGGACCCCCGACGTCTTCGGCCGTGAGCTTGTTGCTACCGAGATCTGCATCGCCGACGAGATTGCGTCCGCCGCGGAACTTGCCAAGGGCAAGACGGGCGGCATTCCTGTGGTGATCGTCAGGGGCGTGGAGCGAAGCTGGTTCCGTGAGTCATCCGTCAAGGCCGAGATCGTCCGGCCGCCCGGCGAGGACCTCTTCCGCTAATTACCTGGCGTGACCAGCGAATGGCAGGGCGTGGTGGCGTCCGCCCTTCGCTTCCCGAGCTAACTCCGGCGCGTGTTGCCAGGGGCGGGACCACATCGGGCCTGACAATTCGCTCGGGCCTCTGTAGAAGCGAACCAGACAGGGCCGGTAGCGAGCTGCAGGGCCGACCGACAGAGCACCTTGGGTGAGGAAGGACAGGGCGTGGTGCCGACTTCCCTCATCGCTCCCGCAGGGTGTGAGGGAAGTGGGCATCCGCACCCGGTCCTCCCCCGCCCCACGAGGCCTTAGTAGTCCTTACGAGGCTGTGTGCTTGCGCGACCAGTCGAGGACGGCGGCCGTGCCCTTGTCGATGGTCGTCCAGGGCTTCCAGCCCAGGTGCATACCGGCCCTGCTCGGGTCGAGGGAGCTCCGTTGCAGCTCGCCGGAACGTGCGGGCATATAGGTTGCCGGGGCTTTGACACCGGCGTTGCGGGCCATGGCGGCGTAGAGGTCGTTGACGCTCGTCTCGATGCCCGTGCCCACGTTGCACAAAAGGCCGCTCCCCCGGTCACCGGCCCGAGAAAATGCATCGACCACGTCGTCGACGAACACGAAATCGCGGGTTTGCTTGCCGTCGCCGAAGATCATGCAAGGCTCGCCGCCCAAAAGGCGGCCGGCAAAAATGGCGACCACACCCGCCTCTCCGTGAAGGTCCTGGCGTGGGCCATAGACGTTGGCGAGGGCCAAGGCTGTGTACTCAAGCCCGTACAGCTCGCGATAGACGTGCAGGTAGTCCCCGACCGTTTTTTTGGCAACCCCGTACGGCGAAAGCGGCTTCTGGGCCTGAGACTCCTTGACCGGTAACCGCTCGGCGTCCCCGTAGATCGTCCCGCCGCTCGACGCAAAGACCACCTTGCGGACGCCTGACTGCCTTGCGCCCTCGAGCGCCCGCAGCGACCCGAGGATATTGATGTCGGCGTCGAGCACCGGGTCCGCCACCGAAACCCGGACGTCGGCCTGAGCTGCCAGATGGAACAGCACCTCGGGCTTGCGTCGGGACATCAGGTCGACGAGGTCGGTCGAGCGGACATCGAGCTGGTGGAAATTGAAGCGCCCTGTTCCGACGGACCTCGCCTCAGCGAGGTTCGCAAGGGAACCGGTGGACAGGTTGTCCACGACGTCGACGGTGTGTCCCTCAGCAAGAAGCCTGTCCACCAGGGTGGAACCGATGAACCCGGCCCCGCCGGTCACAAGTGCCCTGTAGTCAGCAGTCATCAGCGGTCGGCTACTTGGTCGTGGTCGTCTTGGGGACGGTCGTCGTCGTCCCTGTCGGCGACGAGCTCTTGGTGCTGGCGACCGTGGTCGAAGTCTTCACCGTCGTAGAAGTCTTCCCGGCCGGAGTGGCGGTCGTGGGTACCACGGGCGCTGTCGTCGTGGTGGTGCCACCGCTGCTCACCTCGCTGTTCAGCTTGCTGATGACCGCGGTGGACGGCTGGGGGATGTTGGGGGTGCTGCCTTTCTTTGGCGCAGGCAGGAACGCAATGGTCACCAGCTGGTCGTTCTCCAGCAGGACGCCCGAATCGCAGTCCGGGTCGCAGGTGTCTTCAAGACCTGAGGCATTCGGGACACCGGCCGCGCTAGGTTCGCCCTTGGCGTTTTGGAGCACCCCGTTCTGGGGCAGCTCGGCGGGTGACGCCCAGGTCATGACGTAGACGTGGCCCGGCTTTCCCTCACAGCTAGCCCCGTCCTGCCAAAGGCGCCCGCCCGGGGTCTCGATCTCACCGGCGTTGAGCTGCATGCCTATCGAGCTGGCGAACTTGCCCAAGGTGGCGTTTGTCCCGGCGGCCGCCTTGACCTTGGGGCTGACCGATATAACCCCGGCTTTCGTAGTGATGCCGTAGGGGTCTTTGTTGGTCTTGATGGGGGCAAGGATCTTGCCGCACTCGTCGATCGTGTAGCCCTCGAACCACGGCGGGCTCTGGTGGACCTTGGGCGCAACATTGCCCTGGGAGTTGATCTTTCCGTCCCGGTACTCGCGGCTGTTGAAGACGCCGACCACGCCGAGGACGAGGAGCACGAGGACACCGAAGTAGTAGCCCCAAGCTGGCCGCTTGGCATACGCACGCCCTCCGCCCAGACCGGCGGCGCGAGCTACTTTCTTAGAAGAAGAGGCTTTGCCCATAACGACCTGACAGGTTACCCGTCAGCACGCCTTGTCGCGGGCCGCCCTCCGTCCCGGCCCTCCAGAGGTCGACCGAGCCCATGCCCCGCCAGGGCTCGGCGGGCAACGGTCAGGCCGAACCTGACGGCCAGGCCGGCCATGACCAACGGGAGTAGCCAGCGCCGTTTGCCGTTCTCTGTCCGCCGGGCAAAGCGCCACATCGAAACGTGGTGGGCGAAGAGCATCCGGTAAGGGGTGCGGTCGGCCGACACGCCCTGGGCGTGGACAACCTCCGCGGCCGGCTCGTACGCAACCGACCATCCCGCTTTGGCGAGGCGCCAACAGAGGTCGACGTCCTCCATATACATGAAGTAGGCGCGATCGAAGCCCCCCACTGCGTCCCAGGCGCTGCGGCGTGCGAGAAAACACGCTCCCGAGACCCAATCGACCTTGCGGGCCTTGGCGTGGTCCCAATCGTCCATCCTGTAGCGGCGGGAAAACGGGTTGCCAACCCAGAACTGGCCGAGGATGCCGTGCCCGAACGCCTCGAGAAGATCTGGGAACCGCCGCGCCGAAGGGTAGAGAGCGCCGTTGGACCCGTGGACGCGAGGGCCGACGAGCGCGACGTCAGGGCTCCCTTCGAGGAAGCTCCGCAACTTCGTGACCGAGCCCTGGCCCACCACCACGTCGGCGTTGCATATGAGAAGGTACGGGCTGTCCACCACGGCGGCACCGATGTTGGCGGCTGTGCCATAGCCGAGGTTGGCGCCCGTAGGCACCCATTTGGCCTCGGGATAGCGCTCCAGCAGCGCCATCTCCGAGCCGTCGGTAGAACCGTTGTCCGCCACAACTACCAGCGCCACGCCCTGTGACAGAAGGCTTCCCACGCATTGCAGCAGGTATTCCTTGGCGTTGTAGTTGACGACGACACCTGCTACCGCGTCCTTCGGTGTGCCTTCGCTCACAGCCTGGGCCCGCTCACGGCACCGAAAGCAGGTACTTGACCGTGCGCTCGAGCGGTTCGTGGTAGTCAGGGAGGAGGGGCATGCCGAGCAAACGCAATGCGGCGTTGTCGAGCACCGAATTAGCGGGCCTCGGCGCGGGCCGAGGCGGGTCCAGGTCGGCGGTCTTGATCGGCTCGACCCGTTCGGGACCCTGACCTGCCGCCGCAAGGACGTCTCGCGCGAAGCCGTACCACGATGTTCGCGCCCTGGTTGGTCACATGAAACATCCCGGGCATACGAGAAACGGCCAACTGTACGAGCATCCCGGCCAACTCGTCCGCAAAAGTCGGGCAACCGCGTTGGTCGTCGACAAAACGCAATGGTCCCGGCGCGGCGGACAGGCGCAGCACCGTCTTCACCATATTGGAGCCGTAGCGGCCGCAGACCCAAGACGCTCGGACCACGGCTGCCCCTGGCAGCAAGAGGAGGACCTCTTGTTCTCCGGCCAATTTAGAACGGCCATATACGGACAAGGGATTAGTGGGGCTCCATTCAACGTACGGAGACGGCGACGTGCCGTCGAAAACATAATCGGTGGAAATGTGCACGAGGTGGGCGCCAACCATGCGCGCCCCCTCGGCCAGGTTGCGCGGGCCGATCGCGTTCGCTGCAAAGGCTTTGTCGGGTTGGCTCTCGCAGGCATCCACAACGGTAAAGGCGGCCGCATTTATTATCACTTCCGGCGCCCACTCCCCCGCTACCTGGAGGACACGTTCGCGGCTCGAGATATCCAGTTCCGAACTGCCGAGCGCGAGGCATTCATGGTGTGGCGATGCGCCCAGCAGCTCGACGACCTCGCGGCCCACTTGGCCGGCGGCCCCCGTGACAAGCACTCTCACTTGAGCGGCTCCCACCACCAACGGTTGTCCCTGTACCACTCAAAGGTCCGGCGAAGGGCATCGTCGAGGTCACTTTCGGGCTTCCAACCAAGCCCGTGGACTTTGCTGGAACTGATCGAGTACCGGCGGTCGTGGCCCAAACGGTCCGTGACATAGGTGACCCGTTCGGGCCCGGCGCCGGCCAGTCCCAACAATTTGTCGGTCAACACCCGGTTCGTGAGCTCGTTACCGCCCCCGATGTTGTAAACCTCGCCTGGTTCCCCAGAACGCAGCACCGCATCGATCGCTGCGCAATTGTCCTCCACAAACAGCCAGTCCCTCTGGTTGAGGCCGTCGCCATAGAGCGGGACGTTCTTGTCATCGAGCAGGTTGGTCATGAAAAGAGGTATTACTTTCTCAGGGTATTGCCACGGCCCGAAGTTGTTCGACGAGCGGGTTACGAGGACCGGAAAACCGTAAGTCGTGTAATAAGAAAGCGCGATCAGGTCCGAACCTGCCTTCGAGGCAGAGTACGGGGAACGCGGCTCCAGCCGGTCGTCCTCTGCAGAAGAGCCATCTTCCACCGACCCGTAAACCTCGTCTGTCGAAATATGGACAACTCGTTCGACACGTGCGCGCCTAGCGGCGTGCAGGACGAGGTTGGTGCCGACGCAGTTTGTCATCGCGAACCTCTCCGGTCCGGTAATCGAGCGATCGACGTGGCTCTCCGCTGCGAAATGGACTACCGCATCGTGGCCGGGCAGTGCCAAGTCGAGGGCAGCCAGGTCGCAGATATTTTCGTGGAGGAAGTGGTAGCGGCCCGAGTAAGTCTCCTCGATGTCGCGCAAGGTGGCGCGGCTGCCGGCATAGGTGAGGGCGTCGTAAACGGTGACCTCATCGTCGGTGTTCGACAGCACCCAGCGGACGTAATTGGAGCCGATGAACCCGGCACCGCCAGTCACAAAAAGCCTCATGGCCCGCGAGGCTAGTAGGGAAAACCTAGGAAAGGTCCACTAAGCAGTGGTCGCCCAACATCAGCCGCGTCGCCCGAGGCCGTCGCGCGCTGCGGGTCACCTCGACGTTGTAGCCGAGGAGCGAGTCCTCTATGCGGCCTGCGTCGAGGACCCGCGTGGAGCCGAGGAGCACAGAATGCTCGATCTCTGAGTTGCGGATCAGGCAGTCCGGCCCGATCGCGCTGAACGGCCCGATGAAGCTGTCGACCACCTCTGCCCTGGGCCCGATGATGGCCGGGCCGCGCACATGGCTGCGGACCAGGCGGGCTCCGGCTTCGACGACAACCCGCCCGTCTAGCTGGCTTTCGGAGTCGACTTCGCCGTCTATGCGGCGCTCGACCCCTTCGAGGAGCAGCCGGTTGGCCTCCAGCAACGGAGTGAGCTTGCCGGTGTCGATCCACCAGCCGGCCAGCACTTCGGAGAGCACCAGGTTCCCGGCGTCGATGAGCCATTGGATCGCGTCGGTGATCTCGAGCTCGCCGCGCCCGGACGGCTTTATCGAGGCCACCGCCTCGTGGATCTGGGTGTCGAAGAGGTAGACGCCTACGAGGGCAAGGTCCGAGGGAGGGACTTCCGGCTTTTCGACCAAATGCAGCACGTGGCCGCTCGCGTCCAGTTCCGCCACCCCGAAGCGCTGCGGGTCCTCCACGTGGGCCAGCAGGATTTGCGCAGCCGCAAGCAGCGGCCCTTCGTCGCCGAGGCGGGGAGCCGTCGCCCGCGAGCGCTGCGCCTCGAACCGGGCGACGAAATCGCCGAGATCCTGCTGAAGAAGGTTGTCGCCGAGGTACATGACGAAGTCGTCGTCGCCAAGGAACTCCCGAGCGATCAGCACGGCGTGGGCGAGCCCGAGAGGAGCTTCCTGCTGCAGGTAGGTGACCTCCAAACCCCAGGTCGAGCCGTCCCCGACGGCTGCCTTGATCTCCGCCGCGGTGTCACCGACGACTATGCCGACCTGCTTGATCCCAGCCCCCGCGATCGCTTCCAAACCGTAGAAAAGGACGGGTTTGTTGGCAACAGGCACCAACTGCTTAGCCCGCGTGTGGGTGATCGGGCGCAGGCGCGTCCCAGCGCCTCCGGACAGCACGAGTGCCTTCATTACCTCGAGAGGCTAGGGCCTCACGGTTCCCACGCGTGGGTTACGTCGCCGGCAGCCACGGCTACGGTGCCGCCTTGGAGGTCCCTTACCACCAAGCGCCCGTCCTCGTCGACCGCGATCGCGGTCCCGACGAGGTCAGGCTGGTGGCCCGCAAAGCTGACCGTGACGCTGCGCCCGACGGTTGAGCAGTTCTCCCGGTACAACCTGCTCACGAGGTCCCAATGACCGTAGAGGCGGTCCAGCGCCAGCAGCGCGCTCACCAGCAACTCGCCCCGCTGGACCGGTCGGCCGGCCACGGCGTCGAGGCAAGTCGCCGCCGGCGCCTTGGAGCGCTCGAGCGGCGCCGGCGCCAGCGCTGGCGCCCAGGCCACATTGACCCCGGCGCCGACGACGATCGCGCCGTCAGAGGTTGCTTCGGCCAGGACGCCGGCGACCTTCTCGTCGCCGGCGGTGCGGTTGGCGGCCGTGCGGTTGTGGACGATGAGGTCGTTCGGCCACTTGAGCTGAACCGCGACGTTTGCAATATCCCTCGCCGCTTCGACCAGCGCCAGCGACACCGCCGCGACAGCTAGATGGCGGCGGCCTGGCGGCAGTTCTTCGCGGCTAGGGCGAAGAAGCACCGAGAACAGGAGAGATTTCCCCGGCGGGGACTCCCATCGGCGCTCGAAGCGTCCGCGGCCGGCGGTTTGGAAGTCGGCGACCACGACCATCCCCTCAGGAGCCCCATCTTCGGCGTTGCCGACCAGCACGGAATTGGTGGAGGTGGTCTCGGCCAACTGGACCACCTGAGCGAAGCGGGAGCCGCCGAGCCGGGCGAGCTGATCGTGACCTAAAACGGGAGTGACAGGCACTTGATCGACGGGCACTGGAGCGGCGGGCACTGGATCGACGGGCACTGGAGCGGCGGGCACTGGAGCGGCGGGCACTGGATCGACGGGCACGGTCCCAGCCTGGCAGACTGCCCCAAAGTGTTGGGCGCTCCCATTACAAAGGTCCTGATCGCCAACCGCGGCGAGATCGCCGTCAGGATCGCGCGTACCTGCCGGGACTTGGGGATCGCCTCGGTGGCCGTGTACTCCGAGGCGGACCGGGGAGCCATGCACGTGAACGCCGCCGACGAGGCTTATTTCCTGGGCGGGGCAAGCGCCAAGGAGAGCTACCTTTCGACCGAAAAGCTGATCGGCGTCCTGTCGCTCTCAGGTGCCGACGCAGTTCACCCGGGCTACGGGTTCTTGGCGGAGAACGCCGACTTCGCCCGGGCTGTCATCGCGGCCGGAGCGACCTGGGTGGGGCCGCCCCCCGAGGCGATCGAGCTCATGGGCTCGAAGATAACCAGCCGGGAGGCGGCTGCTCACGCGGGCGTCCCTCCGGTGCCGGGGACGCACCGTTCGCTGGCCGGCCCGCAAGAGGTGATCGACTTCGGCGACGCATATGGCTGGCCCGTAGCCATCAAAGCGGCCTTCGGTGGAGGTGGCCGGGGGATGCGCGTTGTCTCTTCGGGAGACGAAGCGGCCAGCGCCCTCGAGTCAGCGCAGCGTGAGGCAGAAGCGGCTTTCGGGCGCGCCGACTGCTACGTCGAGCGGTACCTCTCCTGGCCGCGCCACGTGGAGGTGCAGGTCATCGCCGACTCGCACGGCAACGTCGTCCACCTGGGCACCCGGGACTGCTCGGTCCAGAGGCGCTACCAGAAGCTCGTCGAAGAAGCTCCGGCGCCGGATTTACCCCCCGCCGTGTCGGCAGCGATGTGCGACGGCGCGGTCCGGGTGGTCCGTGCCTGCGGGTACGAGAACGCCGGGACCGTCGAGCTCATCTACCAGGACGGGGAGTTTTACTTCCTGGAAATGAACACCCGGCTGCAAGTCGAGCACCCGGTCACCGAAATGGTGACGGGCCTGGACCTCGTGGGCCTCCAGTTCCTTGTGGCTGCCGGTCAACCGCTGCCGTTTTCACAGCACGATATACACCTACGCGGCCACGCGATCGAAGCGCGTGTAAACGCAGAGGACCCTGCCGGCGGCAGGTTCACACCTACACCTGGGCCCATAACCCGTTTTCGGGCTGCAGGCGGCCCGTGGGCGCGTACCGACGCCGGTTATTCGGAGGGCGACAACGTCAGCCCCTACTACGACAACCTTCTAGCCAAAGTGGTGGCCTGGGGACCGGACCGGGAGAGCGCCCGGCGCCGGCTCCTGCGTGCGCTCTCGGAAACAGAAATCGCCGGGGTGGCCACAACCATCCCCGCTCACCTGGCCGTGCTGGCTCACCCCGACTTCATCGAGGTCAGGCACTCGACCGCTTGGCTAAGCGATCGGGTGGACCTCTCGGGCATCGCTCCAGCGGCGAACATCGCTGAGGCACCAGAGGCCGAGGAACGAAAGGACGTCGAGGTTGAAGTTGGCGGCCGGCGCTTCGCCGTCAGTGTGTGGGTACCGGCAACGGCCGAGCCGCGGCCGGTGGCGAAGCCGGACCAGGCCGACCGCGGAGGCTACGTCGGGGGCGCGGCTGGTGGCGCCGAAGCCCGCGCCGACCTCGTGGCCGGCTCCGGCCAGATCACCGTGCCGATGCAGGGCACGGTCGTCAAAGTCCTTGTAAAAGCGGGCGACATTATCGGGGCTGGCCAGACGGTGTGCGTCCTCGAGGCGATGAAAATGGAGAACAACATAGTGTCCCCGTTCGCCGGCACCGTCCTCGAGGTGAGGGTGGGGCCGGGGAGCTCGGTGGGCACCGGCGACGTGGTGGCGGTCGTGGGGCAGGCCGCCTGACTGTTCTCCCTACGGGTCGATGCGCCAGTCGAGAGCGATGTCGAGCGCCGGCGCGGAGTGCGTCAAAGCCCCGACCGCAAGGTAGTGCACACCGCACTCGGCCACGGCCCGTATGTTGGCGAGCGTGAGGCCGCCCGAGGCCTCTATTTCGGCCCCCAGTTCGCCGGCGCGGCGCACGGCTTCGGCGGTGTCTTCGAGGGACATGTTGTCCACGAGCACGAGCCCCGCACCCGCCGCAAGCGCTTCGTCGAGCTCTTCCAGGGTGTCGACCTCGACCTCTAAAGGCAGCGGCTCGCGCCGGCCGCGCGCCTGCGACTGCGCCCGGGCCTGACGGCGAGCTGCCTCGACGGCCGGCCTGACCCCCCCGAGGGCGGCGATGTGGTTGTCCTTCACGAGGAGGGCGTCGGAAAGGCTCATGCGATGGTTCGCTCCCCCGCCGCATCGAACGGCGTACTTCTCGACTGCACGCAGGCCCGGCAGGGTCTTGCGCGTGTCCCTCACTACCGCTGCGGTGCCGGCGACGGACTCGACGAACGCAGCCGTCATAGTCGCGATGCCGGAGAGGTGCGTGAGGATGTTGAGGACGGTCCGCTCAGCGGCCAGGAGCGTGCCGGCGGGCCCGCCCAGCTCGCCGAGTGCCGTGCCTGCGGCCACCCGGTCCCCGTCACCCACGGCAAGCCTGGCGACCGCTCTCCCGGTACCCAACCGGCTGCTCACCTCGTCCAGGACCAGTTGCACTGCGAACAGCCCCGCGACGGTGCCACGTTGCCGGGCGACAATGGATGCGCTGGCGCCCCGCGGGCCTACGGAGGCGCCGGTCGGGTCGCCGTCCGGAAGGTCCTCTGCAACCGAGCGGGCCACAATTTCTCGGAGCTCCTCCCACGGAGGAGCACTGGGGCTCAAACCGCTGCTGCAGCCTGGCCGACCACGGCCTCGTGCAGGCCCTCCACCGCAAAGCTGCCCACGGCCATCTCTCCTGTCGGCATCAGTTGGGCGACCTGGCGGACGCGCCATTCGGAGAGCGGGACCGGGTGGTCGGTGCGCCAGTGAGCTCCCCTCGACTCACAGCGCCTGGTCGCGAGCGCAACGACGGCCCGCGCGATAAGCGCCATGTTGGCGAGCTCGGAGGTCTCCCCGCCGTTGTTGGGATGCGGGCCCGTGCCGGCGCGAGCGAGGTAGCTGGCCAGACGTCCCAGGCCTGGAGCGTCGCGGGCGACGCCGGCGTCGGCTTGCATGGCGAGGCGCAGGGTGCGGCGGTCGATCGGCTGAGCCGCCAAAGTCCCTCCGGTCGTGACTTGCAGCAGCTCCTCCGTACCAACCGAAGGCCGCGGGGCAACCGGGCCTCGCGAGGCCACCAGCGCCAGGGCCGCGCGCCGGCCCACGACCGCTCCTTCGAGCAGCGAGTTGGACGCCAACCTGTTGGCACCGTGGAGCCCGTTGCAACCCACCTCCCCAACTGCCATCAGGCCTTCCAAGGTCGTGCGCCCTTCGGTGTCGGTCAGTACACCGCCCATCGTGTAATGAGCCGTCGGGGAAACGGGTACCCAATCCCGCTCAGGGGCGATCCCGGCATCCCGGCAGGCAGCTACGAAGGTCGGGAAGTGCGCCTCCACGACTTGACCGAGCATCGTTGCATCGAGGAAGCAATACCCGGCGCCGAGCTCGGACATCCGTCGGGCCATCGCCCGGCTCACCACGTCCCTCGGCGCAAGGTCACCCGCCCCGTCGGGGCCGCTCAGGTACTCACCCGCGCTATCGCGCAACCGCGCGCCGGCACCTCTCAGGGCCTCCGAGGCGAGCGGTCTCGGGTCGCGGCCGAGGTCCATCCCGGTCGGGTGGAACTGTACGAACTCGAGGTCAGCCACCTGCGCTCCGGCCCTGAGGGCCGCCGCCAAGCCGTCGCCGCTACAAGCGCGGGCTCGTGGTGCAGGCCCAAAGCTGGCCATAGCCGCCCGTGGCGAGGACTACGTTGCCGGCGTACAGATGGCGGGTGGCCCCAGCCCGGGAGTCCCAGACGACCGCGCCGATGACCCGGGACTGGTCGGGCGACGTGAGCAGGTCGACGAGGAACAACCCATCGGCGACCGGGACGCCGCGGGCACGGGCGGCCGCCATCAATGCCCGCGTGATCTCCGCTCCGGTTGCGTCCCCACGAGCGTGCGCCACTCGTGCGAACCCGTGGCCACCTTCCCTGCTAAGGGCTCCCTGATCGAAATGGACGCCGAGGCGGGTAAGGGTCGAAACAGCCTCGGGCGCTTCGGCTGTCACCGCTTCGGCAACCTCGGGATCACCAAGCCCGGCCGCCGCCAAGACCGTGTCCAGCGCGTGAGCCGCTGCGGTGTCACCTTGGCCGATCGCCGCGGCAATGCCGCCTTGGGCTAGCAGCGTGCTGCCTCCACCCCCGCTTTCCTTGGAGATCACGGCGACTCTGCGCCGCCCCGCCAGAGCGATCGCTGTCGATAGGCCCGCTATGCCTGAACCGACAACTAAGACGTCGAGCTCGTCGTCACCACGGCGGCTGTGCACCTCACTCGCCTCCGCCGGGCGAACCGATCGCGATCATCCGTTGGACAGACTGGCGGGCGCGCTCCGCGGTGCGCTCGTCGACCTCAATTTCATAAACACCTTCTCGCAGGCAATTGAGCAACCGCTCCGGCGTCGTCATTTTCATAAAACGGCACTCGGCCCGCGGGGACACGGCTTCGAAAGTGGCCCTCGGGTTGGCGTTGCGCAACTGGTGGAGGATCCCTGTCTCGGTTGCCACCAGGGCGTGCCCGTCGCCGAGGTCTTGCGCAGCTTTCACCATTCCCGACGTTGACATCACGTGGGTGCGTTCCTTAGGGAAATCACCATTGTCCGCCATCCAAAGCGCGCTCGTCGTGCAACCGCATTCGGGGTGTATAAACAGCTCCGAGCTCGGGTGCTCGGCAATTTTCGCGCGGAGCTCGACCGGCGATATCGCCGCATGGACATGGCATTCGCCCATCCAGATATCGATATGGCGGCCCGTGCGCCGGGCTACGTGCTGGCCGAGGAACATATCGGGGAGAAAGAGGATCTCCCGGTCTTCAGGGAGTGATCGGACCACCTCGACCGCGTTGGAAGATGTGCAGCAGATGTCTGACTCGGCTTTTACCGCTGCCGAGGTATTGACATAGGCGACGACCATTCCCCCGGGGTGCTCGGCGCGCCAGCCGAGCACATCGCCGGCCGTGATCGTATCTGCCAGCGAGCATCCCGCTGCGAGGTCCGGCAACAGGACAGTGCGGTCCGGGGCCAGCAATTTGGCGGTTTCGGCCATGAAGTGGACACCGCAGAACACGATCGTCCCCGCGGCGCTGGCAGCGGCCAGGCGGGACAGGGCGAGGGAGTCGCCCACGAAATCGGCGACGTCCTGGACCCAAGGGACCTGGTAGTTGTGGGCCAGGATGACCGCATTGCGGGCCGCCGCCAACCTGCGCACCTCGTCAGCCCATTCCTCGAAATTTCGGCCCTGGTGGCCCGCCTCAACATCATCCTGCCGAGGGATGGCTTCGCTCGCCTCGTTGCCCTTCCGACTTATACTCTGAATGAGCATATTGCCACTATAGCGCGTCCTGGGGCTTGTAGCGCAAGCCACCTTTAGGGATTTTCAGGGAAACTGCCTCAGGGGCCCCCGAGCCGTCGGAGCCCCAGCCCCGGGGCCGGGCGCTCCCGGAGGACCTCACGGCGGAACCTGTAAAGCTCGGCCGGGCGGCCGCCGGTGCGCTGGTCTGATTCGCCGGTTGGCTCGACGAGGTTGGCCGATGCGACGAGGCGGCGGAAGTTCTGCTTGTGGAGCACCTGGCCGGCGAACGCTTCGACCACTTGCTGGAGCCTCGACAGGCTGAAGGTCTCCGGCAGGACCTCGAAAACGACCGGTCTGTAAGCCAATTTCCCTCTCAGGCGTTCGAGCGCCGCTGCGGCGATCCTTCGGTGGTCGAGCGCCAGGGGCACCCCAAGACCGGGGCCCCGCCCCTTCGCCGCCGGCCCCGGTCGCGCCTCTTCGACCAAGGCCAGCTCGAAGAGGAGCTCGTAGCGGTCGAGCACCCTCACCGGGTCCCAGCGTGCGTGGCCGAGGCCGAAAGTCAGCTCGGCGCGCTCACGCCGAATGGGCAAGTCGTCCGGGGCTGCCGCGGCGAGCCACCGGTCAAGCGCCGGCATGACAACGTCATCGATCATGGCCGGCCGGCCCGCGCGCCAGTCTTCCCAGGGGAACAGCTCGTAGCAGCTGCGCCATCTAGGCTTACCGGGGCCATGCGTGCTCTGGAAGCGCGTCAGCGCCAGATAGGCCACGGCCAGCTCGCGGCCTCCCGGTGCCCGCTCCCGGTCGCCGAAGGTGTAGAGCTGCTCGAAGTACCGCACCGGAAGGCCGACCTCGGTGCTTACGAGACGTCTCACACCCTTCTCCAGGGTCCGGTCCACACTGTCGTCGAGGTGAGCAGACGGGAGCCCCTCGGCCACAGGGCCCTCCATCGTCACCAGGCGCGGCGTCGTGCCGTCGACGGAAATTATGACCGCGGTCAAACCAACACGGGCACGAGCCGGGGTGGGCGCACTGCGCGCGGAAGGCACGTTCGATCGTAGGGCTGCGCTGGGTTGGCCCGCTGGGTTGGCCCCGGCTGGGTTAGGCCGCTTGGTTAGCGTGCTGGGTTGGCCCCCTGAGTTAGGCGGCCGGGTTAGGCCGCCGGCGCCTGCAACGGGTGCGGCATGCACAGCTCGTCGTACTCTGCGATCACAACCTGGTCCTTGGGGATCGAGCAGGCAGGGCATCCCGGGTCACGGTTGAGCTTGAAGGTACGGAAGGTCCCCTCCAGCGCGTCGTACGCCAGGAGACGGCCGACGAGCGGATCCCCCAGGCCCAACAGCACCTTGATGGCCTCCATGGCCTGGAGCGAACCGATGATGCCTGGGAGCACACCCAGGACTCCGGCCTCGGCGCAAGACGGCGCCAGATCGGCGGGAGGTGGCTCGGGGACCTGGCAGCGGTAGCACGGCCCCTGATGCGGCATGTAGACGCTCGCCTGGCCCTCGAAGCGGAAGATCGAGCCATGCACGACAGGAATGTCGAGCTTCAAGGAGGCATCGTTGACCAGGTACCTGGTCGGGAAGTTATCGGTGCCGTCGACGATCAGGTCGTAGCCCGCGAAGATGTCCATGACGTTGTCGGCGCCGAGGCGAACGTCGTAGGACACGACGCTGACATCAGGGTTGATGGCAGCGATCGCTTTCTTCGCAGAATCGACCTTTCGCTCCCCCACTCGGTCGAGGTTGTGAAGGATCTGGCGCTGCAGGTTGGAAGCGTCAACCACGTCCATATCGACGATCCCGAGGGTGCCCACACCGGCCGCCGCGAGGTAAAGGGCTGCAGGAGACCCGAGGCCGCCGGCCCCGAGCATGAGCACCTTGGAGCGAAGGAGCTTGATCTGGCCCTCGACGTCCACCTCGGGCAGCAGCAGGTGCCGCTGGTAGCGGTTGCGCTGGTCCGGGGTGAGCACGCCCGGTGATTCCCAGGGCAGGCCCTCGTCTTTCCAGCGGTTGAAACCCCCGGTCATGCTGACAACATCGGTGTAACCGAGCTGAGCGAGAGTCTGAGCTGCGAAGGCGCTGCGGACCCCTCCGGCGCAATAGACGACGATCGGTGCGTCGTGGTCCGGTATGCGGCCCGCAACCTGGATCTCCAGGAAACCACGAGGGATGTGGACGGCCCCCTTCAGGGCGCCCTGGCCGAACTCGTCCGGTTCGCGCACGTCAAGGGCAACGGTCCCTGGCGTCTTCAGGGCCACGGCCGCCTCTGCCGGCAGCACCTCGGTGATGTTGGAGCGGGCGGTGTTCAGCAGGTCGCGAAAGGTCGGCATAGCTTGTAAAACCCTACCAGCTTGGTCGGCATTCCATTCCCTCAGCTAGTTTGCGGAAGTTGGAACTAAAAGACGTTATCGGCCGGCGGCGGATGTGCCGCAGTTTCCTCGAGGGACCGATAGGCCCCGGCGCGCTCGAGCGAGCCCTGGAAATGGCAACGCACGCGCCGTCCGCCGGGAACACCCAGGGTTGGGCTTTCATCGTCCTTGAGGACGATGAAACGGCGCTGTTCTGGCAACACGAAGCCGACAGTTCGTGGCTCGCCCACCCAAGCCATCCCGGCCTGCTCAACGCCCCCGTCATAATCCTGCCGCTCGCAAGCAAGCCGCGTTACATGGAGCGTTACGACGAGCCCGACAAGGCCAGGGTCGGGGCGAGCCGCGTGACGGACTGGGCCGTCCCCTACTGGTTGGTCGACACCTCCTTCGCCACGATGCTGTTGTTGCTCGGCCTCACACAGGAGGGCCTCGGGAGCCTCTTTTTCGCCTTGCAGAAGCCAGCCGGGCCCCTCCTCGAGGCGCTCGGCGTCCCCGACGGCTGGGAAGCTCTTGGTGCCGTCGCCATCGGCTGGCCGAGCCCCGATGACAAGCCCTCTACCTCCGCCAGCAGGCCCCGCAAGCCCCCGGCCGAGGTCGTGCACCGGGGTCGCTGGGGCCAGCATTGATCCGCTGGCGTCACGGCTCTGCCGCCCTTCATGGCTTGGGCGCTCGTGGCTTGGCCGCTCATGGCTTTGGCGCTCTTGGCTTGGCCGCTCGTGGCTTTGGCGCTCGTGCCACAGTTGCTGCAGCCGCGCTCTGCCTGGCAGCAACCGGGTGCTCGAGCAGCGCTGCGCCCGTCCCCACGCATCTGTCGATCTACAAGGCGACGATCTCAGCACGGACGGCACGGGTCTACGTCTACCTGAACGTCCGGGCGCCGCGAGCCAGCACGTACATCCTGGCCGAGGGCGAAATGAACCTTACGAGCGGGGCTTGTGCGCTCGGTGTCCAAGCTGCGGGTGTGACAACGAACGAGTTGCTCACCGGCAACGATCTTTACTTCGAGGTCCCAAAAGGGGCCCGGGGAACCAGCGGTGGGAAACCCTGGGCGGAGGTGGTGTTCGGCTCGAGCCGACGGAACGGGCCTGACGCGGCCCCGGCCTCGGAGCTGACGGACGTGGACCCGGCGCCGCTGCTGGGTGTGCTGGCGGCACAACCCGAGAGATCCGCCTTCGTCGGCAAGGGCATTGCCGGAGGGCGAGCGGCTAACGAATACCGCTTGGACTTCGGTACTGCCGCCCTGGTCGCGCCGGCGCTCGGCGCAGGCGGAGAGATGAAGGGGGGCCTGATCAGCCTGATCGCTGGCCTCTCCCACCCCCGCGAAGCCATCCTCCCGGTCTATGTCTGGCTCGACAGGCAGGGACGGGCCGTCCAGCTTCTGATAGGCGCGACCCTAGAAACCGAGCCATCCAACCCCTCCCCCCTGCAGGCGGCTCTCGCGAACCAGCTACCAGCAACGGTCAGCGTGCGCGTCGACCTGCGCAACTTCGGTGAGCGCTTCAACCTCGAGCCGCCCCGGGTTGGCGAAGTGTCTCATGTGCCCGTCTCCCAGCTCCAAGCGGGAGTGCTCTAGCCCGGACGGTCGCTGCCATACTGAGGCCCTGGCAAGTTCGAAGAAAGCGACCGCTCCGCGGCCAAACGAGCGCGTCGCAGCGGGGCACGAGCCGGTGGGGGCCAGCTGGTCCAGTGCTCCTGGCGTTGCTGGCCTGCGGGGTTTGCCGCCTCGGCGGCTGGCGGGGCACCGACTGGGCAGCACAGGTGTACCGAGCCGGCCAAGCCTCGCACTGGCCGCTCGCGATCTGGGACCCGGGTTGGTACGGCGGGACGTACCCGCTCAACTACAGCCTGGTCTACCCGCTTGTGGCGGGGTACCTCGGGCTATGGGCTGTGGCGGCGCTTTCGGCCGCCGGTGCAGCCTTTTGCTTCGACAGGTTGACCTTCCGGCACTTCGGTAGGCGGCCGGCAGGTAGCTGGTACTTCGCCCTGTCGACGGCCATCGAAGTCGCGATCGGCCAACTGCCGACTTTGGCCGGCGAAGCCATTGCCCTCGGCTCGGTCCTCTGCCTCGTCCATTACAAGGACGCCAGAAGCGAGGGTGGAGCGGGTCGCGGAGGGGGCTCCGGCGGAGGGGGTCGCGGAGGGGGCTCCGGCGGAGGGGGCCGTCACTGGGCCGGGGGGTACCTGCCGGCAGGACTTGCGCTGGGGGCATTGGCCGGGCTCACGTCTCCGGTCGTCGGTGCGTTCTTGGGCCTGGCACTCGTGGCGTGGTTCCTCTCGAATCTCGGCCGTGCTCCCACTCGACAGTCGAACACGGAGCTAGTGGCGGCCACATTTACCTTCGCCGGCACTGCCGCGCTCCCGCTGCTTTTCCCTGGCCCTGGTTATTTCCCCTTTGGCTTTGGGGACCTCGTGGTAACCCTCGCGATTTGCGCTCTGCTGGCTTGCCCGCCGGTCGTGAGCTCGAGGCCGGTAAGGGTTGGCGCGGTCCTATATGCAGCCGTCAGCATCGGCATCTTCCTCGTTCGGACACCCGTGGGCGACAACGACACTCGCCTGGCCGCCTATATCGGCGTGCCGCTAGCCATTTGCTACCTGCCCGGGGTGGCCCACCGCCTGGCGCTCGGGCCCGGGCCGGGTGGGCTTATGCGGAGGTGGACGGCGACGGTGCTCCCTGCCGCAGTGGCGGCGAGCCTGGTCACCTGGCACTGGTCACCGGGGTTCGAGGCCGTCGACGCCGCCACCAACGGGCCGTCGAGCACCGCGGCGTACTACAAGCCGCTCATCGCTGAGCTGGCTTCGCTCAGCAGGCGCGCGCCGGTCCGAGTTGAGATCCCCCCGACGGCCCACCACTGGGAGTCGGCCTATGTTGCGCCGAAGTTCGACCTCGCAAGGGGGTGGGAACGACAGTTGGACATCGCTTACGACCCTTTGTTCTACCAAGCAGGTCCATTGACCCCCTCTGAGTACCGCACTTGGCTTCTCGCAAATGGGGTCACCTTCGTCGCCCTCGCCGATGCCCCTCTGGACTACGCAGCGACCGCGGAGGCGCGGCTGCTCCGCTCCGGGGAGGTGAAAGGGCTCCAGGCGGTATGGCACACAGCGAGCTGGCAGCTGTGGAGGGTAGTGGGCAGCCACGGGCTCGCGACTGCCCCCGCTACCGTCGTCTCGCTGAGCCCTCGCTCGGTGGACGTGCATTACGTGGGCCCCGGCGTCAGCACGCTCCGGCTGCGATGGTCGCCCTTCTGGTCGCTCGCCGGCCCCGCCGCTCGAGAGGCGTGCCTGCGCCCGGCGGCAGGTGGCTGGACCGAGCTCAGTTCCTCGGTTGCCGGGGAGCTCCGGCTCAGCATGTCGGTTCTCGACGCCGACCATGGCAGCTGTCCCGCCCGGGGCGGCGTACGATCGGCCTTGAACGGTCCATGACTGATGCCTGAAAGACCCACCCGGGAACGAGTGCTCGCGGGCGACGCTCCCTCGGAGCTCTCCAACGAGCTGCCAAGCCGCGGCCCGGGCGAGGACCGCGCCAAACAGAGGGCCCTGCGCCGCGTGGGCCAGCCTTTCGACAGGCAGAACCCATTTGTCGTGGGCTTTGTCGGGACGCTCGGCGTCGTGGTGGCTGTGGCCGTCGCCGCCGCCGTCTACTCCATCCGCGGCACCCTTGTACTCGTGGGCCTCGCGCTTTTCATTGCCGTCGGGCTCGAGCCGGTCGTGGCTTTGTTCACACGCCACCGCGTCAGGCGACCTATCGCCGTTTTGGTGGTCGTCGCCGTGGCCGCAGGCATAGTCGCCGCCTTCGTCTACTCGGCGATCTCTCCCATCGAGCACGAGATCAACCAACTGTCGGTTCAGATCCCCAAGTGGCGGAGCGAGATCGGCTCCGGGAAAGGCAGCGTCGGCAAGATCGCCCAGGACCTCCACCTGAGCTACTACCTGAGCAGCAAAGGCGGTTCGGGGAGCCTCGATACCTATCTGGCGTCGGGTGCACTCGGCGCCGGCAAGGAAGTCGTGAGCGCAGTCAGTTCGCTCCTGGTGGTCACGGTGCTCACGATCTATTTCCTCGCTGCCCTGCCAGCGATCAAAAGTTTTTTGACGCACCTCGTGCCCGACAGCCGTCGCTCGCGCTTCGGGTTGCTGCTCGACGAGGTACTGGCTGGTGTGGGCGGGTACTTGTTGGGGAACCTGTTCACTTCGCTCATTGCGGGCATAGGCACCCTTGTCTGGGCAGCGGCCTTGGGTCTGCCTTACGTCCTGTTGCTAGCGCTCATGGTCGCCCTCTTCGACCTCATCCCGGTGGTCGGCTCCACTGTCGCCGGGGTGATCGTCAGCCTGGTGGCCCTTTCCGTCTCGCTCCCTGTCGCGATCGCTACCGCGGTCTTCTATGTCGCGTACCGATTTGTCGAGGACTATCTGCTTGTGCCGCGGGTCATGCGCCAAGCCGTCAACGTGTCGCCGGTTGTGACCGTCCTCGGGGTTATCATCGGCGCCGCCCTGCTCGGCATTATTGGCGCCCTGGTAGCCATACCGATCGCGGCCGGCATAAAATTGGTTGTAGAACAAACCGTCTTCCCGCGCCTTGACAAGTCCTGAGGGCCACAAGTGAACCTCCCGTTCGGGGCGATGATGGAACTCGAAGCGCATGGGCCCGACACATATGTCGGCACCGGCCCGACATATCCGTGGGAAGGGCTTTACGGCGGCCAGATAGTCGCCCAGGCATTGCGTTCGGCGGAACTCACGGTAAAACCGGGCCACGTGCCGCACTCGCTGCATGCCTATTTCCTGCGGGTCGGTGACGCAGAGGAGCCGGTCCGCTTCGAAGTAGAACGGCTAAGGGATGGCCGGACCTTCGTCGCCCGGCAAGTGGTGGCCCGCCAGTCGACCGGCGCCATATTGAACATGTCCGCCTCCTTCCAGGCCCAGGGCGCTCCGACAATGGACATCCAGCTCGCACAGATCCCGGCAGTTGGGCAGCCAGAGGACGCCAAGGACGTCAGCTGGAGCCCGCTTTTCGAACTTCGGCTCGTTCAAAGCACCGATGCGGGCGGCACCGACTGGGGCGGCAGCCTCGCGGGCGAGGGCCCGGGCAGGCCCGCCAGGGCCGGCGAAGAGGACCTACACAGCTCGTGCAGTTGGATCAAGTGGGCCGCTGACCTCGGCGAGGAACAGGCCATCCACGCTACCGCCCTCGCCTACGCCTCCGACAGCGGCCCGGCGTGGATCGCCGAAAGCCTGCACGCGGCCCAAGGATCTCCGGCTGCGCCCTGGCGACCGGTCAGCCTCGACCACGCGATCTGGTTCCATCGGCCGTTCCGGTGCGACCGGTGGCTCCTCGTCGAAGCCTCCACGGGGTCGCTTCACCAGTCGCGCGGGCTGACCCAGGGCCGCGTCTTCTCCCGAGATGGCGCCCTGGTGGCGAGCGTCGCCCAAGAGGTGTTCCTGCGCCGTCCGCGACCAGAGCTGCCCTGATGCGCCGGGGGGACCGTCGCCCGACGGCAACGGCCTTTCGCACAGCGACCCTGGCGCTGTGCGCTGGTGTGATGGCGTCTTGCGCCAGTTCCGGCCCCGTCGGCGGCACAAGCGTGACGGCTGTCGCCAACGCATCGTCGGCGACGTTGGACGCGAAGTCGGTGAAAGGGTACGGCAAGATCCTCGTGACTTCATCGGGCCGGACGCTCTACATCCTGAGCGTGGACCCTCCCGGCGCCAGCAATTGCATCGGTTCGTGCGCGATTGTGTGGCCTGCCCTCAGCGCCGGCGGCAAGACCATCAAGGCCGGTCCTGGGGTCAACCCGTCGCTAGTGTCGAGCTTCAAACGCAGCGATGGCGTCAAGCAGGTGCTCTACAACAAGCATGCGTTGTACACCTTCGAGCAGGACACGGGCCCGGGAATGCTGAGCGGGCAGGGCGTCACAACCTACGGCGGCGTTTGGTGGGTGATCTCCGCGACCGGCAAGCCGGTCACCGGACAGTAACGTATTGAGTGTGGACGGCGCCGCCAACTCGGTCATCGACCTCGAGGTTGGGAGCGCCCCGATAGGCCCTGGTCTGGCGGGGCTCGCTGGGCCGCCAAGCCGCAGCGCGGCAGACCGGTTCGCTCGTAAGGTGCTCCGTCTCCGAGAGCCGACCGGGGACCAGGATGTCCACAATATTTTCAGCTCCTCGATCGCATTGTCGGCAACAAGGTGCCTGCTCAGCTACATCGTCCTGCCCGGGCTGGCGCTGGTGTGGGGCGTCCTGGGCCTCGGTACCCTGCCCCTGGTCGGCCCGGCGATAGGCGTGCCTATCGGCGTCTTGGCCCTCGTTTTCGACGTCAAGGCCATCAGGCGCTTTTTCCAAGCTGACCACCGCTGGCGCTGGGCCGCGGCAGCGCTGTACCTGACCGTAATGGTGATGGTCGCGGCGCTTGTCCTTCGGGACATCTTCCGCCTCGCCTAAACGTCCCGAGCTGTCCCCCCCGGTTCCTCGGGGACCTTGTGAACGCAAAACGCGGGGCTCCGACACCTAAGGAGCGGGCCTGGCGCGCCGATATGGCCAAAGAAGGAGGTTGTAAGTCCGATGAAGCTCACAGTTCCAGCCATCAGGGCAGCGGAGCCGAATGCCCGCCGTCAGGAGGTCTCTGAACAGACGGGCCTACTACTGGACGCGATCGACACCCTCCTTGCCGAGCTCGCCACCCCAAGGGCCTACAAGGCGAAAAACGGCCCCGGAATGGGCACCAGTGGCCCCCGTGAGCTCGCAAACTGCGCTCTAGTGGGCGTAGGGAGCGGTGGGCCCGCAGGCCATAGCGCCAGCCCAATTCCTCCTGCGGCGGCTTCGCCAAGCCTGAGGCGGCCGCCCCGTAACCGGGGACGGTACCCAGGCCCTTCACAGTCCCGAGCTCGGACAGCACGCTAAGCGGCGCATTCGTATAAACGTCGACCAGAGCCGCGCCGTCCCGGTAGCGGTCGAGCAACGCCGACGGGCCAGGGTGGTGAGCGTTGGCGCTGGCGCGCTGCTGCGGTCGGGTAAAGCTCAACAGTGACTTGGCCGATGGTGTCCCCGCAGTCACCCTGAAACCAGAAAAGCTGGTCGTAGGCACCGTACACGTTGCCGAAATGGGCGTCCTGCCAGCAGCCTCCGGTGACCACGGACTCAATGTCCGCGACAGCGGAGGTGAGCCCGGTCGGGATTGACGCCGGGGGTGTGCTCGGGGGCGGCTGGTAAGGCACGGTGGGGTTGCTTTTTACAGAGATGTTCCCGCCGCCGTCCGTGTTCGAGACAAAAATGCCGGAGGCGGGGTGGCTGGCAGCGTTTTCTCCGCCTGCGCGCACGGAATCTCCGCAGCCACCCAAGACCACAGTCACGGTGGCGATACCCGCGGCGAGGATCGCGGCTCGTTTGGTCATAACCGCAACGAGACTAGTTGAGGTACAACATAGCTATGCCAATCCACCGCCTGAACCACGCCGTGCTGTATGTCCGCGACGCCGAAGTCACAGCCAGCTTTTACGAGGGGGTACTCGGCTTCGAGCGGCTCCCGATGGGCTTCCCGGGCGCCGTCTTCATGCGCGCACCTGGCTCGACCAACGACCACGACCTGGGCCTATTTTCGGTCGGCTCGGGCGCCCAACCGTCGGCCGCCGGGCGTGGCAGCGTTGGGCTCTACCACCTTGCCTGGGAGGTGAGCACGCTTGAAGACCTCGAGGACCTATCGGCGAAGCTCAGCGAGGCCGGCGCGCTCGTCGGTGCGAGCGACCACGGCACGACCAAGAGCCTTTACGGCAAAGATCCCGATGGCATCGAGTTCGAGCTGGCTTGGGTCGTCCCGGCAGACCAGCTCGATGACGCAGCCCTTGCGAGCCGCTCGACGATCGGCCGGCTCGACCTCGAACGAGAGAAGAGCCGGTATGGGGCTTCAACCCTTGGGGGCATCGGCATCTCGCGTTGACCTCAGGCGTTCAGGCCAGTCAGGACGGTGGGGCGAGAGCCCCGAAACCGGGCAGGTTACGAAACACCGTGAAGGCAATGAGCACGACGGCGACCGCCCAGGCGAACGCCCGCCCTTTTGGTAGAGGGATGCTCCAGCGACCGCTCGCTTTGCCGAACCATGCGAACCAAGACCAACCGACGAGCGCAACGATGATCGGGAACAGAGCGTTGGCGTGCAGCATGAGCCGCAGATCTCCGTGGGTAGCCGCCCAGGCAGCCCGGGTCGCTCCGCAGAACGGGCACCATAGGCCGGTCAGCGCGTGGAACGGGCACGGTGGGGTCACCTGGTGCTTGAAGGGGTCGCGCACGGCGACCACAGCCGTGAACGCACACACAGCGGCCGCCGCAGCCACCGGGCCAGCAATGTGCCTCCGGTCGAAAACCGTTTGTCCGGTGGCCCGCGGTGCCCCTCCAACCGTGCCGGCGAGCATCTCGTCCGCCGGCACTTGCCCGACCTCAGCCAACGTCAGTTCACGTCGGTGGAGTGATGCTGAAAGCCTGCTTGGGGGCCGTGATCACGACGGTCTTCATGATCTTGTCCGCAAGCGTCTGCTTCTGAGCGTCCCAAAGTGGCCACAGGTAACCGACATAGCAGATAATTCCGTCGACAAAGTGCGCTATGGCGCGGACAACGCCCATTCCAGCGCCGATCGGCTGACCGGTTTGGATACCTACGCATCTGAGCCCGACGATCCTCATGCCGGGTGACGCCCCAGTGTTGCCGACCTGGATGGCAAAGAAGACCCAACCAACAAGACCATAGAGCCACGCGACCAGGATGAGCAGGACCCCGATCGCCCCTCCGATTGCACCGCCGATGATATAGACGATAACGCTCGGGACCCAAATGATCGCAAGGTCGATGACGATGCCAAGAGCACGCTGCGGCCACTCTGCGAGCGGTCCGGGGACATTGGGAGGCGGCATGTAGTTGCCCTGGGGAGCCCCGTACGGGGGGAGTTGTTGGCCGTACGGTGGGAGCTGTTGGCCACCCGGGGGGGGTGTCCACCCAGGAGGTGGACCGCCAGGGGGAGGTGTCCACCCAGGAGGTGGACCGCCCGGGGCATTAGGGTCAAAGTTGCTCACGGTAGACCTTTCGACTAGAGGTTTGATCGGTAGTATGCCAGGTCGGCGGGCGCATTGGTATGGTTTCGGTGCGCTGGCGAAAAGCACGCCATTTCCGGCGTGTGATGTAAACGCTTTGCGCCCATACGATGACGTCTTTACTCGACCACCTTCAAACCGCCAAAACCGTCGGTCCCGACGCAGTTCTTGAGGCATTTACCGAGTGGGCCGACGCAAGCGGGCTGCAGCTGTACCCTGCCCAGGAGGAGGCGGTACTCGCCGTCCTCGCCGGCGAGCACGTAATCGTCGCCACGCCGACTGGCTCGGGAAAGAGCCTGGTGGCCCTCGGCGCCCACCTCGCGATGCTCGCCTCCGGTCGACGGTCCTGGTACAGCGCACCGATCAAGGCGCTTGTTTCGGAAAAGTTCTTCGACCTGTGCGCCCAACTTGGGACTGCGAATGTCGGCATGCTGACAGGTGACGCGTCAATCAACCCCGATGCCCCGGTCATTTGCTGCACCGCCGAGGTACTGGCAAACGTTGCCCTGCGTTACGGTGAGGACGCCCCGGTCGACCAGGTTGTAATGGACGAGTTCCATTTCTACGCAGACCCGGACCGCGGGTGGGCATGGCAAGTGCCACTGATAGAGCTACGACGGGCTCAGTTCGTCCTGATGTCGGCGACGCTCGGGGACACATCGCGCTTCGCCAGGGACCTGCAGAGGCGTACAGGTAAGCCGACTACCGTCGTTAGTTCGCTGGAGCGCCCGGTGCCTCTTGACTACCGCTATGCGAGGACACTAGTCCACGACACGATAAACGAGCTCGTCGCGCAGGGGCTTGCGCCAATTTACGCAGTACATTTCACCCAAAAGGCGGCTGTCGAGCGAGCGCAGGCACTTACAAGCGCGCAGGTGGCCACACGCGCCGACCGTGACGCGATTGCCAGCGCAATTTCTCATTTTCGCTTCGCAAGCGGGTTCGGGCAAACCCTCTCACGGCTGGTGCGCCACGGGATCGGTGTCCACCACGCGGGGATGCTGCCCAAATACCGAAGGCTGGTGGAGCGGCTTTGCCAGGAAGGGCTCCTGAAGGTCGTTTGCGGCACCGATACCCTCGGGGTCGGGATAAACGTACCCATCAGGACGGTACTTTTCACCGCTCTGTCGAAATACGACGGCACAGTCAGCCGCATTTTATCTGCCCGCGAGTTCCACCAAATGGCCGGCCGGGCCGGGCGGGCGGGCTACGACAGCGCTGGCAGCGTGGTCGTCCAGGCGCCCGAGCACGTCAGCGAGAACGACAAGGCGCTTGCTCGGGCCGGGGACGATGCCGCGAAACGGCGCAAGGTCGTAAAAACGAAACCGCCCAAGGGTTTTGTCCACTGGGACGAGGGCACTTTCAACCGTCTGGTGGACGCCCAGCCGGAGCCACTGGGACCCTCCTTCAAGGTGACCCACGCGATGTTGCTCGAGGTCCTCGACCGGCCCGGCGACGGCTGTGCAGGGATGAAGCAGCTCCTGACCGACAACGACGAACCGAGGCCCGCCCAACGGCGCCTTATCCGCAACGCCATCGGGATGTACCGCTCGTTGGTCGCAGCCGGGGTGGTCGAGCGGTTGGCAGTGCCAGACGAGTTGGGCCGGCGCGTCCGCCTGACCGTCGACCTGCAGGATGACTTTGCGCTCAACCATCCGCTCAGCCTTTTCGTTCTCGAGGCGGTCCCGCGCCTCGAGCGGAGCTCGCCGGAGTGGGACCTCGACGTCGTCTCGGTTGTCGAGTCCACCTTGGAGGACCCTTGGGCGATACTCCAGGCACAGCTCGAACGGCTCCGTACCGAGACGCTCGGACGCCTCAAGGCGGAGGGAATGGAGTACGAGGACCGCATCGAAGTGCTGAGGGAACTGGAGCACCCGAAGCCCTTGGCGGAGTTCCTCTACGAGGTTTTTGACTCCTACCGGGTACGCCACCCATGGGCGCAGGACCACAATGTACGCCCCAAGTCAATTGTGCGGGACATGTACGAGCGTTCTATGAGCTTCGCCGAGTACGTTGCGCACTACGGGACCGCACGTTCCGAGGGCCTCTTGCTGCGTTACCTTTCCGACGCCTATAAAGCACTCGAACAGAACGTCCCCGAAGAGATGAAATCGCAGGATCTTCGGGACGTTTCCGAATGGCTCGGGGAAATGGTACGCCAGGTCGACTCCAGCCTCCTCGACGAATGGGAACTGCTGAGCCACCCCGAGCGGGTCCAAGAGGCTCTTGCGAGAGGTGGGCGCCCCGGCCGCGGCCCGGCTCTGGGGGCGGGGCCGCCCCGCTCACGGCCAATGTGCGGGCCTTCAGGGTCATGGTCCGCAACGCATGCTTCCGGAGAGCCGAGCTGGCAGCCAAACGCGACTGGTCCTCTCTCGGCGAGCTGGACCACGACGCGGGATGGGACGCACAGCGCTGGGAAGCCGCGTTCGAGGCGTACTTCGCCGACCACGCCACCATAGGCACCGGCCTTGCAGCCCGCGGTGGGGCTCTGTGGCAGGTCACCGAGCTCGGCCGGACGTTGCGCGCACGCCAGGTCCTCGACGACCCCGCGGGCTACCACGAGTGGGCGATCGTGCTCGACATCGACCTCGACGCGTCGGACCAAGCGGGCGAGCCCGCGGTGCGACCGGTCGGTGTCGAGCGTCTCTAGCCCAGGGGTCGCTGGCGCCCCCTTGGGCCGCCCCTATAGTCTCTCAGTTCATGGCCATGAGACCGCTCGGGCGTGACGAGGCGCTGCAACACCTGTTCGTCCTCGGGATCGCAGCTTTCCTGATCGTGGCGCCGATCTTCCTTGTCAGCCCAGCTCCCGCCGAGTACACGCTCGTCGGGTTGGGCATCTTCTTCGCCTTGGTCGACCTGGTCATCATCGCCGCGCTCCGCCGCCCACGCCCCGAGCCTCCCTCGGGGGCCTAAGGCGTCCGCGCCTCCTCGGGGGCCTAAGGCGTCCGGGTCTCCTGGCCGTGGTGGTACTTGGTGCCTCGAAGCCAGGATGCAACAGCCGCCACGAAGCAAACGGCTGCGGCGAAGTCGAACGCCTCGTGCAGGCCGGCGCGGAACGGTGTGGAAATGAGCTTCGGGAAGAACTCCCGGCCCGCTAGATAGGAGGCCTTGGCTGCTGGCATGTGGGCCAGCGTCGGCCCAAGAAGCGTCTGCACCGGGTTGTAGCCGAGGAATGACGCGAAAAGGCTGCCGACCGGAGGCAGGTGGGAAACCCGGAGCGCTGCGCTCGCCGGGACGCCCTGAGCAGTTAGACCGGAATAGAGCGCGTGGGGCAAGTCAGCGGCGAGGCCGACGATCATCAGGCTGAAGAAAATCCCGATCGACAACACCATCGACGAGGCCGTGAAAGTAGCCGCCATCCCCGCACCGGCGCCGCGCTGGTCCGGCGGCAGGGAGTTCATGATCCCTGTCTGGTTCGGCGCCGCGAACAGGCCCATCGCAAGTCCGTTGGCGAGCAAGAGGACGGCAAAGGCCCAATACGCGAAATTGGTCGGCAACACTTCGAGCAACAAGAAAGTGATCCCCGCACCCACCATCCCTGCCGTGGCAAAAGGCCTTGCCCCGAAGCGGTCGGCCAGGCGCCCGGCGAACGGGCCCGAAATGAGGAAGCCCACCGTTAGGGGCAGCATATAAATGCCCGCCCACAGCGGGGTGCGGGCGAAGCTATAACCATGCTCCGGCAACCAGATCCCCTGCAACCAAATGATGAGCATGAACATGAGGCCGCCACGGCCCAGGCCGGCAAGCAGGCCTGCGAAGTTGCCAGCCGAAAAGGCCCTTATCCGGAACAGCGACAGGCGGAACATCGGCGAGGGGACCTTTGTCTCGATGTACAAGAAGACCAAAAGGAGAAGCACACCCGCCACCAGGAACGTGATGACCAGCGGGCTTTCCCAGCCCATCGTGTGACCCCCATAAGGCAGTATCCCGTACGTCACGCCAACCAGGACCGAGATCAGGCCAACAGCAAACGTGAGATTGCCCCACCAGTCCACCTTGGCCGGGGTCCTGACCGCTTGGTCACGGAGCTTTGAGTATGCCCAGATTGTCCCGAACACGCCGAAGGGAACCGAGACGATGAAGACCAGGTGCCAGGAGATGGGCCCGAGGATCCCGCCCATGACCAACCCGATGAACGACCCTGATATAGCGGCCACGTTGTTGATACCGAGCGCCAGCCCGCGCTGGTCCGCGGGGAAGGCATCCGTCAAGATCGCCGACGAGTTGGCGAACAGGAAGGCCCCGCCCAGGCCCTGGCCCACCCGGCAGGTGATCAGCCAGAAAGCCGCTGCGGTCCCCTGAAGCCATGTCACCGCCAAAAGCACCGAAAACACCGTGAATATGACGAAGCCAAGGTTGTACATGCGCGTCCGGCCGTACATGTCCCCGATCCTGCCGAGGCTCACGACAAGGACGGCCATGACCACCATGTAACCCATGAGGATCCAAAGAAGATAACCAGTATTGGCGGGCACGAGCGGGTTGATCTTGATCCCGTCGAAGATGTCAGGGAGGGCGATCAGGAGGATCGACTGGTTGATCGTCGCCATCAGGACGCCGAGGGTCGTGTTGGACAAGGCGACCCACTTGTAGTTGCTGTGCCCAGCCCCGGGCCCTTGGGGCAACGAGGTGGGCCGGGTGCGACCCGGGAGCGTCGTTGCCATCGTTCAAGTCACCTCCAGCACGCGGTCATCACCAAAACGATGGTCGCGCAGCGATCGTGCTTCCGCGGGGACCTTTTACCCTAGGGGACCCCACACCTAGGGTAAACCCATACCCGCGGGGAACCGCAGACCCCAGGGACGGCACCCACCCGATGTTCAATAGCAATGACCACTAAGCTAGATGGGAGTGGCTCCCAGTTCGACCTCTCCCGGCAACGCGGCTGGCGTATGTGGTATGCCCGGCCCGGCGCGGGAGAGTAGGTAGCACTTTTATGGCAAACACCGCACGGGGCGCCGCCCGTCCCGAGGGCGCTGTCGGCCACCAGCACCTGGGCGCCCAAGTGCGCGCTGAGCGCCAACGACGCGCTCTGTCGGTAAGGGAACTGGCTCGGCGCATCGGGGTTTCGGCGAGCCTGATCTCTCAGGTAGAGACGGGACGAGCACAACCGTCGGTGACAACGCTGATGGCGCTCGTCACCGAGCTCGAGCTGTCCTTGGACAGCCTGTTCTCGGACGGAGCGCAAACGGGGAGCTCGACGCCGGCCGCGCCCGTCAGCTCGCCGGACCTTGGCGTACCGACGGCGACGGCCAAGGTCGGGTACAAGCGCCCGAGGCAGCAGCCCAGCGTGGCCGAAAGCCCTCATGAGCATCAAGGAACGCCTTCGGCGCTCCTGCCTGTCGGCGACGGCACATCGTGGGCTAACGATGGTGCTTCTTGGGCTAACGATGGTGCTTCTTGGGCAAAGTCGTCCGGCGGGCCGTTTGCTTTGGCGGGGCCATGGATCGCGCTCGGGGTGGAACGAACGGGCAAGCGTGCTTTTTTGGAGCTCGAGTCTGGTGTCCGCTGGGAGCGCCTCACTCCGCACTCCCTGCCAGGGATGGAGTTCCTACATGTGCGCTACGAGCCCGGCGCCTCGTCGACGGCCCATGGCAAGCACACCCGCCACGAAGGGATCGAGTTTGGTTATGTGACCACCGGCATCCTCAACGTCACCGTGGGCTTCGACGAGATGGTGTTGGAGACGGGCGACTCGATAATGTTCGACGCGGCCACCCCCCACCGGCTCGAGAACCGGGGTCGGGTTGCAACCGAAGCGGTTTGGCTCATCCTCGGCCGCCAATCGTTGGGGGCGCCTCGCCTACAGCCGGGCTGAGGCTCGCCCCGGAGGCTCCTAGCGCGGGGCTAAGCCTGACGCTTACAAGCGGGCCAGCCAGCCGCCGTCGCACACCAAGGTGGAGCCGGTGATGTACCGAGACGTGCTCGGGTCGGCCAGAGCGACGATGGAGCCGGCGATATCCTCGGCGCTGGCGATGAAGCCGAGCGGGGTCAGCCCGAGGATCCAGGGCTCCATCTGTGGCGCCTCCGGGTATTGATCGGTGAGCATCGGCGTAGATATGAACCCGGGGGCAACCACGTTGACGCGGGTCCGGGGGGCGAGCTCGATGGCCAGAGACCGGTTCAAGGCTTCAATGGCGCCCTTGGTGGCCGTGTAAGGGGCGTACGCGGGGAAGCCCGTATGGGCCACGGTGGACGAGACGAACACGATGGCCGAGCCTTCGGCGAGGTGGGGTATCAACGCCTTGGTGAGCAACATGGGGGCACGCGCGTTGATCCGCCACATCCGGTCGATGCTTTCCACATCGACCTCCTCGAGAGCCCCTTTTTCCAGCAAACCTGCGCAGTGCACCAAGACATCGACCGAACCGTAGGCGCGTACGACGGCCTTGCGGACCTTCTCCGGCGCGCCGTCGTCGCACAGGTCGGTAACCACCGTCACGGCTGAACCCCCGCCCGTCTTTATCGCCTTGGCGGTCTTGCCGAGATGGCTCCTGTGCCGTCCAACGAGCACTACGTTGGCCCCCCGAGCGGCCAAAAGGCTTGCTGTGGCGGCACCTACCCCCGAGCTTGCACCTGTCACTACGGCTACTTTGTCCTCGAACTCCGAACCCATTTGTCCCCTCCTAAGCCGACTACGCGAAGCGTCACCAAGGCTATACTGTGAAGTACGTGTGAACGGTCCTATCACGCAGCGTTGAACATAGCGCTCCTTAGGGCGTCGCGCGTTGTGCCCTGGCAGCACCCCCAACGAACCAAGCGGGCCGTGGACGGCTCACACAGGAGGACGCAATGTCTGGTACCAAGCTAATCGCGATCGTTGGAGCCACGGGGGCTCAAGGCGGCGGTCTGGCTCGAGCGATCCTGGCCGACCCCGACGGCGGCTTCGCCGTTCGCGCCCTCACGAGGGATCCGTCGTCGGAAAAGGCAAGTGCCCTCGCCGCGCAGGGCGCCGAAGTGGTGCAGGCTGACATCGATGACGAGGCCAGCGTCCGGTCCGCCTTCGAAGGCGCTTACGGGGCTTTCTGCGTCACCAACTTTTGGGAGCATTTCTCTGGCGAAAAGGAGATCGTTCAGGCCGGCAATATGGCGCGCGCGGCCAAGAGCGCCGGGCTTAAGCACGTGATTTGGTCAACGTTCGAAGATAGCCGCAAGTGGATCCCGCTCACCGACGACCGCATGCCGACTCTGCAGGGGCGGTTCAAGGTCGCACACTTCGACGCCAAGAGCGAAGCCGACCATTTCTTCACCGACCTCGGGGTACCCACGACCTTGATGCTCACGTCCGCTTACTGGGAGAACTTCATTTACTTCGGCTGGGGCCCACAACGGGGTGAAGACGGTGTCCTCGCGGTCACGTTCCCGATGGGTGACAAGAAGCTTCCTAGCATCGCCGCCGAGGACATCGGCAAGTCCGCGTACGGAATTTTCAAGGCGGGCGACGAGTTTATCGGCCACACGGTAGGGATCGCCGGGGAGCACCTGACGGGGGCCGAGATCGCAACTTCGCTGACAAAAGCGCTCGGGGAAGAGGTGCGCTACAACGACGTACCGGCGGACGTGTACCGGAGCTTCGGTTTCCCGGGCGCCGACGACGTCGGGAACATGTTCCAGTTCAAGCGGGACTGCAACGAGGACTACTGCGGCGCCCGCAGCCTTGGGGTATCCCGGCGTCTCAACCCGGAGCTGCAAAGCCTCGACACTTGGCTCACCACCAACGCCGGGCGGATCCCCATCGGCTGAACGCCGGCCCGTTGGCACCACCGCTGTACAGCAACATTGACCGTGGTGTGCGGTGGTACTAATTTTGTGTGAATAAGCGACGGCGCGCCAAGGGCCCGTCGATGGACAAGGGGGCCGTGTCGATGAGCTCAAGCTCGCGCTGTGTCATCCGGGGGGCACGGGTCCTGAGCCAGGATCCCAAGGTCGGTAACTTCGACAAGGGCGACATCCTGGTTGAAGGGGCCCGGATCGCCGCTGTAGGGGCGGACCTGGGCCCGTTGGACGCGGAGGTGATCGACGGGACCGACCGGATCGCTCTACCGGGGTTTGTCGATACTCATCGGCACAGCTGGCAGTCGCTTATCCGGCACGTATCCACGGACTGGACGCTTTCGCAGTACTTCTCGGGTGTGCGGGGGGTCCTCGGAAAGGAATACCAGCCCGAGGACATGTACGCGGCCAACCTCATCGCAATGCTCGACGCCCTTGATTCTGGGATCACCACCTTGGTGGACTGGTCGCACAACAACAACACCCCTGAGCATGCCGACGCCGCCATTCAGGCCGTGCTGGACTCGGGGATCCGTTCTGTCTGGGCTTACGGCAACTCGAACGACGAGTGGTTACCGATCAGTTCGGTCCCTCAGTCCAGGGACGTGGTCCGGATCGCCAATCAGTGGTTCTCGTCCAAGGACTCGAAGGTGAGCCTGGCGTTGGCCCCTCGCGGACCTCAGTTCGCTACCAAAGAGGTCACCATCTCGGATTTTGGTCTTGCTACCGAGCTCGACATCCCGGTGACTGTGCACGTCGGCGACGGGCTTTGGGGCAAGGGGTTCCCCGTGCGCTGGATGCACGAGAACGGGCTGGCCACGGCGAAAACTACTTATGTCCATGGCAGCACTCTGGCAGACGAGGAGTTCGACATCATTGCCGCAACCGGGGGGGCCATTTCTTGTGCGCCCGAGCTGGAAATGCACATGGGTCACGGCCGCATTTCGGCGCTCCGGGCGAAACAGCGGGGGATCCCTGTGTCGATCTCCGTAGATGTCTGCACTTCGGTCGGCGGTGACCTGTTTTCAGCTATGCGGGCTCTACTGGCCGGCTCCCGCTATCTGTTCAACATCGCCGCAGTGGACGAGGACCGTGTGGTCGATGTCCTGCCCATAACCGCCGTCGACGTGCTCGGCTATGCGACTCAAGGGGGGGCTCGCGGCGCCTGGCTGGGCGACGAAGTTGGCTCCTTGACCCCGGGGAAGGCTGCTGACATCATTCTCGTGCGCACCGATACCTGGGGGATGCAACCCCTCAACTACCCCGTCGGGGCGGTGGTGGAGTCCGGCCACCCGATGCTGGTGGACACGGTCCTGGTCGACGGCGACGTTGTCAAGAGCCACGGTCAACTGGTCAACCATGACTTCAACCATGTGCGGCGCCTGGCAGAAGACGCCCGGGACCGGCTCATGGCCCGGGCCGGGATCGCCCATCCAGGAGAGTGGCTCCCAGAGGTGTACTCCAACCAGTGAGCATCTAGCGCAAGCCGGTCGAGGGCTAAGGGTGGCCTCGACCAGCTTCGGTGTTCAAATGGGACTGGGGCTCCCGGGTGGTATTGAGCGGCCCGCCGACTGTCCAATAACGCTGGCCGGCAACCAGGAGCTCCTCCGCTGGGAACTTGGTGACCACCTCGCAGCCGTCCGCGGTCACCAGGACCTCCTCTTCGATCCGGGCCGCTCCCCATCCGTCCGAGGCGGGCCAGTAAGTCTCCAAAGCGAACAGCATCCCTTCTTCCAAGACCTCGGGGTGCTCAAAAGACACGAGCCGGGAGAAGATCGGCTTTTCCCAGATCGACAGGCCTACGCCGTGGCCAAACTGAAGACCGAATGCGGCGAGCTCGTCTGCGAAACCGAAGTCCGTCGCGGGGGGCCACACCGCGCAGATATCAGCCGTCGTTGCGCCCGGCTTGACGAGGGCGATGGCGTTATCGACGAACTCCCTGCATCGTTTGTACGCGTCCGCCTGCGCGGGGCTGGCACTGCCGACCGCGAAAGTGCGGTAGTAACAGGTGCGATAACCCATAAAGCTGTGCAATATGTCGAAAAAGGCGGGGTCGCCGGGGCGCAGGATGCGGTCGGAGTACACGTGCGGGTGAGGTGAGCAACGCTCGCCAGAGATGGCGTTGACACCCTCGACGTGCTCACTACCCATGTCGTAGAGCGACTTTGCGACGAGGCCGACGCATTCGTTCTCCTTTACGCCCGGGCGCAGGAAGGCATAGAGCTCGTCATAAACGGCATCGACCATCGAAGCGGCCGTGACCAAAAGGGTTATCTCGTCCTCGGTCTTGACCCGCCGCGCCTCTAGGAACAACTGCTGACCGTCCACTACGGACAGACCAGCTTGTTGGAGAGCGGCGAGCACAGGCATTTCGATCAGGTCGACGCCGATCGGTTCCCCCGCCAGGCCGTACTTGTCGAGCTCGCGTCGAACAGACCGGGCCACCTCCTCGGCCCGACCGGCGTCGGGGTTGAACGCACCCCGCAAGGTCGAGATCCCGGCGCGCGAGCCGTGCTCGCGGGGCTGGCCCGGCCCGGCACCCGAGCCATGGTCGAGCCAGGGGTTGTAGAGCACGTGGTGGCGGGCCGCCGAGCCGAAGTCCCAGATCACCGGCTCCCCGCCCCGGGGGAGGAGCGCGAAACGGATGAGCTTGTCCATGGCCCAGGTCCCAATGTGGGTGGAGGTCATGTACCGGATGTTGTGGAAGTCGAAGGTGAGCAGCGCCCCCAGCTCGCTGCGCTCGAGCTCATGCCGGAGGCGTCCGAGGCGCTCAGACCGGAGCCGCTCGAAGTCGACCCGCTGCTCCCAGTCAACTGCGGTTAGGCCGAAACTCTTTACAGGCATGTTTTCCTACCTCTGCTCGTGATCGTCAGTGTCTGTGTGTAATGCAACTATCCGGTCCCAACGGCGCTCATCGCCCGGCGCATGCCCCGGGAACGAAGTCGCGAGTACATCCCCGCCCCCGCCAGGATAAGGATCCCCGGGAGCCACTCCTGCCAGGACTCAGCCCAGTTCAGGAACGATGTCGCCGCGGTTATCTCCTGGAGGAGCAGCGCGCCCAGGAAAGTGCCCACGAAAGAGCCACGCCCCCCGAAAATGCTCGCCCCACCGAGCACTGCAGCGGTTAGTGACAACAGCGTGTAGTCAGAATCCGCCCAGGGTGGGGTCGCCAATGCCGACCTGCGAAGCGAGCAGGATACCCGCGCCCACCGCGCAGAGCGAACAGGTCACCTGGGCGACCAGGGCGGTGGCGCCAACACGGGCACCCATGCGGAAAGCCCGTTGAGCGTCGGATCCAACGGCACGTAGTTCCCGACCTGCTTGTCTACGACGCAGGACTGCCTCAGCCACCAGGGTGAGCGCGATTACCACCAGGAAAGCAACCGGGAAGGCGCCGAAGCTGGTGCTGATGCCTGACGTGACCCGGGAGTCAATCGCGCCCCCCGGCTGCGGGCGTAGCAGGAGGTTCACTCCCTCAAGGGCGATGAACGTGACCAAAGTGGAAATCACAGGCCCGATCTGCATAGTTCGGATCAGGAAAGTATTGGTGGCACCAACCAGGACGCCCGCCCCGACGGCGATCAGCCCACCGATGACCAAGCCGCCATACCCGGACCCCTGCTGGTCGAAAAAAGACAGGATGACCACCGTGAGCCCCATCAGGGGCCCGACGGACAGGTCGATGCTGGCGCCGAGAAGCGCCACCAGCTGCCCGCTAGCCACAAGGGCGAGAACAGCCGCCAGCAAGAAGGTGGCGCTCAGGTTTAGTGCGCCGAGAAAATGAGGAGCATGTGCCCCGGTGGCCGCGCCCAGTGCGAGCACGAGCACCGCCAAGATGCCCCCGGGTGCGTAGTCGCCCCGTCAGGCCCGGCCCATGCGTCCCGACGACCGGGCCGGTCCGGTCTGGCCCAGCTGGTGGACCTCCGAGGTGAGTGCGGCGGCCATTATCTTGGCCTCGGTTATATCGTCCCCGGTCAACACCTTGACCACGTGGCCCCGCTCGAAGACGAGGATTTTGTCGCAGAGGCCCTGAAGTTCAAGCGTGTCTGAAGAGGCCACTATTACGGCCCGGGCCGTCGCGGCCGCCCCTCGCAGGAGCTGGTAGATCTCGATACGGGCGCCGACGTCGACACCCCGGGTGGGTTCATCGGCCAACAGCACGATGGGCTCGGCCGCCATCGATCGGGCCAGGAGCACCTTCTGCTGGTTGCCGCCGGAAAGGGTTTCTACCATGACCTCGGACGACGGGGCCCTCACATCGAAGCCCTCGATCTGGGCGCGGGCTCGTTGCTGCTCCTTCCCGCGCTGGAGAAATCCCGCCTTGGCCACCTCCCGGAGAACCATGAGAGACAGGTTCTCCCGCACCGTCATGGTGCGGAACACGCCCTCGGAGTAGCGGTCCCGTGGCAGGTAAAGGATCCCCGAGCGGCGCGACCGGGAAGGCGTGCGGGTATCTGCCTTGGCCCCGTTCACCTCCACCGTCCCGTGGTGGGGAAGGAGGCCTCCGAGCGCCCGGAGGACCTCCCGTTGCCCGTTGCCCTCCACCCCCGCCAGCCCCACGATCTCGCCAGGGGAGATGTCGAAGGTGACTCCCGACAGGCGGGGGCCGCGAAGGTCGGTCACACTCAGGAGGGCGGCCGTGCCGTCGTCGGGGCGAGGGGCGGGTTTGGGGGGGAAGGTCTGTTGTACCGGGCGACCGATGATGAGGGCGAGGACTTCGTCGTCGCTGATGGCGGAGGCCGCGAAAGTGCCCCTTATTTCGCCGTCGCGCAGCACCGTGATCCGGTCGGCGACCCGCCGGACCTCGGGGAGGCGATGGGATATGTAGACGACGCTGGCTCCCCGTTGGCGCAGGGCGTCGACCTGCAGGAACAGGCTGGCGCTCTCGGCGGCGGTCAGGGACTCGGTGGGTTCGTCAAGGATGAGCACCTTGGCGTCAAGAGCGAGCGCCTTCGCGATCTCGAGGAGCTGGCGCTGGGCCACGCTGAGCTCCTCGGCACGGGCGCTGGGGTCTATCTCGGCCCCCACGACGCGCAGGCGAGCGGCGGCCCACTCATTGACTTGTCCTTGAGGCGGACGCAGATCGGCCGGCAGGGCGAACAGAAGGTTCTCGGCCACCGTGAGGTCGTCGAGCACCGACGGGTGCTGGTAAACGACGCCGAGGCCAAAGGACTGGGCCACTGCCGGTGAAGCCTGCTCAAGGTGGTGGCCCAGGATCTCTATGGTCCCAGAGTCAGGCGCCACGGCTCCCGCGGCCACCGCCATGAGGGTTGACTTACCCGCGCCGTTCTCGCCCAAGAAAGCGTGAACTTCGCCCTCGAGCACCTCGAAGGTTACGTCGTGGAGCGCCCTGACCCCGGGGTACGTCTTGGTTATATGCGTCAACCGGAGGGTAGTCGAGGGCGAGGACGGCGCGGTCATTGTGACTGCTCTAGTTGGTCTTGCCGTACTTGGCGATGACGGCGGGGCTCAGCTGGTCGGACAGGTACCGGTCAGCAGGCTGGTTGCGGTCGCACTGCGGCGCCAGGCTGCCGGTCGAGTCTTCGAAGGGGGTGAGGTTGTACAGGTTGGGCTCCGTGTCGCTGATGCCTTCGGCGGCGGCGATGGCCTTGCGGGCAGCGACGCGCCCCATCCAGTTACGGGTCGAGTCGGTGATCATCTGGAACGCAGGCTGGGACTTATGGACCTTCTGCCACAGACAGCCGAGGCCATTGGCGTCGGGGACGCCGACCGCGGGCAGAGGCCGGTTGGCGGCCTGGAACGAGTTCATAGCTGCGAGCACGTCGGTGCCGTAGTCGGAGATGATCCCGTTGATCTTCGGGTACTTGGCCAACAGGGCGGCCGTGGCCTGGGCGGCGATAGACGAGGTCCAGTCGGTGACGGCCCAAGTGCTGTCCCCGGTCAGAAGTTTCATACCCGGGTGAGCCTTGAAGACCTTGACTACAGCGGCCAGCTCTTCAGCGGAAACCGGGTTGCCGGCCGGGCCGCCGAGCTCAATCACGTTGCCGCTGCCGTGGAGCTGGTTGACCATCCAGTTGGCAAAGAGCGTGCCCGAGAAACCCGGGTTCCAGTCGACATAGGCAACGTAGTCGGCTGGGGCGCTCCCGCCGGGGTTGGCCGCCCAGGGGACAACCTTGACGCCGTGTTGGGTGGCGTACTCAATGGCCGGCAGCTCTGCCTGGCCGTCATCGGGGATCACAACAATGGCTTGGTCACCCTTGTTGGCCATCGCCTTGATCTGGGAGATCATGGTGGGCAGGCTCCCACCGCCGGCCTCGACGTCCTGGGTGACGTTGGGGCAGAGCGCCGCCTCGGAGCGCACGGCGGCGAAGGATGCTTGCGACCACGAGTTGATGCCATAGCCGTCCTCGACGCCGAGAGTTATCTTCTTGGTGCCGCAAAAGGCTGTGGTGCTGAGGATCCCGGCGTGAGCGATCTCGTACGCGGCCGTAGCGGTGATCGACATCGATGCGGCACCGCTGCCCGGGGCAAGCCCCAGGACCATCCCGCTGGCAATGCCAATCGCGGCCAGGGATTTTGTTGCCGCTCGTTCCCGTCTCTTGTATTGCATTTACTACCTCCTGTGGTTGGTGTTCTCTGTTGAGGTTTGGTCTTTGTTTTGGTGGTGGATGGGAGCCGGTGAGCGGGCCACGGGGACCGCCCATCAGGGGTAAGCCCTGGGATCAGCTGGAGGCGGCGCTCAACGGGGGCCCCAGGGTGGGCCCTGAGCCGGGCGAGAGTGCCCGTCCGGCATTGAGGTGGGTGATCAGAGTGCGGAGGGCCATGGCCAGGGCGATCACCCCGGCCTGGATCAGGTACTGCACCGACTGCGGGGCGCCGGCCCCGAAGACGTCCTGTTGCAGCTGGATAAGGAACACGGCGCCGATCGCCGTCCCGAGCACGCTTCCCGAGCCACCCGCAAGCGACGCGCCCCCGAGCACTACCACGGTTATCGACAGGAGCAGGTAATTGCCGCCTGATTGCAGGTCGGGCGTCCCCAGGTACCCGGCGAGCAGCACTGCCGCCAGGCCATAAAAGAGGCTGGCGGCCACGTAGGTCCCCCAGATGTAGGCCTTGACCCTGATACCGGCCACGTACGCGGCGGGGGCATTGGTCCCTACCGCGACGAACCGCCGCCCGGCGACGGTCGTCCGCATGAGCAAAGCAACCACGATGACCACGCCGGCGGCTACGAGGACAGTGTTGGGGATCCCCCCGGTCTTGTCGAACGTGAAACTGCGCAGGGCTGGCGCCGGCTCGGCGGTCAAAGCGCCGTTGGTGATCTGCAGGAGCGCACCGGTGAGCAGCGCGTTCACCCCAAGAGTCGAGATCAGAGGGGTGATCCCGAGGACCGTCACGGCAAAGCCAGACAGAAGGCCCGAAAGCACGCACGCCAGGACCACAAAGGCGATGCCCTTGGCCAGGCCACCGTCGGTCCCGTTGGGGTACTTGGTGATGATGATGGCCGCCAACGAGATCATCCCCGTGATGGAGAGGTCCAAGCCTCTCTGCTGGACAACGATCGTTTGGCCGATGCCGGCGATGACGAGGAACGCGGTGAAAGGCAGGATAGAGGTAAGAGCGCTCGCGCCATCGCTCCCGGGCGCTATCTGCGGGCTGACGACGAACAGCAAAGCGGTTGCCGGCCAGACGGGGAAGAAAGGGCTGGAGACGACCTTGCGAAGGGGGCTCACTGTTCAACCCGAATTGACACTATGCCCCACCCACCCCCGAACAAGAGCCCTGGGCTGCCCCGGCGATCTGCAGGCTGCCGTTTAATGTAGTTGATATCCGCGGGAGGGTGTTAACGATGGTTGATCATGTTCAGCCACGGTGTTACCGTAGGCGCGATGAGCTTTGACGCGGTGTTACGGTAGGCGCGATGACCTTCGCTCCGGTCCCGCCGACGATGCACGTACCGCCGACCCGCGTCGCCACCGACACCTTCGTAATCCACCAGGTGCAACCCGCGCTCGGCCAACCTCTCTTTGTCTACCTCAATTCGATGGTGATCCTCGGCCGTGAGCCCGTCGTCGTCGATACCGGCACGCCGGCCAACCGCGAGAGGTGGCTGAACGACCTGTTCTCGCTCGTCGAACCTGAGGACGTGCGTTGGGTCTTCTTGTCACACGAGGACGTTGACCACACCGGGAACCTTGACCAGGTAATGACGGCGTGCCCTAACGCGACGCTCGTGTGCAACTGGGCGATGCTCGAGCGTTTCACTAACTGTTTCGACTTCCCTCTGGACCGGTGCCGCTGGGTGATGCACGACGAGTCGTTCGACGTTGGTGACCGGATATTGCAAGCCGTCCGCCCTCCCCTGTACGACTCGCCTACGACACGAGGGCTTTTCGACCCGACGACGGGAGTATTTTGGGCGGTCGATTGCTTCGCAACTCCTCTCCCAGACGCCAACATGACAATTGCCGACCTAGACCCAGGTTTCTGGTACGAGGCGATGTCTCTGTTCGCGTTCGGCGCGCTATGCCCATGGTTGTCGATGCTGGATCCTCAAAAGTACGGCCGTTTCGTCGACACAGTGCAAGGGCTCGACATCACCACGATCACCTCCGCTCACTCTCCGGTGATCGAAGGTCCCTATATCGAACGGGCGTTTAACCGGATCCGTGAACTTCCTGGCCTTGACCCACCCGCGTTGCCTGATCAGTCGGTCCTCGACCAAGTCATTGCCGCCACCTCGCAACCGCCTGTATAAAGCGAAGGCCGCCTCTCGAGCAGCTGATGGAGCGTGTTGCTCTCACAGTGGGCCGGTAGTGGGAGCCTGAAATGCACTTCTCTAGGAAGTGGGACTGGTCATTCCCTGATGACGGGGCCCACGATTACACCGCTCATGCTGATGGGTTTGCGCGTACCGGTCTCGTGGGCAGGAGTACCGGAGCAGTGCACACAGAGTTCGGTCTGTGCCGGCTTTCCCCCGATGGGTGGGTAGACCGCCACGTTCATTCCTTCGAACGCAGTGCCTACGTCCTCGGTGGGCACCCCATAGTGGAGATGGGCTCTCAGCGCTTCCAATTGACTACCGGCGACTATGTCCTATTCCCGGTGGGCGCGCCACACGCATGGCAGAACCATAGCGAGCAGGAGGCGCGGTGGTTGGAGGTCAGTACCCCCCAGCCGGTCGTGCCAGACAGCGGTCGGGAAGATACCTACTTCCTTCCTTCACTCGGCTCAAGCCCTGCGGCACTCCCCAACTTGCGAGACCCCACCGTAGGCCACCTCGGGCACTACGTCGGTACCCCTCCCCAGCAAGAAGCATTTATCCTTTCTGGGCCGGCGCGAGGTCGCGCACCGGCCGGCATGGACAGCGCGTTACTGGCTTACAGCGGCATCTCGGTCAAGATGCTCGTCGACTCGAACTTGGGTGCCGAACTGCTCACAATGTTCATGGTCGACTACGAGCCGGGCGGTGCCGCCCAAGTCCACGACCATCCCTTCGAGGAAACTTATTTCTTCCTGGAAGGTGAGATCGAGGCCGAGATCGAGGGGGAGGCGACAACCTTTCAGGCCGGAGATGTCCTGTTCTGTGGCGTCGGCGTGCTGCATGGTTTCTTCAACACGAGCTCTGGGCGCGTTCGCTGGATAGAGACTCAGGCGCCTCAACCACCACGGCGCCATTCGTACCGTTGGCCCGCGCACTGGGAGCATGTCAGCGCTCGAGGCAATAACGAAGGCACCGCCTGATGTCTGCACCCGTAGTGATTATCGGAGGCACCTCGGGGATCGGCCTCGAGCTGGCAAGGCAGTACGTTGAGCTCGGGCAGGAGGTTGTGATATCCGGCCGGGATGGTGGCCGGGCGGGCCGTATTGCCGGTGAGCTCGGCCCGGCGGCGCGAGGTGTCGGCGTAGATCTGTCTGTGACCGCAGAGATCGCCGGCGCCTTATCCAGCATCGGCGAGGTCAGGCACCTCGTCATTGCCGCGATCGAACGCGATAGCAACCACATAACCACCTACGACCGCGAGCGCGCCGAGCGGCTTGTAACCTTGAAGTTAGTTGGCTATCCCGAGGTGGTCCACACTCTCCGCCCCCATCTCGTTGCCGACGCCTCAATAGTTCTTTTCGGCGGTCTGGCAAAGGAGCGGCCCTACCCCGGCTCCACGACGGTGAGCACCGTTAACGGCGGTATTGCTGGATTGGTGCGCACGCTCGCCTACGAGCTGGCCCCCGTGCGGGTGAACGCGGTTCACCCTGGGATCGTAGGAGACAGCCCGGAATGGCAGGGCAAACGGCTCGACGCTGTCATCGAACGGACTCCGATAGGTCGACTTGTAAAAATGAGCGAGGTGGCTCAGGCAACCAGGTTCCTGCTTGATTGCCCAGCCGTGAACGGGATCGATCTCTTCGTGGACGGGGGCTGGATGTTGCGCTGAACATAGGCACCCTGCGCTCTCGGCTGCCACCAGTCGAGGCCAAGGACCGTTTGGCTCAGGTGGCCGTCAGCGGTTGGGCCACTTCGATCTGGACCGCTTGCCTGGACGCGGTCATCGGGCCGAGGACTTTGCCGACCAGCTCGTGGTGGGCTGGGTGCTCCAGGTATGAACCGAGATCCTCGGGAGAAGCCACTAAGGCCGCTACCCCAAAGTCAGCGTTCCCCTGTCTCAGCCCCAGGTCCGGCCCAAAGTGATAGCCGACCAGGAAGTCCACTTTCTGGCGGAATGCGGCCAGCTCCTCGCAGAGGTGAGCCACATCCTCTGGCGAGATGCCCTCCTTCCAGCGAAAATTCGCGAGGTGCAGGATCACGTTCCCTCCTGTATTTTGCGTCCCGTGCTCACTTGGTTATCCGAGCCCCCTCCGGACCGATTCAACGATCCGGTCTACCGAGGGAATGGTCGCATCTTCCAAGGAGTCGGCCGCCGGCAACGGGATATGGGGCGCCGTGATCCGCCGGATGGGAGAGTCCAAGTCGTAGAAGCATTCTTCGGCAATGATGGACGCCACCTCGGCTCCCCAGCCGCACAGCCGGGGGCTTTCTTCCACGGTGAAAAGGCGGCCGGTCTTGTTCACGGACGCGGCCACCGACGAAACGTCGAGCGGGACCAACGAGCGAAGATCGATGACCTCGCAGTCAGTGCCCGTGGCTGCGAGCTGCTCAGCGGCGCCAAGCGCACGGTGGACCATGGTGCCGAGCGCCACGATGGTGACGTCGGAGCCGCTCCGGCGGATCCGAGCGGTCCCCAGTTCCTCCACATGCTCACCGTCGGGGATCTCTCCGCTTGTCGGATAAAGCGCCTTTTCTTCAAGGAACATCACCGGGTCGTCGTCGCGCACGGCCGCCGCCATCAGCCCGATCACATCAGCTGGAGTTGACGGCACCACGACCTTCAGGCCGGGCACCGCCATTAGCCATCCCTCGACGCTCTGGGAATGCTGGGCCCCGAAACGCAGGCCACCACCATTGCCAAACCGGACCACCAAAGGAAGGGTGATCTGGCCATTGGTCATGTACCGGGCCTTGGCAATCTGGTTGACCACCAAGTCGTGGCCTACGGACAGGAAGTCCGCAAACATCAGTTCTGCGACCGGTCGCAGGCCTGTCATGGCCGCGCCCATCGCCGCCCCCAGGATGGCTTGCTCGGATATAGGGGTATCCCGCACTCTTGTCGGCCCGAACTTGTCCAACAAACCAACCGTTGCCTTGAAGACGCCGCCGGCAGCACCGACGTCCTCCCCGATCAACACCACCGAGGCGTCGCGGGCCATTTCCTGAGCAAGCCCCGCTGCAACGGCATCCCGGTAAGTCATCGTCGCCACTGCGCACCCCCGTCGGCGAAGACCTGGCGCTCGACGCCCGCGGGGTCGGCCAGCGGCGCCGCCTTGGCCTCCTCGCGAGCTTGGTCCACCTCTGAGCGGGCTTCGGCATCGATCCGGTCGAGCAACGAGGCATCCACGCCGTCGCCGACCAGCCGGTCCCGCAGTCGAGGGATCGGATCCTTCGCCAGCCACTCGGCAACCTCGGAGTCCGGGCGGTACTTGCCGGGGTCAGCCCGGGAATGCCCTCCGTGGCGGTAGGTGACGGCTTCGATCAAGCTAGGCCCGTCCCCCGAGCGGGCACGCAAGACTGCTTCGAGGGCCGTTGCGTAGACCACATCTGCGTCGTTGCCGTCGATCGCCAAAGGAGCTAGGCCGTAGGCGCTGGCGCGGTCAGCCGCCGGGCGCGGGACAGCAGTCACGTCATTGATCGGGGTGTACTCCATGTACAGGTTGTTCTCGCAGACGAAGATGACCGGCAACTTCCAGGTAGCCGCGAGGTTCAATGCCTCGTGAAAAGCACCGATATTGGTAGTGCCGTCGCCGAAGAACGCCACCGTAACCTGGTCGGTACCACGGTACTGCGCGGACCAGGCGGTCCCGTTGGCAATCGTGAGATGGGCACCCACGATGGCGTAGGAACCCATGAAGTTGTTCGCCACATAGGTCAGGTGCATCGACCCGCCCTTGCCACCCATCAGGCCAGTTTCGCGGCCCATGAGCTCGGCGAGCACTGCCGGCATAGGGGCACCACGAAGGATGGCATGGGCATGGCCACGATAGGTGGCGAAGACGTAGTCATCCGGCCTCAGCGCGGCGGACACGCCCGCGGCAATCGCCTCTTGGCCAGTCGCCAGGTGGCTAGTGCCCTTGACCAGGTTCTGGAGAAAAAGGTCGTACGCCGCCTTCTCGAAGTAGCGCACTCGGACCTGCGCCCGGTACATCCCGACCCGGGTTTCCGTATCCGCTAGCGCGGGAGAAGCTTTCACGCCGCCGGCTCGCCCAACGCTTCGATGGCGATTGCCCCCATAGTCTGTGCAGTATACGTTAACGCTCGCGTTGTGGTACGGGCCGCGAGCTCATCACTAGCCAGTAAGGGGCACCGGCACGTGGCTCGCCAAGCCGGCAAGTGCTTGATCACCCGGCCCTCTACGATCAAACAAGTGGAAATCCACTTTGCGTTCTTGACGACGTCCGTCGCCTACCTTGCCTAGGCGGCTGCTCGCCGCCCCGGACAAGTTCCGGGGGAGCCTCGACGCCGGTGAAGTAGCACGAGCCATGGCCGCCGGTGCTCGAGCCGCCGGCTGGGCCGCCCGCGAGTTCCCGCTTAGCGACGGCGGGGAGGGCACTTTGGGTTCCCTCGGCGGGCCCAACCGCTCCAACGTCGTGACCGGGCCGCTCGGACAGCCAACCAACGCCGGGTGGCGGTTGGACGGCGGGAGGGCGGTCGTCGAGATGGCACTTGCATCAGGTCTTTTGCTCGCCGGTGGCCGATCAGCAAACGACCCGCTGCGAGCTACAACGCGCGGTACCGGCGAGTTGATCGCAGCCGCAATTGCGGGCGGCGCCCGCGAGATCATCGTTGGGGTAGGCGGTTCGGCTACGACGGACGGAGGTCTCGGGGCGGTCGAGGCACTAGGCGGCAAGACCTTTTCGGAGCAGGGCGTCGCCGTCCGTGTCGCATGCGATGTCCGCACGCGTTTCGTGGAAGCAGCCTCGGTTTTTGCGCCACAGAAGGGAGCGGACGAAGCTCAGGTGGGCGCCCTCGCCGAACGCCTCGAGCGGCTTGCCGACGAGTATGCGAGCCGCTACGGCATTGACGTGCGCCCTCTCGTGGGTGGTGGCGCGGCCGGTGGGCTTGGGGGCGGGTTGGCGGCTCTCGGTGCCGAACTTGTCCCGGGGTTTGACCTTATTGCGGCGGCCACCGACTTAGACGCAGCGTTGGGCGACACCGATGCCGTGGCGACGGGTGAAGGGCGCCTTGACCAGACATCCCTCGAGGGAAAAACCGTCGGGGGCGTAGCAGAGCGAGCATCGCGTTGCGGGTTGCCCGTCCTGGTGATCGCAGGGTCAACTGCTATTCAGATGGAGGCTCCCATCACAACGGTGTCGCTTGTAGAGTCTTTCGGAGAGGATCACGCGTGGTCTGCGACGGCCGATTTAATCACCAGCTCCATCGAGAGCTGGCTCCTCAGACTAGGTTGACTATCCGAGCAAGTTTGCGGCCGACCCTTAGGTACCAATCGCCCGCTATGCCATCGAGCTTCGCCTCCATCAGATCCGCTAGCGGCTCACGGAGGTCCTCCGGCTTGAGGGTGGCCTGCAGCTGCGGGGCGCCATCAGAGGGTTCGACGACAAGACGGAGCCCATTTTGCTCGGCGATACGCCGCACTTCGCCGTTGCTGCTGGCAAAACCGAGGCTCCTCACAACATCGACGACGGGCTGCGAGAGGTCTTCCACGGTGGGAACGTCCTCGACGTCCGCGTAGCTGTGCCGAGAAAACTGGGCGGCAAACTCCTCCCTTGCTTTCATTGCGGCGTCCAGTCCATGAAGTGCGGCTGTCACCTCGCCGGCGAGAATTTTCTTGAGGTCAACCGGGTGGAGCGAGCAGTCAACAAGACGCCGCTCCACCAAGAGGAGCTCTGCGCCCTGCCACTCAGAAAGAGCCTTCATATAAGGGACCATCAGGTGGTCCGGCACAGACATCAGCTTGCCGAACACCTCGCCCGGGGGAGCGGTCAAAGGGACGTAATTGCCCTTCGACTTGCTCATCTTCGCACCGGTACCGTCGGTGCCCTCCAACAGGGTAGTCGCGACCACGAGCTCAGGGTCCTGCCCGCAAATCTCCATAACCTTGCGGCACATCTGCATGTTCAGGAACTGATCGAGCCCTCCCAGCTCCACGTCGCAGTTGATCTCGACCGAGTCGAGGGCCATCGCCACCGAGTAGAGCAGCTCGGCGAGGGTCAGGCTGTGGCCAGCGGCAAGACGGGCCCGGAAGTCGTCGCGCTGCAGCGACATCGACACGGGGATATGCGAGGTTATTTCGATCAACCTGGGGAGGGTTACAGCGCGCAGCCAATCCCCGTTGCGGCGGAACTCCGCTCGCGAAAAGTCAAAAAACGGCGAAACCTGTTCCTGGTAGGTGGCGAGGTTCTGAGCGATATCCTCCTGGGTGAGGTGCGGCCGCTCCTCTGAACGACCGCTCGGGTCGCCGATCATCGCTGTCATGTCCCCGACGATGAGGATGACGTGGTGGCCCATCCGCTGGAAACGACTGAGAAGGAGCATCGGCACGGCGTGGCCCAGGTGGACCTCGGAGCCCGTCGGGTCGATACCCAGTTTCGCAATAAAAGGCCGGCCCCGCTCCCCTGCCTCTGTCAAGCGCTTGGCCAGGGCTTCCGGCGACGGCTGGAGCTGCTCGCACCGCTCGGCTATCAGGGTTGCCTGCTCGGTTGGCGAGAGATCGGAGAGATCGGTGCGGCGGCGCTCGTAGGTGAGCTCCAGCAGTTCACGCACACCGGCGTCTTGAGAAAGGTCGGCTCGCGCCAACAGCTCACTGGCGACTTTGACGGAGTGGCTTAGTCGGCTCATAGGGCACACTAGGCGCGAGCGACGATGTTGAGCCGCACGTAGTCGACGACCGTCGACGGCATCGCCGCGGCGACATGTTCGGCAAAAGGACGGCGCTCGGAAGGCGGGATCGTAGCCAGGTGCTCGCGCAGACATACCGTCCCCAGGAACTCGACGAGGCTTGCGTCGCTCTGGAAGGTCGCCAGTTCTGGGTGGGACCAGGTGTGGATGTCGCTGAAGCCGGCCCGCTCAAGGCGTTCGGTCGTCTCCTGGGGGGACGCGTAAAGCCACGTACCAGCCCTCTCAACGCCGAGGGACCTCACCGCTTCGATGACCGTTGCGATATTGCCCGCTCCGCCGCACTGGGCGACAAGCTGCCCGCCCGGCCGCAGGATCCCATGGAGGTTGGCGAACAACCGGTCGTGGTCGGTGACCCAGTGGAAGGTCGCGGTCGACAGCACAGCGTCCACCGGGCAAAGCCCATCGAGGTCGGAAGGAGACAGCTCCGACAGATTGAGCTTC